>NZ_FNDG01000029.1 GCF_900100535.1 Phytopseudomonas flavescens
CGAACTGGGCGATCTGCACAGGTTTGACAGCAGCCGTGCTGTGACGGCCTATGCGGGGCTCAATCCCAGGCTACAGGAGTCCGGGAAATTCAAAGGCCAAACACGGATATCTCGCACCGGCTCGGCCATCTTACGCGCAGGGCTGTATATGCCCGGCTTGGTGTCCATAACGCATAACGCGGCGATACGGGCAATGGCCGAGCGCATGAGAGCCAAAGGCAAAACCGGCAAACAGATCGTCTGCGCGGCGATGCGCAAGTTGCTGTGTATCGCCTACGGCGTGCTGAAATCGGGAATGCCTTTTGATGCCGAATTGGCGCTTGCAAGGTAACGGGCAAGACGGTATCTACGGCCGCTTGCGCCGCTCCGCTGCCCTTCATATCAGCAGCATCGCAGCCGCTCCGAGCCGCAATATCAAATAGCGGCGCGATCCGCCAGCAGACTGCGGTCGAATACGAATACGCCCACGGCCTGTTCGGTCAGCTCCCACAGCTGCTGAGGGCGGCCCATCTTCGGGAAATTCTTGTCCCCGGTGTCGCGAATCCAGCCGGCTTCCTTCATCCGCTCCAGGCGTTTGCGCAGCGAGGTGTTGTTGATCGTCGTGCCCAGGCAGGCCTGGGCTGCATGCAGGGCATCGAGCACGGTGAAGCGTGGCGGGGCCAGGTACAGGGGCAGGCTGGTGTACACCGATTTGCCCGCCAGGCGTTCCAGGCTGAGGCGCAGCAGATCCCCATGGTCGAAGGGCAGGGCGATATTCCCGTCGAGCACCTGTTCCAGCGGCACGAAACGCAGGCCGTCATCGGCCGTTTCAGTGTCCGGGGGCAGCAATGCCAGGTAGTAGGTGCTCATCGACCAGCCCCGCGGATCACGGTTGGCGCTGCCTTCGGTGCCAACCTGTTCCAGGTGCCGTGGCGCGACCTGGGCCTTGTCGCGCAGCACGCGATGGGCCGCCGCTTCCAGGTTGGCGTCGCGGGTGCTGCCATTGACGATCACTCCAGGCAGCGCCCATTGCCCGATGAAGGGCTCCCGCTCGCGGCGGTGCAGCAAAAGGTGTAGCTGCCGGCTCTCGGCATCCATGCGCAGGGCGATCAGGTCGACACTCGCCAGTACTTCTACGGAACTCACATGGCCCTCCTGTAAATCGTCATGTCGGACTGGATCTCCGGCAGTTGCCATGCATCCGGGATCCTTTGCCCGGCAGCGATCATCGCGCGAATCGAGCTGCTGTGCACGGCCATCTCCTCGTTCGCCACCAGCAGGCCGAATCGCTCGCGCAGTTGCGCTGCCCGGTAAAAGGTGGTCAGGCGAGTGAGGTTGTCCTCACCGATCACCAGCGCCAGGCGATGCGCTGGCAACTGATGCTGCTGGGCGATGTGGCTCATCAGGTCGTAGCTGTAGATCACCTTGCCGTCAGCACCCAGCTGACGCTCCACGGCTGAGCACACCACGCGTTCGCCGAAGCGTGCCGCCAGGCGTTCGATCCAGGCGCAGCGCAGCTCGAAGTCCGCCATGCGCTTGGCGTCGGCGTGCCGGTAGCTGGGCACCACCATGACCCGGTCCGCTACTTCCAGCGCGCGCTGGATGACGCTGGCATGGCCGGCGTGAGGAGGGTCGAAGGCGCCACCATATAGGGCCATGGCGAAACGTTGCGGCGTTGGCAGGGCACTGGCGGCGGCGAAGGTCTGCAGTGATGACGGCAGCATCGTCAATCTCCTCGTGAGCGGGTGTTGACATATATAATACACCTGGTGGAATATGTGTCCACCCCGCAGCGATGCGGCTCCACCAGCAGGAGGTGTCAGATGAAGATCGCCACGTTCGATGTCGATGCGCAGAAGGGCTTCACCAGCCTGTGCCCGGATGAACTGCCAGTGGCTGGCGGCCATGAGATCGCCGCGCCGCTCAACGACATGGCGCGTCGTGGCACCCTGCGCCTGGGCAGCAAGGACGCCCATGCGCCCAATGCCATCTGGGTGGTGGAAAACCATGCGCAGATGCTCCAGCCGCTGAGTCATGCCAACGCCGACCTGACCTGGGTCAGCCACTGCGTACCGGGTACGCCTGGCTTCGAGCTGCTGGACGAGCTGCCAGCACCGATCGACTACGACTTCTTCGTCTGGAAGGGCGTCGAGCCCGATCTGCACCCCTACGGCGCCTGCTTCCACGACCTGGCCGGCAGGCGCAGTACGGGCGTCATCGAATACCTGAAGGTCGCCGGGGTGCAGGCGGTGGTGGTCGGCGGCCTGGCCCTGGACTTCTGCGTACAGAACACCGCATTGCAATTGCGCGGCGCCGGCTTCCAGGTGTTGCTGTATCTTCCGGCCTGCCGGGCCATTTCCGAAGCCGGCGCAACGCAAGCCATCGACCGGATGCGCGCGCAGGGCATCATCATCTGCGCCGACAGCGGAGCGCTCGACAACGAGTTGGCCCGCCTCGAGGAGAATGACCATGAGTGAGAGCGTATTCGCCCCCAGCATCATCCAGAATCTGCTGGATACCGACTTCTACAAGCTGACCATGATGCAGGCGGTGCTGCACAACTATCCCAACGCCGAAGTGGAGTGGGAGTTCCGTTGCCGCAGCAACGAGGATCTGACGCCTTACCTGGCGGAGATCCGCTATCAGATCGAGCAACTGGTCAACACCTCGATCACCCCGGATCAACTGGCCTATCTGGAGAGGATCCCCTTCATCAAGGCCGATTTCATCCGCTTTCTCAGCCTGTTCCGCTTCAACATGCGTTACGTGCACGTCGGTACCGACGCCGCCGGCCAGTTGGCGATCAGGGTACGCGGGCCCTGGCTGCACGTGATCCTCTACGAGATCCCGCTGCTGGCCATCGTCTCGGAAGTCCGCAACCGCTACCGTTACCGCGAGGTAGTGATCGAGCAGGTGCGCGAACGGCTCTACGAGAAGCTCGACTGGCTCAAGGGGGAGGCCTCGGTCGATGAACTGGCCGATTTCCAACTGGCTGATTTCGGCACGCGCCGGCGCTTTTCCTACCGGGTGCAGGAGGAGGTGGTGCACATCCTCAAGCGTGATTTTCCCGGCCGTTTCGTGGGGACCAGCAACGTGCACCTGGCCCGGGAATTCGACCTCAAGCCGATCGGTACCATGGCCCACGAATGGTTCATGGCGCACCAGCAACTGGGCCCGCGGCTGATCGACAGCCAGAAGGCCGCGCTGGAATGCTGGGTCAAGGAATACCGCGGCCTGCTCGGCATCGCCCTGACCGACACCATCGGCATGTCGAGCTTCCTCGAGGATTTCGATCTGTACTTCGCCAAGCTGTTCGACGGTCTGCGTCACGATTCCGGCGACCCTTTGCAGTGGGCCGAGAAGGCCATCGCGCACTATGAGCAACTGGGCATCGACCCACAGAGCAAGACGCTGATCTTCTCCGACGGCCTGACCATGCCCAAGGCCCTGGAACTGTATCGCGCGCTGCATGATCGCATCCATGTCAGCTTCGGCATCGGCACCAACCTGACCTGCGACATCCCCGGTGTCGAGCCGATGAATATCGTCATCAAGATGATCGACTGCAACGGCCAGCCGGTGGCGAAGATCTCCGACACACCCGGCAAGACCCAGTGCCGCGACCCGAACTTCGTGACTTACTTGAAACATGTTTTCCGCCTCGAATCCAACTGACCAAGGGAGAGACACCATGAGCAATCGACAAGCCGAAATCGCCATCGCCCTGGGCGTCATCGCCCCGTTCGCTTCGTCGGCCGATGTGGATGCCGAAGTCGCCCGGCGCATCGCCTTCATCAAGGCCACCCTGGCCGCTTCGCAAACCAAGGTGCTGGTGCTGGGCATCAGTGGCGGCGTGGACTCTTCCACCGCCGGGCGCCTGGCGCAGCTCACCGTCGAGCAACTGCGCAGCGAGAAGCAGGACCAGGGCTACCGTTTCGTCGCCATCCGCCTGCCGCACAACGTCCAGCACGACGAGGCCGATGCCCAGGCCGCGCTGGCCTTCATCGCCGCAGACGAGGTGCTGACCCTCGACATTGCCCCGGCAGTGGCCGGGCTGGCCGGGCAGGTCGCCGAGTTGGGCGGGCTGACTTCGGCGCGCCGCGACTTCGTGCTCGGCAATACCAAGGCGCGCATGCGCATGCTGGCCCAGTACACCGTGGCCAACGCCCGCAACGGCCTGGTGATCGGCACCGATCACGCGGCGGAGGCGGTGATGGGCTTTTTCACCAAGTTCGGCGATGGCGCCTGCGACCTGGCGCCGTTGAGCGGCCTGGTCAAGGGCCAGGTGCGGCAGATCGCCGAACGCCTCGGCGCCCCTGCGGCGGTATTCTCGAAGGTGCCGACCGCAGACCTGGAAGACGAGCGCCCCGGCATTCCGGATGAGCAGGTGCACGGCGTCAGCTACGAGGACATCGATGCCTTCCTGCAGGGCAAGCCTGTCAGTGAATCGGCCTACCAGGCCATCGTGCAGACCTATGACAAGACCCAGCACAAGCGCGAATTGCCGCTGGTGCCTTGAAGGCCTGCGTTCGGCTATCGCGGCTCAGGCTTCAGGCAGCCCGTAGCCGCGCGCCATCAGTACCGTCTGCAACGCCGACATGACGCCATGCAGCCGATCAGCCTGGCATCACGCGTCGCCCGGCGCCGCGAGCCACTGGTTGCGGCGTGCCAGTTGCCAGGCCATGGCCGCGAGGGTCATGCCGCGCAGGGCCATGAAGGCCAGGAACGCCATCCACAGACCATGGTTGCCGAAGCCCTGCAGTGCGAGGGCGATCGGCAGGCCGAGGGCCAGGGCCACGAGCATGGCGTTGCGCATCTCCCGGGCGCGGGTGGCGCCGATGAACAGCCCGTCGAGCAGGTAGCTGGCCACCGCGAACAGCGGCAACAAGGCGAGGTAGGGCAGGTAGCGCTGTGCGGTTTCGCGTACCACGGGAATGTCCGTCTGCAGGGTGACGAACAGCTGGCCACCGACACCGAAGCACAGCGCGAAGAGGAGGCTGGCCAGCAGCGACCAGAGGCCGGCGACGATCAGGCTGCGCCTGAGTGCCAGGCGGTCACGGGCGCCGATGGCATGGCCGCATAGCGCTTCCACCGCGTGGGCCAGGCCATCCAGCGCGTAGGCAGTCACCAGCAGCCCATTGAGCAGGAGCGCATTGGCTGCCACCGTGGCGTCGCCCAGGCGTGCCCCCTGGATGGTGACCAGCAGGAACACTCCCTGCAGTGCCAGGGAGCGCAGAAAAATATCCCGGTTGACGCCCAGCAGTGCGCTCCAGCTCCGCCACTTGGCCATCGCCGCCCACTGCGTGTTGCCAGGGTGGCGGCGCAGGGCGCCGCGGGTCAGCGCCAGGCCCACCAGCAGGCCGCCCCATTCGGCCAGTACCGCGGCGCGGGCAGCGCCGACGACTTCCCAGTCGAGAACCAGCACGAACCACAGTGACAGCAGGATATTCAGCAGGTTGGTGACCAGCAGCATCGCCAGGGGCGCACGGGCGTTCTGTGCGCCCAGCAGCCAGCCGATCAGCGCATAGTTGGCCAGTGCGGCCGGCAGGCCGAGCAGACGGGTATGCAGGAAGGCCCGGGTCAGCGCATCCAGCTCGGCCGATGGCGCCATCAGGCCAAGGGCCAGACCGCTGAAGGGCACCGCCAGAGCACCGAGCGTCAGCGCCAGCAGTGCCGCCAGCAGCAACCCTTGCACCAGTACCTGGCGCAACGCGCCGCCATCGCCCCGGCCGCAGGCCTGGGCGCTGAAGCCCGTGGTGCCCATGCGCAGAAAACTGAGCAGGCCGACGATCAGCACATACAGGCTGCTGCCCACCGCCACGGCGGCCAGCTGGTGGGCGTGGGGCAGGTGGCCGACCACGGCGGTATCGACCAGCGCCACCAGCGGCACGGACAGGTTGGAAAGGGTCATTGGCGCGGCCAGCGCCCATACCTTGCGGTGGGTCGGCGCATGGCGCCAGGCATCACGAAACATACGGGGCTCCATTACGGCTGCGCAGTATAGTGACAGTGCCGCGCACATGCCTCCTGGCGCCGCTGCGCCCTGTATCCGGACCTGCAGCGAGACGCTGGTCGCCTTTTATTGAAAATAGTTATCAGCGGATATATGTTCGCAACCCTTTCCCTGCATGAGATCCGCGAGTGCGTCCGCCCAATGACTCCGATGCCCAGGATGGCCAGTTCCAGCGCCATGCAGGCGAGTTGCTGCGCTTCTTCACCCGCCAGGTGAAGTGCGACGAACTGGCGGCGGACTTGCGTCAGGAAACCTGGCTGCGCTTCCAGCGCCGTGGCGCGGGTGAGGTGGAGAATCTGCGCGCCTTCCTTTATCGCATTGCCCGCAACCTGATCATCGACCATCGCCGTCAGCAACAGGCGCGGCCCGTGCAGGAGAGCGTGTCGGTGGAACTGGAGTCTGCCCAGCCGGGGCCAGAACAGATAGTCGGTGATGGTCAACAGCTTGCCCGTTTGCAGGATATTCTTCAGGATCTGCCCCCTCATTTGCGTCAGGCCCTGTTGTGGAACCGCCTCGACGGGCTGACCCAAAAGGAGATCGGGCAGCGCCTCGGTGTTTCCGAAAGCATGGCCGGGCGCTATATCCTCAAGGCGCTGGAACAGTGTCAGCAGAAAATGGACTTGATGTCGTGACCACCGATTCTTCGCTCCTCGCCCAGGCCCGGGAATGGCAGGTACTGCTGCATTCCGGGCGCGCCAGTGCTGCCGATCGTGCCGCCGCCAACGCCTGGCGCTGCGCGTCGCCGGATCACCAGCGAGCCGCCGTCGAAGTGGACAGGTTATGGGCGCTGTTGGGGCAGCTCGGCGAGCAGCCTGCCGCGAGCGCCACCGTCCCCCCGGCGGCTGCGATCCGGCCATTGCGCCGTGGCCGGCGGCTGCGTTGGGCGGTACCGCTGGCCAGCGCCGCCATGCTGCTGGTGGCGCTGTGGCTGCCCCAGGGCGCATGGCTGGGCTGGTACGCCGACCTGGCCACCGCCCCGGGCGAAGTGCGCATCGTCGAACTGGAGGACGGTTCGGTGCTGACGCTCAATGGAGCCACCGCGCTGGACTGGCGCCTCGACGAAGGACGTCGGAGCATTCGCCTGTATCGGGGCGAAGCGGATTTCCAGGTCGCCAAGGATGCCGGCCGGCCGTTCTTCGTGGAGGCTGGGCCGGCGCGTATCCGCGTGACCGGTACCCGTTTCGATGTCGACTACGACGGTCGGCAAGTGGTTCTGGCGGTCACCGAAGGGCAGGTGCAGGCCAGCGATGCCCACGGCCAGCCGTTGCCGGTGGGCGCCAACCAGCAGGTACGCTGGAGCGCTGACCGCCTGCAACAGGTACAACCTCTCGATGCCCGTCAGCAACTGGCCTGGCAGCGCGGCAAACTGGTGTTTCGCGCACAGCCGCTGAGCGAGGTGTTCGCCGAGCTCGAACGCAGCCAGAGCCAGCGGGTGATCTTTCTCGACTCGAGTGTGCGTGACTTGAAGGTCACGGGGGTGTTCGCCCACGACGATCCGCAGGCGGTGTTGCGTGCTATCGAAAGCAACCTGCCGGTACGCCTGGTGCGATTGCCCGGGTTGCTGCTGGTCAGCCGTCCCTGACCCGGTGGGCAAACGGGCCTTGCACCCGGCATCGCGGGTGCTGCCGCGAGGGGTTCTGCCCGCCTCGCCGATGCCGGGCAGCCCTGGCTGAAAAATAATCTCGCTGCTGGTTCAGAAACGCGCTGGTCTTTCGTCTTCCGCTTCTGCAAATGCGACTTTTTCGCATGATCTTTGGCAGAACACAGGAAACCCAGCATGCGCCCCACGCGTTCTCCTCTTCTCCCGGCACTGGCCGCCGCTCACCTGTTGTTCGCGGCCACGAGCGCGTCGGCGCTGGAGTTCGATCTCCCTGCCCAACGTCTCGATGCGGCCCTCACCGATTTCGCCGAACAGGCCAATGTGCGCCTGCTCTACGATGCCAGCCTGACCCGGGGTGACCATCAGGCGCCAGCGCTGAAGGGCGACTATTCGCTGGCCGAAGGTCTGCAGCGGTTGCTGCAGGGCAGTGGCCTCAGCTACCAGATCGACCCTCAGGGCACCGTGAGCCTGGTGCCGCTTGGCCAAGGCGATGATTCGCTGCAGCTCGGTGCCACCACGGTCAGTGGCCAGGCCGACGGCCGCCTCGACCTGCCGGTGGCATACGCCGGTGGCCAGGTCGCCCGAGGGGCGCGCATCGGTATGCTGGGCAATCAGGACATGCAGGACGTGCCGTTCAGTGCGGCCAGTTACACCGGCGAACTGATCGAGAATCGTCAGGCGCGCAGCCTTGGTGAAGTGTTGGCCAGTGATCCGGCGATCCGCCAGTCCAACGGCTTCGGTAACTTTTCCCAGGTGTTCGTGGTGCGTGGCTTTCAGCTGTACAGCGACGAGATCGCCTTCAACGGCCTGTATGGCATCCTGCCGCGGCAGATCATTTCCACCGAGGCCGTGGAGCGGGTCGAGGTGTTCAAGGGCGCCAACGCCTTTCTCAATGGTGTGGCACCTGGCGGTAGTGGCGTTGGCGGCACGATCAACGTGATTTCCAAGCGCGCCGAGGATACGCCCAATCGCAGCATTACCCTCGATTACGCCAGTGATTCGCGTGTTGGCGGGCATATCGACCTGGGCCGGCGTTTCGGCGAGGACAATCGCTTCGGGGTACGCGTCAACCTGGCCAAGCGTGATGGCGAAGCGGCGGTGGACGGTGAGCATTCACATTTCAGCCTGGCGGCTGTCGGCCTGGATTACCGCAGTGACAGGCTGCGCGTCTCGACCGATTTCGGCTACCAGAAGCAGCGGATCAATGAAGGCCGAGCGGTCATCAACCTGGCTGCGTCAACCACTGGGCTGGGCGGCAAGCTCCCCAAGGCGCCGGACTCGGACGCCAACTACGCGCAGCCTTGGAGTTGGTCGCAGTTGGAAGATACCTACGGCATGTTCAACGCCGAGTACGACCTCAGTGATAATTGGACGGCCTACCTGGCCGGCGGCGGAAAGTACACCCGCGAGAATGGTGTGTATTCCTCGCTGTTTCTCGCCTCGTCGAATGGCGATGGTCGGGTCGGTCGTCTCTATTCGCCGCTCGACCAGGAAACCCTCAGTTCGGTCGGTGGCTTGCGTGGTCGTGTGCAGACCGGTGCGATCAGTCATCAACTGAATTTCGCGGTGAACGGTTTGTGGCAGGAAAAGCGCAATGCCTTCGAGTCGACCACCGCAGCCAATCGCTTGCCGGGCAACCTCTACGATCCCTTCCCAAGCCCCGAGCCGATACCCAGTGTCAGTGGCGATATCCATGATCCACGCAAGACGGCCAAACTCACTACCCGCAGTGCCGCCGTTTCCGACACGCTGGGCTTCATGGACGACCGCCTGCTGCTGACGCTGGGCTTACGTCGGCAGAGCCTGACCTCTGACTCATGGAGCGCAAGCACCGGAGCGCGCGGTACGCCTTACGACAAGAGCATCACCACGCCAGCTTACGGCGTGGTATTCAAAGCCACGGATGTGGTGTCGCTTTACGCCAACCGCATCGAGTCTCTGCAGCAGGGGCCGACTGCGCCTACCGCGGCGGTCAACAACGCCGGGCAGACATTCGCGCCATATCGTTCCAAGCAGATCGAGGCGGGCGTCAAGCTGGATTGGGGCACCTTCGGTGGTAGCCTGGGTGTCTATCGGATCGAACAACCACAGGGGATTACTCAGGGCGGTACGTTCAGCGTGGATGCTGAACAGCGCAACCGTGGCGTCGAGTTGAACCTGTTCGGTGAGCCGGTTTCCGGGGTGCGTGTACTGGCTGGGGCGACCTGGATGGACACCGAGTTGCGAGGCACCGCAGGTGGTACCAATGATGGCAACCGCGCTGTTGGCGTGCCGCAGTTCCAGTTCAATGTTGGTGCCGACTGGGATGTGCCAGGTGTGCCTGGGCTGAGCCTCAACAGTCTGCTGTTGCGTACTGGCGGCCAGTACATAGACTCGGCCAACGACCTGAGCATCCCCGCCTGGACGAGGGTAGATCTGGGCGCCCGTTATGGGATGAAACTCGACGAAGAGCGCAACTTGACCCTGCGTGCGGGCCTGGAAAACGTCGCTGACAAGGCCTATTGGGCTTCCACCAACGGTGGCTACCTGACCCAGGGTGAACCACGCACCCTGAAGGTTTCGGCCACTCTGGACTTCTAAGGAGCACCGTAGATAACGACCCCGCATCACGATAACCAGCCCGGCACATTCCCACGTCGGGCTGGTGTAGTACTTCTTGTCGAGCAGGTTGTTGAGGTTGAGCATCGTGCTGAGTTGCTCGGTGATGGGGTAGCAGGCCATCAGGCCGACGACGGCGTAGCTGCCCTGGGTAAAGCGCACGCGGTTTGGGCCGAGATTGTCGGTGTAGGCCGCGCTCTGCCAGTTCACACCGCCGCCGAAGGTCAGGCCATTGCCAAGGTTTCGATCAGATAACTGGTAAACAGCTTGGCGGTGTTTTGCGCAACGTTGGTGTTGAGAGCGCTACCACTACTGTCCTGCACCAAGTTGCGCGAGAAGCTGGCACTCACTTGCCAGTTCGGCATCAGCTCACTGCTTAGCTCTACCTCGAAGCCGCATGCCGTTATCGGCGTGGCCGTGGCGAAACAAAGCACATCTCTAACGCGCGCTCAGCTCGGTGCTTTGGCTGCCTTCGTTCGCGCGTACCGGGGCGATGGTCGGGAGGGCGCGGATGAAGTCCTCCATGTCGCTCAGTTGCAGTACGGCACTGATCCGTGGGCTCGGGCAACCGGCGTGGGCTTGCAGCGGCCGTTCGCGATAGCGCGACAGGCTGGCGGTGATCTAGCCGAGATCCGCGTCTTCGAACACCAGGTTGCCGCAGGTGAAGGCCAGGGTATTGTCGGCCGGCAGGTCGCCCTTGCGCAGTCCACTACCATCGACTTCCACGACCAGCCCCCACCTGCCATGTTTCGTTCGGGTGGCGAGTGCTGGTTACTTCGAGCCGGCCATGATCGACGCTGACCCGCAGCCGATCCGGCAGGCGGTTGACCACGAAGCGGATGCCGCGCACGGTAATCTGCGCCATGCCGCTATCGATCAAGAAGGGGCGCAAAGGGTTGCGTACGACGTCGAACAGCGCCTCGCCCTGCCGCAGGTCGAGGCGGCGCTGGCGCCAGCCATAACGGACGTTGGTCCGGGTGGCGGCGTTCAGCTACAGCTCGCTGCTATTGCGTAGGATACTCGCCAATCGGCGTGTGCAACGCGAGCTGCTGAGAGGTATGCCGATAACCGAGCCAGCCCGCAGCCGACGGCGAACATCAGCATCAGGGCGTAGGTAGCGGGGCTGCGCATGCCGCTGGCGCTCCATGGCTTCGATCTGACGGGGCTGCCGAAGTCGTTCCAGAGCGCCTCGAAGGCCCGATACTCCTCGGCGTTCGCCGGGTCAGCGGCCAGCCAGTTGCGCAATTGCGCCTGCTCCGCCAGTCGCGCATCGCCGCGCAGGCGCAGAAACCAGGTGGCTGCCTGTTCGGTCGGGTCGTTCATGATTGCAGCAAGTCGCGGGCGCGGCACAGGTCGAGCAGTAGCGCATCATGTGCCATTCGACCCTGTTCAGGCTTGATGCCCATTACACGCAGCAGGTGCGCCGGCTCAGGCTGAGCAGCAGATCGCTGTAGGCCCAGCCAAGGTCGATGCCTTGCCTGTCGGCTCGGGCGGAATCGCGAAGCACGGGGTGCCGGCCTGCAGCACGGCAATCGACACGATAAGCCCTATGGGTGTTGGAAGCGGCCAGAGGATAGGCAATTGGCGATAGTTGTTAAATAGTATTTATTGCTATTTTGAGTGCTCGGGCGTATCGCACGTAGAGCCAAGAGGGTCTGCCCCATGCGGGGCAGATCAGGGGAGGTGACGTTACTTCGCCTTCAAGGTGTAAGACGGCCCCCACACCGATTTACCAGGGGTTTCGCGGGCTTTGATGTTGATCTGCCGGTAGGTCAACTCGCTGAGTATGTTCGCCAGCTTGGGCAGCCCATAGTCGGCCGGGTTCTGGCTGTTCCTGACTTCCTCGACCTCACCCAGCAACTGAACCAGGGTGACCTGCTCGAGCTCGCAGCGCATCCGCTCCTGATCCGCCTGTTTGCAGCTCTTGTTCCTGAGCGCAGCGGCAGGCGGTTCGGCAAACAGGCCATCGGTAACAACGACCTCACCAGCGGCGATATCGAAACTCGCGAATTCCCTGTCGATGGTTGCCGTGACATTTCGGGCTTCGAAGGTTCGTTGCTGGATGCTGGGCACCCAGCCTGCCTCCGACGTTTGTCGTTTCACGTCGTAGGAGGTTTTCGCCCGGCTCATGCACTCGTTGTTGACCACGCGCACGGAGGTGCAGTAGTCCTCTTCCACCGTCTCGGTACGGTAGCTGGCGTCTTCCCATTTCTGGCCGCGCTCGAACTCATCGATCTTCTGCGCCTTGAGCATCAGATGACCCAATGACGACGGCTTGATGTTACGCCCGCCCGGTGCCTCGAAGGCGGCAGTTCGCGGCAGCACATAACTGACGCCGGTGATCGTATAGCGACCCGGCTCGACCACGAAGATCTTGTAGAGCGTGCGCCCGAAAACCAACTGGAAATAGGAGCGGCTTGGATCGTTCTCATCCGGCTCGTTGCGGGTGTCGTAACCGACGAAGAACTTGGACGACGGGCGAGAGGTATTGGTCCACTCGGTGACCCCCGAGCGAAGTCGCAGAAACTCGGCGATCGAGTCGTTGTTCTGGAAGTCGGTGGTACCGTCCAGGCTGGCAGTTGGCACGATTAGAATGGCTTTGCCCGAGGTTTTTATCTGGGCGAACATTTCGTCATGAGCTCTACGCATTTCCAACATCATGGCTTGCGGTGATGCAGGCTGCGCCTGCCCGGCATAGTAGCCCTGGTTGGGTGCGGCGAGCGGAACGCATGCAGCCAATGCCAGGCTGGACAGGGTGATGCCGAGCAGCATGCCCAAGCGGGTCGACGAACCCCTCGGGAGTTGCGATCCAACGGTGCCCTTCACGTTCATCTTTCGTATCCATCTGCTTTGTGGGGTAGTGGCACATGCCTTCCGGGCTGTGCAAAGGTCCAACACACCATTGTCCACATAAGCTCGACAAGCCCTATAGCTCATCAAAACTATTGTGAGGGCGTTCAAAAAATGGTGGTTCGCATGCGGCGGGTGGGTCAGTTGAAGCTGTACGACACCCCGACGAACGCCCCGAAGCCATCGCCCGGGGTGGAGCGGGCAACGTCTGCGCCGTTGTCGTTGTAGCCAGGCGTGACGGTGGCGGCGTAGCGCTTGTCGGTGAGGTTGCGCAGGTCCAGCCAGGTCTGCCAGTCGTCTTTCGGCGAGGCGTAACCCAGGGTCGCGCCGAAAATCGCGTAGGCATCGGCGTAGTAAGAGTTGGCGTAATCCACGGCAACCTTCGAGGCGTACTGGGTGTTGAACCCGGCGTAGAAACCGCTCGGGTGGCTGTAGCGCAGCTCGGCCTGGTAGTAATGACGCGGCAGGCCGGGCAGGCGGTTGTCGCCGTAGGTGTCGTCGTCGCGGTAGTGGAAATCGCTGAAGGTATACGCCTGGCGCAGGGCCAGATCACCGGCTGCACCACCTTGCCACAGCGGGCTGTCGAGGCCGAGCTCGATGCCCTGGTGGATGGTGGGGCTGGCGTTGGATTCGGAGAACACGTTCTGCTCGACCTGTACGGTCAGCAGCTCGTGGCGCACGACCGAGTAGTAATAGGCCGCGTCCCACTGGCCCAGTGCCGAGTCACCACGGCCGCCCATCTCGAAGGTGGTGGCGGTTTGGTTATCCATCGAGATCGGCGCGCGCTGGCGAGCGCTGTACGGCTGGTTGCTGGCCGGGAAACGCAGCGGCGAACTCCAGAGCATCGACCAGGCGTGGGGCGGTTCGACCGAGCGGCTGATAGTGCCGTACAGCTGCACCTCGGGGTTGAGCTTATAGCGCAGGCCGATGCGCGGGGCGTAATCCCAAGTGTGTTCGCTGAGCGTGTCGTCGGTGGCCGGCCAGGTTACCTCGACCTGACGGCGGGTATAGATCAGCGCCAAACCGGTAGTCAGCCACAGATCGGGCACCAGCTCGGTTTCGTTGCTGGCGTGCAGCACGTTGTCCGAGCCCAGGTGTTCATAGGCGCGCATCAGGGTGCCGGCTGGGTAATCGGTGCCACCGACGCTGATCGGTAGGGCGGCATTTTCCTTCGACTTGCTGCTTGGCAGATTGGTGGTGCTGCGAAAGCCGATGGTGGTGGTGCTGTCGAGCCCGAACAGGGTGTGGCGGCGGGTGTAGTTCAGGGTGCCACTGACGTCGCTGTAATCCACACGCACCCGGTAGGTGTTGCCGTTGGGGGAGCTGTTCTCGACGATATCCATCGGGTAGTGGTGATAGGCCAGGCCGGCTACCAGCGTCGAGTCATCGTCGATCCGCCAGGTGGTCTTGTTGGCCAGCCAGGTGCTGCCGGGTTGGTCGCGGTGCGCGTCGATGCGCAGGTTGTTGGCGGCGGCAGCCCGTGGGTCGTGCTTGATCTGCGCTTTGCTCAGGCGGCCCGGGACATCATGCTCTGTTTCCCGATAGCGCAGGTAAAAGCGCGTTTCCAGGTTGTCGTTGAGGCGATAACCAACGTTCGCGGCCACGCCCTTGCCTTTGCCCGAGGCATGATCCTGATAACCGTCGTAATGGCTGTCGGTGAGGTTGATGTAGTAATCGAAATCACCCAGCACCTGGCCGGAGCTGATGCTGCGTTTCTGGTAACCGTGGCTGCCGGCTTCGTAGCGCAGTTGCAGCGTGTCGGCATCGCGGCCGGTGCGGGTGATGTAGTCGATGGCGCCGCCCAGGGCCAGCGATCCCTTGTCGAAACCATTGGCGCCGCGCAGCACTTCGGCGCGGCTTATCCACAGCGGCTCCAGCAGCTCATAAGGCGTGCCGCCCGAGCCGGTCAGCGGCAAACCGTCGAGCATGATGTGGTTGCCGGAGGCGTGAGAGCCGGTGCCGCGATTGATGCCCGAGCCGCGGATCGCGATCTTGATGCCCTCGTTGCCAGGCGACTGTGCGTACACGCCCGGCTGGTAGGCCAGCACATCCTGGTTGCCGGCCACGCGGCC
Organism: Phytopseudomonas flavescens; assembly: GCF_900100535.1. GTDB lineage: Bacteria > Pseudomonadota > Gammaproteobacteria > Pseudomonadales > Pseudomonadaceae > Aquipseudomonas > Aquipseudomonas flavescens. The sequence continues at coordinate 15,113 of NZ_FNDG01000029.1, forward strand.
CTGCTCGACGCGCGTCATGTCCACCAGGTTGATGCCGCCCGGTACCTGCTTGAGCTGCTCTTCGGCCGCCTGCTGCTCGGTCAGCACCTGATCGGTTACCCGCACGCCTTCCAGTTGCACGGTGCCTGGCCTGGTTTCGGCATGGGCGGCAGGAAGTGCCGCGCAGGTCAGCAGGCTGGCGGCCAGCAGGTGGCGAGGGCGCAGGGCGAAGGGGGGCAGGGAACGCATCGATGGAAATCTCCGTGTGAACAGCAGGCAGCGGTTGTAGCAGGCAGCGCCGGGTAGGACGGCGGCTCGGCAGGATAAGCCACGTCCCTCGCCTGGTGATCGTTTTCTGCTGCCGGGGTTTCCGGCTCTGGTGTCGTTCAATTTGCTAAATTTGCATATTAGGTTATGCCTAAATTGAATTTCCATGTAGTTCGTGGAGCCTATACCGTCTAAGGCCTTTCCATCGACGCTCGCCCACAGGCCTTGAAACGCGTCATGCCGTTCCATCCGCACGCTACCCGACCGCGCGGCGCCTGCACGACTCTCTCTGAAGGGAGGCGCCATGCCCATATCCGCGCTCAACCGCCGACAGCTGCTTGCCCTGGCCGGCACTGCCACTGCGGCAGCGTTCGCCAGCCGCTTCGCCTGGGCCGACAGCAGCCATGCCGGCCACGGTGCCCACACAGGGCACGCCAGCCACGGGGCTCAGCCCGTGGGCAGCGGCCTGGATCTGGACAGTGATCGCTGGGTGTTGCCCGAGCCACGCAAGATCAAGCTGGCCACCAACCTCAATGCGGTGTGCCTGGCGCCGGTGGCCGTAGCCGACAGCCAGGGCATCTTCAAGCGGCACAACCTGGACGTGGAGTTCGTCAACTTCGGCAACTCCACCGAGGTGCTGCTCGAGTCCATGGCCACCGGCAAGGCGGACGCCGCCACCGGCATGGCGCTGCGCTGGCTGAAGGCGCTGGAGCAGGGCTTCGACGTCAAGCTGACCGCCGGCACTCACGGCGGCTGCCTGCGCCTGTTGACCCTGGAGGATGGGCCGAAGAGCTTCGAGGCCCTGAAGGGCACCACGATCGGCGTTACCGACATGGCCGCAGCCGACAAGAACTTCTTCTCGCTGATGCTCAAGCGTCATGGGGTAGACCCGGTGCGCGACGTGACCTGGCGCGTGTACCCCATCGATCTGCTCAGCGTTGCCCTGCAGAAGGGGGAGATCCAGGCGGCCAGCGGCTCCGACCCGCTCATGTATCGGGTCAAGCAGCAGCCGGGCTTCGCCGAGCTGGCGACCAACATGATCGAGGAGTACGCCAACATGAGCTGCTGCGTGGTCGGGGTCAGCGGCGAGCTGGCGCGCAACGACACGCCGGTGGCGGCGGCCATCACCCACTCGATCCTGCAGGCCCACGCCTGGGCATCGCGTAACCCCGACGCGGTGGCGGAGGAGTTTCTCAAGTTCGCCATCAACACGTCCAAGGAAGAGGTGCACGCCATCCTCACCGAGCACACCCACGGTTACTACTCGGTGGGCAACACCTTCGTCAAGGAGATCGCGGTGTATGCCCGCGACCTCAAGAACGTGGAAGTGCTGCGCCCACGTACCGATCCTCTGGAGTTCGCGGAGAGCGTCCATGCCGACGTCTTCGCTTGAGCAAAGCCGGCCACCGCAAGGCGCCGCGTTGCCGCTGTGGCGTGGCGGCCTTCTGGCAGCGCTGGGCTGGATAGCCTTCGCGTTGTTCACCCGATTCTATCCGGACGGCGGCAAGCCCTGGCCCTTCACCCAGGAACTGGCGTTCTTCGCTGCGGGCGTTGGCGTGCTGCTGGCAGTGCTGGCCATCCTGCCGGGCCTGTTCGGCAGGATGGTCGAGCGTCTGCGCCCGAGCGGTGCCTGGTTGGCGGCGCTGCCCCTGCTATTGGGCATCTGGCTGCTGGTCACCGCCAAGGTGGTGGTGCTGCCGGTACCGTTCTTCGCGCCTCCCCAGGCGCTGATCGAGGTTTTTGTCGATGACTGGGCGCGCCTCGGCGAGAGCCTGCTGCATTCCCTGTGGCTGCTGGTCAACGGCGTTGTGATCGGCGGGCTCAGCGGCTTCGCAGCGGGTGTTGCGATTGGTTGGTCGCAGCGAATCGGCTACTGGGTGCATCCAGTGCTGCGCATCCTGGGGCCGATTCCTTCCACGGCATTGCTGCCGCTCTGCTTCTTTTTCTTCCCCAGCAGCTGGAGCGCCAGCGTGTTCCTGATCGCCCTGGCGACCTGGTTTCCGGTCACGGTACTGACCTGGTCCGGCGTGGCCAGCGTCGACAGGGCCTACTACGAAGTGGCCCGTACCCTGGGTGCCAACGCGCGCTTTCTGATCTTGCGGGTGGCGATCCCGGCGGCGCTGCCACATGTGTTCGTGGGGCTATTCATGGGCCTTGGCGCGTCGTTCTCGGTGCTGGTGGTGGCCGAGATGATGGGCGTCAAGGCGGGTCTCGGCTGGTACCTGCAATGGGCTCAGGGCTGGGCAGCCTATGCCAACATGTACGCGGCATTGCTGGTCATGGCGCTGCTCTGTTCGGGGTTGATCACCCTGCTGTTTATCGTTCGTGACCGGGTGTTGTCCTGGCAGAAAGGGGGCGTGAAATGGTGAATGTCGCGCAAGCAATCGTGGGTCGGGAAGCCGGCATGACCCTGGAGGTTCTCGGCCTCAGCCATGCCTTCGACCTTGGCGACAGCCGCCTGCCGGTACTCGACAAGGTCGATCTGCAACTGGCGCCCGGCGAGAGCGTCGGCCTGCTCGGCCCGTCCGGTTGTGGCAAGTCGACCCTGCTGCGTCTGCTCGCCGGCCTGGAAAACCTGCAGAGCGGCAGCCTGCTGGCCGATGGCACGGCGATTCCGGGGCCGCATCATTCGCGGGTGCTGGTGTTCCAGGACCCGACGCTCTACCCCTGGCGCAGCGTGTGGGACAACGTGGCTCTTGGCCTACAGGCGCGTGGCCAGCTCAGGGAGCAGAAGCACCGGGTCGACGAAACCCTGCGCAAGGTCGGCCTGCTGGAGTTCCGTGATGCCTACCCGCGCCAGCTCTCCGGCGGCATGGCGCAGCGTGTGGCGCTGGCCCGCGCACTGATCAACGAACCACGTCTGTTGCTGCTCGATGAACCTTTGGGCAAGCTCGATTCGTTGACTCGCATCGCCATGCAAAGCGAGCTTATCCGCCTCTGGCAACAACAGGCCTACAGCGCCCTGCTGGTCACCCACGATGTCGAGGAGGCGCTGCTGCTCTGCGACCGCGTGCTGGTGTTCTCGGCACGCCCGGCGCGGGTACTGGCGGAGCTGAAGGTCGAGCGGCCCTATCCGCGTCGTCGCGACGATCCGCGGCTGCTGGAACTGCGTCATCATGCGCTGGACCTGCTGGGGCAGGGTAGCGACTGGTGACTGCACAGGCGACCGGTAGCCGTACAGGTCGCTCACGGCTGTAGCTTTCCACTCCTGGGGCGCGCCATCGATGGATAACTTGGCATTTTCCCAGCAGCCGGGTGCTCAACCCTGCTTCCCATGCTCTCGTGGACTGCACATGGCGGGGCGACTACCTGCAAGGGCAGGCCACACAGCGCCTGCGCCTGCGATAACGCGCCAACACGACACAACGCCGCACGTGACGGCCTGTCGCGCGGCAACCGACCACGGCGGCAAGCGCCGAGACGGGGCGTAGTCTTTCGTTGATCGATTGATCCAGATCAAGACGCTTTTCGCTCTGTCTGGGTTGCAGATAACTAGAAAATCGATAACCGATAACCTGATCGAGGGGACGCTCCCATGTTCGGCCTAGAGGCTTTGGATCTCGCGCGCATCCAGTTCGCCTTCACCATTTCCTTCCATATCATTTTCCCGGCCATCACCATCGGCCTGGCCAGTTACCTGGCGGTGCTCGAGGGCCTGTGGCTGAAGACCGGCCAAGCGGTGTACCGCGACCTCTACCATTTCTGGGCGAAGATCTTCGCCGTCAACTTCGGCATGGGCGTGGTGTCCGGGCTGGTGATGGCCTACCAGTTCGGCACCAACTGGAGTGCCTTCTCGGACTTCGCCGGCTCGGTCACCGGGCCACTGCTGGCCTATGAGGTGCTCACCGCATTCTTCCTCGAGGCGGGTTTTCTCGGTGTCATGCTGTTTGGCTGGAGCCGCGTCGGGCCGGGGCTGCACTTCTTCTCGACGATCATGGTGGCGATCGGCACGCTGATCTCGACCTTCTGGATTCTCGCCTCCAACAGCTGGATGCAGACGCCCCAGGGCTTCGAGATCGTCGACGGCCGGGTGATTCCCGTGGATTGGTTCGCGGTGGTGTTCAACCCCTCGTTCCCCTACCGCCTGGCGCACATGGCCACTGCCGCGTTTCTCGCCACCGCGTTCTTCGTCGGCGCGTCGGCGGCCTGGCACCTGCTGCGTGGGCGCGACACCCCGGCGATGCGCAAGATGTTCTCCATGGCGCTGTGGATGGCCCTGCTGGTCGCCCCGGTACAGGCGGTGATCGGCGACTTCCATGGCCTCAATACCCTCGAGCATCAACCGGCGAAGATCGCCGCCATCGAGGGCCACTGGGACAACAGCTCCGGTGAGCCGACGCCGCTGATCCTGTTCGGCTGGCCGGACATGCAGCGCGAGGAAACCCGCTTCAAGGTCGAGGTGCCGTACCTGGGCAGCCTGATCCTGACTCACAGCCTCGACAAGCAGGTACCCGCGCTGAAGGAGTTCGCCAAGCAGGACCGGCCTAACTCGACCATCGTCTTCTGGTCGTTTCGGGTGATGGTCGCCATGGGCATGCTGATGATCCTGGCTGGGCTCTGGAGCCTCTGGCTGCGCTGGCGCGGCAGCCTCTACCAGTCGCGCCCGTTCCTGTATTTCTGCCTGTGGATGGGGCCGTCTGGCCTGATCGCCATCCTCGCCGGCTGGTTCACCACCGAGATCGGCCGCCAGCCCTGGGTGGTCTACGGGTTGATGCGCACCGCCGACGGCGTGTCGATGCACAGCGCGGCGCAACTGGGGATCACCCTGGTGCTGTTCGTGGTCGTCTACTTCGCCGTGTTCGGCGCCGGCATGAGCTACGTGATGCGCCTGGTGCGCAAAGGGCCGGTCAGCGGCGAAGGCGATCATCAGCATGACGGCGGGCCGGGAACCCGGCACACGCAGGCGCGACCATTGTCCGCCGCGAAGGAAGGCCTGGACGACAGCGATTCGATCACCAGCACGGCGACCGGGAGGGCATGACCATGGGTATCGATCTTTCCGTCATCTGGGCGGTGATCATCGTCTTCGGCGTGATGATGTACGTGATCATGGACGGCTTCGACCTGGGCATCGGCATCCTCTTTCCGTTCGTGCCGGACAAGGGCGAACGCGACGTGATGATGAACACCGTGGCACCCGTGTGGGACGGCAACGAAACCTGGCTGGTGATGGGCGGTGCCGGGCTGTTCGCCGCCTTCCCGCTGGCCTACTCGGTGGTGCTCAGTGCCTTGTATCTGCCATTGATGCTGATGCTGCTGGGCCTGGTGTTTCGCGGCGTGGCCTTCGAGTTCCGCTTCAAGGCCAGGGATCACAAACGGCATATCTGGGACAAGGCCTTCATCGGCGGCTCGCTGGCGGCGACCTTCTTTCAGGGCGTGGCGCTGGGGGCTTTCATCGAGGGTATTCCGGTCGAAGGCCGGGCGTTTTCCGGCGGCTCGCTGGACTGGCTGGCGCCGTTCCCGCTGTTCAGCGGCCTGGGCCTGATCGCCGCCTATGCGCTGCTCGGCTGCACCTGGCTGATCATGAAAACCGCAGGGCGCCTGCAACAACAGATGCACAGGCTGGCCCGGCCCCTGGCGCTGCTGTTGCTGGCCGTGATCGGCATCGTCAGCCTGTGGACGCCACTGTCTCAATCGAGCATTGCCGAGCGCTGGTTCAGCCTGCCCAACCTGTTCTGGTTCCTGCCCGTGCCGCTGTTGGTGCTGGCGACCTTCTTCCACCTGCTGCGCTCGGTGGCCAACCACGACAACAGCAAGCCATTCGTACTGACCCTGGTGCTTATCTTCCTTGGCTACAGCGGCCTGGGCATCAGCCTGTGGCCGAACATCGTGCCCGGCTCGCTGACCCTCTGGCAGGCCGCCGCGCCCCCGCAGAGCCAGGGCTTCGCCCTGGTCGGCGCACTGTTCATCATTCCGTTCATCCTCGTCTACACCGCCTGGAGCTACTACGTATTCCGCGGCAAGGTGACGCCTGACCAGGGGTACCACTGATGAACAAGGCCACGGAAAAGAAACCCCTCTGGCAACGCATCGCCTGGCTGGCCGGCATCTGGACGGTCAGCGTGCTGAGTTTGGGGCTGGTGTCGTACTTGTTGCGGCTATTCATGAGTGCGGCGGGGTTGAGTACGCCGTAACGCCGCCCCGTAGGGTGGATCGGGGCGCATAGCTGACGCTTTATTCATCCACCAAGGGATCAACCGTGAAAACGGTGGACAAGCTTCGCGTTGTCCACCCTACTTGCTGCAACCCGCTTCGCCGCCCTTGAATCACACAAGCCGTGCGGCGAAACAGGTGTGCCATCCCTAGCCAGGCCCGGCGACGAAATAGCGCCCCACCAGAACGATGCCGCTGGCCAGCACCAGCCAGGTCACCAGGCGCACGAAGCGCTCGCGGGACATGTTCAGCGTCAGGCGACGGCCCACCCACAGGCCCAGCGCCATGGCCGGCAGCAGGCAGGCGGCGAGCAACAGCAGCGCCGCGTCGGCGTACACCCCGGCGATCAGCAGCAACGCCAAGCGTATCAGCGTGCTGCAACTGATCAGCGCGCTCTGAGTCGCCCGGGCCTGGTCCTTGTCGGGGAGACGCGCATTCAGGTAGATCGCATAGAGAAACCCGCCGCTGCCGAACAACGCCCCGAACAGGCCGCCGACCACCCCCGCTGGCACGGCCCAGCGTGGTGACAGCGTGGCTGGGCGCACCGTTGACGCCAGGCTGTAGAGCGCGTAGGCGGTCACGAAGACGCCCATCGCCAACAGCAGTAAGTCTGACTTCAGGCTGAGCAGAAAGACCACGCCCAGGGTGCAGCCCAGCGCCATGCAAGGTAGCAGGCGCAGCAACTCGCGGCGCGCCACGTCCTGGCGCGACGGCAGCAGGTTGCCGAGCGCGGCGACGAAGTCCAGCAGTACCAGCAGCGGGATGATCTTCGCCAGCGGCATGACGTGCAGCAGCAACGGCGCCGCCACCAGGGCAGTTCCGAAGCCGGCGATACCGAAGACCACGTAGGCGCCGGCCAGGGTCACGGCGATCAGCAGCCAATCCATAGGTGAGAACGGCAGCGAAGCGAACAGTGCAGCGAGATCCATCGGGTGCCGTCCATGCAGGGTATCTGCGCATACTCTAGCGGTGTTCGAGATATGCCGACCAATATGATAAAAGTCCTTTTGCTATCTCGATAAGGCATGACTCATGGTCTCTACACGGCAGTTGCACTATTTCGTCGCCATCGTCGAATGCGGCAGTTTCAGCGCTGCCGCCGAGCGCCTGTTCATCGCTCAGTCGGCCCTGAGCCGGCAGATCAAGGCGCTGGAGGACCAGCTGCAGGCCGCGCTGTTCCTGCGCACCGCACGCCAGCCGGTGCTGACGGATGCCGGCGCGGCCTTCTTCGCCCGCGCCAGCAGTTTGCTCACCGAGCTGCAGGCCGCCAGCCAGCAGGCCCTGGAAATCGCTCGCGGACAACGCGGTACCCTGCGCCTCAACCATTCCAGTACGGTGCCGCTGAGCGGGTTGCTGATGGAACGGTTGGCGCGCTACCTGGCCGCGCACCCGGACGTACGCATGGAAATCGCCCAGCAATCTTCGGAGGCTCAACTACAGGAACTGAGCGAGCGACGCCTGGACATCGGCCTGATACGCCTGCCCGTGCTACGCCAGCACGACGGTCTGGTCCTGCACGCCCTGTTCGACGAGCCCATGCTGCTGGCCGTGGGGGACCAGCACCGCCTGGCGCAAGCCTCGTCGGTGAGCCTTGCCGAGCTGCGCGACGAATCCTTCGTTTCCATTCCTCATCCGCAACGCGGTGGGCTCAGTTACAGGGCGGTCGAGCTCTGTACCCGTGCCGGCTTCTACCCGCGTGCCGCGCGCGTGGTGTCGCGCAAGACCACCCAACTGCAACTGATCCAGGCAGGCTTCGGTATCGCCCTGCTGCCGCTTAGCATGCAGGCCATCACGCCGACCGGCGTTCGGCTGATCGCCCTGGCCGACGAGGACTGTCGCACCACCGTGGCCCTGGCCTGCCGCCAGAATGACAATGCACTGGTTCGGCAATTTGTCGATCAATACCGCTAGAGGCGCCGGGGCGTTGGCGACCTTTGCGCGGGCATTCCGGTGCTATTCAGCGCCACGACAGCTAGGCCTGATACAGCGGGCAGAGTGCTCTGGCAGTACGCTCTTGCCGATCGGCCGCCCCTCCTGTTCCTGATGGGCCAGCATGCTCCGCGTCGGAACCCTCCAATCACTGCGCCGGCACCGCCAGCCAATGCCCCAGGGTTTTCTGATACGCGCCGGTGGCCTTGCTCAAATGCAGCCACTGATCGACGTAGCTCTTCCAGGTCATGTCGTCGCGGGGCAGCAGGTAGGCCTTCTCGCCGTATTGCATGTAGTTGGTCGGGTTGACGGCGCACAGGCCGGGCATGCGTTTCTGCTGGTACAGGGCCTCGGACGAATCGGTGATCATCACGTCGGCGCGCTTATCCAGCAGTTCCTGGAAGATGGTCTTGTTGTCATGGAAGCCCAGCTGAGCCTTTGGCAGAAAAGCCCGCGCGAAGGCTTCGTTGGTGCCGCCGGCCGGCTCGATCAGGCGCACCGACGGCTGGTTGATCTGCTCGACGGTCTGGTAACGTGACACGTCTTCGCAGCGCACCAGGGGAATCTTGCCGTCGACATCCAGCGTGCTGCTGAAAAAGGCCTTCTTCTGGCGCTCCAGCGTCACCGAAATGCCGCCCATGCCGATATCGCACTTGCCCGCCACCATATCCGGCATCAGGGTTTTCCAGGTGGTCGGCACCCACTGCACCTTGACCCCGAGGCTTTGCGCGAGCGACTGGGCCATTTCGATATCGATGCCTTCGTACTCGCCATCCTGGCGCAGAAAGGTATACGGCGTGTAATCACCCGTGGTGCACACCGCGAGCTGTCCCTCCTCCAGCACCTTGTCCAGATGCGATGACGTTTCCTGGGCCTGGACAAAACCCGACAGCCCGATAAGCAAGGTGGTGATGGCGCTGAGGGTCAGGTTTTTCATCATGAGTCGATGCTCGCGGTTGTGAGGAGGGGCAATCTTGCAAGACACAGTAAGGACGAGGCGCCCCGCAGCCAAGCCCCGGAGCAAGGCACTGACCCCAGGCTAACCCGAGTTCATTCGGGACAATGTTTTGAAAATGGTGGACAAGCTTCGCGTTGTCCACCCTACGGATGTCCTTCGACTTGCTGCGTGGAAATGCAGACTTGACGCTCCGCGTAGTATTTATGAGCCGAACTGACAATGCCTCGGACGCGTCCTGTTGAGACGTTTCCATGCAGCAAGTAGGGTGGATGACGCTCTTTTCATCCACCATTGCAATACTGAAAAGCATGCTGCCTAACCGGGAGATCATTACTTATCAGGGTGCGGTCTTGCTGTTAATCGCGCACGAATACAAAAAACGCTTCCGACACTACGCTATCAAATAGCCATCCGTCTAAGGCATGCTCGCCGGCGCTCTGGTTGCCTCATCCCGGCACTTATTCCCATACTGACTCCCTATGCCGCCTACCAAGGGAGCCCCCATGTTCGCCTTCAGCGAAACCCTAGAACGCCGCTTCGCCGCCCTGCATTCCACCGCCGACTTCTGGTCGCTGCGCCATGTGCGGGAAACCACCGAGCGCTATTGGGTGCGCCGCAACGTGGCGCTGGCGCCGTCGTTCGGTGACGATGCAGGCGCCATGCTCAGCGTGCGTATCGCTGGCGTGGAGGCCTACGCGGCGACCAGCGATCTCAGCCAGGCCGGGCTGCAGGCAGCGCTCGACAGGGCCGAAGCGCTGGCGCGGCAGCTTGCGGGCCGCAATCTGCTCGATATGCATGAGCTACCGGTGCCCCATGAGCAGGCCGATGACGTGATGCCCGGCTACCAGCGATCCCTGGCCAGCCCGGCCCACTGGTATGAGCTGCTGGCGGCCGAGTCGGCGCGGGTGCCGCGTGACGAGCGCCTCGTTGACTGGTACGCGGGCCTGAGCTTCACCGCCACCGAGCAGATCTACCTCAACAGCGCCGGTGCCCGTTTGCGGCGTGCCCAGCACTACGTGTTCCCGCAACTGGGGGTGACCGCCAGCGATGGCGCCGACAGCCAGAGCCGCAGCTTCGGCGGCACTCACCTGGCACGCCAGGGCGGTGCGGAGGTGATCGATCAGCTGGGGCTGATCGGTACCGCCAGCCGTATTGCCGACGAGGCGCTGCAGTTGCTGCTGGCGCCCAACACGCCAAGCGGCCACCGCGACCTGTTGCTGATGCCGGATCAGATGATCCTGCAGATCCACGAGTCCATCGGCCATCCACTGGAGCTGGATCGCATCCTCGGTGACGAGCGCAATTTCGCCGGCACCAGCTTTATCCGCCAGGAAGATTTCGGCAGCTATCAATACGGCTCGCCGCTGCTCAACGTGACCTTCGACCCGACGGTTTCGGGCGAGCTGGCCAGCTACCGCCATGACGACGACGGCACGCCGGCGCAGCGTGAGTACCTGATCCGCGAGGGCATCCTGCAGCGACCGCTCGGCGGGGCGCTGTCGCAGTGGCGCAGCGGTCTGCAGGGGGTCGCCAACAGCCGTGCCTGCAGCTGGAACCGGCCGACCCTCGACCGCATGGCCAACCTCAATGTCGAGCCCGGTACGCAACGCCTGCAGGAGCTGGTCGCGGGCATCGAGCAGGGCATTGTGATGAGCAACAACCGCTCCTGGTCGATCGACGATGCACGCAACAAATTCCAGTTCGGTTGCGAGTGGGGCCGGCTGATCGACAACGGCGAACTCAAGGGCGTGGTGAAGAACCCCAACTACCGCGGCATCTCCGCGCAGTTCTGGCGCAACCTCAAGGCCGTCGGCGATGCCAGTACCTTCGAAGTGCTGGGCACCCCATATTGCGGCAAGGGCGAACCGAACCAGGTGATCCGCGTCGGCCACGCCACGCCGGCGTGCGTGTTTGCCGATGTGGACATATTCGGAGGGGCGGCCTGATGAACGCACGCCAGCATTTCGAAGCGCTGCTCGCGCACCTGAACGCCGGGCTGCAGGCCGGCGAGGGCTTTACCCTGGAGTACCAGGCCGAGGCTTCGGACTTTATCCGCTTCAACCACGCCCGCGTACGCCAGGCCGGCCAGACGCAGCAGGTGTACGCCACCCTGGCGCTGTACCAGGGCGAGCGACATGGCGACTTCGAACTGGCCCTGAGCGGGGTGTTCGCGGATGACCAACTGCGTCTTGACCAGGCCCTGCAGCGCCTGCGCGCGGTAGTGCCGACACTGGCCGACGATCCTTACCTGCGTCTGAATCGTGAAGCCTGGCGCAGTGAAACTGCTGCGGGTCAGGGGATTCAGGACAGCCAGGCCGCCATCGCCCAGATCAACGAGGCGTCAGCCGGGCTGGATCTGGTCGGCTTCTATGCCGCCGGGCCGCAATATCAGGGCTTCGCCAGCTCCTGGGGCGCCTTCGGCTGGCACGCGGCGAGTAGCTTCAACTTCGAATTCAGCCTGTTCCATGAAAATGGCCAAGCGGTGAAAAGCAGTTATGCCGGCGAACGCTGGGATCCCCAGGCCTTCAACCGCAAGCTGGCGTTCGCCCGTGAACAGCTGCAGCACCTGGGCAAGCCCGCCCATGAACTGAAACCGGGGGCTTACCGTGCCTACTTGACGCCTGCTGCACTGGAAGAGCTGTTCGGGCTGTTCGCCTGGGGTTTTTCCGCCCAGGCGCTGGCCACAGGCAGCAGTCCCTTGCAGCGCTTGTTCGCCGGGAGCGCCAGCCTCAGTGCCAAGGTGACCCTCGACGAGCGTATCGAAGGCGGTTTGGCACCTGCCTTCACCCGCGAGGGCCCGCGTCAGCCGCTGCGGCTGCTGAGCGAAGGGCAGCCCGGCGAGCGTCTGGTCAGCTCACGCAGCGCAGCCGAATATGGCTTGATCGCCAACGGCGCGGGCAGCGGCGAGTACCCATTTTCCCTGCGCCTGCAAGGCGGCGAGCTGGAGGAGGGCGAGATCCTGCAGCGCCTCGACACCGGGCTGTATATCGGCAACCTGTGGTACAGCAACTTCTCCGACCTGCCGGCCGGACGCCTGACCGGCATGACCCGCTTCGCCACCTTCTGGGTGGAGGACGGTCGCATCCGGGCGCCGGTCAATACCATGCGCTTCGACGACTCGCTGTTCGACTTCCTCGGCCCGAACCTGGAAGCCCTGACCCGCGAGCCTGAGCTGCTGCTGCCAAACGGCACCTACGGCGCCCGCCAGACCGGTTCGATGGCGTTGCCCGGCGCGCTGCTGTCGCGCTTTACGCTGACCTTGTAGGGAGAGCAGCCTCAAGACTTTCCTGGGTATCGCTGCGCTCAACCGCAGGCTACGACCTGTAGCCCGGTGCGAGCAACGTGACACCCTGGAAGAGGCTAGTTGCATGTGCTGACTAACGCTCACCCACGATTTTGCGTCACCACAATGAGGCTCACTCGAGCATATGGGCGCGTAGTACGCGCTCCTCTCGCATGATGTGGATGATAAAAACCGTTGTATCCGAAACGCGGTAGAAAATCCGGCAGGGCGGGACGACGACTTCGCGATAGAGAGCGTTTGGCAACTCGGCAGGAACGCGGCCGGACATCGGAAACTCGGCCAAGCGTGCGACCGCTTCAATCACCTTTTTGACGACTGCTCGTGCGGCATCTGGTTTGTCGAGGGCTATGTACTGCGCCAGATCCTCGAGTTGTTCGAGCGCGGGGGCCGTCCAGACTATTTCAGCCATTTGCTCAGCCGTTCCTTGGCCTGTTCATGGCTGATGGTATTGCCTTCGACCACGGCTCGTTCGCCTCGCGCGAGGGCATCCAGCAGTGCAAGGCGTTTCTGCATGAACTGATAGTCATCGACGTCCACCAGATAAGCCGAAGGCATTCCGTGCTCGGTGATCAGTACGGGCTCTTTGGATTCGTGAAGATCGGCAAGGATCTTGGTGGCCTGTCGCTTCAGGTTGGTGACCAGTTCGACTTTCATGATGGAGCTCTGTGCGTGAAGGAAAGTATCACTTTAGTGACACTTTTCTCGCTGGGCAATCACAAAACGCTCTGAAACCGAACTGTCATTCCCGTGTCGCGCTACTGCCATCTGCGCTCGCTAAGTTGCTCGCCAATGAGATCGATCTCAAGGCGAGCGAACATGACGGATCTGAAAGAAGTCGCCCTACGGGCAGGCGTTTCGCGGGCCACCGCCGCACGGGCTTTTGCCTCGCCGGACATGGTGCGCCCGCACACCCGCGAGCAGGTGTTCGCTGCGGCCCGCCAGCTGGGTTTTCGCCCCAACCGCCTGGGCCGCCAGTTGCGCCTGCAGACCACCCAACTGATCGGTGTGGTGGTGCCCAACCTGTTCAACCCGGTGTTCGCCGAGCAGTTCCAGGCGATGGAGCAGGTGGCCCGCTCGCGAGGCTACAACCTATTGCTGGCGACCACCGACTACGACGCCGAGCGCGAAAGCGTGGTGGTCGAGGAGTTGCTGCGCCAGCGTGTCGACGGCCTGGTGCTGACGGTGACGGATACTCAGAGCAATCGCGTGCTGCAGGATCTTGCCCGCGAGGACACGCCGTTCGTGCTGGCCTACAACCAGCCCGAGAACCCCGGTTACAGCGCCGTGTCGGTGGACAACCGTGTCGGCATGGCGGCGGCGACCCGTTATCTGCTGGCGGCGGGGCACCGGCGAATCGGCGTGGTGGCTGGCTCGGCAGTGCAGTCCGACCGTGCCCGACTGCGTTACGCCGGCTACCGGGACGCCATGTGCACGGCAGGGCTGGCGGCGTTGCCGCTGATCGAAATGCCTGCTCACACCCAGGCCGACTTCGCCGCCATCGAGCCCTGGCTACGCGGCCCCCAGGCGCCCAGCGCGCTGCTCTGTTCCAACGACCTGCTGGCCATCAGCCTGATCAACGCGTTGCGCCGCAACGGCTGGAGCGTGCCGCACCAGCTGTCGGTCATGGGCTTCGACGGCATCGCTCTGGGCACCCAGATGCACCCGACGCTGTGCAGCGTGGTGCAGCCCATCGCCGAAATGGCGCACACCGTGATCGACCAGTTGCTGGCGCAGATCGCCGGTGCCGCCCCCGTTTCCCATTACCTGCCGTGCCATATCCGGCCAGGCGGGAGTATCCGCCCCCTCGAGGAGACGCCCGATGATCCGCTTGCGTAAAACCCTTGCGGCCCTGTTGCTGTGCGCTACCGCCAGCCTGAGCCACGCCGCCGAAACGGCGATCTGCTACAACTGCCCGCCGGAGTGGGCGGACTGGGGCGCGCAGCTCGCGGCGATCGCCGAGAGCACCGGCGTGAAGGTGCCGCTGGACAACAAGAATTCCGGCCAGGCGCTGGCGCAACTGGTGGCCGAGCGCGCGGCGCCGATGGCCGACGTGGTGTATTACGGCGTGACCTTCGGCCTGCAGGCGCAGAATGCCGGGGTGGTCGGCACCTACAAGCCTGCGGGTTGGGACGACATTCCGGCTGGATTGAAAGACCCGGCCGGTCACTGGTTCGCCATCCATTCCGGCACCCTGGGCATCATGGTCAACGTCGACGCACTCGGCGGCCTGCCGGTGCCGCAAAGCTGGGCCGACCTGCTCAAGCCCGAGTACAAGGGCATGGTCGGTTACCTCGACCCGTCCAGCGCCTTCGTCGGTTACGTGTCGGCGGTAGCGATCAACCGCGCCATGGGCGGTGACCTCGACGACTTCACCCCGGCCATCGACTACTTCAACAAGCTGGCGGGCAACTCGCCGGTGGTGCCCAAGCAGACCGCCTACGCGCGGGTGCTGTCCGGCGAGCTGCCGATCCTCGTCGACTACGACTTCAACGCCTACCGCGCGCGCTACAAGGACCAGGCCAACGTCGCCTTCGTGATTCCCAGCGAGGGCAGTATCAGCGTGCCCTACGTGATGAGCGTGGTGGACAACGCCCCGCACCGCGCCAATGCCGAGAAGGTGCTGGACTTCGTGCTCTCCGACCAGGGCCAGGCGCTATGGGCCAATGCCTACCTGCGGCCGGTACGGCCGGTGCAGATGCCAGCCGAGGTGGCGGCGCGCTTCCTGCCGGAAAGCGATTACGCCCGGGCCGGCGTGGTGGATTACCAGAAGATGGCTGCGGTGCAGGAAGCCTTCGCCGCGCGTTACCTGAAAGAGGTGCGTTGAGGTGAGCCGCGCCCTGAGCAACCGCGCTGCCGTGAGGGCCCACCGCCGGCCGCTGTGGCGCTGGCGGCCCGGCGCTGCCGTGGCGCTGGTGCCGGCTGCCGCCGTGTTGCTGGCCTTCTGGCTGTTGCCGCTGGCCCATCTGGTGCTGCTCGGCGGCGAAAGCCGTGGCGAGGCGGGCAGTGGCTACTGGCAGGTGCTAAGCAGTGCCCAATACCTGGGCAGCCTGGCACAGACCAGCGTGCTGGCGGCGTCGGTGACCCTGGCGGCGCTGCTGGTGGGCAGCATCAGCGGGGTGTTTCTCGCCCGCCAGCGTTTCTTCGGACGCTCGGCGCTGGTCGCCCTGCTGACCTTTCCCCTGGCGTTCCCCGGCGTGGTGGTGGGCTTTCTGGTGATTCTGCTGGCCGGCCGTCAGGGCCTATTCGCGGCGCTTGGCATGGGCTTGGTGGGCGAGCGCTGGATCTTCGCCTACTCGCTGGCTGGGTTGTTTCTCGGCTATCTGTACTTCTCCATACCGCGGGTGATCCTCACCGTGATGGCCGCCAGTGAAAGCCTGGACACCAGCCTGGAGGAGGCCGCTCGATCGCTTGGCGCGAGCCACTGGCGTGTCACCTGGGACGTCATCGTGCCGGGGCTTATGCCCGCGCTGGTGTCCTGTGGCGCGATCTGCTTTGCCACCTCGATGGGCGCGTTCGGCACCGCGTTCACCCTTGGCACCCAGCTCAACGTCACGCCGGTGGCGATCTACAGCCTGTTCACCAACTACGCCAACTTCACCGTGGCTGCGGCGCTGTCGGTGGTCCTTGGCGCGCTGACCTGGGTGGTGCTGCTGGTGGTCAGGAAGTGGGTGCGGCAATCCGGAGGGCTGCTATGAAACGGTCGACGCTTTTTGCCGCGCAGTTGATCTTCACCTGCCTGGTCTGCGCCTTCATGCTGGTGCCGGTGCTGCTGTCGCTGCTCGCCGGGTTGACCCGCAATTATTTCCAGGGCCTCTCCAGCGGCCTGACCTTCGACTGGCTCGTGCAGGTCTGGCAGGCCTATTCGCCTACGGTATGGTTGTCCATGCAGTTGGCCGTGGCCTGCGCGTTGTGTGTCTGCGTGATCGGCGTGCCGGCGGCCTACGCCCTGGTGCGCATGAACAACCGCTTCAGCCGCGCCTTCGAAGAACTGATGGTATTGCCGGTGGCGATGCCGGGCCTGGCCAGCGCACTCGCGCTGCTGCTGACTTACGGCCACTTCGGCGGCTTTCGTGGCAGCTGGCTGTTCATCCTGGTTGGCCACGTGCTGTTTACCCTGCCGTTTCTGGTGCGCCCGGTCATGGCGGTGATGCAACGCCAGAACCTGCCGACCCTCGAAGATGCCGCCGCCAGTCTCGGCGCCGGCCCGCTGCGGCGCTTCTTCACCGTGGTGGTGCCCAATTGCCGGGCCGGCATCCTCGCCGGCGTGCTGATGGTCGTCACCCTGTCCCTCGGTGAGTTCAACCTGACCTGGATGCTCCATACACCGATGACCAAGACCCTGCCGGTGGGCCTCGCCGACAGTTACGCCTCGGCGCGGCTGGAAGTCGCCAGCGCCTACACCCTGCTGTTCCTGTTGATGATCGTGCCGCTGCTGATCGCCCTGCAGGCCATCAGCGCACGCCTGTCCCGTGGAGGCCAACGATGACCGCTACCTCCATTCGCCTGCAGAACTGCCGCAAGGCGTTCGCCGACGGCACCGTCGCCGTGGATGACCTCAGCCTGGATATCCACGCTGGCGAGACCCTGGCCATCCTCGGCCCGTCCGGCTGCGGCAAGACCACCACGCTGCGCCTGATCGCCGGCCTTGAGCGCCCGGATGCCGGACAGGTGTTCTTTGCCGCGCAGGATGTCACCCAGTTGCCCATCGAGCGCCGTGACGTGGGCATGGTGTTTCAGAACTATGCGCTGTTTCCCAACCTGAACGTGGCGGGCAACATCGTCTATGGCCTCAAGGTGCGCGGCATGGCACGTGACGAGCGCGATCGGCGCTGCGCCGAACTGCTCGAACTGGTCGGCCTGCCGGGCTACGGCCAGCGCGCCATCCATGAGTTGTCCGGCGGCCAGCGCCAGCGGGTTGCCCTGGCCCGTGCCCTGGCGCCACGGCCACGGGTACTGCTGCTGGATGAGCCGCTGGCGGCGCTGGACGCGCAGTTGCGCGAGCGCCTGCGCAGCGAGCTGGCCCAGTTGCTGCGCGAGCTGGCCATTACCGCCGTGTTCGTCACCCACGATCAGGGCGAGGCCATGGCGCTTGGCGACCGCATTCTGGTCATGGAGCGCGGGCGCATCGCTCAACTGGCCACGCCGCGAGCGCTCTATCAGCAGCCCGCCAATGCCTTCGTAGCGAACTTCATCGGCACTCTGAATGCCTTCGCGGTGCTCGGCCGTACGGCCAATGGCGTGCAGGTCAACGGCGGCGAGTTGCCCTGGAGCGCCAGCGAGCTGCCGGGCACCCTGTATTGCCGGCCCGAACACCTGCAGGTGACCAGTGCCCCCGGCCACGTGCGCGGGCGTCTGCTCGGGCAATTCTTCCAGGGCGCGCAGAGCCGCCTGCTGGTCGACGTGGGCGGCGCGCAGCCGCTGTCGGTGGACAGCAGCGACGACCGCCTGCATGCCCCCGGCGATTTGATCAACCTGGCCGTCGAGCCCCAACGCGTGTTCAGCCTCAATGCCTGATGCAATCCCCAGCCAAGACCGCACCACGACCTTCCTGATCGCGCAGATCAGCGATCTGCACCTCAAGGCCGGCGGCAAGCTGAGCTATGGCGTGGTCGATACCCTCGCGGCGCTGCGCCGCGCGGTCGATCATTTGAACGCCAGCCACCCACGTCCGGATATCGTGGTCATCAGCGGCGATCTGGTGGATTTCGGTCAGCCGGACGAGTACGCCGTGCTGCGCCCCGAGCTGCAGCGCCTGGCCATGCCCTATTACTTGGTGCCCGGCAACCACGATGATCGCGCGCACCTGCTGTCGGCATTCGCCGATCACGCGTATCTGCCGTCGTCGCCACAGGCGCCACTGGACTGGGTGGTCGATAGCCATCCGCTGCGCCTGATCGGCCTGGATACCAGCATCCCCGGCTGCCATGGCGGGCGGTTGCAGGATAGCCAACTGGACTGGCTGGACGGGCAGCTCGCGCGGCGCCCCGAGGTGCCGACCCTGTTGATCCTCCACCACCCGCCGTTCATCAGCGGCATCGGCCACATGGATCTTCAACCCTTCGGCAATGCGGCGGCTCTGCAGCGGGTGATCGCTGGCCACCCGCAGGTCGAGCGCCTGCTCTGCGGGCACCTGCACCGCTCGATACAACGGCGTTTCGCCGGCAGCCTGAGCTGCGTGTGCCCCGGCATTTCCCACCAGATCGTGCTGGACCTGCAGCCTGCCGCGCCTGCTCACTTCAACCTGGAGCCGCCTGGCTACCTGCTGCACCACTGGCACGCGGAGCATGGTCTGGTCACGCACACCGGGGTGTTCGGTGAATACCCCGGGCCGTATCCGTTCTACGACGCTGACGGCCTGATCGACTGAGCGAGGAGACTCCTGGGTATCGCTGCGCTCAACCGCAGGCTACGACCTGTAGCCCGGGGCGAGCGCAGCGATACCCAGTGTCAAAGACGTTACTTCGTCGCCTTGAGCACCACGAACTTCGGCGTGGCCGCCACCTGCTCCACACCCCGGAACAAGCGCGCCAGCTTGGGTGGCCGCCCAGGCGGCAATTACTGACTATTCAGAGAACGTTTTATTCTTTTTGGTTATATTTTTCTTATATTTAATTCCTTCCTTGCCGATACCCGCCTGGTGCACATTTCATGCCTTTGAGCAAGCCGATGCGTGCCGCATGCAGGGAGCCAGTCTATGAGTAGCGATGTTCGGCGCAGCTTGATCGCGCGCATGTTCCAGCGCGATTACGGCTGGTTGTGTGGGCGCATGAACAGGGCACTGGGTTGTCCGCATAGTGCCCAGGACATCGCCTCGGAAACCTTCCTGCGGATCCTGACCCTGCCGGACCCGAGCGCCATCCGCGAACCTCGGGCACTGCTGACCACCATCGCGCGGCGCCTGATGTACGAGAGCTGGCGGCGCCAGGATCTGGAGCGGGCCTACCTGGAAGCGCTCGCGCAGTCACCCGATGGGCCTCACCCGTCACCCGAGGAGCAGGCGCTGCTGATGGAAACCCTGGTGCAGGTCGACCACCTGCTCGACGGCCTGTCGGCGCGGGCAAAGGCCGCCTTTCTCTGCCATCAGCTCGATGGTCTGACCTATGCCCAGATCGGCGAGCAGCTTGGCGTGTCCACCAGCCGCGTACAGCAGTACATGGCCGAAGCGTTCAAACGTTGCTATCTGGCCATGGCCGAACAATGAATGCTCGTCGGCCAGATGAGCTCATCATCGACGAAGCGGCGCAATGGCTGGCCTTGCTGCAGTCCGGCCAGGCCAATGCCGCCGAGCTCCAGGCTTTCGCGCAGTGGCGTGACAGCGATATCCGGCATGCCGAGGTGTTCGCCGCGATGGGCGGCGGGTTGGGAACGCTGGATGTCCAGGCACTGCAACGCATGCCGCGTGACAGGCTGCTGCATACCTTGAACGCGCCTTCCGGCCGGCGGCGCTTCCTCGGCACGGGGCTGGTGGTGATGCTCGGTCTGGGGCTGGGCTACCGCATTCTCGGCGAGGACGATGTCATAACGACCACCACGGCCCAGCGCCTGCAGCTCACCCTGGAGGACGGCAGCAAACTGACGATCAATGCGCGCAGCTGGGTTCGCACGCAATTCGACGCGAGCCAGCGTTTGTTGCACTTGCAACAAGGCGAACTGCTGGTGGACGTCGCCAAGGATGCCCAGCGGCCCTTCGTGGTACAGAGCGAGCGCGGGCGCATGCGCGCCCTGGGGACGCGTTTCCTGGTGCGCGAGGAGAAGGCGGCCACGCATATCGTCATGTTCCATTCGCAGGTGGAAATCGTCACCAACGGCGGGACGCGCCAACTGATCAAGGCGGGGGAGTTCGCCCGCTTCGACGCCGAGCGGATTCTCGAGCTGGGTACCGCCAGCGGCAGCGAAGGTGCCTGGACTGGCGGACATCTGGAAGTGCGCGATCAGCCGTTGGGCGAGGTGATCGACAGTATGCGGCCCTACCGGCGGGGGATCGTGCAGGTTTCGCCGCAGGTCGCGCAGTTGCGCCTGAGCGGCATCTATCCGCTCGACGACAGCGACCTCAGCCTGCAACTGCTGGAAGAGTCATTGCCCATCCACATCAGTTATAGAACCCCGTACTGGGTCGTTATCGAAGAGCGCTGAAGCGCTACGTCGGCAGGCTCGATGGCCACGCAGTGCGGTGCGGCAGACCTTCAATGCCGTTGGCCGTTTCCGGAAGGCAGCGACAGCGATGATGGCCTATAAAAAATCGCTGTTCGCTGCACAAGAAAATGTATCGCCGGCCGCTCGAGCAATCGTTGGCCGCGTTGACTTTATCGCAACATCATCAGGACGCTTCGTGAGCCGACCTTCCCACGCCATACCGCGATTGCCCCACAGTCCCGCCGCCTTCGTCTGGCATTACGTGCACGCCTACCCGGTCTGGTATCTGCTGATCCTCGGTCTGCAGCTGGGCGCGGCGATCAGCGCCACTCTGATCCCCTACGCCATCGGCCAGCTGACCACGGCGATCAGCGATGGCATCTGGCGAGGCAGTGAGGTGTTGCACCAGAGTTCGGCTGCGGTGGGCGTGTTGGCGCTGTTCGCCGCCCTGGCGATAATTTTCGAACGGGCTAACGGCGCGGTGCTCATCGTCATACGGCCCCGGCAGAAGCGGCGCATCACCGGTGATCTGTTCGCGTACCTGCGGCGTCATTCGCACCGCTACTTCGCCGAGCATTTCGCCGGCAGTCTGTCGCAGCGGGTCAGCGAAACCACCCTGGGGGTTCTGGATATCCTGTTCCTGGTCAGCGTCGAGCTATTGCCCATCCTCACCACGCTGGTCGTGTCCCTGGTGCTGCTGAGCCTGGCCTCGCCGTGGCTGGGCGCCAGCCTGCTGGCCTGGACGCTGCTGTTCGTGGGCATTTCCTATTGCCTGGCGCGTCGGGCGCAGCCCTTTGCCAAAGCCCATGCCGAGGCGCGCAGCCGCACCAGCGGCAATCTGGTCGATACCATCACCAACCTCGCCAGCGTGCGCCTGTTTGCCCGCGGCGACTATGAACAGCGCTACCTCGATGGTTACTTGTGCAGCGAAAAGGCCGCCGCCCGGCGCTCGTTCTGGTTCATGGAGCGCATTCGCTGGTTCCAGGATGCGATGGCCCTGCTGCTGCGCCTCGGGCTGGTGGTGCTGGCTCTGCATCTCTGGGGGCGTGGGCAGATCAATGTCGGTGAATTCGTGATGACCGTCACCCTGGGCATGCTGATCGTGACCAATGCCCGGTTTCTCAGTTATCAGTTCCTGCACTTCTTCGAAGCCAGCGGCAATATCGAGAATGGCGTGCGCACCTTGCTGCAGCCCCACGATATGCGCGACCTGGAGCAGGCGCAGGATCGGCAGGTGCCGGGAGCGGATATCGAGCTGCGCGACCTGACCTTCGGCTACGACCCCGAACGCCCGATCTTCCAGCAGGTGAACCTGCATATCCCCGCCGGACAGCGGGTCGGTGTGGTGGGCTATTCGGGGTCGGGCAAGTCGACCTTGCTGAGCCTGCTGCTGCGCCTGTACGACCCCCAGCAGGGCGCCGTGCTACTGGGCGGCGTGGACATTCGCAGCCTGACTCAGGATGCCCTGCACCGGCAGATCAGCCTGATCCCCCAGGAGCCCGGCCTGTTCCACCGCAGTCTGGCCGAGAACATCGGCTACGGCCGGCCGGATGCCAGCGCCGAAGCGATCCACGACGCGGCGCGCCAGGCCTATGCCGACACGTTCATCCGCGACATTCCCGACGGCTACGAGACGCTGGTCGGCGAGCGCGGGGTCAAACTCTCCGGTGGCCAGCGCCAGCGTGTGGCCATCGCCCGCGTGCTGCTCAAGGATGCGCCGGTGCTGATCATGGACGAAGCCACCTCGAGCCTGGATTCGCACACCGAGCACATCATCCAGCAAAGCCTCGAGTGGATCATGGGCGACAAGACGGTGATCGTGGTGGCGCACCGGCTGTCCACCATCGCCCAACTGGATCGCATCCTGGTGTTCGACCAGGGGCGGATCGTCGAAGATGGCAGCCATTCCGACCTGCTCGCCCGCGGCGGTATCTACCACAGCCTCTGGGCACACCAGAGCGATGGGCGCATCCACGATGAGGGGCGTGCACCGGCGGCGGATCAGGTTCGCGACGAGCCGACGGCGCAGCGCTGAGCGCCGGGATGCCGGCCCCTTGCTTCGACCATAAGCTCATAGCCCAACGGTCTAGCCTCGCCCTATAAAACGCTCAGGTCGGCTGCTCATCCCTTGTGACACAACCAACAAGGGATTACCCAATGCAACCGATCTCCTTTCATCGTCATTCGCTGGCGGTGCTTTCCCTGTCCGTGGCGCTTGGTATGGGCGTACAGAGCGACAAGATACAGGCGCAGAGCAGCGTGACCACGGACAACCAGCAACTGCAGTTCGACGTGCCGGCCGGCTCCCTGGATCAGGTGCTGCTGGGCATCTCGCGCCAGGCCGGGCAACTGATCTCCTTCCAGCAGAGCCTGGTACAGGGCCGCAGCAGCCCGGCGATCCGGGGCGCGCTGAGCGTCGAGCAGGCCATCGAGCGGGCCTTGCAAGACAGCGATCTGCGGGTACGGCATGGTGAGCGCGGTTGGAGTGTGGAGGCTTCGGCGGTTACACCGAACAGCGCAAATGTCGCAGCGACTGATACTGCCCTTGCCCGGGTGGTCGTGACCGGATCCAATATTCGTCGTGCCGAGGCAGAGGGTTCCAGCCCGGTGCAAGTGATTGATGCTGAACAAATCGAGAAAAGTGGCAAATCGACTTTGCCCGAACTGCTGCGCTCCATTTCCGCCAACAGCGGACAGAGCTTCAACGAACAATTCACCAGTAGTTTCTCCACGGGCTCGTCGGGGGTCGCCTTACGTGGACTGTCGCAGAAGAACACGCTGATTCTGGTCAATGGTCGACGGCTGGCGAACTACGGTTTTGCGCAGAATTTGCAGGACACCTTTGTCAATCTGAACTCGCTGCCCAAGAGTATGGTGGAACGCATCGAAGTGCTCAAGGATGGTGCTTCTGCGGTATATGGCTCCGATGCCATCGCTGGTGTGATCAACATCATCACCCGCCAGGATATTCAGGGGCTGACCGTGGGCGGAGACCTGGGAACCTCGGACGAGGGCGGTGCTGGCTCGCAGAGTTTCAAGGTGTTGGGTGGTGCGGGTGATTTTGTGGACGATGGCTACAATTTTTCCTTTACCTTCGACGGCTATCAGCGCGATCAACTCAATGCCGATGATCGTCATCAGACGCGCAGTGGCAACTTCAGCAATCGTCCAGGGGGTGGGGCCTACGATGGTTGGGGGATCGCCGGGCGCTTTATCCGCCAAGGGCCGCAGGGACAGTACACCGAAGCCTTGCCCACTTGCCCCTTCGGCTCCAGCCGTGTGGAAAATGCCGCATTGGGCAGTACTACACCCGGCTCATCCTGCGCCTTCAATGGCCAGTCCTACAAAACACTGTTTCCCGAAACGGAGCGTTACCAAAGTTACTTCAGCGGTCGGGTGCAACTAGCCAATGACGTTGAAGCGTTCGGTGAGGCCATCTACACCGAGAGCCGCAATGCATCGATTTTTGGGGCGCCGTATTCCGTCACCAGTAATACCACTGTCTACGATCCAGAAACGGGAGGGCTCGTGCCGGCCTATTCGAATGTGCTGCCAGTGGGCCATCCGAGTAACCCCTATGGCGAGGATGTCCAGATTCAATACAACCTGGGCGACCTCGGGCGCCGCGACAAGGTCAACAAGAATCGGTTTTTCCGTGGACTGGCTGGGCTGCGCGGCGACTGGCATGCCTGGGAGTGGGAAACCACTGCCTATCAAACGGTCAGCCGCGAACGGGAGAACACCAAGAACTTCCTCAGTGCCTGGGGATTGCGTGAAGTGCTCGCCGATGGCAGCTACAATTTTCTCGAGCCGTCGCAAAACAGTGCCGCGACAATAGACAAACTGCGTATCGGCACCGAGCGTCAGGCGCGTTCCTCCACCAGCGCCGTCGATCTGAAGATGGTCAATGCGGAATTCTTCGATCTGCCTGCTGGCCCGGTCGGATTCGCCTGGGGCAGCGAGGCGAGGCGCGAACGTATCCGTTCGGAAACACCTGACGAGATCCTCAGTGGCGAGCAGGTATCCCCGGCTATTGCCGACATCGATGGCGCCCGCACCGTAAAGGCGGTCTATGGCGAATTCAACATCCCCCTACTGGACAATCTGGAGGTTGACATCGCGGGCCGTACCGATTGGTACAGTGATTTTGGCCGCGCCTTTTCGCCCAAATATGGCATCCGCTGGCAGGTGGCTCCGGAACTCCTGGTAAGAGGGGCATTTTCCAGGGGCTTCCGGGCGCCCTCGCTACCTGAAGTCGCCGATAGCACCAGCGTCGCCTATGGCGGTGTGGTGGATGCCCGAGATCCTGACCGCCCCGGCGCTGTAGTCAGCCCGACTCGCATTATCGCCGGTAATCCCGATCTCCAGCCGGAACGCTCGAAGAACGTCAACCTGGGCGTGGTCATATCGCCTACGCCGTTGACCAGCCTCAGCGTCGATTACTATCACATCAAGCAGCGCAATGTGATCGACACCAATAGCAACCAGTGGGTAGTCGACAACGAGGATAGCCATCCACAGGACGTGATACGCGACGAGCGCGGTAAGTTGGTCACCATCTACAACCGTTTCCAGAACCTTTCCAATCTGGTTACTGACGGCTTCGACCTGGAGCTCAACCAGCGGATACCCACCGCCGGCTACGGCGATTTCAGTGTCAATGGCAACTGGACTTATGTACGGAACTGGCGCTGGCAGCCAGCTGCCGGGCAGCCTCTGCAGGACGCGGCTGGTAGCAACTATCCCTATGCCTTCCCGAAATGGAAGGGAACCACCGCCCTGACCTGGGCTTATGGCGATTGGAGCAACACCCTGACCTGGTACTACACCGGTGGCTACAAGCAGGCCTATCAGAGTGACTACCCGGGTTCCAAAGGACGTATCGAGGCTTACAACCAATTCGATTGGACCCTGCGTTATGGCGGCTTCAAGGATCTCACGCTGTTCGCCAGCATCAATAATCTGGAAAACAAGACCCCGCCCTACGATCCTGTCTACAGCACGACATACAGCGACTATACCCAGTACGACTTGCTGGGGCGTTATTTCAAGGCGGGGTTTGAATACAGGTTTTTCTGATAGGCCTGCCAGGGGAGGAAGGCCGTCCGCCCCTGGCATATACACAGCACGCATTTCTAAGGTCTGGCTGGAAAAAACAGCTTGGCGTACTCATCCATGCAATACCAAGGAGCCCCGCACTTCATGCTCATCCATACCGAACGACTATTGATCCGCTCCTATGTGGCAGAGGATGCGCCAGCCTTGCACGAAGCGGCACAGGCCTCGATCAATACTGTCGGGCGCTGGCTCCCCTGGTGCGACACCAACTACTCACTCGCAGTCGCTGAGAGCTGGATCGCCCATTGCCAGCGCGCGCAAGAAAACAGTAGCGCCTTCAATCTAGGAATATTTCTGCGTGAATCTGGGCAGTTGTGCGGCAGTGTTGCGATAAATCAGGTTGATTACGGTGCTGGCTGCGGAAAAATTGGCTATTGGCTACATCAAGACAAGCAAGGTTACGGTCTGGCCAGTGAAGCGGTGCGCGCCATCATCCCGTTTGGTTTCGATGAGCTGGGCCTGACGCGTCTGGAAATAGTGGTCGCTCTTGGCAACGAAGCCAGTCGACGAGTTGCCGAGCGTGTCGGTGCTCAGCGAGAGGGCATTGTCCCAGAGCGCCTGCCTCTACCCGGGGGCATTGCTGATGCCTGGGTTTACTCGCTCGATAGGAAGATCCTCCATTTCCTGAGGCAGGAATAGATTCAAGCCGATTCCAACATTGCTCGGTACGAGCTGAAAACGACCCGCATCGACTTTTTGGAGCCAGCTGCAACATGCTTGAAGATTTGCACCGTTCGTCGTTCAAATGCCGACGCGGCTTCTGCTTGGGCATAGGCGTGATCCTGCTGTCGAAACTGGCCCGCGTGGTGCCGGCTCTACTGCTAGGCAAGGTGGTCGACGGCTTTTACCAGAGCTCGGACAGCGGTCGTGTCGAGGCCTACCAGCTCGGGTTCATGCTGGTGGGGCTCGTCAATGTCGTGCTGATGCCGATTCAAGGTTAGGTGCTCGACCAGGGCAGGGTGGTCGCGGATGGCTGATGGAGCGAGCTAGAGTCCCTCGACGAGGTGGCGGAGATCGTCCGGCGCGTGGCCGCACAGGAGGCCTAACGGTTGCACGCAGGCAGGGCCCGGGCCTGTGCTGCTCGCCCCGCCAGAACGCTCGGTTCGACGCAGCGGTATGGACAGCTCAATGCTGTCGTTCCGCGATAAGCACATAGCCCAACGATCTAGCCTCGCCCTATAAAACGCTCAGGTCGGCTGCTCATCCCTTGTGACACAACCAACAAGGGATTACCCAATGCAACCGATCTCCTTTCACCGCCATCCGTTGGCGGTGCTTTCCCTGGCCGTGGCGCTTGGCATGGGCGGGCAGAGCGACAGGGTGCAGGCACAGACCCGTGCGGTCACGGACAGCCAGTCACTGCAGTTCGACGTGCCGGCCGGCTCCCTGGATCAGGTGTTGCTGGGCATCTCGCGCCAGGCCGGGCAACCGATCTCCTTCCAGCAGAGCCTGGTACAGGGCCGCAGCAGCCCGGCGATCCGGGGCGCGCTGAGCGTCGAGCAGGCCATCGAGCGGGCCTTGCGAGACAGCGATCTGCAGGTGCGCCGTGGCGAGCGTGGATGGGGCATAGTCGGGACGCCCGTCAGCGAGACCAAGGAAGGGCAAACACAGCACAGCGCCGAAACGCAGCTCGAGCGGGTCACCGTCACTGGGTCGCGTATCGCGCGGGCGCAGGTCGAAGGCCCATCGCCGGTCACGGTGATTTCCGCCCAGGAGATCGAGTCGCGTGGCTATCGCAACGTCTATGAGGCTCTGGCCACGCAAACGCAGAACACTGGCATGACCCAGGGCGAGGACTATGGCAACACCTGGCAACCGGCGGCCAGTGCCCTGAACCTGCGCGGCCTCGGCCCGAACCACACGCTGGTGCTGATCAATGGCCGGCGGGTCGCCGATTACCCGACCGCCTATGGTGGGCGGGTCAACTTCACCAACCTGGCCAATATCCCGTCCTCGGCCATCGAACGCATCGAGCTTCTCAGCAGTGGCGCATCGGCGGTGTACGGCTCGGATGCCATCGCCGGGGTGGTCAATATCATCCTCAAGGAAACGACCGAGGGGGTCGAGGTCAATATCCGTGCCGGTACCACCGAGCGTGGCGGTGGCGATAACCAGCGCCTGCAGATCACCGGCGGCAGCGCCTGGGGCGACTTCGAGGGGCTGTTCAGTCTGGAGCTGAGCCGGCGCGAGCCGATCTGGGGCAACCAGCGAGGCTTCATGGACAGCTACGAGTCCGGCCACAGTGTGGGCTACCGGCGCGACCTGACCAGCGGCCAATACCTCGGCCCCGGTTGTTCGGCCTATTCGGGGCTGTTCGGCGGTAGCCTGCAGGAGCGTGGCGGGCGCTGTACCACCGACCAGTACTACAACAACTACTGGACCCTACAGACCCAGAAGGAAAACTACGACGGCTATACCCGCGGTGCCTGGAACTTCAGCGACACCGGCCAGGTGTTCGCCGATCTGCTGTTCGGTTTCGACCATATGCAGAACAATACCCGTGGGCCGAGCTTCACCTCGCCGGATTTCATCAACCAGAGCACCGGCCAGCTGGAGCGTTGGTTCAGGCAGTTCGGCCCGGAGGAACTCGGCGGCAAGACCAGTAACAATGGCAAGTGGAAGGACGTGTCATGGACCGCCAGCGTCGGCCTGGAAGACAGCATCGGCGATAGCGGCTGGGACTACCAGATAGCCGCCAACCGCTCGGAGTACCGCAGCACCCGGCATACCCGTTACACGCCGCTGGCCGGCATCCGCGATTTCTACCTCGGCCCCCAGTTGGGCGAGCAGGACGGTTACCCGGTTTTCGCGCCGGATCCGTCGCGCCTCGATCGACCGCTCATGCCCGAGGAATGGCGGCAGTTCCGCACCAGCGTCGAACAGCAGAGCAAGTCCGTGTCGCAGCTGCTCAGCGCCAGCGTCAATGGCGAACCCTTCAGTATTCCGGCCGGGCCGGTGGGCTTTGCCGGCGTGCTGGAGATCGGCAAGCAGGAATACAGCATCGATATCGACCAGCGTCTTAACGATGGCTCGCTATACAACACGGCACCGGGTAGCGACGCTGGTGGTTCCCGTGACCGTTATGCGGTGGGCGGTGAATTCAGCATTCCGCTCACGGAGACCCTGTTGGCCTCGGCAGCGGGGCGCTGGGATCAGTACAAGTTCAGCGGGCGTACCGAGCAGCAGAAAACCTACAACCTGGGCCTGGAGTGGCGTCCGCTGCGCAGCCTGTTGCTGCGTGGCAGCTATGGCACCAGCTTCCGCGCCCCCGATCTCAACTACCTGTACCAGGCCGACAGCAACGGTTACTACCCAGCCCAGGTCGACTACTACGGATGCAGCCAGGGCGTCGACGGGGCCTGCAACCGAGGGCGTGTGGATTACACCCAGAGCGGTAACCGGGACTTGCAATCGGAGCGCGGCAAATCCTGGACCTACGGGTTCGTCTGGTCGCCGGGCAACAATTTCGATTTTTCGGCCGACTACTGGCGGGTGCAGATCACCGACCTGCTGACCGTGGTCGATGCCAACCGCCTGTTGCAGGAAGAGGCCGCCTGCCGTGCCGCCGGTGACACGGGAGCCCGCTGCGCCGATGTGCTGGCGCGTGTCGAACGCAACGCCGCGGATGCGGCCGTCGATCCGAATGTACTGCAGCGGGTGCAGGTCAATGCGATCAATGCCGCCAGCGAACGTGCCAGCGGCCTGGATCTGAAAAGCAATATCCGCTGGGATGCCGGTCGCTACGGGCGCTTCAGTTCCACCATCGGCTATACCCTGGTGCTGTCTCATTACTATAAGGAGGGCGATGATGCGCAAACCCTCAACCAGCGCGACAGCCTCAGCGAGTACGACTGGCGCAGCAAGGTCAACGCCAGCCTGACCTGGGATTACCAGGATTTCACCAGCACCCTGCACGCCATTCGCTATGGCAGCGTGACCAACGGCGCCGGTGATGGGCGCCTGACGCCCTGGACGGTGCTCAATGCCAGTGCGCGTTACCAGTTGAGCGACAGTGCCAGCGTTGGCCTGACCGTCAGCAACCTTCTGGACAAGGTGAAGAAAGACGATTCGGCCGGCTGGCCCTACTATCCGACCGGTAACTACGATCCCTATGGACGTCAGTGGTGGCTGGATTTCAGTTATCGCTTCGGCGGCTGACCCTGGCAGTCCGCTGATCTGCAGCCGTTTTCAAGGGGAAGTATCGCCCTATATTTCTTGGTGGAATATCCAGTTTATTTTATATGCTCAGAAATTATTCACCAAGCCTATAAATTGTTCGCTGCCGTTGCACAGATGAAGATCTGCTCTCGTAAAAAGTCCCGACTCATCGATGAGGCCTGGCATTTGATTTCTCCGCGTTTGATGGTCTGCCTGTTCCTGCTGCTCGCGCCGGGCGTCCAGGCGGTCGCACAGCACGCCCTGACCGTCTATGGCGAGCCGCCCCGGTATTCAGCCGGCTTCGCCCACTTCGACTACGTCAACCCCGATGCGCCCAAGGGCGGAAGTCTGCGGCGCTCGTCCATGGAGAACGGCCAGTTCGATCACATCGTGCCCTACATCGACAAAGGCACGGGCGTCAGTCAGGTCGATCCCTGGCTGTACAGCCCGCTGGCGGTCAGGTCGCTGGACGAGCCCTACACGGTCTACGGCTTGATCGCTGAGCGGCTGGAGCTGGCCGAGGATCGGCGCTGGCTGCGGGTGCACCTCGATCCCCGGGCGCGCTTCCACGATGGCGAGCCGATCCGTGCCGAGGACGTGCGTTATACCTACGAGCTACTGACTACCCGGGGCAGCCTGGCGTACCGAGTACGCTTTGCCGATGTGGACAAGGTCGAGGTGGAGGGGCCGAGGCAGGTGCTGTTCACCTTCAAGGGCGTCGACAACCGCACCCTGCCGCTGGATATCGCCAGCCTGCCGGTGCTGCCCGAACACTGGTGGAAGAACCGCGACTTCGCCAGCGGTGGCGGTTTCGAGGCGCCGCTGGGCAGCGGCCCCTACCGTGTCGGCAAGGTCGATGCGGGGCGCAGCATCAGTTTCGAGCGCGTCCGGGACTGGTGGGCGAAGGATCTGCCGGTGAGCCGTGGCTTGTACAATTTCGACCACCTGCGGGTGGAGTTCTTCGCCGATACCGATGTGGCCCGACAGATCCTGCGGGCCGGCGGCTATGACTACAACCGCGAGTTTTCCGCCACCAACTACAGCATCGGCTATGCCGGCAAGGCCCTGGACGAAGGCCGGCTGCGCCGCGAGCACCTAGCGCCGGAGGCGGTGCAGGGAACCCAGGGATTCGTCTTCAACCTGGACAGGCCGCAGTTCAAGGATCGCCGCGTACGCCAGGCCATTGGTCTGCTGTGGGATTTCGAGTGGGCCAACCGGCAACTGATGCGTGGCATGTACATCCGTCAGCGCAGTTTCTTCTCGCGCAGCGAACTGGCCGCCAGCACATTGCCGGATGCCGAGGAACTGAAGATCCTCGAGCCCTTGCGCGGGCAGGTGCCCGACGAGGTGTTTTCCTTGGTCTACCAGCCGCCGGCTACCGACGGCAGCGGCATGATTCGCGCGCAGCAGTTGCAGGCCCTGGCCATGTTGCAGGAGGCCGGCTGGCGGCCGCGCGGCGACCAGTTGGTGAATGCTGCCGGCGAGCCGCTGCGCTTCACCTTTCTCAATGCGCAGAAGGGTTTCGAGCGCCTGTTGCTGCCGTTCAAACGCAACCTGGCGCAGATCGGCATCGGCTTCGACATCCGCCAGATCGACAGCGCTCAGTACGTCAACCGGGTTCGCGCCCGGGACTACGACATGATCGTCACCAGCTTTCCGGTGAGCCCGTCGCCGGGGCGCGAGCTGTTCAACTACTTCGGCTCCGAGAGCGCCGCCGATCCCGGCTCGAACAACCTCATGGTGTTGCGTGACCCCGCCGTGGATAGGCTGATCGAGGGGCTGTCGCGTGCCGCCGACCGGCCGAGCATGACGCGCCATGCCCATGCGCTGGATCGGGTTCTGCAGTGGGGGCACTACTGGATCCCCAACTACTATCCGCCCGGCACCTCCAGTGTCTGGTGGAATCGCTTCGGGCGTCCCGCCGTGCCACCGCGCAACGACGTGGGCCTGGACACCTGGTGGGAAGTCAGCCCGACCGCCCTCACCGAGCAGCAGATGCGCCAGCACCTGGAGCAGCCCCGATGATCGCCTATATCCTGCGCCGTCTGTTGCTCATCCTGCCGACCCTGTTGTGCATCCTGCTGGTCAATTTTGCTATCGTCCAGGCCGCTCCCGGCGGGCCGGTGGAGCAGGCCATCGCGCGTCTGCAGGGCATCGGCGCGGGTGCCGCCGTGGGTGCCGGCGCGGTGGAACAGGTGGGTGGCGAGTCGCGCGCCAGTCGCGGCCTGGACCCCAAGCTGATCGCCGACATCGAGCGGCAGTACGGGTTCGACAAGCCCCCGCTGGAGCGCCTGTGGCTGATGCTCGGCAACTATGCGCGCCTGGATTTCGGCGACAGCTTCTTCCGCGGGGCCACGGTGGTCGACCTGATCCTGGAGAAGCTGCCGGTGACCCTGTCGCTGGGTTTCTGGGCGACCCTGATAACCTACCTGGTATCCATTCCCCTGGGCATCCGCAAGGCGGTGCGCCATGGCAGCCGCTTCGATGTGTGGAGCAGCGTGGCGATCATCGTCGGCTACGCGATCCCGGCGTTCCTCTTCGCCCTGCTGCTGATCGTGGTGTTCGGCGGCGGCAGCCTGCTGTCCTGGTTTCCGGTACGTGGCCTGGTCTCGGAGAATTTCGCCGAGCTGTCCCTGACGGGCAAGCTGGCCGACTATTTCTGGCACCTGACGCTGCCGGTGCTGTCGCTGGTGATCGGTGGCTTCGCCACGCTGACGATCCTGACCAAGAACAGCTTTCTCGGCGAGATCGGCCGCCAGTACGTGCTGACCGCCCGGGCCAAGGGGCTCAGCGAGCGCCGTGTGCTGTACGGCCATGTGCTGCGCAACGCCATGCTGCTGGTGCTGGCCGGGCTGCCCCAGGCGCTGGTCACGGTGTTCTTCGGCGGCGCGCTGCTGATCGAGGTGATCTTCTCCCTCGACGGACTGGGGCGCATGAGCTACGAGGCGGCGGTGTCGCGCGACTATCCGGTGATCTTCGGCGCGCTGTTCATCTTCACTCTGTTCGGCCTGTTGATAAAACTGGCGGGCGACCTGTGCTATCTGCTCGTGGATCCACGTATCGACTTCGCCGCGAGGAGCGCCTGATGTTCGTGCTCACACCGGTTGCTCGCCGTCGCTGGCAGCGCTTCAAGGCCAACCGCCGGGGCTGGTGGTCGCTGTGGCTGTTCCTCGGCCTGTTCGTCCTGTGCCTGGGCGGCGAGCTGGTGGCCAACGACAAGCCGCTGCTGCTGGTCAATGCCGATGGCGTGCATGTGCCGGTGTTCAAGCGCTACACCGAGCAGCAGCTCGGCGGCCAGTTGCCGTTCCAGGCGGACTACCGCAGCGCCTACGTGCGCCAGTTGCTCGAACGGCAGGGTGGCTGGATGCTGTTCCCGCCGATTCCGTTTTCCTACGACACGGTCAACTACGACCTGAGCAGCCCGCTACCCAGCCCGCCGTCGGCGGAAAACTGGCTGGGCACCGACGACCAGGGGCGCGACGTGCTGGCGCGGGTGATCTTCGGGGTACGCACGTCGCTGCTGTTCGGTCTGCTGCTGACCCTGGTCAGTGCCTGCGTCGGGGTCACGGCCGGGGCCCTGCAGGGCTACTACGGAGGCTGGGTCGACCTGTTCGGCCAGCGCCTGCTGGAGGTCTGGTCGGGCTTGCCGGTGTTGTACCTGCTGATCATCCTGTCGGGCTTCGTCGAGCCGGGTTTCTGGTGGTTGCTGGGCATCATGGCGCTGTTTTCCTGGCTGGCCCTGGTGGACGTTGTGCGCGCCGAATTCCTGCGCGGGCGCAGCCTTGAGTACGTCAAGGCGGCTCGGGCGCTGGGTGTCGGCGACCGGCGGGTGATGCTGCGGCACATCCTGCCCAACGCGCTGAACGCGACCCTGACCTACCTGCCGTTCATCCTCACTGGCGCTATCTCCACCCTCACCGCCTTGGATTTCCTTGGCTTCGGCATGCCCGCCGGCAGCGCCTCCCTGGGCGAGTTGATCGCCCAGGGCAAGAACAACCTGCAGGCGCCCTGGCTGGGCTTCACCGCCTTCTTCGCCCTGGCCCTGATCCTCGCCCTGCTGGTATTCATCGGCGAGGCCTGCCGCGATGCCTTCGACCCGCGAGCCTGACATGAACGAGCCACTCATCGACATCCGCAACCTGCGCATCGCCTTCGATGGCCGCCCCGTGGTGCATGGAATCGACTTTCACCTGCGCGCCGGCGAGTGCCTGGCGCTGGTGGGGGAGTCCGGATCGGGCAAGTCGGTCACCGCCCACGCCCTACTGCGCCTGCTGCCGCCACACGTGGCCCGGGTCGCGGGCAGCGTGCGACTGCTCGGCGAGGAACTGCTCGACGCCTCCGACGCGCGTATTCGCCAGGTGCGCGGCGATCGCATCGCGATGATCTTCCAGGAGCCGATGACCTCGCTCAATCCGCTGCATACGGTGGAGAAGCAGATCGGCGAGACCTTGGCAGTGCACAAGGGGCTGGCCGGCGCGGCGGCGCGCGCGCGCATCCTCGAGCTACTGGCGCTGGTCGGTATCCAGCAACCGGAGCAGCGCCTGAAGAGCTATCCGCATCAGCTTTCCGGCGGCCAGCGGCAGCGGGTGATGATCGCCATGGCGCTGGCCTGCGAA
Source organism: Phytopseudomonas flavescens (assembly GCF_900100535.1). Lineage (GTDB taxonomy): Bacteria > Pseudomonadota > Gammaproteobacteria > Pseudomonadales > Pseudomonadaceae > Aquipseudomonas > Aquipseudomonas flavescens. The sequence goes on from NZ_FNDG01000029.1 coordinate 49,728, forward strand.
CCGCACCTGTTGATCGCCGACGAACCGACCACCGCCCTGGACGTGACCGTGCAACGGCGCATCCTGCAACTGCTCAAGTCGTTGCAGCAGCGCCTGGGCATGGCCTTGCTGTTGATCAGCCATGACCTCAACGTGGTACGCAGCATTGCCCAGCGGGTGGCGGTGATGCACAACGGTACGATCGTCGAGCAGGCTGACAGCGACAGCCTGTTTGGTGCGCCACAACACCCCTACACGCGCCAGTTGCTGGATGCCGAGCCTGGTGGCGAGCCGTTCGCTGCTCAGGCGGCCGGTGAACTCCTGAGTGTCGAGCAACTGCGTGTCTGGTTCACCCAGCGCGGTCTGCTGCGCGGGCCGCGCCACTGCATCAAGGCCGTCGATGGCGTCGATCTGTGCCTGGCGCGCGGCCAGACCCTGGGGATCGTCGGCGAGTCGGGGTCGGGCAAGTCCACCCTTGGCCAGGCCATCCTGCGCCTGCAGGATGCCGAGGGGCGCATCCGCTTCGCCGGTGAGCGGCTGGATCTGCTCAAGGGACGTCGCCTGCGCCCATGGCGTCGGCGCCTGCAGGTGGTGTTCCAGGATCCGTTCGGTAGCCTCAGCCCGCGCATGAGCGTGGCGCAGACCATCGCCGAAGGCCTGGACGTGCACACTGATCTGGACGCGGCGCAGCGCGAGGCCGCGGTGATATCGGCCCTGCAGGAGGTGGGCCTAGACCCGCAGAGCCGGCACCGCTATCCCCACGAATTCTCCGGCGGCCAGCGACAGCGTATCGCCATCGCCCGGGCGCTGGTTCTCAAGCCCGAACTGATCCTGCTCGACGAGCCGACCTCGGCGCTGGATCGTACCGTGCAGAAACAGGTAGTGCAGTTGTTGCGGCGCCTGCAGGCGGAGCATGGGCTGAGCTACCTGTTCATCAGCCATGATCTGGCCGTGGTGCGGGCCCTGGCGCACCAAGTGATCGTGCTCAAGGATGGCGTGGTGGTCGAGCGGGGGCCGGCAGCGCAACTGTTCCGTGCACCCCAGCATCCCTATACCCGCGAGCTGCTGGCGGCTGCCATGCCCGCGCGGGAGGACTGAACGGCTGCAAGCTGCAAACCCGTCGCCTGGGGCCAGGCGAAGACGTAAGCCGAGAAACCGCAGCAGCAGGCAGGTACGATTCCCGAGTGTCGCTACATGACCTTGTAGAGCGGTGTTGCCCGTTCTTGGGTATCGCTGCGCTCAACCGCAGGCTACGAGGTTACGTGGTTCTGGTAGCCCGGTGTCGAGCGCAGCGATACCCGGGGAGCTGTTGTGACAATGCAGAGTTCGCAAGGTGGTTGCCGAGCTCAGTTGAGCTAGCGACTCAGCTTCTCTCTGGCTTGGGCGTGGCTATAGATCCGGTTTTCTGCAGTTGCCTGCTCTCCGCGGGCGAGAGCAAGCGAAAGCTTTTGCCCCCGCTTATCACTGGTTTGCTGTGGTGTGTTCATCGGCCTCCCTCACTAATCCGTTTTATTTCGTCGCCTTGAGCACCACGAACTTCGGCGTGGCCGCCACCTGCTCCACACCCCGGAACAGACGCGCCAGCTTGGTGTGATAACCCAGGTGGCGGTTGCCGACGATCCACAGTTCACCGCCGCTGACCAGTGCGTTGCGGGCCTGCTGGAACATGCGCCAGGCGAGAAAGTCGCCCACCACCTGCTGCTGATGGAAGGGCGGGTTACAGAGCACCAGGTCCAGCGAATCGGCAGCCTGCTCGGCCAGGCCGTCACCGGCGCGGACGGTCACCGGTCGCTCGCCCAGGGCTGCGCGCCAGTTCTCCGCGGCCGATTGCACGGCCATATAGGACTCGTCCACCAGGGTCAGCTCGGCGCCGGGGTTGCTCAATGCGTAGGCGATGCCTAGCACACCATTGCCGCAGCCAAGGTCGGCGACCCGACGTTTGTCCAGGTGCCGTGGCAGATGAGGCAGAAAGGCGCGGGTACCGATATCCAGTCCCTCGCGGCAGAACAGGTTGGCGTGGTTGCTCAGCTCGAGTGCCGGGTCGTCGAGGCGATAGCGGGTCGGGTAGGGCGACGTCGGCGTCGCTTTGGCTTCTGGCATAGCCTTCAACAGGCGGGCTTTTTTCACCCCTAGCGAAGCCTGCACCGGGCCGATGTATTGCTCCAGCAGATCGCCGGCAGCCCGTGGCAGGTGCTTGATCATGCCGCCAGCGACTACCTGGGCTCCCGGCGCCAACTGGCCATGCAGGCGGATCAGTTGTTCCTCGAGCAGGGCCAGGGTTTTCGGCACGCGGATCAGCACCAGATCGAAAGGGCCACTCACCGGCTCGCTGGCCGGCACGAAGCTCACTGCATCCTCGGCAAGGCCGTTGCGCGTCAGGTTGAGGCGCAGTGCCAGGTGGCCAAGGTGCGAGTCGCCGCTGCTGATCACCTGGGCGCGGCCGGCCAGCGCACAGGCCAGGGCGCCGAAGCTGTCGTTGAGCAGTAGCACGCGCGTGGTGCCTGAAAGCGTCTGTGCCTGTTCGAGCAGGTAGGCGTCGGCGGCATCGAAGGCCTGCAGCGGCATGCCGGGTTGCTCGGGCTGGCGCTGCAATTGCAGGATGGCGAACGGGGTGACGAAAGACGACATGGGGGGCTCTTGAGCGATCAGGCGGTGTGCATTCTGCCATGGCTGGGAGGGGCACCATACAGGCTGGGTGAAAACGACTGCGCTCGGTCATGCAGCGTTAGAACCGTCTGCAATGCCAGCCCGGTCAAAATGCTTGTTTACAACGCGTAAGCTGCGCTTTTGACTCACTTCGTTCGCCCTGCGGGCCAGCCTTCGGCTGTTACTCTGCGGTGCTGCGTTTCGCCGTTTTGCGGGGGCGCCCAGCCCTTGCCTGACCTTCGCTCGCTACGTTTTCACACGGCCTGCATAGCGCCGCCGGGGGGATTCTATTGACGGCATCGAGGGCTGCCAGCCTCGGTTGCAGCGTTTCATCCGGGCTTCTAGCCATGGCGATGCTGCCGTGCGCCTCAGGCGCCGCTTGTCAGCGTCGTCGGCTCGCTGCGCAGCTCGTCGAGCAGCAGGCGGGCAGGGGCCGAGAGTGGCGGGCCTTGGCGGCTGATGACCCCATAGGGCTCGCTGCGCAGCACCTGGGCAAGTTCCAGGCAGGTCAGTGCGCCGAGGCGCTTGGCGGATTGCGCGGTTTCCAGCGGCATCAGGGCGAGTAGGTTCGGGTCCTCCTGCAAGAGCATCAGGGTGGCGAAGGTCGATGCGGTCTCCAGGGGGTAGCGGGGAAACTCCAGGCCGGCGCCGCTGAACGCCCGCTCCAGCACCAGGCGCATCGGCATGTTGGCCGGGTAGACCACCCAGCTGTAGGGCGCCAGTTGCGCCAGGTCCAGGCCGGAGCTGGTCGCCAGTGGGTGAGCGGGGTTGGCCACTACGCTGAGGGGCTCCTGATGCAGGCTCAGGCAGTCATAGGCGGCCGGCCGGCGGCTGACGCTGCGGCGACAGATCGCCAGGTCCAGGCGGCCCTCGTCGATCAGGTTGAGCAGGCGTGCGCTGGTGTCCTCGACGATTTCCACCGACAGTTCCGGCTGGCGTGCCCGTAAACGGGACAGCGCGCGGGTCAGGCGCGGTACCGCGCCCATGATCACGCCCACCACCAGGCGGCCACCCTGGCCCTGGAGAATCCCCAGCATTTCCTCGCGCAGGTGCGCCAGGTCGCTGTGGATCAGGCGTGCGTAGCGAATCGCGCAGCGCCCCAGGTCATTGGCTTCCAGCCCCTGGCTGGTGCGGGAAAACAGGCGCATGCCGAACGCCGACTCGATCTCGTTGAGCGCCTTCGTTGCCCCGGGCTGGCTGATCGCCACGGCGTCGGCTGCCTTGTGCAGCGAACCCTGGTCGTCGAGGGCGATAAGCAGGCGCAGCTGTTTCAGGCGCAGTCGGGAAACCAGGGCGGGGAGGGACGCGATCATGGGGATAACCAACAGTTATTGCTTGATCAAGGCTTGTCATTAGGCAGGCTGGCGCTGCCTTCGTAAAGTCTGCTCTGTATCCCGATGGGCAAGCCATCCAACAAGAGAGACAAGCCATGCGACTGATCCAGTTCGAATCCCCCGAAGGCCAGCGCCGGGTTGGCGTTGTCGAAGGCGACACCCTGCGCACCGTTGACGGTATCGGCAGCACCCGCGAGTTGGCGCTGGCGGCGATCCGTGGCGGGCGCAGCCTGCAGGACGAAGTGAACGCCCGGGGCAGCGAGGCCGGCCCGGCGTATGCCGATCTGCAGCAGGACGGCCGCATCCTGCCACCGCTGGATCATGAGGATCCGGCGCATTGCCTGATCAGCGGCACCGGCCTGACCCACCTCGGCAGCGCCGCGACCCGTGACAAGATGCATCAGCACAAGGCCCAGGACGAGTCCACCCTGACCGACACCATGCGCATGTTCCGCTGGGGCCTGGAGGGCGGCAAGCCTGGCGCTGGCAAGGTCGGCGCGCAGCCGGAGTGGTTCTACAAGGGCGATGGCGGCATCGTCGTGCGCCCCGGCGCCGACCTGTCGGTGCCGGTATTCGCCGAGGACGGCGGCGAGGAGCCCGAACTGGTCGGCCTGTATGTCATCGGCGATGACGGCCAGCCTTACCGCCTCGGCTACGCGCTGGGCAACGAGTTCTCCGACCATGTGCTGGAGCGCCGCAGCTACCTGTACCTGGCCCACTCCAAGCTGCGTTTCTGCGCCTACGGCCCGGAACTGCGGGTAGGCCGGCTACCGGCCAACCTGTCTGGCACCAGCCGCATTCGCCGTGACAATGAGGTGCTCTGGGAGAAGGAGTTCCTCAGTGGCGAGGAGAACATGTGCCACAGCCTGGAGAACCTGGAGTTCCACCACTTCAAGTACGCGCAGTTCCTGCGGCCGGGCGACGTGCATGTGCATTACTTCGGGACGGCCACGCTGTCCTTCGCCGACGGCATCAAAGCCCGGCCCGGCGATACCTTCGAGATCGAGATGAGCGAGTTCGGCGCCCCCTTGCGCAATGGCCTGGTGGCGGCCGACGAACCGTTGTCACCCGGTGCCGTGCGCGCGCTGTAACCGCTACCCCGTATCTTTCTTATCGCACTCGGGGCCTGATGGCTCCGCGTGCATGTGTCAGGAGAGCTTTAATGTCCCATATCGGCCACAACATCATCGGCGGCGCGTACAGCGCAGCCGGCCCCGTCGTCCACAAGAGTCACGACGCCACCACTGGCGAAGCCCTTTCCTACGACTTCATTCAGGCCACTCCTGAAGAAGTCGATGCCGCTGCCAAAGCCGCTGCTGCCGCCTACCCCGCTTACCGCAGCCTGTCTGCCGCCAGGCGCGCCGATTTCCTCGACGCCATCGCCGACGAGCTGGATGCCCTGGGTGACGACTTCGTCGCCACCGTGACCCGTGAAACCGCCCTGCCTACCGCCCGTATCCAGGGCGAGCGTGGCCGTACCAGCGGGCAGATGCGCCTGTTCGCCAAAGTGCTGCGCCGGGGTGATTTCTACGGCGCGCGTATCGACCGCGCCCTGCCG
>NZ_FNDG01000030.1 GCF_900100535.1 Phytopseudomonas flavescens
TCATTACAACTGGCACCGACCTCACGCCAGCCTAGGCTACCTACCACCCATCAGTCGCGCGCCACTTCCACTGAACAACGTACTGGGTTTACACATCTAGCGCCGCGCCAGAAGCGGCTCTGCCTGCAGCGGCGACAGCTTACTTGCGTACGCCTTCCACGGAGATGATCAGCTCGACTTCCTGGGAAGCCGGGCCCAGATCCTTCTCGATGTTGAAGTCTTTCAGCTTCAGTTTGGTGCTGCCTTCGAAGCCCGCGCGGTAGCCGCCCCATGGATCGTCGCCCTGACCGATGAACTTGGCAGCGATCACCACCGGCTTGGTCACGCCATTGAGGGTCAGGTTGCCGGTGATATCGGCGGTGCCTTTGCCAGTCGACTTGACGGCAGTGGATGCGAACGTTGCGGTCGGGTTCTTGCTGACATTGAGGAAGTCCGAACCACGGATGTGCTTGTCACGTTCGGCGTGGTTGGTATCGACGCTTTCGGTCTTCAGAGTGACGTTGACCTTGCTGGCCTCAGGGTTCTTCTCATCGAAGCTGAAGCTGCCGTCGAAATCCTTGAAGGTACCGTACAGCCAGCTGTAGCCCAGGTGGCTGATCTTGAAATTGACGAAGGCGTGCTGGCCTTCCTTGTCGATGGCGTAGTCAGCAGCCATTGCATGACCAGCGCCCAACAGTGCGGTGCCCAGTGCCAGTGCGGCGAAAGTCTTCTTCAACATGGAAACTCCTTGTGAGATGAAATGAACGGCGCCGCGGGGCAACGCCGGAACAGCAGGACGATCACCGCCCGAAGATACGCAATAGGGTGCGGTCACGGTCGATGAAGTGGTGTTTCAATGCAGCCAGGCCATGCAGTACAGCAAAGATCACGATAGCCCACGCCAGATACTCATGGATCAACCCGGCGATGTCGCCCTGATTGGGGATGCTGGTCACGCTTGCCGGCACCTCGAACAGCCCGAACACACTGATCGGGCGACCATCGGCGGTGGAAATCAGGTAGCCAGAGATCATCAGCACGAACAGGCCGAGGTACAGAAAGCTGTGCCCCAACTGGCTGGCCACTCGTGTCAACCGCCCATGCTCGGGCAGCGCGGGTGGCGGCGGGCTGATCCAGCGCCACAGCAAGCGGCCGGCCATGACCAGAAACAGCAGCACGCCGATGCTCTTGTGGATGTTCGGCGCGGTCTGGTACCAGACACTGTAATAGCTCAGCCCGACCATCCAGTAACCGAGAGCGAATAGGCTGAACACGGCGATCGCGACCAGCCAATGCAGGGATACGCTGACGAGACCGTAACGAAACGTTGAATTACGCCACTGCATGGCCTGATTCCAGAAGGTGAGTTGACAGAGATTAGCAACAAACCTATCGACTTAAAGCAGAAATTGTTGCTTTGAAATATCGAGAAAACCGATACCCCCACTGCACCTCAAAGGTGCGATCAGCTTAGTGAAGCTCATGCCGACGGCGGTCAGGGTCACCTACGTGAGTGGTCGATTTCCCCTGATAGGCGGGTGCCGCTGTAGCAAAACGACGGTAGCCCGCATCTGGTAGGCTTGCCCGCTGTTGATTGAGAGAGCACGTCGATGACGAACCAACACTGGATGCAGCGTGACCTGGAGGTTCTCTGGCACCCCTGTACGCAGATGAAGGATCACGAGCGGTTGCCGCTGATTCCCATCCGCCGCGGCGAAGGCGTGTGGCTGGAAGACTTCGAAGGCAAGCGCTACCTCGATGCGGTGAGCTCCTGGTGGGTCAACGTCTTCGGTCATGCCAACCCGCGCATCGGCGAGCGCATCAAGGCGCAGATCGATACCCTCGAGCATGTGATGCTGGCCGGCTTCAGCCATCAGCCGGTGGTGGAGCTGTCCGAACGCCTGGTGCGTATCACGCCGCCAGGGTTGAACCGGGTGTTCTATGCCGACAATGGCTCCTCGGGCATCGAGGTGGCGCTGAAGATGAGCTTCCATTACTGGCTCAACAGCGGCAAGCTATCGAAGAAACGCTTCATTACCCTGAGCAACAGTTATCACGGCGAAACCGTGGCGGCGATGTCGGTAGGCGATGTCGCGCTGTTCACCGACACCTACAAGGCACTGCTGCTCGATACCCTCAAGGTGCCGAGCCCTGACTGCTACCTGCGCCCGGACGGCGTGAGCTGGGAGGATCACTCGCGCACCCTGTTCGCACTGATGGAACAGACCCTGGCCGAGCATCACCACGAGGTCGCGGCGGTGATCGTCGAGCCCCTGATCCAGGGTGCTGGCGGCATGCGCATGTACCATCCCATCTACCTGACCCTGCTGCGCGAAGCCTGCGACCGCTACGGTGTGCACTTGATCCACGACGAAATCGCCGTAGGCTTCGGCCGCACCGGAACGATGTTCGCCTGCGAGCAGGCCGGCATCACCCCGGACTTCCTGGTGCTCTCCAAGGCCCTCACGGGTGGCTACCTGCCGATGGCCGCGGTATTGACCACCGATGATGTCTACAGTGCCTTCTACGACGATTACGCCACCTTGCGCGCGTTCCTCCACTCGCACACCTACACCGGCAACCCGCTGGCCTGCGCGGCAGCCCTGGCGACGCTGGATATCTTTGAGGAAGACGGCGTGATCGAGGCCAACAAGGCACTGGCGGCACGCATGGCCAGCGCCACCGCTCACCTGGTGGACCACCCTCACGTGGCCGAAGTACGCCAGACTGGCATGGCCCTGGCCATCGAGATGGTTCAGGACAAGGCTGGCAAGGTCGCCTACCCCTGGCAGGAGCGACGCGGCCTGCAGGTGTACCAGCATGCCCTGACCCGCGGTGCGCTGCTGAGACCACTGGGCAGCGTGGTGTACTTCCTGCCACCCTACGTGATCAGCGAAGAGCAGATCGACTTTCTCGCCGAGGTTGCCAGCGAAGGCATCGACCTGGCCACGCGCACCTCGGTCAGCGTGGCCACGGGCGATACCCGTTACCCGGGCTTTCGCGACCCGGGCTGAGCGATACGGCAGGCGGGGTTGCCCCGCCTGCCGTCATGTCGCGCTCAGAGCACGCTCAGCGGATACTCGACGATGAAGCGCACCTGGTCGGAGTCCACATCCGAAGTTCCGGAAATGCGGTGCGTCGCCTGACGCAGGCGGAACTTCAGGTCCTTGGCCGCGCCACTCTGCACCACGTACTGCAGGTTCACGTCACGTTCCCAGTGCTTCTCGCTGTCGGCGTAATAGGCGTAGGGGCTGGATGCATCCATCTTGCTGCCATCGACATGGTCGCCACGGATGTACGAGACGTAGAACGAAAGCCCCGGCACGCCGTAACTGGCCAGATCCATGGCGTAGGTGGCCCGCCATGAGCGCTCGCCCGGGCCGTTGAAATCCACCAACTGCGACGAGTTGGCCAGGTAGATGGAATCCTGGGCGCCACCACCGCCGAGCGTCAGGTAGTCGAACGGCTGATCGCCATGCACCCGCTGGTGGGCGATGGTGAAGGTGTGTGCGCCCACCGAGTAGGCGGTTGCCAGCGACCAGGCGGTGACGTCGATGTCGCCAGCCACGGACTTGCCCTCGTCCAGCGTGCGGTAGATGTTGAAATCGAAACTCAGCGCCTGCTCGTCATCGAGCGCCAGGTTGTAGAGGACGTTGCCATAGTACTGGCGCCACAGGTCTTCATAGCGCGAGGCGTAGGCGCTGAAGCTCAGGGCATCGCTGGCCACCCAACTGGCACCGAGGTAATCGACGTTGCCGCCTTCCACGCCCGGCGCATAAGTGCTGTAGAAGCCGTCGCGGCTACCGGCCTGGTTGAAATCCCTGGACGAGGTGAAGTGACCCGCGTCGACGATCAGGCCATCGATCTCGGCGCTGGTCAGCTGGAAACCGGTCGCGGTGGCGGGCACCAGGCGGGCATCGGCAACCGCGATGACCGGATTGTAGGGACGCAGTTGGCCGTATTTGAGTTCCGAATTGGAGAGGCGCATTTTCACCGCGCCGCCCAGGGAGCCGAATTCGTCATCGGCACGGTTGCTGGACGAGTCCACCGGTAATAGCCCGGATCCCGATCGCCCGCGGCCGCTGTCCAGCTTGATGCCCATGTAGGCGTTCAGATCGGCGCCAAAGCCGACGGTGCCCTGCGTGTAGCCCGAGCTGTAGTTCAGATGAAACCCCTGACCCCACTCGCGGTTGTCCTGGCCGCCCGTCGCATGGCGGTCCATGTGCCAGTAGACGTTGCGGGCCAGCAGATCCAGCGTGCTGTCTTCGAGAAACCCCTTGGATTCGGCCTGGCTCGCCTGCGCGGTGGACATGGCCAGAACGCTGGCGCTCAGCGCCATCAACGATAATCCGCTGCGTTGCACTTTCATTATTATTCCCTATGCGTGGAATGTGACGGCGGATACTCCGCCCTTGGAACGGGGCAGGCTGCAGCGCCCACGACGATGCACGGCAACAGGTCTCCCCAGCCTGACGTGCGTACGAGTGAGCCACCCGCCCCTTAACCAGCCCTGCCGTGTTGAAGCGCCCCGGGAATGCAGCCCGGGAGCAGAGCCGTTCTTTTTTTACCCTATGGGTTATGGGCGTATCACCGCAACCCTCGATGCCAGACGACTGCCTTCGTAGAGGCGCACGACCAACACCCCGCTACGGTTCTCAGCGCGGCCTGCGGCGATGTGCAAACGCCCTGACGGCCTGCAGAAAAAACGCCACCCGGTTATGCTTGCCCACCCGCAGCCCATACCGTTACCACCATGCGCCTCTCCCGTTTCTTCATCGACGCCCCTCTTTCCCTCGGTCAGCACTCGCTGCCGGAAGCCCAGGCCCATTACATCGGCCGCGTGTTGCGCCATGCTGCGGGCGATGCGGTGCAACTGTTCGATGGCAGCGGCCAGGAGTTTCGCGGCGAGCTGATCGAGGTCGGCAAGAAGACCGTACGTGTCGAACTGCGTGAGCAGCTCGACGGGCAGGCCGAGTCGCCTCTGCACATTCATCTGGGCCAGGGCCTGTCTCGCGGCGAGCGCATGGATTGGGCCATCCAGAAAGCCACCGAGCTGGGCGCCCAGGTGATCAGCCCGATCATCAGCACCCGCTGCGAGGTGCGCCTGAAGGATGAGCGCGCGGACAAACGTATGGCGCACTGGCGCCAGGTCGCGATCAGTGCCTGTGAACAGTGCGGGCGCTCGGTGCTGCCCGTGATTCACGCCCCCATTGACCTGGACGCCTGGCTGCAACAGAGCCAGGCCGAGCTGAAACTGGTGCTGCATCCGGTCGCCGCACCACTGCTCAGTCACGCCAGACCACGATCCCTGGCCTTTCTGATCGGCCCGGAGGGCGGCCTCAGCGACAGCGAGGTCGAGCGGGCACAAAGCGCCGGCTTCCATGCCGCGCGCCTGGGCCCGCGGGTGCTGCGCACGGAAACCGCGCCAGTGGTGGCACTCGCCGTGGCGCAGCAGTTGTGGGGCGATTTCTGAACGCGGTTGCGCTCGGCCGGTGGCTACGGGAAGCTCGCCGCAGCGCCAGGCGGGCGCTGACACGCCCGGCAAAGCCCACATGAAACATCTGGTCAAAGACGCTCTATAGCGGGGATCGACAGCGGGCGCGCAGGATATACGTAGCCCGCTAACGATGAGAGATGACCATGAAGACCCGATATTCGAGCGTACAGATCGGCCTGCACTGGCTGAGCGCAATTCTGGTGTTGAGCGTGCTGGCATTGCCCTACGGCAAGGATCTGTTCGGCGCACTGCTCGGCGGCACCGGCGGCGTATTCACCCTGCACAAGTCGCTGGGCTTGACCATTCTGCTGCTCACGGTCGTGCGCCTGCTGGTGAGGGCTCGACAGGGCGCACCGCAATTGCTGCCGGCCGACGCCGTCTGGCAGCAACGCGCGGCCAGGGCCGGCCATGCCCTGCTCTATCTCCTGATGATCCTGATGCCGCTGAGCGGCCTGCTGTTCGGCAAGCGACCGGTAGAGCTGTTCTGGCTGGTGGAGATCGGCCCGTTGCCGCTGTCCGATGCCCTGCGCGATGCTGCCAAGCAGTTCCATCTGATCGCCCAGTACCTGCTGTTCGCGATGATCCTCGGCCACGCGGGCATGGCGCTTTGGCACCACTATCGCCTGCGCGATGGCGTGCTGCCGGCCATGTTGCCGGCGGCGCGCGACCGCTAGCGGCGCCGGCCGCAGTATCGGCCTGACTCTTTCGTGCGCACGTCCAGCCCGGGGAAAGCAATGAACGCATCGCTATTACGAAAGGAGCCTCTGAGAGCGGCCATATCCAGAGCTTGATAGATAAGCGTTCCCAAACGTTTCTCGAGGGCGCTGGACCTGGTCGGGTAGCGGTGCGAGTGCATCCATCAGCAGCGGATCCCGGGAAACGCTTTGCCGCAAGGAGATGACGCTGAGGTCGCGCGGCGATGCAGCAGTGCAGCAGTATCTGTAAGGCCGCGGCGCGTTCGGCGATGTCGCGGCTGCACCGAACATCCGTCACCCGGGCTCAGATCAGGCCCGCATCCGCCAGTTTCTGCTCCAGGGCGAGCAGATCCGGGATTTTCAGCACACCCTCTTCGCCACTCACCGCTGCCAGCTCCAGTGGCGCCAGTGGCGCGTCGGCGCGCGGCAGATCCTCGGTGACCCTCAACGAGCGCGGAATGCCCTGCACCAGCAGGGCGATGAATTTGACGTTGGGGCGGCCGCCCAGGGCGTTGATCACGGCGATACGCGCGCCCGCGCCAACCTGCGCATGGCCATCCGAGGCCGCCTCGAACGACAACAGTGGCAGACGCAGGTCACGCCAGGCCACCTGGCCGAGGAACCAGTCCGGCATGCCGGAAACCGCTGGCGGGGCACGGTAGGCAATCAGTTCGGCTACCGCCACGTTGGGCAGCAGCAGCGAGCGGTCGGCCAGCGGCACGACCAGGCCGGTCAGGCTGCTGACGCTGTTCTGGGTAACGACGGCTTGGCTCATGAAGACATCCTGTTAGGCAGCGAACTCAATGAAGGAAAACATCAGCGGCACTGCTCGGCGAGGTGTTCGACCAGCGCCGCAGCCAGCTCGCGAGGGTCGGCGCTGAAACTGCTGTAACCGCCTTCGCGCAGGCTGTCGGGCATGCTCGAACAGACGCAGCTGTCGGCGCGCTGGGTCCAGATCAGGCCGCCCTGGCGTTCCACGTAGGCGGCAGCCGCGCTGCCGTCGCTGCCCATGCCGCTGAAAGCGATGACACCGCAGCCCGCTGCATGGCGCTGCGCCAGGTTGAGCATCATCTGGTCGACCGACGGGCTGTAGGGCTCGGGCCAGGCTCGCGCAGTGACCTGCAGGGTGCCGTCCTCGGCGAAGGTCAGCTCATTGCTGATCGGTACCACGACCACCTCGCCGCACCGCACGCTGTCGCCATCACGCGCCGTACCGACACGCCACTGGCTGTGCCTGCCCACGGCCTGCGGCAGCGTCGTCTCGAAGCCGGGATCGATGTGCTGGGCATACAGGAAACCCACCGGCAGGCCACCGGGCAAGGCGTCGAGAAAGGCCTTCACCGCCGCCGGCCCGCCAAGGGAGGCGGCCAGCAGCCAGACCTGCCTGGCGGGCTCTCCGGCCTGCAGTGGGGTATTGGCCAGCACCGGCGGTAACTCCACGCGCGCCGGGCGCTGCGCCTCGCCCAGCAGACCATCGAGACCGCCCCCAGCCGCCAGAGCGGGGTCACCGACCAGCTTCTTCAGTTTGCCGACCAGGCGCCGCTCCCAGCGTGGATAGTGTTCTGAACTCCGCTCGGGCGCATGCCCCTCGCCAAACAGCACCGGCACCCTGGCGTCTTCCATCAGCGCGTCGATCAGCGGCAGGTCATCGGAATGCGCCAGTTCGACCAGCCACAGCTCGGCGTCACATTCTCGCAGCGCGGCATCGTCGAGCCGCGCCGGGTCGCTGTTGAGCACCACCTGATAACCATTGCTGCTCAGTGCCTGCTGCAGCACATGACGCTGCAGGGAGGTATCGGCGATCACCGCGATGCGTGCCGCGGCCCGTTCGATCATGGCCGTTTCGCCCATTTTTCGATGGCGCTCAAGAGCAGCGATTCCTGATAGGGCTTGCCGAGGTATTCGTTGACCCCGATGCCCATGGCACGCTCACGGTGCTTCTCGCCGGTACGCGAGGTAATCATGATGATCGGCAGATCCTTCAGCCCTTCGTCGTGACGCACCAGGTTGGCGACCTCGAACCCGTCCATGCGCGGCATCTCGATGTCCAGCAGCATGATATCGGGGCGCTGCTCCTGGAGCTGGGCGATGGCGTCGACCCCATCCTTGGCGATCAGCACGTTCATGCCGTTGCGCTCCAACAGGCGGCTGGTGACCTTGCGAACGGTCACCGAGTCGTCCACCACCATGACCAGCGTCGGGCGCTCCGCCTCGAGCTCGGGCACCACACCCGCGTCGGCCGACAGCCGCGGACGTCCCTGATACTGCAGGTGCGCATGCAGCTCGCGGATGGTCGCCAGCAGATCGAGAATCACCACCACACGGCCGTCGCCGAGGATGGTCGCCCCGGAAATGCCATGCACCGCGGAGAATTGCGGCCCCAGGCTCTTCACCACGATTTCCCGCGAACCGGCCAGCGAATCCACCTGCACGGCCACCGCATGTTCGCTGGAGCGAACCAGGATCACCGGCAGCGGCAGGCTCTGCCCGACCAGTTTGGGGTGCTGGCCATTGTTCAGCAGGTCACCCAGGTAACGCAGCTCGTAGGCCTGCCCGGCATACTCGAAGCGCGGCGCGTCCGGGCCGTAGTAGCTCTCCAGCTCGTAGGGCGAGACCCGCACGATGCCTTCGATGGTATTGAGCGGGATGGCGTACAGGTCCTCGCCGGAGAGCACCATCAGCGCCCGGTTGACCGATACGGTGAACGGCAGGCGGATGCGGAAGGTGGTGCCCTGGCCGGGAGTGGAGTCGATGCTCATGGAGCCGCCGAGCTGTTTGACCTCGGCATTGACCACGTCCATGCCGACACCACGCCCGGAAATCTGCGTGACCTTCTCGGCGGTGGAAAAACCGGCCTCGAGTATGAACTGCAGGATTTCATGCTCGTCGAGATCGCCACCGGCCTCCATCAGACCGCGCTCGATGGCTTTGCGCCGAACGGCGTCGAGGTCGATCCCGGCACCGTCGTCACTGAGGGCCAGGACGATATCACCACCCTCGCGGGAAAGCCCGAGGCGGATGCAGCCCTGCTCCGGCTTGCCGGCGTCGCGCCGTACGGCGGCACCTTCGATGCCGTGATCGACGGCGTTGCGCAGCATATGCTCGAGGGGGGCGACGATACGCTCGAGCACCGTGCGGTCCATCTCGCCGTCCGCATTGCCGACGATGAATTCGACCTGCTTGCCCAACTCGCTGGCGACTTGCCGGACGATGCGCCGCAGGCGTGGCACCAGGCGGTCGAACGGCACCATGCGCGTGCGCATCAGGCCTTCCTGCAGCTCGGTATTGACCCGAGCCTGCTGCAGCAGCAGGGTTTCCGCGTCGCGGTTGCGCAACGCCAGGGTTTCCTTCAGATCCAGCAAGTCGGAAGCCGACTCGAACAAGGCTCGCGACAGCTGCTGCAGTTGCGAGTGGCGATCCATCTCCAGCGGGTCGAACTCTTCGTAGCCGGCGCGCTCGGCCTCGGCCTGATAACGACTGAGGATCTGTGCCTGGGTTTCGGTGTCGAGGCGGCGCAACTGATCGCGCACGCGGTCGATGGTGGCCTCCATCTCGTTCAGGGTGAAGCTGAAATCGCTGACCTGCTGTTCGACGCGTCCGCGGAAAATCGACGTTTCGCCGGCCAGGTTGACCAAACCTTCGAGCAGATCCGCCGGCACCTTGACCAGCTCCTGCGGCGCACGGCGGGCCGCGGCTTCTTCAGCCGCCAGCTCGGCACGCTGCACGAAGGGCAGCACGCGATGCTGCGCTGGCGCGGCCGGCAGTTCGCTGGCGGCGACGATGGCAGCCACCGTGCTGGCCTGGGGCTGATCCGGCACGTCGCGGTCATCCACGGGCTGTTGCTGCAGGTGCAGGCGCAGCGCGTCGAGGCTGCTCTGCAGGCCTTCGAAACCGGACTGCACGTCGAGGTACAGGCTCTCCGGCCAGGGCGCCCCTTGCGCCTGGGCCTCGGTCAGGTGCTGCTCGAGATCGTGACTCTGGTCACCCAGTTGCTTCTGGCCAGCCAGGCGGGCACCGCCCTTGAGGGTGTGCAGCACGCGCAACAGATCATCGATGGCGCCGGCATCGTCACGGTGCTCTTCCCAGCGGCCGATGGCGGCTTCCATGGCCTCGAGCAGGTCGTCGGCTTCCTCGAGGAAGATATCGAGGATATCCGCCTCGGTGTCGAAGGCCTGTTCATGCACGGCCCGCAACGGCACCGCAGCGGGCACGCTGAGTTGTTCGTCCGGGTTGGCCCGCAGCCGGCGAATGGTTTCGATCAGTGGGTCGCCAGTGGGGATCGCTCGATGGGCACGCACCGCATCGAGCATCTCCGCCAATCGGTCATGACAGGCCTGGAGCAGCTGGAACAGCATCGGGCTGGCGCGCAGGCGGCCATTGCCGAGATCCTCGTAGAGGAACTCCAGTTCGTGGGCCAGGTCGCCGATCTCGCGAATCTCGGCCATCCGCGCGCCACCCTTGAGGGTGTGCAGATCGCGCTGTAGCGACTCCAGATCGAGGCTGTTGTCGACATCGCTCATCCAGTGCGACAGCGCCGCACCGGCACTGTCGATGATGTCGAAACCCTCTTCGAGAAATATCGCCACCAGCTCAGGGTCACGCTCATCGTTGCCCCCCGCAGCGGGCTGGGTTGGCGGGGTGTCCGCGGCCATGCTCAAGGGAGCAACCCCGGGCGCATCGGCATCCGGCAACGGCGCCAGCGACTCCACGGCCTGCTCATCCTGCCCGCCACGCTGCCGGAACTGCCGGATCGCCGCGACCAGCTCATCCGCATGTTGCGCGGGCTGGCGCTGCTGCAGGTTGTCGAGCATGCCGACCAGGCGGGCATGGCCCTGCTGCAGGCTGTCGGTGACGAAGGGCGAAATCCCATACCGGCGGTCCAACAGCCCTTCGTAAAGGGCTTCGAGTTCATGGGCCAGCTCGCTGATCGGGGCGATCCCGGCCATGCTCGCACCGCCCTTGAGGGTGTGCAGGTCACGGTGCAGCGCAGACAACGCAGTGCGGTTGTCCGGCTCGGCCAACCAGCGCTCCAGGGCCAGGCCGGCGCTGTCGAGGACGTCCACGGCTTCCTCGAGGAAGATCGACTCCAGCTCGTCGTCGGCTGTGTCCACCGGCTGTGCCGGTTCGCCGGCTTCGTCATTGGCCGCGTCGACGACCAGCGCCTCTTCCAGAGCACGGGTGGCTTCGTCCAGTTCGACCGCCTGCAAACCGGACGTATCGCCCGACAACAGGGCCAGCGTGGCGGGATCCTGGGCTTCGTCGAGCAGCGCCTGCAGCGCAGCGACGCGTTCGGGGCTGGCGCTGACCTCTAGCCCCGCGGCCACCTGGTCCATCATGCTGACCAGTGCTTCGTGGGCCTGCTCGGCTTCGTCGAAGAAGCGCTCGTTGACGGCCAGACGGCCCTCTTCCACCGCGCCATAGAGATCGAGCAATGCCTCGCACAGTTCGTCGATCTGCGGCAGCTCGGCCATTTCCGCACCGCGGCCGAGGGTGGTCAGCTCCTCCAGCAGCGCGCTGAGTTCCTGGTGCTCCGAGGGGTGTTCACGCCAACGACGCAGCAGGCCCTCGGCATCCAGCAGGATGTCCATGCCCTCGGCGAGAAAGATACTGATCAGTTGCGGGTCGCGGCTTTCGCCTTGTACGCCCTGGCGCTGTTTCTCGGCATGCTCGAGGCGCTTGTCATGCAACTGCTGAACACGCGCCAGGTACTCGTCGGTACCGGGGATTGGCTGCAAAGGATCGTTTTCCAGTTGCCCCAGGCCCTGGCGGAACAGCGCCTGGGCCTCGACCAGCACCTCAGCCTCGGCCAGGTCCAGCGGCAGCAGGTTGGCCTTGAACTCCTTGACCATCTTCTCCAGCGGCGCGGCGACCTCGGCCATCGGCAGGATACCGGCCATGTAGGCACTGCCCTTCAGCGTATGCAGGGCACGCTGCAGGTCGTCGGTGACCGGCTGCGGCAGTTCCCGGGCGCAGCCGTCGAGAAAGATGGACAGGGTTTCGAGGTGGGTTTCCGCCTCGTTGCGGAAAATCTCCAGTAACTGCGGATCCAGCCCCTCGCTTTCCTCGACCACGGTGGTTGCGGCCTCGATCTCGCCCGCGGGCTCGGCTACCGCGGCAGCCGGGGCGTCATGCTTTGGGAGGCTCAGCCCCTTGGCCAGCGCGTGCGCGTCGGCAGCCAGGCGGTCCACATCATCGCGCTGGCGCTGGGCCTGAACCGCGAACTCATCGACCAGTTCGGGCATCAGGGCGGTGACCTGACCGATCACCTGCTGAGCCTCGGCACCTGGCTGGATGCTGCGGTCGAGCACACGATTGAGCAGGTTCTCGATCGACCAGGCCAGCTCACCGATCACCAGTGCCCGTACCATGCGGCCACTGCCCTTGAGGGTATGGAAGGCGCGCCGCACTTCGCTGAGCGCCTCCTTGTCCTCGCTGTCGGCGCACCAGCGCGGCAGGAACTCGGCGATGGTTTCAAGCACTTCACCGGCTTCCTCGATAAAGACTTCACGCAACTCTTCGTCGACCGCTTCCTCGTCGGCAGGAGGCGGCAGCAGGCTCGGCGGGACATCCAGGGCGGGCGGGTTGATCGCCTGCTGCGGGGCGGCCATCACGTCGGCCATGGACACGGGCCTTTCCGCCAGCGACTCTTCGCCTGCAGAGGGCTCGGGCATACCAGGCAATTCGACTTCCGGCAGTTGCAGATCGGCCAGATCGAGATCGTCCCAGCCCAGCTCGCCATCAGCCTCGAGATCCTCAGGTTGCACCTGCAGCGGCGGCTCTTCGAAGCCCTCTGCAAGCAGCTCCGCGGGTGGCAATTGATCGACAGGACGGCCGGGGTCGGTGAGATCGAGGCGTTCATCCAGCTCCTCGAGCGACCACAGCGAATCATCGGCAGCGTCCTGGAGCGGCTGCAGATCCACCGCCGGCGACGGGTCCGTCGGTTGCTCGTCAAACTCGAATGTCCAGCCGTCGTCGGCCAGCGACGACGGCAGATCCGCTGCAGGCAGGGGGTCGAACTCCCCCAAGTCGAAGGCCTCGACGGCAGGCAACGAGGTGTCATCCAGCGTCAGGGGTTCGGCATTGCCCGGGGGCTCGACGAGCAGATCGGCGTCATCCAGCGACCAGCTGTCGTCGACCACCACGGCCTTCGCATCGGCGTAGGGATCCTCGTCCAGCTCTCCGAGGTCGATGGCCTCGACGGTCGAGGAAGGCGCCGCCTGCGGCTCGACGGGCTGCACTGTGCCGGCCCCCTCGTCACCGTCCTGCAGCGGGCTGTCCTCGGCCCCGGCAGCCTTCGCTTCGGCGTGGGCATCGTCGTCCAGCTCTCCGAGGTTGGTGGCCTCGACGGTCGACGAGGGCGCCGCCTGCGGCTCGACGGGCTGCATTGTGCCGGCCCGCTCGTCACCGTCCTGCAGCGGGCTGTCCTCGGCCCCGGCAGCCTTCGCCTCGGCATGGGGATCGTCGTCCAGCTCTCCGAGGTTGGTGGCCTCGGCGGTCGACGAGGGCGCCGCCTGCGGCTCGACGGGCTGCACTGTGCCGGCCCCCTCGTCACCGTCCTGCAGCGGGCTGTCCTCGGCCCCGGCAGCCTTCGCTTCGGCGTGGGCATCGTCGTCCAGCTCTCCGAGGTTGGTGGCCTCGACGGTCGGCGAGGGCGCCGCCTGCGGTTCGACGGGCTCGAACGCCCCCTCATCGACTGACGGCGCCTCGCGGTGGGATTGGTTCTCGGCAACGCTGCCCAGAACCGGAACGGCCAACACATCGATATCGTGCAGCGGATCGTCGAGCGGCGCGGGCTCTTCGTCGATCGGCACGGTCTGCGGAGTCGATGGTTTTTCCTGCAGGGGATAGCCGAGCGCGGCGAGGCTTTCTTCGGCCACATCGAGAATCAGGTCACCCTGGGTGGCGTGATCCTCGGTAAGGCGCTCCAGGTAATATTCGACGCTGGTGATGGCGTCGGCCAGGGTGTCCAGGCTCTGCCAGTTGGGCACCGCCTGGCGGGCCAGCAGTTGCTCCTGGATATAACGGTTGCAGGCATTGAGCAGTGCGGCGGCGCGATCCAGCGGGATCATCGCCAGCCCGCCACGTACCTGGGTCAGCAGCTCCGGCACACGAGCCAGGTGCTCGTGGTTCCATTGCGAAGCGATGAACTCGATGATCGCGTCCTTGGCCTGCTCCAGGCCATTGCGCGCTTCCTTGATCACCAGCTGGTGAATCTGCCCGACATCGGTGGTGGGCAGATGGCTTTCCTCACGCTTGCCGCTGTCGTTCTGGCCAACCATGCCGGTCAGAGTCGCCTCGACGTACAGCAGCGCGCCAGCCACGTCCATCAGCAGCGCATCGCTGGGCTCCTGAGCACCTTGAGCCAGCGCGCGCACCACCTCGAGCTGGTCGACGATGACCTTGCGCGGCTGGGCGAACCCCAGTACCGCCAGGGTATCGGCAATCTGTTTGAGGGGCGCCAGCAGCGCGTCGAGATCCGCGACCCTGGTCCGGTCACTGCGCACGAACAGGTCGAGGCTGTCCTTGACCCGCACCAGTTCCTCACAAAGGGCAGCGACCACCGAACGCATGGCATCGCGATCCGGGCCCGCCAGGCGAGCACGCTCGGCATCGACGACCTCGTGCCCGGGCAGCGCATCGTCGAGGCCGTAACGGTCACGCAGCACACGGTTGCGCGCTGACTGCGGCGAGGCCTTGGCCACGTAGAACAGCAGGTTCTTGGTGAGCTCGTCGGAGGCAGGCTGGTTGATGCCATCGGCACCCTGTTCGGTCAGGCGCTTGAGCTCCTTGTCGACCTGGCGCAGCAACGCGCGCACGGACGTGCCATTGGCCACGCTGCCATTGGACAGCCCTTCGACCACGCCCGAGGCGATCTGCCACAGCGACTCCAGGGGCGAGTCCTTGCAGAGGGTCTCCAGGCGCGCGAAAACCCGGGCCATGTAACCGAGGTTGGTGCCCAGGTCCTGCTGGCGGATCAACCCGACCAGCGCGACCTGGAGCATCTGCCGCAGCTTGCGCAACAAGGCGGGCAGCTCGGCGGTGCGCAGTTGGCTCAGCGACTCCGCCGTCAGGGCACTGGCCCGGGCGGACAGATCGGGGGAGAACAGGCTGGTTTCCGAGAGCAGCTTCTCGCCCCGTGCGGCACGCAAGTCATTGAGCAGCGGCAGCACGACCATCGGCAGGTCACGGCGGGCGGTCTGGATGCTATCCAGATAGGCCGGCAGTTGCAGGATCGCCTGCATCAGCACGTCCAGGGCTTCCCCTTGGTTGGCCACGCGACCGTCGATCAACGCCTGGGTCAGGTGCTCCATTTCCTCGGCGAGCAGCGCCGCGCCGAAGAATTCGACCATTTGCAGGGTGCCGTGAACCTGGTGCACGTAGGTCTGGCAAAAGCGCATGCGTGTCGAGTCCTGCGGATTCTCGACGAACGCCTCCAGAGCCTGTCGCGCCTGCTTCAGGGTTTCCGCGATTTCGCCCTTGACCCACTCCAGGGCGACATAGTCGTGCCGATCACCCATACATACTCCGTTTCTTAGCCCTTGCGGGTATACGCCAGCACTCGCTCATCGGCCACCGGAAGCATCTCCGGGTGCTGCCAACCGACAACCTCGCCCACCCCGACCACCAGCAAGCCACCTGGCGCCAGGCACTCGGCCAGGCGATTGAGGATCTCGCGGCGCCGCCAGCGGCGAAAATAAATCAGCAAGTTCTGGCAAAAAATAACGTCCATGCCGGTCATCGGCGCCTTGTCCAACTCCAGCACATTGAGCCTGGCGCAGCACACGCGCGCGGCAAGCTCCGGCAACACCTTGAAGCGTCCATCGGCCTGCGGCAGGAAGTAACGTTCGCGCAGGCCCTCGTCCATCTGTTGCAGGCGGCGCCGGTCATACAGCCCGTCACGTGCCTTGCTCAGGGCCGCGCGGCTGATGTCGGTGCCGGTGACACCGAACACCCCGTCAGCGCCCAACACCTCGCTGGCACCGATGGCCAGCGAGTAGGGTTCTTCGCCACTGGAGCAGCCCACGCTCCAGATCGCCAGCGGTGCATCCAGCCCGCGCTCGTCGCGACGGGCGACATGGGCCTCGAACACCTCGAACGAGGGCGGATGCCGGTAGAAGCGGGTTTCCTGGACGGTCAGCCGGTCCAGCAGATTCGCCCATTCCACCGCGCCGCGCGGGCCGTCGGTGACCTGCCGGTAGTAACTGGCGTAATCACCGATGCCCAGTTCGCGCATGCGTGTGCTGAGGTTGGTCTGCAGGAAGATCCGGCGCTGCTCGTTGAGCACCATGCCGAGCCGCGCTTCCAGCAACTGTTGCCAGTCACGGAACTCCGTGGCGGACATGTCCGCCAGCGGTTGCAGGGCCCAGACGCCTGACTGCATGTCGTGCACCTCGCTCACGCCTGCGTCTGCCGCACAGCGCATCGTTCAATGCGCCGCCCGGCAGTCGATCAGGCCTGCTCGCCGTCTTGTGGCAGGGTAAAACCGGATACCGAATGGCGCATTTCACTGGCCATCTTGGCCAGATTGCCAATGCTCTTGGCGGTGGCCGTGGTACCGGACGACGTCTGCGAGGTGATCTCCTGGATGACGTTCATGGTGTTGGAGATGTGGCCGGCGGACGAAGCCTGCTGACGCGCCGCATTGGAAATATTCTGGATGAGCGCCGCGAGGGTCTTGGATACCTTTTCGATCTCTTCCAGTGCCACCCCGGCATCCTGGGCCAGCCGGGCGCCCCGTACCACTTCGGAAGTGGTCTGTTCCATGGAGATAACGGCTTCGTTGGTGTCGGTCTGGATGGTCTTCACCAGCGCCTCGATCTGCTTGGTCGCGCCGGATGAACGCTCCGCGAGACGCTGTACCTCGTCCGCGACCACCGCGAAGCCCCGGCCTGCGTCACCGGCCATGGAGGCCTGGATCGCGGCATTCAGGGCGAGGATGTTGGTCTGGTCGGCGATGTCGTTGATCAGGCTTACGATGTCACCGATCTCCTGGGACGACTCACCGAGGCGTTTGATCCGCTTGGAGGTGTCCTGGATCTGCTCACGGATGTTGTCCATGCCGGTGATGGTGTTGTGTACGACTTCGTTGCCCTTGTTGGCGATGGCCACGGAACGTTCCGCTACCGCGGAGGACTCCGAGGCGTTCGCCGATACCTGGTCGATCGACACGGCCATCTCGTTGATCGCCGCGGAGGCACCAGCGATTTCCTGGGCCTGGTGTTCGGAGGCCTCGGCCAGGTGCATGGCCGTGGCCTGGGTTTCCTGGGCGGCACCCGCTACTTGAACGGCGGTCAGGTTGATCGTGGTGACCAGGTCACGCAGTTGGTCGATGGAATAGTTGATGGAGTCGGCGATGGCGCCGGTGAAGTCCTCGGTAACCGTCGCCGCCACGGTCAGGTCACCGTCGGCGAGGTCGGCGATCTCATCGAGCAGACGCAGAATCGCGGTCTGGTTGCGCTCATTCTTCTCGGCGGTTTCGGCGAGACGGCGATTGGCCTCGCGTACCATCACCAGGCCGATGATCACGATCGAGCCCAGCGCCAGGACACCCAGCAGGTAACCGGCGAAGGTGTTCAGCGAGCGGCCGTCGGCCAGGCCCTCGAAACCTTCGGACAGCGTCGAGACCTTGTCCAGCAGCGTCTGCGACAGGGTAAAGAGGGTGTTGGCGGACTCACGAACCTGGAACAGTTCCGGCGAGGTTTCGAGGATCTCGTCCACCGAGCCGGACACGAACTCGAACAGTTCGGAAATTTCCCCCAGGCGCTCGAGGGCCTGCGGGTCGGTCACCTTGGCGATTTCCATCGCCGCGTTGCCTTCCTGCATGGCGCCCAGCACACGGCCGAACAGGCTGGCGTCACGGCCGAACATGTCGGCGGCCTGGACGGAATCCTGATCACCGGCCAGCACCTTGTTGACCGAGCCGAGAATCCGTTCGGCCAGCAGCGACTGACGCTGGGCGACCGACACCTGGGCGGCCGGCGCGCCGCTTTCCAGCAGGATGTCGACCACTTCCTCGTACTCGACCTGCAACTGCGGAATGGTTTCCGCCAGCGTGCTGGCGACCTGGTGCAGCGACAGAACGGTCTGCTCGCTGGCCAGGATGGCGTCGGCGTTCTGCCGCAGGCCGTCCCAGTCCTGCTGCACGGCGGCCATCTGTTCCTGCACAGCGGCCGGCGCAGCAGGCAGGCCGCTCTGCGCGTTGCCATCGGTGAGGTAGGCCCAACGCTCCTGGAAGTCGTTACGCGCGTCACGCAGCAGGGCGAAGGCGGCGGGCGTACCCGCTGCCGCCTCGGTGGCATCCTTGGAGATGCGCTGGGACAGCACGCGCAGTTCGCCGGCGTGGCCGATGTACTCGGTATCGTAGTTACTCTGCGTATTCACGTACGCGAAGTTGGCGAACAGCATCACGATCGAGACGATCAGAATGACGAACAACCCCGCCACGAGCGCACCGATACGCGTCCCCACCAGCACATTGTTTGAGACTACTTTTTTCATTACTCGGCCCCCGCCTGGACCCTACCGCACTTCGAATTCCATATAACGTCAGAAGGCTGGCCAAACCGCCTCCACCGAAAAGCTCTCAAAACGCCACGTCGATGAACCCTGGAGCCTGGGCCAGCGCGTGTGGGCTGAACACCAACCAGGTCTGCTCGCGCTGGAACACGCCATGGATGAACGGCTTGATGGATGCCTCGAGCGGTGGTAACCGCTCGGAAAAGGTATCCACCGCGAAATGCTGCATGCCGAACACCTCATCGACCGTGAGGCCGGCGAAGACGTCCTGGTGATCGACCACCAGCACCCGCCGTTGCTTGCGCAGCGGCGACAGTTCAGTGCCGAAGAAACCGCACAGATCCATCACCGGCAGCAACCGCCCGCGCACATTGGCCACCCCCCTGACCCAGCTCTTCACACCAGGCAACAAGGTGTGGCGTGGTTCGTGCAGCACCTCACCGACCTCTCCCATCGGTGCGACGAACAGCCGTTCGCCCATGCGAAAACCAATGCCGCTCCAGGTCTGTACCGCCACCTGCTGTGACGGCAGGCCGGCCGCCACCGCGCGGCAGCGTTGCTCGATGCCGAGAAGAATCTGAAAAGGAGTGAGTGTCTCTGACATGCCTGCCGCGACCTTCTTCTTGTAACCGTGGCCAGTCCGGCGTCAGCCCGCCAGTACTGCGTTCAGGGTTTTCAGCAGGGTGGCTTCATCCACCGGCTTGGTCAGGTAATCCCTGGCCCCCTGGCGCTTGCCCCAGACCTTGTCGGTCTCCTGATCCTTGGTGGTGACGATGATCACCGGGATGTGACTGGTCTCGGCATCCTTGGTCAACTGCCGGGTTGCCTGGAAACCATTGAGGCCAGGCATGACGATGTCCATCAGCACCAGGTCGGGTTTTTCCTGACGGGCCAGCGCGACACCGTCGGCACCGTTTTCAGCCTTGAGCACCTGATGCCCGTGTTTCTCCAACATGGCGGTCAGCTTGTACATTTCGGTCGGCGAGTCATCAACAATCAGAATTCGGGCCATGATGTTTTCCAGTACATGAAGAGAAGGCGTCTGTGGCGTCGGCTGGACGTCAGGATGCGTGTTCGACCGGAGAGAACTCCGGGACGTGGGCCTTGATCGCGCCGAGCAGCTCTTCCTTGCTGAAGGGTTTGGTCAGATATTGATCAGAACCGACTATACGTCCCTTGGCCTTGTCGAACAGGCCATCCTTGGAAGACAGCATGATAACTGGCGTGGATTTGAAGGCGCTGTTGTTCTTGATCAGGGCACAGGTCTGATAGCCATCCAGACGCGGCATCATGATGTCGACGAAAATGATGCTCGGATGGGTGTCGGCGATCTTCGCCAGGGCATCGAAGCCATCCACCGCGGTGATCACCTCGCAACCCACCTTTTTCAGCAGGGTTTCCGCTGTACGACGAATCGTCTTCGAATCGTCGATCACCATCACCCTCAAGCCTTCGGAATGCTGTTCCATGTCTGCCCTGCCACCACGTCGGTGAGTCGTTTATTACGTCATTTCCAGTGTGCCGGAGGCCCTGAAACCAATGGGCACGGCCCATCGCTGGGCCTTTTTAGCACACTCTCCCCATGCAAGCCATCGGCCCGGTTTCCCTTGACCACCGGCCCTGTCAGCGCCACCCTTGGCGCCCTACCCTGCTACCTACGCGGCTGATTTCCCCACCGCCCTTCACGGAGATATTCCCATGAGCGTTCGGCTCGGCATCGTCATGGATCCCATCGCGCAGATCGCCTACAAGAAGGACAGCTCGCTGGCCATGCTGCTGGCCGCCCAGGCCCGTGGCTGGAGCCTCTTCTATATGGAGCAGAAGGATCTCCACCAGGCCGCCGGCATCGCCCGGGGTCGCACCCGCGCCCTTCAGGTATTCGCCGACCCGCAACGCTGGTTCGAACTGGGCGAGGAAGAGGATCTGCCGCTGGCCGAACTGGATGTGATCCTGATGCGCAAGGATCCACCCTTTGATAACGAATTCGTCTATTCAACCTACCTGCTCGAGCAGGCCGAGGAAGCCGGCACCCTGGTGGTCAACCGACCGCAAAGCCTGCGCGACTGCAACGAGAAATTCTTCGCCACTCGTTTTCCAGCCTTCACACCGGAAACGATCGTCAGCCGAAGATCCGACATTCTGCGTGATTTCGCGCAGCAGCACCGTGACATCATTCTCAAACCCCTCGATGGCATGGGGGGCTCGATGATCTTCCGTCACCGCGAAGGCGACCCGAACCTGTCGGTGATTCTCGAAGCCCTGACCGCCCATGGTAGCCAGCAGATCATGGCGCAGCGCTACCTGCCGGCCATCGTCGATGGCGACAAGCGGATTCTGATGATAGACGGCGAACCGGTACCCTACTGCCTGGCGCGCATTCCCGCCAGCGGCGAAACCCGTGGCAACCTGGCTGCAGGCGGCCGTGGCGAAGCACGCCCGCTGACCGATCGGGATCGCGAGATCGCCGCGGCAGTCGGCCCCAGCCTGCGCGAACGCGGCCTGCTGTTCGTCGGCCTGGACGTGATCGGCGACCGCCTTACCGAGATCAACGTCACCAGCCCGACCTGCATTCGCGAGATCGATGCGGCCTTCGATACGCGCATCGGCGAACGCCTGATGGACAAGATCGCCGAAAAGCTCGATGCGCGGAGTGCTTCATAGACTTTTTTCGGACGCCTCGGCAGACTGCGCGGCAATCCAGGGGCGCTACCCACTCGCGTAGGGCCCTGCGGTTCGCGCCGAACCGCCGGCGGCCCGCCAGGGCTGGCAACGGCTCGGCACCACCGAGCCGAACCGTTAACAGACCCTGACGACCGAATAGCGATGAGCGCAGCAGCCAGCCCACCCGATGTCACTGCCTCCGGCGTTCGCCCGGCGGATCGCCTGGGGTTCACCCTGTTTGTCGCCGCAGTGCTGCACGCTGCACTGATCCTTGGCGTGGGCTTCACCTTCGTCGAACCTGGCCAGGTCAGCAAAACCCTGGAAATCACCTTGTCCACCTTCAAGAACGAGGAAAAGCCCAAAGAGGCTGACTTCCTCGCCCAGGACAACCAGCAGGGCAGCGGCACCCTGGAGAAGAAAGCAGCGCCGACCACTACGGAACAGGCGCCCTTTCAGGACACCGAAGTGCGCAAGGTGACGCCGGCGGCTGCCCCACCGCCGCCCGCGGTAAAACCGGAGGCGCCCAAGGCGGTCGTCACCAGCAAGGCGCCGCAGGCTCAGAAAGCGCCCGCCAAGCGCGAAGAAACCAAACCTACGCCCCCAGCCCCTACCGCCCCGGCATTCGATAGCGCACAGCTGTCTGCGGAAATCGCCAGCCTGGAAGCCGAGCTGGCCAACGAGGTGCAGCAGTACGCCAAACGGCCGAAGATTCATCGCCTCAACGCCGCCTCGACCATGCGCGACAAGGGTGCCTGGTACAAGGACGAATGGCGCAAGAAGGTCGAGCGCGTCGGCAATCTCAACTACCCGGACGATGCGCGACGCCGGCAGATCTACGGCAGCCTGAGGCTGCTGGTGTCGATCAACCGCGACGGCAGCCTGTATGAAGTGCTGGTGCTGGAGTCGTCTGGCGAGCAGGTTCTCGACCAGGCCGCCATGCGTATCGTGCGCCTGGCCGCACCCTACGCGCCCTTCGCGGGCGACCTGGCGGACATCGACCGCCTGGAGATCATCCGTACCTGGCGCTTCGAACGCGGCGACCGCCTGTCGAGCAACTGAACAGCAACGGCCAGCGTGCAGCGCTGATGGCTTTTCTTGCAGCTTGAAGCTTGCAGCCTGCGGCTTCACACTAGGCCGATGAACAGCGACCCGACCTGCCTCAAGCACCACTTTCTGATTGCCATGCCGCACATGGCCGATCCGAATTTCGCGCAAACCGTCGTCTATCTGATCGAGCACAGCGACCAGGGCGCCATGGGGCTGGTGATCAACCGCCCCAACGGCCTGAACCTGGCCGATGTGCTCGAACAGTTGCGGCCCGACAGCGAACCCTCGGTGCTCTGCCAGAGCCTGCCGATCTTCAATGGCGGCCCGGTACAGACCGATCGCGGCTTCGTGCTGCACCCCAGCGGCACCCAGTTCCAGGCGACCCTCGAGCTGGGCGAGCTGGGCCTGTCGACATCCCAGGACGTGCTGTTCGCCATCTCCCAGGGCGAAGGCCCGGTACGGCACCTGATCGCCCTCGGCTATGCCGGCTGGGGAGCCGGGCAATTGGAAGAGGAACTGGCCGACAACGCCTGGCTGAGCTGCCCGGCCAGCCAGGCGATCCTCTTCGAAACGCCCTACGACAAACGCCTGGGCGCCGCCGCCGCGCTGCTCGGTGTCGACCTCAACCTGCTCACGGCCCAGGCTGGGCACGCCTGATGGCCGAGGCGAGCAGCAAGACGCTGCGCCTGCTGCTCGGCTTCGATTACGGCACCAAGCAGATCGGCGTCGCCGTGGGCCAGCCGATCACCGGATCGGCCCGCGAGCTGTGCATACTCAAGGCACAGAATGGCGTGCCGGACTGGCACAAGGTCGAAGCGCTGATCCGCGAGTGGCAACCTGACGCGCTGGTCGTCGGCCTGCCGCTGAACATGGACGGCACGCCCAGCGACATGAGCGAACGCGCGGAGAAGTTCGCCCGCCGCCTGCACGGTCGCTTCAACCTGCCGGTGTTCACCCACGATGAACGCCTGACCACTTACGCCGCCAAGGGTGAGCGCCTGCAGCAGGGCCAGACCGCCGGTTATCGCCAGCGTCCGGTCGACGCCCTGGCCGCGGCCCTGCTGTTGCAGGGCTGGCTGGAAGAGAACCGTCCGGGCTGAACGAGCCACGACCACAAGGAGCTTTCGATGAGTCTACCCAACCCCGCCGAACTGCTGCCGCAGATGGCGTCCTCGCTGATCAGCCACCTGAACCGGCGGCAGATCGCCACGCCGCGCTTCATCGGCATCCGCACCGGCGGCGTATGGGTCGCCCAGGCGCTGCTGGAGCAACTGGGTCGCGACGAGCCGCTGGGCATCCTCGATGTGTCCTTCTACCGCGACGACTTCAGCCAGAACGGCCTGCACCCCCAAGTACAGCCCTCCGAGCTGCCGTTCGAGATCGAAGGCCAGCACCTGGTGCTGATCGACGACGTACTGATGAGTGGACGTACCATCCGCGCCGCCCTCAACGAGCTGTTCGACTATGGCCGCCCGGCCAGCGTGACCCTGGTCAGCCTGCTCGACCTGGATGCTCGCGAATTGCCGATCCGCCCGGACGTGGTCGGCGCCACCCTGTCGCTGGCCGCCGAGCAACGGGTAAAATTGTCCGGCCCCGCGCCCTTCACCCTCGAACTCCAGACGCTTTCCGCCCAAGGCCGTCCGCAATGACCCCGATCGATGCCAAGCGCCCGCTGCAACTGAACGACCAAGGCCAGTTGCGCCACTTCCTGTCCCTCGATGGCCTGCCCCGCGAGCTGCTCACGGAAATCCTCGACACGGCCGACTCGTTCCTCGAAGTGGGCGCCCGGGCGGTGAAGAAAGTCCCGCTGCTGCGTGGCAAGACCGTGTGCAACGTGTTCTTCGAGAACTCCACGCGTACCCGCACCACCTTCGAACTGGCCGCCCAGCGCCTGTCGGCCGACGTGATCAGCCTCAACGTGTCAACCAGCTCGACCAGCAAGGGCGAGACGCTGTTCGACACCTTGCGCAACCTGGAAGCCATGGCCGCCGACATCTTCGTGGTGCGCCACGCCGACTCCGGTGCCGCACACTTCATCGCCGAGCACGTGTGCCCCAACCTGGCGATCATCAACGGCGGCGACGGCCGCCATGCGCACCCCACCCAGGGCATGCTCGACATGCTGACCATCCGCCGCCACAAGGGCAGCGTCGAGCATCTCTCGGTGGCCATCGTCGGCGACATCCTGCATTCGCGGGTGGCGCGCTCCAACATGCTGGCGCTGAAGACCCTCGGCTGCCCGGACATCCGCGTGATCGCGCCGAAAACCCTGCTGCCCGTGGGCATCGAGCAATACGGCGTGACGGTCTACAGCGACATGAGCGAGGGCCTCAAGGACGTCGACGTGGTGATCATGCTGCGCCTGCAGCGCGAACGCATGACGGGCGGCCTGCTGCCCAGCGAAGGTGAGTTCTACCGCCTGTTCGGCCTGACCGAGCAACGCCTCGGGCTGGCCAGGCCGGATGCCTTGGTCATGCACCCGGGGCCAATCAACCGCGGCGTGGAGATCGAATCGGCGGTCGCCGACGGCCCGCAGTCGGTGATCCTCAATCAGGTCACCTACGGCATCGCCATCCGCATGGCCGTGCTGTCCATGGCCATGAGCGGCCAGGCCGCGCAACGACAACTCAACTCCGAGGAGCACAACTGATGCGTACCCGTATCCTCGGCGCCCGTGTCATCGACCCGAGCAGCGGCCTCGACCAACTCGCCGACCTCTATGTAGAAGGCGGCAAGTTGAGCGCCATCGGCCAGGCACCGGCCGGCTTCGAAGCCGACCAGACGCTGGATGCCCAGGGCCTGATCGCCGCGCCGGGCCTGGTCGACCTCTCCGTCGCCCTGCGCGAGCCCGGCTACAGCCGCAAAGGCAGCATCGCCAGCGAAACCCTGGCGGCCGCTGCCGGCGGCGTCACCAGCTTGTGCTGCCCACCGATCACCAAGCCAGTGCTGGATACCTCGGCGGTTGCCGAGCTGATTCTCGACCGCGCCCGTGAAGCCGGCCACACCAAGGTGTTCCCCATCGGCGCCCTGAGCAAGGGCCTCGATGGCGAGCAGCTCGCCGAGCTGGTCGCCCTGCGCGATGCCGGCTGCGTGGCGTTCGGCAACGGTCTCAACAACTTCCGTAACGCCCGCACCCTGCGTCGCGCGCTGGAGTACGCGGCGACCTTCGACCTCACGGTGGTCATCCACTCCCAGGACCATGACCTCGCCGAAGGCGGTCTGGCCCATGAGGGCGCCACGGCCAGCTTCCTCGGCCTGTCGGGGATTCCGGAAACCGCCGAAACGGTGGCCCTGGCTCGCGACCTGCTGCTGGTCGAGCAGAGCGGCGTACGCGCCCACTTCAGCCAGCTCACCAGCGCCCGAGGCGCCCAATTGATCGCCGACGCCCAGGCACGTGGCTTGCCGGTCACGGCCGACGTGGCCCTTTATCAGTTGATCCTCACCGATGAAGCGCTGATCGACTTCTCCAGCCTCTACCACGTGCAACCGCCGCTACGCACCCGCGCCGACCGCGACGGCCTGCGGGAAGCAGTGAAGAGTGGGGTGATCGGCGCCATCTCCAGCCATCACCAGCCCCATGAGCGCGACGCCAAGCTGGCGCCCTTCGGCGAGACCGAACCCGGCATGAGCGGCGTTCAGTTGCTGCTGCCGCTGGCCATGACCCTGGTGCAGGATGGCCTGCTCGATCTGCCCACCCTGCTCGCCCGCCTGAGCAGTGGTCCGGCCGAGGCCCTGCGCCTGCCGGCTGGCAAACTGCAGGTCGGTGGTGCCGCGGATATCCTGCTGTTCGATCCCCAGGCCTCCACCGTGGCCGGCGAGAACTGGCACTCAAAGGGCCGCAACAGCCCCTTCCTCGGCCACTGCCTGCCCGGCCAGGTGCGCTATACGCTGGTGGATGGGCATATCAGCTACCAGGGCTGAGCACCCGCCGGGGATAACACCGCACGACAGCAGCAAGGCGAAAGCGAGCATTTGTAGGGTGGACCGGGGCGCGTAGCCGACGCTTCACCTACGCGGCCCGCCCCGTCCACCGCTCTGCGATTCGCGATGGTGGATGAAAAGAGCGTCATCCACCCTACGGCCGCTATCGCCTTGCAGCGCCCTCCCGATCTAGCCCTCGCGCGCATTCTTGATCGATACCTGGGTGTTCAGCGTCCAGAAGTCGTACAGCACGCCGACCAGAAACAGCCCGCCGGTAAACAGATAGAGGATGCCGGTGATCCATTTGCCCTGGTACATGCGGTGCACGCCGAAGACGCCGAGGAAGGTCAGCAGGATCCAGGCGATATTGAAATCGGTCTGGCCCGCAGTGAAGCGCAGGTCCGCCTCTCGATCCATGGCCGGGATCAGGAACAGGTCGATGATCCAGCCAACAAACAGCAGACCCAGGGTGAAAAACCAGATCGTGCCGGTGACCGGCTTGCCGTAATAGAAACGGTGAGCGCCGAGGAAACCGAAAATCCATAACAGATAACCCATGATTTTGCTGTGAGTGTCAGGACGCTGCATCTGTATTACCTCTCATTTATCTGTACGACCCTAGAGACGCTCGCCAGCGGTTTCGCATCACGCGCCGACGAGACGCCCTTGAGCAAACGGACCCACCACCCGATACTGTATATAAATACAGCCATCGGATCGCAGCATGCAGCTGATCGACAAGCTCACGGTACTCGCTGACGCGGCCAAATACGATGTGTCCTGCGCCAGCAGCGGTGCGCCCAAGCGCAGTTCCAGGGGCCAGAGCGGCATGGGCGCCACGGACGGCATGGGCATCTGCCACAGTTTCACTCCCGACGGGCGCTGCGTCGCCCTGCTCAAGGTGCTGCTCACCAACTTCTGCCTGTACGACTGCCAGTACTGCGTCAATCGGCGGTCCAGCGATGTGCCCCGCGCGCGCTTCACGCCGGAGGAAGTGGTCACGCTGACCCTGGATTTCTACCGGCGCAACTGCATCAGCGGGCTGTTTCTCAGCTCCGGGATCATCCGCTCGGCCGACTACACCATGGAACAACTGGTACGTGTCGCCAAACTGCTGCGCGAAGAGCACGAGTTTCGTGGCTATATCCACCTCAAGACCATTCCCGATGCGTCGCCGGAACTGATTGCCGAAGCGGGCCGCTATGCCGACCGTCTCAGCGTCAATATCGAGCTGCCTACCGAAAGCAGCCTGATCCGCCTGGCACCAGAGAAAAGCGTGGCACCGATCAAGCTGGCCATGGGCACCATTCGCAACGGTGTCGAGGAAGCGGACAGCGAAAAACGCGCCCCGGCCTTCGCGCCGGCCGGACAGAGCACGCAGATGATCGTCGGCGCCGACGCCACCGACGACAGCACCATCCTGCATACCGCCCAGTCGCTGTATGGCGACTTCCGCCTCAAGCGCGTCTACTACTCGGCGTTCAGCCCGATTCCTCAGAGCCCCAAGAGTGTGCCCTTCGAGGCACCACCCCTGCTGCGCGAGCACCGTTTGTACCAGGCGGATTTCCTGATGCGCGGCTATGGCTTCAAGGCCATCGAGCTGCTGGACGGCCCCGGCAACCTGGCCCTGGACATCGACCCCAAGCTGGCCTGGGCCCTGAACAACCGCCAGCATTTCCCCGTCGACCTGAATCGTGCCGATGTGAACATGATCGCCCGCATCCCCGGTATCGGCGTGCTCAGCGCCCAGCGCCTGGTGGCCCTGCGGCGGCAGAAGCGCATCCGCTTCGAGGACGTCGGCCGCCTGCGCTGCGCCCTGGAGAAGGCCAAGCCATTCATCGTCACTCAGGATTACCGCCCGGCCCAGGCCACCCGCGAATCCCTGTTGCTGCGCCAGCAACTGAGCGAGCCCCCCCGGCAGATGGGCCTGTGGTGATGCACCAGGTGCGTTTCGATGGCAGCTTCGCCGGCTGGCGCGAGGCGGCTCGTACCCAACTACGCCGCGGCCTGGCGCCGCACCAGTTGAGCTGGGTGCAGGACAGCCAGGAGCATCAGGACCTGTTCGGCCAGCTGGACGAGCCGCAACAGGCCGTGGCCGGCGATCGCCCGGTGCGCGTACCCCGCGCCCTGCTCGATCAGTTGGAAAGCGCTGCACGCTTTCGCTGCCCACAGCGCTGGGCACTGTTGTACCGCATTCTCTGGCGCGTCGCCGCAGGTGACCAGGCCGCCATGCTGGCTGGGGATATCGACGGCAGCGAGCTGCATGCGCGCCTCAAGGCCGTGCGCCGTGAAGCTCACCATCTGCATGCGTTTCTACGCTTCAAACCACGGGAAACAACGGCCGGGGGCCCGCAACTGGTGGCCTGGCACGAGCCGGCGCACGACGTCCTGGCCAGTGCCAGCATGCACTTCGCCGAGCGCCTGGGCCGGCAGACCTGGATGATCGCGACCCCAGAGGATGGCGTGTTCTGGGACGGCGAGAACCTGCACCACGCCACCCCCTGCCCGCCCGAATGGCAGCAACTGGCGCAGGGCACCGACGATCGCAACGAAGCGATGTGGCTGGCCTATTACGGCAGTACCTTCAACCCGGCGCGACTCAATCGCAGCGTGCTGGAAACCAACATGCCGGTGCGCTTCTGGCGCAACCTGCCGGAAGGCCCGCTGATTCCAAGGTTGATGAGCCAGGCCCGGGCAGGCGCCCAGGCCGATGGGCAGGCACAGGCTGTAGCGACCAGACCGGGGAAACGCATCACCGCCGAGGCCGACAAGGTGCTCCCTGTACGCAGGTGACGCAAGCGCATCAAGCCTTGCAAGGGCATTGGCTTTCGAGCTGCCTATACGGCAGTTAACACTGTTATCGAAAGCATCAGGTCATCTCGACATTTCTTAGCTGCCTACACGGCAGTTAACCAGATCGCCGAAGCGGCCCTGCAGCTTCTCCATTTCTTAGCTGCCTATACGGCAGCTCAGAAAAACTCGAATGGAAGCTCGGCGGCCTGGATCTGACTTCACTGCCGTGTAGGCAGCTCAGAAAGTTCGCAGCCGTGCACGCGATGTCAAGAACGCCTTCACTGCCGTGTAGGCAGCTCAGAAACAGAACACGTCGGCGCTGATGCCGGTGACGCCCTTCACTGCCGTGTAGGCAGCTCAGAAAACGTCCTGCAGGACTACCCTAGGTTGGTCTCCCTTCACTGCCGTGTAGGCAGCTCAGAAATACCAGCACCTCAGGAGCCTCGCGATGAAAGCCTTCACTGCCGTGTAGGCAGCTCAGAAATTTATCGATGACGACAGCTATGACGCCGGCGACTTCACTGCCGTGTAGGCAGCCCACAAATGGCCATCCCGGGCAGGTACCAGCCTGGCCGGCAGTTGACGGCGTGGCCTCGATGGCGTGCGGGCCGTGTGCCAGGTTCAGCGGAAGCGTCGGCCCTGGTCCTCATCGGTGACTTCCAGGGCCAATCCCTGGGACATGCTGGTCAGGTGCTCGCCATCGGTTTCCGAGCCGAGCTTGATCATCAGCCGCAGGTCGTTCGCCGAGTCGGCGTACAGCAAGGCGTCTTCGTAGGTGATCTCGCCCTGGCTGTAGAGGTTGTACAGCGCCTGGTCGAAGGTCTGCATGCCGTGTTCGGTGGAGCGTTTCATCAGCGCCTTGAGCTCGTGCACGTCGCCCTTGCGGATCAGGTCGGCCGCCAGCGGGGTGTTGATCAGCACCTCGATCACCGCACGGCGGCTCTTGCCGTCCGGCGTGGGGATCAGTTGCTGGGCGACGATGGCCTTGAGGTTCAGCGACAGATCCATCCACACCTGATTCTGCCGATCCGCCGGAAAGAAGTTGATGATCCGGTCCAGCGCCTGGTTGGCGTTGTTGGCGTGCAGGGTGGCCAGGCACAGGTGACCGGTCTCGGCGAAGGCCACGGCGTGATCCATGGTCTCGCGGGTTCGCACCTCACCGATCAGGATCACGTCTGGCGCCTGGCGCAGGGTGTTCTTCAGCGCCACCTCGAAGGACTCGGTATCGATGCCCACTTCACGCTGGGTGACGATGCAGCTCTGGTGCTGGTGGATGTACTCGATCGGGTCTTCGATGGAAATGATGTGACCGCTGCTGTTCTTGTTGCGGTAACCGATCATCGCCGCCAGCGAGGTGGACTTGCCGGTGCCGGTCGCCCCGACGAACAGCACCAGGCCACGCCGGGTCAACGCCAGTTTCTTGAGGATCTCGGGCAGTTTGAGGTCATCCAGCGTCGGGATATTGGTCTCGATACGGCGCAGCACCATGCCCGCCAGGTTGCGTTGGTAGAAGGCGCTGACACGGAAGCGGCCGATGCCACGGGCACTGATCGCGAAGTTGCATTCGTGGTGCTCGGCGAAATCCCGGCGCTGCTGCTCGTTCATCACCGCGTGTACGGTTTCACGGGTCATTTCCGGCGACAGCGGCGTCTTGGTCACCGGCATGATCTTGCCGTTGACCTTCATCGACGGCGGCACACCCGCGGTGATGAACAGATCGGAGGCGCCTTTCTCGACCATCAGGCGTAACAGTTTTTCGAATTCCATGGGTGACTACCTACATGTGCTGGAACGACGTTCAGCTACGGGCGAGTATTGGCCAGTGACCATGAACACAGGCGATCAGGGGATCGGCCGGCGTGACCAGGATGGCCCTGGAACCTGTTCATAAATGTTTGCGCGGCGCTACCGCTGCGTCGACATACCGAACCACTCGAAAAGCGGCTCGCGGCCGACGCACGCTCGGCATGACCTCTAACGAGCGAGCCAGACGAGCCTCGTGACGCCTGTGGATGAGCCCGGGCCATGCACTGCTGGGGCTCGCCGTACTTCGGGCAATCAGAAGTTTTCAGGAGTCTTGGCCTTCTCGCGGGCACTTTCACGGCTGACCAGCCCTTTGGAAATGAGCGTTTTCAGGCACGCATCCAGGGTCTGCATGCCCAGTGCGCCACCTGTCTGGATGGCCGAGTACATCTGCGCCACCTTGTCTTCGCGGATCAGGTTACGGATCGCCGGAGTGCCGATCATGATTTCATGGGCGGCCACGCGACCGCCACCGATCTTCTTCAACAGCGTCTGGGAAACCACGGCCTGCAGGGATTCGGACAGCATGGAGCGAACCATGGCCTTCTCTTCTGCCGGGAACACGTCGACTACCCGATCGACGGTCTTGGCGGCGGAGGTGGTGTGCAGGGTGCCGAATACCAGGTGACCGGTTTCCGCGGCGGTCAGCGCCAGGCGGATGGTTTCCAGGTCGCGCATCTCGCCGACCAGGATGATGTCCGGGTCTTCGCGCAGGGCCGAGCGCAGGGCTTCGGAAAAGCCGTGGGTATCACGGTGCACCTCACGCTGGTTGACCAGGCACTTCTTCGACTCGTGCACGAATTCGATCGGATCCTCGACGGTGAGGATGTGGTGGTACTTGTTGCTGTTGATGTAGTCGAGCATCGCCGCCAGGGTGGTGGATTTTCCCGACCCGGTCGGCCCGGTCACCAGCACCAGCCCACGGGGCACGTCGGAGACCTTCTTGAAGATCTCGCCCATGCCGAGGTCTTCCATGCTCAGCACCTTGGAGGGGATGGTACGGAACACCGCACCGCTGCCACGGTTCTGGTTGAAGGCATTGACCCGAAAGCGCGCCACGCCCGGCACCTCGAACGAGAAGTCGGTTTCCAGGAACTCTTCGAAATCCTTGCGCTGCCTGTCGTTCATGATGTCGTAGATGAGCGCGTGCACCTGCTTATGATCCAGGGCCGGCAGGTTGATCCGGCGCACATCGCCGTCGACCCGAATCATCGGCGGCAGGCCTGCCGAGAGATGCAGATCCGACGCGCCTTGCTTGGCGCTGAAGGCAAGCAGCTCGGTGATATCCATGGAACTCCCTAATGACGGTAGAATGCCGCGTAACTCAGGATAGGAGCCTTGGGGGATCACCATGCGGCTGCGCGAGCACGCCCTGTGGAGACCACCGTCAGGCCCGCGGAAACGCTCAGGCGGCAGGCGCAGGTAATGTCCACGATAGCAGAGAATATTGCAAAGGTCGGTGTGCGTATCCGTGAGGCGGCGCAAGCCTCGCAGCGAGATTTCACCACGGTTGGCCTGTTGGCGGTGAGCAAGACCAAGCCAGCCGACGCCATTCGCGAGGCCCATGCGGCCGGCCTGCACGATTTTGGCGAGAACTACCTGCAGGAGGCCCTCGACAAGCAGGCGCAGCTGGCCGAGCTGGCGCTGACCTGGCATTTCATCGGCCCCATCCAGTCGAACAAGACCCGCCCCATCGCCGAACACTTCGCCTGGGTGCATTCGGTGGACCGCCTGAAGATCGCCGAGCGCCTGAACGACCAGCGCCCGCCCGAGCTGCCGCCCCTGAACATCTGCCTGCAGGTCAACGTCAGTGGTGAGGACAGCAAATCCGGCTGCCAGCCCGATGAGCTCGCGGCGCTGGCACAGGCGGTTACACAACTGCCCAACCTGCGCCTGCGCGGATTGATGACAATCCCCGCGCCCACCGATGACGTGGCCGAGCAACGTGCGGCGTTCGCCCGCCTGCGCGCACTGCGGGACGCGCTGAACCTCGATCTCGACACCCTGTCCATGGGCATGAGCCACGACCTCGAAGCGGCCATCGCCGAGGGCGCGAGCTGGGTGCGTATCGGCACGGCGCTGTTCGGCGAACGCGATTACGGCAAGGTTTGAATTACCCGATCTCGACTCTTCAGATAGGAACCTCCCCATGACCACTCCCCGTATCGCCTTCATTGGCGCCGGCAACATGGCTGCCAGCCTGATCGGCGGGCTGCTCGCCCAGGGCCTGCCGGCCAGCGCCATCCGCGCCAGCGACCGTGGCGCCGAACAGCGCGAGAAGATCGCCGCCGAACACGGCATCGACGTGGTGGCCAGCAATGCCGAGGCCTGCCGTGACGCCGACGTGATCGTCCTGGCGGTCAAGCCGCAGGTCATGAAGAACGTGTGCCTTGACCTGGCGCCCCATGTGCAGGCCGGTCAGTTGATCGTCTCCATCGCCGCCGGCATCACCAGCGCCAGCCTGGAAAACTGGCTGGGCGCGCGAGCCATCGTCCGCTGCATGCCCAACACCCCGTCGCTGCTGCGCCTGGGTGCCAGCGGCCTGTACGCCAATGCGCAGGTCAGCATCGAGCAGCGCCAGCAGGCCGAGCAACTGCTCAGCGCCGTCGGCATGGCGGTGTGGCTGGAAGAGGAAAAGCTGATCGACGCCGTGACCGCCGTGTCCGGCAGCGGCCCGGCGTATTTCTTCCTGCTGATCGAGGCGATGACCGCCAGCGGTGAGAAGCTCGGCCTGCCCCGCGATGTTGCCGCCAAGCTGACCCTGCAGACCGCCCTGGGCGCCGCACAGATGGCACTGAACAGTGACGTGGATGCCGCCGAGCTGCGCCGCCGCGTGACCTCACCGGCCGGCACCACCGAAGCGGCCATCAAGACATTCCAGGCAGGCGGCTTCGAAGCGCTGGTCGAGCAGGCCGTCAGGGCCGCTGATCACCGCTCGGCCGAGCTGGCCGAACAACTGGGTCAATAAGGAGACAATCAATGATCGGTCTGAACACCGCAGCCGTTTACATCCTGCAGACCATCGGCAGCTTCTACCTGCTGATCGTGCTGCTGCGCTTCATCCTGCAGCTGGTGCGGGCGGACTTCTACAACCCGCTCAGCCAGTTCATCGTGCGCGCCACCCATCCGCTGCTCAAGCCGCTGCGTCGCATCATCCCCAGTATCGGCGGCCTCGACCTGGCCTCGCTGGTGCTGGCGTTGATCGTGCAGTTCGTGCTGATGGCGCTGACCCTGATGCTGATGGGCGTCGGCGTCGGCGATCCGCTGCTGATTCTGGTCTGGTCGATCATTGGCGTGACCGCCCTGCTGCTCAAGGTATTCTTCTTCGCCCTGATCATCAGCGTGATCCTCTCCTGGGTCGCCCAGGGCACGCACAACCCGGCCGCCCTGCTGGTCAACCAGATATGCGAGCCGCTGCTGATGCCGATCCGCCGCATCCTGCCCAACCTGGGTGGCCTGGACCTGTCGCCCATCGTGGCATTCCTGATCCTCAACCTGATCGACATGCTGGTGATCCGCAACCTGGCGGTCAGCACCGGTATGTTCAGTGGCCTGAGCCTGGCCATCTAAGCGCCCATGAGCTTCCACCGCTGGGACGGCAAGGCGCTGATCCTCGACGTTCACTTGCAGCCCAAAGCAAGCAGCGATGCGTTCGCCGGGCTGCACGGCGAGCGCCTGAAGATCCGCCTCACCGCCCCGCCCGTGGACGGCAAGGCCAACGCGCACCTGCTGGCCTTTCTGGCCGAGGCCTTTGGCGTCGCCAAGAGCCAGGTCACGCTGGAAAGCGGCCAGCAGAGCCGCCAGAAACGCGTGCGTATCCAGGCCCCCAGGCGGCTGCCAGCCGACCTCGGCCTGACCGTTCGCCCCGCCTGAGCGACCACCAGCGCCATTGCCACGGCCACGCCATTGACGCCGCCGTCGCCCTTCGCATAATGCTGACAGCCAGCATCGTCACCCGATGCCCCGTCAGGGAATCCCCCATGAGCATGGAACGCCTCAGTGAACAGGTAGATGCCTACGTA
Source organism: Phytopseudomonas flavescens (assembly GCF_900100535.1). Classification (GTDB taxonomy): domain Bacteria; phylum Pseudomonadota; class Gammaproteobacteria; order Pseudomonadales; family Pseudomonadaceae; genus Aquipseudomonas; species Aquipseudomonas flavescens. The sequence goes on from NZ_FNDG01000030.1 coordinate 34,935, forward strand.
GCCTGGAAGCGCGAGCTGGTCCGCGAGATCACCCGCTACCGCAGTTGGCTGGCCCACAACCGGCTGAGCAGCGAAGGCGTCGGGGCACGCCTGGAACGGGCACTGCGCCTGCTGCGCACCGATCACATCACCCTGGCTTTCGTCGGTGAGTTCTCCCGCGGCAAGACCGAACTGATCAACAGCCTGTTCTTCTCCGAATACGGCCAGCGCCTGCTGCCCTCCCAGGCCGGGCGCACCACCATGTGCCCCACGGAGATCCTTTTCGACCCCGGCGCCGAGCGCCCGTATATCCGCCTGCTGCCGATCGAGACGCGGATCGCCGAGGCCAGCGTGGCGCAATTCAAGCGCACGCCCCGCCACTGGCTGAGCGTCCCGCTGGACACCAGCGACCCGGACAACATGGCCAAGGCCTTCGCCCAGGTCGCGGCCAGCAAGCGCATGAGCCTGGAGAAAGCCGTCGGCCTGGGCTTCCACCCGGACAACCTGGAAAGCACCGACACACCCGACCAGGTGCTGGTACCGGCCTGGCGCCACGCCATCGTCAACTTCGATCACCCGCTGCTGCGCCAGGGCCTGCGCATTCTCGACACACCAGGCCTCAACGCCCTGGGCTGCGAGCCCGAACTGACCCTGTCGATGCTGCCCAGCGCCCAGGCGGTGATCTTTCTGCTGTCCGCCGACACCGGCGTCACCGCCAGCGACCTGGACATCTGGCAGCAGCACGTCCAGCCCCTGGACGAAGGCACCCGGGGCAGCCTGTTCGCCGTGCTGAACAAGATCGACGTGCTCTGGGACGACCTGGCCGGCGAGGCAGCGGTCGCCAACGCCATCGAGCGGGTGCGCATGCAGGCGGCCCGCCACCTGGGGATCGCCAGCCAGGACATCCTGCCGCTCTCGGCCAAGCAGGCGCTGCTCGCCAAGGTCCGCAAGGAGCCGGCACTGCTCGCCCGCAGCCAGCTGGCCAGCCTGGAGTCGCTGCTCTGCGAGCGCATCGTGGCGCAGAAGGAACGCCTGCTCGAAGAACGTGTGGTGCGCCAGGTGCTGGCCATGCTCAGCAACAGCCAGCACGTGCTCGGCCTGCGCCTCGGCAAGGTCGACGAACAGCTGGGGCTGCTCGACGAACGTCGCCAGGACAACGGTCAGATGTTGCTGGAGCTGACCGCACGGACCAAGGACGAGCACAGCGTGCACCACAAGCGCCTGGTCGCCCTGAAGACCAACCAGCGCCTGCTGCGCAACCAGGGCGAGCGCCTTAAGGTTGCAGCGCACCCGGACAAGCTCGACGCCCACCTCAACCTGCTACGCCGCCAGCTCACCGGCAGTTGGACGACACTGGGCATCAATCAGGCCATCCTGCAGTTCTTCACCGCCGTCGAGGACGACCTGCACTGCCTGTCCCACGACGCTGAAATGGCCAACCGCATGGTCGACGCCATCTACCACCGACACAATGGGGAAAACCCGCTGCAGGCCGTTGATGCGCCGCGCTTCGAACTGGCCCGCTACGTCCGTGAACTGCGTCATCTGCAAAAGAAGGCCGACCGCTTCCGCCTGGGCCTCAAGACGCTACTCACCGAACAGCGCAGCCTCAGCCGACGCTTTTTCGCCACGCTGGGGCAAGAAGTCATCGGCATGCACCATCGCCTGCGTCGTGACGCCGAGCAGTGGGCCGACGAAGCCCTGATGCCGTTGCTGCAGCACACCCTCGAGCACAAGCAGTTGCTCGAAGGCCACATGCTGCGCCTCAAGGCGCTGGCACAGGACACCCAGCACGGCCGCCAACGTCGCCAGCAACTGGCGCAGTACGCCGCGGAGCTGAAACAGCAGTTGGCCCAGGCAGGCGAGATGCTGCGTGTCATGCGTCGCCCCGCGCCGATCCGGCGCCAGGGCAAGGTGGTGACGCTACCCGGCATGCCGCGCCCGCAAGGCAACCTCGACTAGGCACGCCAGGCAGCAGCTCGCCCTCGGCGGAACCAGCGCATGGCGTAGTGCCGGCCACGGGCATCGCGGTGTGTGCTTTCCTTGCCGCTGACCAGCGCGCTCTTTAGACTGCTGCACTTTCCTACGTACTTTTTATTATCCGAGCAGGGTCGATGCCGACTGTTTTTCCTCAAGACTCCGTTGGCCTGGTCACGCCGCAGATCGCCCATTTCGCCGAGCCCCTGGCCCTGGCCTGCGGGCGCAGCCTGGCCGACTACCAACTGATCTACGAAACCTATGGCGAGCTGAACGCCAGCGCCAGCAACGCCGTGCTGATCTGCCACGCACTGTCCGGCCATCACCACGCCGCCGGCTACCACAGCGTGGACGACCGCAAGCCGGGCTGGTGGGACAGCTGCATCGGCCCCGGCAAGCCGCTGGACACCAACCGTTTCTTCGTGGTCAGCCTCAACAACCTGGGCGGCTGCAACGGCTCGACCGGCCCGTCCGACCTCAACCCGGCGAACGGCAAGCCGTTTGGCGCCGACTTCCCGGTGATGACCGTGGAAGACTGGGTCAACAGCCAGGCACGCCTGGCCGATCAGCTGGGCATCGCCCAATGGGCCGCCGTGGTCGGTGGCAGCCTGGGCGGCATGCAAGCCATGCAGTGGACGATCAGCTACCCGGAGCGCGTCCGCCATTGCCTGGCCATCGCCTCGGCACCCAAGCTCTCGGCGCAGAACATCGCCTTCAACGAAGTCGCCCGCCAGGCCATCCTCACCGACCCGGAATTCCACGGCGGGCATTTCCAGGATCAGGGCGTGATCCCCAAGCGCGGCCTGATGCTGGCGCGCATGGTGGGCCATATCACCTACTTGTCCGATGACGCCATGGGCGAGAAATTCGGCCGCGGCCTGAAGAACGAGAAGCTCAACTACGACTTCCACAGCGTGGAATTCCAGGTCGAGAGCTACCTGCGCTACCAGGGCGAGGAGTTCTCCGGGCGTTTCGATGCCAACACTTATCTGCTGATGACCAAGGCGCTGGACTATTTCGACCCAGCCGCCGAGCACGGTGGCGACTTGGCCAGGACCCTCGGCCAGGCCAAGGCGGACTTCTGCGTGATTTCCTTCACCACCGACTGGCGTTTCTCGCCGGCGCGCTCACGGGAAATCGTCGACGCCCTGCTCGCCGCTCGCAAGAACGTCTGCTACCTGGAAATCGACGCCCCCCAGGGCCACGATGCCTTCCTGATGCCGATTCCCAGGTATCTGCAGGGTTTCGGCAGCTACATGAAACGGATCGAGGTATAAGCATGCGAGCCGACCTAGAGATCATCCAGGAATGGATTCCCGCCGGCAGCCGCGTCCTCGACCTGGGTTGCGGCGACGGCGAGCTGCTCGCCTGGCTGGGCGCCAACAAGCGGGTCAGCGGCTATGGCCTGGAAATCGACCCGGAAAAGATCGCCCAGTGCATCGTCAAGGGCGTCAACGTCATCGAGCAGAACCTCGACGAAGGCCTCGGCAACTTCGCCAGCGACAGCTTCGACGTGGTGGTGATGACCCAGTCGCTGCAAGCGCTGCACTTCCCCGACAAGGTACTGGCCGAGATGCTGCGCGTCGGCAAGACCTGCATCATCACCTTCCCCAACTTCGGCCACTGGCGCTGCCGCTGGTACCTGGCCAGCAAAGGCCGCATGCCCGTGTCGGACTTCCTGCCCTACACCTGGTACAACACGCCGAACATCCACTTCTGCACCTTCGAGGACTTCGAGCGCCTGTGCCACCAGCAGAGCGCCCGGGTACTCGAGCGCCTGGCGGTCGACCACGAGCACCGACATGGCTGGGCCAGCCGTGCCTGGCCGAACCTGCTGGGGGAGATCGGCATCTACCGCATCAGCGGGCACAATGCCCGCGATGTACGCATTGCCAACTGAGTCGTGGAGCCGCCCATGCGCCCCAGAGTGACCGATGTGCCCGGGGCGGCGAACAGGGGTATCGTCATATGGGATGGTAGCCATGTGGCGTAAGCGGCCTGTCGTAGGGTGGACGACGCTTGCCTACGCGGCGCGATCGTCCACCGCCCTGCGGTCGCAATGGTGGATGAAAAGAGCGTCGGCTACGCGCCCCGATCCACCCTACGGGGATCGGCCGCTGGCGCCTTTGGGCAGCCACTCAGCCCAATCGTTCGGATACCACATTTGATGCGTGACACTACACTAGCCATCGTGATCGCCCTGTGCCTGAGCCTGCCGCTGAGCGCCGCCGAGCGGATGCAGCGCCTGGGTGACCTGAAGGTGCACTACAGCGCCTTCAACGCCAGCTACCTGCAACCGCAGATCGCCCAGGCCAGCGGCCTGCTGCGCAGTGGCCAGCAGGGCGTGCTGAACGTCAGCGTGCTGCGCGCGGGCAAATCCAGCCCGGCCACGGTCAGCGGCGAAGTGAAAAGCGTGCTCGGCCACGGCCAGCCCCTGAGGTTCATCGAGCAGCGCGAGGGCGAGTTCGTCTCGTACCTGGCGCAGTTTCCCATCCCCTCGCGTGAAGTGCTGTTGTTCAACCTGCAGGTGAACGGCCAGCGCCTCGACTTCAACCAGGAACTCTTTCCGGAGCCATGATGCCTTTCCCAGAACTCGTTCTCGCCAGCCACAACGCCGGCAAACTCAAGGAACTGCAAGCCATGCTCGGCGACAGCGTGCGCCTGCGCTCGGTCGCTGAATTCAGCCAGGTGGAACCGGAGGAAACCGGCCTGTCGTTCGTCGAGAACGCCATCCTCAAGGCCCGCAATGCCTCGCGCCTGTCCGGGCTACCTGCCCTGGCGGACGATTCCGGCCTGGCGGTCGATCACCTGGGCGGTGCGCCGGGCATCTACTCCGCCCGCTACGCCGATGGCCAGGGCGATGCCGCCAACAACGCCAAGCTGCTGGCCGCCCTCAAGGATGTGCCGGACGCCGAGCGCGGCGCCCAGTTCGTCTGTTGCCTGGCCCTGGTGCGCCACGCCGACGATCCATTGCCGATTCTCTGCGAAGGGCTGTGGTACGGCAGCATCCTGCATGAAGCCCGCGGCGAACAGGGCTTCGGCTACGACCCGCTGTTCTGGGTGCAAGAGCGCCAGTGCTCCAGCGCCGAACTGCCCCCCGCGGTCAAGAACAGCCTAAGCCACCGCGCCATCGCCATGACCCTGCTCAAGCAGCGCCTGGGCCTGTAAGGACACTGCCAGAGGGGCGTTTCGTCCGCGAACATTGGCGCCTTGCCCCAGTCGTGCCACGATAGCGCCCCGCAACCACTTTGCCGTGACCCAACGCCTGTGTTCCAGCTGCCCCCTCTGGCCCTGTACGTCCATATTCCCTGGTGCGTGCGCAAGTGCCCCTATTGCGACTTCAACTCCCACGCCGCTGGCCCGAACCTCCCGGAAGAGGCCTACGTCGACGCGCTGCTCGCCGACCTCGACAACGACCTGCTGCAGGCCCAGGGTCGCCCGCTGACGTCGATCTTCTTTGGCGGCGGCACACCCAGCCTGTTTTCCGCCAAGGCGCTTGGTCGGCTGCTGGAGGGTGTGGAGCGACGTATTCCGTTCACCAGCGATATCGAAATCACCCTGGAAGCCAACCCGGGCACCTTCGAGCAGGAGAAATTCGCCGCCTACCGGCGCCTGGGCATCAATCGGCTGTCGATCGGCGTGCAGAGCTTTCAGGCCGCAAAGCTCGAGGCCCTGGGGCGCATCCACGATGGCGATGAAGCGATTCGCGCCGCCGACATGGCCCGCGCTGCCGGCTTCGACAACTTCAACCTGGACCTGATGCACGGCCTGCCGGAGCAGTCCCTGGACGACGCACTGGGCGACCTGCGCATCGCCATCGCCCAGGCACCGACCCACCTGTCCTGGTATCAGTTGACGGTGGAACCGAACACGGTGTTCTGGAACCAGCCGCCAGTGCTGCCCGAAGACGACACCCTGTGGGATATCCAGGAGGCCGGCCAGGCGCTGCTCGCCGAACAGGGCTACGGCCAGTACGAAGTATCCGCCTATGCGCAGCCCGGGCGTGCCGCCCGGCACAACCTGAATTACTGGACGTTCGGTGATTTTCTCGGCATCGGTGCCGGTGCCCACGGCAAACTGAGCACACCAGATGGGCGCATCAGCCGCACCTGGAAAACCCGCCTGCCCAAGGACTACCTCGACCCCGCCAAGCGCTATAGCGCTGGCGAACGGTTGCTTGGCGCCGAGGAACTGCCCTTCGAGTTCCTGATGAACGTGCTGCGCCTAAGCGATGGCTGCGCTGCGCAGCTGTTCAGCCAGCGCACCGGCCTGCCTCTGCAGCGACTGGCCGATGCACGTGAACAGGCGCAGCGCCGCGGCCTATTGCAAGCGGATCCGACCCGCCTGGTGGCGACCCGCGAAGGCCAACTGTTTCTCAATGATCTGCTGCAGCACTTCCTGCCCTGAATCGCCGGCTCCAGCGAACCAACGGCGCGCCGGGTGATCCGAGGCAACAGGATTCAATCGTCATGCCCAAGGAGCGACCATGGATTATCTGCTGGACCTGATCACCACCGTGTCACGCTGGAGTCGCGGCCACCTCGGCGAGATTTCCCTGGGGCTCATGGCCACCCTGCTGGTGCTGTTCGGCCCTGCCGTCAACGCCTGGGTACAAGGCCGCATCGGCAGCCTCAACTTCGTGCTGCGCACACTGATCTTCGTCGTCGTCTGCGTGGTCGGTTATGGGCTGGCACTGGTCTACCTGACGCCATTGCTGACTCAGGTGCTTGGCCACTTCAACAACTACACCCTGGCACCGGTATTGCTGGTGGTGATGTTCCTGATTGGCGTTCTGGCGGATCGCAGCTGAAAGACCGTCAAGGCACCTCCAGGATGTCCCAGTCGATCACCCCGACATCCTCATTGCGATGGATACCCAGCATTTCGCCCGCACGGCTCTGCTCCACGGATTGGCCAACCTCCACGGACGTTCCATGCTGCCGATTGACAGCGGCAGCATCGGGATTCGGGCTGAACAGCAGATGATCCCGATAAGCACGAACCCGGGTTCCTGACGGGTAGCGCATGGGCCCCAGATCGAGCGACGTCGCCAACTCGGCGCGCCAGCTCTGGACCTCACCTGCCGGAGCATCCAACCACAGGGTCAAAGCATGCAGATCCAGGCCCTGGAAGCGGGTCGGCGTCCCATCGCCTTGCAACTGCCAGCCGCTTTCGTCGGCATGCACCGTTACCCCAGCGGGCCACGCGACACCAGCCACCTCGCTGCCAGGCGCCAGCGTGCAGCGCTCCAGACGCCAGCCGGCGAACACGAAGGGGGTATTGAACGGGTAATCGAAGCTGACCGCGGCCTCGGGCGAGCAGGGCCAGCCCTGCAGGTTGGCGGTATCGAGCAACTGCAACTCGGCGGTGCCTCGGCTCGCATCCAGATCCAGGCGGCGCACCCGCATGCCGAGGATCATGCCGGGCACGCGGTCGAACTCGGCCCGTTTCACGCTTTGCAAGCCATAGGGCAGTGGCTCGCCACCGAGATCGTTCATGGGCTCCAGGCTTTCCAGCCACACCCGCGTGCCGGCAGGCAGAACCAGATCGCCGAGGATTTCTTCCCGCTCCAGGCGAGGGCTGAGCGCCTGCTGCTCACGCCAATCATCCAGCAGCCATCCCAGAAACACGAGCGTCGGCAGGCTGCCCACGGCCAGCACCGCCGCCAATAGGCCGAACCGCCAGCGCCGCACGCACATGAACCGCCTGGAGCGCGGGTGCAGGCAAGCCAGAAGCCACAGGATCAACCCGCCCAGGCAGGCGATTGAAATCAGCAGCATCAATGAACCGAGCATCATGGCCAGCGGGTTGACGGGTATCATGAACGTCCTTGAGGTGCGCCTTCGCCAGCGGCGGAGTATGACAGCCTCGCACAAGGGTCTTCAAAGCCCGTCGGAGCGATATGCAGGGCCAAGACGAGAGCCAATCATGGCCTTGACGGGCTGATTTGCCGGCGCCATTCCCTCGCTTCACACTGGCGGCATTGCCGACCATGCGGGATGGGCGCACGGTGGTTCGCTATGATCCTGGACTCACGTCACTCGAACAGCCGGCAATGCCCGCCAAGGAGCCCTGATGCACACCAGCAAGATCCTCCCTCGCGCCTATGTGAGCTGCCTCGACGAAGATGACGTGCTGACCGTCGCCGTGGGCGACGATCCCTACGCTCCGGAGAGCTACTTCATCATCGCCCGGCTCGATGAAGACGACCGCTGCGTCGATCAATGCATCGGCTTCCAGAACGAAGTGACCGAATACGAGCTGGCAGCCGCCATACAAGCGGTCCAGCTCGACAGCGGCAGCCTGAGCATCACCCTCAACGAAGAGGCGTCACGGCGCGCGGGCGCCAGGCGATTCAGGGCCGAGCTTGCGCCAAGCACCGAACTCCCACAACTGCGCGCCCACCTCCAGGCTATATTCTCCGGTAGCATGGTCACCTTGACCTTGCCCTGACGGTAACGGGCAGCACCGACGAACCGCAGCGCCTGCAGCGTTCGCCGGTGACCGGTAGCCGACACTTGGGCAGAGTGTCGGGAACCTGCCCCACCGCTCACGCATCGAAGCAGCACGACAACGGATGCCGAGACAATGGACATGCCCCTCGCCTTTCCCTGGACACGCACATGCCCGGCCCCATAGAACGCGTGAAAACCTGGCTACGAGGCAAGCCGCGCAGCCCTCGGCCACAGCAGGCCAGAATGCCCGCCGAGCCGCCGCCAGCCGATCGCCTGATGCATCACCCGCCAGCTCTGCCCCCTCTGCTCAATGCTCCGGCGCAGTTGCAGGAACGCTATCGAGACTTCGTCCGCCAGCCGCAGCATGACGTCGACCAGGGCCGGCAACTCGCCCGCGACCTGCACGGCGAAGCCGTCAACCTGGGCAGCACCAAGGCCCATGAGCAGTCCCCGGACATCTACTGGCTGACCCAGGGCGCGGCGACCGTCGCACTGTTGGCCTGCGGGCCCGGGTCGGCGGAGTTCAAGGCTTACCAGCGCGATGTCCACGGGTACAAAGAAGGGCCGCTGACCTGGATCCAGGTCGGCTGGTTCGACCGCTACGTGGCTTCCGTGGACACCTCCTCCTACCTGCACGTGCAGCCCGCCGACATGGACGAACTGCTGGCGTTCCTGCCACAGTTGTACCCCGATGGCGCGCCCATCCAGGCTGTAGTCGCCTATCACGACGGCCGCTGGCCGGTGTATGCCGAGCCCGTCACGGCATTCTTCAGCGCCGCCGGCAAGGACTGCTGGAGCGATTTCGACTATGACATGGCCCGCTCGGCCAACCGGCTCGCCGACCCCGAGCAGGTGGCCGCGGCCTCGCTGGACGAACTCAAGAGCATGCTGACCTGGTGCGTGCGCGGCGAACGCTTCTGCGACGGCCACCACGGCTCGGTCATCGACAATGGTCATATCCTGCGCCTGTTGCAGCGCCTGCAAACGCTGCGCCAGCGCTATCCGACCCCGGCATGAGCCACCCGCATCCAACGGAGACTTACCATGAAATACGACGACGCCTCCTGGCACTATGAAGGCGATTTCCCGAAGCAATTGCCTCCCGCAGCGGGCGCCACCCACATAGGCATGTTCCTCGCCTGGTTGTTGCTTCATGGCATGGCCGGTGACGACCTGCGCGAAGACGCTGAAGACGAGCTGGCCGCGCTCGAGGAGCGCCGCATCACAGGTGCACAATTGCTCATGAAGGTGCTGGACGAAAAGCTCGTCGACGAGGACCTCGACGACACCGGCAACGCCTTCGCCGTTGCCTACTACCAGGGCGAGGACGACGACAGCCGCTACGTCGACGATTATCTGCGGGCATTCGATGACCCGGACACCCTCTACCATGTCGAGGACAACTGGGCCAACTACGACAGGCTGGCGATACTGATCGACGAACGCTTCAAGGCCTGGAACGAGCAGGGCAGGCCCCAGTACATTCGCTGAGCGCAGCGACGGACGCGGAGCCTCGCGCGGGGCCCGTCAACTGGCGGACCGATAGAAAACGCGAAAGGCGATCTGCCGAGCGACCTACCGCTGCGGCCAGCAGAATCGCGCTATGCGGCGACGCTCATTCCCTTCGGGGCAGTGGACAACTCAGATCACCTTCCGGGCAATCCAGGTACGCTTGAAAGTCAGCGGTGCGTTTGCGGGTCAACGTCTCCAGGCATCCCAGATTGACCATGACGCGTGCACTGCCCTCGCCCAGCGCGGAGGAGCTGAAGGCACACTCCGCATCACGGAAAGCGATCCACGACCGCTGCGCCGCGACCAGCGCCTTCCTGACTGCCGTATCGTCGGTCAAACGACCGGTCGCCTCGCGATACACGACGTTCAGTTGCTTGTCCGCTGCCTCGAACCCCTGCCGCGCGCAGTTGTCCATCGCCGTCTGCGACACGGCCGTGTCCATGCAGTCATCCGCCATGGCCATCAAGGGCGAAAAAGCCAGAACCGCAATCGACCAGAACAATTTTCTCACACAGGCTCCTTGGATAATTACCAGGCGACTTCTGGAAGTCGGCCATTACGACAAGGGGGCATGATAGCGCCTTCGAGGCCCATTGCCGTCTGCAGGTGCACTTCGAAACCTCGTACCCGCCTGGCATACGGGCTTTGGCGCCCCTGGCAAACAACCTCGAACGGTTTTCAGACCCCGCTCATCCGCATTTGCTATCCCCACAATTCAGGCAGGTCAGGCAACCATCCAGTTGCACCAACGCCGTGTTGTGGCACTTGCCGCACAAGATGGCGCCTGGCGGGTAACCGGAATCGGCGCTGCCGGCATCCGCCTTCAGCTCGGCCTTCTTCTGCTCGATGAAGGCCTTCTGGTGTTCGTCCAGGCGCTCGGACTCGATCAGGCCGATCTTGCGCAGGTGGATTTCGATCACATCGCCGATCTCGGCGACCAGCGACGGCATGAACTTGCCGCCCTTCTTGAAATAGCCGCCCTTGGGATCGAATACTGCCTTGAGCTCCTCGGCCAGGAAGGTGCAGTCGCCGCCCTTGCGAAACACCGCCGAGGCGATGCGCGTGAGGGCGACGATCCACTGGAAGTGATCCATGTTCTTCGAGTTGATGAAGATCTCGAACGGGTGACGCTGCTCGTGCTCGGTGCCCTGGTTGAGCACGATGTCGTTGATGGTGACGTACAGCGCATGCTCGGACAGCGGCGTCTTGATCTTGTAGCTCGAGCCCTCCAGCGCATCGGGGCGCTGGACCTTCTCGTGCATCAGCTCGATCTCCACCGGCGCCGGGGCGCTGTCGACGGCGATGGCCCGTTCCGGCTTGACCACTTCGTAGCCAACGATCTTGCTGTCGATGCGGATTGTCTTGTTGCTCATCGGCACGTCCTCAGAATTTTCCGTAATAGCCTTCTTTGAGAGCATCGAACAGGTTGGCGGCACTGTGCAGCTCGCCGTCGTATTCGATTTCCTCGTTGCCCTTGGCCTCGACGAGCCTGCCATCGGCCAGGGTGAAGCGGTAGGTGGTGGCGGCCAGGTCAGCCTCCTTGACCAGCACGCCCTGGAAGGCCTCGGGGTTGAAACGGAAGGTGGTGCAGCCCTTCAGGCCCTGCTGGTGGGCATACACGTAGATGTCCTTGAACGACTCGTAGGGGTAGTCGCTGGGCACGTTGGCGGTCTTGGAAATGGAGCTGTCGACCCACTTCTGCGCCGCTGCCTGGATATCCACGTGCTGCTTCGGCGTGATGTCGTCGGCGGTGATGAAGTAGTCCGGCAGGCCGTTGCCGGGCGCTGCATCGGCATCGATGAAATGCCGGTAGGCGAGCAGTTCGGACGAGTAGACGTCGACCTTTTCCTTGGACTTCTTGCCCTCGCGGATCACGTTGCGGAAGTAGTGGTGGGCGAAGCTCGGCTCGATGCCGTTGCTGGTGTTGTTGGCCAGCGACAGCGAAATGGTGCCGGTCGGTGCGATGGAACTGTGGTGGCTGAAGCGGCTACCCGTCTCGGCCAGCTGTTCGATCAGTTGCGGTGCGACTTCACCGATGCGCTGCATGTAGCGCGAGTACCTGGCCCAGAGCACGCGGCCCTTGAGCGTATCCCCGGGCTTGATGCCGTCCACGACCATTTCCGGGCGCTTGGCGAGCATTTGCGCCGTGACCACGAAGTCCTCGTCCATCAGCGGCGCGGCGCCTTTCTCCCGTGCCAGTTCCAGACCGGCTTCCCAGCCGACCACGGCCATGTGCTTGGCGACGTCCTCGGTGAACGCCAGCGACTGCGCATCGCCGTACTGCATCTTGAGCATGGTCAGGGTCGAGCCCAGGCCGAGGAAACCCATGCCATGGCGGCGCTTACGCTGGATTTCATGGCGCTGCTGCTCCAGCGGCAGGCCGTTGATCTCCACCACGTTGTCCAGCATGCGGGTGAAGATGCGCACCACGTCCTTGTACTCGTCCCAGTCGAAACGCGCCCGCTCGGTGAACGGATCGCGCACGAACTGGGTCAGGTTGACCGAGCCGAGCAGGCACGCGCCATAGGGCGGCAGCGGCTGCTCGCCGCAAGGGTTGGTAGCGCGGATGTCCTCGCAGAACCAGTTGTTGTTCATCTCGTTGACGCGGTCGATGAGGATGAAGCCCGGCTCGGCGAAGTCGTAGGTGGAGCTCATGATCATGTCCCACAGGCGCTGCGCCTTGATCACCTTGTACACCCGGCAGGCGGTCAGGCCCTGGTCGTTGGTGATGTAGGGGCCCTTCTGCGGCCAGTCGCGCCAGATCACCTGGCTGGCGTCGGTGGTGTCGATGCCGTCTTCCTCGACTTCCTTCTGGCTCAGCGGGAAGGCCAGCGGCCAGTCGGCGTTGGCCTGCACGGCGGTCATGAACTCGTCGGTGATCAGCAGGCTCAGGTTGAACTGGCGCAGGCGGCCGTCCTCACGCTTGGCCCGGATGAAGTCGGCGACGTCCGGGTGGCCGACGTCGAAGGTGGCCATCTGCGCCCCACGGCGCCCACCGGCGGAGGACACGGTGAAGCACATCTTGTCGTAGATATCCATGAACGACAGGGGCCCCGAGGTGTACGAACCGGCCCCGGAAACATAGGCACCCCGCGGGCGCAGGGTGGAGAACTCGTAGCCGATGCCGCAACCGGCCTTGAGCGTCAGGCCGGCCTCGTGGACCTTCTCGAGGATATCGTCCATGGAATCGGCGACGATGCCCGAGACGGTGCAGTTGATGGTGCTGGTGGCGGGCTTGTGTTCCAGGGCACCGGCGTTGGAGGTGATGCGCCCGGCAGGGATGGCGCCACGCCGCAATGCCCAGAGAAATTTCTCGCCCCAGAGCTTGCGCAGCTCAAGTGTCTGCTCGACGCCAGCGAGGGCCTTGGCGACGCGCTGGAAGCTGTCGTCGATGGTCTGGTCGATGACCCGGCCATCCTTGGCCTTGAGGCGATACTTCTTGTCCCAGATGTCCATTGACGCATCCTGGATCGGGATATCGGCGACGGCCTTGCTGATGGGTCGTACCTTCGCTGCTTGGGTCATTGCAGGGAACCTCCTGGTTCGGGGGCGGGGTGTGGCTTGCGCACCGTTTGGGGGATGGATGCTTCGGCTATCACCCGAATTGCACAAGATGTTGTATCCGATGCCGGATATTAGCCCATATATAGGGATCGCCCAAGATGATAATGATTCTTGTCGACGAGCGTACGCGACCGATGCGCGCAGGCCTGCACGCCGCCATCGCGGTGACCGGCCAGGCTGCCGGTGGAAGGAGATTGCGCCACAGAAACGGCAGACGGGAGCCGCAGGGCTTACTCGCCAAGTGGGGCCGCAAGGCTGATCGTGGCAAACGATGCATTACGCGTCGCTCATCCGGCCTGCGTTCGTTATCGGAAAAGGGGACACAGGAAAAGGGGACAGATTTATTTTTCAGGATTACGCCTCGGTCTGCCCTGGCCTTGTAACTCAACCCGCAGCCCTTGGATTCTTTCTATTTCGTCCACGAAACGAGCACTGCCGGTTAGTTGTCCCCTCTGCAGTGCTGCACGAATCAAATCAATCTCGCTTGGTGGAACGACTTGGCGGATGAACTCTGTGTAACGGATGCGACGCTTTTCAGGCGTATCGCCAAGTGCGACGAAGCAAGGATCCATGTCCAGCCAATCGCTGTCAGCCTGATCCGTTACCCGCATCCGATAGTTAGACCAGGAATAATCACCCGCCTCGGCAACGATAAGTGCTCGAACCGGGTTCAGCTCGATATAGCGACAGCAGGCAAGCAGGTAGGTGTCTGACTCAACCACGCTGGACTTGTAGCGACTTTCCCAGAGAGTACCGGTGCGCCCTTCCAGACGATTTCTATACCGCGTGGCACGTGCTGCCAGCGCCTTCATCAGCTGCCCCAACCCAGCGATGGCCTCACCGGGCGCCAGCAGCAGATGAACATGATTGGTCATGAGGCAATAAGCGTAGACCTTCTTTCAACTCACGTAGGTCAGCTATGTAGCGCTGATAGTCCTGCTCAGCGGCAAACACCACCCGCCGGTTATGCCCCTGCTGCACCACATGATGTGGGTGGTTCGGCAACACAATTCGCCCCATCCTCGGCATAGCGACCTACGTCCATTGAGACCTTCAGCTTAGCCGATCAGGTAGAAAACAAATCTGTCCCCTTTTTCCTCTTTTTCCCTGGTTGGCCTTCAGGCTAGAACGAAAGGCAGGTCATGCCGCTTTCAGAGCAACAGCATCAAGCACAGAACCGTGCTGTCACTCTGGCGGATCGGCCTTGAATACTTCAGGCGCTCAGCCAGCGATTTATCCTGTTTGGCGCTCACAAAGATGGAGCTATTGCTGCGTGAAGAGGTACACCGGCAAGCTCAGGTGCTGGAGTAGATTTGTGGGGATTCCTCAGAATCTGACCCCATTGACTCTTGACCCTATTGATTCTTTTCCTTGCACCCAACAATAGATGTCATATACTTATTCAAATCTGAAGTTATTCTATTCATCTCTTCTTTAGAGACCACTACTTCTTCTATCTTCGGATCCTTAATTTTACCCCAATAGTGCACACCCTTAACTGAGTCTTCCAAAAGGCATTCTACAGTGCCACCGACAATTCTCAGATCACACTCATTTGCAACGGCAAAAAAACATCCACCAGACTCACTAATATTTGTAGGCGTTATATAGTAGTCAAACATCTGTTCTGGATACTCATCATCAGCTGACGGCTCTGGATAAGCTAAGCTATACAGCCTGTTAAACGCTTCATCTGCTGGCAAAGTAAAAGTATCATTATTTTCAGGAAATGAAATTAAAGCACTGCCGTCTTCAATCACCTCAAAACAATCAGTAGACAATGTTGCTACTCGAATATCTTTGGGATACAAATTCCCATTCACAATAAAGTAAAACAATCCATTTTTTAAAAGACCCACTCCACTCAGGAACAATTTCCACCCAGATGGCAAATCGATGGGGATTACCAAAAACCATACTTACCTCCATTTTCCAGGCAACCCGAACTCTTTTCGTGTATTAGGGGACAGACCCCGATTTCACTCAAAGATCCGACGCACGCTTGGGACGCCCCGCCTTACCTCTTGTGACTCTTCGCCCCAAGGCTGCCTCCACTTCGGCAGAAAACTTCGGACTACCCAGCGCATAGTTTCCATTTGTCGCGGCTCGAATTTGATCAACTAGCCCCGGATCTAGCTGATAGCGGAACAACTCCCTATAGAACTCAACCCTAACCCTGAGCCGCTCATCTTGACTCAATGCATGGTAGATAGGATGGGGGCAGCGCAGAACTGACGCCTCGCCTTGCGCGTTGGCCCGGTAGCTCGACCAGCGATATTCAGCTGGGTGCTCAACCATGCCGGCGCGCACAGGATTCATTTCAATATATCGATAGCAACCGAGCACGTAAGCTTCCTCCTGCACCAGGCAGGAGCGAAAGCGACCTTCCCAAAGCGTACCGCTACGGCGGTATGTCCGATTGATGTACTGCACATAGCGTTGCCCTAGCCCCTTCATCATCAGCCCCGTGCTCTCGGGGCTTTGGGGCGTAACCAGCAAGTGAACATGATTGGTCATCAGGCACCAAGCATGGACAGCACACCCATGCTTCTTTGCTTGCTCCGCCAATACATCCAGATAGAAAAGATAATCCTCAGCTGCGTAGAAACAGGCCGAGCGATTATTTCCTCTCTGAATTAAATGGAGTGACATTCCTGGCAACAAAATACGCGCTCGACGTGGCATGAAAACCTCCTTCCATAGAGACTTACAAGCCTAGACCACTATCGAAGTGGAAAGAATAATCGTGGTCTGTCCCTGAGGAATCCTCTGAACTAAATCGTTGTACGTGTAGTTTGTACCTGTGACCCGGTCAGTTTTATTGAATGACACGGTATTCTGCGAGAACCGAATATCATCAGCCGCGTGAGCTGTAATATTTCCAGTTCCTTTTGCCCCAACTGTATCACCCGACGCGAATTTCGTTGTCCAGGCGTCCAGGCCCAGACGTGGCGCGGCTTCCCAGCGCGTTACACCCAGG
>NZ_FNDG01000033.1 GCF_900100535.1 Phytopseudomonas flavescens
CGCCGGGCGCAAGGCCGGCTGGGGCCTGCTGCTGATCGTGATCATCCTCGGCGGCATCTACTCGGGCATGTTCACGCCGACCGAGGCCGCTGCGGTGGCGGCGGTGTACGCGGCCTTCGTGGCGATCTTCATCTACAAGGACATGACCCTGCGCGAATGCCCGAAGGTGTTCGTCGAGGCCGGCAAGCTGAGCGTGGTGCTGATGTTCATCATCGCCAACGCCATGCTCTTCGCCCACGTGCTGACCACCGAGCAGATCCCCCAGTCGATCACCGCCTGGGTGGTGGAGCAGGGCTTTTCGCCCATCGAGTTCCTGCTGGTGGTGAACATCGTGCTGCTGATCGCCGGAACCTTCATGGAGCCGTCGGCGATCATCCTGATCCTGGCGCCGATCCTCTTCCCGATCGCCATGCAACTGGGCATCGACCCGATCCACCTGGGCATCATCATGGTGGTGAACATGGAGATCGGCCTGATCACCCCGCCCACGGGCCTGAACCTGTTCGTCACCTCGGCGGTCACCGGCATGCCGCTGACCCGCGTGGTGCGCGCGGTCTCGCCGTGGCTGCTGGTGATGCTGGCGTTCCTGATCCTGGTGACCTATGTGCCGTTCGTGTCGCTGGCGCTGCCGAACTGGCTGGGCATGTCGTAGTGCCTCGCGCTTCGACAGCGGCGATGACGGTAGATGTTGGCTTACCCGATACGTGCCGCGCCCGGGCCTTGAGCCCGGGCCACGGCTCTACCAGCGCTTGCCCCGACTGTTCAATTTCTTGTACAGCGTGGTGCGGGAAATGCCCAATTTCTGGGCCGTCGCTGACAGGTTACCGGCGTTGTCCTGCAAGGCCTGCTCCACGATACTCAACACGGTGTGTTGCAAGGTGTTCGCCGGGCGCTGTGGCGCGTTCGACGCGTCGATGCCCAGGTGCTCCGGCATCACCCAGGCCTCCCCCGTCGCCCAGGCGGCCGCCAGGCGCAGCACCTGCTCCAGTTCGCGGACATTGCCCGGCCAGTCCCGTTCCAGCAAAACACTCAAGGTGTCCCCGTGCAGCGGGGGGCAGCCATAGCGTTGGGCCAGGCGCTCGATGAGCAGGCGCCGGTCGCTGCGTTCGCGCAGCGTGGGCAGGCATACTTGCAGGCCACTCAGGCGGTAATACAGGTCTTCACGAAAGGCCTTGGCCGCGATGGATTGGCGCAGGTCGCAGTGGGTTGCGCTGATGACCCGAATGTCCAGCGGCATGGGCGTGACCGCGCCGAGTCGGGTCAGTTGGCGCTCCTGAAGCACTCTGAGCAGACGGGTCTGCAAAGGCAGCGGCATGTCGCCGATCTCGTCGAGCAACACGGTTCCGCCGTTCGCCGCTTCGAGCAACCCCGGTGCCCCACCTTTGCGCGCGCCGGTGAACGTACCCTCCACGTAACCGAACAGCTCCGCTTCGATCAGGCTTTCCGGTATGGCCGAGCAGTTGATAGCAATGAACGGCGCCTGCTCGTCCCAATGTTTGTGCAGGGCGCGGGCGAAGACTTCCTTGCCGGTGCCTGTGTCGCCCTGAAGCAGAACCGGTACGCCTGCGACAAAGGCCTTGCAGGCTGCCGCGAAGCGCTTGTTCAGCGTGGCATCGCCGCCCAGTTCGGTAGCGCCGGCCGGCAGTGCCGCGGGGGCCTGCGTGGTGGCTGCTTCGAGCAATTGCACGTACAGCCGCGAGCCATCGTTGAGGGTCAGCAAATGGGGCGAGCGATGGCTGAACGGTGCGTCGCGGTTGTCGAACAGGCTGTCGAAACGGCTTGGGGCATTGCCTTGCAAGCCAAGAAGATTCTGCGCGGTGCGATTCGCGGCCCGGATGCGCCCCTGGGCGTCCACGGCCAGCAAGCCTTGCAACGGTGTGTCGAGTAACCGCAGGTCATGCTGCAGGCATACCACATGGCAATCGTCCAGGTCACGATACAGGCTATTTTCCGCAGCCATCGCGGCATAGGTGAGCTGTTCGAGCACCTGGGGCGCATGGCGCTCACCGATGCCGGTGAAATCCAGTGCACCGATCAATGTGCCGTCGGGTCGATGCAACGGCACGCTGACACAGAAGAACCGCTCGAACTCGCACAGGTAGTGCTGGCTACCCACCAGTACGATAGGCGTGTCCTCGGCCAGCACGCACAGCGGGGCGATGGTGCCGAAGCGTGCCTCGTGCACATGGCGGCCCGCCCGGAGCTGGCGCAGCGGGCTGTCCCGTTCCTGGCGGCTGTATACGATGATGCCTTTGGTGTTGGTGCAATACAGTGTCCAGGTGTGCCCGCCCAGGTGTTGCCATAGCCGGTCGATCTCCGGGGCGATGCAGGCCACCAGCCATTCGTCGCTGGCGTCCAGCCGCGCCAACTCCGGCTCCAGCTGCGCCAGGCAGGGCTGCCCCGGCATCAGCCCCGCCGCGCGCGCGCGTTGCCAGGATCGACTCACCGGATCCGGCAGCAACCCTTCGGGCAAGGGCTCACCTTCGATGAAGCGCTGACGGGCGAGCACCCGCTGTTGATGGTGGCGCAAAGCAGTGGCATCCATGGATACAGCCTCTTTTTGTTATTCGAGGTCGACCGCAAGGTTACTCCGCCATCAAAACAGCAACAAGGCACGCAGGTTGACCCCGAGCGCCTCCTGGAAGCCCCCTTCCACCTTCACATCGCGGGTCAGCTGGGCGCTCAGTTGCAGGGTACGCCCCAGCATCTGCTGGGCTTCCAGCCGGACTTGCTGCACCTCGGTCTTCTGCCCCAGGTAGCCGCCATCCAGGTATTGCTTGCCGCCGACACTGGCGCTGTAACCCAGGGCCACACGTTGCGAAGGGTTGAAGTCATGGCGCAGGTTGGCCTGCAACTGGTAGGTCGGGTCTTGCTTGAGGGTCTGGGAGCCATTGCCGGCATCGTCGTTGTCGCCGTACACCACGGCGTCGGCGTACCACTCCATGGCGAAGCGCCCGGCCAGGGGTTCGACCCAGCCCAGTTGCAGGTCGCCCTTGTAGCGGTTTTCGCCGATGTTCAGGCTGTCGTGTTCGTCGTAATGCCCCCAGGGCACGGTCAGCAAGGGTGTAATGCCGAAGTACCGCCCGCTGGCGCCGGCCTGCGGCTGGTTGACCAGCCACAACGTAGCGCCGAGGATCGGATCGCCCATACCGCTGGCGCTGCCCAGGGAATTACCCGCCACCCTGGCGTTGTAGACATGCCCGAACGGCAGGAGGATCTGCGGGTCGATGGTCATGCCGCCCACATCCATGAAGTGGATCAGGCGCACGATGCTGATATTGGATCTGAGGCTGGTGTCTCGGCGGCTGTCGGGGCCGCCCTCGGCATTGAAGCGGTCGGCCCGGCTGTATTGTTGATACCAGGCGGCGATGGTGGTGCCGGCCGGCAGCGCCGTGTAGTCGCCCACATTGACGTCGACGGCCGAGGCGGTGCCGGGCAGCAGGGCACAGGCCAGCAGCCTTGGGAGGTAGCGGGTAGAGAGGCTCACTGGGTTGTTTCCTGTTCTTGTTATGGGGTGGCGGAGCAGCTTGCCTGTTCCGCCCGAACGCACAACCGGTGAATCAACGAGCGATGCGGATGATCGGTTTCAGGGTGATGCCCTTTTCACTGTCTTCGGCCGCCCGGTTGATCTGCTCGAAGTCGTAGAACTTCACCAGCCTGTCGAAGGCGAATCGCCCTTGCAGATACAGCTCCACCAGTTCCGGAATGAACTTCTGCGGCACGCTGTCGCCCTCCACGATGCCGCGGATAGTCTTGCCGCCGAGCAGCAAGTCGTTCACGTCGAACTCCGCCGTGGCGCCCAACGCCGGCGCGCCCACCACGCCTAGACTACCTCGGCCGCCCAGGGCGTCTACCGCTTGGCGCAGCACAGCCGGATGACCGGTGGACTCCAGGGCGAATTTCACTCCGCCGCCGGTGATCTCGCGGATAGCCGCCACCGGGTCGCTGTCCTTGCTGTTGACCGCATGGGTGGCGCCCAGGGATTTCGCCAGCTCCAGGCGCGACGGCACCACGTCCACCGCGATGATGGTGGTGGCGCCGACCACCTGGGCCGCGAGCACCGCGCTCAAGCCCACGGCCCCTGCGCCAAAGGATGCAAAGCTGCTGCCCGGAGTGACCTTCAGGGAGTTGATCACCGCCCCGGCGCCGGTCTGGATACCGCAGCCCAAGGGGCCCAGCAGCTCCAGCGGGGCCTGGGTGGACACCTTCACCGTGTTGTTCTCGCGGCTCAGGGCGTAGGTGGCGAAGGACGATTGGGCGAAGAAATGGTCGTGCAGTGGTTCGCCCCGATGGTCTTCGATCGCGCAATTGCCATGGGGATCGGCGCCGCCGAAGTTACGCCCGAAAAACTCCTGGCAATAAGCGGCCTGGCCGCTGCCGCACGGCAGGCAGTGCCCGCAGTAACCGTAAGTCAGTACCACATGGTCGCCTTTGGCGAGGTTCTGCACCAGAGGGCCGACGGCTTCCACCACACCCGAGCCCTCGTGGCCGAGCACTGCCGGCAGCGGCACGGGGTAATACTGATCGCGCACGATCATATCGGTGTGGCACATGCCGGTGGCCACGATGCGCACCAACACTTCATCGCCCTGGGGGTGGCGAATGCGCGCGGGCTCCAGCACGAAAGGCGCGCCCTTGCTGCGGGTGACGGCGGCAGTGATGTCTACGAATGGGTGTTCAGCCATTATTGTTATCTCCGGCATTTACAGGGGATAGGCTGGGGCATCGCCTTTGACGGTGAGCCACTGCCATTGGGTGAATTCTTCGTGGTTGGCCGCGCCACCGATGCTGGTGCCGTTACCGGAAGCGCCCACGCCGCCGAACGGGTTGATCACCTCATCGTTCACTGTCTGGTCGTTGATGTGCAGCAGGCCCACGCGCAGTTGTTCGCCAAGCTTGAGCGCACGCCCGACGTTCTGCGACAGCACTGCGGCGGACAGGCCATACTCGGTGTCGTTGGCCAGGGCCACGGCTTGTTCGTCGGTGTCGAACGGCACCACCACGGCGACGGGGCCGAAGATCTCTTCGTTGAACGCAGGGTTCTGCGGCGTCACTCCGCTCAACACGG
Source organism: Phytopseudomonas flavescens (assembly GCF_900100535.1). Lineage (GTDB taxonomy): Bacteria > Pseudomonadota > Gammaproteobacteria > Pseudomonadales > Pseudomonadaceae > Aquipseudomonas > Aquipseudomonas flavescens. Next base: position 5,069 of record NZ_FNDG01000033.1, read on the forward strand.
TGGCCTGGAAGAACAGCCCTTCATAGCTGCCGCCCGTTTCCACCCTGGCTCCGGCCTGCTGCGCGGCCTGAACCACGCGATAGGCATGATCGCGCTGCTGGGCGTTGATCAATGGCCCCAGGTGCACTTCGCCTTGCGCCGGGTCGCCCACGGTTAGGCTCCTGGCCTTGGCCACCAGGCGCTCGAGGAAGCGCTCATAAATGCCCCGCTGTACCAGCAGGCGTCCAGTGGACATGCAGATTTGTCCCTGGTGCAGATACACGCCCCAGGTGGCGTTGGCCAGGGCCAGGTCCAGGTCGGCATCGTCCAGTACGATCAGGGAGTTCTTGCCACCCAGTTCCAGGGACACTTTCTTCAAGTGGCGGCCCGCTGCCTCGCCCACCTTGCGACCTGCCCCGGTGGAGCCGGTGAACTGGATCATGGCGATGTTGGCGTCGCTGGTCAGGGCCGCGCCGGCATCGGCGCCGCCCGGCAACACGTGCAGCAGACCCTCTGGCAAACCGGCCAGTTCCAGCAGGCGGGCGATGACGAAACCGCCGCACACCGCGGTACGTGGGTCAGGCTTGAGCACCACGGCATTGCCCACAGCCAGGGCCGGGGCTACGGCGCGCATGGCTAGGTACAGCGGGAAGTTGAAGGGAGAAATCACCCCGATCACGCCCAGCGGGCGGCGCCGCGCCAGGCTCAGGCGCCCGGGTATGGAGGGCAGTACTTCGCCATGGCTGCGCGATGGTAGGCCTGCGCTTTCATGCAACGCCTTGAGGGTGATGGAGGTTTCGAAGGCCGCTTTGGCCTGGGTCGAGCCGCTTTCACGCACGATCCACCTCACGATCTCATCGAAATGAGCCTGGCCCAGACTCGCCGCGCGCCGGAACACGTCGGCGCGCGTGTCGTAGGGCAAGGCGAACCAGGCGCTTTGCGCAGCCTTGGCTTGTGCAGCGGAACGAGCAACCTGCTCGGCGCCGATATTGCCGACATTGCCCAGGGATTCACCGGTCGCCGGCTCCAGCACAGGGCTGGCCTGGTCGGCTTTCTGCCAATGGCCGGTAAAGAAAGATTGGTTCCACAGCGAGGCAGGTAGCAAAGCGTCACTCATTGGGTCGTCCTTTTCTTGGTGTGTGGGCGCCCGTCGTGCGCCCTGGCGATTGAAATCACCGTTGCATCCGCCGTGCCAGCCCGTCGCAATCGCGCAAGGCCGCGAGCCAGGGGGCTTGACGCATACTGGGCAAAGATCAGGCTGTTCAGTTTCTGGACGCTCGCCCATTGCCAGCGTCCAGAACCTGAACGGAGAGGGGAGCGCGGTGGCGTAACGGTGGCCTATGCTCGGCAAGGTCGGGCAGCGCCGGTCGAAGCCGTGCTGCGCGGGTTTTGCCAGTAAGTTGGGCCGAGCGCCGAGCAATCGAACTACCTGGTTCGCTTCTCAGCGAATTGAACAGGGTGGGGCAAACCCGCCCGTGCAGCTGGCAATCGCTGGTGCTGCCCAACTGGCCGAGCATGGCTTGAGAAACGATCGTTTATCCGTAGTGCCGACCCATCGGCAATCGATGGGGTGCGCCTGCGCGGCCCGAACCATCCTAGCTGCCGATCGTCGCTCATGCGCCTCCTGCGCAAGAGCGGTGGCGCCGGGCTTTGCGGCCCCGTGCCGGTTTTTTCACGCCTTCAGCTATGCGGCGGAGGGCTTTCCAGGGTCTTGAACAGGGCCTCGGCCGGCATCGGCCTGGCGTACAGGTAACCCTGCAGGACCTGTATGCCGCGCTGGATCAGGTAATCGCTCTGCTCGGCCGTTTCGACGCCCTCGGCGACCAGATCGAGTTGCAGGCGCACGGCCAGATCAAGGATGTTGTCGAGAATGTGCCGTGACAGCGCGTCGGAGCCGATCATCGAGACGAAACCGCGGTCGATCTTCAGGCAGTCGACGCGAAACTCGCGCAAGTAGGCCAGGCTGGAATGACCGGTGCCGAAATCGTCGATGGCGATGCGCACGCTCAGTTCACGCAGCTCGGCGAACAGCCGTTCGGTCACCGCCGTGGAGGTGATCATCTGGCGCTCGGTGAGCTCCAGTACCAGGTTGATGGCCCCGGCGGGGAACGCGGCCAGGAAGTCGCGGCATTCCTGCAGCAGTTGCAGGTTCTGGCAGTGCGCGGCGGTGATATTGATGCCGATATGAAAGCCTGCCGGCAGTTCCTGCGCCCGGCTCGCGAAGTCCTCGCGAACCTGGTTCATCAACGCACGGGTCATGGGCACGATCAGCCCCAGCCGTTCGGCCAGGGGCACGAACTGGCCTGGAGGCACCAGCCCTTCGCTGGGGTGCTGCCAGCGCATCAGCACCTCGACGCCCTCCCAGCAACCGCTGTCGGCATTCACCAGCGGCTGGTAGTAGGGAATGAATTCCCTGGCCGCCAGTGCACGCTGCAGCTCGCTGCTGGGCGAGGCCGAGCGCAGGCTGAAACGGTAGGTGGCGGCGCCGGCCAGCGCGCCTAGCACCAGGAACAGCAAGAACTGAGGCAGATAGTGCGTGCGCATGTACTGCAGCGCCGCGCCGCTCGGGTAGCTGGCCAGTATCGTGAAGGGATAGCGTGGCGACGGTGCGCTGGAGGGGTAGTCGGTGTAGTGCGCCAGTGCAGACTTGCTGACGACGCCATCGGCCGTCATCCAGTTGCTGCCTACCGCCAGTTGCAGAGGCACATCCTGGCCGTAGACCTGCAAGAGGCTGCTCAGGTGCTGGCCATCGATGCCGATCAGCACGCCATCGTTGGCAGTGCTCTGCCGGTAGACCAGCAAGGCACGTTCAGGCGTGACCGGGTTGCCGGCCATCAGCCGCAGCCGGCCGTCGCTGTAGGTGGCCGGTTGTTCGGCGCTGTCGTACGCGCCCATCAGCGAGGTGCAATAGATGATGCCGTCATGCACCAGATTGAGCGAGCGGGCGAAAGGGCTGACCATGACCTGGTGGCGCAGCTGCGGCTCCACTTCCGTGCAGGGGCGGCCCGACAGCCCGATCACCGCGTCGGCGGTCTGCGCGGCGCTGTCGAGCATGAACTCCAGCTGCCCCTGGGCATCGAGCATGCCCTTTTCGGCACGCGTCGTCAGCAGCGTCGCCGACTGCCAGTACATCAGCGGGATACCGAGCAGCAGCGGCAGCATCGCCACCCCCAGTGAGCAGCTCAGGCGCCGCGCGCGTCCGCGCGAGCGGAGGGTGGAAAAGGGCATGTCGATCCTTGCTCCGGGTAGCTTTAACGAGCTTAGCGAACCTGGCACCGCGGGCGTGTTCGCTGCATCTCGAGTCATTCGCAGGGGGCGTCAGCCACGCATGCGCTCGGTCATCCGCCTGGCGGGGTTGCGCGACCAGGGCCTGGGAACGGTAAGACCATGGTCGAATGGTTGTAGGCAGGGGGGATGGTTACAAATGTACTCATAGAAGAACAACATCTAGAAGAACAACATCAATAACCGAGGTGATTCAATGAGTGCTGCGTCCCTGTATCCCGTGAGCCCCGAGGTGGCGGCCAATACGCTGACCGATGAAGCCACCTACAAAGCCATGTACCAGCAGTCGGTGATCAACCCGGACGGTTTCTGGCGCGAACAGGCCCAGCGCCTCGACTGGATCAAGCCTTTCACCAAGGTCAAGCAGACCTCCTTCGACGACCACCACGTCGATATCAAGTGGTTCGCCGATGGCACCCTCAACGTGTCCTACAACTGCCTGGATCGCCACCTGGCGGAGCGCGGCGACCAGATCGCGATCATCTGGGAAGGTGATGACCCGTCCGAGCACAAGGAAATCACCTACCGGCAACTGCACGAGCAGGTCTGCAAGTTCGCCAACGCCCTGCGTGGCCAGGACGTGCACCGCGGCGACGTGGTCACCATCTATATGCCGATGATCCCGGAGGCCGTGGTGGCCATGCTGGCCTGCGCCCGGATCGGCGCGATCCACTCCGTGGTGTTCGGCGGCTTCTCGCCGGAAGCCCTGGCCGGACGCATCATCGACTGCGCCTCCAAGGTGGTGATCACCGCTGACGAAGGCCTGCGCGGCGGCAAGAAGGTTCCGCTCAAAGCCAACGTCGACGATGCCCTGACCAACCCCGAGACACGCAGCATCCAGAAGGTCATCGTGGTCAAGCGCACGGGATCCGAGATCAAGTGGAACCAGCACCGTGATATCTGGTTCGAGGACCTGATGAGGGTCGCCGGCAGCGTCTGCGCACCGAAGGAAATGGGCGCCGAGGAAGCGCTGTTCATCCTCTACACCTCCGGCTCCACCGGCAAACCCAAGGGCGTGCTGCACACCACCGGCGGTTACCTGCTGTACGCCGCGCTGACCCATGAGCGGGTGTTCGACTACAAGCCGGGCGAAATCTACTGGTGCACCGCCGACGTCGGCTGGGTCACCGGCCACAGCTACATCGTCTATGGCCCACTGGCCAACGGCGCCACCACCCTGCTGTTCGAGGGCATCCCCAACTACCCGGACGTCACCCGGGTGGCCAAGATCATCGACAAGCACAAGGTCAATATCCTCTACACCGCGCCCACCGCGATCCGCGCCATGATGGCCCAGGGCAAGGCCGCGGTGGAGGGTGCCGACGGCTCCAGCCTGCGTCTGCTCGGCTCGGTGGGCGAACCGATCAACCCCGAGGCCTGGAACTGGTACTACGAGAACGTTGGCCAGTCGCGCTGCCCGATCGTCGACACCTGGTGGCAGACCGAGACCGGTGGTTTCATGATCACCCCGCTGCCGGGCGCCACGGCACTCAAACCGGGGTCGGCGACCCGCCCGTTCTTCGGCGTGGTGCCGGCGCTGGTGGACAACCTGGGCAACCTGATCGAGGGCGCCGCCGAAGGCAACCTGGTGATTCTCGATTCCTGGCCAGGCCAGTCACGCAGCCTGTACGGCGACCATGATCGTTTCGTCGACACCTACTTCAAGACGTTCAAGGGCATGTACTTCACCGGCGACGGCGCGCGCCGCGACGAAGACGGCTACTGGTGGATCACCGGGCGGGTGGACGACGTACTCAACGTGTCCGGTCACCGCATGGGCACTGCCGAGGTGGAAAGCGCCATGGTCGCCCACCCGAAAGTCGCCGAGGCCGCGGTGGTCGGTGTGCCGCACGACATCAAGGGGCAGGGGATCTACGTTTACGTGACCCTGAACCAGGGGCTGGAGCCGTCCGAGCAACTGCGCCAGGAACTCAAGGCCTGGGTACGCAAGGAGATTGGCCCGATTGCCACGCCGGACGTGATCCAGTGGGCGCCGGGGCTGCCGAAGACCCGTTCGGGCAAGATCATGCGCCGCATCCTGCGCAAGATCGCCACGGCCGAATACGATTCCCTTGGCGATATCTCCACCCTGGCCGATCCGGGCGTGGTGCAGCACCTGATCGACACCCACAAGTCGATGCAGGCCGCCTGCGCCTGATCCGCCCCTGGCTGACCAGCAACGCCCCACGCCGGCACTGCCGCGTGGGGCGTTCGCATGGCGTCGTGGATTGCCATCCGGCGCAGTGCCATGGGCGCTACCCATGTAACGCCAGGCATGCCCGCAAGGTGGTCAGCGGGAAATCCCATCGTGTCTATTTCGCATCTGTCAAGATGCCCGTGTCGGCTGCCTCTTCGATCTGTAATTAGTTGTCGCATCCGGGAAATATCGGCTGCCGCGCTATCGCTAGAATGCCGCACTTCCGTGCGCCCGCCGCAGCCCTGCGCTACGCTGGCCACGTCCCCCTCTGCATGGCTCGGGCAACCCGCCCCGCGCCAGCGAAATCCCATGCATGTCAGGAGTTTTTCCTCATGAAAAAGATCGCACTGCTCGGCGCGTTGGCACTATCCCTGCTCTCGCCGCTGACCATGGCCCAGGAGGCCAAGGCGCTGCGCATCGGTATCGAAGCGGCTTACCCGCCGTTCGCCTACAAGACTCCCGACGGCAATATCACCGGCTTCGACTACGACATCGGTGTCGCCTTGTGTAAAGAAATGCAGGTCGAGTGCAAGTGGATCGAGCAGGAGTTCGATGGCCTGATCCCGGCCCTCAAGGTCCGCAAGTTCGACGCCGTGCTGTCGTCGATGTCGATCACCGAAGAGCGCAAGCGCGCCGTGGCCTTCACCGGCAAGTACTACGCCACGCCCGCCAAGCTGGCGATGAAGAGCGGCGCGGTGATGAACGACGTGGCCAGCGACCTCAAGGGCAAGAAGATCGGCGTGCAGCGCTCGTCCGTGTACGACCGCTACGCCACCGACGTCTTCGCGCCTGCCGGTGCCGAGATCGTGCGCTACAGTTCGCAGAACGAAGTGTTCCTCGACCTCAGCGCCGGTCGCCTGGATGGCACCATCGCCGACTCGGTGAACATCGAAGACGGCTTCCTCAAGACCGATGCCGGCAAGGGCTTCGCCTTCGTCGGCCCGGACTTCACCGAGCAGAAATACTTCGGCGAAGGCCAGGGCATCGCCGTACGCAAGGGTGACAAGGCGCTGGCCGAGAAGATCAGCGCCGCGATCCTGGCGATCCGTGCCAATGGCACGTACAAGGCCGTTCAGGACAAGTACTTCAGTTTCGACGTCTACGGCAAGTAAGACCTCGATCTGCTGCGCGTCGGCCATGCGGCGTTGAAACACGCTCGCACGGTCGTAGTTCGCAAGATCGTGGCTTCTTGTCGAAGGGTGGCACACGCCGACTGTTCTTGGCGTGTGCCCCTTTTGCGTTGCATTTCCGGCGCCCGATGGCGCACCCATGAGGTAAGCGGATGCTCAACGGCTACGGCTCGTCCATTCTCGAGGGCGCCTGGCTCACCCTGATTCTGGCCCTGACCTCGATGGCGGTGGCCATCGTGCTCGGCCTGATCGGTGCCGCGTGTCGGCTGTCGCCGTTGCGCTGGCTGGCGGTGCTCGGTGAGACCTACTCGACGGTGATCCGCGGGATTCCCGATCTGGTGCTGATCCTGCTGATCTTCTATGGCGGCCAGGACCTGGTGAACCGCGTGATGCCGATGCTCGGCTATGACCAGTACATCGATATCAACCCCTTCGTCGCCGGTGTGTTCACCATGGGTTTCATCTTCGGGGCCTACCTGTCGGAGACCTTTCGTGGCGCGTTCATGGCCATTCCCCGGGGGCAGGCGGAGGCGGGCGCTGCCTATGGCATGAGCGGCCTGCAGGTGTTCCTGCGCATTCTGGTGCCGCAGATGATCCGTTTCGCGATTCCCGGCTTCACCAACAACTGGCTGGTGCTCACCAAGGCCACCGCGCTGATCTCGGTGGTCGGCCTGCAGGACATGATGTTCAAGGCCAAGAGCGCCGCCGATGCCACCCGCGAGCCCTTCACCTTCTACCTGGCGGTGGCCGGCCTGTACCTGCTGATCACCAGTGTCTCCCTGCTGGCCCTGCGTTATCTGGAAAAGCGCTACTCGGTCGGCATCAAGGCTGCCGAGCTGTGAGGAGCGCAGGATGATCTTCGATTACACCGTCATCTGGGACAGCCTGCCGCTGTATCTCGGCGGCGTGCTGGTGACCCTCAAGCTGCTGGCCATCGCGCTGTTCTTCGGCCTGCTGGTCGCCGTGCCCCTGGCGCTGATGCGCACCTCGCGTTCGCCGCTGGTCAATGGCCCGGCCTGGCTGTACACCTACGTGGTCCGTGGTACGCCGATGCTGGTGCAGCTGTTTCTGGTCTACTACGGTCTGGCCCAGTTCGAGGCGGTGCGCGACAGCGTGCTCTGGCCGTACCTGTCCAATGCCACTTTCTGTGCCTGCCTGGCGTTTGCCATCAACACCAGTGCCTACAGCGCCGAGATCCTCGCCGGCAGCCTCAAGGCCACGCCCCACGGCGAGATCGAGGCGGCCAGGGCGATGGGCATGTCGCGGGTCAAGCTGTACCGTCGCATCCTTTTGCCCTCGGCGCTGCGCCGCGCGCTGCCGCAGTACAGCAACGAAGTGATCATGATGCTGCACACCACCAGCCTGGCGTCCATCGTCACCCTGATCGACATCACCGGCGCGGCGCGTACGGTCAATGCGCAGTATTACCTGCCGTTCGAGGCCTTCATCACCGCTGGCCTGTTCTACCTGTGCCTGACCTTCATCCTGGTGCGCCTGTTCAAGCTGGCCGAGCGCCGCTGGCTGGCTTACCTGGCACCGCGGCGCAACTGAGCCGCGCGGCATGACATCGGATTCAAGAGAGTGGAAAGCATGTACAAGCTCGAGGTGAAGGATCTTCACAAGCGCTACGGCAGCCATGAAGTGCTCAAGGGCGTGTCGCTGGCTGCCAGGGCAGGCGACGTGATCAGCATCATTGGCTCCAGTGGCTCCGGCAAGAGCACCTTCCTGCGTTGCATCAACCTGCTCGAACAGCCCCACGGCGGGCAGATCCTGCTCAACGGCGAGGCCCTCAAACTGGTGCCCGGCAAGGATGGCGCCCTGCGTGCCGCCGACGACAGGCAATTGCAACGCTTGCGCTCGCGCCTGGCCATGGTGTTCCAGCATTTCAACCTGTGGGCGCACATGAACGTGCTGGAGAACGTCATGGAGGCACCGGTGCATGTGCTGGGCATGAGCAAGGCCGAGGCCCGCGACAAGGCCGAGCACTACCTGCACAAGGTCGGCGTGGCGCACCGCAAGGAGGCCTACCCGGCACACATGTCCGGTGGCGAACAGCAGCGCGTGGCGATTGCCCGGGCGCTGGCGATGGAGCCGGAAGTGATGCTGTTCGACGAGCCCACCTCGGCGCTGGACCCGGAACTGGTCGGCGATGTCCTGAGGGTGATGCGCGATCTGGCCGGCGAGGGGCGTACCATGGTGGTGGTCACCCATGAGATGGGCTTCGCCCGCGAAGTCTCCAACCAGTTGCTGTTCCTGCATCAGGGCCAGGTGGAAGAGCAGGGCGACCCGCGTGAGGTGCTGGCCAACCCGCGTTCTCAACGTCTGCAACAGTTCCTCAGCGGTAGTCTCAAGTAGTTGGCGCTATCATCCCTGCTCGTTCCCTTCCATTGTCCCCAGAGCCCGACCCGCCCATCATGACTGCTCACCGAATCGGCTTCCTGCTTTGGCCCTCCACCAGGCCCCTGACCCTGGCGCTGGCGGAGGAGGCCCTGAGCGTCGCTCAGCGCGTCCATCCGGAAGTGGTGTACGAGGTGTCGTTCTTGCAGGCCGAGGAGCCCGCCGAGGGCGCCTGGCGCTTGCCTGGCAGCCCCTGGGGATCCGGGCTGGAGGGCTACCGCAAGCTGTTTCTGCTCGCCGATGAGCCGCCGGCGAGTGTCGCCCCGGCGCTGGCCACCGCACTCAAGCAGGTGGCGCGCAGCGGCTGTTGCATCGGCGCGGTCGCCGCGGGGGTCTATCCACTGGCCCAGCTTGGCCTGCTGGATGGCTATCGGGCGGCCGTGCACTGGCGCTGGCAGGACGACTTCGCCGAACGCTTTCCCAAGGTGATCGCCACCAGCCACCTGTTCGACTGGGATCGTGATCGCCTCACCGCCTGCGGTGGCATGGCGGTGATGGACATGCTGCTGGCCCTGCTGGCCCGTGACCACGGCGCCGAGCTGGCCGGCGCAGTCTCCGAGGAACTGGTGGTCGAACGTATCCGCGAGGGAGGCGAGCGTCAGCGTATCCCGTTGCAGAACCGCCTCGGCTCCAGTCACCCCAAGCTCACCCAGGCCGTGCTGCTGATGGAGGCCAATATCGAGGAGCCGCTGACCACCGACGAGATTGCCCAGCACGTCTGCGTGTCGCGGCGGCAGCTGGAACGCATCTTCAAGCAGTACCTCAATCGTGTGCCCAGCCAGTATTACCTGGAGCTGCGCCTGAACAAGGCGCGGCAGCTGCTGATGCAGACCAGCAAGTCGATCATCCAGATCGGCCTGTCCTGCGGCTTTTCTTCGGGGCCGCATTTCTCCAGCGCCTATCGCAACTTCTTCGGTGCCACGCCGCGGGAGGATCGCAACCAACGGCGCAGCAACAACCCCTTCGAGCTGACCTCGGCCCCCGTCGAGCGCGGCTGAATAAGCCCGTATGGAGAGGTTCTCCGCTCCGCCCGGCCGTTCGTCAGGACGTCGATGATGGCAGGTGGCATGCCGCGTATCTGCTGGCGCAGCGGGTGGCCACGGCAGCAGGCCAGGCATGGTAGACTCCGTGGTACGCCGCAGCCCGCGGACGGCTGCGCACTGCCGCTTGCGTGGCAGCCATGAACAACTGGCTCGAAGGCCGGGAGATGGGCTCCATGAACACCACGCAGTTGGTCGATCCCTTCGGCCGGCGCATTACCTACCTGCGACTGTCGGTGACCGACCGCTGCGACTTCCGCTGCACCTACTGCATGAGCGAAGACATGGTCTTCGCGCCACGTGCGCAGATACTCACCCTGGAAGAGCTGTACAACGTAGCCGATGCATTCATCGGCCTGGGGGTCAAACGCATCCGTATCACTGGTGGCGAGCCGCTGGTCCGCAAGAATTTGCTGAGCCTGCTGCGCCGCCTTGGCGAGCGCGCGGAACTCGACGATCTGTCGATCACCACCAACGGCTCGCAGCTTTCGCACATGGCCAAGGACTTGCGTGCCGCTGGCGTCGACCGCCTGAACGTCAGCCTCGATTCCCTGCAGCGCGAGCGCTTCGCCGGCTTCACCCGCCGCGATATGCTCGATCAGGTGCTGGCCGGGATCGACGCCGCGCTGGCAGCGGGTTTCAAGCGCATCAAACTGAACAGCGTGGTGCAGACCGGGCGCAACGACGACGAAGTGCTCGACCTTGTCGAGTACGCCATGGCCCGCGGTCTGGACATCAGCTTCATCGAAGAGATGCCGTTGGGCAGTGTGGTCAGTCATCAGCGTGAGCAGACCTTCTGTTCCAGCGACGTGGTGCGCGAACGTATCGAGGCGCGCCACGCGCTGGTGCGCAGCAGCCATGTCACCGGCGGCCCTTCGCGCTACTGGCAGGTCGGCGGCAGCGACACCCGTATCGGTTTCATTTCCCCGCACAGCAACAATTTCTGCGGCGACTGCAACCGCGTGCGGGTCACGGCCGAGGGCAAGCTGGTGCTCTGCCTCGGGCACGACAACGCCCTTGACCTGCGCAGCCTGATGCGCGCCCATCCGGGTAACGACGAGCGGCTGCGCGACGCGCTGCTCGGCGCCTTGCAGCTCAAGCCCGAGCGTCATTATTTCGAGGCCGACGAGCAGGTGCAGGTCATTCGCTTCATGAGCATGACCGGCGGCTGAGGCGACAACCTGTCCAGACGAGTGGTTTGCGCCCAGGCGCCATGGGGCTTTGCCAACGGCCACCTGGCCACTGTGGTTCGAGCCCGCCAAAAATTGCCCTGAACCTCCTCGACGAGCGCTCACTCCACTTAAGGGAGAGGCCCATGCAGGGCCATTTTCTGAAGCGACGAGGAGATTCAAAGTGGATAACAAAGACGTTATTTCGGTACTCAACGACCTGATCGAAACCAGCAAAGATGGCGAGAAGGGCTTCAGCGAGTGTGCCGAGGACGTGAAAGAGCCGCGTCTCAAGAGCTTCTTCACCCAGCGTGCGCAAGATTGCGCAGGCGCTGCTGCCGAACTGCAGCAACTGGTGCGTGGCCTGGGCGGTGATCCGGAAACCAGTTCGAGCGTGGCCGGTGCCCTGCACCGTGGCTGGGTCGACCTGAAGGCGCTGCTCACCGGCAAGAGTGAAGAGGCCATTCTCAACGAGTGCGAGCGTGGCGAAGACGTGGCGCTGAAGAATTATCGCGAAGCGCTGCAGAAAGACCTGCCGGCCAACGTGCGTAGCGTTCTGGAAAAGCAACTGCAAGGTGTGCAGCGCAACCATGATCAGGTCAAGTCGCTGCGCGATACCGCACGCGCCAACTGATCTCGATCCGTTGAAAGAGGATGCCCCAGGGCATCCTTTTTTTGTGCCTGCAATTTCTTTCCGGCTGGGGTGATGGAGAGTGTTCAGCGACTCAGCAGCGCCGCGCCTCCTGCTGCGCCGAACAAGCCGGCACTGACCCGGTTGAACCACACCTGACCCTGGGCGCTGCGCAGGTAGCGTGCCGCTCCCCGCGCACTCAGGGCGTAAAACAGTTTGCAGGCCAGGTCGAGGGTCGCCCAGGTGATGATCAACACCAGCAACTGATCGAAGAACGGCTGCGATGCGCTGATGAACTGTGGCAGAAAGGCGGCGAAGAACAGGATGTCCTTCGGGTTGCTGGCGCCCAGGCCAAAGGCCTTCCAGAACATCCCGCCGGCGTAAGGCGCTGTGCTCACGCGGTCATCGCTTGGCGGCTGCGTCGCCTCGCGGGAGGCCCGCCAGCTGTGCCAGGCGAGGTAGAAAAGATACAGCGCGCCAAGGACTTTCAGCAGGCTGAATAGCTGCTCCGATGCCAGCAGCAGGGCGCCCAGCCCGAGCGCCGAGGCACTCAGCAGGCAGATGGACGCCAGCAAGCCGCCGATGATCGACGGCAGCGAACGACGCAGGCCGTGATTGAGGCTGTTGCTGACCATCAACAGTGACAGTGGGCCGGGAATGATGATCACCAGCAGGGCGGCGCCGCTGAACAGCAGCCAGGTTTGCAACGGCATTTTCGGTCTCGGCGAGTCAGGCCGGGTAGTGCGGCAGGTGCATGAAACGGTACCTCAGCCAGGGGACGTTCGACAGGTACAGCTGGCCGCACAATGAGGGCCAATGTGTTCATCGAGAATAGTTCCTAATGACGCTGGCGCGAGCCTTTGTTACGCTATTTTCCCGTTTTTCCCGCTGCTGGCGTTCGCCGCCTGCTCCATCGCGCAGTAAAAAGGTTTCTCCCTCCATGAATGTCTCCGCGCCTCTCGTCCGCCTCACGGCTGCCCTCTGCCTGTTGCTCAGCGCTGCCGCGCATGCCACCGACTATCCGCTCAGCGTGACCGACCTGGCTGGCCGCCAGGTGACCATCGAACACGAGCCCCGGCGCATCGTCCTGCAGGACGGCCGTGACCTGTTCAGCCTGGCGTTGCTCGACCGTGAAGACCCCTTCGAGCGCATCGCGGTGTGGAACAACATCATCAAGCGTTCCGATCCAAACACCTGGCAGGTGTTCCAGAAGCAGTGGCCGAAGAGTTCCGGGCAGGCCCTCGACATGCAGTTCGGTGACGACGGCGACATGAACCTGGAGGCCGTTGTCGCCGGCAAGCCTGACCTGCTGGTGTTCCAGCTGCGCGCACGCAAATCCCTGGAGGGCGCAGGCGTCGAACGCAAGCTCTCTGCGTTGAAGATTCCGGTGATCTACATCGACAGCGACCTGGATCCGGTCACCAACAGCCAGAAGAGCGTAGCCCTGCTCGGCAAGGTGCTCGACCGAGAAGCCCGCGCTACCGAGTACCTGGATTTCTACAAGGCACGGCTGGCGCTCGTCGACCGCCTGGTCACCGAGCAGGGCAAACGGCCGCTGGTATTCGTCGAAGCCAAGGCCGGGCAGGGCGGCGCCACCAGTTGCTGCTTCACCCATGGCGACGTGTACTGGGGCAAGCTGGTGCAGGCCGCTGGTGGCGACAACCTGGGTAGCCGTTTGCTGCCGGGCGCCACCGGTGACGTGACCCTGGAAACGGTGATCAGCAAGAAGCCCGAGGTCTACGTGATGAGCGGCACTCAGTTCCCGGGCAACACCTCGATTTCGCCACCGTTCGGCTTCGGTCCGACGGTGTCGCAGGCAGCTATCGACAAATCCATGGCTCAGTTGCTCAAACGCCCTGGCATGGCGCAGCTGCAGGCCACCCAGCAAAACCGCGTGTATGGCGTTTATCACCAGTTCTACGCCAGCAGCTGGAACATCCTGTCCGTGGAGTACCTGGCCCAGGCCTTCTATCCGCAGGCTGCCGAACGCCTCGACCCGGCGGCGAGCACCCGCACGTTGCTGGGCATGACCGGCCTTGGCGAGGTACCGGCGATCCTCTTCGGTCAGGCGCCTGCCAGTGAGTGATTCTACCTTGGGCGCGCTGCCCGCTGACGGTTACCAGCAGCGTTATGCCAAGGCAGTCTGGCAACGCAGCCTGCTGCTCGTTGGCCTGCTGCTGGTGGCGCTGATTGCCTTCATCGCCGATCTGGTGGTGGGCTCGGGCACGCTGAGTTTCGCCGATGCGGTGCAAGGCCTGTTCACCCCGGATCGAGTGGATGCCTCCACGCGGGTGATTCTCTGGGAACTGCGCATGCCGATGACGCTGATGGCGGTGCTGGCCGGTACCTGCCTGGCGCTGGCCGGGCTGATCATGCAGACGGTGCTCGACAACCCGCTGGCCGAACCCTTCACCCTGGGCATTTCTTCGGCAGCCGGATTCGGTGCAGCGCTGGCGCTGACCTTCAACCTGTCCCTGGCGCAGTGGCTGCCAGGCTTTGGTGCCGAGATGGTGGTGACGGCCAACGCCTTTCTGTTCTCGTTGCTCACCGTTGGCGTGATCCTGCTGCTGACCCGCGGGCAGATCGGCCTGCAGGCCATCACCCTGCTGGGGATCGCGGTGCATTTCGTGTTCAGCTCGCTGCTCGGCCTGGTGCAGTACGTTTCCAGCGTCGATCAGTTGCAGAGCATCGTGTTCTGGCTGATGGGCTCCTTGCTGCACGTGACCTGGAGCAAGGTCGCGCTGTGTGCCGCCATCGCGCTGGTGGCCGTGCCGCTGGTGCTGATGCAAGCCTGGGCACTGACCGCCTTGCGCAGCTTCGGCGAGCAGGCGGTGGTGTTCGGGATTCGCGTCAAGCGCGTGCGCACCCTGATGCTGGTGCTGGCGGCACTGCTGGCCGGTGCGGTGACCTCGGTGGTCGGCATCATCGGTTTCGTCGGCCTGGTCGCGCCCCATGTAGCGCGCCTGCTGGTTGGCGAGGATCAGCGCTTCACCATTGGCGTGACGCTTGCCTGCGGCATCATCTTCGTCACCCTGGCGTCCCTGGCGAGCAAGCTGATCGTGCCAGGTGCCGTGCTGCCCATCGGTATGGTCACCTCGCTGATCGGCCTGCCGTTTTTCATCATCCTGATCCTGCGTGACCGGAGGCTGACGTCCCGATGAGTTTTGTCAGTCAGGATTACCGTGTTTCCCTTGGCGGTCGGCCGATCATCCGCGACTTCGCGGTACGTGCCGAAGCGGGCCGTACCCTGGCCCTGCTCGGCGCCAACGGTGCGGGCAAGTCGACGTTCATGAAAGGCCTGTGCGGGCTACTGCGTGCCGAGGGCTCGGCGACCATCGACGGCACGCAACTGATCGGCCTGGAGCCGGCATTGCGGGCGCGGCTGATCGGTTACGTGGCCCAGGACCTGACCCACCTCGATGTACGCCTGTCGACCTACGAGCTGCTGCTCCTGGCTCAACACGGCGGCGCGCGCGGTTGGGCCACCCAGCGGGACAGCCAGCGACGGGCCAGTGAAGTACTCGAACTGCTGGGCCTGCAGCGTTTCGCCGAACAGCAGCCGGGGCAGTTGTCCGGTGGCGAGCGGCAGATGATCTCGCTGGCCCTGGCACTGGTGCGTAGCCCGCGCCTGCTGCTGCTCGACGAACCCACCTCGGCGCTGGACCTGGCCAACCAGTTGCACATGCTCGAGGCGGTGAGCGCCTACACCCGCCGCGAAGGCATCGTCACCCTGGCGATCTTCCACGACATGAACCTGGCCAGCCGCTACGCCGACGACGCGCTGATGATCCGCGACGGCCAGGTGCACGGCTGCGGCACCACCGAAGCGATGCTCATCCCGGCGCATCTGGCGGCGGTGTATGGCGTCGATTGCCGAACCCTGAGCGTGGACGACGGCGCCTTCACCGCCATCTACCCGGTCTCGGTGATCGGCGCCTAGCCCGGGACGCGCAGCGATACCCGGGATGCGATTCGAATGGCTGGAACGGCGCTTAGCGTTGTGGGAGCGGGCCATGCCCGCGAAATCGCGGGCATGGCCCGCTCCACAATGGGTCGTCGAATCGCAGGCTCGGTAGCGAGTGCCCCAGGCTACGATCGGCCATCGCGACGGTGCACGCTCTGTCCGGCGGCGAAGGTTTCCCTGATCACCCGGTCGTCACCCAGGGTGATCAGAGCGAACAGTCGATCGGCCAGGTCGTTGCTCTGCCGCAGGCGGTAATCGATCAGCGGCGTGGCCTGGTAATCGAACACCACGAAATCCGCCTCCTTGCCGGCGGCGAAGTTGCCGATGCGCTCATCCAGATACAACGCCTTCGCGCTGCCCAGTGTCGCCAGGTACAGCGACTTGAACGGATCCAGTTTCTGCCCCTGCAACTGCATGATCTTGTACGCCTCGCTGAGCGAGCGCAGCTGCGAGAAGCTGGTGCCGGCGCCGATGTCGGTGCCCAGGCCGACCCGTACCTTGTGCCGTTCCATGCGCTGCAGGTCGAACAGGCCGCTGCCGAGAAACAGGTTGGAGGTCGGGCAAAAGGCGACCGCCGAGCCGGTTTCCGCCAGGCGCTGGCATTGCGCATCGCAGAGATGCACCGCGTGGGCGAACACCGAGCGCGGGCCTGCCAACTGGTGCTGGTCGTAGACGTCCAGGTAGTTGCTGCTTTGCGCAAACAGCTCCTTGACCCACTCGATCTCCTGACGATTCTCCGAGAGGTGGGTGTGCAGGTACAGATCCGGGTACTCCTGCAGCAGGCGCCCGGCCATGGCCAGTTGTTCCGGCGTGCTGGTCGGCGCGAAGCGTGGCGTCACCGCATAGTGCAGGCGACCCTTGCCGTGCCAGCGCTCGATCAGTTCGCAGCTGTCGGCATAGCCGGATTCGACTGTATCGGTCAGCGCTTCGGGGGCGTTACGGTCCATCAGCACCTTGCCGGCGATCATGCGCAGGTTCAGCGCCTGTGCCGCTTCGAAGAGGGCATCCACCGATTGCTTGTGCACGCTGCCGAACACCAGCGCCGTGGTAGTGCCGTTGCGCAGCAGTTCCTTGAGGAACACATCCGCCACTTCACTGGCATGGGCCTTGTCGGCGAAGCGCATTTCCGTGGGAAAGGTGTAGGTGTTCAGCCAGTCCAGCAACTGCTCGCCGTAGGCGCCGATCATGCCGGTTTGCGGGTAGTGGATATGGGTATCGATAAAGCCGGGGGTGATCAGCGCGTTTTCATAATGGGTCAGCGCGATGCCCGGCAGGCGCGGCAACAGATCGGCCGCGTGGCCAACCTCGCGGATCTTGCCATCCTCCACCAGCAGAATGCCGTCCTCGAAATAGGCGTAGGACGCTTCGATACCGACTTCGGCCGGATCGGCCAGGCTGTGCAGAATGGCGCCGCGGTAGGCGTGGATGACGTTGGACATGGGGCCTCGATTGCAATCCGGTGGAACAGGGCTTGGCTCCGCGCAGGGAGAAGCCAGCAGGGGGCGAGCGCGTCGAGCGCAGGCGTTCGCCGAGGTGGAGAAGGGATTTTGCGGGACAACGCCCCTGCCGACAAGAAAGTCGCCCCAAGGGCCGTTCGGATCAGGACGCCGTGCGCGCGGGCAGATCGATCGGTTGTGACACCCGCTTGGCGGTGCCCAGTGTTTCCGCCAGGAACATCAGCAGCAGAGCCGCACAACCGGCGACCGCCGAGAGCACCAGAAACGCGCTGTCGTAGCCGCCGGCTTCGGCCACGTAGCCAGCCAGGCCATTGCTCAGCGCCGCACCGATGCCGAACACCAGTGTTACTGCAGACAGGCTGATGTTGAAGTGACCGCTGCCCTGGGTCAGATCGCGCACCATCAGCGGGATCAGCGCACCGAACAGCCCTGCACCGATGCCATCGAGCAGTTGTACCGAGACCAGCCAGACCGGGTCATCGCTAAGCGTGTACAGCACGCCGCGTATCGGCAGGATGAGAAAGCCGGCCATCAGCAGCGGCTTGCGCCCCCAGCTGTCGGCGCGGGCCCCGACCAGCATGGCCGCGGGGATCATCACCAATTGGGCCGCGACGATACAGGCCGAGATCAGCGTGGTCGCCAGTTCGGGATTGGCCAGCGCCAGCTTCTGACCGACCAGCGGCAGCATGGCGGCATTCGCCAGATGGAACAGGGCGCAGCACAGCGCCAGCAGAACCAGCGGTGGCTGGGTCAGCAGGTGGCGCAACGGGGTCAGCGCTCCACCGGTTTCCCGTCCGCGGGCCTGATCGGCGTCAATGGCCCGCGCGGGGATGCCGAGGGCCGAGATCATGCTCAGCACGGCCATGCCGGTCATCAGGTAGAACACCGCCACCGGGCCCCACAGGTAGGCGCAGATACCGGCCAGCAGCGCTGCCGTTGCATTGCCCGCGTGATTGAAGGATTCGTTGCGGGCGATCCGTCGGGTGAAAGCCTTGGGCCCGACGAGGCCCAGGGTGATACCGGCCAGCGCGGGAGCGAATACCGAGGACGCCATGCCAGCCGCCACCTGGCTGATCGTTACCCAGACGAATCCGCTACGCCAGAGCATGGCCAGGCAGGCCACCGTGACCAGCCCAGCAGCGACGACGATCAGCAGGCGTTTGTCGCCCACCCGGTCGACCAGGGCGCCAGCCGGTACCTGGGAGAGCAGGCCGGCGAGCCCGCCGAGCGCCATGACCAGACCGATATCGCCTGCCTGCCACTGATGCACCGACAGCAGATAGATCGCCAGGTAAGGTCCCAGGCCATCGCGGACATCGGCCAGGAAAAAATTCAGGCGATCCAGATGGGCTGCCCATGCGAGTGTCGGCATGTCGATGAACCTCGAACGGATATCAGGGGCGCTGATCAGGGATCGGCGGTGGCGGGGCGGATTCGCTGGCCTGGCGTTTTGATGCGGTCGATCGAACGGCGTTCCCTCGATCTTCAGATCGAGGCACAGTGAAAACACGCTGCTGTGCTAAACTCCCCGGCCCGTCTGGCGATTGGCCGGTTTACGCACTCTAAAGCATTGCGCCTCAAGGACTTACATGACGCTGTGCGCCGCTGACTCATTCCTTCACTTGGTTGCCGTGGCGGCGGACGTGCCAGCATGCGCCTGAAGTCCATCAAGCTGGCGGGCTTCAAGTCCTTCGTCGACCCCACCACGGTGAATTTCCCGAGCAACATGGCGGCGGTGGTTGGCCCCAACGGCTGCGGCAAATCCAACATCATCGATGCGGTGCGCTGGGTGATGGGCGAAAGCTCGGCGAAGAACCTGCGCGGCGAGTCGATGACCGACGTCATCTTCAACGGCTCCAACACCCGCAAGCCGGTGACCCAGGCCAGCATCGAGCTGATCTTCGACAATTCCGACAACACCCTGACCGGCGAGTACGCGGCCTTCGCGGAAATCTCCATCCGCCGCCGGGTCACCCGCGACAGCCAGAACACCTATTTTCTCAACGGCGTGAAATGCCGTCGCCGCGACATCACCGACATTTTCCTCGGCACCGGCCTGGGGCCGCGCAGCTATTCGATCATCGAGCAGGGCATGATCAGCAAGCTGATCGAGGCCAAGCCGGAGGAGCTGCGCAATTTCATCGAGGAAGCCGCAGGTATCTCCAAGTACAAGGAGCGCCGGCGGGAAACCGAAAGCCGCATCCGCCGCACCCAGGAAAACCTCGCGCGCCTCGCTGACCTGCGCGAGGAACTGGAGCGGCAACTCGAACGCCTGCACCGCCAGGCCCAGGCCGCCGAGAAGTATCAGGAGTACAAGGCTGAGGAGCGCCAGCTCAAGGCGCAACTGACCGCATTGCGCTGGCAGGCACTGAACGAGCAGGTCGGCCAGCGCGAAGCGGTGATCGGCAACCAGGAAATCGGTTTCGAGGCGCTGGTTGCCGAACAGCGCAACGCCGATGCCAGTATCGAGCGCCTGCGCGACGGTCACCACGAGTTGTCAGAGCGTTTCAATCTGGTGCAGGGGCGCTTCTACTCGGTGGGTGGCGACATTGCCCGGGTCGAGCAGAGCATCCAGCACGGTCAGCAGCGCCTGCGTCAGTTGCAGGACGATCTGCGCGAGGCCGAGCGGGCGCGCCTGGAAACCGAATCGCACCTGGGCCATGACCGCACCTTGCTGGCGACCCTGGGCGAGGAGCTGGCGATGCTCGAGCCGGAGCAGGAGCTCACCGCTGCCACCGCCGAAGAGTCCGCTGCGGCGCTGGAGGAGGCCGAAACCGGCATGCACGGCTGGCAGGAGCAGTGGGACGGCTTCAACCAGCGCAGCGCCGAGCCGCGCCGCCAGGCGGAAGTGCAGCAGTCGCGCATTCAGCAACTGGAACACAGCCTGGAACGCCTCGCCGAGCGCCAGCGCCGCCTGGTCGACGAACTGCAGCAGTTGGCCGCCGATCCCGAGGACGCTGCGATCATCGAGCTGGGCGAGCAGATCGCCGTCGCTGAGCTGGATCTGCAGCAGTTGCAGGAGCAGGAAGCCGAGCAGGCCGAGCGGCTGCAGCAGCTGCGCGAGGACCTTCAGCAGGCCGGCCAGGCTCAGCAGCAGGCTCAGGGTGAACTGCAGCGCCTGAGTGGCCGTCTGGCTTCTCTGGAAGCCCTGCAACAGGCTGCGCTGGATCCCGGCACCGGCGCTGCGCAGTGGTTGCGCGAACATGGCCTGGACGAGCGCCCGCGTCTGGCCGAAGGCCTGCGTGTGGAAGCAGGCTGGGAGCTGGCGGTGGAAACCGTACTGGGCGCCGACCTGCAGGCTGTGCTGCAGGATGATTTCAGCGGCCTGGATTTTTCCTCCCTGGAGCAGGGCGAGCTGCGCCTGGTATCGACCGGCAGCGATGGCCAGCGCATTGCCGGCAGCCTGCTGGACAAGATCGAATCACCGCTCGACCTGACTCCCTGGCTGGGGCGTGTCCGCCCGGTGGAGAGTCTCGAGCAGGCCTTGGCCGAGCGCGCCATGCTGGCCTCTGACGAAAGCCTGGTCAGCCGCGACGGTTACTGGGTGGGTCGGCATTTTCTGCGCGTACGCCGTGCCAGCGAGGCACAGAGCGGCGTGCTCGCCCGTGGTCAGGAGCTGGAAAGCCTGGGCCTGGAGCGCGAAGAACGCGAAGCCGCATTGGCGCTGCTCGACGAGCGCCTGCAGGGCTTGCGTGAGCGTCAGCGTCATGCAGAAGAATTACGCGAGCAGCAGCGTCGTCAGTTGCAGGATCAGGCGCGCCGCCTTGGCGAGCTGAAGGCGCGTCTGTCCGCCGGCCAGGCCAAGGCCGAACAGTTGCTGCTGCGCCGTCAGCGTATCGAGGCCGAGCAGCAGGAACTCGCCGAGCAGCGTGCTCTGGAGCATGAGCAGCTTGGTGAATCGCGGCTGCACCTGCAGGACGCCCTGGACAGCATGGCCCTCGACAACGAGCAGCGTGAAAGCCTGCTGGCCAGCCGCGACGCCTTGCGCGAACGCCTCGACCGGGTGCGTCAGGATGCCCGCCAGCACAAGGATCATGCCCACCAGTTGGCGGTACGCCTGGGTTCGCTGCGCGCCCAGCATGGTTCCACGCGCCAGGCGCTGGAGCGTCTCGAGTTGCAGTCCGAGCGCCTGCATGAAAAACGCGAGCAGCTCGACCTGAACCTGGAAGAGGGTGCCGCGCCGCTGGAAGAGTTGCGCCTGAAACTCGAGGAACTGCTCGAGCGGCGCATGGGGGTCGAAGAAGAACTGCGCCTGGCGCGCCTGGCGCTGGAGGATGCCGACCGTGAGTTGCGCGATGCCGAGAAGCGTCGTACCCAGGCCGAGCAGCAATCGCAACTGCTGCGTGGCCAACTGGAGCAGCAGCGCCTGGAGTGGCAGTCGCTGAACGTGCGCCGCAAGGCCCTGCAGGATCAGTTGCTGGAGGACAGCTACGACCTGCACGGTGTGCTCGCCACCCTGCCCGAAGGGGCCAGCGAAAGCGCCTGGGAGCAGACCCTGGAGCAGATGGCGGCACGCATCCAGCGCCTCGGCGCGATCAACCTGGCGGCCATCGAGGAGTACCAGCAGCAATCCGAGCGCAAGCGTTACCTGGATGCCCAGGACGCCGACCTGGTCGAAGCGCTGGACACCCTGGAAAACGTCATCCGCAAGATCGACCGGGAAACCCGCAACCGTTTCAAGGAAACCTTCGACCAGATCAACGCCGGGCTGCAGGCGCTGTTCCCGAAAGTTTTCGGCGGCGGCAGCGCATATTTGGAACTCACCGGCGAAGATCTACTCGATACCGGGGTGACCATCATGGCGCGTCCACCGGGCAAGAAGAACAGCACCATCCATTTGCTGTCCGGCGGCGAGAAGGCATTGACGGCGCTGGCGCTGGTATTTTCGATCTTTCAGCTCAATCCGGCCCCGTTCTGCATGCTCGACGAGGTGGACGCGCCGCTGGACGATGCCAACGTCGGGCGCTATGCGCGGCTGGTCAAGGAGATGTCGGCGAGCGTGCAGTTCATCTACATCACCCACAACAAGATCGCCATGGAAATGGCCGATCAACTGATGGGCGTGACCATGCACGAGCCCGGTTGTTCGCGGTTGGTGGCCGTGGATGTCGAGCAGGCATTGGCGATGGTGGACAGCTGATGCGCGGTTACACAGATCCTGTTGCGTAAAAACTCCCCGAAGTGGCGGTTTTACAGTGTTTTGCCGGTGTAAAGTTGCCTTTCGTCGTGCTAGCTTAACGCCCACTTTTGTTGCACGTGGGAAAACGCCATTCAGAACATGGAGTTGGCGCCACGTTTCAAGGTCATCGTATGGGCCAGGACGCCTTTTTTAAATCAATTTTCGTTTTAGGGGTCAGGACATTTCATGGAATTCGGTCTACGCGAGTGGCTGATCATCATCGGCATCATCGTCATCGCCGGCATCCTCTTCGACGGGTGGCGGCGGATGCGCGGCGGCAAGGGCAAGCTCAAGTTCCGGCTGGATCGCAGCGTGTCGAACCTGCCGGATGACGAAGGGGATCCCGACGTGCTCAGCCCGCCACGGGTGATCGAGCGTGACCATGAACCCTCGCTGGACGAGGACGACCTGCCATCGTTGAGCGCACGGGATGGCGGCAGCCGTCGTCGCGGCGAGCCGCGCCAGGGTGACCTGGATCTGGTCGCCGACGAGCCAGTGCCGATGTTGCTGACGCCGGTCGAAGAAAGTGGCCGCGACGGCCTGTCCGGGAAAGCCCCGAGCAAGGACCAGGCACCGGTCGACGAAGTGCTGGTGATCAACGTCATCGCTCGCGACGAGCAGGGCTTCAAGGGCCCGGCACTGCTGCAGAACATCCTGGAAAGCGGCCTGCGTTTCGGCGAGATGGATATCTTCCACCGTCACGAAAGCATGGCTGGCAACGGCGAAGTGCTGTTTTCCATGGCCAACGCGCTCAAGCCGGGCACGTTCGATCTGGACGACATCGAAGGTTTCAGTACCCGTGCGGTGAGCTTCTTCCTTGGCCTGCCAGGCCCGCGCCATCCCAAGCAGGCCTTCGACGTGATGGTCGCTGCGGCGCGCAAGCTGGCTCACGAGCTCAACGGTGAGCTGAAAGACGACCAGCGCAGCGTGCTCACTGCACAAACCATCGAACACTACCGTCAGCGCATCGTCGAATACGAGCGCCGACTGCTGACACAAAAACGCTAAACGGCAGCTGCTAGCTGCGAGCCCCAAGCTACAAGCCACGCGCTTGGCTTGGGGTTTTTCATTTCTGCGCTGCCGCCGTACCTTGTCGAGAATTCCCCCATGAAAGACTCTGCCCAACGCATCCTCGAACTGCGCACCGAACTGGATGTGCACAACTACCGCTATTACGTGCTCGACGAGCCGAGCGTTCCGGATGCCGAGTACGACCGTCTGTTCCGTGAGCTGCAAGCGCTCGAAACTGAACACCCGGAGCTGGTGACGCCGGACTCGCCGACCCAGCGCGTGGGTGGCGAAGCGCTCAGTGCCTTCGGTGAGGTGCGTCATGAAGTGCCGATGCTCAGCCTTGGCAACGCTTTCGAGGAAGATGACCTGCGCGCTTTCGATCGCAGCGTGCAGAGCGGTCTCGGTTTGCAGGGCGGTGATCTGTTCGGTGGTGGCGTTGACGTCGAATACAGCTGCGAGCCCAAGCTCGACGGCCTGGCGGTGAGCCTGCTGTATCGCGATGGCAAGCTGGTGCGTGGTGCCACCCGTGGGGACGGCAGCACCGGTGAGGACATCAGCGTCAACGTGCGCACCATCCGCAACGTGCCGCTCAAGTTGCAGGGCAGCGGTTGGCCCGATGTACTGGAGGTGCGCGGGGAAGTGTTCATGTCTCGCGTCGGCTTCGAGCGGCTCAATGCCAGCCAGGCCGAGAACGGCGGCAAGACCTTCGCCAATCCGCGTAACGCTGCGGCCGGCAGCCTGCGCCAGTTGGACTCGAAGATCACCGCCAGTCGCCCGCTGGAGTTCTGCTGTTATGGCCTCGGCCAGCACAGCGCCGAACCGGCCACCACTCAGGTCGGCATGCTGCAGCGCCTGAAGACTTGGGGTATTCCCATCAGCCCCGAGTTGAAACTGGCCAAAGGCGTCGAAGATTGTCTGGCCTACTACCGCGATATCGGTGAGCGGCGCATGGGCCTGGCCTACGACATCGACGGCGTGGTGTTCAAGGTCAACAACATCGAGGACCAGCAGCAACTGGGCTTCCGCTCACGCACCCCGCATTGGGCCATCGCCCACAAGTTTCCCGCCATGGAAGAGCTGACCGAGCTGCTCGACGTGGAGTTCCAGGTCGGCCGTACCGGTGCCGTCACGCCGGTGGCGCGCCTCAAGCCGGTCAAGGTGGCGGGGGTGACGGTTTCCAACGCAACGCTGCACAACATGGATGAGGTCGCGCGCCTCGGCGTGATGATCGGCGACACGGTGATCATTCGCCGCGCGGGGGACGTGATCCCGCAGGTGATGCAGGTGGTCAGCGAACGCCGTCCCGAGGGTGCCAGCCCGATCGCCGTGCCGGAGCAATGCCCGGTGTGCGGCTCTGCGGTGGAGCGCACCCAGTTGATCAAGCGCAGCAAGGGCCGCGAAACGGTCAGCGAGGGGGCCGTGTATCGTTGCGTCGGGCGCCTGGCCTGCGCAGCCCAGCTCAAGCAGGCGATCATCCATTTCGTCTCGCGTCGCGCCATGGACATCGAAGGCCTGGGCGAGAAAAGTGTCGAGCAACTGGTAGACGAAGGCCTGGTGGGCTCGCCCGCCGATCTTTACACCTTGCAGTTCGAGCAGGTCGTCGGCCTCGAAGGCTTCGCCGAGGTGTCCAGCCGCAAGCTGCTCGAGGCCATCGCCGACAGCAAGCGGCCGAGCCTGGCGCGCTTCATCTATGCGCTGGGTATTCCCGATGTCGGCGAGGAAACGGCCAAGGTGCTGGCCCGTTCTCTTGGCTCTCTGGAACGGGTCACCCAGGCGCTGCCCGAGGTGTTGACCTACCTGCCGGATGTCGGCCTGGAGGTCGCCCACGAGATCCACAGTTTCTTCGAGGACGAGCACAACCAAACCGTCATCAGGCACCTTCTCGAGCGTGGCCTGGAGCTGCAGGATCAGGGTGGGCTGTCCGCCGAGTTCGCGGCCAGCACGACATTGGGCGGGCTGCTGGACAAGCTGAACATCCCCTTCGTGGCGGCGACCGGTGCGAAGAACCTGGCCGAGCGCTTCAAGAGCCTCGACGGTGTGATCGCTGCCGACTGGCTCGACCTGAGTGCCATGAAAGGGCTAAACGAAAAGGCCAAGCAATCGGTGCGGGAGTTCTTCGCCAAGGCGGAAAATGCCGAGCGGGCACGGGCCATCGAAGCGCAACTGCGTGATTTCGGCATGCACTGGGAATGCGAGAAAAAGGTGGTCGAAGGCCTGCCCCTGGCCGGTCAGACCTGGGTACTCACCGGCAGCCTGGAAGTGATGAGCCGCGATATCGCCAAGGACAAGCTCGAAGCCCTGGGCGCCAAGGTCGCCGGCTCGGTCTCGGCGAAGACCACCTGCGTGGTCGCCGGCCCCGGTGCCGGCTCGAAGCTGGCCAAGGCCAACGAGTTGAACGTTGCCGTACTCGATGAGCAGGCCTTTGTCGCCAGGCTGGCGGATTACGGTATTGCTGTCGAGTAGTGCTTAGCCTGGCGTCAGGATAAACGGTCGGTCGAGGCTAATATCTGTGGGAGCGCGCCATGCGCGCGATTCTTTCGCGGGCATGGCCCGCTCCCACAAGGCATGCTCGTGGCATGGGTGCAACCCATCGCCGTATGGCGATGGAGCGCCGCCCTGACCATTCAGCCGCCCACGAACATCATCCAGAACGAGGTGCCGACCCCGACGATGCTTTCCCCGGCCACCAGGCCTGCCGCGGCGGCAATGGTGAAGCGCTCGCCCAGGCTCCTCCAGCGTGACTGAATCACCCAGGCGAGCAGGGCGCCCAGCGCCATCATCAGCGAGATGGAGGCGGGGATGATGAAAGCCAGGCCGAAAGCCGCCGAGCTCGGCAGCAGCCGGGCGAGAACCGATTGTACGGGCAGGCCGGCTTCCAATGTGCCGAACAGCACGCCGCAGAGTGCGCCGACCAGCATGGCCCAGCGGATGCTGCTGTCGATCGAAGCCAGGCCGTAGCCCAGCACTTCGGCCACCGCTTTCCAGGTGGCCACGGCCGGAGCGGGCCATTGCTCGGTGATCAGCATGGCCTGCGGGTCGGGAATCAGGATCTGGTAGACCAGCACGCCGACGATGCTGCCGACGATGATGCCCAGGCACTGAGCGATCAGCTGGTTATGGGGCCTGGCACCGATGGCATGGCCGACCCGGAAGTCGTTGAGCAGATCGGTGCATTGCCCGGCTGCGCCGCCGGCGGTATTGGCGGCCATCAGGTTGACGCTCATCTGCCCGGGGGCGATCAGGCCGAAGGTCAACTGCGACAACTGGCCCGTGGCGCCAATCGGTGGAATGCCGGTGGCGCCGACCACCCGGGCCGCCATGCAGGCGAGCACGACCGCCAGCGGTATGCTGAGCAGGGCCATCAGCGGATCGATGTCGAACAGCACGACCTGCAGGATGACCACCAGCAGCGAAGCCAGGGCGAGCATGGCCAGTGGCAGCCTTGCCGGAGCCTGCCTCGCGCGCTCGGCTGTTGCCCTGGCCAGGCGTCGGCTGCCGAGATAGCGCAGCGCCAGGGAGGTGAGCGTGGCGCACACCAGCAGGGTCACGCCTGGCCACAGCAACCACTCCACGAGCGTGGCGAACTGTGGGCCGCTGACGTTTTCGTCGACGGCAACCAGGCCACTGCCGAGTAGCCAGGGCGCCACGCCACCCCAGGCGATCAGTGCACCGAGCAGCAGGGAAAGACCGACGCGAATGCCGATGATGCCGCCAAATCCGATCAGCAGGGGGGAAGGGTCGAAGTTGAAGGTAAGTCGCTCGAGGCTCGTCGAGGGCGACCAGCGTGGCAGTGCCACTAGCGTATCGGCCCACTTTATGACGCCACCGAGCATGGCGGCGGCGCCCAGTACATAGAGGCGCAGCAGGGCGTCGCGGCCGTGGTTGTAGACCTGTTGCATGGTTTCCAGGGTGGCGACCGCTTCGGGAAAGCGCAGCCGCGTGTCCTCGACCATGCTGCGGCGCAGGTACCAGGCTACCCAGATACCCAGAAAACTCACCGAGAATACCCAGGCCATCAGCGGCAGGGTGGGCAGTTGCTGGCCGGTCAACAGGGTGTAGGCGGGTATCGGCGCGACCAGGCCGCCGGAGATGATCGAGGCGGCGGCCGAGGCGGTGGTCTGGTTGATGTTGCTTTCGCGCAGGCTCCAGGCGGTGCCCAGGCGCCAACGCACCAGACTCTGCCAGATCCCGTAACTGACCAGCAGGGCGATGATCGACATGTTGAACGACCAGCCGATCTTCAAGCCGGAATAGATATTCGAAGGCGTCAGCAGGGCGCCAAGCAGTACGCCTGAAAACAGGGCGCGGAAGGTGAGTTCGCGTTCTGCGGGCATGACGAACCTGCCTCTGACGGGTGTCGTCGTTTGAGGCGCCAGGTCGGTGTCGGTTCAGTGTTGTCGAGTGCAGGCAGGGGAGGCAGCGGGGCGCTGCCCCAGAGCCTGGCAGTTCTCGACTAGATGGCCTCAGCTATCACTGCCGGAGTGTTAACGCTCGACGAAATCACTGAATGCACAAAACGCGACGATTCTGGAGCGCCCATCTTTCAAATCCAATGGCCCTTGACGATATCGCCAAGGCGATCGATACCGACCTGTTTCCCTGGTGAACACTGCACCATCCGCCCGATGAGCGTGGACATGACGTCCGCTTCTGCGCCTATAACCGCTGCCTGGTCATAGTTTTCGTCCTTCTCGTGGTTGAGGAGGTCTATGTTTTGCAGAGACATGTTCACGCATTGCCGGAGATCCGGCTCCCTGGCGTTCAAGCTGTAGGCGATCAGGTAATGCAAGGCGATCATCAGATTTTGTGCATGGCTGCCTTGTTGCTCGGAGAACTCTTCAGTGTCGGGTATCTGTGCTTCGATAGCATCGGCCATGTCCTTCAGTGCCTCCTTTTCCTCCGAGGCAATCAGGCTCAAGGCGCTTGAGAAAAGCGCTGACAGGCGTTCGGAATAAACATGGTCGAAGTCTTCTATCAGCCGAAGTTGCCTGTACAGATAGGCAGCCACCAGAACTGTCTTTTGCGGGTGGCGGAGTTGTTGAAAGCGTGAATGAATGTCCTGGCGTTCAAATATCAGGCCCCAGTGCATGGCACGTCTCCCTGGCGTTATGGGTTTTCATCCGTCATGCAAGCCTGTGCATTGGCAGTGTGCGTTCCCATCGGCCGTTGCCGTCGAGGCAAGCTCTTCTCGGCGCGTGGGTATCAGTAGCGCCCGTTGCGGCTTCGAGCAGCGTCCTCCTCATGCCTTCAGCGATGAACTACATCATGGCCTTTCGTCCCCATTGGTGGCGTCCGTCCGGTCGCGCGCAGTCAGAATCGGCCGATGAGATCGGCGACGTGGCCCTTGGCTCCGGCTTTGGGACAGCCGCGGCCCGAGGGGATCGGCGCAGGGACGGTGTGAGGGAGGGGCGTTGCGTGGAGGTAGCGGGGCGCTTGACGACGCCCCGCCGATCGATCAGTTGACCGCGTCGGTCAGGGCCTTGGCCGGTACGAATTTCACCACTTTCTTGGCCGCGATTTCGATCGCCTTGCCAGTCTGCGGGTTACGGCCGGTGCGGGCCGGACGCTCGCTGACCTTCAGTTTGCCGATACCTGGCAGGGTGATTTCACCACCATTTTCCAAGGCATCGCTGACGATCTCGCTGAGTTGATCGAGTGCCGCGCGGACGGTGGTCTTCGGCGTGTCGATGGCTTCTGCGATGTCACCGATCAATTGGTCTTTGGTAATGGCCATGGGGTTGCTCCTTGGGATGGAAAGGGTGTGGTATCGATTGATGCCCGTGCATCATCAGCGATTGGCCAGGCCGCAGGGCTCAGCCGATCAGGCCTCATTGTGACCCACCTGCTCACGGTAAATTCCCGCGGTATTGCGCGATTGGGTGTCTGCCCCGCGGTTTTTCGCTTTGACCGGTCCTTTCCGTGCAAGGCGGACAATGGCCGCCGGTGTCGACCACACGTCGAGCGATACCGGCGATTCGCTGCAGCGCATCAATGACATGGCAGCGCAGATCGCCACGACCTGCGAGCAACAGAGCAGCGTCACCGAGGAAGTCGGCTGCAATATCCGCGATGTTCGCGGCTATCCGACGAGGCAGCGGATACCTCGCAACAGAGCACTGCAGCCAGCCAGCGGCTGTCCGAGGTGTCCGGTGAGCTGGCCCGGTTGCTGGGGCGTTTCCGGGTATAGCCTCTCAAGTGAACGCTAAGTGCTTGAAGCAGTTGTAAGTTCGCCGCAAGCCGGTACAATGGCGCCGGCTCGCTGCAAGGCGAGCGGCGTTATGGTGGCCCTGCCGGTCCCCTCGCAACGATTACCCGTGAACCTGGTCAGATCCGGAAGGAAGCAGCCACAGCGGGAACATTGTGTGCCGGGGTGTGGCTGGTAGGGTCGCCTCCATTTCAAGACCCGCTCGGGTCGTGTCTCTTGCGAATATTCTCTTCGACGCCTGGCTACCTGCCAGAGTGGCGTTTTCGCGTGCCCGTCGTCTTTCATGCCAAGCCGCAGGCAGGCATGCCCGTGATTACCCGTGCCGCCCGATGAAAAAGCCCGTCACGAGGACGGGCGAAGGGTGACACTGGATCAGCGGTTCAGGCGTTACAGGATCGATAGCGGATAGTTGAAGATCAGGCGGTTCTCGTCGAACTCGTTGCTGCTGTAGTCGCGACGGATGCTGGAGTTGCGCCAGCGCAGGCTGAGGTTCTTGAAGGTGCCGTTCTGGACCACGTAGGCCAGCTCGGTTTCACGGCCCCATTCCTTGCCGTCGTCGATGGCGCCGACCTGCACGTTGCTACCGCTGATGTAGCGGTTCATCAGGGTCAGGCCGGGAATGCCGACACCGGCGAAGTTGAAGTCATGACGCAGCTGCCAGGATTTCTCCTTGGCGTTGTCGTAGCTGGAGTTGTAGCTGTCGTTGGCCAGGGTGCCGCCGCTGGTGCCGTTGACGCGCATCCAACCGGTATCGCCGCTGACTTTCTGCATGCCGACATAGAAGGTGTTGCTGGCGTATTTGGCGGAGAACAGGCCGGAATAGGTCTTGTTGTCCAGTTTGCCGGCGCGAGCCGCGCCATCGTCTTCGCCCTGGAAGTAGCCGAGATTGGCGCCCAGGGTCCAGTCGCCGATTGGCTGGCTGTGGGTCAACTGCAGGTACTGTTGCTCGTAGACGTCCTTGAGCTCGGCACCCCACAGGCCGATCAGCGTGCGCTTGTCGTTGAAGGTGTATTCGCCGCCGATGAAGTTGAAGCGGTTGGAGTCGTTGGTGGCGCTGTTGCCGGTGAGGAACATGTTCTCCATGCTGGCGTTGTTGCGTTCGCTGTTCTGGCGGAACTGACCACCGTACAGGGTCAGCCCGGCGATTTCGTTGGAAGTGAGCTGGGCGCCTTCGAAGGTCTGCGGCAGGGAACGACCGTCGTCGGCGCGCAGGATCGGCAGCACCGGCATCCATTCGCCGACCTTCAGCTCGGTCTTGGATATCCTGGCTTTGGCAGCCAGGGCCAGGCGACCGTAGTCATCCGCCGGGCGGCCATCGTCATGGCGCGGCAACAGGCCGGTGCCGTAGGTGCCGCCACCGCCGTCCAGCTTGACCGAAAGCATGCCCAGGGCGTCGACACCGAAGCCGACCACGCCCGGGGTGTAGCCGGACCGTGCGTCGAGGATGAAGCTCTGCGTCCACTCTTCTGCCTTGCTCTGGGCATTGGCCGGGTTGGTGAAGTTACGGTTGATGTAGAAGTTGCGCAGGTTCAGGGAAACCTTGGCATCGTCGGCGAAGCCTTCGGCCCGGGCGCTCATCGGCAGCGCACAGGCAACCGAGAGCGCCAGCAGTGATGGGGCCAGCAAGCGATTGCCAACTGCAGTATCGATCAGGTTCATGAGTGTTTTTCCTTCATGTCAGGACACGGGTGCCTGCCGCGCGTGCGGAATCGTTTTATCTGTCATCGATTGGTCGGAGGTCGCCCGTCGGGGCTTCCCGGTTGAACGAAGGCTGGGCGGAGTTCGCCCGGCCTGGGCTATCTGTGCTGGTGGGGGCGGCGTCGCGGGCATCCGGTGAGGTTTGCCTGCACTGGTCCACGGGCCAACCCATGAGCAGCGGCCAGGAACCTGAAGGCGCTGACGAATGCATTCACCCGCTGGCACGTCGGTGCAGCGGGGCAATGCCCGCCGTCATCCAGCCTTCTCCTTCAGTCGCGTTGCCGGGCATGCCGTGGCCGCACGGTGTCGAGCCGCGACGGCGTGGCAGGTGTGAGCAGGCAGATAGCGGCGGGAGAGAGCGATGACCAGTCTTCGCCGGGCGAGTCAGCGAGGGAGCGGATGACCCGGAGGACCATCTGTTTACCACGGGCGAACGGAGTGTCGAGCTGCGGCATGGAGGGTGACCTTTTTATATTTATAGGTTCAGCGTGTGCTTGTCCGAGGATTGCCGCTTGGGCGAAGAACTCGACACGCGTGGATTGCATACTGTGCGGTGATTTCTCGTAATTCAATTCACCAACTGTGTTCTCGTTCGGTAACCGAACAAGAACGAACCGGTTAGTACAACCGTGGCGTTCGATTATGGCTTGGGCGGCAGCATGTGGCCAAGCCAGACGCTGGGTAATGGCGTCGATCACCAGTATCCGCAAATGCTGTGGTTCCGCCTGCACGACGATGTCTTTTAGAATCTCGCAAAATCATCGAGGGCAACACCATGGCCGGTAGCCAGATAGAAAGGGCATTGAACCTGCTGGAATGTCTGGCGGGCGCTGGCGACGTGCCGATGCAGGCATTGGCCGAGCAGTTGCAGATTCCCAAGAGCGCTACCCACCGTATGCTTGCCGAGCTGGTTCGCCTGGGGTACGTGCGGCAGGAGACCCAGGGCAGCCATTATCGGCTGTCGACCAAACTGGTTGCCCTGGGCTTCCGCTACCTGGCCAGCAGCGGCGCGGACATCGTGCAGCCGATTCTCGATCGCCTGGCGCGGCAAAGCGGCGAACTGGTACGCCTCGGCGTGATCGAGGGCGAGCGACAGACCTGGATCGCCAAATCCCAGGGGGCTCGCTCCGGCCTGCGTTACGACCCGGATATGGGACGAGACGCGCCGCTGCGCTATACCGCCTCGGGTCACGCCTGGCTGGCCAGCCTGAGCAACGAAGAAGCGCTGGCCCTGGTGGCGAGCCAGCCGATCGCCGACAGCGATGAGTTCGGCCCCAACGCGCCCCACGATAATGACCAGTTGCTCGGTTATCTCCATCAGGCCCGGACCCGCGGCTATGCCGCCGTCGTGGAGACGTCATCGGTCGGTACCAGCGCGCTGGCCGCCGTGATCACTCATCCTCGGCAGGGTAGTGTGATCGGTGTACTGAGTATCGCCGGGCCGAGCGTACGCATGCCGGTCGAGCGCATGGAGGAACTGGTTCCGTGCCTGATCGAGTCTGCCGCGGAGCTTTCCGCTGCCAGCCAGGCGTCAGGCCTGTTCGTTTGAGGGCTCGGTGATAGCGTTCGATTAACGCCCGGTGGCTGATGCGAGCATTGATTAATTGTGGAACCAGGTTCTAAATTATTTCGGTCAGCATTAGGCTTACCGAAAATAATCAGAAAAGGATCCGCGTCTTGAAACCGCCACTGCGCATCGCCCTGATCGGCGCCGGAATCATGGGCCGGCAACATCTTCAGCACCTGCGTCAGCTGCCTGATGCAACCCTCTGTGCCATCGTTGACCCGGGGCCCCAGGCGAAACAGCTGGCGCAGGCGGACAATGTGCCCTGTTTCAGCGATCTGCAAAGCCTGCTCGAATGCCGCCTGGCGGAGGCGGTAATCGTCGCCAATCCCAACGCGGCCCATGTCACGACCGCCTTGCGCTGCGTCGAAGCCGGCCTGCCGGTATTGCTGGAGAAACCGGTCGGCGTCAATCTGAATGAAGTGCGTGAACTGGTGACGGCCGTCGAGCGCAGTGGCGTACCGGTTCTGGTCGGTCATCATCGCCGCCACAATCCGCTGATCGGCAAAGCCCGTGAGTTGTTGCAGAGCGGTGTTCTGGGGCGTCTGACCACGGTCACCGCACTGTGGCAACTGCAGAAACCGGACAGTTACTACGAGGTTGCCTGGCGTCGTGAGCCCGGTGCGGGAATGCTGTTGACCAACCTGATTCATGACCTCGATCTGCTGCGTTACCTCTGTGGTGAGGTGGCGCAGGTGCAGGCCATCACCAGCAGTAGCGTTCGCGGTTTCGCCAATGAAGACAGTGCGGCGGTGATCCTGCGTTTCGCCAATGGCGCTCTCGGCAGCCTGACCGCCTCGGATGCGGTGGCTGCGCCATGGAGCTGGGAGCTCAGCGCGGGCGAAAACCCCGTGTACCCACGACAACCCGACCAGCCATGCTACCTGCTGGCAGGCACCGAAGGTGCCTTGAGCATTCCGCAGCTCAGGTACTGGTCGTACGCCACACCGGGCGCCGGTTGGCACGAACCGCTGCAGGTACAAGACCAACCTTTCGAGGTCGACGAGGCACTGCATCGACAACTGGTGCACTTCATCGCCGTTGCCCGCCGCGAACAACGACCCCTGGTGAGTGCTGCCGATGCCGGCCACACCCTGGCGCTTTACGAGGCGATCTGTCGGGCGGCTCGCGATGCCAGTGCTTGTGTTCCCGAGCGCTTCTGAGCGCGTTGCAGATCATTGCGGTTCGTCACCGCCGAGAGAGCGTCCATGAACAGTAACGAACGCATTTTTTCCCTGGCCAGCCTGACCGTCCTGGAGTTGTCGCCACCCGAGATGGTCGAAGTGGCCGCCCGCACCGGGTACAGCCATGTCGGCCTGCGGTTGATCCCGGCGACGGAAGAGGAACAGCACTTCCCCCTGATCGCCGACCTTGAGCTGCGCAAGCGGACAACCAGGCGCCTGCGTGATACCGGTGTTGGTGTGCTGGATATCGAGATTCTGCGCCTTAAGCCGCAAACCCGTTGCAGTGACTTCGAGGCGGTGCTCGAAGCGGGTGGCGAATTCGGCGCCAGTGAAGTGCTGGTGGCCGGCAATGACCCTGACGAGGCACGCCTGACCGATAACTTCGCCGAATTATGTGACCGGGCAGCCGTCTATGGCCTGCATCCTCATCTGGAGTTCATGCCCTGGACGGATGTGGCCAATCTGCAACAGGCGGTGCGCATCGTGCGCCGTGCTGCGCGCGACAACGGCTGCGTGCTGGTCGACGCCTTTCATTTCGACCGTTCGTCTTCACGCCTGGAGGATCTGCAGGAGGTGGAACCTTCGCGCTTGCGCTATGCCCAATTGTGCGACGTAGCGGGGCCGCGACCCGACGACATGGCGGAAATTCTGCGTCAGGCACGCCATGAGCGGCGCTTTCCGGGTGAAGGCGATTGTGACCTGGCAGGGCTGTTGCGTTGTCTACCGGCCAGTGTTCCCTTGAGCCTGGAAATTCCCACCCGGCATTTGCTGGAACGGGGCGTCAGCGCCGAGCAACGGGCGAGGGCGGCCCTCGACAAGGCGCGGGTGTTGCTGGCAAAGGTGCACGGCCACCGGTAGCTGCTCAGTGCAGCCGAACGCCTCGGCTGCGGGGCGCCTTCTGTAGAGGCATCGCAGCGTTGAAACAGGCTGGATCGCCCGCCCAGCCACATGCTCATTGGCTGCTCGCAAGCTGTGCTGTCGATTCTCTGCGTTCGCCCAGCGGCGCGGCTTTTAACCCGCGCTGCCTGTTTTCGTGGGGCTGTCATCGGTCTGGTCGAGTTTTTAGAGGTACCCTGCTGGCTGTTGAGCAGGGTTGGACGGGCTATATAGTTAGCCTGCTACCGGAATCATGTCTGAATCACGAGAGTTCCCATGAGTACCCCGAGTTCGCTGTCAGGTGTCAACCATCCCCTCAAGGGCATCGGCCTGGTGGTGCTGGCGACCTTCCTGTTCGCCAGCCATGACGCGTTGTCGAAGTACCTGTCCAGCCTGTATCCGGTGATCATGGTGGTATGGGCACGTTATGTCGTGCACACGCTGCTGATGGCCGGCATCTTCCTGCCGCAATCCGGCCTGCGCGTGCTGCGTAGCAAGCGCCCCGGCCTGCAGGCGCTGCGG
This sequence comes from Phytopseudomonas flavescens, assembly GCF_900100535.1. Classification (GTDB taxonomy): domain Bacteria; phylum Pseudomonadota; class Gammaproteobacteria; order Pseudomonadales; family Pseudomonadaceae; genus Aquipseudomonas; species Aquipseudomonas flavescens. The sequence continues at coordinate 40,557 of NZ_FNDG01000033.1, forward strand.
GCGATCTGTCTGCTGGGCTGCAGCCTGTTCTTCACCACGGGATTGCTGTACATCCCGCTGGCGGAAGCGACGGCGGTCAACTTCCTCGCTCCGCTGATGGTCACCGCACTCTCGGTGCCGCTGCTCAACGAGCATGTCAGCCGTGGCCAATGGGCTGCGGTACTGGTCGGTTTCTGTGGGGTGCTGATCATCGTCCACCCCGGCGGTGAACTGTTCACGCCAGCGATCCTGCTGCCGCTCTGTTCGGCGACCTGCTTCGCCGCCTATCAACTGCTGACGCGCATGCTCAGCCAGTACGACACGCCGACCACCAGCAACTTCTTTACCGGCCTGCTCAACACCCTGGTGATGAGCTGCCTGGTGCCGTTCTTCTGGCAATTGCCGGAGTGGCGACATTTGCCGCTGATGCTGGCGTTGGGTGGCTGTGGCATGTTCGCTCACCTGATGCTGACCAAGGCTTTTCGTCACGCGGCTCCAGCGCTGTTGGCACCGTTCGGCTACTGCCAGATCGTCTTCGCCGGCTTGCTGGGCCTGGTTATTTTCGGTCATGACCCCCAAAACAGTGCCAAGGTCGGTATCGCCATCATTTGTCTGAGTGGCCTGGCCGCTGCCTATCAGCAACGCAGAAAGCGTTGAGCCACGCCTGGACGCGGCCATGAAAAAAGGCCCCTGAAGGGCCTTCTTTTTGCGGGCTCGCCATCCCTGGCTGTTTTGTACGTGACGTTCGTGCCAGCCCGTCAGTGGCTGTTGCTGTCCAGGCTGTTCTTGCGCGCGGCTTCATACTCGGCCTTGTCCATCGGCCTGGCGCCCGGCTTGCCCAGGTCGGCCATCGGTATCCGGTAGGTTTCCGGGGCGATGAAGGCTGCGATCGCGCAGAGGCAGGTGATGCCGAAGGCCAGCCCGCCGATCAACAGCGGAATGTTGTCCGAGCCGGGCGGTGCCAGCATGGCGAATGCCGCTGGCAGCATGGCCGTCAGCATGGTGCCGATGTTCTGGGCGATGGCCATGGCCGAGACGCGGTAGCGGGTCTGGAACAACTCCGGATAGAAGCTTGGGAACACCGCGTTGTAGCCCTGGTACACCACGCCCCACATCAGCAGCGACATGATGAATGCCAATGGCACGTTGCCGATGCTGATGGCGTACAGGTAACCGAAGGCCAGCAGGCCCGAGCCCAGCGCACCGGTGATCATGGTCGGACGGCGGCCGATCTTGTCGGAGAGGTTGCCGACGAAGGGGATCACCAATACCGCGACGATATTGCCCACCACCGGAATCCACAGATACACGCTCTTGTCGAAGCCGATGCCATACGCTGGTTGCACTGCGTAAGCCGCACCGAAGATGGTGGCCACTACGGGGATGACGTTCATCAGCGCCATGACCATGACCAGAAACATGGTTCTCCAACTGGTGCTGAACGCTTCGGAGATCGGCGACTTGGCGATCTTCTGCTTGCTCTCCTCGTTGACGAAGGCGGGGGTCTCATGAACTTCGCGGCGGATGATGAAGCCTGCCAGTAGCACAAAGGCGCTGAGCAGGAACGGGATACGCCAGCCCCAGTCGTTGAACGCCTCGGTCGGCATGAAGTAGGCCAGTGGCAGGAATACCGCAGCGGCGAGTACCTGGCCAGCCTGCACGCCCTGCAGGGTGAAGCTGGCGTAGAACCCGCGTCGTCCGAATGGCGCATGCTCGAGGATCATCGAGCTGGCCCCCGAGATTTCACCCGCCACGGCAAAACCCTGAATCAGGCGCAACACCACCAGCAGGGCCGGGGCCAGGAAGCCGATGTCGTGGTAGGTCGGCAACAGGCCCACGGCCATGGTCGAAATGCCCATCAGGAACATGCACAGCAGCAGCACGTTCTTGCGACCGCGGGTGTCACCCCAGTGGCCGAGAACGAAGGCACCGACCGGGCGTGCCAGGTAACCTACGCCGTAGGTGGCCAGCGAGGCCACGATGGCCATCTTGGGGTCGGTATTGGGAAAGAAGATCTGCGGGAAAATCAGCGCCGCCGCCTGGGCGTAGATGAAGAAGTCGTAATACTCCAGCGCGGAGCCGACCCAGCCGCTGGCAGTAGCTTTCTTGGCTTGTGAACGTGAGGGGTTAGCCATCTTTGTCTCCGTTATTTTTAGAGCCCTGAACGAGTCAGCAGCAAGTGTTCGAGTCGAGCGCCGGCATGCGCGAACCGTCCCTTGTGGGGCAGCAGGTCGGTCGCTGTCGGGTTTGATCGAGCGGAGCTTCGCGAGTCAGGGTAGGGCGCGCGGAGTCGCAACCGACCGGGTGAGGGTCAGAAAGCGTGCGAATGGTATGCGTGTATTAGGGCACTGGGAAGTGAGCATGCGATGTACTCGTTTTCTTGAAATTGTTATGGACCGTGCAAGGCCGTCTGTGGGTCTGACCTTCGAGGCATCAGGTGTCCGCAGTGGCAACCATGGTCAGGGAGAAATGCGAACCTGGTCAATTCGATAAACGGCCTTATGTTCGATAAACGCACGGAATACTAACTGGTTCGTACACTTTGAATTGCTGCCTCTCATGTGCGCGCGAATAATCGCCGCAGCCCCGGTAAACCGAACTGCCGGCAGATCGAGTGGCCACTCTCGCCGAGTGGCGAGCACCCTGTCGGCTACGCTTGCTGGAGTTTGGCCGAGGTCACCACGCGATCCGCAGAGGTCGCTATCCACAAGGAGCTGAAGTATGCATCGCTCGATCGCCACCGTTTCTTTGAGCGGAACCCTGCCGGAAAAACTCGAAGCCGTCGCGGCTGCGGGCTTCGACGGTGTGGAGATATTCGAGAACGACCTGCTGTACTACGCGGGCAGCCCGCGAGACATTCGCAAGATGTGCGCGGACCTGGGCATCGCCATCACGCTGTTCCAGCCATTTCGCGATTTCGAAGGCTGTCGCCGTGACCGCCTGCAGCGCAACCTCGACCGCGCCGAGCGCAAGTTCGATCTGATGCAGGAGCTCGGCACCGACCTGGTGCTGGTATGCAGCAACGTCGCGGCCGACTCGCTCGGGGACGAAGACATCCTGATCGACGATCTGCGTCTGCTGGGCGAGCGTGCTGGTGCACGCGGCCTGCGCATCGGCTACGAGGCACTGGCCTGGGGCCGCCACGTCAACACCTACCAGCAGGTATGGAACCTGGTGCGCCAGGCGGATCATTCTGCGGTCGGCGTCATTCTCGACAGTTTCCACACCTTGTCGCTGAAAGGCGACCCTGCGGCGATCGCCGATATCCCTGGCGACAAGATCTTCTTCGTGCAGATGGCCGACGCCCCCGTCCTGGCGATGGACGTGCTGGAGTGGAGCCGCCATTTCCGCTGCTTCCCCGGTCAGGGCGAGTTCGACCTGCCAGGTTTTCTCGCACCGATCATTCGCACGGGTTATGACGGCCCGCTATCGCTGGAAGTCTTCAACGATGGCTTTCGCGCCGCTCCGCCCCGGGCCAATGCGGTGGATGGCTTGCGCTCGCTGCTTTATCTCGAAGAGAAGACCCGCCAGTTGCTGGCGACGGATGAGCAAGCGCCGAGCCTCGACATGCTGTTCTCCACGCCGCCAGCCAGTCGCTATCATGGCGTCGAATTCCTGGAGTTCGCGGTCGATGAAGCGGCTGGCGCCAAGCTGTCGGGCTGGCTCGAACGACTGGGCTTCGCCAGGGCCGGGCAGCACCGCTCCAAGGACGTCAGCCTGCTGCGCCAGGGGGATATCAATATCGTCCTCAATGCCGAGCCGTATTCCTTCGCCCATGGATTCTTCGAGGCCCACGGCCCGTCTCTGTGCGCGACTGCGTTGAAGGTCAAGGACAGTGCGTCGGCGCTGCAGCGCGCCCGTGATTATCGTGGTCACCCATATCGTGGGCTGGTCGGGCCGAACGAGCGGGAAATTCCGGCGATGCGTGCTCCCGATGGCAGCCTGATCTACCTGGTCGATCAGGCCGAGGCAGGGCAGAGCATTTACGACATCGACTTCAAGCTCGATCCGAACGCAGTGCAAGCCGGCAGCCTGCAACGCATCGATCACATGGCGCTGGCCCTGCCGGCCGACAACCTGGATAGCTGGGTGCTGTTCTACAAGAGCCTGCTGGACTTCGAGGCCGATGACGAAGTGGTCCTGCCCGACCCCTACGGTCTGGTGAAGAGCCGTGCGCTGCGTAGCCGCTGCAGCTCGGTGCGTCTGCCGCTGAACATTTCCGAAAACCGCAATACCGCCATTGCCCACGCGCTCTCCAGCTATCGTGGTTCAGGCGTGCATCACATCGCGTTTTCCTGCGAGGACATCTTCAAGGAAGTCGCGCGGGCCAAGGAGGCGGGCGTTCCTTTGCTGGACATTCCCCTCAACTACTACGACGATCTGGCCGCACGCTTCGATTTCGACGACGAGTTCCTCAGCGAACTGGCATATTACAATGTGCTCTACGACCGCGATGCCCAGGGCGGTGAGCTGTTTCACGTGTACACCGAAGCGTTCGAAGAGCGCTTCTTCTTTGAAATCATCCAGCGCAAGAACGGCTATGTCGGCTACGGTGCCGCCAACGTCGCCGTCCGCCTGGCGGCGATGGCCAAAGCGCGCAGCGGTAGCGTACGTCCGGCGAAGCTCTGAGCGCTTCTTCAGGCGGGTATCGGCTGTAGCCCCTACCCGCCGTCCACGTGCAGGATCAACAATAAGAAAGGCCACGATGAGTACCTCCATGACCGTTTCCCTTGAGCCTGCGCCCGATGAACTGGCTGCGGCGCCCCGCAAGCCGCGCAAGAACAATCCGGAAAAGACCCGGGAGAACATCCTGCAGGCGGCCATTACCGAGTTCGTCCAACAGGGGCTGTCGGGCGCGCGCGTCGATGCCATCGCCGAGCGCACGGCGACGTCCAAGCGCATGATCTACTACTACTTCGGCAGCAAGGAGCAGCTTTACGTCGAGGTGCTTTGCAAGCTGTACGGGGATATCCGCAGCACCGAGCGGCGTTTGCACCTCGACGAGTTGCCACCGCCGGATGCCATTCGCCGCCTGGTCGAGTTCACCTTCGATCATCACGACCGTAACTCGGATTTCGTGCGCATCGTCAGTATCGAGAACATTCACTACGGCGAGTACGTCAAGCAGTCACCGGAAATCCGCCGGATGAGCAATGTGGTGCTGTTGACGCTGGGCGAAACCCTCAAGCGCGGCGAGAAGGAAGGCGTGTTTCGAGAGGGGCTGGATACGCTGGATGTGCATATGCTGATCAGCTCCTTCTGCTTCTACCGCGTATCCAACCGGCACACCTTCGGCGAGATATTCCAGATCGACCTGCCGGACGAGCAGGTCAAGCTCCGTCACAAGAACATGATCTGCGAGGCGGTGTTGCGCTACATCACGCGCTGATCCCAGGCCGGCCATCGTCGACGACCGGCCTGCAGCCATCAACCGTTCATGCGGTGGAAATGATCGAGCATGCGTTGTGCGTCCGCTTCGACACCACTGAACAGCTCGAATGCTTTCACCGCTTGGAATACCGCCATGTTGCCGCCATCCAGCGTTCTGCAGCCAATGGCCCTGGCTTCGCGGAGCAGCTCCGTTTCCAGCGGGAAGTAGACGATCTCCGCGACCCACAGCGCCGGGCGCAGCAGTGCCTTGGGAATCGGCATGCCCGGAAGCTTGGCCATGCCCATGGGGGTGGTGTTGACCAGGCCGTCGGCGCTTGCCACTGCCGTGGTCAGATCGCTGCCGGCCTGAGCACGTGGTGAACCGAAGTGCTCGTTGAGATTGGTTGCCAGTGCCTGAGCACGCTCAAGCTCGACGTCGAAAATGCTCAATTGACCAACGCCTTCACTCAATAAGGCGTGAGCTACTGCGGCACCTGCACCGCCAGCCCCCATCTGTACCACCTGGCTGCGCTCCACGCCACCGAGGCCACGACGGAAGCCTTCCGAGAAACCCAGGCAGTCGGTGTTGTGGCCGATCCGTTTGCCGTCTTTGAAGACGACGGTATTCACCGCGCCAATTCCTCTGGCTTCATCAGACAGCTCGTCGAGCAGGGGAATGATCGCCTGCTTGCACGGGAAGGTGATGTTGAGCCCGGTGAAACTCATGCGTTCGGCCGCGCTCAGCAGATCGGCGAGGGCGCTGCTGTCGAGCCGCAACTGATCCAGGTCGATCAGCCTATATAAGTAGCGAATGCCCTGGGCGTCGCCTTCGTGTTCATGCATGGCCGGCGTGCGGGAAGCCTGGATGCCTGCACCGATGAGGCCGGCGAGGATGCTCGGTGTATGGGTCGTCATGGGGGCATCATCCTTTAATGAGTTGGCTGAAGTGTTGCAACGCTGCGCGATAGCCGCCGCTACCCAGGCCGCAGATGACGCCCAGCGCGATCGATGAGACGAAGGAGTGATGGCGGAAGGCTTCACGCTTGTGCATGTTGGACAGATGCACCTCTATTACCGGCAGCTCGCTGGCGACCAGCGCGTCGCGTATGGCCACCGACGTATGGGTCCAGGCTGCCGGGTTGATCACGATGCCTGCGCAGCGTCGACGCGCCTTGTGAATCCAGTCGATCAGCTCGGCTTCGTGGTTGGTCTGGCGGAACTCGGTAGCTAGGCCAAGGGCCTCGGCTGTCTCGGCACAAAGACGGGATATGTCGGCCAGGGTCTCGTGACCGTAGGTTTCTGGTTCACGGGTGCCGAGCATATTCAGATTCGGGCCATTGAGGATAAGGATGATGGGAGCCATGCTGCTTCCTGTTGTTATTGTGGGCCGCTGATAAAGCTCAGTCTAAAATGTACCAACTGGTTAATTTGGTCAATCACTTGCCGAGAACGGTCCGGGCAAAGCGTTCGATTATCGGGCTTTGGTCGATTGCGCGAAAAACCTGAAATAACCCCTTGACCATAAAACGAGGGGGCCTATAATGCGCACCACTTCCGGCGCTGCCTGATCTGAAAACTTCTTTTTAAACAAGGAGTTAGACGAAAATAAAGGTTGCGAGGAC
>NZ_FNDG01000006.1 GCF_900100535.1 Phytopseudomonas flavescens
CGACAAGACGCTCACGCAAAGCGTCTGAAGTGGCGTGTGGGCAGTGTCTGGGTCGCGATGAACGATCTTGCAGACCCGCCTCACCTTCCTCCCGAAAACGTCTGAGCCATTTGTAGGCGGTTCGAACGCTTACGCCCGCCGCCTGCGCAGCATCTTCGACACGCAAGCCTTGCTCGATACGTTGGATAAGAAGGGCTCGACCTCGAGGTGTAAGACGGGCATGTTTATGTAGGTTCATCCGGGGCTCCTGGAGTGCTTGGTTGGTCGCACTTCCAGAATTCCGGGAATGCCCCGGATGAACAACCTACTGAGAGATCACAGCTAGAGCAGGCGCCCTTGGAAAGGCTTCACGGCGGCGCGCTGCCTGGCTCCATCGAGCCGCCCGCCGCTTAGTCTACTCGTTGCAGCGCATGGAGGCGTTCAGGTCAGGGATGATTGACCATGATCAGGAAGAACCCGCTTCGGCGGGTTTTTTATTGCCTGCCATGCCTGGCAGTCATTCCCCAGGCTAGCGCGAGTGGCGTCGAAGACTTCTCCAGTAGGTTTCGCGAAGCCGCCCCATTCATTGTTCTCGACGGCGAAGGTCTGTCGCCTTTATAGTTGTATCGTGCAACTATTTGGCGAGATCCCGACGATGTCCCACACCGAAATTTCCCTGGTCGACGCGATACGCGCGTCATCGCGCACCATAGTGCGCGAGTTGGGATTCATGCAATCCACGCTGGCTGCCACCGACTACCCGCCTTCGGCCGTGCATGCGCTGCTGGAAATCGGCGCGCGTGGTGCCATGACCTCGGCCCAACTCGCCGACTGCCTCGGTCTGGATAAGTCCAGCATCAGTCGCATGGTACGCAAGCTGGCGGAGGCCGGAGAGTTGCAGGAAGCCGTTCGGGGCGAGGACGGTCGCGCCAAGCCGCTGATCCTGACCGCGCAGGGGCAGCGCACCCTGGTTGCCATCCAGGCTTTCGGTCGGCAGCAGGTGGGGGCGGCCTTGCAACGGCTGAGTCCGGCGCAGCAGCACACGGTGGCGCAAGGACTGGCGACCTATGCCCAGGCACTGGAGGCACGGCGCCTGGGAGCGCCGGGAGCTGCCGAGCTCGTGCGCATCGAGATGGGCTACCGGCCGGGTTGCATCGGTCGCGTGGCCGAGATGCACGCCGATTTCTATTCCCTGCATTGGGGCTTCGGGCAATTCTTCGAGGCGCAGGTGGCGAACGGGATGGCCGAGTTCACTGGCCGCCTGGGCAATTCCCGCAACGGCCTGTGGCTGGCCATGCAGGAAGGCAAAATAGTAGGGTCGGTCGCCATTGATGGCGAGCACCTGAGCGACAATCAGGCTCACCTGCGCTGGTTCGTCATCGACGATGGCTGGCGCGGCGCGGGCCTTGGCCGCCGGTTGCTGAGCGAGGCCCTGGTGTTCTGCGACCGGCAGGGTTTCAGCGCCACACAATTGTGGACGTTCCAGGGGCTGGACGCGGCGCGACGACTTTACGAGTCGTTCGATTTCGGCTTGGTGGAGGCGTGCCGGGGGAGGCAGTGGGGCGCGGAAGTGGTCGAGCAGCGTTTCCTCAGGCCGGCCAGATCCCTGCCCGGGTGATCTTCGCCGTGTAGCTTCCACGCAAACGAAAACGCCGGCACGAGGCCGGCGTTTTCAATGAGCCATTGCTCAGCTGTCGCGATTGCGGGTCAGCAGGGCAGGCTTCTCGCCACGGGGCCGGCTGCTTTGCAACTCGTCGAGCTGCTCGGGGGTCGGCAGGCGGTCACTGCGCGAACTCTTGTGCACGATCACCGGTTGCTTGTCACGGCTACTGCGCACTGCAGGCTCCTGACGCGGCAGCTCATCGCGGTTCAGTGAGGTCGTGGTATCGCGCTGCTGGCCGCGACCGCGGTTACCCGCACCGCCACGCCCCTTCCCGGCGCCTTGCCCCTGGCCCTGACGCTTGCCTGCGCCAGCTCCGCCGCCACCGCTGCGGGGACCTTTGCCCTGGCCACGAGGGCCCTGGCCAACGCCATTGCTGGCGCTTGGGCCGCTGCCGGCGGCACCGGGGCGACGACCGCGACCCTGGCCGTTGTTCTGGTTCGGGCTCACGTAGTCGGCACGGTTGCCGAAGTTGTCGATCTCGTCGTCGCGGAACTCGTCGGGCGCACGATCCGGAGGCAACGCAGGTACTGCTGGCGCGGCGGCTCGAGCCGTACTCCGTGGTTGTTGCTCACGAGCGGGCCTGGCTTTGCTTTGAGTCTTGGCTTTGCCGCCGTCCTTGCCCTTGTCCTTGCGGCCGCCGCCTTCAGGTTTGGCGCCGCGTGGTGGGCGTGGCTTCTGAGGTTCGCGCACTTCCGGGCGCTCGGCCTCGACCTTGCTGGCATCGAAGCCCATCAGGTCGCCGTCCGGGATCTTCTGCTTGGTCATCCGCTCGATGCCCTTGAGCAGCTTCTCTTCGTCCGGGGCAACCAGGGAGATCGCTTCACCGCTACGGCCAGCACGGCCAGTACGGCCGATGCGGTGTACGTAATCTTCTTCGACGTTGGGCAGTTCGAAGTTGACCACGTGAGGCAGTTGGTCGATGTCGAGACCACGGGCGGCGATGTCGGTAGCGACCAGGATGCGGACCTTGTTCGCCTTGAAGTCGGCCAGGGCCTTGGTGCGGGCGTTCTGGCTCTTGTTGCCATGAATCGCCACGGCAGGCAGGCCGTGCTTGTCCAGGTACTCGGCCAGGCGATTGGCGCCGTGCTTGGTACGGGTGAACACCAGAACCTGTTCCCAGGCGCCAGCGGTGATCAGGTGAGCGAGCAGGGCACGTTTGTGACTGGCCTGCAGGCGGAATACACGCTGCTCGATACGCTCGACGGTAGTGTTCGGCGGCGTGACTTCGATGCGCTCCGGGTTGTGCAGGAGCTTGCCGGCCAGGTCGGTGATGTCTTTCGAGAAGGTCGCCGAGAACAGCAGGTTCTGACGCTTTGCCGGCAGGCGGGCGAGGACTTTCTTCACGTCGTGAATGAAGCCCATGTCGAGCATGCGGTCGGCTTCGTCCAGCACGAGGATTTCCACGTGGGACAGGTCGACGCTGCCTTGCCCGGCGAGATCGAGCAGGCGACCCGGGCAGGCGACCAGGACGTCGACGCCCTTGGCCAGTGCCTGTACCTGTGGGTTCATGCCGACGCCACCGAAGATGCAGGTGCTGACGAATTTCAGGTCGCGGGCATACAGCTTGAAGCTGTCATGCACCTGGGCGGCCAGTTCGCGGGTGGGGGTGAGCACCAGCACGCGCGGCTGTTTCGGGCCATGGCGCTGTTCGCGATCCGGGTGACCGTTGGGGAACAGTCGCTCGAGGATCGGCAGTGCGAAACCGCCTGTCTTACCTGTACCCGTCTGGGCCGCCACCATCAGGTCGCGACCTTGCAACGCGGCGGGGATGGCCCGCTGTTGCACCGGAGTGGGCTGGGTGTAGCCGGCGGCTTCGACCGCACGGACTAAAGCCTCGGAGAGACCGAGGGAGGCAAAGGACATGTGCAATCCTGTCTGGTGAGGGCGTGGCCCTATAGGTGTAGTGCCTGGCTTGAATCGCACGTGGGGCGCGCAATCCCGTCCGGTACTGCTGGCCTCTGGGGTCAGCATCCGGGCGCAAGCCTGGCGGGAAGGCCCGAGTGTAACAGGATTGCTGGCAATGGGCACAACATTGCTGCCGACCGGCATATGTGGGTAGCGCTCAAGCGGCCGGCTGCCGGGCGCTGTGGGTGCCTGGAGTCACTCGCCCAGCGCTTCGGCATCCTCGCGCTTGGCCAACTTGTGCTGGTCTTCGCTGTTGCCAAGCTTCCAGTAGCTGGAGATGTACAGGTTCTTGCGCTCCACCTGGCGTTCCTCCCGAAAATGCTGGCGCAGGGCTCGCATGGCGGTGAACTCGCAGGCGGCCCAGATGCTTGGCCGGCCTGCAGGCCAGTCCAGTCGGCGCACCTGGTCGACCAGCAATTTGCTGTTCTCGCCGGGGTGTGGGTTGAGCAGCCAGTGCAGCTCGACCCCGGCCGGATGGCGAAGCGGCTGGATATCGCGCTCGTCGATCACCTCGATGACCGCGTGGCCGCGAGCGTCGGCGGGCAATTGCTCGAGGTTGACGCTGATCGCCGGCAGGGCGGTCATGTCGCCGACGATGAGGAACCAGTCGGCTGCGTTGTCGACCAGCTTCTTCGGGCCTGGGCCACCGATCAGGATGCTGTCGCCCGGCCGGGCGCCTTTCGCCCATTGCGAGGCAGGGCCGGCGTCTTCGTGCAGGACGAAGTCGACGTCGAACTGGTCGGCGCGCTGATGGCGCACGGTGTAGGTGCGCATCAGGTTCCGCTCGCTGCCGGGAGCCGGGAAGATCAGTTTGATGTAGGCGCTTTCCTGGTCGGCGGGAAAGGTATCGATCTGCGCGCCGCCCAGGGTGATGCGCAGCATGTGCGGGGTGACGGAGCGCGTGGCAATGACCTGCAGGGTACGGGGTGTGGGGCGTGACATGGGGGTCTCCTAACGGTCGTTCAGCCTGTCGGTCATGTGCCGGGCCAGGTGGATGAAGGCATTGATCTGCTCGGGTTCGAGGCCCTCGGTCATGTGCCGGGTCGCCTGTGCATCGAGTTCCAGCATCTGCTGAACGATGGCTTGGCCGGCCGGGGTCAGTTCGAGCAACTGGCTGCGGCGGTCCCGGGGGTGTTCACGCTTGCTGATCAGCGCGGCGTCGAGCAGGTCGTTGAGGACACGGGTGATCTGCGCCTTGTCCCGGCGCATGTGTGAGGAAAGGCCAAACGCGGTGCAGTCGGTGCTGTGGGCGATGCCCCTGAGCGCTCTGACGTGGGTGATCGGCAATGCGATACCCGCTTTCTGGATGCTACGACGCAGGTAGCCCTTATAAGCGTGGGTCAGTTGCTGGAGCGGATCGGCTAGGTAACGGGCAGTCATGGTCATCGGCTAATTGGTTGATGGTGTCAACTTAGTCAGGCTGGTTGATAAAGTCAATAATTAGCTTGGTATCAATTTGCCTCAAGAATAAAAACACCCAGCACATTTCGTTCAGCGTGCGAGTTGAATGTTCTAATTGATGTGAGAATTATTATCATCTAATGTCTGCGGCCTCAAGGGAGGCGGTCATGGCGGATGACATCGTAAGTGGGCTGTATCGCGAGCACAGTTCCTGGCTGCAGGGCTGGCTCTACCGGCGCGTGGGCAGTTCCAGCCAGGCCGCGGATTTTGCCCAGGATGTGTTTGTGCGTTTGCTGGGTGTTCGACAGAAGACAGGTTGTCTACCTGATCTGGAGAAGCCCAGGGCTTATCTTGCAACCATTGGTCGGCATCTGGTGCATGACCACTTTCGCCGCCTCTCTCTCGAGCGTGCCTATGTGGAGGCCCTGGCGGCTTTGCCGGGGGATGCCACGCTCTCCGCTGAAGAGCTGGTGTTGATCCAGGAAACCCTGGAACAGGTCGACTGCTTGCTCAATCGCATGCGCCCTCTGGTGCGTCAGGTATTTCTACTGTCCCAACTCGAAGGCTTGAACTACGCGCAGATCGCGCGCCATCTCGAGATCGGCGAACGCTCGGTCAAGCGCTATATGGCCCAAGCGTTCGAAGCCTGCGTGCTGTACGTGGAATGAGCATGGACGCTGCCATCGACCGCGAGGTTGCCCGACAGGCCGCGTATTGGCTGATGCTGCTGCACAGTGGCGATGCCAATGCGCGACAGGTGCGTGACTGTGAGCGCTGGCGCCAGGCCAACCCCGAACATGAACGTGCCTGGCAGCGGGTGCGCCTGGTGCAGGAGCGCCTGGGTCTTTTGCCTCCCTCCCTTGCGATGAGTGCACTTGGCCGTGAGCGGCGCCAGGCCCTCAAGACCCTGCTGGTGCTCGCGATGATCGCGCCGCTGGGCCTTGCGACGTATAGGCTGAACGAACGCCAGCAATGGCTGGCCGACCAACGCAGCGGTGTTGGCGAGCGGCGAGAGCTGAAACTGGCCGACGGCAGCCGCGTGTACCTGAACAGCGGCAGCGCTATCGACATACGTTTCGATGAGCAGCAACGCCTGATCGTGCTGCGCCGGGGCGAAGTGCTTATCGAGAGTGGAAAAGACCCCGCTTATGCCGGCCAGCCGCTGCGAGTGGAAACCGGGCAGGGGCGCTTGCAGGCGCTCGGTACACGCTTCTCGGTTCGTCGTCTGGATGAGCGGGCGCTGACTCATCTCGCCGTTTTCGAGGGTGCAGTACGTGTCGATCCGCTGCGCGGCAAGGGGGTGACGATCGTTGCGGGTCAGCAGGTGCGTTTCAGCCAGCAGGAGGCTGGAACTGCTTCATCGGTCAGCGAAGACGCTGCCGCGTGGATCCGTGGGCAGTTGGTCGCCGACGGCATGCCGTTACGCGAGTTTCTCGCTGAACTCGGCCGCTACCGTGCCGGCTGGCTGCGTTGCACGCCTGAGGTGAAGAACCTGCGCATCAGTGGCACGTTCCAGCTCGACCAAAGCGATGCCATCCTCGCTGCATTGCCGGTGACCTTGCCGGTGAGGGTCGAACGGCGCACGACGTATTGGGTGACGGTGCGCGGGCATTGATTCGTGTGACTTGAAAATACTTGGCCCTTTTTTCTCGCTCATCAGTCCTGAACAGGAAATTTGCCCAACAACAGGACTTCGATTCGATGAAACGGACCACAGGCGTTCGCCAGGTACTGGCGCTTTCTCTGCTTGCCGCCACGGTCGGTATGCAATCCGTGCACGTGCAGGCCGAACGGGCCAGCCACTATCAGATCCAGGCTGGCAGCCTCGACCAGGCACTGAACCGTTTTGCTGCCGAAGCCGGGATTACCGTGCAGTTCACTCCAGAGCTGACGGCGGGTCTCCCCTCGCCCGGCTTGAACGGTGCATACGACGCCCAGCAAGCCTTGGCAGCATTGCTGGCAGGTTCCGGGCTTGAGGCGGCACCTCAGGGGGATGGTGTCTATGTGCTGGTGCGGCGCAGCGATGCGTCGAGCAGCCTCAACCTTGCACCCTCGGTTATCTCCGGGCACTCCGGCGAAACTGCACGTGGGCCGGTCGAGGGTTACGTGGCCAAGCGCAGTGCCACGGGTAGCAAAACCGACTCCGCAATGAGCGAAATTCCCCAGACAATCAACGTCGTGACCCAGGACGAGATCAAGGCACGCGGCTCGCAAAGCGTGACCGAGGCCCTGCGCTATACCGCAGGCATGACCAGTGGTGGCTTCGCCGATCGGGTCAAGATTTTCGACGAGCCAACCTCGCGCGGTTTCACGCCAACGCCCTTGTATCTCGATGGCCTGCACTTGCCCTATGGGGGTGGCAGCACCGGTGGGTCGCTGCAGATCGATCCTTACACCCTGGAGCGTATCGAAGTGCTCAAGGGGCCGGCCTCCGTGCTGTACGGGCAGAACCAGCCGGGCGGAATCGTCAACCTGGTCAGCAAGCGGCCCACCGACCAGCCGGTGCATGAGATCGTTCTCGGTGGCGGGACTCAGGACCGCAAATACGGGGCTTTCGACTTTGCCGGCTCCATCGACGATCAGGGCGAGTTTCTCTATCGCGTGACCGGATTGCTGAGGGATGTCGATTCGCAGATCGACTACGCCGATCAGAATCGCCTGTTACTGGCGCCGAGTCTGACCTGGCTGCCCAATGAGCAGACCAGTCTGACCCTGTTCGCGCAGTACCAGAAAGACCGCGACACCCCTGAGGCGCAGGGGCTTCCCGCCGAGGGTACGCTATACCCCTCGAGCAATGGCCGTATCAGTCGTTCGCTGTACCTCGGCGAGCCTGGCTTGAACACCTATGACCGAGAGCAATTCGTGGTCGGCTACGAGCTTTCCCATCAGCTCAACGATACTTGGACACTGAAGCAGAACGTGCGCTACGCCTACGTCGACGACCGTTACGTGGCGCCTTTGCATGGCTATGCCTTCCCGACCAATCCGGTGACCGGGCTGAACGACAACAGCTACCAGACACGCTTCGGCGTTGACTGGGCGCAGACCAACAAGGTCTTCGGCCTGGATAACATCGCCCAGGCCAAATTCACCACCGGAGAGTTGGAGCACACGCTGCTGCTCGGTGTGGATTACTACCACTTCAACTCCACGTTTCTCGGCCGCTATGACCGCAATGGCGCGGGCATCGACCTGTACAACCCGGTGTACGGCAGCACGTTCACGTTCACCGGCCCTTATCGTTGGGATAACACTGTGACCCAGACGGGCCTATACACCCAGGAGCAGTTGCGCTGGGGCAATTGGTTCCTGACGCTGGGCGGTCGCTATGACTTCGCTGAAACCGACAACAAGGCGCCCCTGAGCGGTAGTCACTCGAACATCAAGGACGAGAAGTTCACCGGTCGCGCCGGGCTGGGCTACCAGTTCGAAAATGGCCTGACGCCTTACGTGAGCTACGCCGAGTCGTTCTTGCCTCAGACGGGTACCGATGCCGCGCAGAATCCATTCGAACCGACGACTGGCACGCAGTATGAGGCGGGCATCAAATACGAGCCGCCGTTCGTCGATGGCTTCATTCAGCTGTCGGTGTACCAGATCGATCAGGACAACATGCTGACCGACGACCTGGTCAACTCGGGCTTCAGCGTACAGAGCGGTTCGGTGCGTTCCCGAGGCGTGGAGCTGGAGGGCAAGGTCAATGTCACACGCAACCTGCGTGTGCTCGGCTCGGTCTCGCGTAACCAGATCAAATGGCGAAGCCTCAACGACGGTCGTGAAGGGCGTACCGTGGCGGACAAGTCGCCGCTGACCGCTTCGGCGTGGGTCGACTACAGCTTCGACAGCGGTCTGTTGGCCGGGCTAGGAGCTGGCTTGGGTGTGCGCTATGTCAGAGGCAGCTATGGCTCCGACTATGAGTCCGACGCGTTCAAGATCAACTCGTACAGCGTGTACGACGCGATGCTGTCCTACGATCTGCAGCAGTCTGCGCTACAGCTCCAAGGCGTGGGTGTACGCTTGAACATGGAAAACATCAGCGACAAGCAATACGTGGCCAGCTGCAAATCGACGATCGACTGCTATTACGGTCAGGGCCGTACGCTGACGGCGGATGTGACCTACAACTGGTAAGGCGTGGAGCGTGCGATACCCGGCGATAAGTGCGCACGGGTATCGCGTGCAGCGTCAGCTTACCACCCGGTAGCACGGCTCGTAGGCCGAGCCGCCGGGCAGCTTCATGCGGTGCTGCTCGACGAAGGCCTGCAGCAGGCGATCCAGTGGCTGCATGATGGTCTTGTCGCCACGCAACTCATACGGGCCATGCTCTTCGATCAGCTGGATGCCATGGGCCTTGACGTTGCCGGCGACGATGCCGGAGAAGGCGCGGCGCAGGTTGGCGGCCAGTTCGTGCACCGGCTGTTCGCGGGTCAGGTTGAGGCTGGCCATGGCCTCGTGGGTCGGTTCGAACGGATGCTGGAAGCTCTCGTCGATCTTCAGCAGCCAGTTGAAGTGGAAGGCGTCGTTGCGCTCGCGACGGAACTGCTTGACTGCCTTGATCCCGGCGGCCATGTGCCGGGCAACCTCGGCCGGATCGTTGGGGATCAGCACGTAGCGGTTCTGCGCTTGCACACCGAGTGTCGCGCCGATGAAGGCGTGCAACTGCTGCAAGTAGGCTTCGGCGCTTTTCGGGCCGGTCAGCACCAGGGGGAAGGGCAGATCGGCATTGTCCGGGTGCATGAGAATGCCCAGCAGGTAGAGGAACTCCTCGGCCGTGCCCGCGCCGCCCGGGAAGATGATGATGCCGTGGCCGATGCGCACGAAGGCTTCCAGGCGCTTTTCGATATCCGGGAGGATCACCAGCTCGTTGACGATCGGGTTCGGCGCTTCGGCGGCGATGATGCCCGGTTCGGTCAGCCCCAGGTAGCGGGCACCCTGGATGCGCTGCTTGGCGTGGGAAATGGTGGCACCCTTCATCGGTCCTTTCATCACCCCGGGGCCGCAGCCGGTGCAGACGTCCAGCGCACGCAGGCCCAGTTCGTGGCCGACTTTCTTGGTGTACTTGTATTCTTCGGTGTCGATCGAGTGGCCGCCCCAGCACACCACCATCTTCGGCTCGGCCCCGGCACGCAGGGTACGGGCATTGCGCAGCAGGTGGAAAACGTAGTCGGTCAGGCCGCTGGAGCTGTCCACGTCGACCCGTTTGTTTTCCAGCTCGCTCTGGGTGTAGACGATGTCGCGCAGGGCGCTGAACAGCATTTCCCGGGTGCTGGCGATCATCTCGCCGTCGACGAAAGCATCGGCTGGCGCGTTGAGCAGTTCCAGGCGGATACCGCGGTCCTGCTGGTGGATTTTCACTTCGAAGTCCGGGTAGGCCTCGAGGATGGTCTTGGCGTTGTCGCTGTGCGAACCGGTGTTGAGAATCGCCAGGGCACACTGGCGGAACAGCGCGTAGACGCTGCCGGAACCGGTTTCGCGCAACTGCTGGACTTCGCGCTGGGAGAGGGTTTCCAGGCTGCCCTTGGGCGAGACCGAGGCGTTGATTTTCTGGCGAGTGAGCATGCAGGCATCCGGTGGTGGCGCGACAACTCGGGCCGATCCTGGCCGATCGCGCGGTGAACGATCCAATCCCGGTGACCCATGGCGGGGCACCCAGGCAACGATGTCCTACTGTCGAGCATGGCGGGGCTTCGGGTCAACAGAGGCGGGGTTTGGAGGGGAGGCGGGTCGCGAAAGTTCGAGCTTGCGCGCCCCGCCAGGCGACACTCAGCGGCGTGACTGCAGGTTGTTCCAGATCGCCAGGCTCGGCGCGGACTGGTTCAGGGTGTAGAAGTGCAGGCCAGGCGCGCCACCTTGCAACAGGCGTTCGCACAGCTGGGTGATCACCTGTTCGCCGAAGGCCTGGATACTGGCGCTGTCGTCGCCATAGGCTTCCAGTTGCTTGCGCACCCAGCGTGGCAGCTCGGCGCCGCAGGCGTCGGAGAAGCGCGCCAGTTTGCTGTAGTTGGTGATCGGCATGATGCCCGGGATCACCGGGATGTCGACGCCCAGCTTGCGTACGCGCTCGACGAAGTAGAAGTAGCAGTCGGCGTTGAAGAAGTACTGGGTGATCGCGCTGCTTGCACCGGCCTTGGCCTTGCGCACGAAGTTGGTGATGTCGTCTTCGAAGTTGCGTGCCTGGGGGTGCATCTCCGGGTAGGCCGCCACCTCGATATGGAAGTGATCACCGGTTTCCTGGCGGATCAGCTCGACCAGATCATTGGCATGGCGCAGTTCACCGCTGGCCAGGCCCATGCCGGAGGGCAGGTCGCCACGCAGGGCGACGATGCGATTGATGCCCTTGCTCTTGTACAGATTGAGCAGCTCGATCAGCTCGGCCTTGCTGTCGCCGACGCAGGACAGGTGCGGTGCGGTCGGCACTTTCACTTCGCCATCGAGTTGCAGCACGGTATTGAGCGTACGGTCGCGGGTGGAACCACCGGCGCCGTAGGTGCAAGAGAAGAAGTCCGGGTTGTAGCCGGCCAGCTCGCGCGCGGTATTGAGCAGTTTCTCGTGTCCGGCATCGGTCTTCGTGGGGAAGAACTCGAAGCTGACGTTGGTTTTTTTCTGGATCATGGAGAAGGTTCTCTTCCCAGCCACAAGCGGCAAGCCAAGCGGCAAGCGGTACGGCGTGTACCTGCTTGCAGCTTTGGCCTGCAGCTTGCTGCTGCTGTTAGTAGCGGTAGCTGTCCGGCTTGAACGGGCCTTCGACCGGAACGCCGATGTAATCGGCCTGCTGGGTGGTCAGTTGCGTGACCACGCCGCCGAAGCCTTTCACCATTTCCAGCGCGACTTCTTCGTCCAGCTTCTTCGGCAGCACTTCGACGGTCAGGCGCTCGGCCTTCTTCTCGGCCGACAAGTCGGCGAACTTCTGCTCGAACAGGAATATCTGGGCGAGCACCTGGTTGGCGAAGGAACCGTCCATGATGCGGCTCGGGTGGCCCGTGGCGTTGCCCAGGTTGACCAGACGGCCTTCGGCCAGCAGGATCAGGTAGTCGTCGTTGCGCGGGTCGAACTGGCCGGCGCCGGTGCGGTGGATCTTGTGCACCTGCGGTTTGACCTCTTCCCATGCCCAGTTCTTGCGCATGAAGGCGGTGTCGATCTCGTTGTCGAAGTGGCCGATGTTGCACACCACGGCACGGGCTTTCAGCGCCTTGAGCATACCGGCGTCGCAGACGTTGGCATTGCCGGTGGTGGTGACGATCAGGTCGATCTTGCCCAGCAGGGCCTTGTCGATGCTGGCGTCGGTACCGTCATTGCGGCCGTCGATGTACGGCGAAACGAGTTCGTAGCCGTCCATGCAGGCCTGCATGGCGCAGATCGGGTCGATCTCGGAAACCTTGACGATCATGCCTTCCTGACGCAGCGAAGCCGCCGAGCCCTTGCCCACGTCGCCGTAGCCGATGACCAGCGCCTGCTTGCCCGACAGCAGGTGGTCGGTGCCGCGCTTGATGGCATCGTTGAGGCTGTGACGGCAGCCGTACTTGTTGTCGTTCTTGCTCTTGGTGACTGCGTCGTTGACGTTGATCGCCGGGACTTTCAGGGTGCCGGCCTTGAGCATGTCGAGCAGACGGTGTACGCCGGTGGTGGTTTCTTCGGTGACGCCGTGGACGTTCGCCAGCACCTGCGGGTACTTGTCATGCAGGATCTGGGTCAGGTCGCCGCCGTCGTCGAGCACCATGTTGGCGTCCCATGGCTGGCCGTCCTTGAGG
This sequence comes from Phytopseudomonas flavescens, assembly GCF_900100535.1. Classification (GTDB taxonomy): domain Bacteria; phylum Pseudomonadota; class Gammaproteobacteria; order Pseudomonadales; family Pseudomonadaceae; genus Aquipseudomonas; species Aquipseudomonas flavescens. The sequence goes on from NZ_FNDG01000006.1 coordinate 12,697, forward strand.
ATGGTCTGCTCGATGCACCACTCGTATTCGGCTTCGGTCTCGCCTTTCCAGGCGAACACCGGAATGCCGGCGGCAGCGATGGCGGCAGCGGCCTGGTCCTGGGTGGAAAAGATGTTGCACGACGACCAGCGCACTTCTGCGCCCAGCGCGGTCAGCGTCTCGATCAGCACGCCGGTCTGGATGGTCATGTGGATGCAGCCGAGGATCTTCGCGCCTTTCAGCGGTAGTTCGGCAGCGTACTTGCGACGCAGGCCCATGAGGGCCGGCATCTCGGATTCGGCGATGATCAGTTCCTTGCGGCCCCAGTCGGCCAGGGAGATGTCAGCGACCTTGTAGTCGGTAAAAGCAGCGCTCATGCAAAAGCTCTCCAATCGTTGATCTGTGATCAGATAGGTGAAAACCGGTGTGCCGGGCCTGCTGGCCATGGCTCGCTACGTTTTCACGCAGTCCGATTGGGCGCCGTTGATGCGTTTGGGTAACGCCCCATCCGAGCCTGACAAGCCTTGGCTTGCTGCAGCGCCCCTCGGACAGGTGGCGGGAACGCCCAGGCAGTGCCGAGCGTATGAAGCCCGGTGATTATAGCCTTGCCGGCGCGCCAGCCCAAGGTTTTCCGTCGTCCCGAATCGGCCATCGGGGCATCCGATACCGAGCCTTTATCGAGGCCATTGAAAACGTGCCCGCGACAACTGCCGCCTGCCTTTGCGATGATGGCGAATGAACCATAGCGACAGACTAAGGAGTGCAGATGAACTTCCACACACGCAAGTGGGTAAAGCCCGAAGACCTCAACCCCAACGGCACCCTGTTCGGCGGCAGCCTGCTGAAGTGGATCGACGAAGAGGCCGCGATCTACGCCATCATCCAGCTCGGCAGCCAGCGTGTGGTGACCAAGCTGATCTCGGAGATCAACTTCGTCGCTTCGGCGCGGCAGAGCGATATCATCGAGTTGGGCATCACCGCCAGCGAGTTCGGCCGTACCTCGATCACCCTGCGTTGCGAAGTGCGCAACAAGATCACCCGCAAGAGCATCCTGACCATCGACAAGATGGTTTTCGTCAACCTGGACGAGAGCGGCCAGCCCGCGCCCCATGGCAAGACCGAAATCACCTACATCAAGGATCAGTTCAAGGACTGAGCCCAATGACTGATCCGGGGCGCGCGGAAACCGCTCACTTGGCCCCCTGGCGGATTACAGGCAATACTGGCCGTTTTCTAGCCTGAGCCGATGATGCGTGCGCAGTCCTTTCTCTTGCTGTTCGTGCTGCTGCTCGGCGCTTGCGGGGGGGTCGACCCCGACTCGCCGCAAGGGCGGCGCCAGGTGCTGTTCAAGCAGATGCTCGCCAACAGCGAAGAGTTGGGCGGCATGCTGCGTGGGCGGCTGACATTCGACCTTGGGCGTTTTGCCCAAGGCGCGCGGCAGCTGGATGCGTTGTCCGGGCAGCCCTGGCAGTACTTCCCTGAGCCCGACGAGAGTGAGCGCAGCACGGCCCGGGCCGAGATCTGGCAGCAGCATGAGCGTTTTCAGGTACTGGCCGCCGAGTTGCAGGATGCTACCTCCAGATTGGCGGCGTTGGCCGGCAGGCCCCAGGTTTCGGGCGCCGAGCTGCAGGCAGCATTGAGCCCGGTTGAGGGTGCCTGCAAACGCTGCCACGAGTCCTTTCGCGCCTACTGATTCAGAATCCTTCGACACCCGCCAGGCGCAGCCGCTCGGCCAGGGCCTGCATCTCCTGGTGCTGGAAAAAAGCCTGCAACCGGGCGGCGCGGGTTGGGCCGATCCCTGCTAGCGTCTGCCACTGGCTCAGGCTGCGTTGCTGTAGTTGCGCCCAGTCACCCCCGCCCAGGCTGTCCGCGCTGACCGGCGTGCCGAGGGCACGCAGCCAGTCGCCGAAAGAGCGTTGCCTGGCCTCGCTGAAGCGTCGGGTGAGGAGGCCGGCGCTTTGCGCGCCGATGCCTGGGACCGTCAGCAGTTGCTCCTCGCTGAGTGTCAGCCAGTCGAGCAGGCCATCGAGGAGCCCGGCCTGCAACAGTTTTTCCCACGTGCCGGCACCGACCCCTTGCAGGTCCAGCGCCTGCTTGCCGCTGAGCCAGGTGAGGCGGGCATGGAATTGACTGCTGCAGGTGGCCGATGCACGCAGGCAACTGAGTGCGTGGTACGCGTCGCGGTTCGGGATGTCGAGGGCTGGACGGGGTTGCGCCTGCATCACCACGCTGTGCAGTTGCGGGATGGCTTGCCCGGCCAGGCGAATGGCGACCTGATCGCCGGGGCGGATATCCAGGCGTTGCCAACGCTCCAGTGAGCCGGCGCTGACGACGCCGATGTTGCGGTCGTCGAGCCTCACCGGATGCAGGTGCACCAACGGTGTGATACGGCCGCTGCGGCCGATGCTGAAGGTAACGCCTTGAACCTGCGCCAGTGCTTCGCTGGCGGGGTATTTCCAGGCCACCGCCCAGTGGGGTGGCTCGGCGCGCCAGCGTTCGCCGCTCGGGCGTTGGCCCTGGCGCAGCACCACGCCGTCGCTGGCGAAGGGCAGCGGGTTGCGGTACCAGCGTTCGCGCCAGCGCCGGGCCTCGGCGACACTGCCGATCGGCTGGCTGTAGTAGCGGCTGTCGGCAAAGCCCAGCCGCTCCAGGTGATCGAGGCGTTGTTGCATGTCGTGGGGGCCGTTCGGCCAGTCCCAGACGAACAACCCGATGCTGTTCGCTTCGATGTCTCGCAGGGCCTGGCGGGCCATCAATCCGGCGACCGCGGCGCGTGCCGACGTGCCGCCGTGCACGGCCTGGATATGGGCCGGGCGCTGCAGGTACAGCTCTCCCTGCAGGACGATGTCAGCGCGGTCGGCGAGCTGTTCGGGGATGGCACCGATTCGCCTGGCTCGTGATGTCCAGTCTTGACCAGTATTGCCATCTCCGCGGCTGATCGCCTGCCGGAGGCGCCCGCCGCTGTAGAACAGAGTGACCGCGACACCATCGACCTTGGGCTGAATCCACAGGGCCTGACGTGAGGCCATCCAGCGCTTCACGGCGCGCTCGTCCGCCAGTTTGCGCAAGCCGGTCTGGGCGACCGGGTGCTGCAGCGGGCCACCTGCGCCGCTCAGCGGGTCGGCCGTGGCGGTATCACCCAGGCAGCTCTGCCAGCGCTCGAGGCGGGCGCGTGCCTGATCGTACAGGTCGTCACTGACCAGCGAGCGTCCCTGGCGGTGATAGGCGTCGTCCCATTCGGCAACCCGGGCGGCCAGCTCACCGAGTTGGCGGCTGTGTGCAGTTGTCGGTTCAGGGCAGTCGTCGGCGCAGGCCAGGGTGACCAGCAGAACGGGAAGGGCGGCAGCGATCCAGCATTTCATGGGCGGAGCATCCTTGCTCGGGCGATGATTGTGCAGGCTAGTCGCAGAGCCTGCAGGGTGCAAATGCCTGCGTTCTCGAGCAAGAATGGGGACTGGGCGACATTTGCGGTAGCCGAGGTTTGTCGCTAGCGACGAGGCGGTGATAAAGTTCCGCGTCTCGCACATCAAATGGATTTGCCCGGCGGCGGGAAAGGTATTGCCGGGCCTCATATCTGAAGGTCTAGGGTCTCATGCGTCTTTCTATCCTGTTCTGCTCCGCTGCACTGGCTCTGGCCAGCTCCTTCGCTCACGCTGCCGAAGACACTCAGCTCAAGTGCCAGCAAAAACTGTCGGCCAACGCCGAGAAGATCGCCCAGGTCAAGCAGTTGGCCGGTTTGCTCGGCAATCAGCAGGCCAACGATGCCATCGCCCAGGTCGAGGGTGGCTGTGACCAGCTCGGTGCCAACGCCGCCACCTCGGGTGAGACGGTCGCGCAAGCCCAGGGTGACAGCAAGGCCGACAACATCGCTGCTGCCGCAGAAACTCTTAAAGGTCTGGGTTCGCTGTTCGGCAAGTGATCGGTCAGCCTGCACCGCAGGAATGAAAAAGCCTCCGTGAGCGTCGAGCCCACGGAGGCTTTTTCGTATCCGCCGCCTGCTGTCAGCTGGCGATGCACGTCACGATAGGATTGGCCCGTGACTTGCTGGATGAGTGGGGGATAGCACCGGCTGGGCGCGATCAGAGCGATATGTTCAAGAGCGCTGCGCATGGCTCCCCGTGAGCCGATCCGTGCTTTGTGGTTGTTCGAGAAACTGATATTTTCTCGCTCCAATTCGTACGCTAGCCAAGGAGTGGTGAATGGTAACTATGGGGTTCCTCATAGCGTTGGTAGCCTGGATCTGGTCTGTGTCACGTGGTATCCAGGTTTCTTTGCTGTGTGTTGTGCTCAACTTCATGTTTCCGCCTATCTCGCAGGGCATCTTTGCCCTCTACGAGCAGTCCATGCGTCCTCCGCTGCTGATAATGGCGGTTGGCTTGGGGATGATGTATCTCGGGGGCGGTCTGAAAGTGTCCTGAGCGAAGGGGTTGTTCGTCCCGGGCGCTGTTCGGCAATCAAGTACATCGGCAAAGAAAAGCCCCGCACAGCTCACGCTGGCGGGGCTATTTTTTGCGCGGCTGGTCAGAGGCCAGCGGCGGCGCGCAGGTCTGCAGCCTTGTCGGTCTTCTCCCAGGTGAAGCTGGTGAAGCTGTCGTCGCCGACGGTCAGTTGCTGCGGCTCGCGGCCGAAGTGGCCGTAAGCGGCGGTCGGCTGATACATCGGGTGCAGCAGGTCGAGCATCTTGGTGATGGCGTACGGGCGCAGGTCGAAGACCTCGCGCACCAGCTTGATGATGGTCTCGTCAGCCACTTTGTTGGTGCCGAAGGTGTTGATCGAGATCGAGGTCGGCTGGGCGACGCCGATGGCGTAGGACACCTGAATCTCGCAGCGCTCGGCCAGGCCGGCGGCAACGATGTTCTTGGCGACGTAACGGCCGGCATAGGCAGCGCTGCGGTCGACCTTGGATGGATCCTTGCCGGAAAAAGCGCCGCCGCCGTGGCGAGCCATGCCGCCGTAGCTGTCGACGATGATCTTGCGACCGGTCAGGCCGCAGTCGCCCACCGGGCCGCCAATCACGAAGTTGCCGGTCGGGTTGATGTGGTACTGGGTGTCCTTGTGCAGCAGCTCGGCGGGCAGGCTGTGCTTGATCACCAGCTCCATCACCGCTTCACGCAGGTCGCTCAGGCTGACATCCGGGTTGTGCTGGGTGGACAGCACCACGGCGTCGATACCAACCACTTTGCCGTGCTCGTAACGGCAGGTGACCTGGCTCTTGGCGTCCGGGCGCAGCCATGGCAGCAGGCCGGATTTGCGGGCTTCGGCCTGGCGTTCTACCAGTGCGTGAGAGAAGCGGATCGGCGCCGGCATCAGCACGTCGGTTTCGTTGCTGGCATAGCCGAACATCAGGCCCTGGTCGCCGGCACCCTGATCTTCAGGCTTGGCGCGGTCGACACCCTGGTTGATGTCAGGGGACTGCTTGCCAATGATGTTCATCACGCCGCAGGTCGCGCCGTCGAAGCCGACGTCGGAGCTGGTATAGCCGATGTTGCAGATCACGTCGCGAACGATCTGCTCGAGGTCGACCCAGGCGCTGGTGGTGACTTCGCCGGCGATGATCGCCACGCCAGTCTTGACCAGTGTTTCGACGGCCACGCGGGCGTGCTTGTCGCGGGTGATGATGGCGTCGAGGACGGCATCGGAAATCTGGTCGGCGATCTTGTCCGGATGACCTTCGGACACGGACTCGGAGGTGAACAGGGAGTATTCGCTCATTTATCGGTTGTCCTGGCGAGTGAGGGCCTCTCGGCCACGTGCGTGAATGGGAGGATGCGCTGGAAATGTCGCACCTGAATTTGAAATCCATTGCGCAGGCCGACGTACAGGCTTTCGCCTGGGGTCAGGCCGGCGGCGACGGCCCAGTGGGCCAGGTCGTCCTGTTCGAAGCCTAGCCAGAGATCGCCGCAGGTATCGCGGGCCCAGCCCTGATTGTGGCTGCACAGTTCGGTGATCAGCAGGCTGCCGCCGCTGTTGACCTGGCTGGCGAGTTTACGCAGCGCTTGGGCCGGTGCGGCGAAATGGTGCAGCACCATGTTCAGCACCACGCAGTCGGCGCCGGGGTAATCGTCGACCAGGGCATCGGCGAGCTGCAACTGGACATTGTCGAGGCCGTCCCTTTCGCAACGCAGGCGTGCCAGTTCGAGCATGGCCGGGCTGTTGTCCAGGGCGCTGACGTGCTCGAAGCGCCGCGCCAGCTCGGGCAGGAAACCGCCATCGCCAGGGCCGATTTCCAGCGCGCGGGCATTCGTGGCGAAATCCAGCGAGTCGAGCAGCGCCAGCACGCTGTCGCGGTACTGCGGCAGCCCGGCGATCAGATCCTGCTGGGCCTGGAAGCGCTCGGCGCTGCGGGTGAAGAAGTCCTGGCTGGCGGTGGCGCGTTGCTGATGCACCTGGTCGATGCGCTCGCGCACCTGCACTGCCAGGGGCAGTCGGTCGACTTCCTGGAGCAGGGCTCCGTGCAGGGTGCCGCCCACTGTTTCCGCATGGGCCAGGGCCCGACGATAGAAGATCGCATTGCCTTCGCGGCGTGTCGCCACCAGGCCGGCCTGGGCCAGCACCTTGAGGTGGTGGCTGATGCCCGACTGGCCGATCGCGAAAATCTGCGCCAGCTCCAGGACGCCGAACGAGTCGTTGGCGAGCACCCGCAGCACGTTCAGGCGCAACGGATCGCCCGCGGCCTTGCTCAGGGCGCAGAGGGTGTCGGCAGGCTCGAAATCGAGTTGGGAGGCACGCACGGTCATAGATTGCGCAGTCTAGTCGGTGGCTTTGGGGGCGGCAAGTTCAGTATCAAGAAGTTTTGATATTGGCTGCCGGGTGCCGTGGCATCGTTACGCTCCGGGGCCTATCGACCGGTCGGCACGATTTTCCCCCGGTAAATTCGCGGTAATCGTTCGCCTGACGACCATCTGTGATTGCCCCGCCGGGTTGGCTGGGGGAAAATGGCCGCCTTTTTCGTCCTAGCTGCCCCGGCAGCCCCCGCAGGAGATTCAGCGATGCCCAGCCGTCGTGAGCGTGCCAATGCCATTCGTGCCCTGAGCATGGATGCCGTGCAAAAAGCCAACAGCGGCCACCCCGGTGCCCCCATGGGCATGGCGGATATCGCCGAAGTGCTGTGGCGTGACTACCTGAAGCACAACCCGGCCAACCCGAAGTTCGCCGACCGTGACCGTTTCGTGCTGTCCAACGGCCACGGCTCGATGTTGATCTATTCGCTGCTGCACCTGACCGGCTACGACCTGTCCATCGACGACCTGAAGAATTTCCGCCAGCTGCACAGCCGCACCCCGGGACACCCGGAATATGGCTATGCACCCGGCGTCGAGACCACCACCGGTCCCCTCGGCCAGGGCATCGCCAACGCCGTAGGCTTCGCCCTGGCGGAGAAGATCATGGCCGCGCAGTTCAACCGCGACGGCCACAGCATCGTCGACCACTACACCTACGCCTTCCTGGGCGACGGTTGCATGATGGAGGGCATCAGCCACGAAGTCTGCTCGCTGGCCGGCACCCTGGGCCTCGGCAAGCTGATCGCCTTCTACGATGACAACGGCATCTCCATCGATGGCGAAGTCCACGGCTGGTTCACCGACGATACGCCGGCGCGTTTCGAGGCCTACGGCTGGCAGGTGATCCGCAATGTCGACGGCCACGATCCCGAAGAGATCAAGATGGCCATCGACACCGCGCGCAAGAGCGAGCAGCCGACCCTGATCTGCTGCAAGACCATTATCGGTTTCGGTTCGCCGAACAAGCAGGGCAAGGAAGAGTCCCATGGCGCCGCCCTGGGCCATGACGAAATCGCCCTGACCCGCGCAGCCCTGAACTGGAGCCACGCCCCCTTCGAAATCCCCGCCGACATCTATGCCGAGTGGAATGCCAAGGAAGCCGGTCTGGCTGCCGAAGCCGAGTGGGACCAGCGTTTCGCTGCCTATTCCGCGGCCTATCCGGAGCTGGCCAACGAGTTCATCCGCCGCATGGCCGGCGAGCTGCCTGCCGATTTTTCCACCCAGGCCAGCGCGTTCATTCGTGCCGTCGCCGAGAAGGGCGAAACCATCGCCAGCCGCAAGGCCAGCCAGAACTGCCTGAATGCCTTCGGCCCGCTGCTGCCGGAGCTGCTGGGTGGCTCCGCCGACCTGGCCGGTTCCAACCTGACCCTGTGGAAGGGCTGCAAGCCGGTGGTCGCCGAGGATGCGTCCGGCAACTACATGTACTACGGCGTACGCGAGTTCGGTATGAGCGCGATCATGAACGGCGTGGCCCTGCACGGCGGTCTGGTGCCCTACGGCGCGACCTTCCTGATGTTCATGGAGTACGCCCGCAATGCCGTGCGCATGTCCGCGCTGATGAAGCTGCGCGTGCTCTACGTGTTCACCCACGATTCCATCGGCCTGGGCGAAGACGGCCCGACTCACCAGCCGGTCGAACAACTGACCAGCCTGCGCACCACGCCGAACCTGGACACCTGGCGCCCGGCGGATACCGTCGAAGCCGCAGTGGCCTGGAAACACTCGGTCGAGCGCAAGGACGGCCCGAGCGCGCTGATCTTTTCCCGCCAGAACCTGCCGCACAACCTGCGCGACCATGAAACCGAGGCGGCCATCAGCCGTGGTGGTTACGTATTGAAGGATTGTGCCGGCGAGCCGGAACTGATCCTGATCGCCACCGGTTCGGAAGTCGGTCTGGCCATTCAGGCTGCCGACAAACTGACCGAGCAGGGCCGCAAGGTACGCGTGGTATCGATGCCGTCGACCAACGTGTTCGACCAGCAGGACGCCGGCTACAAGCAGTCCGTGCTGCCGCTGCAGGTCACCGCGCGGATCGCCATCGAAGCTGCCCATGCCGACTTCTGGTACAAGTACGTTGGCCTCGAAGGCCGCGTCATCGGCATGGAAACCTACGGTGAGTCGGCTCCGGCCGGCGAGCTGTTCGAGCATTTCGGTTTCACCGTCGAGAACATCGTCGGCACCGCCGAAGAGCTGTTCGACGCCTAAGTGAGAACGACGCCGTAGGGTGGATCGGGGCGCGTAGCCGACGCTCTTTTCATCCACCGTTACAGCGCCCGGTGGATCGATAAAACGCGATCCACCCTACGGGTTCATCCGAGATCTCCGATGTCCTATCGTCCCTATCGCGTCGCTCTGAACGGCTACGGCCGCATCGGTCGTTGCGTGCTGCGTGCCCTGCACGAGCGCGCTGGCGCTGCGCGCCTGGAAATCGTCGCGCTCAACGACCTGGCCGATCAGGCCAGCATCGAGTACCTGACCCGCTTCGATTCCACCCACGGGCGCTTTCCCGGTGAGGTGAAGGTGGTCGGCGATTGCCTGCACATCAACGGCGAACGGGTGCGCGTGCTGCGCGAGCGCAAGCCGGAAGGTGTCGACTGGGCTGCGCTGGACATCGATCTGCTGCTCGAATGCTCGGGGCAGTACACCACCCGCGAGCAAGCCGAACGTTTTCTACGAGCGGGTGTGCCGCGGGTGCTGTTGTCCCAGCCAATGGCCAGCGAGAGCGATGTCGATGCCACCGTGGTGTACGGCGTCAATCAGCATTGCCTCGGCGGTGCCGAGCGCCTGGTGTCGAACGCCTCGTGCACGACCAACTGCGGCGTGCCGCTGCTCAAGCTGCTCAACGAGGCGATCGGGCTGGAGTACATCTCGATCACCACCATCCACTCGGCGATGAACGACCAGCCGGTGATCGACGCCTATCATGACGAGGATCTGCGCCGTACGCGCTCGGCCTTCCAGTCTGTGATTCCGGTCTCCACGGGCCTGGCACGAGGCATCGAACGGCTGCTTCCGGAACTTGCCGGGCGAATTCAGGCCAAAGCCATTCGGGTGCCGACGGTCAACGTGTCCTGCCTGGATATCACCTTGCAGACCGCCCGTGACACCAGCAGCGAAGAGATCAACCGGATCTTGCGCATGGCCTCCGAACAGGGACCGTTGCAAGGTCTGCTGGCGTACACCGAGTTGCCGCACGCCAGCTGCGACTTCAATCATGATCCCCATTCGGCGATCGTCGACGGCAGTCAGACGCGGGTGTCCGGGCCACGCCTGGTCAACCTGCTGGCCTGGTTCGACAACGAATGGGGATTCGCCAACCGTATGCTCGACATGGCCGTGCATTTTCTCGATGCCGCCGCTTCCCTTTCACCAGCCCCTGTTAAGGACTGACTCAATGACTGCAGCTTCCGTAAACATCGCGAAAATGGCCGACCTCGACCTGCAAGGCAAGCGCGTGCTGATCCGCGAAGACCTCAATGTGCCGGTCAAGGATGGCGTGGTGAAAAGCGATGCGCGCATCCTTGCCGCGCTGCCGACCCTCAAGCTGGCGCTGCAGAAGGGCGCCGCGGTGATGGTCTGCTCGCACCTGGGGCGCCCGACCGAAGGCGAGTTCAGCGAAGAGAACAGCCTGGCACCGGTAGCCGATTACCTGAGCAAGGCCCTGGGCCGCGACGTGCCGCTGATCAAGGACTACCTGGGCGGCGTCGAACTGAAAGCCGGTGATCTGGTGCTGTTCGAGAACGTACGCTTCAACAAGGGCGAGAAGAAGAACGCCGACGAACTGGCTCAGCAATACGCCGCCCTGTGCGATGTGTTCGTCATGGATGCCTTCGGCACCGCTCACCGTGCCGAGGGCTCGACCCATGGCGTGGCCAAATTCGCCAAGGTCGCCGCTGCCGGCCCGTTGCTGGCTGCCGAGCTGGACGCACTGGGCAAGGCCCTGGGGGCTCCGGCTCAGCCGATGGCGGCGATCGTCGCCGGTTCCAAGGTGTCGACCAAGCTGGACGTGCTGAACAGCCTGAGCGGCATCTGCGACCAACTGATCGTCGGTGGTGGCATCGCCAATACCTTCCTCGCCGCTGCCGGTTATCCGGTGGGCAAGTCCCTTTACGAAGCCGATCTGGTCGACACCGCCAAGGCCATCGCCGCCAAGGTCAGCGTGCCGCTGCCCGTCGACGTGGTGGTCGCCAAGGAGTTTTCCGAAGCCGCCACCGCGACCGTCAAGCCGGTGGCCGATGTGGCGGACGACGACATGATCCTCGACATCGGCCCGCAAACTGCCGCGCAGTTCGCCGAGCTGCTCAAGGCCTCGAAGACCATCCTGTGGAACGGCCCGGTCGGCGTATTCGAATTCGACCAGTTCGGCGAAGGCACCAAGGCCCTGGCTCTGGCCATCGCCGAGAGCCCGGCGTTTTCCATCGCCGGTGGCGGCGACACCCTGGCGGCCATCGACAAATATGACGTGGCGTCGCGCATTTCCTACATTTCCACTGGCGGTGGCGCCTTCCTGGAGTTCGTCGAAGGCAAGGTATTGCCCGCAGTCGACGTGCTGCAACAACGCGCAAAGGGGTAAACCTCTGCCGCTGGCAATGGTCACTAACTGTGTATGGACATCAGCCAGCAAGGAGTGACCCGATGCGTAACGTGGCCGTTGTATTGACTTTATGTACCGCCCTGGGCGGTTGTTCCTGGGGTGGGGTGTCGCGCGATGCGTGCGACGTGTTCAGTCCCGCGGAGATCGATCTGCCCACCACGCGGGACGAGCCTCGCATCGAGGAGCAGAGCACGGGCGATGCGACACCTTCCAGGGGCGAACAGGACTGTTGATAGGGAGACGATTATGAAAACGTTCATGCGTGTTGCGGTGCTGTCGGGCATGGCCCTGCTCGCGGGCTGTGCCGGAAAGGAGTATGCCGACAGCCAGGCGTGGAATCACTGGGTGTGCGACAGCCAGGCCGAGGTGTTCTGGCGCTATGCCGACAGCGCCCACGAGAAAGTCGACGTGCGTATGGGCGGCAGTGACGTCGTCCACCGTCTGAGCCAGGAGCCCAGCGGCTCCGGCGTGTTGTACAGCGACGCCACGCTGTCCTTCCACACCAAGGGTGAGGAAGGCCTGGTCTACCGCACTGCCAATGACGATTTACTGGGGCGTGGCTGCAAGGCGCCCTGAAGGCAGTGACACGCTGCACGCCACAGGCTGCGAGTGGGGATCGGATTACTTCCGCTCTTTCACGTAGCTGAAGCCTGCAGCTTGGCGCTGTAGCAGTACTTGAACAGCACCTGCCACTGCGGCAGGCTTGCACGATTAACGAGCCCTATCGGGAGATAGCAAAACATGGCACTTATCAGCATGCGCCAGATGCTCGACCACGCCGCCGAATTCGGCTATGGCGTGCCGGCCTTCAACGTCAACAACCTCGAGCAGATGCGCGCCATCATGGAAGCTGCCGACAAGACCGATTCGCCGGTCATCGTCCAGGCCTCCGCTGGTGCCCGCAAGTACGCCGGTGCGCCTTTCCTGCGCCACCTGATCCTCGCCGCGATCGAAGAGTTCCCGCATATCCCGGTGTGCATGCACCAGGATCACGGCACCAGCCCGGACATCTGCCAGCGCTCCATCCAGCTGGGCTTCAGCTCGGTGATGATGGATGGTTCGCTCAAGGAAGACGGCAAGACCCCGTCGGACTACGACTACAACGTCCGCGTGACCCAGCAGACCGTTGCCTTCGCCCATGCCTGTGGTGTATCGGTAGAAGGTGAGCTCGGCTGCCTGGGCAGCCTGGAAACCGGTCAGGCCGGCGAAGAGGACGGCGTGGGCGCCGAGGGCGTGCTGGATCACAGCCAGTTGCTGACCGACCCGGAAGAAGCGGCCGACTTCGTCAAGAAGACCCAGGTCGATGCCCTGGCCATTGCCATCGGCACCAGCCATGGTGCCTACAAGTTCACCAAGCCGCCGACCGGCGACGTGCTGTCGATCGAGCGCATCAAGGAAATCCACAAGCGCATTCCCAATACCCACCTGGTGATGCACGGCTCCAGCTCGGTGCCACAGGATTGGCTGGCGATCATCAACGAGCACGGTGGCGACATCAAGGAAACTTACGGCGTGCCGGTCGAGGAGATCGTCGAAGGCATCAAGTACGGCGTGCGCAAGGTCAATATCGATACCGACCTGCGCCTGGCTTCCACCGGTGCCATCCGCCGCTTCATGGCCGAGCACCCGAGCGAGTTCGACCCGCGCAAGTACTTCGCCCATACCATCACCGCCATGCGTGATATCTGTATCGCTCGTTACGAAGCCTTCGGCACCGCTGGCAACGCCTCGAAGATCAAGCCGATCTCCCTGGAAGGCATGTTCCAGCGTTACGCCAAGGGTGAGCTGGCCGCCAAGATCAACTGATCGAGGCGCGTCGCTCAGCGCTCAGAAGCCGCTTGTCTGTAAGGGACAAGCGGCTTTTTCATGCACTCACGCAGGCCTGTGGCGTGCGCTCCAGCCCACCATCTCACGCCGGTGGTCGCTCAACGGATCGACTGTTCCTGCATCGACATGGCCCCTGCGCCCCGCTGCGTTTCCCGTCTTACGGCGCTGTCACGTAAAACCATGTAAAACACCGGCGCCTCCCTGTCGCCCGCTCTACGCCATACTGCCGCCACGCGTTTCAGGATCTCGGCACCCATGCCCCACACTACCCGTTCCTGGCTGCCGTTCTGCCTGGCCGTTATCGTCGCCACGTTGCTCGGCAGCATCGTCCAGACCCAATTCAACCTCGCCGCCCTGCAACAACTCGGCGCCAGTATCTCTACCGGTGTACGCCTGCAGGCCACCCTGCATGATCTGCTCGGCTTCAGCCCTACGTTCGCGGCGCTGGTCATCGCGTCATTCCTCGTTGCGTTGCCCTTGGCCGCCTGGCTGGTACCCAACGCGGGCGTACCCCGCGGGTTGATATTTCTGCTCGCCGGCGCCTTGGCGATCTGGGGGGCGTTGAGCGTGGCCAATGCCGTGGCGCCCATGCCGACTTTGATCGGCGCCAGCCGTACCCTGGCAGGCACCCTGGCGCTGATGGTCTGCGGCAGCCTGGGTAGCCTGGCCTTCGCACGCTTCAGCGGTGCCGGCCGTTGATGATCCTTTCTCCAATCAAGGGTGCGACGTTGAGCGCCGTCCTGCTGATGCTGGGGCTTTGCGCAGGTGCCCTAGCCCATGCCGATTACCGCATCGAAACCGTCACCGGTGGTCTCGAGCATCCCTGGTCGCTGGCCTTCCTGCCCGATGGCCGCATGCTGGTCACCGAACGGACCGGGCAACTGCGTCTGATCGATGCCCAAGGCAAGCTACAGAACGAACCCGTCAAAGGGATGCCAACGCCCTTCGTCGCCACCCAGGCGGGGTTGATGGACGTGGTCGTGGATCCCGACTTTGCCGAGGCCCCCTGGGTTTACCTCAGCTATGCCCATGGCGATATCGACGCCAACAACACGCGGCTGGCACGGGCTCGCCTGATCGACGGCGAGCTGCGCGACTTCCAGGTGCTGTTCACCGCCCAGCCGGCCAAGGCAGGCGCCTCGCACTACGGAGGGCGGATCGCCTTTCTGCCCGACGAGACGCTGGTACTGACCCTTGGCGACGGCTTCGACTGGCGCGAGCAGGCGCAGAACCCGGCCAATCACCTCGGCAAGACGGTACGCTTGCACCGTGACGGTAGCATTCCCGAAGACAACCCGCTGCGCGGCCAGTCCGGTGCTGCCGAAGAGATCTACAGCCTGGGGCACCGTAACGTCCAGGGCATCGTCTATGACCACGGGCGCCAACGTCTGTACAGCCATGAGCATGGCCCCAAGGGCGGTGATGAGTTGAATCTGCTACAGGCCGGTGGCAATTACGGGTGGCCCCTGGCCTCTTTCGGCGTCGACTACACCGGCGCCATGGTCACGCCATTCACCGAACTGCCGGGTTATCTGTCGCCGCAACTGCACTGGACGCCATCGGTGGCCCCCTCCGGGCTGACGCTCTACAGCGGTGATCGTTTCCCGCACTGGAAGGGCGACCTGTTCGTGTCCACCCTGGCCGAGCAGAGCGTGCGCCGTGTGCGCCTGCACAATGGGCGTCTGGCTGGTGAGGAGGTACTGTTCCAGGAGCTCGAGGAGCGCATTCGCGGCGTCTACGACGGCCCAGACGGGGCACTCTACCTGCTGACCGACAGTGCTGAAGGGAGGCTTCTGCGGGTCGTTCCGCTGTAGGCTGGGGCATAATCCGCCGAAGCATAGCCCGTGAGCCGTCATGACCCCATTGAAGTATCTCCAGGGATATCCCGTCTCGCTGCAGGATCAGGTGCGGCAGATGATTGCCGGTCAGCGCCTGGACGGTTACCTGCAGCAGCGATACCCGGGCCGCCATGCGGTTCAGAGTGACAAGGCGCTGTACGGCTACGTCATGGCGCTCAAGCAGGCGCACCTGAAGAACGCGCCGACCATCGACAAGGTGCTGTTCGACAATCGCCTCGATCTGACCCACCGCGCGTTGGGCCTGCACACCACCATCTCGCGGGTGCAGGGCGGCAAACTCAAGGCCAAGAAGGAAATTCGCGTCGCCTCGCTGTTCCGCGAGGCCGCGCCGCCGTTCCTGCAGATGATCGTGGTACATGAATTGGCGCACTTGAAGGAAAGCGATCACAACAAAGCGTTCTATCAGCTCTGCGAATACATGCTGCCGGACTATCGGCAGCTGGAGTTCGACCTGCGCCTGTACCTGACCTGGCGCGATCTGCAGTCGAACTGAGGCCGCGGGCGTTGGTCAGTGCGCCTCGATGATCTCGTGATGGCGTACCTGGCCGGCGATCCTCAGTTCCACCTCGTCGCCCGGGTGGCGCCCCAGCAGGCGCTGGCCCAGTGGCGCGTTGGGGCTGAGCACGAGGATCTGCCGCTGCTCCGTGCGTACCTTGATGGCTGCACCGTCCGGGCCGAGAAACAGCCACTGTTCGTGGCCATCGTCGTCGGCCAGCAGCACCAGAGCGGTAAGTCTGATACCCAGTGCCTGGTCGTAGGGGCGCAACTGCAACTGCCGCCATGCCAGCAGGCTCTGGCCGATTTCCTCCACCCGGCGTGCCTGCCCGGCAGCCAGGTAGGCAGCCTCCAGGCCCAGGGTGTCGTACTTGTTTTCGGCGATGTTCTCTTCGTGGGTCGCCGTTTCGTGGGCGATCCGCGCCGCCTGTTCGGCGGCCTGCAGGTCGGCAGTCAACTGCTCGATGACCTGCTGGACGATGGGTTGTTTATCCATCAGCTAGTCGCCTTGGGACGGTTCTTCAGCAGGTGAGCGGCCAGCGTGCGCAACGGCGCGAGCTGCCGGGCGATCAGTGACAACTGGGTGTGTACCAGCCGTTGCGCGTCCTCCAGCTCTTCCGGTATCTGCTCGAGGGCTGTGGCGAGTTGTTCCTCGCTGTCGCTTTGAATGGCTATCGGGCTCTGTTCGTTGAGGCCGCGAGCGATTTCGTCGAGGCTTTCGGCGATGCGCCCGGCGCTGCCGAGCAGCTCGCTCTGCTCATCAGCCAGCAGGGCTTCACCACGGTGCGCACCGAGGCCTGAAAGGTAGCTGAGCAGGGTGTGCGAGAGCACCAGAAAGCGGAAGCCGATATCCGCCTCCTTACGGAAATGCCCGGGCTCCATCAGCATGTTGCCGAGGGTGGTCGACAGCGCTGCGTCGGCGTTGTGGGCGTTACGGCGGGCCAGGCGGTAGGCGAGGTCGTCACGTTTGCCCTCGGCGTACTGGCGGACGATCTGCCGCAGGTAGGTGCTGTTGCAGCTCAGGGTGTTGGCTACCACCCGGTTCAGGCGCCGGCCCTGCCAGTCCGGCAGGATCAGGAACACTGCGAGGCCGGCGATCAGGCTGCCGAGCAGGGTATCGAACAGGCGCGGCAGGATCAGCCCGTAACCGTCGCCCACCTGGTTGAAGCAGAACAGCACCAGCAGGGTGATGGCCGCCGTCGCCACGGTATAGCGGCTGGAGCGGGTGGCGAAGAACACCACGCCGGCTGCGACGGCGAAGAAGGCCTGGATCAACGGGGCAGGGAACAGGTCGATCAATGCCCAGCCAAGCAGCAGGCCCAGCACGGTGCCGATGATGCGCTGCACCAGCTTCATGCGCGTGGCACCGTAGTTGGGCTGACAGACGAACAGGGTGGTGAGCAGAATCCAGTAGCCCTGGGTCGGGTGGATCCAGTGCAGCACCCCGTAACCTGCAGCCAGGGCGATGGACAGGCGCAGGGCATGACGGAACAGCAGTGAGGTGGGGGTGAGCTGCAGGCGGATGCGTTCCCAGACGTCACGCAGCGATTGCGGCTCGCGGTCGAGCAGGGAGCTGTCCTGTTCCTCGGCCAGGGCATCGGGGTTGCTGGCGCTGCCCAGCAGGCGGTCGAGGGTGCCGAGGTTGCCGGCCAGGGCACCGAGCGAGCGCAGCAGGTGGCGCCAGGCCGGGTTGCTCTGGATACGCAGGTGCTCCAGCGAGGCCTGCAGATCGGCCTGGGCCTGGCCATGCTGCTCGCCGTACTCGAAAGGCTGGCGCAGTTCGATGGCCTTGGCCAGGGCATGGCAGGCCTTGCCGTGCAGGCGCAACAGGCGCTGGCAGCGGAACATCACGTCGCTGTGGAAGAACGCCTCGGCCAGGGCGTTGTACGGATAGTGCGAGGAGCTGGCGCGCTCGTGGATGTCCTGGGCGAGAAAGTACAGCTTCAGGTAGCGGCTGACCTTCGGGCCTGGGCGGCCGTTGCCGACCCGATGGAGGATGATTTCCTTGGTCGAGTTGAGTGCCGCCACCACGCGTCCGTTCTGTTTGGCCAGGGCCAGGCGTCGCGCTTCCACGTCCAGCTGGCGCAGTGGCTCGAACAGCGCTGCCTTGAGCTTGAGGTAAAGGCCCAGTTCTCGGAACAGGCGAGCCAGGCTGTGCTGCACCGGCTGGTGGGCGAACAACGCGTGCCAGAGCACTGACAGCACGCCGTACCAGGCGGCGCCGGCGACCAGCAGCAGCGGTTCCAGCCACAGGCCGGCGATACCGCCTCGCTGCTCTACGCCGATCATGCTGTACACCGCCAGGATCAGCGTCGCCGAGCCAAGGGTCGCGAAGCGCTCCCCGAGGGCGCCGAGCATGGTCAGGACGAACGTCGACAGGGCCAGGGCGGCGACGAACAGCCATGGGTAGGGGAACAGGAATTCCACCGTGTAGGCCGCGGCGCTGAAACAACCCAGGGTCACCAGCAAGGCGGCGAGACGGCCCTGCCAGCTGTCGTCGGTTTCCGCCAGGGCGCTGGCGATCACACCGAGGAACAGCGGGATCAGGCCGTGCATCCAGCCCTGGTACCAGCACAGTGCCAGGCTGCCGCCGAGGGCAATCGACACCCGCAGGCTGTAGCTGAACGTGTCCAGTGCCCAGAGGCGACGCAGTGAGTGGCGCAGGGAGGGGGGCGACATCCGGATCGGCGACCTTTTCGGGTGAATGACGGAGCCACAGCCATCGGCATGCGGCGATTCGATTGTGCCTCGCTTGCGGGGCGCAGCGCGAGTGGCGGTTCGCCTGGCGGGTCGAAGGCCGCTACCCCACGGCCATCCCGACGAGCATGCTGGACGCCCGCTGCGCCGGACAGGTCACCGCACCTGAACTCTGCGCTGGCGCTCCGGCTCCAAGCTCTACCCATGGCAACCGGCAGACGTTAGGCGACTGCACCCGATCGACAGGAGCGCTCCATGATCGACCTCCATTACTGGACGACCCCCAATGGCCACAAGGTGAGCATCTTTCTCGAGGAGAGCGGCCTGGACTACAACGTGCACCCGGTGAATATCGGCACCGGCCAGCAATTCGAGCCGGCGTTCCTGAAAATCTCGCCGAACAACCGGATTCCGGCCATCGTCGACCATAATCCCAGCGATGGCGGTGAACCGATCCCGGTGTTCGAATCCGGCGCGATTCTCGAGTACCTGGCCGACAAGGTCGGGCGTTTCATGCCATTGCAGCCGCGTTTGCGTGTTCAGGTCCAGCAGTGGCTGCACTGGCAGATGGGAGGGCTCGGGCCGATGGCCGGGCAAAACCACCACTTCGTACGTTTTGCCCCGGAGCAGATTCCCTATGCCATCGAGCGCTACGTGAAGGAGACCGCGCGCCTGTACGGGGTGCTGGATCGTCAGCTCCAGGGTCGGGAATACGTGGCGGGCGATTATTCGATCGCGGACATCGCCATCTACCCCTGGGCGAAAGGTTGGGAGCTGCAGCGTCAGCGCCTCGAAGACTTTCCGGACATGGCTGCCTGGCTGGCACGGATGGGCAACCGACCTGCGGTACAGCGTGCCTACCAGGTCGCCGAGGCGATCGCTCAGCGGCCCGACGATGTGCTTGGCAGTGAGGCACGCAAGGCGCTGTTCTGAAACGTCTTCGCGGCATTCCAGGCCACGGGCGGCGCTCGTCGCTATTGCAAGGGCACTGCATCGGCTGGCACCGGCCGGCCGATGAAGTAACCCTGGGCGTAGTCACACCCGAGTTGGCGCAGGTAGTCCTGCTGTTCGCCGCGCTCCACGCCTTCGGCGAGTACCTTCATTTCCATGCTGTGGGCGAGGGCGATGACGGCCCGGGTGATCGCCCGATCGTCCTTGTCGTGGGGCAGGCCAGCGACGAAGCTCTGGTCGAGCTTGAGTTTCTGTACCGGCAGGCGCTTGAGGCGGGCCAGTGAACTGTAGCCTGTGCCGAAATCATCGATGGCCAGGCGCACGCCCAGGTGGCGCAGGCGCTCGAGGAGCGCCTGGGCCTGATCGGGGTCGTCCATTACCGCGCTCTCGGTCACTTCAAGTTCCAGGCATTGAGCTGGCAGCCCGGTGTCGGCCAGTACCTGAGCGACGCGCTGATCGAGTTCGCCACGGCTGAACAGGCGGCTGGAGATGTTCACCGCCACGAACCGCAGGGAGCTGCCCGTTGCGCGCCACTCGACCATCTGCCCGCAGGCCTGCCTGAGTACCCAGGCGTCAATGGCACTGATCATGCCGCTGTCCTCGGCAATGGGGATGAACTCGCCGGGGGGAATCAGTCCGCGCTGGGGATGCTGCCAGCGAACCAGGGCCTCGACCCCGATCATCCGCCCGTCGTCCAGCTTGCGCAGCGGCTGGTAATGCACACGCAACTCGTCATTGTCGAGCGCATGGCGCATGCCGGCGATCAGCTCCACCCGCTGGCGCGCGTATTCGGTCTGCTCCTGATCATAGAAGGCAAAACCCTCACGACCACTGCCCTTGGCCTTGAACAAGGCAGAGTCCACGTTGCGCAGCACCTGCTCGACGGTTTGCGCTTCATCCGGATACAGGCAGATGCCGACGCTGGCGGAGATGAACAGCTCCTGCCCGTCGAGCATGAACGGTTCGTTGAGGCAGTCGATCAGCCTTTGTGCCAGGTGCGCGGCCTGCTCGGCCTGCGTGCAGTCTTCGCTGAGCAGGCCAAACTCGTCGCCGCCCAGGCGGGCCAGTGTGGTGCCCTTGCCGAGCTGACTGGCCAGGCGCTCGCTGGTGGCCTTGAGCAGCAGGTCGCCAACGTTGTGGCCGAGGCTTTCGTTGATGTGCTTGAAATGGTCCAGATCGACCACCAGCACCGCACCCCGATCCGCTTCGCGCTGTGCCCGCTCCAGCGCATGCTCCACACGTTCGGTGAACAGCAGGCGATTGGGCAGATTGCTCAGCGGGTCGTGGTGGGCGAGGTGGTCGAGTTCGTGCTGGGAATGCTTGAGCACGGTGATGTCGGAGAATACCGCGACATAGTGGCTGAGCAGCCCGTTGTCATCGTGAATGGCACGGATGCATTGCCACTGCGGGTAGATTTCACCGTTCTTGCGGCGGTTCCAGACTTCACCGCTCCAGGTGCCCTGGGTTTGCAAGGTGTGCCAGAGATGTTGGTAGAAGGCTGCATCGTGGCGACCGGATTTCAGCAGGGTCGGATGCTTGCCGAGGATTTCCGCTTCGCTGTAGCCGGTGATCCGGCTGAAGGCCGGGTTGATGTGCACGATGTTCTGCCGCGCATCGGTGACCAGCACGCCTTCCTGGGTCGCATCGAATACCGCCGCGGCCTGGCGGAGGCTGTCGGCATCGGCCCGTCGCTGGGTGATATCCCTTACGGTGCCGATGAAACGTTCCGGCCGGCCCTGTGCGTCCAGTTGCAGGCGCCCGTGTGACAACACCCAGCGGTAGCTGCCATCGCGATGGCGCAGGCGGTAGGTGTTCTCATACGAGGTATCGCTGGTCGCCTGCATGATGTCGCTGAGCGCGCGCTGGTAATGGGGTCTGTCTTCGGGGTGCAGCAGCTGCATCCAATGGTCGCGATCACCACCCAGTTCGCTATCCTTCATCCCCAGCAGTGCGTGGTAACTGGCGGAGTAAAAGACGTTCTGGCGGCGCAGATCCCAATCCCAGAGCCCATCTTCGGTTGCCGACAGGGCCAGGCTGAGGCGCTCTTCGCTGTCGTGCAGGGCCGTGCCGATGCGGGCGTGCCGTTCCAGGTGACGGCGGATCATCACATACAGCAGCGCACCGGTGAGCAGGACAAATACCAGGCCTTTGCAGATTTGGATCTGCTCCGCCTGTCGGACAGTCAGGCCGAACGAGGCCAGTAGCAGATCGGTGAAGATGATCCACAGGCTGGCTGCCAGCAGGTAGTTCAAAGTCAGGCGCAATGCGCCTTGGCGGGTGTTCATAAAGGATGATTCGGTTCTTTGTCGCAGGTGAGGGAGGCCACTGGATCCAACGTTGTAACATTCTCAGTCAAAAGACCAAGTGGTTTTCCCACTGACGATGTTGATAATGCGAGCGTCGGCCCGTTGGCCGTACGGCGTTTTTCCATGCAAGAGGTACCCCTGCCCATGTGGTACAACGGTTTTCTCGACCTGTCGGTCTGGCAACTCATTCTCGTCACCTTGCTGATGACCCACGTCACCATCGTCAGCGTGACGGTCTACCTTCACCGTTACTCGGCGCACCGTTCCTTGGAGCTGCATCCTGCGCTCAAGCATTTCTTCCGTTTCTGGCTGTGGCTGACCACCGCCATGAACACCCGCGAATGGACGGCGATCCACCGCAAGCACCACGCCAAATGCGAAACCGTTGACGATCCCCACAGCCCGGTGGTCAAGGGGCTGGGTACCGTCATGCGTAAAGGTGCCGAATTGTATGCCGAAGAGGCGAAGAATCAGGATACTTTGCGCATCTATGGCAAAAATTGTCCTGATGACTGGGTCGAGCGCAAGATTTACTCGCGTTTCCCCATGGGCGGTATCGCCCTGATGATGATCATCGATGTGGCCCTGTTCGGCGCGCTCGGCCTCACTGTATGGGCGATCCAGATGATGTGGATCCCATTCTGGGCCGCCGGTGTCATCAACGGTTTGGGCCATGCCGTCGGTTATCGCAACTTCGAGTGCCGTGATGCGGCCACCAACCTGCTGCCCTGGGGCATCATCGTCGGCGGCGAGGAACTGCACAACAATCACCATACCTACCCCAACTCGGCCAAACTGTCGGTCAAGCGCTGGGAATTCGACATGGGCTGGGCCTGGATAAGACTGTTCAGCATCCTGCGCCTCGCCAAGGTGCAGCGGGTTGCGCCGATCGCCCACCGGGTGCCCGGCAAGGGCATCCTGGATATGGACACCGCCATGGCGATTCTCAACAACCGCTTTCAGATCATGGCCCAGTACCGCAAGGTGGTGATCGGCCCACTGGTCAAGCAGGAGCTGGCCAAGGCCGACGAGTCGGTACGCCATCAATTCCGGCGTGCCAAGCGTCTGCTGTCGCGGGAGCCGAGCCTGCTGCAGGACAAGCAGCAGGTGCATATCGACAGCATGCTGGCGCACAGCCAGGCACTCAGGGTGATCTACGAAAAACGTCTGGCGCTGCAGCAGATCTGGGCCAAGACCAGCGCCAATGGTCATGACATGCTCGAAGCGATGAAGCACTGGGTGCAGGACGCCGAAGCGAGTGGCATCCAGTCCCTGCGCGATTTCGCCGAGCAGCTCAAGACCTACTCGCTGCGCCCCGGCGCAGTGTGAACTTGCCCGCAATCGCCTACGTCGTTGTGAACCGCCCAGGGTACCCAGGGTCATAGCATTGACCCGGTTGCCACCCAGAGCCCGCCGTTCGGCGGGCTTTTTCGATCCTGCTCGGCAGCCCCACCGCAATCAATATGGCCTCTGCTCTGGATCGGTATTATGGATGAACTTGGCACTATCGACCTGGAAGAGCTGACCCTGGCGCTGTTGCACAGTCGCGCGGAAGGTACTCGCTTGCGCGAGCGCGAGCAGCTGTTCAGCACCTTGCTGGGCAGCGTGAACGCCGTACTGTGGGCATTCGATTGGCAGGCCCAGCAGATCATTTACGTCAGCCCGGCCTACGAACGCGTATTCGGCCGCTCGGCCGGGCTGCTGCTGGCCGATTACGGCGAGTGGCGCAACAGCATCTATCCCGATGATCTGGACTTCGCTGCCGAGAGCATGGCCAAGGTCCTGGAAACCGGGGCCGTCGAGGCCCGCGAGTACCGGATTATCAGAGCGGATGGCGAGCTTCGCTGGCTCAGCGACAAGTGTTTCATCGGTCGCCACAGCGACAGCCTGGCTTCGCCGATCATTTTCGGTATCGCCGAAGACATCACCGAAAAGAAACAACTGGAAGGCGAGCTGCATCGCCTGGCAACGACCGACGTGCTCACCCAGAGCAGCAACCGTCGGCATTTCTTCGAATGCGCGCAGAGCGAGTTCGAACTGGCCAGCAACCAGGGGCAGCCATTGGCCTTCCTGCTGCTGGACCTGGATGACTTCAAGCACATAAACGACAGCTATGGCCACCAGGTCGGCGATCAGGTGCTCCAGCAACTGGCCAACTGCGCCAGCTCGGTGCTGCGTCGTGGCGATCTGTTCGGGCGTATCGGCGGAGAGGAGTTCGCGGCGTTGTTCCCCGGGTGCGAGCCGGAGTTGGCTGCGCAGATCGCACAGCGCCTGCAACGGGAAATCCAGCGTCTGGCCTTCAACCATGAAGGTCACGCCTTTGGCATCACGGTCAGCCAGGGGCTGACGTCGCTGCGCAGCGGCGATCCCGGGCTCGATGTGCTTTATGCGCGGGCCGATGCCGCCATGTATCAGGCCAAACGCCAGGGCAAGAACCAGATCGTGACCAGCTGAATGTGGCGGAAAACCGCCTGATTCAGTGCCCTTATCGGCGGTTGAACGCTCATTTTCATGCGCGAAAAACCGCACGTTGATGGCCCTGCCTTGGCAACATATTGAAATATTAGCTGTTATGCGACTTTAGTCGTCCATGGCACGCAACCTGCTGTGCTAGATTCATCAGCAACGGCCCGACTGTGGCCGACAATAAAAATGCAGAGAATCGAACGATGCCATCTTTTCGTCGCCAATGTCTTCAGTTCCCTCTGATCCTCATTCGTTCCTGAGCGTTTCGTGCTGCCGTCAACGTTGCCAGTTGCGCTTCCTGGCTGCGTGGTGGATGACGGTAGTGCCCCGAATTCGGCTGATTTTGAGCCCTCAAGGCATCGCCCATCAGACCGATGTGTTGCACCAATAAAAGAAAAAACACTGGAGATATCACGATGAAAAAAGCTTCCCTGGCGCTGGCCGTAGCAGCCGGCACCCTGGGTCTGACCCTGGGCAACGTCGCGCACGCTGCCTTTATCGAAGACAGTACGGCCAAACTGGATCTGCGTAACTTCTATTTCAATAACGATATTCGTGATACCGACAGCCCCAGCAACAAGGAGTGGGGCCAGGCGTTCCAGTTGAACCTGCAATCGGGTTTCACCGAAGGCACCGTTGGCTTCGGCGTCGACGCCCTCGGTCTTCTGGGTGTCAAGCTGGACTCCGGTGGCCGTACCAACAAGGCCGGTCGTAGCCGTACCCCGGGCGTCCTGTTCCCGACGGACAGCGACAACAGCGCGGTTGACGAATTCAGCAGCCTGGGCCTGACCGGCAAGATCCGCGTTTCCAAGACCGTGGCGCATGTCGGCACCCTGCAGCCAAAGCTGCCGGTCGTGACCTTCAACGATGGCCGCTTGATTCCGCAGACCTTCGAAGGCGCTCAGATCACCTCCAATGAAATCGACAACCTGACGCTGGTCGCCGGCCAACTGGAGCACGCCAAGGGCCGTACCTCCAGCAATGCCGAGTCGCTGGCCATCGCCGGTGCCGGCGCCGGTGCGGACAGCAACAAGTTCTACTATGGCGGTGCCGACTACAAGATCAACAAGGATCTGCTGGTTCAGTACTACTACGGCAACCTGGATGACTTCTACAAGCAGCACTTCCTCGGGCTGACCCACACCCTGGCGCTGGGTGCCGGCTCGCTGAAGTCCGATCTGCGTTACTTCGACACCGGTTCCGATGGCAAGAACAGCAGTGCCGCCGGGCGGGCCGATGGCTATCTTGGTTCCGGCTACTATGGCCGCAACGCGTTGGGTAACGGCATCACCACCGGCGAGGTGGACAACCGCACCTGGAGTGCCTTCTTCACCTACAGCCTGGAAGGCCATGCGCTGAGCGCCGGTTACCAGCAGGTTTCCGGTGACAGCAACTTCATCCAGCTGAACCAGGGTTCGATCCCGGGCCAGGGCGGTGCGACCACCTACCTGATCACCGACCGCCAGATCACCAACTTCGGCCGTGCCGGCGAGCGGACCTGGATTACCCAGTACGGCTATGACTTCGGCAAGATCGGTGTACCCGGCCTGACCGCCAACGTGCTGTACATGAAGGGTGACAACATCAAGTCGGCCACGGGTGACCTGAAAGAGTGGGAGCGCGACCTGACCGTCAGCTACGTGCTGCAGGAAGGTGCCATGAAAGGCCTGGGCTTCGCCTGGCGTAACGCCTCGCTGCGTAGCCAGCCAGGTGGCGACATCGATCAGAACCGCCTGATCGTCAGCTACAGCATCCCGCTGCTCTAAGCTGGAGCGTCGAGCCGCGCCATGCCGCGGCTCGTATCGAAGCAAAAGCCCGGGCTGGCCCCGGGCTTTTGCGTATCGGGCAATCTCAGCTCGCTGCAGATGCTGGTTGCTGCTGGGTGATGCAGTGGATATTGCCTCCGCCCAGTAGAATCTCGCGGCCCGGTACCATGACCACGCGGTGCTCGGGGAACAGGTGTTCGAGAATGGTCCTGGCTTCCTGATCCTTGGGGTCGTCGAAGCTCGGTGCGACGATGCCGCCATTGACGATCAGGAAGTTGACGTAGGAACCGGCCAGGCGCTCGTCCGGGCTGCGCTCCTGGCTACCCAGCACGCGGTCGACACCGGCGCACTCTTCTTCGCTCGCATGCAGTGGGCCCGGGATCGGCATCCTGTGTACGGTCAGGGCACGGCCCTTGGCGTCACGGCTGCTCTCCAGCACGCGCAGGGCGGCCTGGCAACGCGGGTAGTTGGGATCGCTGGGGTCATCCGTCCAGGCCAGCAGCACTTCGCCGGGCCGTACGTAGCAGCAGAAATTGTCGACGTGGCCGTCGGTCTCGTCGTTGAACAGGCCGTTCGGCAGCCAGATGACCTTGTCGATGGCCAGATGATCGGCGAGTACCGCCTCGATCTGCGCCCGCTGCAGGTGCGGGTTGCGATTGGGGTTGAGCAGGCACTCTTCGGTGGTGATCAGGGTGCCCTCGCCATCCACATGGATCGAGCCACCTTCCAGTACGAAACCTTCGGTGCGATAGCGTGCGCAGCCTTCCAGGCCGAGGATCTTGGCGGCCACTTGGTCGTCGCGCAGCCAAGGGAAATACAGGCCGCCGACCAAGCCGCCCCAGGCGTTGAACCCCCAGTCGACGCCGCGTACGTCACCGCGCTCGTTGGCAACGAAGGTCGGCCCGGTATCGCGTACCCAGGCGTCGTCGGTGGTCATCTCCACCAGCCGGATCCGCTCATGCTGCAACTGCGCGCTGGCATTGGCGTATTGTCCGGCGGATACGCAGACGGTCACCGGTTCGAATTCGGCGATGGCCCTGGCTACGGTGGCGAACGCCTGCTGAGCCGGTTTGCCGCCCAATCGCCAGTTGTCCGGGCGCTCCGGCCAAACCATCCAGGTCTGCCTATGGGGCTCCCATTCGGCCGGCATGCGAAAGCCATCGGCGCGAGGGGTAGAGGTGAGGGTTGTCATGGCAGTGCTCCGTAACGGAAGTCGCTAAGTAAAAAGGCAGGATCACAAGGCCTGACCCGTCGAGATCGAACCTGCGCCGCAGGCCTTCTCCGTTTTCGTTCATTTCTGCGCGCTTTTCGCCCAACTGGCTGGCGCTGAAATGAGGGGGTATGGGGCTGCGGCCGTCCGGTTGTTCCTGGCCCATACAGCTTGCGGGCGGTCATTCAGGAGCCGTCACGAAAGCGCTTCCAGACTGCCTCACGCACCTCGGCCTGCTTGGCAGGAAGCGTTTCCAGCACGTGCAGGCGGCGTTTCAGCGCCGCGTCCGGATAAAGCGCCGGTTCGTTGCTCAAGCTGCTGTCGAGGAATTGTCGGGCATCGGCATTGCCGCTCGGGTAGAGGGTTTCCCGGGTGATCTGCGCGGCCACGTCCGGGCGCATCAGGTAGTCGATGAATATGTGGGCCAGATCCGGGCGGGGTGCATTACTGGGAATCACCAGGTTGTCGATGAACAGTACCGAGCCTTCCTCGGGGATCACGAATTTGACCGGTTGGCCATTTCTGGCAGCGCTCAGCGCGTCACCGACCCAGGCCAGCGCCATGCACAGGTTGCCGTTGTCGAGGTCGTCTATATAGCGCTCGCTGTCCACGTAACGCAGGTTCGCACGCACCTGTTGCAGCAGCTCGCCTGCCCGCTTGATACGCGCGGGTGCCGCGCGGGCGAGGCTGCGGCCCTGGTAATTGAACAGAACCGACATCACTTCTTCCGGGGCGTCCAGGGTGCTGACGCCGCAACTTTTCAAGCGGGCGCTCTGTGCCGGGTCGAACAGCAGGCTCCAGCTGTGCGGCAGCGGCCCGCCATAGGCGGCTTCGGCCTTGGGCTGGTTGATCGCCAGGCCAACGGCGCCCCACAGGTAGGGAATCGCACGAAGGTTGTCGGCGTCCACCGCCGCCAGCTTGGTCAGCAGTTCCTTGTCCAGATGCTTGCGGTTGGGCAATTTGCCGAAGTCCAGCGGTTGCAGGCGGCCAGCCGCTAGCAGGGCGGGCAGGTGATTGTGCGAGGGCACGGCAATGTCGACAGGCTCTCCACTGCTCAGTACCGCATCGAGCTCTTCGGCGGTGCTGAAGGTGCGGTAGTCGACGGCGATGCCGGTTTCTCTCTGGAAGCGTTCCAGCACCTCGGGAGCGATGTAGTCGTTCCAGTTGTAGACGCGAATGCTGTCGCCATCGGCAGCCATTGCCAGGAGCGGGCCGAGGGCCAGTAACAGGGGGGCAAAATGACGGATCATTGCGGTAATCCTGGTTGGCAATGACGCCGATTAGGCGTGCGCCATGCGGCGGCGTCAATGGTATCTAACCATTCGGTGGCCGGTAGTGGGGCATGGAAGCGCCGGCCTTGCCGGCACTTCGACGCTTACACGGTGTGCAGGTACCAGTTGTATTCGAGGTCGGAGATGGTCGTCTCGAATTCCTGCAGTTCGGCTTCCTTGCAGGCGACGAAGATGTCGATGTAGTCCGGGCTGATGTACTTGTTCAGCACCTCGCTGTCGTCCAGCTGGCGCAGCGCGTCACGCAGGTTGTTCGGCAGGCTCTGCTCCAGCTGCTCGTAGGAATTGCCCTCGATCGGCTCGCCCGGCTCCAGCCGGTTGGTCAGGCCGTGGTGAATACCGGCGAGGATCGACGCCATCATCAGGTACGGGTTGGCATCGGCGCCGGCCACGCGGTGCTCGATGCGGATGGCGTCGCTGCTGCCGGTCGGGACACGTACCGCCACCGTGCGGTTGTCCAGGCCCCAGCTCGGCGCGTTGGGCACGTAGAACTGCGCGCCGAAGCGGCGGTACGAGTTGACGTTCGGGCACAGGAAGGCCATCGACGCCGGCATGGTGTCGAGGATGCCGGCGATGGCGTGGCGCAGCGGGGCGTGCTGCTGCGGGTCATCGGTGGCGAAGATGTTCTGCCCGGTCTTCTTGTCGAGCAGCGAGATGTGCACGTGCAGGCCGTTGCCCGCCTGCCCCGGATAGGGCTTGGCCATGAAGGTCGAGTCCATCTCGTGGTCGTAGGCGATGTTCTTGATCAGGCGCTTGAGCAGCACCGCGTAATCACAGGCCTTGAGGGCGTCCTCGACGTGGTGCAGGTTGACTTCGAACTGCGCCGGGGCGCTTTCCTTGACGATGGCGTCGGCCGGCAGGTCCTGCTCCTTGGCGGCTTCGAGCATGTCCTGCAGGCAGTCGACGTATTCGTCGAGGTCGTCGATCAGGTAGACCTGGGTAGAAATCGGGCGCTTGCCGGAGATCGGCGAGCGCGGCGGCTGCGGACGGCCGTTCACGTTCTCCTGGTCGATCAGGTAGAACTCCAGTTCGAAAGCCGCGCAGATGGTCAGGCCGAGTTCGTCGAACTTCTGTACCACCTGGCGCAATACCTCACGGGGATCGGCGAAAAAGGGGCTGCCGTCCAGTTCGTGCATGGTCATCAGCAGTTGCGCGGTGGGGCGCTTCTGCCAGGGCTCCTTGCACAGGGTATCGGGGATGGGGAAACAGATACGGTCGGCGTCGCCGATGTCCAGGCCCAGGCCGGTGCTTTCCACGGTGGCGCCATTGATGTCCAGGGCGAACAGCGAGGCAGGCAGGTTGATGCCCTTCTCATACACCTTGTGGAGGCTGGCGCGCTCGATACGCTTGCCGCGCACCACGCCATTCATATCTGCAATCAGAAGGTCGACGAACTGAACCTCAGGATGTTCCTTGAGGAACGCGTTCGCTTCATTGAGCTGAACGGCACGCGGGGGTACCGACATGATGCAACACCTATGTTGTTAAAAATATCAATCAATTACTGACACACCGGGAGTCAATCCCAAACGCCAGGTGCTGTCAAGGTAGGCCAATGCTGCCCCAAAGAAGAGCGCTGTGGCCATTTTTAGGGCGTTTCAGGGCATTTCGAGCAGGGAATTCTGCACCCTTTTAGTCCTGAGCGTGACGGGACGAGGAGGCGATGCGGCCGTGTTGTATAAAAAAATGAACAAGGCTAAGCTCGGGAGAAGCCCTGATAATCCAATAATACGGGTGTTCCATGATTCGCATGTCGCTCTCCGGTGTCATTGCTCGTGCCGCGCAGGCCGTGGCGTACCCGAAACACTCGCTGGCGGCCGCGAGCGTTCAGGGGGCAACTGCCGGTCATTCGCCGCGGCCCCCGAGCGCAGCAGCACGGCTCGCTCATGGCGCTCGAAAATCTGCACACTCCGTCAGCTTCCCCTGTCCTCTTGCCACCCTCTTGCTTCGCCAGCCGGTAGCGCGACGTGCTGCGCTGCAGTCCTCGAATGGCGGAGCTGTTATCACGCCGCTGGGGGATTTGCTGCAGCGGCCCGTGCTTTGCAGGTGAGGCGGATCTGTCGAGTGCAACAAAGGTCGGTTACAGTCGGCGGCGGATGGCGAAACAGCGCGGTCAGTGCGCCAGTTGTCTGGCCTGGATGCCTGGCTGCTGTCCAGGGCCTGCGCGTCAAGCCAGGTGACAACCCGGATTATCCTGCGCTCCAGAGAGCTTCGTTGCGAAGTTCTCCAGGTGCGTGGGACATGTCGAGCCGGCCGAGGATGCCGGCTTCAAAAAACCTGAGGTCTCTATGAGTACCAGATTGGACCAGCTTTCCAGCTGGTTGAAAGAACGCAAGATCACCGAAGTCGAATGTCTGGTCAGCGACCTGACGGGTATCGCCCGTGGCAAGATCTCGCCGACCAACAAATTCCTCGACGAAAAGGGCATGCGCCTGCCCGAAAGCGTATTGCTGCAGACCGTGACCGGCGATTACGTCGAAGACGACGTCTATTACGACCTCCTCGACCCGGCCGACATCGACATGATCTGCCGGCCGGACGAGAACGCCGTGTTCATCGTGCCCTGGGCCATCGAGCCGACCGCCCAGGTGATCCACGATACCTACGACAAGCAAGGCAATCCGATCGAGCTGTCGCCGCGCAACATCCTCAAGAAAGTGCTGCGCCTCTACGCCGACAAGGGGTGGCAGCCGATCGTGGCGCCGGAGATGGAGTTCTATCTGACCAAGCGCAACAGCGACCCGGACTTCCCGCTGGTGGCGCCGATGGGCCGTTCCGGGCGTCCGGAAACTGGCCGGCAGAGCTTCTCGATCGACGCGGCCAACGAATTCGATCCGCTGTTCGAAGACATGTACGACTGGTGCGAGCTGCAAGGCCTGGATCTGGACACCCTGATCCACGAAGAGGGCCCGGCGCAGATGGAAATCAACTTCCGTCACGGCGAAGCGCTGCACCTGGCCGACCAGATCCTGGTGTTCAAGCGCACCATGCGTGAGGCGGCGCTCAAGCACGACGTGGCGGCGACCTTCATGGCCAAGCCGATAACCGACGAGCCGGGCAGCGCCATGCACCTGCACCAGAGCATCATCGACAAGCACACCGGCAAGAACATCTTCTCCAACGAGGACGGCTCGATGAGCGAGCTGTTCATGCACCACATCGGCGGCCTGCAGAAATACATTCCGGAGCTGCTGCCGTTGTTCGCCCCCAACGTCAACTCGTTCCGCCGCTTCCTGCCGGACACCTCGGCGCCGGTGAACGTCGAGTGGGGCGAGGAAAACCGCACAGTGGGCCTGCGTGTACCGGATGCCACGCCGCAGAACCGCAGGGTCGAGAACCGTCTGGCGGGCGCCGACGCCAATCCTTATCTGGCTCTGGCGGCCAGCCTGCTGTGCGGCTACATCGGCATGGTCGAAGGCATCGAGCCAAGCGCTCCGGTGGTGGGGCGCGGCTATGAACGCCGCAACCTGCGCCTGCCCCTGACCCTGGAGGCGGCGCTGGAGCGCATGGAAACCTGCCAGGTGGTCGAGCAGTACCTGGGCCACAAGTTCGTCAGTGGCTATGTGGCGGTCAAGCGTGCCGAGCACGAGAACTTCAAGCGCGTGATCAGCTCCTGGGAACGCGAGTTCCTGCTGCTCTCGGTGTGATTCAGCCGCAGGGCCGACGCGCGATCCGCACGGCCCTGCATTCATAAAGAGGTGGACATGACGGTAAACAACCCGAAGACCCAGCAATGGCAGGCCATGAGCCGCGACCATCATCTGGCGCCTTTCAGTGATTTCAAGCAACTGGCCGAGAAAGGCCCGCGCATCATCACCCGCGCCGAGGGTGTGCACCTGTGGGACAGCGAGGGCCATAAGATCCTCGATGGCATGGCCGGACTGTGGTGCATCGCTATCGGCTATGGTCGTGAAGAGCTGGTCGAGGCGGCCAGCAAACAGATGCGCGAATTGCCGTTCTACAACACCTTCTTCCAGACCGCCCACCCGCCCGTGCTGGAATTGGCCAAGGCGCTCTCCGAGGTGACTCCAGCGGGCATGAACCACGTGTTCTTCACCGGTTCCGGCTCCGAAGGCAACGACACCATGCTGCGTATGGTGCGCCATTACTGGGCGCTCAAGGGCAAGGCCGGGAAGAAGGTAGTGATAGCCCGGGAGAACGGCTACCACGGCTCCACGGTTGCCGGTGCCAGCCTGGGCGGTATGAAAGGTATGCATGAACAGGGCGACCTGCCGATTCCCGGTATCGTCCATATCGCCCAGCCGTACTGGTTCGGCGAAGGCGGCGACATGACCCCCGAAGCCTTCGGCATCTGGGCAGCCGAGGAACTGGAGAAGAAGATTCTCGAGGTCGGCGAGGACAATGTCGCGGCGTTCATCGCCGAGCCGATCCAGGGCGCCGGTGGCGTGATCATCCCGCCGGACAGCTACTGGCCGAAGGTGCGCGAGATCCTCGCCAAGTACGAGATCCTCTTTGTCGCCGATGAGGTGATCTGTGGATTCGGCCGCACCGGCGAGTGGTTCGGTAGCGATTATTACGGCAACTCGCCGGACATGATGACCATCGCCAAGGGACTGACCTCCGGCTATGTGCCAATGGGCGGCCTGGTGGTGCGTGACGAAATCGTCGAGGTGCTCAACGAAGGTGGCGACTTCAACCACGGTTTCACTTATTCCGGGCATCCGGTGGCGGCTGCCGTGGCGCTGGAAAACATTCGAATTCTGCGCGAAGAAAAGATCGTCGAGCGAGTCAGAGAGGAAACGGCACCGTATTTGCAGAAACGACTGCGTGAACTGGCGGATCATCCGCTGGTGGGGGAGGTACGTGGAGTGGGCATGCTCGGCGCCATCGAACTGGTGAAGGACAAACAGACCCGCGAGCGTTATCCGAGCGACAAGGCGGTCGGTATGATCTGCCGCGGTCATTGCTTCGAGAATGGATTGATCATGCGCGCCGTGGGCGACACCATGATCATTTCGCCGCCCCTGGTGATCAGCAAGCCGGAAATCGACGAGCTGGTGGAAAAGGCCCGCAAGTGCCTGGATCTCACCGCCCGTGCTTTACTGGCCTGAGGCTTGAGCGATGCAGCGGTTATCGCCAGACTGCGCCGGCCAATAAAAGGGAGCCACGCGGCGGCGCGTGGCAACCCGGATAATCAACACTACCAATGGAGCTGAACCGCATGATCAAGACTTTCGGCAAGACTCTGCTAGCCGTGACGCTGGCCGGCACCATGGCCGGCGTGGCGCAGGCCGATGGCAAGGTACTGAATGTCTACAACTGGTCGGACTATATCGCTGCGGACACCGTGGCCAAGTTCACCAAGGAAACCGGCATCAAGGTCACCTACGACGTCTTCGATTCCAACGAGACGCTGGAGGCCAAGCTGTTCGCCGGCAAGTCGGGCTACGACATCGTGGTGCCCTCGAACAACTTCCTGGCCAAGCACATCAAGGCCAAGGTCTATCAGCCGCTGGACAAGTCCAAGCTGCCGAACTGGGAAAACCTGGACAAGAACCTGCTGAAAACCGTCGAGGTCAGCGACCCGGGCAACCAGTACGCCTTCCCGTACATGTGGGGGTCGATCGGTATCGGCTTCAACCCGGAGAAGGTCAAGGCCGCCCTGGGCGAGAATGCTCCGGTGGACTCCTGGGACTTGCTGTTCAAGCCGGAAAACATCGAGAAGCTGAAGGCCTGTGGCGTGTCGTTCCTCGATTCGCCAACCGAGATCCTGCCGATCGCCCTGCAGTACCTGGGCTATGAGCCGACCAGCACCGATCCCAAGCAGCTCAAGGAAGCCGAGGCGCTGTTCCTGAAGATCCGTCCTTCGGTAACCTACTTCCATTCGTCCAAGTACATCTCCGACCTGGCCAACGGCAACCTCTGCGTCGCCGTGGGTTATTCGGGTGACGTGTACCAGGCCAAGTCCCGTGCCGAAGAAGCCGGTGGCAAGGTCAAGGTCGCCTACAACATTCCCAAGCAAGGCGCCGGTACCTTCTTCGACATGGTTGCCATCCCTGCCGATGCGGAAAACGTCGAGTCGGCCTACGCCTTCATGAACTTCCTGATGAAGCCGGAAATCATGGCCGAGATCACCAACGAAGTGCAGTTCCCCAACGGTAACGCCAAGGCGACACCACTGGTGGATGAAGCCATTCGCAACGATCCGGGCATCTATCCTACCCAGGAAACCATGGGCAAGCTCTACGCATTCCCGGATCTGCCACCGGCAGCCCAGCGCGCCATGACCCGCAGCTGGACCAAGATCAAGTCCGGACGCTGATCGAGCCGAGACCGCAGCGTTGTCTGGCACTGCGGTCCAGGCTTGAGCCGGCATGGCGGGCGGAACACCGCCTGCCGAGCGCTGCGACCCAGCCGTCGCGCGCACTCGAATCGCGATGCGTCACCGGAGGGTGACGAGCCACAAGAAAGAGGACGACCTGTGCATTTTTCCCTGGGCAAGATTCTGACGACGACCGCGCTTTCGGTTGGCTTGGCAACCCTGGCACATGCGGACGGCAGCGTGCATATCTACAACTGGAGCGATTACATCGGCGAGCAGACCCTGGTCGAGTTCCAGAAGGCCACGGGTATCAAGCCGGTCTACGACGTCTTCGATTCCAACGAAACCCTGGAAGGCAAGCTGCTCGCTGGCCGTACCGGCTACGACGTGGTGGTGCCGTCCAACCATTTTCTCGGCAAGCAGATCAAGGCGGGCGCGTTCCAGAAACTCGACCGTAGCAAGCTGCCGAACTGGAACAACCTCGACCCGGCGCTGCTCAAGCAACTCGAAGCCAACGACCCGGGCAATCAATATGCGGTGCCTTACCTGTGGGGCACCAACGGCATTGGCTACAACGTCGCCAAGGTCAAGGAAGTGCTGGGTGTCGAGGAAATCGACTCCTGGGCCGTGCTGTTCGAGCCGGAGAACATGAAGAAGCTGGCCAGCTGTGGTGTCTCCTTCCTCGATTCGGCGGACGAGATGATTCCCTCGGTGCTCAACTACCTGGGCCTCGATCCGAACAGTCAGAGTGGCGATGATTACGCCAAGGCCGAAGCCAAACTGCTGGAAGTACGGCCCTACGTGAGCTACTTCCACTCCTCGAAGTACATCAGCGACCTGGCCAACGGCAACATCTGCGTGGCGTTCGGTTACTCCGGTGACGTTTTGCAGGCTGCAGACCGTGCCGTGGAGGCCGGAAAGGGCGTCGAAATCGCCTATGCGATTCCCAAGGAAGGCGCCAACCTGTGGTTCGACATGCTCGCCATCCCCAAGGATGCCGGCAACGTCGAGCAGGCCCATGCCTTCATCAACTACCTGCTCGATCCACAAGTGATCGCCGGGGTCAGTGACTATGTCGGTTACGCCAACCCCAACACCAAGGCGGGGGAGCTGATGGATCAGGACATTCGCCAGGACGAATCGGTATATCCACCCCAGGCCGTTCTGGACAAGTTGTACATCTCGGCCGAACTGCCGCCCACGGCGCAGCGCCTGATGACGCGAAGCTGGACGAAGATCAAGTCCGGAAGATGAACCCATTAGCGCCCGGCCTTTGCCGGGCGCCATTTTTGTTGCGGGAGTTTGGTAATGGCAGTTGCTTCCAGTGCCTACAAGAAGGTCCTCGAGGGGAGTCAGCAACCGAAAGAGGTGCTGGTCAAGATCGAGCGCGTGACCAAGAAGTTCGACGAGACCATCGCCGTCGACGACGTGTCGCTGAC
This sequence comes from Phytopseudomonas flavescens, assembly GCF_900100535.1. Lineage (GTDB taxonomy): Bacteria > Pseudomonadota > Gammaproteobacteria > Pseudomonadales > Pseudomonadaceae > Aquipseudomonas > Aquipseudomonas flavescens. Next base: position 48,640 of record NZ_FNDG01000006.1, read on the forward strand.
CATCAACAAGGGCGAGATCTTCGCGCTGCTCGGTGGCTCCGGCTCGGGCAAGTCGACCCTGCTGCGCATGCTCGCCGGTTTCGAGCGGCCGACCGAGGGGCGTATTTTCCTCGATGGCCAGGACATCACTGACATCCCGCCCTACGAGCGGCCGATCAACATGATGTTCCAGTCCTACGCGCTGTTCCCGCACATGAGCGTGGCCGACAACATCGCCTTCGGTCTCAAGCAGGACAAACTGCCCAAGGACGAGATCGATGCCCGCGTGGCGGAAATGCTCAAGCTGGTGCAGATGAGCCAGTATGCCAAGCGCAAGCCCCATCAGCTGTCTGGTGGCCAGCGCCAGCGGGTGGCCCTGGCCCGCTCCCTGGCGAAGAAGCCCAAGCTGCTGTTGCTCGACGAGCCCATGGGTGCGCTGGACAAGAAGCTGCGTTCGCAGATGCAACTGGAGCTGGTCGAGATCATCGAGCGCGTGGGGGTGACCTGCGTGATGGTGACCCACGACCAGGAAGAGGCCATGACCATGGCCCAGCGCATCGCCATCATGCACCTGGGCTGGATCGCCCAGATCGGCAGCCCCATCGACATCTACGAGACGCCAGCCAGTCGCCTGGTCTGCGAATTCATCGGCAACGTCAACCTGTTCGACGGGCAGATCGTGCACGATGACACCGACCACGCGGTGATCGACTGTCCGCAGCTGGACAAGCCGATCTACATCGGCCACGGCATCAGCACCCGCGCCCAAGAGACCCAGGTCACCTATGCGCTGCGCCCGGAAAAGCTGCTGATGGCCACGCAACTGCCCGGCGACCACGAACACCCGGATTACAACTGGAGCCACGGCAGCGTTCACGATATCGCCTACCTGGGCGGCCACTCGGTGTACTACGTCAAGCTCACCTCGGGGCAGATCGTGCAGTGCTTCATCGCCAACGCCGAGCGGCGCGGCAAGCGACCGACCTGGGATGACCCGGTGGTGGTGTTCTGGGAAGACGACAGCGGCGTGGTGCTGCAGTCATGAAAATGAGCAGCCTGACCAAGCGTATGCCTACCGGCCGACACCTGGTGATCGGCGTTCCGTTCATCTGGCTGTTCCTGTTCTTCCTGCTGCCCTTCATCATCGTGCTGAAGATCAGCTTCGCCGAAGCCGACGTGGCGATTCCGCCCTACACGGAAATCTACACCTGGGTGGATAACACCCTGCAGGTGGTGCTCAACCTGGGCAACTACATCTTCCTCAGCGAGGATGAGTTGTACCTGGCCGCCTACCTGGGCTCGCTGAAAATCGCCTTTTTCAGCACCCTGGCCTGCCTGCTGATCGGTTACCCGATGGCCTACGCCATTGCCCGTGCGAAAAAGGAGACCCAGATGGTGCTCCTGCTGCTGGTGATGATGCCGACCTGGACCGCGATCCTGATCCGCGTTTATGCCTGGATGGGCATTCTCAGCAACAACGGCCTGCTCAATGGTTTCCTGCAGAGCATCGGCCTGATCGACTCGCCGCTGCAGATCCTCAACACCAACACGGCGGTGTACATCGGTATCGTCTATTCGTACCTGCCGTTCATGATCCTGCCGCTGTTCGCCAACCTGGTGAAGCATGACCAGAGCCTGCTCGAGGCTGCCTCGGATCTCGGTTCGAGCAACTTCAACAGCTTCTGGAAGATCACCGTACCGCTGTCGAAGAACGGCATCATTGCCGGTTGCATGCTGGTATTCATCCCGGTGGTGGGCGAGTTCGTCATCCCCGAGCTGCTCGGCGGCCCGGAAACGCTGATGATCGGCAAGGTGCTGTGGCAGGAGTTCTTCAACAACCGCGACTGGCCGGTGGCATCCGCCCTGGCGGTGGTGATGCTGGCACTGCTGCTGATTCCGATCATTCTGTTCAACAAGAACCAAGCCAAAGAGATGGAGGGCCGGGCATGAAGAATTTCCGTTTCTCCACCCTGATGCTTTGGGTCGGTTTCGCGTTCATCTACCTGCCGATGTTCATCCTGGTCATCTACTCGTTCAACGCCTCGCGGCTGGTCACGGTATGGGGTGGCTGGTCGACCAAGTGGTACGTCAGCCTGCTCGATGACCGGCAACTGATGGGTGCAGTGTGGCGCTCTCTGGAGATCGCCTGCTACACGGCGATCGCCGCGGTGGCGTTGGGCACCATGGCGGCCTTCGTGCTGACCCGGGTGCACCGCTTCAAGGGGCGCACGCTGTTCGGTGGCCTGGTCACCGCACCGCTGGTCATGCCGGAGGTGATCACCGGTCTGTCGCTGTTGCTGCTGTTCGTGGCCATGGCACAACTGGTCGGCTGGCCTGCAGAGCGCGGCATGATGACCATCTGGATCGCCCACACTACTTTCTGCTCGGCCTATGTGGCAGTGGTGGTATCGGCGCGTCTGCGCGAGCTGGATCTGTCCATCGAGGAGGCCGCCATGGATCTCGGGGCGCGGCCATGGAAGGTGTTCTTTCTGATCACCATTCCGATGATCGCGCCTTCGCTGGTAGCCGGCGGCATGATGTCCTTCGCCCTGTCCCTGGATGACCTGGTACTGGCCAGCTTCGTGTCCGGCCCGGGCGCCACCACGCTGCCGATGGAGGTGTTCTCCAAGGTGCGTCTGGGGGTCACCCCGGCGATCAACGCCGTGGCCAGCCTGATCCTGCTGGCGGTGTCCCTGGCGACCTTCCTGGTGTGGTTCTTCGCCCACCGCGCCGAAGAGCGCCGCCGCAAGGCGATCCAGCAGGTCATGGAAGAAAGTCAGGCGGCGATTCATGCACGCCCTGAGGCCAAACCTGCCCACTAAGCCCGTTTGCTCGACAGACAATGCCCGCCACTGCATCAGCAGGGCGGGCATTGTGCTTTCTGGGCGGCGTTGCGTTGCCGATGCTCCTACTCATGACATCAGGCGCCAGCTGTAGCCCGCCGATACGAACACGAGGCCATAACGAAAACGCCCGGGCATTGGCCCGGGCGTTTTGTCTTGCGTGGTGCGTCAGCGAGTCAGGTGCAGGAAGTGCATGTGGCGCTCGTACTGGTCGAGGATATCGCCGATCACTTCTTCGCGGTTCCAGCCCATCACGTCGTAATCCTGGCCGCCTTCGTCCAGGTGGACTTCGGCGCGGAAATACTTGCGCTCTTCGTTGGTGTCGTCGCGGGTGTCGCGCATCACGAAGCTTGGCTGGATCAGCGCGCGTGGGCGCACCTGATACTGGAAGTCAGCCTCGCTGCCGTGACTGACCGACAGCGTCACGCGGCCATCTTCACCGCTCTCCACGGTCGCTTCGCGGCCTTGTTTGCGCAGCTCCTCTGCAACCTGTTCGCAGGCTGGCAGGACGGTCTCGCTGATGAAACGATTCACATGAGAACGACGTGGCAGCATGACCATGCTGCGCAGACGACGCTGCCAGCCGCCCGGGCTCGTGCTGCTACGCGAGCTGAGGGAAACCTGATCGCGCAGGCTGCGCTTGGCCGCATCCAGCTGCAGGGCGCGCAGCAGGCCCCACATCGACGCCATCAGCGCGATCACGAAGGGCAGGGCACTGGCGATGGTTGCGGTCTGCAAGGCCTTGAGGCCGTCGGCGAGCAGCAGCGAAGCCGCCACCACCGCCATCAGCGCTGCCCAGAAGATGCGCTGCCACACCGGCGTCTGGTCTTGCCCGCCCGAGGCGAGCATATCTACCACCATGGCGCCGGAATCCGCCGAGGTGACGAAGAACACCACGATCATCAACACCGCGATCTGCGACAGGATCATCGACATCGGGAAGTGTTCGAGGAAGGCGAACAGCGCCAGAGAGCTGTCCTTGTTCACGGCCTCGGCGAGATCGGTGACGCCGTCGACGAGAATCATGTGGATGGCGGTATCACCGAATACGGTCATCCACAGCAGGGTGAAGCCGGCCGGCACCACCAGCACGCCGCTGATGAACTGGCGGATGGTGCGACCGCGGGAAATCCGCGCGATGAACAGCCCCACGAACGGCGACCACGACAGCCACCAGCCCCAGTAGAACAGCGTCCAGCCACCGATCCAGTCGGTCGGTTCATAGGCGTAGAGATTGAAGGTCTTGCTGACGATCTCCGATAGATAGCCGCCGGTGTTCTGCACGAAGGTCTGCATGATGAACACGGTCGGGCCCAGGATCAGCACGATCAGCAGCAGGCCCACGGCCAGAATCATGTTCAGCTCGGAGAGGCGGCGGATGCCCTTGTCCAGGCCACTGACCACGGAAATGGTCGCCAGCGCCATGGTGAACACCAGCAGGGCGATCTGCACCGTGGTGGTGGTCGGCAGGCCGTACAGGTGGTTGAGGCCGGTGTTGATCTGCAGTACGCCGTAACCCAGGGAGGTGGCGACGCCGAGCACGGTACCGATCACCGCGAAGATGTCTACCGCGTGGCCGATGGGACCGTAGATACGGTCGCCGATCAGCGGGTAGAGGGCCGAACGCAGGGTCAGCGGCAGGTTATGCCGGTAGGCGAAGTAGGCCAGGATCAGTGCGACGATGGCGTAGATCGCCCAGGCATGCAGGCCCCAGTGGAAGAAGGTCAGCTTCATCGCCTCCTTCGCCGCCGTGACGGTCTGCGGGTCGCCCACCGGCGGCGCGATGAAGTGCATCACCGGTTCGGCGACACCGAAGAACATCAGGCCGATACCCATGCCGGCGCAGAACAGCATGGAAAACCAGGTGGTGTTGTTGTATTCGGGTTCGCTGTGATCGGGGCCGAGCTTGATGTCGCCGTAGCGGCTGACCGCCAGAAACACCACGAACAGCAGGATCAGGGCCACGGCCAGGATATACACCCAGCTGGCATTTTCGATGATCCACGCTTGGGTGGCGCCGAACACGCTCTGCGCGTTGTCCTTGAACACGGTGCTGTAGATCACCAGGCAGGCGATCAGCAAGGTCGAGCCGAAGAACACCGGCGGGTTGAGGGTGGAGCGGGAAGACGATTTCGCCTCCATGAGCGGGCTCTCCTTGATCAGAGTTTCTCCAGGATGAACAGGCAGGCCCGTCGCAGCCTGGACCATTGGGGCCGGCAGGCGGACGCAGGCGATGCCGCATGGTTCATCGGACGGGCGTCAGGGGCGCAAAGCCGTGTAGGGTAGCACCATCGATAGTCATGTTCTTCAGCGAACATGCTGTCGATAGCTTTACTTATATATTCGTTCCACCTTTTTTCCAGGACGAGAGGCTTTGGCCGCGGGCTTGCCAGGCCGTTGGACGGGCTGTAGTGGGTTCTGTCACTGGCCCCCGGACGTGTGGGGGAAAAGGTGTTCCAGGACCTGCTGCAGTTCGAAGATATCGGACATGGCATACAGGCCGACTGGCCGGGCCAGGTGCTGGCTGTAAGGTGGCTGTTCCACGGCGCCTTGTACCAGGGTGACCTGGTGCGCCGGGTCGGGCAGGTATTTCAGCCCGGCCACGCTGAAACGTGCTGCGCGGGTCGTACCGTCGTTACAGGTCTCTCCGCGCGCCTGCAAGCCGTTCAGTTCGGCCAAGGTCGGTGGCCGGGCGAACACCGCATCGTAGAACTCCACGACCGGGCTTTCGTTCAGCTCCGCGCAGTGGTGCACGTACGCCGCGTAGACATGCCGGTCGAGGCGGATGGCGATGACGTCGCCCGCGCGGTAGAAGGTGGTATCGTCCGGCCGACTCGGCGAGCGTTTCAGCGGCGCTGGCGCGCTGTCGAGGAAGGTGTGCTTGATCGCTTCGGATTGGCGGCAGAAATCGTCGCTGAGGATCACACCGGCGTTCAGCGCATCGATGGCGTTGCGGGCCTGCTCGCTCAGGCGCGGGTCGGCCAGGCCGTACTGGTGCAGGACGATCGCCAGGGCCAGCGTGATGATTTGCCGGGCATGGGCGGGGACCAGCGCATCCTCGGTTTGCACTACGCAGTTCCAGCGTCGCAGCAAGGGCGGCAGCACCTGGGCGGCGCCCTCCGGCCCGCCACGTGCTCGGGTATGTGCCACCAGCCTGGCGACATCCTCGTCGATGGCCTTGACCAGCTTGTCCGCTGCCAGTTTCTTCAGTGCCCGTGCATGGTTCATGGTCATCGGGGGCTTCTCTCGGTTGCACGTGGCGCAGTGGTCAGGTTGCGCCACTTATCTGCAGGAGGGTGTGCAGCAACCGCTGCTGCTCGCCCGTGGCTTTTTTCGCCCGCCGGGCGATGACGTCCGCCTTGCCGCAGAGCAGGTACGCCACATGTTCGGCACTGTAGGGCGGCAGTTCCTGCAGCTGTTCGATCAACAGCCCGAGCATCCGCTCGTCATCCAGCGGTGGCTGGATCTTCGGCCTCAGGGCTTCGCTGGCGCAGCGCAGGCAGGCGACCAGCACCGGCAGAGAGGCCTCGGTCAGGCCGTACTGGGCAACGAAGGCCGTGATGAAAGGATCCTGCACGCACTGGTGTTCTTCATCCACTTCGGCCATGTAGTGCGCCAGCAGCGGGAAGTAGGCCTCGCTGGCCAGCGCCAGGCCGAAGGTCGCGTAGCTGCCGGGCATGCAGCTCTTTTCAGCCTCGGCGTCGGCATAGCACTCGTAGCGCTGGATGGCGATACGGGCGTACCGCTCCAGTGCCGTGTGCAATTGTGGGTAGCGCAGGGCGTTGGCGAAGAAGCGGTGGGTGTCGGAGCGCGCGAGCCCCTTGACCGCCAGGTAGTGCCGGGCCGATGACTTCAGCTGGATGCGATAGTGCCTGGGGAAGCCCAGGGTCAGCAGGTGGGTGATGAAGGCCAGGGCCTGGCCGTAGGCGTCGGCGCTTTCCTGGCGGATCTCGAGGGTCAGCAGGGCCAGCACATCGTTGGCGCTGCCACGCAACGCGGCGCTGTCCAGAGCAGTGGCGTCCGCGGGGTAGGCGCCACTGCCGTGTTCCAGCAAGCGGACGGCGCGGTCGCTGCCCAGTTGCCGGGCCAGTTCCAGGAAGGTCAGCCCTTTGGGTTGGCTGTAGCTGGGCTCGAACCGCAGGATCAGGGTCGCGGCGTACAGCAGCAGCGCCAGCGGATGGGCCGGGTCATCCGCCGCCGCAAGGCGCTCGGTATCCGCCCTGGGGTGGTGTTGCAATTGCCGATACTCATCGCGCTGCTGCTCGAAGTGGCGCGGCAGGAACTGTTCTTCGGCCCAGCAGCGCAGCGCGTGGGTGATGTGATGGCGGTGCTCGGCCAGGCTCTGCCGCCCGGCATTCAATTGCTGGATACGTTCGAAGCCGCGCAGCAGGCACGGGACGTCCGGTTCGGGGAACAGTTCGGGATCGAGAACGTGCCCGCAGAAGAACAGGGTGTCCAGCGGCTCCGTCGGCGCGTTGCCCTTTTCCAGGATCTGTTCCGTATAGCGCGTCACCTGTTCCAGTAAATCCCGTTGCTTGGCCAGATTGAGGTGGTCGACCAGAATCGTCTCCAGCAGGCCCAGGTCGGTGGCGATGCGCGCCGTGACGCGGATACGCCGATAACTCAGCGGCGCATTTTCCTCCACCCGCTGCAGGCGCTGACGAATGGTGGCGGCGAGGGCGGGAAGCCAGGTGCTTTCGGCTTGCCCGTGTTGCAGCGGGCCGTGCCAGTCGCCGGGATCGAAATCGTCGTCCAACCCCGGTATCGGCTCTTCGAGGGAAACCCGCGAGGCCTCGCAGTTGAGTATCACCGTATGGCTCGCCGCCCGCAGCGGGCTGTCCTGTGCCGCATCGATCGCGGCGTAGCGCTGCTCCAGGGTGTCGAACCAGCGTTCCAGCGCGGCGAGGCTGTTGTCCAGGGTGAGGGGCGGCGAAGCGCTCATGGCGTGTCACCCAGGTGGGCCAGTTTCTTGGTGACCCGGGCCTTGAAGGCTTTCGAGGTGCCATGCTCCAACAGCAGATGCAGCGCCTGCCGGCCGGTTCTGGCGTGGTGCAGAACATAGTCGTGGAAGTGCTTGTCGCCAGCCTCGATCAGCCTGGCCACGTTGGCACGGTCTCGCGGGGCTTCGTCGTAGGCGGTCATCGACGCCTCCAGGGCATAGTGATCCTCGGCGCTCTGCTCGGAGGTGTCCTGGGCGAAGACCTGTACCTGCAATGCCTCCTGCTCGGTCACACCGAGGAAGACGAACAGCGTCGTGTCCCAGATCAGGTACTGCCGGGTGGTGGCGTTTTCGGGAATGTAGAACTGGGTGCAGAAATGCAAGAGCTTGTCCTGGTAGGTGGGGATGCTGGCTTGCGAGGCCTTCCATTTCGGCGGCCGGCGCAGGTAGCGGACATCACCCTGGCGCAGCATGTCGACGCAGGCATAGGTCGCCGGGCCTTCCGCCTGCCGGTACATGGGGCCATCGTGCTGGGCGAGGGGGTGGTGAATCGGTTCGGGGCTGTCGCCCCGGCTCTCCACCACCAGCAATTGCAAGCGCTTCAGCTCCCCGAATGCGGGGTGGGTTTCGCCAGTCTTCACCACCGCCCCGAACAGGTGCAGCCGCCTGGCGATGCTGGTACCCAGGATGTCCATCTCGGCCTGGGAAAGCGTGATGTCGCCGATGAGGATCGCCGTTCCCCCGGTTATCACGGGAGCCTGGATGGCAAGAGGCAAGTCCTGTTCCCTGATGTCGATGGACGTTCTCCTGGTCGTGGTGGATGCATCGCGGTGGCCGTCGCACGGGATTCAATCACCCTGCGCGGGTACGGGGTTCCGAGGGTGCGGCCCGCGCCGCAAAGTTCCTGGGAGCTGTCCGGCAGCGGTATGTCCGGGCCTGGCTTTCCGCGCCGACGGTTTCGCGGCGCCCATCTCTCGGCGGTGCGTCGAGCCGTCGCGCAATGTGCCGCCAAACGACGGCATAGTCAAAGCGTCCTGGGGTCTTTTGCCGTCTCGCGTCGCCGTGGCGCTCACTCATCCCTGCGCCGGCCGGTACTGCAGGGCCTCGGCCAAGTGGCAGCGTGCGATATCGGGCGTATCGTCCAGGTCGGCCAGGGTTCGCGCCACTTTGAGCAGGCGATGGGCGGCGCGCAGGGAGAGGCCGAGGCGTTCGCAGGCCTGTTCCAGCCAGCGGCGTTCGGCATCCGGCAGGACGCAATGGCGTCGCAGGCCCGGCAGGTCCAGAAAGGCGTTGGCACAGCCCTGGCGAGCCATCTGCCGCTGCCGGGCGGAGGCGACCCGGGCGGCCACCGTGGCACTGCTCTCGACGCCGTGCGGCGGGCTATACAGAGTGGTGGCCTCGCGGGCCACGGTGACGTGCAGGTCGATGCGGTCGAGCAAGGGCCCCGACAGCTTGCCGCGGTAGCGCTGTATCTGCTCCGGGCTGCAACGGCAATTACCGCTGGGGGCGCCGAGAAAACCACAGGGGCAAGGGTTCATCGCCGCGACCAACTGGAACCTGGCTGGAAAGCGCGTCTTGTCGCGGGCACGGGCGATCACGATGCTGCCCGACTCCATGGGCTCGCGCAAAACCTCCAGCACCTTCCTGTCGAATTCGGGCAGTTCGTCCAGAAACAGCACACCGTGATGGGCGAGGGTTATCTCGCCGGGCTGTGGCCTGCTGCCGCCACCTACCAGGGCCGGGCCCGAGGCGCTGTGATGAGGCTGCCGGAATGGCCGCTGCGGCCAGCTCTGCAGCGGTGCATGGCTGGCGACCGAGCGAATCGCCGCAACCTGCAGGGCCTCGTCTTCGCTCAGTGGCGGCAGCAGGCCAGGCAGGCGGCTGGCCAGCAGCGTCTTGCCGGTGCCGGGCGGGCCACTGAGCAGCAGGTTGTGGCCACCGGCGGCCGCGACCAGCAGAGCCCGCTTGGCTGCGACCTGCCCCTGCACCTCGGCGAGATCCGGGTAGGGTTGCGACTGATGCAGCAGACCCTGGGCCTTGTATGGTGCCAGCGGTGTCTGGCCATTCAGGTGTGCGACCAGTTCCAGAAGGTGCCCCGCTGCCAGTACCGTCAACCCGGAAGCCAGGCTGGCTTCTTCCGCGTTTTCCCTGGGCACCACGAGGGTGCGTCCCGCTCCCCGTGCCGCCAGGGCTGCGGGCAGTACACCGCGAACGGGACGGATGCTACCGGACAGCGCCAGTTCACCGAGGCACTCGAGCGTGGTGAGCGCGTCCGCCGGCAACTGGCCGCTGGCGGCCAGAATGCCAAGGGCGATGGCCAAGTCGAAACGGCCGCCGTCCTTGGGCAGATCGGCGGGGGCCAGGTTCAGAGTGATGCGCCGAGGGGGGAAATCCAGTGCGCAGTTGAGGATGGCGCTGCGCACGCGATCCTTGCTTTCCTTGACCGCCGTTTCCGGCAGGCCGACCAGTGCCAGGGCGGGCAGGCCGTTGGCCAGGTGGGCCTCGACGGTGACGGCGGGAGCCTCTACGCCAACCTGGGCGCGGCTGTGGACTATGGCCAATGACATCGATCACTCCTTGATCGTGGCGGTTCACTCGACGCCGCGTCAGGGCGTCGTTGTACTGCCTGACTCCATTTCGGCGACCCTGGCCTCCAGAGCCTCGAGGCGTGCGCGGGTGCGCGCCAGCACCAGCATCTGGCTGTCGAACTCCTCGCGGCTGACCAGATCCAGTTTGCTCAAGCTGCTCTGCAGAAGCGCCTTGAGTTGGCTCTCGAGCTCGCTGCGTGGCAACGGATTGTCGCCGCTGAGCAGGCGTGTCGCCTGGCTGCTGAGCGCGTCTAGCAATGCTTTGGGTGGCAGCATGGGAACCTTCCGGAAACGATTGGCGGCAGTGTAGCACGGTGGTTTTCGGAGGCGGCCGGCTGTCGGTGCACTGAATTGGTGCGCCCAGCAATGCGCTTTGGCGCCGTTCTGGTGCGGTAGTACCGCGTGGTGGTTTGCCGACATGCCTCGGTGCGCCCGTAACGTCCTGAAACGAGGAGATTTGCTGGTATTGGCAAGCTTTCTGCTTGGAGGCAGATGACCCATGCACCGATGCGGTTCGGTCGTACCGTACGGGCGGGGAGTGTTTCGCCGGGAGCAGTTGGTGGTATCGGGATCAGCCTGTCTTGGCAACCGATGCATACAAAAGCCAGACACTGAGCTTAGACTGGCCACGGGGCAAGAATTCCTGGGGCAAGTCCACCTTACACGGGAGAGAGTTTCATGAAGCTAGTCACTGCCATCATCAAGCCGTTCAAGCTGGACGACGTCCGCGAATCGCTGTCGGAAATCGGTGTGCAAGGCATCACCGTCACCGAAGTGAAAGGATTCGGTCGTCAGAAAGGCCATACCGAGCTGTACCGCGGTGCCGAATACGTCGTCGACTTCCTGCCCAAGGTGAAGATCGACGTGGCGATCGCCGACGATCAGCTGGACCGCGTCATCGAGGCGATAACCAAGGCCGCCAACACCGGCAAGATCGGTGATGGCAAGATTTTCGTCGTCAATCTGGAACAGGCGATCCGCATCCGTACCGGCGAAACCGATACCGACGCGATCTAAGCTCTGCCCCCTTACCCCCCAATCGTCCCAGGAGTTAAATCATGACTCTGCGAAAAGTCGCAGGGCTCGGAGCCCTTTCGTCCCTGTTTTTCCCCGGCATGGCCATGGCGCAGGAAGCGACACTCAATTCCGGTGACACCGCCTGGATGCTGACCGCCACCGCCTTGGTACTGTTCATGACCATCCCCGGCCTGGCGCTGTTCTATGCGGGCATGGTGCGTTCCAAGAACGTCCTGTCGGTGATGATGCAGTGTTTCGCCATCACCGCGCTGATGAGCATCCTGTGGTTCGCCTACGGTTACAGCCTGGCGTTCGACACCACCGGGATGGAAGCCGGTGTGACCAACTTCAGCTCCTTCGTGGGCGGTTTGGGCAACATGTTCCTCGGCAACCTGACCAAGGAGTCGCTGACCGCGTCCTTCCCGGAAAGCGTATTCGTCACCTTCCAGATGACCTTCGCGATCATCACGCCTGCACTGATCGTCGGTGCCTTTGCCGAGCGTATGAAGTTCTCGGCGATGCTGGTGTTCATGACCGTCTGGTTCACCCTGGTATATGCACCGATCGCGCACATGGTCTGGGGCGGCGACGGCGCCCTGATGTGGGACTGGGGCGTGCTGGACTTCGCCGGTGGTACCGTGGTGCACATCAACGCCGGTATCGCCGGGCTGGTGGCGTGCATCGTGCTAGGCAAGCGCAAGGGCTTCCCGAGCGTGGCCATGGCGCCGCACAACCTGGGCTACACCCTGATCGGCGCGGCGATGCTGTGGGTCGGCTGGTTCGGTTTCAACGCCGGTTCCGCTGCCGCTGCTGACCAGACCGCCGGCATGGCCATGCTGGTTACCCAGATCGCCACCGCCGCCGCCGCGCTGGGGTGGATGTTTGCCGAGTGGGTCGCGCACGGCAAGCCAAGCGCTCTGGGCATCGCCTCTGGCGTCGTCGCAGGCCTGGTCGCCATCACCCCCGCTGCCGGCACCGTCGGCCCGATGGGCGCGATGATCATCGGTCTGGCGTCCGGCGTGATCTGCTTCTTCTGTGCCACCAGCCTCAAGCGCAAGCTGGGCTACGACGACTCCCTGGACGTGTTCGGCGTGCATGGCGTGGGCGGTATCGTCGGCGCGTTGCTGACCGGTATCTTCGCAGCACCTGCCCTGGGTGGCTTCGGCGAAGTCCAAGACATCGGCCTGCAACTGTGGATCCAGTTCAAAGGCGTTGCCTTCACCGTGATCTACACCACCATCGTCACCTTCGTGATCCTCAAGGTCATCGATGTGGTCATGGGCCTGCGTGTCAGCGAAGAAGAAGAGTCGGTTGGCCTCGACCTGGCTCAGCACAACGAGCGCGGTTACATCCTGTAACCCGAGTAGAGCCCGCCGCTTGCGGCGGGCGAGTGCCCGGAGCCAGTGGCCGGCCCGGGCATCTCGGTCGTCAGTACACGCCCAGCCGCTTGGCCGCCCGCTTCGATCCCCTCCATCTGCCGAATCGGCTGCACCATTGGGTGCTCCAGTGCGGCAACCCATGGCTTGCCGCTCGGTGACGAGAAGCGCGTCGCGCAGGGCGAGGTGGCTCATGGCTGCCGCATGGCTCGAGCCTCCCTTTGATTGCCAGCCCCATGGCCTGTGCGGTTTCTTTCCCGGCGGATCGCGCGCCCCTGAAAATGATCCCCGAACCACCAAAAGGCCGTGCAGACGGCCTTTGCTTTTTTCTACGGCACGCTAGAATGCGCGCGTTGAAAAAACAGGACGGCGAACATGTGGCAGCAACGGTTGATCAGCCTGCGTCCTCGGGTACGGGGCTTCCATCTCGTCACCGATGAATTGCAGGATTCATTACCGGAACTGCTGAGCTGCAGGGTGGGTCTGTTACACCTGTGGCTGCAGCACACGTCGGCGTCACTGACTGTCAACGAGAATGCGGACCCGGCGGTAAGACGCGACTTCGAGCGCTTTTTTCGCCGCCTCGTCCCTGAGGATGCGGCGGGTTACGAGCATTGTGACGAAGGACCGGACGACCTGCCGGCGCATTTCAAGTCGAGCCTGTTGGGCGTTCAGTTGCAGGTTCCCGTGAGCAACGGGCGCCTGGCACTGGGTACCTGGCAAGGGATTTACCTGGGCGAGCACCGTGAGCAGGGTGGTGCGCGCCGAGTGTTGGCGACCTTGCAAGGTACGGCGAATTGAATTTTTTCCAGGCGTTCGGCAGCGCTGGGCGACTGGGCTATAACTAACCTGCTTTTCGCAAGTCATGAGGTTGAACATGAGCGACGAAGAACTGGAACAAGACGAGCTGGAAGGCGCAGACGAGGACGACGGCGAGGAGCTGGCGGCCGCGGATGGCGATGGTGGCGATGACGACAGCGAATCCGACAGCGCGGCTCCTGCCAAGGGCAAGGCCAAGAAAGCCGTCGAAGTAGACGAGCTGCCGAGTGTCGAAGCCAAGCAAAAGGAGCGTGATGCGCTGGCTCGCGCCATGGAAGAGTTCCTGTCACGGGGTGGCAAGGTGCAGGAGGTCGAACCGAACGTGGTTTCCGACCCGCCCAAGAAGCCCGACAGCAAATACGGCAGCCGCCCCATCTGAGGCAAACGCCGCTTGCACACGTCAAAGCCCGCCCTTTCAGGCGGGCTTTGACGTTTCAGGGCGTAGAGACATGCGCCGGTGCTGGGTTTTAGCCCACCCATTACTCACATCCATCGAGCGTGGCAGCCCGGGCCAGGAGCGGTCCGGTGGGGCTTGAGGAGGGCGATCCGTTTTCGCCCGTCACTCGAACTGCCGCTAGGCCCAGCGCTGCAGCAGTGCTGGCAGCTCGCTCAGGCTGCGGATCTGCGCATCGGCTTCAGCGTCGCCGTCCCAGGCCTTGCCTTGCGGGTTGAACCAGACGGCGCGCCAGCCGGCCGCGCGCGCCCCGGCGATGTCGTCACCGGGGTGGTCGCCAATGTGCACGGCCTGCTCGGCCCGCATGCCGGAGCGGCTGAGCGCCTCCTGAAAGGGTTTGCGGTCGGGTTTACCGACGCCCAGCTCTTCAGCGCAGAGGATGACGCTGAAATAGTCGGCCAGCCCCAGGCGGCGCACGTCAGCATTGCCGTTGGTGATCACGCCCAGGTGGTAGCGGTTGGCCAATTGCTCCAGCGTGGTGACCGTATCGGCGAAGAAGGTGATCGCGTGACGCGCCTCGAGCATGGCCTGGAAAGCACCTTCGGCGAGGTGCCGGGCTTCGTCGGGAGCATGGCCGACCCCTTCCAGCGCATGCCGCAAGGTGCGCTGGCGCAGCTCGCTGAGGCGGTATTTCAGGCTCGGCTCGGCTTCCAGCAGGCGGCCGCGGGTCTGCCCCAGGTATGTGACAGGCTGGCTCGCCAGGCGGGGGGCGTGGGCGCTGATCCAGTCGCGCATGGCGGCCTCGGCGCCGAGGATCACCGGGCGGTTGTCCCACAGGGTGTCGTCGAGGTCGAAGGTGACCAAGCGGATACTCATGAGTCCTGTTCCTTGCGGCGTTTGGCACGTGGATGGGCGCTGTCGTAGACCTTGCTCAGGTGCTGGAAATCCAGGTGGGTGTAGATCTGTGTGGTGGCGATGTCGGCATGGCCCAGCAGCTCCTGCACCGCGCGCAGATCCTGGGAAGATTCGAGCATGTGGCTGGCAAAGGAATGACGCAGCATGTGCGGATGAATGTGCTGGCCCAGCTCACTGATGCCTGCCTGGCGAACCCGCAGCTGCACCGCACGGGCGCCAATGCGGCGTCCCTGACGGCTGATGAACAGCGCACCCTCCGCCGGATTGGCCAGGGCGCGTAGCGGCAACCATTGCTCCAGGGCTTCACGGGCCTTGCCGCCGACGGGCAGTTCACGCACCTTGTTGCCCTTGCCGACCACCCGCACCAGGCCGGCAGGCAGGTCGAGACCATCGAGGTCGAGTGCGACCAGCTCCGACAGGCGCAACCCCGAGGAATAGAACAACTCGAGCATGGCGTGATCGCGGCGGGCGATGAAGTCGTCTTCCTGGGCGCCGTCGAGCAGTTGGCTGGCGCGATCCACGTCCAGCACCTTGGGCAGCCGGCGCTCGCCCTTGGGAGGTGTCAGACCGCTGGCCGGGTCGTGTCGGCAATGGCCTTCGCGGATCAGGTAGCGATACAGGCCGCGGGTGGCGGAAAGCAGGCGCGCGAGGCTGCGGGCCGACTGCCCTTCCATGTGCAGGCGCGCCACCAGGCGGCGCAGACGCGAGGTATCGAGGGCGGTCCAGTCGGAGAGTTGCTCTTTCTCGCCGTAGGCGAGCAGCTTGCCAAGGTCGCGGCGGTAGCCATCCAGGGTGTGCATGGACACCTGGCGCTCGCTGCGCAAGTGCTCGAGATAGGCATCAAGGTCAGTTGCAAGCTTCACGCTTCACGCTCCAAGTAAGGCAGGACGGCAGGGCACGGGCTCCAACTTGCCGCTTGTGGCTTGAAGCTTGCGGCTGCCTAGCGTACCGAGCGCAGCGGCGTGGAGAAGCGCGGCAGCACCCGCGACAGGACTTCGGCGATATAGCCGAGGAACAGGGTGCCCAGCGAACTCTTGTAATGCTGCGAATCGGCGCTGCCGATCGCCAGCACGCCATGCAGACCCTGGTAGGAAAGGCCGACCACCGCCGCCGAGCCAACGTCCGCACCGGCGTTGCCGAACAGGAAATTCAGTTCGTGCTCGCGCAGCACGCCACAGATGGTCTTGCCGCCAGCCAGCAGGCCACCGATGGCCTGGTGGGCCTCCGCGCTGCTGACGCTGCGGCCGACCGGCAGTGGTGTGTCGCTGAACAGGATCAGGCCCACGAAAGGCACCTGGAACTCGCGACGCAGGCTGTCCTCAACGCAACTGACCACCTCTTCGAGGCTGCTGGCGTCCATCAGGTCGAGTATCAGGCGCCGGGTCTTGTCGAACAGCCGGTCGTTGTCGCGTGCCACATCCATCAGGTGCGACAGGCGCTGGCGCATCTCGATGTTACGCTCGCGCAGCAGTTTGACCTGGCGTTCCACCAGCGAAACCGTATCGCCGCGCTGGTGAGGAATGCGCAGCTCGGGAATCAGCTCGTCATGATCGATGAAGAACTCGGGGTGCAGGCGAAGGTAGGCCGCGACCGTTTCCGAGTCCAGCGGCTTGGGCGAATCCTGCTGATCAGTCATAGGCGAACCTGTCCTTCGTACACGCGCACGGCGGGGCCGGTCATCATAACCGGCTGGCCAGGGCCTGCCCACTCGATGCTCAGCTTGCCGCCCGGCAGTTCCAGCTGGACGGGGGAGTCCATCCAGCCCTGGCGGATCGCCGCGACGGCAGCCGCGCAGGCACCGGTACCACAGGCCTGGGTTTCCCCGGCGCCGCGTTCCCAGACGCGCAGACGGCCGCGCTGGCGATCGACGACCTGCAGAAAACCGACGTTGACCCGCTGTGGAAAACGCGGGTGATGCTCCAGCTTCGGCCCCAGTTCGTGCACCGGCGCGCTGTCGACATCATCGACACGCAGCACGGCGTGGGGGTTACCCATGGAAAGCGCGGCCAGCTCGTGGGCCTGGCCTGCGGCCTCGACGGTGTAGCTCAGGGCTTCGGCGTCGGCCTGGAAGGGAATCTGCTCGGGCGTCAGGCGTGGCGCGCCCATGTCCACGGTGATCAGGCCATCGGCACGCACCTGCAGCTCGATGATGCCGCCCTTGGTTTCCACACGGATGGTTTTCTTCACCGTCAGGCGCTTGTCGAGCACGAAGCGGGCGAAACAGCGCGCACCGTTGCCGCACTGTTCCACTTCGCTGCCGTCGGCATTGAAGATGCGGTAACGGAAATCCACGTCCGGATTCTGCGGCGGCTCGACCAGCAGCAACTGATCGAAGCCGACGCCGGTGTGGCGGTCGCCCCATTGCTTGGCGTGCTTGGGCTGGATATGGGCATGCTGGCTGACCAGGTCGAGCACCATGAAGTCATTGCCCAGGCCATGCATTTTGGTAAAGCGCAATAACATCGGCATCACTCCGGCAGGCGGCTTTCGCCCGCGAAGAGTTCGTCCAGGGTTTCTCGCCGACGCACCTCGAAGGCCTGCTCGCCGTCCACCATCACCTCGGCGGCGCGGCCGCGGGTGTTGTAGTTGGAGCTCATCACGAAGCCATAGGCACCGGCCGAGCGCACGGCCAGCAGATCCCCTTCGGCCAGGTTCAGAGCGCGTTCCTTGGCGAGGAAATCACCGGTTTCGCAGATCGGCCCGACGATGTCGTACTGACGGCTGGCGCCCTCGCGCGGTTGCACCGGCACCACCTCCATCCAGGCCTGATACAGGGCCGGGCGGATAAGGTCGTTCATCGCCGCATCGACGATGGCAAAATCCTTGTGCTCGGTGTGCTTGAGGTACTCCACGCGGGTCAGTAGCACGCCGGCGTTGGCGACGATGAAGCGGCCCGGCTCGAAGACCAGGGCCAGGTCGCGGCCCTCGATGCGTTGGCGCACCGCCTGTATGTAGTCGCCTGCCAGTGGCGGTTGCTCATCGCGGTACTGCACGCCGAGACCGCCACCGAGGTCGATGTGGCGAAGGGCGATGCCCTGCTCGGCAAGGCGGTCTACCAGTACCAGCAGACGGTCGAGGGCATCGAGGAACGGCGGCAGGCTGGTCAGTTGTGAGCCGATATGGCAATCGACGCCGACCACCGCCAGGTTCGGCAGCGCCGCGGCGCGGGCATACACCGCCTCGGCATCGGCGATGGCGATACCGAACTTGTTTTCTTTCAGGCCGGTGGAAATGTACGGGTGAGTGCCGGCGTCCACGTCCGGGTTGACGCGCAGGGAGATCGCCGCGGTCTTGCCGAGTTCGGCGGCGACCTGCTGCAGGCGTTCCAGCTCGTCGGTCGATTCGACGTTGAAGCAGTGCACGCCGACTTCCAAGGCGCGGCGCATGTCGTCGCGGCTCTTGCCGACGCCGGAGAAGACGATCTTGTCGGCGCTGCCGCCAGCGGCCAGCACACGCTCCAGTTCACCGCGCGAAACGATGTCGAAGCCCGCGCCGAGGCGTGCCAGAACGTTCAGCACGCCCAGATTTGAGTTGGCCTTGACGGCGAAACACACCAGATGCGGCATGCCATTCAGCGCGTCGGCGTAGGCGCGGTACTGCGCCTCGATGTGAGCGCGCGAGTAGACATAGGTGGGCGTGCCGAAGCGCTGGGCAATGGCGGACAGCGCCACACCTTCCGCGAACAGCGAACCGTCGCGGTATTCGAAGGTGTTCATGAGCCGTCCTTATTTGTCTTGTGCTGGCGCGGACTGGGTATCATCCGGCAGGTACAGCGGGCCTTTCTGGCCACAGCCACCGAGCAGGGTGGTGACGGCGACGAGCGCGATGAGGGCAGTGAACAGCCGCTTCATGGTCAAATCCTTGTAATAAAGCATAATTGCCCCGGAGTATACCGACCCCCCGGCATGTTGCCTATGCGCCGGGCTTCCCGTCCGGCGGGCCTTCGCCCTGGCATACTGGCGGGCATCGAACGGCGGCGACGCGGGTTGTGTGCAAACCGCCACGCTCGCTTCGCGGCGTTGCAGATCGGCATCGAAATGCTCGTTTACTGCCCGTAAACTGCAATTTTTCGCCGTTGCCCGGCCTGTACTGGTCAGGTTTCCACCGGCCGGGGCGATTCCTTATTTTTACGTGCGATGTCGCTGAATCCTTCATGAGGTAAATGCAATGAGTTTGACCGAAGCCCGTTTCCACGACCTGGTCGATGCCGTGCAGCAGGCGGTGGAAGACATCTTCGACGACAGCGACCTGGACCTCGATCTGGAAAACTCCGCTGGCGTGCTGACGGTGCGCTTCGAAAACGGTTCGCAACTGATTTTCAGTCGTCAGCCGGCGTTGCGTCAGCTTTGGCTGGCTGCCCGTTCCGGTGGCTTCCATTTCGATTACGACGAGGACAACCGGCGCTGGATCTGTGACAGCAGCGACGAGTTGCTCAGCGAAATGCTCGAGCGCATCGTGGTCGAACAGTCCGGCGCCAGCCTCGAGTTCGATGAGATCTGAAGCCGCCTGCGCCGATTCGGCGCTGGGCGGGGCACCTGTCGCGTCGCCCTGTCGGCGGCGTTGCTGCCTGAACGAGGCCGACAGGTGCCTGGGATGCGGGCGTCTGCTGGCGGAAATCCTCGAATGGGGCAACGCCGACGAGGGGCGCCGCCGCGTCATCCGGGCATTGGCTGAAGAGCGGTTGCTGGCGACGCCCTGAGGCCCCCTTGTTTATTCGGGTGGCTGTGTTACGGTCGGCTCCATCTGTGCAAAACCCTATCGTCTCGATGGGGTTTTGCTTTTTTGGCGCCCAGCAAGGGAGACATGCACGCACCATGGCCAGCACCCCAACCATCACCATTACCCGCCTCGATCTGCAGCGCCTTGAGCTATTGCTCGACAGCCTCGATGATTTCGGCCCGACGGCCGAGGCCTTGCAGGCCGAACTGGACCGGGCGGAGGTGGTTGGCCACGATCAGGTACCGGCCGGCGTGGTGACCATGAATTCGCGCGTGCATTGCCGCGAGGAAGGCAGCGGCAAGGATTACCACCTGACCCTCGTCTACCCCCAGGACGCCGGTGCTGAAGGCAAGGTGTCGATCCTCGCGCCCGTCGGCACCGCGCTGCTGGGGCTGAGCGTTGGCCAGCACATCGACTGGCCCGTGCCGGGCGGCAAGCAACTCAAACTGACCTTGCTGGCGGTGGAATATCAGCCGGAAGCGGCGGGCGAGTACGCCCGTTAAGGCTGCCTGCCTCGCCTGACTCGTCACCAGCCAGCTGGGTCGAGCGTCGCGACACCCGGGAATCTGTTCAGGCCGGCGCGACCGGCCGGCATACCGCCCCACAATCCTGCAAATCAATGCTGCGCTCGAACAGGCGCTGCACCGCTGGCTGATGGCTGACGCCGATCAGGGTGCAGTCGGGCAGGCGCATGCGCAGGCGCTCGAGCAATTCACAGGCCGCCCGCTCGTCGAGCTGATTGGTGGCTTCGTCGAGGTACAGGGTGTGGGGGCGATAGAGCAGGGCGCGGGCCAGGGCCAGGCGCTGCTGCTCGCCGCCGGAAAGCTCCCGGCCCCATTCGGTTTCTCGGTCCAGCTCACGGGTGAGATGGTCGAGCCCCACATCCTGCAGCGCGCCGATCAGTTCCAGAGCGTTGGGTATCTGCGTTGCCGGGTAGGCCAGCAAGCGATCCAGGCGACCGCTGGCCAGGTAAGGCTTCTGCGGCAGCAGCAGGCTGCGCCCGCCCGGTAATTGCCAGCTGCCGCGGTGATGAGGCCAGAGGCCCATCAGGGTGCGCAGCAGGGTGGTCTTGCCCAGGCCGCTGGGGCCCGCCAGGCGCAGCCATTCCCCGGGGCGGGCCTGCAGCGCCAATCCGCAAAGCAGCGGCTCGCCGTTGGGGCGCAGCACATCCAGCCCGCAGGTGTTGAGTGTCTCCCCATGGTTGAGTTCGACCGCCGGCAGCCGCTCCATGGCCTGCTGGAACTGGCCGAGGCGTTGGACGGTGGCGCTCCACTCCATCAGGGTGCGGTAGGAGTAGATGAACCAGCTCAGCGATTGGTGTACGGCGGCAAAGGCCGTGCGGATCTGCATCAATCCGCCCAGGGTGATGGTCTTGGCCAGAAAGGCTGGCAGCGCGATGAATACCGGCACGATATTGCTGACGCGCTCATAACCGACGGTGAATGTCCCGAGCTTCAGCTCCCGGCGCATCAGGCCGCGCCAATTGTCGGCGATGGCCGCGAAGCGCAGGCCCAGGCTTTGCCGCTCGGCCTGTTCGCCACCGTACAGGGCGATTTGCTCGGCATGCTCGCGCTTGCGCAGCAGATCCGCGCGGAAGGCCGCCTCGCTGCGTTGGCGCTCATAGTTGAGGCCGTGCAGCGGGTGGCCCAGCCAGTGGGTGAACAGGATACCGATCAGGGTGTAGACCACCACGGCCCACACCAGGTAACCATCGAGGGTGAGGCTGTAACCGCCGAGGGTGAAGGTCTGGGTCCCCGAAAGCTGCCAGAGAACGCTGACGAAGGCACCGATCTGCAGGGTGTTGATGAACAGCGAGACGACCAGGCCGACGGTCTTGTCCGTCAGCAGGTGCACATCCTCGGCGATCCGCTGATCGGGGTGGTCCGGCTCGCCGCTCAGCCCCAGCCGGTAGTAGCGACGTTCACCCAGCCAGCGATCGAGCATGTGATCGTTGAGGTGCTGGCGCCAGCGCAGGATCAGCGCCTTGGTCAGCCAGTTCTTCGAGACGATCACCACGATCAGCGCACCGATGGCCAGGGTGTAACTGCCCATGAGATCGAGCAGCGCACGGCCGTCGAAGGTCGCCAGGGTGTCGTAGAACGTCTTGCTCCAGGCGTTGATGTAGACGTTGACCTGAACGATGCCGATGCCCATGGCGAACACCGACGCCAGCAGCAGCCAGCCGGGCCAGCCGGCACGGCTGGCCCAGAACGGGCGGGACAGGCCGAAGAACAGTCGCAGGGTTCTCATGAGCCGACGTCCTGCGCGGGCAGCATCAGCAGGCGGACTTCGTTACTCGCTGGAAATACCTGGCGAGCCAGGCGCTTCAGGGCTTTGGGCTCGAGGGCTGCCGGCAATTGGTGCTGCTCGCTGAGGTAACGCGGGTCGTGCCAGGCGCGCTCGCTGAGAATCAGGCGATTGAACTGGATGGCTGGATCTTTTACCCGCAGCGCTTCCTGGCGGGTCAGTTCGCGGCGCAGGGCTGCCACACGCTTCTCGTCGATGCTGTCGGGCAAGGCGGACAGGGTCTGGCGCGCCAGTTGCCAGAGTTCGTCGGCGCGTTGCGGGTCACTGCTGAAGCGCAGCTCGCTGTCGATGCGCTGGTGTTCGGGGCTCAGTTCGCTGTCGAACTTCAGGCTGTAGATACCGGCAGCCTCGCCGCGCAGGCGCTGTTTCAGCAGGTCATTGGCGATCTCGCGCAGCGCCGCGACCCGGGCGGCATCCGCCGGGCTCCACGGATGGGGCTGGAAGCTGCCCGCATACAGGCTGGCGCGTGGCTCCCGAGCGATGGCCAGGCTGGCCTGGCGCTGACCGGGTTGGCGTGGCTTGGCCGTACTGATCAGCGGCTCGCCACGGGGGATGCCCGCCAGGTGGCGATTGACCAGCACTTCCAGTTCGCGCTCGGGCAGATCGGCCATCAAGTAATAGGTCACTGGCGCAGCAGCCTGGCGGCGCCATTGAGCCTCCAACGTGGAGCGCTCGAGGGCGTCGAGTTCCTGGGCGTTGGGTTCCTGCCAGTCATCCTGGCCCTGCTTGACGCTTCGCCAGGTCGCCTCCTGCTCGCTGCGCACGTTGTCACGTCGGCGCAGCAGGCTGTCGCGCAGCTCGCTGATGCTCTCGCGGTAGGCCGCTTCATCCAGGTCACGGCGGGTCTGTCGAGCCTGGTAGAGCGCCAGCAGGCTGCCCAGCTTGTCGACCGCAGCGCTGCCTTGCGCCTCCAGACGTTGCGGCCCCTGCGTGAAGGACAGTTGCACGGTTTCGCGTTGTTTCCAGGCCTTGAGCTGCTCATCGGTCCAGCCTGGCGGGGGCATCTGCAGGGCCAGTTGATTGGCGATTTGCGCGCGCCAGGACTGCGCGCCCTGGTACAGGAAGCCGGCGCTGGAATCGACGCGCAACTGCGCCTTGCCATCCGCGCCCCTGGCACGCAGCCACACCAGGCGGTCGCCATTGCTCAACTGCCACTGCTCGACCTTCTCGCGGGCGAAGCGGCGGCGCGTTTCGATACTGCCCGTCGGCGTGCCGCCGTGCAGGTCGGGGATGCTGACTTCTTGTTGGACGGCAGGGGGCGCAGGGGCTTCCAGGTGCATAGCGGCCAGGTGCTGCACCTGCTGCTCGACGCGTTCGGCATCGGGCAGTTTCAGCTGCACTCCACCGGGCGCGCTGAGTTGCAGGACCCGATCCGGGCTGTCGAGCCACCCGACGATGCGTTGCTGCAGTTCGCGCTTGTCGATGCGGTCCAGATTGATCCGGGTATTGCGCGCGATGGCCTCGGGCTCCTGCAGCACGCGCTCGCCCAGGGTGGCGTCGTTGAGCTGCCGCACCCAGGCGTCGAAATCCCGCGGCGTCGGCTTCGCCAGCATGCGCTCGGCGATCTGCCGCACCTCGCCCTTCGCGGCGGCCACGTCCTCGTCGTGCAAGCCGTGCTGGCGCAACCGTTGCAGCTCGCGCAACAGGGTCTGCAGCGCCTGCTCGTGGTGCTGGCCTTTGACGCTGGCGGCTACCGCCAATACACCGGTACGCCGGCCAATCTGGGTCTTCACCGCGGTCAGGCTGCCGATTCCCTCTTCCAGCGGTTGGCGGCGCAGGTACCGCGACAGTGCGCTGAGTGCCAGGCGATCCAGCAAGCGATCACGTCCCCCCGCGAGTGTCTGTTCGCGGATGTCCAATTTCCGGAAACGCATCAGCAGAGCGACCTGGTTGCTGCCGCTCTGGCTGTCCTGCACGCGGAACACCTTCAGCCTGGTGTCCAGCGGCAGCTCGAGGTGCTCGCGCGAGGGGCGTTCGCCTCGTTGCGCCTGGCCGAAATGGCGTTCGATCTGCTCGGCCATGTGCTTGGGATCGAAGTCGCCGACCAGGTTCAGCACCATGTTGCTCGGCCGGTACCAGCGCTGCTGGAAGGCTTGCAGGGCGTCCAGACGGGCCGCTTCGATGGCCTGCCGATTACCGATGGTGCGATGGCCGGGATAACGGGAGCCGGTACGCTGCGCGGCGGTGCGCTTGGCATTCATGCGTTGTGCGACGCCGAGCCCGCCGCGCCATTCCTCGATGACGATGGGCCGTTCGCGCTGCAGGTCGTCCGCGGTGAAATCGCCGGCGAAGGCCAGGGTCGCCAAGGCCTCCAGCGCCAGTTCGGCGCTGGCCGTGCCGTCGGGCGGGCTGAGCAGGTATTGAGTGCGCTCGTAGTGGGTCACCGCATTGAAGTGCCGGCCCTGTTGCCAACCGGCCTGCTGCAGGCGCTGGCGCACGTCCGGCGTGGCATCGCCATGGCTGTAGAACGCCAGGTGTTCGAGCAGGTGGGCGACGCCGACCTGGTCGTCGGCCTCGTCCACCGAGCCGGCGTGCACCGTCAGGCGCAGGTCGAGGCGGCCCTTCTGGGTGTCGATGGGGATCAGGTTGTAGCGCAGGCCATTGGGCAGCTCGCCACGGCTGACGATCGGGTGCCAGCGCAGGGGCGCGTCATCGGCGGGCGTGTGGGCACAGGCACCGAGCAGCAGCGCTGCCAATGCCACGAAGAAGAGGTTCAGGGTATGCATGGGGCGCGCTCTTAGAATTGGTAGCCGACTTCGAGCCAGTACTGGCGACCGGTTTCGTAGCTCAGGCTGCCGCTGGTGCTACCGATGATCTCGTTGACGTGGTTGGTCAGGTTGGTCACGTCCACCGCCATGTATAGGGCCTGTTCGCCCTGCAGGGGGATGTCCAGCTTGACCCGGGTATCCCAGGTGACGGCGGCTTTCGCCTCGCCGACCAGGTAGTGCTCGTAGCTGGTGTCGTCGAGGGTGATGGTGCCGTCGCGGTAGATCTGCTCGTACGCGCCGCGGTAGCGCAAGAAGTTGCTCCAGGTCAGGTTCAGCGCCGGGACGCTGGTGATGGTGTTGAGGCGTGCCGTCCACGGGCGGTTGAAGTTGTTCGCCGGCAGCTGGCTGTAGGGCACCAGCTTGCCATCGAAGTACACGTCATCGTCCTCCAGCCTGCCGGAGGTGAAGATGCTGTCGTAGTCGTCGTAGAAATTGCTCTTGGTCTGGCTCCAGTCGAAGGCGGCCTGCAGGCTGGTGACGGTGCCGGCCAGGCGCAGGTTCTGCAGCGGCGTGATGGTCAGGGTGACGGTCTCGTTCTCGCTGCGGGCGGCATTGGTGTAGGTGTAATAGTTGGCGATGGTGGTGGCGCCGTCGCCGTCCGGCAGGTCCAGGTCACGCGAGCGGGCCCGTACGATCTGGTCGCGGCCGTCGCGGTGCACGTACTTGAGGTCGACGCGCATGCCGAGCATCTGCTGGGACAGCCCGAGCATCCACTCGTCGTCATAGGGAATGTCCAGCTTGCGGAAGCTGCTCTCGTCCACGCCGTAATTGACCAGGGTGCCGAAGTCGGGAATGGCGTTGGCGCTGCTGGCGGCCCGGGAAGCCCGCCACCAGAGTGACTGGCGGCCGTCGGCCAGGCGGTACTTGAACAGGTTGCGGCCGTAGTAGCGGTTGGCGCCGGCGCTGAACAGGGTGCGCCCGTCGCCCAGCACGTCGTAGCTGGCGGCAAAGCGTGGCGCCAGGGTTTTCTTCTCCATGTAGTCGTCGCCGTCCAGGCGCAGGCCGGGGCGCAGGTTGAGCTTGCCGATCTGGATGTCGTCCTGCAGGAACAGCGCGTAGGCGGTCTGGTCCAGCTCGATCTCGCCGGCCTTGACGTAGCTGAGCATGCCGAAGTACTGGCGCTGAGCGACGCCGGCGGCATTGACACTGATCGAGCAGTAGTCGTCGTCGAGCAGGCCGCTGGCGGTCACGCAGGTGCTGCTGCCGGTGGCGTTGGAAAGCCTCAGCGCGCTGGTGCCCCAGGAATCCTCGGTGACTTCGTAGCGGGCCTCCTGGCGGCTCAGCTCCAGGCCGCTGCTCAGGCTGTGGGTGGCGCCGAGAAAATCCAGTGGCTGCAGCGCGGCCTTGAACGCGTACTCGAAGCCACGTTGCTCCTGTTCCAGGTCGCCCATGCCACCTTCGACGCTGGTGGCGCTGGTGCCACGCGCCGGATTGCCCCAGTTCTTCTCCTGCGACCAGCGCCACTGCTTCTTCACGTTGCTGTCGGCGTCGCGCGAGCTTTGCACCTGCTTCCAGGACAACTTGTGGGTCTGGGTGACTTGGTCGCCCTTCCAGGTGGGCCTGCAGTGCGGCGCTCTGGCCGCCGGACTCGATGGTGAAGCCCGAATTGCGCTCGTTGGCCTTGAAGTACTCCGCTTCCGCCGGGGCGTCGATCAGGGTGAAGGTCAGGTCCAGGCGCTCGTTGGGCGTCCAGAAGCCCTTGAGCATGTAGTTGTCGCTTTCCCGGGTCTGGTCACGCTTGACCTTGTCGCCCTGGCTCTGGAAACCGTCGGTGTAGGTGTACAGGGGGATCTCCGAGGTCTTGCGCACCACGTTGCCGATCAGCCCGAAGTTTTCCGTGAGCATGCCCTCGAGCATCAGCCGGGTGGTCAGCTTCTTGAATTCCGGCTGGTTGGTGTAGTCGCTGGACAGCTCGAATTCTTCCTCGCTGACGTCGTCGTCACTGAGGTGGTACTCGGTCCATTCGGAGCGGGTCATGCTGGCCGAGACCTTGCCGTGCAGGCCTTCGCGCGGGCGTCGGGTGATGGCGTCGATCACGCCGCCGTTGAAGCGCCCGTATTCGGCCGGCACGTTACTGTCGTAGACGCGTACTTCTTCGAGCAGGTCGGCATCGATGGCGATGCCGAAGGCATTGCTGGGAACGTCGTAGACACCATTGACGTCCATGCGGCTGGCGCTGCTGGCGGCGGGATTCAGATCGTTGTTGATGCTGATGCCATCGACCATGAAATTGTTCTGGTAGAACCTGGCACCGTTGATGCTGATGTCTGCAGGGCTGATCTCGCCCGGGGTCTTCGAGCTTTGCTGGGTGGTGTCGAAACGCACACTGGGGTGCATCCTGAGCAATGTCGTGAGGTCGCCATTGGCGCCGGCGAAGCTCTCGATGGCGCGTCGGTCGATGATCTCTTCGCCCTGGTAGAGGCTTTGCGATTGCCCGAGTACCACGGTATTGCCCAGCTCGATGGCGTTCTGTTGGCTGGCCAGTTGGTGCAGGGTGAGTACCTGTTGCTGATAATCCCAGCCGACATGGCTGCCATCGAGCAATCTGTCGAGCGCCTGCTCGCTGCTCATCTGGCCACGCACCTGGTGGCCGCGCAGGTGGGCGATCAGGCTCGGATCGACGCTGACCTGCAGGCCGCTCTGCTGGGCGAAGGCGATCAGGGCATCGGCCAGGGGCTGGGCGTCGATGGCGAAACGGTGTTGAAGCTGCAGCAGAGCGCCGGCAGGTTCAGGGCTTTGCTCGGCACGCAGGCCCGTCATGGGCAGGGCCGCGCACAGGCCCAGTAGCCCCAGGCTGATGGACGTAGCCAGTTTGCGGGTGCCGGTAGATGGCTGTCTGAGCCGTTGCGCGTGCTTTTTCATGGTTTGCCCCGGGCCGGCCGAATGGCCTGATTGAAAGCTAATGCGAATCCGTATTGATTCGCGTTCGGGGCAATGACGCGGTGGCGCGATGAATTTTCAGCGATTCATGGATTATTTTTACTGTGCGATAAAAAGCCGGCCTGTGAACGCGTTCAAGGTTCGCGCGTGACGACTCTCAACCAGGGCGTCCAGGTGCTGACCTTGCCTCGATAAGGCTTGACCAGTGCGCGCAGCGCGGTGTCAGGGTCGGCCAGTGCGTAGACGCCCGTGACGCGTTGATCCCCCAGAGCGCTGTCGCGCAGCACGACGTTGCCGCGCAGGTACGGGCCGAGCTCTTCCAGTACGTCGGCAATCCTCGCATCACGCACCACCAACTGGCCGTTTTGCCAGGCGGCTATCTGGCTGACAGGTAACCGGTCGCGGGTCGCGGCGTGGGTGTCGGTGTGCCAGCGCAAGCGCTCGCCAGCACCCAAGGCGGCAGCCAGGACGGTGCGGTCATGCGCCACGCGAACCGAGCCGTGCTGTACCGCCACGGCGAGGCCGCTGCGGCGGATTGCCACGTTGAAGGCCGTACCGGTGACGGTGATCTGCAGGTTCTCGGCATTCACGCTGAAAGGGCGCGTGTTGTCCGGGGTCACCTCGAAAAAGGCCTGGCCAGCCAGCAGGCGCACGTCACGGCGGTCATTGTGGTAGCTGACGGTAATGGCCGATTCGCTGTCCAGGTACACGTGGCTGCCATCTGCCAGCTCGACCGTACGTTGCTGGCCGAGGCCGGTGCGGTAGTCGCTCTGGTAGGCGAGGTAGCCATGGGGAACGATGAATGCCATCAGGCAGGCGGCCATGGCGCCCGCCAGCAGAGCCGGCCACCTGCGCCGACGTGGTCGCACGGCGACTGCCGGCGCTGGCTGATGGCGGGGCGGCGCGGCCATCTCCGCGCTCGCCGCTTGGGCCATGGCGGTGAGCCGCCAGACCCGCTCCGCCTTGCGGTACGCCACGGCGTGGCTGTCATCGACCGACAACCAGGCCGCCAGCGCGCGGCGCAGCTCGGTATCCTCCGGGCTTTGCTGGACGCGCAGCAGCCAGTCCAGGGCGGTGTGTCTGAGATTGCCGGTCATGGGCGGATCGCGGTCAGGTGAAAAGGTGGCAGATGTTCGCACAGTCGAATGTCACGAGCAAAGCCGGGCGTGGCCACGCCTGCGGATAAATCATCCATTGGCCTGCTCCAGTCGGTCCGCGCAATGGCATAGCGCCTGGTGAACCAGTTGATGGGCCAGGCCGACGGAGATGCCGAGCGCCACCGCGACCTGCTGCAGGGTATGACCTTCCAGGCGGTGCATCTCGAATGCCCGACGCACGCGCTCCGGCAGCTCTGCCAGGGCGGCATTGACGATGCGCAGTTCAGTGATGCTGCTGGCCTGCTGCTCGGGGCCGGGGCTGTCATCGGAAAGCGTGTCGAGCAGTTGTCCACTGTCCGGCTGGCGACGTTCGGTGGCGATGCGTCGGCCAAGGTCGAAAGCCAGGTTGCGCACGATGCGATACAGATAGCCGACGGGTTGGTCGATCACCGCCTCGGCACTGGCACGACTGTTGAAACGCAGCCAAGCCTCCTGCACCACGTCTTCGGCCTGGGCACGGCAACTGACGAGCGATGCGGCGTAGTCCACCAGGGCATTGCGATGGGTGAGGTAGAGATCGAGTTTGTGGCTGGGTGGAGACACGATGATGACTGCCAGAGGCCGTGCACAGCGGGCGTGCTACAGCGAGTGCGCATGTTATCTCATGTTGAGAATTGTTATCAATAATCCCTTCAGCGTCCACGCAGGGCGTTATTCAACGCCTCTTCCAGGCTGGCCTTGTAGCGCAGGTAATGCACCACCGAGGGCTGTCGGTCGCCCAGCAGGGCGGACAGATCGAGGTCGGTGATGTAGCAGGGATAGCGCTCTGCCCCGCTGCGCAGGGCAACGATGTGCTCGGCCACGGCGCTGAACAGGTTGTCGGCGTATTCGAGTTCGGAAAATTCCCGGTGGTTGCAATACAGGCTGATGTAGGCCCGCTGGCCGCTGCCGGGTTCGACGATCGCCTGCACGTCGTAGAACGGCTGGCTCACCTGCGTCAGCGGCGCAGGGCGTTGTTCCAGGCGCTGGGCGCGCAGGGGCGCGGCGGGCTGCAACTGCTGGTAGATGATTTCCAGGGGCGGCTGTGGGTTCTCCTGGGCCAGCGCGGCATTGCGCCGATAGAGCAGCGACTGCAGGAAGCGCTGCAAGGGTGTCAGCAGGCTCGCTTCGTCATGGAACGGCGCCTGGGTACGCCACACCACCCCATGTTCGTCGAGCACGGTGACCTGCGCCAGGCTGTCTGCTTCGTGCAGGCGATAGAACACCTGAATGCAGGCAGGACGGCCAGCGCCGAGAATCAGCGCCAGGTCCTCGTCTTCCAGTGCGTTACGGTCCAGGCGCAGCGGGTTGTAAGCAGCGCGATCCTGGGCAAGGTGCTCGAGCAGGGCTGGCAGATCGTCCAGGGTGGTGTGGCGGACGTCGCCGGGCGTCAGCTCGAGCAGGTGATAACGGCGGGTGATCTGCAGCAGGTAGCGCTGCTGCTCGCCGCTATCGAGACTGGCGATCAGGCCTCGCAGTAACTCATCGACACGCTCGGCGATGGCTGTCGCGCGGTTGCGGCAGAAGCAGAGTACCCGCAGGTTGGGGCGGCCGCCATTGGCGGGCAACGCGTTCAGGACGTCGGTGAGGCAGTCGAGCAGGGCGTCGGGGCCCTCATGGCGCTGCACCAGCAGTTCGTTCCAGCTGTTGAGGATGACCGTGTCGAGCGTCAGCACCAGGTTCTCGCGTACGCCGGAGTAGCCCAGAGGGTCCGTGCGTTCGCTGGTCATGTGTACGTTCATCTGGCTGTGCTGCCTGAGCGGGTCGACGCCGACGTTGACCAGCAACAGTACTTCCGTCGGTCGACGGGGCCGCTGCAGGGCGCTTTGCGCAACGCTTTCCAGCGGCATGGGCAGCGCCTGGGCGAGTCCGTTGAGCAGGTGGCTGAGCTCGAATTCGCTGAGGTCGCTGTCGCCCGGGTGCAGCGACAGGTGCGTCGCACTGTCGATGACTCCGTTGCGATGGCACCAGGCGAGCAGTTCGATCAGGCTGCGGGCCTGTCGCAGCGGGGCGAAGTCCAGCCATTCCTGGGGGCCGAGACTGCCGTTGAACAGCGCCCAGCGATCACCCCTGGGGGTGGGGCAATGCACCAGGGTAAGCGTGTCCTCGCCGAGGTCCGGCGCGATCCCCGGGTTGATGAATTCGACCTTGCCGGCGCGCCGCTCGAACGCCGCGTACAGGCGGCGGCCGAGCACCGCCAGGTCACGGCTATCGGTTGCGGCCTGGCCGCTCTGGTGGCGGGCGAGCTGGGACAGAAAGCGGTAACTGTAGTTGAGCTCGTTGACCAGGGCACGGCGCTCCGCACTCACCTGGCGGACTTTCCACTGGCTGCGGCTGTCGAGCATGATCAGTTGGCGCTCGCCCCAGCCCCATTCGGCGGTCAGTCGTTCGAGCAACAGGCGCTGCCAGCTCTTGGCGCGGTTGCGTGGCGGTTTGCTGACCTTCTTGTTGATCTTCAGGTACAGGCAGCGACGCACCAACTCCAGGCGTTCCGGCTCGCCGCGGGCGCCGAGGTACTCCTCCAACCGGCGATAGATCAGCACGTAGGGGTCGAGCTCATCGAGGTCCAGTTGCCCGTCGTGTACCAATTGCTTGAAACGCAGCGACAGGCAGTTCACCTGCGGGTGCTCGCTGGCGTAAACCTCGGTCAGCAGCAGTTTGAGCGCCGATTTGTAGGGGGATTCTATGCCCTTGAACAGTTGCCACAGGCCCGCGCCGATGAACTCGCCGGAAGGCACATGGGCCAGGTGGCCGAAGTCGATGACATCCTCTTCACGGATGAAACGCTTGCTCAGCAGGGCTGAAGTGAAGCGCTCGTAGCGCTGCTCGTCGAGCGCGGGTACCAGCCACCACAGTGGTGTGCGACCACCGAGCCAGATCGCGGTTCGGTAGAACTCGTCGAGCAACAGGAAATGCTGGGTGGTGCCGCAGTCATCCGAGGTCAGGCGCGCCCCGCGCTCGCCGCTGCGGAAACGCTGCGGGTCGATCTGGAAAAAGTGCGCCTCGGCGCCCAGGCTGGCGGCCCAGGCCTGCAGCAGGTCGCACTTGCGGCGCAGCTCTTCACGGGCTGCGGCAGTCAGGTCGCTGGCATGGCAGACCCACAGATCCATGTCGCTCTGCTCGGCCTGCGCCACGGTACCCAGGCTGCCCATCAGGAACAGCCCGTGGATCGGCGTGGGTGCCGGGCCACGGGCGGCCTTGTAGGCGAACGAGCGGGTCAGGCGCTGGGCTTCGGCGAGCAGCTGGGGGCTCGGTTCGAAGCCGCTGAGGCCGGCAGGTGTCTGCGCCGAGACATACCCGGGCAACAGCGGATGGTTGACGTGGAACAGCAGCGGCAACAGCGTGAGCACTCGCTGCTGACGAGGCGACAGCACCTGCATGACGCGCTGCTGGCGGCCCTGGTTGACGCGCATAAAACGTGCGCGCAATTGCGTGAGCACCTTGCGGTCGATGCCATGGTCGATATTGGGGCGCAGGGGCAGGTGGCGCGTCATGCTCGGGCTCGGCCGGGTGATGAGCAAGACTACAGTCGTGCAGGTCCTGTCGCAATCGCTGGTGGCGTAGAGGCCCGCCGCTGTCGAGGCGGCGGGGCATGGGCCACGATCAGGCCGGCTGTGGGGTGGTGAGGATGGCGCGCAGGCCTTGCACGTGCTCGGCCGCTTCTTGGCCCAGGCGGGTCAGGTAGCCGCCATCGGCGAGGCTGATCAGCCCCTTGTCATGCAGACGCTCGGCAGCGGCGATGACGGAGGGGGCAGCATCGTGGTGGATCTTCAATCCCTCCTGACCATTGTCCAGGTTGAACAGCAATAGAATGTCCAGTTCGGCGACCAGTTCGGCGGTGAAGGCCATGGTGACTCCTGCCTGTTGTTATCGTGCACGGCACAGACCGTGGGCTTTGGGGGGGCTGGCGCCCCACGGCCTGAGTGTAGTCAAGGCTCCCTCGGTTTGCCGGGGCTGCTGGCGTTGATCGAGAGCCTGCCGGTGGCCGCTACCGTCGCGGATGGCCGCACGCGCGGCGCGGACCGACTCAGTGCTCCTCGGGCAGCGTCGGCAGTGCGCGTAGCGCCTGCTCGTAGCCTTCGCTATCGAAAGGACGATCCTCGCGTAGCATGGCATCCACCTCATGGGCGAGCACCATGGCCATCATCTGCACGCTCTCCGCGCGCTCGTAACCCACCAGCGTCAACGTGTTCAGCACAGCGCGGGCGAAGGCTGGCTCGCCCGACTGCAACTGGTTCTCGATGGCCTCGAGCAGCGCTTGCTCGGTGAAGGTTTCGTCATCGTGCTGGTCGGCAGTGCTCATCTCGCGGATCCGGGGGGGCTGGAAGGAGTCGCCAGTTTGACAGTGCGGATTCTGGCTGGCCACGCAAACCGTCGTGTAATTCGATCGATTTCCACAATATGGGAGTTAGTCCCGTATATTGAGAATTATCGAAAGGCCGACTAGAGTGCGTTGCCAGGAGAGCCCCATGCCCGAAGACAACCACCACCATGCACCCCAGGGTGCCCAGGCACTGTTCAGAGGACTGGCGGTGATCGACGCGGTCGCTCAGGGGGCCGGCAGCCTGGCCGGCATCGGCGCGGCCATCGGCTGCACGCGCAGCACCACCCACCGCCTGATCTCCGCGCTGGTGAAGGCGGGCTATCTGCGCCCGGTTGGCGGTGGCGCCGGTGGCTATCAGCTTGGCCACCGGCTTATCGAGCTGGGCTACAAGGCCCGTGCGCAGATGCCCCTGGCCAAGGTTGCACGGCCCCATCTGGAGGCGTTGGCACGGCTCACCCAGGACACCGTGCACCTGGGCGTGCGTGACGAAGGCGACGTGCTCTATATCGAGAAACTGTCGAGCAGCCGTGGCCTGGAAATGCGTTCGCGCGTCGGCCTGCGCATGCCGTTGGCGCTGACCGGCATCGGCAAGTCGTTGCTGCTCGACCTGCCCGAGGCGCAGTGGCAGGAGCTGTATCAGCAAGGCCTGCAGCGCCGTGCCGGGCAGCCGGGGCTGCGTGAGGCGTTCACTTCATGGCATGAGTTTCACCGCCTGATGAGCGGCTATGCCGAGGGCGGTTTCAGCTTCGATCTGGAAGAGAACGAGCTGGGCATACGCTGTATCGCCGCTCCGGTCCGCGACGCCAGCGGGCAGATAGTCGCGGCGCTGAGCGTCGCCAGTGCCATCCCTTACATGCCTCTGGCGCGTATGCATCAGTTGCGCCCGGAAGTGACCGCTTGTGCCGCCACCATTTCCCGGGAACTGGGGTGGAGTGCCCGATGAGCGACGCGCCTCGACAGCACCGCCCACGCAGCCACCAAGATCGACCTCGTCCGCGCCGTTTGCCCGGTGCCGTGGTCGTCGTCGCCGTAACCCCTCTGAGGAGCGCTTCGCATGCCTGATTCCCCTCTGCGGCAATTGCCGTTGATCGCCATTCTGCGCGGCATCACGCCTGAGGAAATCGTGCCGGTCGGCCTGGCACTCTACGAAGCCGGTTTCCGGTTGATCGAGATTCCGCTCAACTCTGCGCAGCCCTTACAGAGCATCGGTCTGCTGGCGGCTGAACTGGGTGATCGCGCTCTGATCGGTGCCGGTACCGTACTCAGCACCCGGCAGGTCGAGGAGGTGGCGCAGGCAGGAGGCCGGCTGATCGTGTCGCCCAACTGCAACCCTGAGGTGATTCGTGCCACGCGCCGCGCCGGGTTGTTCAGTTCGCCCGGAGTGGCCACGCCCAGTGAGGGGTTCGCGGCACTGGAGGCCGGCGCTCAGGTGCTCAAGCTGTTTCCTGCCGAGCAGTTCACTCCGTCGATCGTCAAGGCCTGGCGCGCGGTGTTCTCGCAGGACATCGCCCTGCTGCCGGTCGGCGGTATCACGCCTGCCGGCATGGCCGCCTATGTGGCAGCCGGAGCCAGCGGTTTCGGCCTCGGCTCGGCGCTGTACAAACCAGGCATGAGCGCCGCGCACGTGAGTGACAACGGCAGGGCCTTCGTGGCGGCCTGGAAGGCCACGCAGCACTGAAATTCGCTTCGCCCATTGCCCATCGCAGCCGGTTTCTGACAGCGCCGACGAGGTGCTGGACGCGCAGCGTGCTGGTCAGGTGCGGCTGGCGATTTTCTGCAGGTTTTCGTGGATCTTGAACAGCACGATCATCAGTTCGCACCAGATACGCGCGCCGATGACGCCGCCGATCAGCGTGCCGAGGCCGCCGAGGAAACTGCCGTCGGTGCTGAACATCATCGCCAAGCCGCTGGCGGCCACGCTGAGCAGCAACAGCCAATAGACGAAGGTGATGATTTTCGGGGTGAGCATCGCGTCGAAGAAGAACAGGTTCTTCATGGTGTGACTCCAGTCCATGGTAGGGATTGCCGGGCGGCGAGCCCGAGGCGGCGGGAGAGTAGCAGGCCAGGGCGGTAGCAGACCAGTTGGTCTGAAGCGCTTGTGGTAAAGCGCCTGAAATGAGGTTAGCGTGCTCGTCCCGGCTGTCTATCAGAGGATACCCATCCATGCTCAGGCTCCACGGTTTTGCCGTCAGCAACTACTACAACATGATCAAGCTCGCCCTGCTGGAAAAGGGCCTGCCGTTCGAAGAGGTGCATGCCTATGCATCCCGTGATGAGGACTTCCTGACCATCAGTCCGCGCGGCAAGGTGCCGGTGCTGCAGTGTGGCGAGGGCTTCATCAGCGAAACTTCCGCGATTCTGGAATACCTCGACACCCTGGGGCAGGGTATCGCGTTGTTGCCCCGGGGCGCGTTCGAGCAGGCCAGGGTGCGCGAGCTGGCCAGGCACATCGAGCTGTATATCGAGTTGCCGGCGCGATCCTGCTACGCCCAGGCGTTTTTCGGTATGTCGCTGGACCCGGCGATTCTCAGCAAGGGCCGCGAGGAATTGCTCGCCGGTGTCGAGTCACTCAAGCGCCTGGGGGTGTTCGCGCCCTATGTGGCTGGCGAAAGCCTGAGCCTGGCCGACCTGTACTTCCTGTACAGCATCGACCTGGCCGCTGCGGTGGCGCACAAGCTGTTCGAGATCGATCTGCTCGGCGATTTTGCCGAAGCCCGCACGCTGCTCGAGCGTTTTGCCAGCAACCCCAACGTACAGCGCATAGCAGCGGACAAAGAGGCGGCGTTCGGGCCGTTCATGGCGCATATGAAGGCACGCCTGGCCGGCTGATCAGCCGGCGGCGAAGTCGGTCAGCGCTTCGCCGGTCAGGCGGTAGCCGATCCACTCGTTCTGCGGTTTGGCGCCGATGGACTGGTAGAAGTCGATGGCCGGCTGATTCCAGTCCAGCACCGACCATTCGACGCGACCGCAACCACGTGCCACCGCCAGCCTGGCCAGGTGGCGCAGCAATGCCTTGCCGGCACCGACGCCGCGTTGTTGAGGGGTGACGTAGAGGTCCTCCAGGTACAGGCCGTGCTTGCCCAGCCAGGTCGAGTAGTTGAAGAAATACACGGCATAACCGATGGGCTCGCCGTCCCGTTCGCAGATCAGGCCGTGGGCCGTGCCGCCTTCAGTGAACAGACTGTTTTCGATGCCGGCAATGTCGGTCTTGACCTCGTGCTCGGCCTTTTCGTAGATGGCCAGATCGGTGATGAAGCGCAGGATCAGGGCGGCGTCTTCACGTACTGCGGGGCGAATGGTGAGTGGCATCTGGTGCTTCCGGAAAGAGTGAATGGTGTTATCGAATGGTTGCCTCAGCCGACAGGCTGGTCAGGAAACGTTCGACGGCCTGGCGTGAACTCAGCCGCAGGTAATGCCGATGAGCCGGAGCGTTGCGCATTTCCTCGCCGTAACGCTGCCGGTAGGTGGCATGCCGGGTCCAGGCCCAGACCAGGATCGATTGCTCGGGCTTGAGGCTGAACAGGTTGGTCCAGCGCTCGCGGTTGCCGTTCCATAGTACCTGGCGGCTGAGCAGCCGCCGCAAGGTACGCCACAGCACCTGGCGCATCACGGCTGGGCGCGGTAAATCCAGCCAGATCACCAGGTCCGCGCGCTCCAGTACCAGAGGGCGGGCGGAGGAGTAGTTGCCTTCCACGACCCAGCCGTCACCCTGCAGGGCGTCGGCTACGGCGCGCTGGAACTGTTCCGTGGGCAGCGGCTGCCAGCCGGGCTGGTGGAACAAGCCATCCAACTCGACATGGCGGTAGCCCAGACGCTGCGCCAGGCGGCGCGATAGCGTGGTCTTGCCCGCGCCCGAGCAGCCGACCACCGAAATACGCCGGCCGGGTATCCAGGCCTCCATCAGCGTGAGGCGAGCAGGGCCCTGCCGTGCTCAACGGCCAGACGTACCTGGCGAGGCGCGGTGCCGCCGACGTGGTCGCGGGCGTTCACCGAGCCTTCCAGGGTCAACACGGCGAACACGTCCTGTTCGATCTGATCGCTGAACCGGCGCAGCTCTTCGAGGCTCATCTCGGCCAGATCCTTGCCACTGTCGACACCGTATTTCACGGCATGGCCGACGATTTCGTGGCAGTCACGGAACGGCAGGCCCTTGCGCACCAGGTAGTCGGCCAGGTCGGTGGCGGTGGAGAAACCACGCAGGGCCGCTTCGCGCATGATGGCGTGCTTGGGCTTGATCGCCGGGATCATGTCGGCGAAGGCGCGCAGCGAATCGCGCAGGGTGTCGGCGGCGTCGAACAGCGGTTCCTTGTCTTCCTGATTGTCCTTGTTGTAGGCCAGCGGCTGGCCTTTCATCAGGGTCAACAGGCCGGTCAGGGCGCCGAACACGCGGCCGGTCTTGCCACGTACCAGCTCGGGAACGTCCGGGTTCTTCTTCTGCGGCATGATCGAGGAACCGGTGCAGAAACGATCCGGCAGATCGATGAACTGGAATTGCGCGCTGGTCCACAGCACCAGCTCTTCGGAAAAGCGCGACAGGTGCATCATCGCCACGGACGCGGCCGCGCAGAATTCGATGGCGAAGTCACGATCCGACACGCCGTCCAGCGAGTTGCCGCCCACGGCGTCGAAGCCGAGCAGTTCGGCGGTTACTTCACGCTGGATCGGGTAGGTGGTGCCCGCCAGTGCGGCGCTGCCCAGGGGCATGCGGTTGGTGCGCCTGCGGCAATCGACCAGGCGCTCGTGATCGCGGCTGAGCATTTCGAACCAGGCCAGCAGGTGGTGGCCGAAGGTCACGGGCTGAGCGGTCTGCAAGTGGGTGAAGCCCGGCATGATGGTCTCGGCTTCACGCTCGGCCTGCTCCAGCAGGCCCTGCTGCAGGCGGGTGATTTCGGCGAGGATCAGGTCGATCTCGTCACGCAGCCACAGGCGGATATCGGTGGCCACCTGGTCGTTGCGCGAGCGGCCGGTGTGCAGCTTCTTGCCGGTCACGCCGATACGGTCGGTGAGGCGCGCCTCGATGTTCATGTGCACGTCTTCCAGGTCGACGCGCCAGTCGAAGTTGCCTGCTTCGATCTCGCTCTGGATCTGGGCCAGGCCGTCGATGATCGCATCGCGCTCGGCATCGCTCAGCACGCCCGCCTTGGCGAGCATGCTGGCGTGGGCGATGGAACCCATGATGTCGTGGCGATACAGGCGCTTGTCGAATTCCACCGAGGCGGTGAAACGGGCGACGAAGGCGTCGACGGGCTCGCTGAAGCGGCCGCCCCAGGACTGATTGGTTTTCTCGTTGCTCATGGGTTTGACTCGGCTGTATGCAGGTGCGCAAGCGCCGCAAAGGTGCGGCACGACGGAAATTGGCATCGATGATACCAGACACTTCGCTCCACGCAGCGGCTCGGGATACTGTTGCCTGAATCACATTTTCATCAGGCGTGACGCAGTGGCGTGAGCTATTTCACCAGCTTGCGATGGCCGCGCTTGCCGGCTTGCCGGCGTGCGCGGAAACTGCGGCGATGAACACCCATCGCACCACCTCGCCCCCTGCTGCGCCCGATGATTTCTTCGTGCCGGAACTGTGCCAGCCCGAGGCGCTGCTCAGCACCGTGCTGCTCGCCGAATTGCTGGTGCTCGTGCTGGTATTGGCCGAGCCGATGCTGCCCGGTTTCGACTGGGTTCGCCTGGCGCTGACCTCGCTGTTCGTGCAGTGGATCGTGCTGCTCTCCTCGGCATTGCTGTGCCGCTTGCGCCCGCTGCTCGCGCGGCTGCGGGCGATGTGGGCCGGAGCGGCGTGTTGTGTCCTGGTGGTCGGCCTGACGCTGGGCTGTACGGCAGTCGCCGATTATTACGACCTCGGTGGGCCGCTACTCCACGAGGGCGAGGTGAACCTGTACCTTCGCCACGCGCTGATCAGCCTGATCATGTCGGCGTTGCTGTTGCGCTATTTCTATCTGCAGAGCCAATGGCGACGCCAGGAGCAGGCCGAGCTACGCGCGCGTATCGAGTCGTTGCAGGCGAGGATTCGCCCGCATTTCCTGTTCAACAGTTTGAACAGCATCGCCAGCCTGGTTGTCACAGACTCTGTCAGGGCGGAACAGGCTGTGTTGGATCTTTCCGATCTGTTTCGGGCAAGTCTGGCCAGGCCGGGCACCCTCGTAAGCTGGAGCGAGGAGCTGGAACTGGCGCAGCGGTACCTATCGATCGAGCAGTATCGGCTCGGTGAACGACTACAGTTGCAGTGGGAGGTTGATGATGTCCCCGCTGATTTACCCATTCCTCAGCTGACCCTGCAGCCGCTGCTGGAGAATGCCTTGATCTACGGTATCCAGCCACGTATCGAAGGGGGTCTGGTGCAGATATCAGCCAATTACATCGATGGTGTATTCCATCTCAGCGTCAGTAATCCATACGAGGACGGCGGCAAGCCTCTGGCGTCGCGCGGAACCCATCAGGCGCTGGCCAACATCGACGCGCGTCTTGCGGCACTTTTCGGTGCGCAGGCCAGTCTCAGCGTGGAGCGTCGTGATGGTCTTCACTACACCCGTCTTCGCTATCCATGTGCAAGACTCACGCAGGAAGCCAGATCATTATGAATGTCTTGATCGTCGATGACGAACCCCTTGCCCGAGAGCGTTTGAGCCGTATGGTTGCCGCTTTGCCGGGTTATCGTGTTGTCGAGCCGTCTGCGGGCAATGGTGAAGAGGCACTGGCTCTGGTCGAGAGTCTAAAGCCCGACGTTGTACTGCTCGATATCCGCATGCCCGGTCTCGACGGCCTGCAGGCTGCCGCCCGTCTGTGCGAGCGCGAAGCGCCCCCAGCGGTGATCTTCTGCACCGCCCATGATGAATTCGCCGTGGAGGCCTTTCAGGTCAGTGCGGTGGGCTATCTGGTCAAACCGGTTCGCCCCGAGCACCTCGAGGAAGCGTTGAAGAAGGCCGAGCGCCTCAACCGCGTGCAACTCGCTGCGCTGACTCGCCCGGCGGCGGAAAGTGGCGTTGGCCCACGTAGTCACATCAGCGCCCGTACTCGCAAGGGCATCGAACTGATTCCGCTGGATCAGGTGATCTACTTCATCGCTGATCATAAGTACGTGACCTTGCGTCATGAGGGTGGCGAGGTGTTGCTGGATGAACCGCTCAAGGCACTGGAAGACGAGTTCGGTGATCGCTTCGTGCGCATCCACCGTAACGCGCTGGTATCACGTGAGCGCATCGAGCGCCTGCAACGTACGCCGCTGGGGCACTTCCAACTCTACCTCAAGGGGCTCAATGGTGATGCGCTGGTGGTCAGCCGCCGCCATGTCGCGGGCGTTCGCAAGATGATGAACCAGCTCTGAGCGCTCCGCTCCAGTCCATGGACTGCCGACAAAAAGCACGCGACTGGCCGTGATTGCAGGCTACTGCCATGCGGGCCAGCAGCTCGCATCCCATGGATGCCTGTTATCATCGCTGGCAATTGGTTCTCTGGAATTGTCCCATGCCTCGCGAAATCCGCATCGCCACCCGCAAGAGTGCCCTGGCCCTGTGGCAGGCCGAACACGTCAAGGCACGTCTCGAACAGGCTCATCCAGGGCTGGCGGTGAGCCTGGTGCCGATGGTCAGCCGGGGTGACAAACTGCTCGATGCACCCCTCGCGAAGATTGGTGGCAAGGGCTTGTTCGTCAAGGAGCTGGAGACCGCACTGCTGGAAAACCAAGCCGACATCGCCGTGCATTCGATGAAGGATGTGCCGATGGACTTCCCTGATGGGCTGGGCCTGTACTGTATCTGCGAGCGTGAGGATCCGCGCGATGCCTTCGTCTCCAACCATTTCGAGAGCCTCGATGCGCTGCCTGCCGGGAGCGTGGTCGGCACCTCGAGCCTGCGTCGCCAGGCGCAACTGCTGGCGCGTCGACCCGACCTGAAAATCCAGTTCCTGCGTGGCAATGTTAATACCCGCCTGGCCAAGCTGGATGCTGGCGAGTACGACGCCATCATCCTCGCGGCTGCCGGCCTGATCCGCCTCGGCTTCGAAGCACGCATCCGCGACTCGATAGGCGTCGAGCACAGTCTGCCTGCTGGCGGTCAGGGTGCGGTCGGAATCGAATGCCGGATCGACGATGCCGAGCTGCAGGTTCTACTGGCGCCGCTCAACCATGCCGAGACCGCACTGCGGGTCAGCGCCGAGCGGGCCATGAACAAGCGTCTCAACGGCGGCTGCCAGGTACCGATCGCCTGCTATGCGATTCTCGAAGGCGAGCAACTGTGGCTGCGAGGCCTGGTCGGCGAGCCCGATGGCGGCCGATTACTGCGTGCCGAACAGCGTGGCGCCGCGGCGCATGCCGAGCGCCTGGGCATCGAGGTGGCCGAAGCCTTGCTGGCCCAGGGGGCGGGCACGATACTGCAAGCCATCTATGCCGAGGGCGCAGCCGAGTGATGGGTTGGCGCCTGCTGCTGACGCGCCCGGAGCAGGACTGTCAGGCGCTGGCAACGGTGCTCGCTGGCGAGGGTGTGCATACCGCGTGCCTGCCCTTGCTGGACATCCAGCCTCTGCCAGAAACCCCGCAGCACAGTGCAACCATCTGCGACCTGAATCGCTACACCGCCGTCATCGTGGTGAGCAAGCCGGCTGCCCGCTTCGGTCTCGGCCTGCTCGACCGCTATTGGCCGCAGCCACTGGCCGCCCAGCCCTGGTTCAGCGTGGGGGCGGGCACCGGGCAGCTCCTCGCGGACTACGGGCTACGGGTCACCTGGCCCGACCGCGGGGATGACAGCGAGGCCCTGCTGGCCTTGCCCGAACTGCAGGCCGTACTGCAGGATGCGCTGTTTCCGCGGGTGTTGATCATCCGGGGCGAGGAGGGCCGCACTCTGCTTGCGGATCGCTTGCGGGAACAGGGCGTTGAGGTCGACTACCTGGCTGTCTATCGCCGGCTGCTGCCGGAGTACCCCGACGGCACCCTGCAGAGGCTATTACAGGTGGAACGCTTGAATGGGCTGGTGGTCAGCAGTGGGCAGGGCCTGATGCATCTGCACCATCTGGCGGCCGCTGACTGGCCACCGGTGGCGCGACTACCCTTATTCGTACCCAGTCCGCGAGTCGCCGTGATGGCCAGCGAGCTGGGTGCACGGAGTGTTGTGGATTGCCGTGGTGCCGATACCGCGGCGTTGTTGGCGGCCTTGCATGCGCAGGCCACGCCCGACTTGTGAATCGAAGGATGGATACGTGAGCGAAGCGACTACCCCGAAAGAGCAGGAGCAGCCTGTGCAACCCGCCCTCGAATCTTCCCCGCCTGCACGCCAGGCCAGGCCTGCTTCACCGG
The DNA here is from genome assembly GCF_900100535.1 of Phytopseudomonas flavescens. Taxonomy (GTDB): domain Bacteria; phylum Pseudomonadota; class Gammaproteobacteria; order Pseudomonadales; family Pseudomonadaceae; genus Aquipseudomonas; species Aquipseudomonas flavescens. The sequence goes on from NZ_FNDG01000006.1 coordinate 90,939, forward strand.
GTTCCGCACTGGCGGCCGTGGCCTTGCTGGTCGGTGTCATCGGTATCGCTGTCGGGGGCTGGAGTGTCTGGCAACTGCGCGCGTTGCAAACCGGAACCCAGCAGCATGCCGGTCAGCTCGAGGAGGCGCGCAGCCAGACCCAGGCGCTTTCGCAGCGTACCAACAGCTTGAGTGAACGTTTCGAGCAACTGCCGACGGTGCAGGAGCTTGAAGAGCGTCGCCGTCTGGTCGCCCGCTTGCAAGGCGACCAGCAATTGCTCAACCAGCGTCTGGAAACCGTGCTCGGTGCCAGCCGCCAGGACTGGCGCCTTGCCGAGGCCGAACACCTGCTGCGCCTGGCCAGCCTGCGCTTGTCGGCGTTGCAGGATACCAACAGTGCCACGGCGCTGGTGCAGGCGGCCGACGAGATTCTCAGGGATCAGGATGATCCGGCCGCATTCGCCGCCCGTGAGCAGTTGGCCAGGAGCCTGGAGGCGCTGCGTTCGACCGAGAACCCTGATCGCACCGGATTGTTCCTGCAACTTGGCGCCCTGCGTGAGCAGGCGTCGCAGTTGAACTCGCTGAATCCCAAGTTCGTGGCCGACGGCGGCGTACTGGGTGAGCTGGCTGCAGACAGCCAGCCAGGCACCTGGTGGACGCAGGGCTTGCAGACGCTGTCGCAGTACTTCCGTCTCGATTTCAATGCCGACCAGAACATCCGCCCGCTGCTCGCCGGCCAAAGCCTGACCCAGGTACGCCTGGCGCTGAGTCTTGCGCTCGAGCAGGCGCAATGGGCGGCGCTGCATGGCGAGACCCAGGTCTATCGTCAGGCGCTGCAGCAGGCTGGGGAGGTACTGGACGCCAACTTCAATCGTGACAATCCTGACAGCCGGGCCCTGCGCGCGCGGGTTGGCGAACTGGTCGACAAGCCCATCGAAGTCCAGGTGCCCGAGCTGACTCAGTCCCTCAACGCGGTGCAGGCCTACATCGAGCACAAGCAATCGGCACGTGAGCGGCTAAAGGACGCGCCGACCGATGAGGCAACCGGTAACCGGGAGGGGCGCCCATGAAGCGCGTTTACCTGCTGCTGTTCACCCTGCTGGTGATCGGCGGCCTGGCGCTGCTTGGCCTGGCCATCTCCGAACACCAGGGTTATGTGCTGTTCGCCTACCAGGGCTTTCGCTATGAGTCGACCTTGTGGGCATTCGTGCTGCTGGTCGTTGCCGTGTGGCTGGCGCTCTGGCTGCTGCGCCTGGTCATTCGGGCACTGTTGACTTCACTCGGGTTGGTCAACCCGTGGTCGCGCCTGCACCGTGAGCGCCGTGTACGCAGCGCTTCGGAACATGGCTTCCAGGAATTGATCGAGGGCCGCTGGGCCAAGGCCCAGACGCATCTGAGTCGAATTGCCCGCAACGAGCCCCGGCCGTTGATTCACTACCTGGGCGCCGCCCGCGCCGCCAACAATCTCGAGCACTATGAGGAAAGCGATGCGCTGCTGGCCGAGGCGCTGGAGCGCCAGCCGAATGCCGAGCTGGCCATCGCCCTGACCCATGCCGAACTGCAACTGGCGCGTGGGCAAGTGGATACCGCTCAGGAAACCCTGTTGGTGATGCAGGAGCGTCATCCGCGCAACCCGCAGGTGCTGCGCCAATTGCAGGATCTGTACGTTATACGGGGTGACTGGCAGGCGCTGTTCAAACTGCTGCCGGTGCTGCGCAAGGAGAAGGCGCTGGCTCCTGCCGAGCTGATGGCGCTGGAGCGACGGGCCTGGCGCGAGTACCTGACCGCCATAGACTTGAGCGCTGCCGATGAAAGCGTACTGCCTTCTCTGGCCCAGGCGTGGGAACGACTGTCGCCCAACCTACGCGCAGAGCCCGAGCTGCTTGCGGTGTATGCCGATCGTCTGCGTATGCTGGGGGCCGAGCCGGGTGCCGAGGAGTTGCTCAACAAGGCACTGAACCGCGAATACGACAGTCGCCTGGCGCGTTTGTACGGCCTGCTGCATGGTCGCGATCCGGCCCGCCAGTTGCAGGCTGCCGAGGGCTGGCTGAAACAGCATCCCGAGGATGCGGGACTACGGTTGACCCTGGGCCGTCTGAGCCTGCATAACCAGCTGTGGGGAAAGGCCCGAGACTACTTCGAGAGCAGCCTGACCTTCGAGCGCCATCCGGAAACCTGCGCGGAGCTGGCACGGCTGCTTGCCCAGTTGGGGGAAGTGGAGCGCAGTAACAGCTTGTTTCAGGAAGGCCTCGGTCTGCTCGACCGTCGCTTGAGCGGGCAGGTGGCGAGTGGTGCCGCTGCCACGGTCGTGCAGCCGCATGCTCTGGGGCCTGAGCGCTGATCCGTGCCCAGGTGCGTCGCTCCTGCCTCGCGGCGGCTGGTACTGCGGGTCGTGGGCATGTACCCGGCCACGTGCGATAAGCCGAAATCAGTGTTCGGACTGCAATGCGAATCATGCTAGTGTCCGGATTCGGCTGTGCGTTCAGGTATCGGTGCATGACGCTTGGGTCGTCTTCCGCCGTGTGAGCAGGGCTCGCACCGGAGCGGCCGCAGGTGAATGCCGCCAACAGGGCGATCAGCCAGCTTCCCATCCGAGGCGGTTGCCTGTTTCCCGAACCATAGCCGTTGCCCGGATGCCTACAGGAAACACCTTAAGGGAGGGAGATCATCATGCTCGAAAGTTGCCAGAATGCACAGGAACGCTGGGGCGGCGTGCACCTGCTGATCGATCGCTGGTTGCAGGAGCGCGCTGAGCTGATCAAGGCCTATGCCGCCATCGACGATGTCAGTGACAAGTCCATGAGGCAGCAGTTCTGCGAGATTCTCGTCGACTACGTTTCCGCCGGGCATTTCGAGGTCTACCAGCAGCTTACCGAAGAGGCTCGTGCATTCGGTGACCAGCGCGGTCTCGAGTTGGCCAAGCAGATATACCCGCGTCTTGAGGTGATCACCGAGGCTGCCCTGGCTTTCAATGACCGCTGCGATACCGGTGATTGCGCTGATGTCCAGGCCGTCGGTGCCGAGCTCAAATGTCTTGGTCAGATGCTTCATGAGCGTTTCGAGCTGGAAGATTGCCTGATCGAAGTGCTGCACACCGCCCACAAGCAGCAGGCCACTGCCGCTGCGGTATGACGTTGCACGCCGTGCAATCGCGGCGTTTCCGTCTCCTGTCTTTGTGCACTCGCTCTCATACGCATGGGCTTGCAAAGCGCCGCTAGCGGGCGCAAATTCACAGGTCTAGTATGGCTTCATCTCATCCGCCAGGAGGCGCGTCATGTCGGCCACGAAAAACGTGAAAAAGAAATCGGTCACCACTCCCTTGCACCTGCTTCAGCAGCTCTCCGGCAGTTTGCTCGAGCACCTCGAAAGTGCCTGCTCGCAAGCCTTGGTAGATGCTGAAAAAGTACTCGCCAAGCTGGAAAAACAGCGCGGTGCCGCGCAGGAAAAACTGCACAAGGCTCGCGGCAAATTGCAGGCCTCGGTTGAGGCAGGCAAAGCCAAGGCACAATCCAAGGCCAAGTCGGCCGTCGACGAGTTGGAAGGCGCCCTGGATGCGTTGCAGGCTCGCCAGGGCGAGACCCGCCAATACATCGTTCAGCTAAAACGCGATGCTCAGGAAAGCCTGAAACTGGCTCAGGGTGTCGGCAAGGTTCGTGAAGCTGCCAGCAAGGTTCTGTCCTCTCGCAGCAAAGCGCCGGCCAAAGCTGCCGCTGCGAAGCCTGCTGCCGCCAAGCCAGCGGGCAAAGCTGCCGCGAAGCCTGCTGCTGCCAAACCAGCCACCAAAGCCGCCGCCAAGCCAGCTGCTGCCAAGCCGGCTGCAAAAGTCGCTGCAAAACCTGCTGTAGCCAAGCCAACTGCCAAAGCTGTCGCGAAGCCAGCCGCTGCCAAGCCAGCCGCCAAAGCCGCCGCGAAGCCTGCTGCCGCCAAACCAGCCGCTAGCACTGCCGCGAAGCCAGCCGCCGCCAAACCAGCCGTTAGCACTGCCGCGAAGCCAGTCGCCGCCAAGGCCGCTGCAAAACCTGCTGTAACCAAGCCAGCCGCCAAAGCCGCCGCGAAGCCTACTGCTGCCAAACCAGCCGCTAGCACCGCCGCCAAGCCTGCCGCTGACAAGCTGGCTGCCAAAGCCGCGGTAAAACCTGTTGTAGCCAAGCCAGCCGCCAAAGCCGCTGCAAAACCAGTCGCCAAGCCAGTACCTGCCGCGTCCAAACCAGCTACCAAGGCACCAGCGAAACCCGCAGCAGCCAAACCTGCGCCCAAGCCAGTCGTAGCGGACAAACCGGCTGCGGTCGCCCCGGCCGCAGGTAAACCGGTCAGCGAGTCGAACCCGGCTCCCGCGCCGGCAGCGAGCAATAGCAATGGTGTGACCCCGCCTAGCGCCAGCTGATTCAGCTGCCTCGAAAGCCCGTGAGCGCTCCCTGGCGGAGCGTTCGCGGGCCGTCTCCCACGAGCGAGTGGCTCGTATCTATTGCATTGCTGCGTTCCCGCCTCCTGCTGTCTCGACAGCGCGCTGCCGTGCCTCCCGGTTGTACCTGGTGGTGGTGTCCATTCCTTGCTTCGTCGGCGCCGCCGCATGGATGCAGGCGCCGACCCAGGTGTGCACATCCGAAGGTGCCTGATCTTGTCTCTTTGCTGGAAAACTGCCGCGGATCGGCTACCCAGCGGAACAGCGTGCCAAGAAGCGGGTCAATGAGGGAGTCGGGTTGGCCAACGGCCAGCCGACGGAGTCAGAAGCAGAGTGTCCTTCGTGAAGAACGGGGTCTTCGTGAGTATCGAAAGATCGAGCGGGCCTCGGATCCTAGCGTGGCAGGCGCCCCAACCGGCTCGGCGTCCCGCTCGACAGGCTACCCAGCCCTGTCTGCTACGCTGGATGAGCTGAGCGCGTTGCTCGAGCACGTCGCGCTTACCCAATAAGGAGAGCAGGATGGCTGTCAAAAAGAAATCCGAGAAACAGACCGGCTCGTGGATCGGCGAGGTTGAAAAGTACTCGCGGCAGATCTGGTTGGCGGGCTTGGGCGCGTATTCCAAGGTCAGCAAGGACGGCACCAAGCTGTTCGACACGCTGGTCAAGGATGGCGAGAGAGCCGAAAAGGCCGCCAAGAGCGACGCGGGCGAGCACGCCGATGCAGCGAAGCGTTCGACCGGTAGTGCCAGATCCCGTGTCGATGAGGTCAAGGACAGGGCAATCGGCAAGTGGGGCGAGCTCGAAGAGGCTTTCGACAAGCGCCTCAACAGCGCCATCTCGCGCCTGGGCGTGCCGAGTCGTAGTGAGGTCAAGTCACTCAACGACAAGGTCGAGTTGCTGACCAAGCAACTGGAGGCATTGACCGGCCTGCCCGCAAAGGCAGCTGCCAAGTCTGCTGCCGCGAAGCCGCCTAGCAAGCCTGTCACTACCAAGACTGCCTCCGCTGCCAAGCCTGCGGCTGCGAGCAATGCTGCCAGTAAGCCAGCGACGAAAGCGGCGGTGAAGCCTGGCGCCAAAGTTGCAGCGGGCAAAGCAGCGGCGGCGAAGAAGGCTTCTGCTGGCAAAGCGGTAGCCGCCAAGCCTGCGGCTGCCAGCAAGAGCCCCGCCAAACCTGCAGCCAAGCCGGCAGTGAAGGCTGCGCCCAAACCAGCTGCCAAGCCGGTACGCAAGCCTGCAGCGAAGAAGCCAGCCGCGGCCAAGCCGGCAGCGCCGGTGAGCACGCCAGCGCCAACTGCCTCGCCGGCAACCGCTACGACGCCAGCCTCGGGCAATCAGTCCTGAGATTGCGCGCGGTAACGAAAGCGCCCGGCCTTGTGCCGGGCGTTTTCATTTCAGTTGGGAAATAGCTGCACCAAGCCGTCAGGGATGGCTGCGGGTCAGAGCATCAGACGCACGACCGACTCATCCGGATCGCGGGACTTGCCTGCTGCTGCGAGTTCCGCGAGATAGTCACGCCAGAGCTCGTCCTGGCGCAGCGCCAGTTGATGGAGGTAGTCCCAGCTGAACAGGCCACTGTCGTGGCCGTCGTCGAAGGTCAGTTTGAGGGCGTAATTGCCGGCAGGCTCGATGCCGATCAGCGCGACATTCAGCTTGCCCGTCTGCAGAATCGGCTTGCCGTGGCCCTGCACCTCGGCCGATGGCGAATGCACGCGCAGGAACTCCGCAGGCAACCTGTAGCTGTCGTTGCCGTATTGCAGTTCCAGCGTGCGCGACGCCTTGTGCAGCTTGATCGAGGTGGGGATACGCATGCGGACTCCAAGCCACAGGCTGCAAGCTGTACGCTGGAGTCAAAAAGCAGGTCGCTCTTGGCTCGATGTTCGTGGCTTGCAGCTTGCCGCTGCTCTCAGAGGATATAGCGTGACAGGTCTTCGTCCTGCGCCAGTTCGCCAAGGTGGCTGTTGACGTAGGCCGCGTCGATGCGGATGACCTCGCCATTCTGTTGGCCAGCCAGGTCGCCGGCACTGAAGGATACCTCCTCCAGCAGGCGTTCCAGCAGGGTGTGCAGGCGGCGGGCGCCGATGTTCTCGGTTTTCTCGTTCACCTGCCAGGCGATCTCGGCCAGGCGCTTGATGCCGTCTTCGGCGAACTCCACGCCCAGGCCTTCGGTCTGCAGCAGTGCCACATACTGCTCGGTGAGCGACGCGTGAGGCTCACTGAGGATGCGCTCGAAGTCTTCCGGCGACAGTGCCTTGAGTTCGACACGGATCGGCAGACGCCCCTGCAGCTCCGGCACCAGGTCGCTCGGCTTGCTGAGGTGAAAAGCCCCGGATGCGATGAACAGTATGTGGTCAGTCTTGACCATGCCCAGCTTGGTATTGACGGTGCAGCCCTCGATCAGCGGCAGCAGGTCACGCTGCACGCCCTCGCGGGAAACGTCGGCGCCACCGGCATTGGCACGCTTGGCCACCTTGTCGATCTCGTCGATGAACACGATGCCGTGCTGCTCGACCGCCTCCAGGGCCTTGGCCTTGAGTTCTTCCTCGTTGACCAGGCGTCCGGCCTCTTCTTCGCGCACCAGTTTCAGCGCGTCCTTGACCTTGAGCTTGCGGCTCTTTTTCTTGCCCTTGCCCATGGTAGAGAACAGGTTCTGCAACTGGCTGGTCATTTCCTCCATGCCGGGCGGCGTCATGATTTCGATGCCGGCAGGGCTGTCGGCCACTTCGATCTCGATTTCCTTGTCGTCCAACTGGCCTTCGCGCAGGCGCTTGCGGAACAGTTGACGGGTGTTGGAGTCCCCCGACGCCGCTTCCTCGGCAAAGCCGTTGCGCGCTGGCGGCAACAGGGCATCGAGGATGCGGTCTTCGGCCGCGTCTTCGGCGCGATGACGCACGCGTACGATCTCCTGCTCGCGCAGCATCTTCACCGCCGCATCGGCCAGGTCACGGATGATCGACTCGACGTCACGGCCGACGTAGCCGACCTCGGTGAACTTGGTCGCTTCCACTTTCAGGAACGGGGCATTGGCCAGCTTGGCCAGGCGCCGGGCGATCTCGGTCTTGCCGACGCCGGTCGGGCCGATCATCAGGATGTTCTTGGGCGTCACTTCGGCACGCAGTTCCAGCGGTAGCTGCATGCGCCGCCAGCGGTTACGCAGGGCGATGGCCACGGCGCGCTTGGCGTCGTCCTGGCCGATGATGTGGCGGTTGAGTTCGTGGACGATCTCGCGGGGTGTCATGGACATGAGCGGGCTCCGATCAGGACTGGCCTAGATGGCCGAGTCCAGCTCCTCGATGGTCAGATTCTGATTGGTGAAGACGCAGATGGAGCCGGCAATCTTCAGCGCGGTTTCGGCGATCTCGCGGGCGTCGAGTTCTTCGCCGCCTTTCTGCAGCAACGCGAGCGCCGCAGCCTGGGCGAAGCCACCGCCAGAGCCCATGGCGATCAGGCCATGCTCGGGTTCTACCACGTCGCCGTTACCGGTGATGATCAGCGAGGCGTCCTTGTTGGCCACGGCCAGCATGGCTTCCAGGCGGCTCAGGGACCGGTCGGTACGCCAGTCCTTGGCCAGCTCCACGGCGGCGCGGACGAGGTGGCCCTGATGCCTTTCGAGCTGCGACTCGAAACGCTCGAACAATGTGAAGGCATCGGCAGTGGCACCGGCGAAACCGGCGATGACCTGGCCGTGGTACAGGCGACGGACTTTCTTCGCGTTGCCTTTCATCACGGTATTGCCGAGGGATACCTGGCCGTCGCCACCCATGACGACTTTGCCGTGGCGGCGGACTGAAACGATGGTGGTCAAGGGCATGCTCCTTCGGCAGCTCCGGGGTTGACCTCATATATGGGGGTGGCTTTTGCGTGCTTCAAGCCAGATGGTGCGAACGGTAGGAAAACGAACTGCCCGATGGCAGGCTTTGGATGCCGCGTTATCTGTTCGAGGCGGGTTTCGCTTCGTGACCGGTGACCGTGTCAAGGCGGGAGCGGATCTTCGATCTATTGTGGGAGCGGGCCGCGCCCGCGATTTCGCGCGCATGGCGCGCTCCCACAAAAGCCGATCACAGGCCGCTCTTGGCTTATTACGCCTGTTAACGCTGTTTTAGCGGGTCTGGCGCTGTTGCAGCAGGAGATTGCTGAACCCGTTGGCGGCCAGCGCCTTTTGCGACTGGGCCAACTGGTCGCGGTTGGCGAACGGGCCGACCAGTACGCGGTGCCAGGTTTCGTCGCGCACGGTGCCGGACTCGACGCGCACGTTCTGACCGAGCAGGGTGATCTGCGCACGCACACCCTCGGCGTCGTCCTTGCGGCGGAACGAGCCGGCCTGCAGGAAGAATTGGGTGGTCAGTGGCGCCTGCGCGGCAGGCGCCGCTGTTGCCACGGGCGGCGCTGGCGGTGGAGTTTCGCCGTTGAGCGCGGCCTGTGCGCGGGCCGCGTCGATCTTCGCCGCTTCTTCCGGGGTTACCGGCGGCGGGGTCGGCGTGGTGGGCGGTGGTACGGCGTCCGGCGGCACGATGACTTCCGATTCCGGCAGCAGGGTGTAGAAATCGTATTTGGGCTTGCCCGGTTCCTGGCTGGTCGCCGACGGCGTCGCCTTGGGTGTGATGCCGGCGCGCTCAGGCTGCGGTTTTTCGCGCTTGATCGCGTCGCTACCCGGCTGCAGGTTGAACAGCAGCATGGCGAACACGCCAACCACCAGCCCGCAGGCCAGCCAGATCCAGCCCGGTACCGGGCGTTTGCTCGGGGCCTTGTAACGGCTGGCGCCGCGTTTTGGTGCGGGCTTCTTGCGGGCTGCCACTTACATGCGCTCCAGGGTTTCCAGGCCGAGCAGTTGCAGGCCTTGCTTGAGGGTGCGGCCGGTCAGCGCGGCAAGGCGCAGACGGCTCTGGCGGATGGTTTCGTTTTCGGCGCCGAGCACCGGGCAATGCTCGTAGAAACTGGAGAACAGCCCGGCAACGTCGTACAGGTAGCTACACAATAAGTGCGGCGTGCCCTTGTCCGCGACGCTACCCAGCACTTCGCCGAGCTGCGCCAGCTTGCCGGCCAGTTCGATTTCCTGGGGCGACTGAAGTTCGATGCGACCGTCGAGCTGCTCGGCGTTCTTGCCCAGTTTGCGGAAGATGCTTGCCGTACGGGTATAAGCGTAAAGCAGATAGGGAGCCGTATTGCCCTCGAAGCTGAGCATCAGCTCGAAGTTGAAGCTGTAGTCGCTGGTACGGTGCTTGGACAGGTCGGCGTACTTCACCGAGGCAATGCCCACGACACGGCCAATTTCACGCAGTTCGGCTTCGTCGAACGGCGTCTCACCCTTTGCCGCGCGCTGGTCGTTGCGTTCCTTGACGAGCTCGTAAGCACGTACCTCAGCTTCGTCGAGCAGGTCGATAAGCTTCACCGTGCCGCCATCGCGGGTCTTGAACGGGCGGCCATCGGCGCCGTTCATGGTGCCGAAGCCCATGTGTTCGAGTTGCATGCCCTCATGCACGAAGCCGGCGCGGCGGGCGACTTCGAAAGCCATCTGGAAGTGCAGGGCCTGGCGCTGGTCGACGAAGTACAGGGCACGGTCGGCCTTGAGCTGCTGACTGCGGTAGCGCATCGCGGCCAGGTCGGTGGTCGAGTACAGGTAGCCGCCACCGGCCTTCTGCACGATCACCGGCAGCGGGTTGCCTTCGGCGTTCTTGTAATCGTCGAGGAAGACGCACTGGGCGCCATTGTCCTCGGTCAACAGGCCTTTCTCGCGCAGGGCTTCGATCACCCCTGGCAGCTCCGCGTTGTAGGCGCTTTCGCCCTTGACGTCAGCCGGCGTCAGTTTGACGTTCAGGCGGTCGTAGGCCTTCTGGCAATGGCTCAGGGAAATACTGTTGAAACGGTGCCACAGGCGCATGCATTCATGCTCGCCGGCTTGCAGCTGGACGACCAGGGCACGAGCCCGCTCGGCGAACTCGGTGGATTCGTCGAAGCGCTTCTTGGCGGCGCGGTAGAAACCTTCCAGATCGGCCAGCTCGCTTTCCGCAGCGGCCGGGTTCTCTTCCATGAAGGCCAGCAGCATGCCGAACTGGGTGCCCCAGTCACCCACATGGTTCTGGCGGATCACCTCGTCGCCGAGAAACTCCAGCACCCGCGCCACGGCGTCGCCGATGATTGTCGAGCGCAGGTGCCCAACGTGCATTTCCTTGGCCAGGTTGGGCGAGGACAGGTCGACGACCACGCGCTCGGCCGGGCCGGCCTTGCGCACGCCAAGGCGAGCGTCGACCAGGGCGGCTTCCAGGCGCTCGGCCAGAGAGTCGCTGTTCTGGAAGAAGTTGAGAAAGCCCGGGCCGGCGATTTCGACCTTGCTGACCTGCGAATCGGCAGGTAGGGCATCGATCAGCTTCTGGGCCAGGTCCCGGGGCTTCATCGCCGCAGGCTTGGCCAGCATCATGGCGATGTTGCTGGCGAAGTCGCCGTGGGTCTTGTCGCGGGTGTTCTCCACCTGGATCGTCGGGCTCAGGCCTTCTGGCAGAACGCCTTCGGCGGTCAGGCGGGTCAGGGCTTGCTGGATCAGGTGGCGAATACTGTCTTTCATGGTCTGCTCATTCGGCCGCGAGATGCGGCGCCGCTCGAAAGCGTGGGTGGAAAACTGGGCATTATAAAAGCAGCGGCAAGCTGCAAGCCACCAGCCTCCAATAAAAGCATGCCACGTTTGCACCACTGGGCTGGCTGTCCGGTGTTTGCCGCTCAAAAAAGATCGATCGGATCGACATCCAGCGACCAGCGCACGGCACGCCCGCTGGGGAGGCCTTCCAATACCAGCAGCCAGTGGGCGAGCAGCTTGTGCAGGGGCGCGCGGGCGTTGCCTTGCAGCAGCAGCTGGGCACGGTAGCGACCCGCGCGGCGCTCCATGGGAGCGGGCACCGGGCCAAGCAACTCGATACCGCTCAGGCCGAGCTCGCCCAGCCATCGCTCGGCTTCGTTGCAGGCCTCGTCGAGAAAGTCTTCGGCCTGGCCGGGCTTGTGCGCTTCGGCGCGCAGCAGGGCGAGGTGACAGAACGGTGGCAGGCCGGCGGCGCGGCGCTCGCTGAGGGCCTGGTCGGCGAAGGCGAAGTAGCCCTGCTCGGTCAGTTGCACCAGCAGGGGATGGTCGGCCAGGTGGCTCTGGATGATCACCTTGCCCGGCTCCTCCGCGCGCCCGGCACGCCCAGCCACCTGGACGATCAGTTGTGCCATGCGCTCGCTGGCGCGAAAGTCGGCGGAGAACAGGCCGCCATCGGCATCGAGGATGGCCACCAGGGTCACCCGCGGGAAGTGGTGCCCCTTGGCGAGCATCTGGGTGCCGACCAGGATGCACGGCTCGCCACGCTGGACGGTGTTGAACAGGGTGGTCATCGCTTCCTTGCGCGAGGTGCTGTCGCGATCGACCCGCAGCACCGGCACCTCGGGAAACAGGATTTCCAGCCGCTCTTCGGCCCGCTCGGTACCTGCACCGACCGGGCGCAGGTCGACGTTGTTGCAGCTCGGGCAGTTGCTCGGCTGGCGTTCGGCATGGCCGCAGTGGTGGCAGCGCAATTCACGGCTGCGCTGGTGCACGGTCATGCGCGCGTCGCAGCGTGGGCATTGCGACAGCCAGCCGCATTCGTGGCACAGCAGGGTCGGCGCGAAACCGCGTCGATTGAGAAACACCAGCACCTGCTGGCCGGCCGCCAGGGTCTGGGCGATGGCCTGCTGCAGTGGTGGGGACATGCCGGCGTCGAGTGGGCGGCTCTTGATGTCCAGGCGCAGGAAGCGTGGCGGATGGGCGCCACCGGCGCGCTGATTCATGCGCAGCAGTGCGTAGCGGCCGCTGTGGGCGTTGTGCAGGCTTTCCAGCGAGGGCGTGGCCGAGCCGAGCACGATCGGTACGTTTTCCTGGTGGGCACGTACCACGGCCAGGTCGCGGGCGTGGTAGCGCAGGCCCTCCTGCTGTTTATAGGACGAGTCATGTTCTTCGTCGATGATGATCAGGCCTGGCCGCTTCATCGGCGTGAACAGCGCAGAGCGCGTGCCGATGATGATGTCGGCCTCGCCATCGCGGGCGGCCAGCCAGGCGTCCAGGCGCTCGCGGTCGTTGACCGCCGAGTGCAGCAGGGCGATGCGCGCGTTGAAGCGGCGCTCGAAGCGCGCCAGGGTCTGCGGACCGAGGTTGATTTCCGGAATCAGTACCAGTGCCTGCTTGCCAGCCTCCAGTGTCTCGCGGATCAGTTGCAGGTAGACCTCGGTCTTGCCGCTGCCCGTCACGCCGGCAAGCAGAAAGGCATTGAAACTGTCGAAGCCAGCGCGCACTGCCTCGGCTGCCGCGCGCTGCTCGGCGTTGAGTGGCAGTTCCGGCTGAGCCAGCCAGTTGGCATGCCGCTCCGGGCTGCTCAGGCGGCGAACCTCGACGCGTACCAGGCCCTTTTCCTGCAGCAGCTGCAGGCTGTCACGGTTGATCTGCAACTGGCCTAGCAACTGATGGGCGACGCCATGTGGGTGTTGGGCGATGGTCTTCAGCGCGTCGCGTTGGCGGGGCGCCCGGGCCAGCCGCGGGTCATCCAGGCGGGCGTCCTTGGCGATCAGCCAGAAGCGCTCCTGGCGCGCTTCGGCCGGCTCGCCCTGACGCAGCAGTACCGGCAATGCCCAACTGAGCGTGTCACCCAGGCTGTGCTGATAATACTGCGCCGTCCATTGGCACAGGCGTAGCAGTGCCGGCGGCATGGGCGCCTGCAGGTCAAGCAGTTGCAGGGCGGGCTTGAGCTTGTCGGCAGGTACCTCGCTATGCTCGCTGAGCTCGATCAGCACGCCGATCATCTCGCGGCGCCCGAACGGTACGCGCAGCCGCGCGCCAGGGCGCAGGTCGCGGGCCGATACGCCGGGCGGGGCGAGGTAGTCGAACAGGCGTCGCAGCGGCGAGGGCAGGGCGAGTCGCAGGATGGCGTCGGGCACGCGTAGGCTCCAGGCAGGCGAGGCGCGATATTAGCAGGCCGCTGAAAAACTACCTACGTTGCCATCACCGCGTTACGTCAGACTCGACAAGCCGTTTGCAGCGCGAAGGGCGAGCGGAGCGAGTGGTGCTTACTTTACAGCCTGTGCTGCGCTTTTCGCCTGTTCCTGCGGGTCGCCAGCGCCATACGCTGACCGCCACGCAGAGGTTTTCGATGGCCTGCGCCTTTGGCGACGGCCGGCGGATTCTGCAGCTTGCATCACGGGTGCGCTCTGGTATGATCCGCGGCCAACCTACGTGCGGTACCTGACATCCAGTCGGGTGGCGGCACAAGACCCGAGGAAAGAATCATGAAAGCCGATATCCATCCGGAATACGTTGCCATCGACGCCACCTGCAGCTGCGGCAACGTCATCAAGACTCGCTCCACCCTGGCCAAGCCGCTGAGCCTGGACGTGTGCTCCGAGTGCCACCCGTTCTACACCGGCAAGCAGAAAGTGCTGGACGCAGGCGGCCGTATCGACCGCTTCAAGCAGCGTTTCGGTGTGTTCGGCGCCAAGTAAGCGCCCGGACAGCGAAGAAAGCCCCGATGGCTGTTTTCGCACTATTGAAGAAGGCGTCCCTTGTGGGCGCCTTCTTCGTTTCTGCCGTTTGCCTGCCGGCCCAGGCGTTCTGCCCGGCGCCGGGCAAGCTGGCGCAGGTCAAGGTGCAGCGGGTGGTGGATGGCGACACCCTGCGCCTGGTGGATGGTCGCAGTATTCGCCTGATCGGTATCAATGCCCCGGAGCTGGCGCGCAAGGGGCGGGCTGCGGAGCCGCTTGCCGAAGCCGCCCGGGATCGCCTGAGCCAGCTGGTCGCCGCCAATGACGGCCGTGTGGGGGTGAAGGCGGGCGAGCAGAAAAAGGATCGTTACGGGCGCACCCTGGCTCATCTGTATGACCGTCGTGGCACCAACCTGGAGGCGCAGATGCTGGCCGAGGGTTTCGGCCAGATGGTGGCCGTTACGCCGAATGCCGCGCTGGTGGCCTGTCACCGCGAGGCCGAGCGTCAGGCGCGGCGTGCGCATGCCGGGCTCTGGGCGCAGCTGCGGCCCTTGCCGGCGCGGGCTGTGCGCAACCCCGGTTTCGTCCTGCTCGAAGGGCAGGTGCAGCGGGTCGAGCGCAATCGGGGTGGAGTGTGGATCGAGCTGGGTCACTCGGTGGTGCTGCGCATCGCGCCACAGGTATCGGGCAGCTTCGATGCTGCGCTGTTGGGTGGCTTGCAGGGCAAGCGAATCGAGGCGCGTGGCTGGATGATCGACCGTTCCCGGCGCGGCGGCCTCAAGGTTGGCCAGGCGCGCTGGATGCTGCCCCTGACCCACGGCGCCATGCTCGAGGTGTTGCGCTGAGGCCTGGCCTGGCGCTGTTCATCGAGCTTCCCTGACGACGATGACGGGAGCGTCTGCGTCGGCCGGCAAGCTGCATGGTGGCCGCGGGCCGTGGCCCTGCCAGTGCTTCAAAACGGATCGCCGAGACACGTTTGCAGGCTGACTGCATGGTCTTGTGCAGGCCCCTGCAACTTGCGTATCCTCGGCCGCCTGCCAGTCCAATAGCCCTAAAAAGCGGAAATGCCACCATGTCTGATCTGAAAACTGCCGCTCTCGACTACCATGAGAAACCCCGTCCGGGTAAATTGAGTGTCGAGCTCACCAAGCCTACCGCCACTGCCCGTGATCTCTCTCTGGCTTACAGCCCGGGCGTCGCCGAGCCGGTGCGCGAGATCGCTCGCGATCCGGAGCTCGCCTACCGCTACACCGGTAAAGGCAACCTGGTAGCAGTCATTTCCGACGGCACCGCGATCCTCGGCCTGGGCGATCTGGGGCCGCTGGCATCCAAGCCGGTCATGGAAGGCAAGGGCGTGCTGTTCAAGCGCTTTGCCGGTGTCGATGTGTTCGACATCGAGGTCGATGCCGAGAGCCCGCAGGCCTTCATCGATACCGTGAAGCGCATCTCCATCACCTTCGGTGGCATCAACCTGGAAGACATCAAGGCACCCGAGTGCTTCGAGATCGAGCGCGCCCTGATCGAGCAGTGCGATATCCCGGTTTTCCACGATGACCAGCACGGTACCGCGATCGTCACCGCGGCCGGCATGCTCAACGCCCTGGAGATCGCTGGCAAGACCCTGCCGGAAGCCAAGATCGTTTGCCTGGGGGCCGGCGCGGCAGCCATCTCTTGCATGAAGCTGCTGGTGAGCATGGGTGCCAAGGTCGAGAACATCTTCATGATCGACCGCAAGGGTGTGATCCACGCCGGCCGTGATGACCTCAACCAGTACAAGGCGGTGTTCGCCACCGAGACCTCCAAGCGTACCCTGGATGACGCGCTGACTGGCGCCGACGTGTTCGTCGGCCTGTCCGGTCCGGATCTGCTGAGTGCCGAAGGTCTCAGGCTGATGGCACCCAATCCGATCGTGTTCGCCTGCTCCAACCCTGATCCGGAGATCAAGCCGGAGCTGGCGCATGCCACCCGTGACGACGTGATCATGGCCACTGGTCGCTCCGATTACCCGAACCAGGTCAACAACGTACTGGGCTTCCCGTTCATCTTCCGTGGCGCCCTGGACGTTCGCGCCACCCGTATCAACGAAGAGATGAAGATCGCTGCAGCCAACGCATTGCGCGAACTGGCCAAGCTGCCGGTGCCGCAGGAAGTCTGCGATGCCTACGGCGGTATCGCTCTGCAGTTCGGTCGTGAGTACATCATTCCCAAGCCGATGGATGCGCGTCTGATCACCGTGGTGTGCGATGCAGTGGCCAAGGCGGCCATTGAAAGTGGTGTGGCGACGCTGCCCTATCCGAAGCACTATCCGCTGCAGTCGGTTGCCGATGTGTTCAACGGCTGAGTGATCGGCCGTTAGGCAATAAAAAACCCGCTTCGGCGGGTTTTTTATTGCCTAACGGCTTTCTATTCGAGGCGTGTGGCGTGGTGCCGCTTGCCGCGATTCAAAAGAGGTCGATCGGGGCGGCCTCGTCGGCCGGCAGCGGGCTGCCGGGGGCGCCCATGCCTGGGTCGAGTTCGTTCATGGGCGGCGGCGAGTCCTCGCTCTTGAACAGTTCGAAGTAGGCGTCTGGCGTTCCCGGTGCCGCAGCGCGACCGCTGTGAGGGTCGACACGCAGGGTGAGGATGCCCTCGGGCTCGGCTGGCGCGTGGGCGGGTTTGTCCTTGAGCGCGGCGCCCATGTAGTTCATCCAGATCGGCAGTGCCACGGTTCCACCGTATTCGTTGCGCCCCAGGCTTTCCGGCTGGTCGAAGCCCGCCCACACGGTGGTCACGAAATCAGCGTTGTAGCCGGAGAACCAGCTGTCCTTGGAATCGTTGGTGGTCCCGGTCTTGCCGGCCAGGTCGGTTCGGCCCAGGGCCATGGCGCGGCGCCCGGTACCGCGCTTGATCACGTCCTGCAGCATGCTGGTCATGATATAGGCGGTGCGCTCGTCAAGAATGCGCTCGGCCGCGGCCGGTTCGGGTGCCTCCGGCAATTGTTCGGGCTTGGCTTCTGCGGTGCTCATCACGCCCTCTTCATTGACCGGTGGCGGCACTGGCGGTTGTTCGGCATTCGGCACGCTTGGCGGATTGGCGATGAACAGCGGGTCGCCATGGCGATTGTCGATGCGCTGGATCAGGTATGGCTGAACCTTGTGCCCGCCGTTGGCGAACGTTGTCCAGCCGGTGGCGATTTCCATGGGGGTCAGGTTGGCGGTGCCCAGCGCCAGTGACAGATTGCGTGGCAGGTCCTGGCGGTTGAAGCCGAAACGCTCGATGTAGCGCAGCGTCCGTTCGATACCCATGGCTTGCAACAGGCGAATCGACACCAGGTTGCGCGACTTGTAGAGCGCCTCGCGCAGGCGGATGGGGCCTAGGAAGGTGTTGTTGTCGTTCTTCGGGCGCCAGACCTGATCCATGTAGTCGTCGACGAAGACGATCGGAGCATCGTTGACCAGGCTGGAGGCGGTGTAGCCACTGTCCAGTGCGGCGCTGTAGATGAATGGCTTGAAGCTGGAGCCTGGCTGGCGCTTGGCCTGTACGGCGCGGTTGTAGTTGCTCTGTTCGAAAGAGAAGCCGCCGACCAGGGCACGAATCGCACCATTGTGCGGGTCGAGGGAAACCAGGGCGCTCTGTGCGCTTGGCAGTTGCACGAAGCGCAGGCTTTCATCGTCCTGGCGCTGTACGCGAATCAGGTCGCCGACCTGCACCACGTCCGCTGGCTGCTGTGGCCTGGGGCCCAGGCTGTTGGTATTGAGGAAGGGGCGAGCCCATTTCATGCTGTCCCAGGACACGGCCTCTTCGGCGCCGCGGCGCGTCAGTACCAGAATGCCGCTTTTCTCGACCTGGGTGACGATGGCCGGTTCCAGACCGCCACGCAGGCCCTGCTTGCTCAGCTCGGCCTGCCAGGTTTCCCGGGTCATGCCGGGCAATCGGCTTTCCGGGCCGCGATAACCGTGGCGCTGGTCATAGTCGATCAAGCCGTCCCGCAGCGCCTTGTTGGCCATCAGTTGCAGGTCGCTGGGTACCGTGGTGGTGACGTTGAAACCCTGGGTATAAGCGTCGCTGCCATAGCGGCCGACCATCTCGGCACGCGCCATTTCGGCCACGTAGGGCGCCGGCACCTCGGGAGTGGGTACGTGGTAGCTGGCGTCCACCGGCTCGGCAAGGGCCGTTTCGTAGCGGGCCTGATCGATGCGGCCCAGGCGGTGCATGCGGCCGAGGATCCAGTCGCGGCGCTCCTTGGCGCGGGTCGGATTGGTCAGCGGATTGAAGGCCGAAGGTGCCTTGGGGAGACCGGCTATCGTCGCAAGCTGCGACAGGCTCAAGTCTCGAATGGACTTGCCGTAATAGACTTGTGCGGCGGCTTCGATACCGTAGGCGCGATGGCCCAGATAGATTTTGTTGACGTAGAGCTCGAGGATTTCATTCTTGCTCAACTCGCGCTCGATCTGCAGAGCCAGGAGGATCTCGGTGATCTTGCGCGAGAAACTTCGTTCGCTGGTGAGGAAGAAGTTCTTCGCCACCTGCATGGTGATGGTGCTGCCGCCCGATTGAATTTGACCGGTTTTCAATAATTGCGTGGCAGCGCGCATCAGGCTTGTAAGATCAACGCCATAATGGTTTGCGAAGTTGTCGTCCTCTGCGGCGAGCAGCGCACTGGTGAAGTCAGGCGGAATGTCGGCGAAGGCAATGGGGGAGCGGCGCATTTCCCCGAATTCCGCGATGAGCTTTCCATCGCTGCTGTAGACCCGAAGCGGGATCTGCAGCTCTATGCTGCGCAGGGCATCGACAGAGGGTAGAGTCGGGCTCAGGTAGAGGAAGGCACCGCTGAGGCTGAGTAGTAGCGCACAAAAAACAGCGATGACGGACCAACAGAAAAACTTCAGCAAACGCATCAAGATTTTTGGATTTCCAGATAAAAGAATGAGTTAAGCGGAAGACGAGGCGCAAGGGCAAAAAACTGATCACATTATAAGCGTTTTTTTTGCTGGGGAGCCATTTGCGCTTCTGTCAAGTCTGCTATTTAATGTGGAAAAATATAAATCGTCCGTAAGTTATGGATGTGAATAGGAAATCGGTCGTGCTAGGGCTCTTCAGTAAGAAAGCGAACACGCTTTTGGGGATCGATATAAGTTCGACCTCCGTCAAACTCCTCGAATTGAGTCGCTCGGGGAGCCGCTACAAGGTAGAGGCCTACGCTGTCGAGCCGCTGCCTGCCAATGCTGTCGTCGAAAAGAACATTGCCGAGCTCGAGGGTGTCGGTCACGCGCTCGCACGGGTTCTGAGCAAGGCCAAGACCGGCGTGCGCTCGGTATCCGTCGCCGTGGCCGGTTCGGCGGTGATCACCAAGACCGTCGAGATGGACGCGGGGCTTTCCGACGATGAGCTGGAAAATCAGCTGAAGCTCGAGGCCGATCAGTACATTCCTTATCCGCTGGAGGAAGTGGCGATCGATTTCGAGGTCCAGGGCATATCTCCTCGCAATCCCGAGCGCGTCGATGTGCTGCTGGCTGCTTGCCGCAAGGAGAACGTCGAGGTTCGCGAGGCCGCGCTGGCTCTGGCCGGGCTGACCGCCAAGGTGGTGGATGTCGAAGCCTATGCGCTGGAGCGCGCCTATGGATTGCTTGCCGAACAGCTTGGCGGTGTGCATGACGATCTGACCGTTGCAGTGGTGGACATCGGCGCAACCATGACAACGCTCAGCGTGCTGCATAACGGACGCACCATATACACCCGTGAGCAGCTGTTCGGTGGCCGGCAACTGACCGAGGAAATCCAGCGTCGCTACGGGCTTTCCGTCGATGAGGCCGGCCTCGCCAAGAAGCAGGGCGGTTTGCCTGACGACTATGACAGCGAGGTGCTGCAGCCGTTCAAGGATGCCCTGGTGCAGCAGGTATCCCGTTCCTTGCAGTTCTTCTTCGCTGCTGGCCAGTACAACGATGTCGACTACATCCTGTTGGCGGGCGGCACGGCCTCGATTCCCGATCTCGACCGGCTCATCCAGCAGAAGATCGGCACCCAGACCCTGGTTGCCAATCCGTTCGCGGACATGGCCCTGAGCGGCAAGGTCAATGCCGGGGCGCTGGCCAGCGACGCGCCGGCGCTGATGATTGCCTGCGGCTTGGCGATGAGGAGTTTCGACTGATGGCACGGATCAACCTCCTACCATGGCGCGAGCAGCTCCGCGAAGAACGCAAGCAACGCTTTCTGGTTTGCCTGGGCGGTTTGCTGGTAGTCGCCGCGGGCCTGGTGTTTCTGGGCGATCAGTACCTCAATGGCGAGATCGAGAACCAGCAGGCACGCAACGATTACGTGCGCAAGGAGATCGCTGTGCTGGATAAGCGCATCGCCGAAATCAGTGAGCTGCGCACACGTCGCCAGCAGCTACTGGAGCGCATGAAGATCATTCAGGATTTGCAGGGCAATCGTCCGATCATCGGGCATGTCTTCGACCAGTTGGTGCGAACGCTTCCCGATGGTGTGTATTTCACGGCCGTGAAGATGACCGACAAGACCATTGCCATCGTCGGCGCGGCCGAGTCGAACAGTCGTGTTTCCAAGCTGATGCGCGACATGGATGCCTCGGATTGGCTGGCATTGCCGAACCTGACCGAGGTCAAGGCGGTTACCGCCGGCGCGGTGGACCAGGCCAACACCTTTCAACTGACCGTGCAGCAGTCGCGGCCTGCCAGTGAAGAAGCGGAGGTCAAGCCATGAGTCTGAACGATTCCCTGGCGAGCTTGCGCAAGATCGATTTCAATGATCTCGACCTCAACAACATCGGTTCCTGGCCCTCCGCGGTCAAGGTCATTGCCGGCATGATTGCCGTGGTACTGGTGTTGGCGCTCGGCTACAACTTCCACCTGAAAGACCTTCAGGCGAACCTCGATCAGCAGCGCATGGATGAGGAAACGCTCAAGGAGCAGTTCTCCAGCAAGGCATTCCAGGCAGCCAACCTCGAGGCTTATCGCGAGCAGATGAATGAAGCGGAGGTGTCGTTCGGTGCACTGCTCAAGCAATTGCCGAGCGATACCGAGGTGCCGGGGCTGCTCGAGGATATTACCCGTATCGGTCTGGACAGCGGCCTGGAATTCGAGGAAATCAAGCTGCTGCCGGAAGTCACCCAGCCGTTCTATATCGAGCTGCCCATCCAGATCAAGGTGGTGGGTGGCTACCACGACCTGGCGACTTTCGTCAGCGGGGTCGCCAGTCAGCCGCGTATCGTCACGTTGCATGATTTCGAGCTGGTTCCCGCCGAGCAGGGCAGCACGTCCAAGCTGCGCATGAGTATCCTGGCCAAGACCTATCGCTACAATGACAAGGGTGCACATCCATGAAGCGGGTTTTCTTGTCCAGCCTACTGTTGCTCAGCCTGGGCGGTTGCGGTAGCGGCGACTTCAGTGATCTGCAGGCCTATATGGATGAGGTGCGGGCACGGCCGAAAGGCCAGATCGAGCCACTTCCACAACCCGAGCCCTATGAAAGCTTCACCTATAGCGCCGCGGCCCTGCGTAGCCCGTTCCAGCCGCCCGTGAAGATCGATCCGATCAGCCGGACCAAGGGCAGCAAGGAAATCAAACCGGACGAAACCCGGGTCAAGCAGTTCCTCGAAGGCTTCAATATCGAACTCTTCGAGATGGTGGGTACGCTGGCCAACAACAGCGGTTCGTTCGCGTTGGTCAGCGGAGCCGGTGGGGTTCATCGCGTCAGGGTCGGGGACTACCTGGGGCGCAATGAAGGCCGTATCGTCGCCATCGACAGTGCCAAGATCGACGTCGTCGAAATCGTCCCTGATGGTGATGGTGGCTGGCTCGAACGCCCCCGTACCCTCACTCTGAAGGAGCGCTCCTGAGGAGCGAGGTGAAGCATGAACAGAAATAACCGGTCTGCCAAACGGAACCCAAGCATGAACAGCTCTTTTTCGCGTCTCGGCGTTTCGCTGCTGGCGATCCTGCTCTCCCCTGCAGCGCTGGCAGCCAACCTGCAAGCGCTGGATGTCGCAGCTCTGCCGGGTGACCGTGTCGAGCTGAAACTGTCGTTCGACGAGCCGGTCAGCGCACCGCGTGGCTACACCATCGAGCAGCCAGCCCGCATCGCCCTGGATCTGCCTGGGGTCGCCAACAAGCTGGGCGCCAAGAACCGCGAACTGGGGATGGGCAATGCCCGCAGCGTTACCGTCGTCGAGGCCAAGGATCGCACCCGACTGATCATCAACCTGACCAATCTGGCGCCTTACAATACCCGTACCGAAGGCAACAACCTGTTCGTACAGGTCGGGACCGGTGTCGCCACTACCGCAGCCAGCGCCGCTGCCGCCCCGGCAAGTGCGCCGGCTGCTGCCCGCCCCGCCCCCGTGGCTGCTACACCGGTTGCGGCTCCCGCAGCGCCGAAGGTGTTCGGCGCGGTGAACAAGGCGATCCGCAACATCGATTTCCAGCGTGGTGAGCAGGGCGAGGGCAACGTCGTCATCAACCTCTCCGATGCCTCCGTCAGCCCCGATATTCAGGAGCGTAGCGGCAAGATCGTGCTGAACTTCAATCGCACCCAGTTGCCGGAAGCCCTCCGTGTGCGCCTGGATGTCAAGGACTTCGCCACGCCGGTGCAGTTCGTCAGCGCCAGCGGCACCGGTGATGATGCGAGCATCGTCATCGAGCCGGTCGGGTCGTTCGACTACCTGGCCTACCAGACCGAGAACAAGCTGACCCTGAGCGTCAAGCCGCTGACCCAGGAAGACGCCGAGAAGCGCCAGGCCGAGCGGTTCGCCTACACCGGCGAGAAACTGTCGCTGAACTTCCAGGACATCGACGTGCGTTCGGTGCTGCAGTTGATCGCCGACTTCACCGACCTCAATCTGGTTGCCAGTGACACCGTGGCCGGCAATATCACCCTGCGTCTGCAGAACGTGCCCTGGGATCAGGCGCTGGATCTGGTGCTGAAAACCAAGGGCCTCGACAAACGCCAGGTGGGTAACGTGCTGTTGGTGGCGCCAGCCGAAGAGATCGCCGCCCGGGAGAAGCAAGAACTGGAGTCGCAGAAGCAGATTGCCGAGCTGGCGCCGCTGCGTCGCGAGCTGATCCAGGTCAACTACGCCAAGGCCACCGATATGGCCAAGCTGTTCCAGTCGGTGACCGGGGCCAGCGGCGCCGCCGGTCCGGTGGATGAGCGCGGCTCGATTACCGTCGACGACCGCACCAACAGCATCATCGCCTACCAGACCCAGGAGCGTCTGGACGAGTTGCGCCGAATCGTGGCGCAACTGGACGTGGCGGTTCGCCAGGTGATGATCGAGGCACGGATCGTCGAGGCCAACGTCGATTACAGCAAGGCGCTGGGGGTTCGTTGGGGCGGCACACTCGGTAGTGCGGGATCCCGTTGGAGATCCTACGGTAAGGACGGCAACTTAGGGATAGAGGATGAGGACGGTGCTACCTGTGGGCCATTCGCTGGCAACTGTACTCGTCCCACATCTGGTGATTCCAACTCTCCGACACCTTTCGTTGACATGGGCGTTGCGAACAGCACCTCGGGCATCGGTATTGGTTTTATCACCAACAGCGCCATCATTGATCTGCAGCTTTCCGCCATGGAAAGTTCGGGTAATGGTGAAATCGTCTCCCAACCCAAGGTGGTAACTGCGGATAAGGAAACGGCGAAGATCCTCAAGGGGCAGGAAATCCCCTATCAGGAAGCGAGCTCCAGTGGCGCTACCTCGACATCTTTCAAAGAGGCTGCCTTGTCGCTGGAAGTGACGCCGCAGATCACTCCCGACAATCGCATCATCATCGAAGTGAAGGTGAACAAGGATGCACCCGACTACCAGAATCAGCTGAACGGGGTTCCGCCCATCAGCAAGAACGAGGTCAACGCCAAGGTGCTGGTCTCCGATGGCGAAACCATCGTGATCGGCGGGGTATTTGAAAACACTCAAACCAAGGCAACCGAGAAAGTGCCTTTCCTTGGGGATGTGCCCTACCTCGGACGCCTTTTCCGTCGCGACACGATTACCGATAGCAAGACCGAGTTGCTGATTTTCATCACCCCACGCATCATGAACACTTCCGCGGTGGCCGTGAGTCGGTAATTAGTGCGTAATCTGATCCTTGTCGGCCCGATGGGTGCTGGAAAAAGCACCATCGGGCGCTTGCTTGCCAAAGAGTTGCGGTTGCCATTCAAGGACTCCGACAAGGAGATCGAACAGCGTACCGGTGCCGACATACCCTGGATCTTCGATGTCGAGGGTGAGCAGGGGTTTCGCGAGCGCGAGCAGGCGGTGATCTGCTCGCTTTGCCAGTCCAACGGGCTGGTGTTGGCGACCGGGGGGGGCGCGGTGCTGCGGCCACAGAACCGGCAAGCGCTGCGCGCCGGTGGGCGGGTGGTGTATCTGCATGCCTCCGTCGAGCAGCAGATCGATCGCACGGCACGTGACCGTAATCGTCCATTACTGCGCACGCCCAATCCCGGGCTGGTGCTGGCCGACCTGCTCGCCATTCGTGATCCGCTGTATCGGGAAATCGCCGATGTGATCATCGAGACCGATGAGCGCCCGCCGCGTATGGTGGTTCAGGAAATTCTCGAGCGGCTGGAAGCGCTGGCACCGCGTTAATGACAGGGCCTAACTGCGTTATCCTAGCGCCCTTTTCAATCGGGGGCTCCATGCAAACACTTCATGTCGATCTCGCTGAGCGCAGCTACCCCATCCATATCGGTGCCGGCCTGCTCGGTCGTGCCGATCTGCTGGCGCCACATATCGTCGGTCGCCAGGTGGCGATCGTCACCAACGAAACCATCGCACCCTTGTACCTGTCGACGCTGCAGGCGACTCTGGCGGATTACCGGGTCACCTCGGTAGTGCTGCCCGACGGTGAAGCATTCAAGAACTGGGAAACCCTGCAAATCATCTTCGATGGCCTGCTCGCTGCGCGCCATGACCGCCGTACCACGGTCATCGCGCTGGGCGGCGGGGTGATAGGCGACATGGCCGGGTTCGCCGCCGCCTGTTATCAGCGTGGCGTGAATTTCATCCAGATCCCGACTACCCTGCTGTCCCAGGTGGACTCTTCGGTCGGCGGCAAGACCGGTATCAATCACCCGCTCGGCAAGAATATGGTCGGCGCGTTCTACCAGCCTCAGGCCGTGCTGATCGACACCCGTAGCCTGCATACCTTGCCACCCCGGGAGCTGTCGGCGGGGCTGGCGGAAGTGATCAAGTATGGTCTGATCTGCGATGAGCCCTTTCTCGGCTGGCTCGAAACGAACATGTCAGCGCTGCGTGGCCTGGACCCGCTTGCACTGACCCAGGCGATCGAACGCTCCTGTGCCGCCAAGGCGCGGGTGGTGGGGGCCGACGAGCGGGAGACCGGTGTGAGGGCCACCCTCAACCTCGGGCACACGTTCGGGCATGCCATCGAGACCCATATGGGCTATGGCGTCTGGTTGCATGGCGAGGCAGTGGCGGCGGGAACGGCGATGGCGCTGGAGATGTCTCAGCGGCTGGGCTGGATCACTGCCGAAGAGCGTGACCGCGGCATTCGCCTGTTTCTGGCGGCAGGCCTGCCGGTGGTGCCGCCGCAGGAAATGACCCCCGCGGACTTTCTCGAGCACATGGCTGTCGACAAGAAGGTGCTGGATGGCCAGTTGCGTCTGGTTCTGCTGCGCTCGCTGGGCGAGGCGGTGGTGACCAGTGACTATCCACGGGACATATTGAGTGCCACCCTGGCTGCCGACTACCCGGCACTGGTGGCCCGGCTTAACAATCAGTGAGTATTCAATGACCAGTCTGCACGCCGACGAAGCGTTTCTCGACCACTATCAGTTCACCCATGATCCGTTCGCGGCGCGGGTGCCGGGTTTCAAGTTCTTCCCGGCGCAGCGCAAGCCGGTACTCGGGCAGTTGCATCATCTGGCACGTTACAGCCAGTTGCTGCTGGTGGTGACGGGCCCCGAGGGGAGTGGCAAGACCCTGCTGCGTCAGGCGCTGGTGGCCAGCACCAACAAGCAGGCCGTGCACAACGTGGTGGTTTCTGCACAGGGGGCTGCCGATCCAGCGACATTGATGCGGCATATCGCCCAGGGCCTCAACACTCAGCAGACGGATCACGCATCGCTGTTGGCGCAGGTCGGCCAGCTTTCGCTGACCGGGCAGGAAGTCTATCTGCTGATCGACGATGCCGAGGAACTCAGTGACGCTGCGCTGGAGGCGTTGCTGATACTGGCGCAGGGCAATACGGAAGGGCGTCCCCACGTCTTTCTGTTTGCCGACAGCGATCTCATCTCCCGTCTGGACGCTCTGGCCGATGCGGAAGAGGTATTCCACGTCATCGAACTTCAGCCTTACACCGAGGACGAAACCCGCGAGTACCTGGCGCTACGTCTCGAGGGTGCCGCCCAGGGTATCGAGCTGTTTTCCGATGAGCAGGTCGAGCTGATTCATGATCGCTCGGGCGGCTGGCCCGGCGAGATCAACCGGGTGGCGCGTGATGTTCTGATCGACGCCATGGCGTCGCGCCGGGGGGCGGCGAAGGCGGGCGGTTTCTCCTTCAACCTGCCGAAGAAGCATCTGTTGGCGCTGGCAGTGGTCGGTATCGGTGTGGTCGCGGCGCTGTTGATGCAGGGGCGTTCGGGGTCTAACGATGCTCCTGCACCACAAGCGCCGCTGCCAGTCGATGCAGCGCAGCAGTCGCAACAACAGCCCGAGTCGCAGGCGGCCCTGCCTGGCACCGAGCAGGCTGCCGATGGCCGGCCTGCCATCGAGTTCGCCGGCAGCAACCAGCCCCTGCCCCTTCCGCTGGTTGGACAATCGCAACCGGTGATTCGTCAGCCACTGGCCCAGGCCGCCGGGGAAACCGACGGGGAGGCCGCTGTGGAACTCCCCGAGCCGGTCACCAGTACGCCCGTGACAGTCCCTCCAGCGGCGTCCCAGCCAGCGCCCGCGACTGCGCCGCCCGCCACGCCTGCTCCGGCCAGGACGCCTCAGGCATCCGCGCCGCCCGCGCAGCAACCCAAGCCTGTGGAGCAGCCGAAGCCGGCTCAACAGGCCCCTGTGGCCAAGCCCGCTCCTGCCGCCCAGGCCCCAGCCGCTGCCAGTGCAGCGCCAGGCAATGGCTGGTATGCGGCGCAGAACAAGAGCCACTTCACCCTGCAGGTTCTCGGTACCAGTACGGAAGCCAGTGCACGTTCCTTCATCAGTCAGAACGGCGCGCAGTACCGCTACTTCAAGAAGATCCACCAGGGCAAGCCGCTTTTCGTCATCACTTATGGTAGTTTTGCCAGCCGCGATGCCGCCCAGGCGGCGGTGAAGACCCTGTCTGCGAAGGTGCAGGCCGGCAAGCCCTGGCCGAAGACCTTCGCCAGCGTCGCGCAGGAGATGGCGCCTTAGGCTGATCAAGCCCGCCACGGGCGCAGCGACTGCATCCGTGGACGGGTTCTCTTTCATTTTTGCGACATTTCATTCCGATATTTCGTCACATTGTTCTTTGTGACGCCTCTCTCGCTATGTACAATGACCTCCGTTTGCCTGTGCAAAGCCGGGCGCATCGACCTGCGCGCAGGGTAATTGGGTTGAATTAGAAAGAAAAATGCCGAATAAGGCAGTCTGGTGAGAGTTCCCTATGAAAGCAGGTCTGTACCATCCTGATGAGTTCAAGGATAACTGCGGCTTCGGCCTGATCGCGCACATGCAGGGTGAGGCCAGCCATCACCTCTTGCAGACGGCGATAGAAGCACTGACCTGCATGACCCACCGTGGCGGCATCAATGCCGACGGCAAGACGGGTGATGGCTGTGGTTTGCTGATCCAAAAGCCCGATCTGTTCCTGCGCGCCGTGGCGAAGGACACCTTCGGGGTCGAACTGCCCAGGCAATATGCCGTAGGCATGGTCTTCCTCAACCAGGACGAGACCAAGGCCAGCGCTGCTCGCGACAACATGAACCGCGAGATCCTGGCGGCCGGCCTGACCCTGGTCGGCTGGCGCAAGGTGCCCATCGATACCAGCGTACTCGGCCGCCTGGCCCTGGAGCGCCTGCCGCAGATCGAACAGGTGTTCATCAGTGCCGATGGCCTGAGCGACCAGGATTTCGCCATCAAGCTGTTCTGTGCCCGGCGCCGCTCCTCGGTGGCCAACGCTGCGGACAGCGAACACTACATCTGCAGCTTTTCGCACAAGACCATCATCTACAAAGGCCTGATGATGCCGGCCGACCTGCAGCAGTTCTACCCGGACCTGGGTGACGAGCGCCTGCAGACCGCGATCTGCGTGTTCCACCAGCGCTTTTCCACCAATACCCTGCCGAAGTGGCCGCTGGCCCAGCCGTTCCGTTTTCTCGCCCACAATGGCGAGATCAACACCATCACCGGCAATCGTAACTGGGCACAGGCGCGTCGTACCAAGTTCGAGAATGGCCAGATCCCCGCCCTAGAAGAGCTCGGCCCGCTGGTCAACCGGGTGGGCTCGGACTCTTCGAGCATGGACAACATGCTCGAGCTGATGGTCACCGGCGGCATCGACCTGTTTCGCGGCGTGCGCATGATCATTCCGCCAGCCTGGCAGAACGTCGAGACCATGGACGCCGACCTGCGGGCGTTCTACGAATACAACTCCATGCATATGGAGCCCTGGGATGGCCCGGCAGGCGTGGTGCTGACCGATGGTCGACACGCCGTGTGCCTGCTCGACCGCAACGGCCTGCGCCCGGCGCGCTGGGTGACCACCACCAACGGCTACATCACCCTGGCCTCGGAAATCGGCGTGTGGAGTTATCAGCCCGAGGACGTGGTCGCCAAGGGCCGTGTCGGCCCGGGCCAGATTCTCGCCGTGGACACCGAGACAGGTCAGGTGCTGACCACCGACGACATCGACAACCGTCTCAAGTCCCGCCACCCCTATAAGCAGTGGCTGCGCAAGAGCGCGCTGCGCATCCGCGCGACCATGGAAGACAACGACCATGGTTCAGCCTTCTACGAGGCTGATCAGCTCAGGCAGTACATGAAGATGTTCCAGGTCACCTTCGAGGAGCGTGACCAGGTGCTGCGCCCGCTCGCCGAGCAGGGCCAGGAGGCAGTCGGCTCCATGGGCGACGACACGCCGATGGCCGTGCTGAGCCAGCGCGTGCGCTCGCCGTACGATTACTTCCGCCAGCAGTTCGCGCAGGTCACCAACCCGCCGATCGACCCGCTGCGCGAAGCCATCGTCATGTCGCTGGAGATCTGCCTCGGTGCCGAGCGCAACATCTTCGAAGAGTCGCCAGAGCATGCATCGCGGGTGATCCTCAGCTCGCCGGTGATCTCCCCGGCCAAGTGGCGCAGCCTGATGAACCTGGAGCGCCCGGGATTCGAGCGGCAGGTCATCGACCTCAACTACGACGAGTCGATCGGCCTGGAAGCGGCCGTGCGCAACATGGCCGACCAGGCCGAGGAAGCCGTGCGCGCCGGCAAGGTGCTGCTGGTGCTGACCGACCGTCACATCGCGCCGGGCAAGCTGCCGGCGCATGCCGCGCTGGTCACCGGCGCGGTACACCATCGCCTGACCGAGACCGGCCTGCGCTGCGACTGCAACATCCTGGTGGAAACCGCCACCGCACGCGACCCGCATCACTATGCGGTGCTGATCGGCTTCGGCGCATCGGCGGTGTATCCGTTCCTGGCCTACGAAGTGCTGGGCGACCTGATCCGTACCGGTGAAGTGCTGGGCGATCTCTACGAGGTCTTCAAGTACTACCGCAAGGGCATTTCCAAGGGCCTGTTGAAGATTCTCTCGAAGATGGGCATCTCCACCGTCGGCTCTTACCGCGGCGCGCAACTGTTCGAGGCGGTCGGCCTGGCCGACGAGGTCACCGGCCTGTGTTTCCGTGGCGTGCCGAGCCGCCTCAAGGGCGCGCGCTTCGTCGACCTGGAAGCCGAGCAGAAAGCCTTGGCGGGCGAGGCCTGGAACAATCGCAAGGCGATCCAGCAGGGTGGCCTGCTGAAGTTCGTCTACGGTGGCGAGTACCACGCCTATAACCCGGACGTGGTCAACACCCTGCAGGCGGCAGTCAAGCAGGGCAGCTACGAAACCTTCAAGGAGTACACCAGGCTGGTGGATACCCGCCCGGTGTCGATGCTGCGTGATCTGTTGCAGGTCAAGCTGGCCGATACGCCGCTGTCCATCGACGAGGTGGAGCCGCTGGAGTCGATCTTCAAGCGTTTCGACGCCGCCGGTATCTCCCTGGGTGCGCTGTCGCCGGAAGCCCACGAGGCACTGGCCGAGGCGATGAACCGCCTCGGCGCGCGCTCCAACTCCGGTGAGGGCGGTGAAGATCCTGCACGCTACGGCACCCTGCGCAGCTCCAAGATCAAGCAGATCGCCACCGGCCGTTTCGGGGTGACCCCGGAATACCTGGTCAATGCCGAAGTGCTGCAGATCAAGGTGGCTCAGGGCGCCAAGCCAGGCGAAGGCGGCCAGTTGCCGGGTGGCAAGGTCAACGGTCTGATCGCCAAGCTGCGCTATGCGGTACCGGGCGTGACCCTGATTTCGCCACCACCGCACCACGATATCTATTCGATCGAAGACCTGGCGCAGCTGATCTATGACCTCAAGCAGGTCAACCCCAGCGCCCTGGTCTCGGTCAAGCTGGTATCCGAAGCCGGCGTCGGCACCATCGCCGCCGGTGTGGCCAAGGCCTACGCCGACCTGATCACCATTTCCGGTTATGACGGCGGCACCGGCGCTTCGCCGCTGACGTCGATCAAGTATGCCGGCGCACCCTGGGAGCTGGGCCTGGCGGAAACCCACCAGACCCTGCGCGGCAACGACCTGCGCGGCAAGGTGCGGGTGCAGACCGACGGTGGCCTGAAAACCGGCCTGGACGTGGTCAAGGCTGCCATCCTCGGCGCCGAGAGTTTCGGCTTCGGTACCGCGCCGATGGTCGCCCTGGGTTGCAAGTACCTGCGCATCTGCCACCTGAACAACTGCGCCACCGGCGTGGCCACGCAGAACGACAAGCTGCGCAAGGATCACTTCATCGGCACCGTCGACATGGTGGTGAACTTCTTCACCTTTGTTGCCGAGGAAACCCGCGAGTGGCTGGCCAAGCTGGGCGTGCGCAGCCTGGGCGAGCTGATCGGACGTACCGATCTTCTGGACATCCTGCCGGGTGAAACCGCCAAGCAGAACCACCTGGATTTGACCCCACTGCTGGGTAGCGATCACATCCCGGCCGACAAGCCGCAGTTCTGCGAAGTCGACCGCAACCCGCCGTTCGACCAGGGCCTGCTGGCCGAAGAGATGCTGGCGATGGCCAAATCGGCGATCGACAGCGCCAGTGGTGGCGACTACCAACTGGACATTTGCAACTGCGACCGTTCCATCGGGGCCCGCGTCTCCGGCGAAATCGCCCGGGTGCATGGCAACCAGGGGATGCTCAAGGCGCCGATCACCTTCCGTTTCAAGGGTACTGCCGGGCAGAGCTTCGGGGTGTGGAACGCCGGTGGCCTGAACCTGTACCTCGAAGGCGACGCCAACGATTACGTCGGCAAGGGCATGACCGCTGGCAAGCTGGTGATCGTGCCGCCCAAAGGCAGCCCGTTCAAGACCCAGGACAGTGCCATCATCGGCAACACCTGCCTGTACGGTGCCACCGGTGGCAAGCTGTTCGCGGCGGGTACTGCAGGTGAGCGCTTCGCGGTGCGCAACTCCGGCGCCCATTCCGTGGTGGAAGGCGTGGGTGACCACTGCTGCGAATACATGACCGGCGGTTTCGTCTGCGTGCTGGGCAAGACCGGCTACAACTTCGGTTCCGGCATGACCGGTGGTTTCGCTTACGTGCTCGACCTGGACAATAGCTTCTACGACCGCGTGAACCATGAGCTGGTCGAGATTCAGCGCATCAACAGCGAGTCCATGGAGGCCTACCGTAGCCACCTGGAGCGGGTGTTGGCCGAGTACGTCGAAGAGACGTCGAGCGAGTGGGGCCGCAATCTGCTGGAGAACCTGGACGACTACCTGCGCAAGTTCTGGCTGGTCAAACCCAAGGCTGCGAACCTCAAGTCGCTGCTCTCCAGCATCCGCGCCAACCCGCAATAAGCAGCTTCAAGCGGCGAGCCCCGACAGTGGGGCTCGCCGCTCAACGTGATTGTCTTGCAACTTCGAGCGTGTCGCTCGGCGCTGCTGCTAAGAGGTTTATGATATGGCTGAACGTCTGAATAACGACTTCCAGTTCATCGAAGTCGGGCGCAAAGACCCGAAGAAGAAGCTGCTGCGGCAGCGCAAGAAAGAGTTCGTCGAGATCTACGACACCTTCAAGCCGGCCCAGGCCGGCGAACAGGCGCACCGCTGCCTGGGCTGCGGTAACCCGTATTGCGAGTGGAAGTGCCCGGTACACAACTTCATCCCCAACTGGTTGAAGCTGGTCTCCGAGGGCAACATCCTGGCCGCCGCCGAATTGAGCCACCAGACCAACACCCTGCCGGAAGTCTGCGGTCGCGTGTGCCCGCAGGATCGCTTGTGCGAAGGTGCCTGCACCCTCAACGACGGCTTCGGCGCGGTGACCATCGGCTCGGTGGAGAAGTACATCACCGATACCGCCTTCGCCATGGGCTGGCGCCCGGATATGTCCAAGGTCAAGCCGACCGGCAGGCGTGTCGCCGTGATTGGCGCCGGCCCTGCCGGCCTTGGTTGTGCCGACGTGCTGGTGCGCAATGGCGTGACCCCGGTGGTGTTCGACAGGAACCCGGAAATCGGCGGCCTGCTGACCTTTGGCATCCCCGAGTTCAAGCTGGAAAAGAGCGTGCTGAGCAATCGCCGCGAAGTCTTCACCGGCATGGGCATCGAATTCCGCCTGAACACCGAGATCGGTCGGGACATCACCCTGCAGCAGTTGCTGGATGAGTACGATGCCGTGTTCATGGGCATGGGCACCTACACCTACATGAAGGGCGGCTTCCCGGGCGAAGACCTGCCGGGCGTCCACGATGCCCTGGACTTCCTGATCGCCAACGTCAATCGCAACCTCGGTTTCGAGAAGGCGCCGGAAGATTTCGTCGACATGAAAGGCAAGCGCGTCGTGGTTCTCGGCGGCGGCGACACCGCGATGGACTGCAACCGTACCTCGATCCGCCAGGGCGCCAAGGCCGTGACCTGCGCCTACCGCCGTGACGAAGCGAACATGCCGGGCTCGCGCAAGGAAGTGAAGAATGCCAAGGAAGAGGGCGTGAAATTCTTCTTCAACCGCCAGCCCATCGCCATCGTCGGCGAGGACAAGGTGGAAGGCGTAAAGGTGGTCGAGACCCGTCTCGGCGAACCGGATGCCCGTGGCCGTCGCAGCCCGGAGCCAATCCCGGGCTCCGAGGAGATCATCCCGGCGGAAGCCGTGCTGATCGCCTTCGGTTTCCGCCCGAGCCCGGCGCCCTGGTTCGAGGCGTTCGATATCCGCATCGATACCCAGGGCCGGGTGGTCGCGCCGGAAAAGGCCACCTTCAAGCACCAGACCAGCAACCCGAAAGTGTTCGCCGGTGGTGACATGGTGCGTGGTTCCGACCTGGTGGTCACCGCGATCTACGAAGGCCGCAATGCAGCGGAAGGGATTCTCGACTACCTCGGTGTCTGAGCATCACCTTTCCTGACGAGGCCGGCAGCATGCCGGCCTCGTCGTTTCCGGCCTTCTAGAGCCTCTTTTCAACGCAGCAGTGCCGACGCGCAGCAGATTTCCAACCGGTTCTTAGCTGACCTGAGGCAATACGCCGCGTTGATCGCGCCTTTACAGTACCTCCAGCGTTTTCTCAGGAGGTTCCCATGTTGACCACTGCCATCTTCCCATCCCGTTACGTGCAGGGCCGCGGTGCGCTCGAGCAGCTCGGTTTCGAGTTGTCGCGCTTTGGCAGCAAGGCGCTGGCGCTGCTCGATCCTTTCGCCTATGACAATCTCGCTGCTTCCGTGGACGCAGCCTGCAGCGGCCATGTGCAGTTGCGTCGGGTGCGTTTCGCCGGTGAGTGCAGTGACGAGGAGATCGAGCGTCTGGTGGCACTCGCCGACGACGAGCGGCCCGAGGTGATTCTCGGCATGGGCGGCGGCAAGGCGCTGGATACCGCCAAGGCCCTGGCCCAC
This sequence comes from Phytopseudomonas flavescens, assembly GCF_900100535.1. Classification (GTDB taxonomy): domain Bacteria; phylum Pseudomonadota; class Gammaproteobacteria; order Pseudomonadales; family Pseudomonadaceae; genus Aquipseudomonas; species Aquipseudomonas flavescens. Next base: position 124,845 of record NZ_FNDG01000006.1, read on the forward strand.
GCGCTCGGCCTGCCGGTGGCGGTGGTGCCGACCCTGGCCTCCAGCGATGCGCCTTGCAGTGCGCTGTCGGTGATCTACACCGCCGAGGGCGTCTTCAAACGGTACCTGGTGCTGCCGCGCAATCCGGATCTGGTGCTGGTCGACAGCCAGGTGGTCGCCCGGGCACCGGCGCGCTTTCTGGTTTCCGGCATGGGCGACGCCCTGGCCACCTGGTTCGAGGCCGAGGATTGCCGCATCAGCGGCGCCGCCAACATGACCGGCCGCCAGGGGCCGCGTACCGCCCATGCCCTGGCGCGGTTCTGCTACGACACCCTGCTGGAGTACGGACCTCTGGCCTTGCAGGCCTGCCGCCAGCAGGTGGTGACGCCTGCGCTGGAGCATGTCATCGAGGCCAATACGCTGTTGTCCGGTCTGGGCTTCGAAAGTGGCGGCCTGGCCGCCGCCCACGCGATTCACAATGGCTTCACGGTCCTCGAGGGTACCCATGCCTACTGGCACGGCGAGAAGGTCACCTTCGGTGTGCTGAGCATGCTGATGCTGCGTGACAGCGCGCCGCGGCTGATCGATGAGGTCTATGGTTTCTGTCTCGCCGTCGGCTTGCCGGTCACGCTCGCCGAGATCGGTCTGCCCGAGGTCAGCGACGCCGATCTGCTGCGCGCTGCAGAGCTTGCCTGTGCAGCGGGTGAAAGTATCCACAACGAGCCCTTCGCGGTGGATGCGCACAGCGTGCTGGCCGCCATGCGCACCGCCGACGCCGAGGGCTTTCGGCGGCTGCAGGCGGCTAGGGTCTGTTGACGTTTCACGCACGGCCGCGCCGGAACGTCAACAGACCCTAGATAACCGTCTGATGGGCGGCGTGGCGAGGGTCGAGGCGGTCGCCCCGAGCGAACAGCTGGTGCCTGAGAGTGCCGCCCTCGTAAGCCTGGCGGTAGCGGCCACGGCGCTGCAGTTCGGGCACCAGCAGGTCGACGACCGCCTCGAGGTCTTCATGAGCGACGGCATAGGTCAGGTTGAACCCGTCGATGCCGGTGGCGTCCAGCCAGGTTTCCAGTTGGTCGGCGACTTCGCCGGGCGAGCCGAGCAGAACCGGCCCACGACCGCCCAGGCAGACGAACTCGGCGGCTTCGGCCACCGTCCACTGGCGGTTCGGATCGCTGCGCGTGAAGGACGCCAGGGCGGTACGGCCGGCATCGTTTTCCAGGTATTCGATCACCTGGTCGCCGCCCAGGCTGGACAGATCGATGCCTGTCCAGCCGGACAGGAGCGCCAATGCGGCCTCGACGTCCACGTAGCGACGGTAGTCGGCCAGCTTCGCCTCGGCAGCCGCCCGGCTCGGCGCGACGATGATCAACGCCTGGGCGTAGATCAGTTGCTCCTCGGGCTGCCGGCCCGCCTCCCGCAGGGCCTGGCGCAGGCCATCCACCAACCCCTTGAGGACGGTCTGGGTGGGGCCGCTGATGAACACGCACTCGGCGTGGCGGGCCGCGAAGGCCTGGCCGCGGGGCGAGGCGCCTGCCTGGAACAGCACCGGGGTGCGTTGCGGGGAGGGCTCGCAAAGGTGCATGCCGGGCACCTGGTAGTGCTCGCCGTGATGGCCGATCGGATGCACCTTGCCCGGGTCGATGTACGAGCTGCCGACCTCGCTGCGGTTGACCGCATCGTCCTCCCAGCTGTGCTCCCAGAGTTTGTAGAGCACCTGCAGGTATTCCTCGGCCAGCGCGTAGCGCTGGTCATGGCCCAGTTGTCTGTCCAGGCCCAGGTTGCGTGCGGCGCTGTCCAGGTAGCCGGTGACGATGTTCCAGCCCACCCGGCCGTCGGTCAGATGATCCAGGGTCGACATGCGCCGCGCGAAGGGGTAAGGGTGCTCGTAGGTCAGCGAGAAGGTCACGCCGAAGCCCAGGTGCCGGGTGACGGCGGCCATGGCCGGGACGATCAGCAGTGGATCGTTGACCGGCACCTGCACGCCGCCACGCAGCGCCGCCTCCGGGCTGCCCTGGTAGACGTCGTAGATACCCAGCACGTCAGCGATGAACAGCGCATCGAACAGCCCGCGCTCGAGCGTTTGCGCCAGCTCCAGCCAGTAAGGCAGGCGGTTGTGGTACTGACTGCGATTGAGTGGATGGCGCCAGAGGCCGGGCGACTGGTGGCTGGCGACATTCATGCTGAAGGCATTGAAACGGATCGGCTTGCGGGGCGTCATGGTGGCTCTACCGGTGTGCGGCTCAAGGACTGTCCCCACCACGTGGGTGGGGCGCGAGGTGGCTCGGTCAGGTCCCTGTCAGGGCAGCAGGGACTGTGGATAGACCGCCTCGTCGACGCGCAGGGGCTTGGGAATCAGCCCGAGGCCGAGAAAGGTGTCTGCCAGTTTTTGCTGCTCCGCGATGATCGAGGGCGTGATGGCCTCGGCGGCATAGTTGCGCCGCTCGGTGGCGAGAAGCAGCACGTCAGGGGCTATCCCCAGTTGTGGGGCGAGCAGGTCGGCGACCTGCTGAGGATGCTTGTTGGCCCAGTCACTGACCTGCGCCAGTTGTTGGAAGAAGGTCTTCACCAGATCGCCGTTGTGGTCGGTGAATGCGGCCGTGGACAGGTAGAAGGTACGGTTGTTGGTCAGCCCCTGGCCATCGCGCAGGTTGCGCACCGGCAGCTTCTTTTCGGCGGCGGCGAGGAACGGGTCCCATAGCGTGGCGGCCTGCACCGAACCCGATTGCAGCGCGGCGATGGCGTCCGCGGCGTTGTTGACATAGGCCGGGGTGATGTCGCTGTAGCTCAGGCCGACGTCCTGCAGCGCCAGGGCCAGCAGGTACTGGGCGTTCCAGCCGCGACCGGTGGCTACCCGCTTGCCCTTGAGGTCGACGATGTTCCGGATGCCTCCCTGATTCTGCGTCAGGATGCCGATGCCCTTGGGGTAGGGTTGTTCTGCCGCCAGATAGACCACCGGCTTTCCGGCAGCCTGGGCGAATACCGAAGGTGCATCGGCAGCGTGGCCCAGGTCGATGGCCCCGGTGCTCAGCGCTTCCAGCAGTTGCGGCCCGGCGGCGAACTCGTGCCAGCTGACCTTGACGCCCTGGGGTTCGAGCGCCTTCTCCAGTGCGCCACTTCCTTTGAGAATATTCACGCTGTTGAACTTCTGGTAACCGATTCGCAGCGTCTTGGCGCTCTCGGCGTGGGCCGCTTGCCACGGCAGCAGGACGGCGCTGGCGGCCGCCAGAAGGCCCAGGGTGAAGGCGCGGCGGCTGGGGAGACGGAAATGACGGGCCATGCTGAACTCCGAAATCGAACCTGATGGTGGACGGCCCTCAATATAGAATCAGAAGGAACTAACGAGCACGCTTAATCTTCTTTTTTGGTATAACGTTTTCTTTTCAGTACCTCATCAAGGAATATAAAGAGTGCGTCCGACGTGGCCAAAAGCCGCAGCGAACCACCTGCGCCGTGTCTTTTAGGCCGCGCTTTGCGACAATGGCGGGTCTGCCGCCCCCTGGAATCCTGTGCCATGACCGCCCTGAAGAACGACCGTTTCCTGCGTGCTCTGCTCAAGCAACCCGTCGATGTCACCCCGGTGTGGATGATGCGTCAAGCGGGCCGCTACCTGCCGGAGTATCGGGCCAGCAGGGCCAAGGCAGGGGATTTCATGCGTCTCATGATGAACCCCGAGTTCGCCTGTGAGGTCACCCTGCAGCCGCTGGATCGTTATCCACAGCTGGATGCCGCGATCCTTTTCTCCGATATCCTCACCATCCCCCACGCCATGGGCCAGGGGCTGTACTTCGAGACCGGCGAGGGACCACGCTTTCGCAAGGTGATCAGCAGCGCCGCAGATGTGGACGCGCTGCCGATTCCCGATCCGCAGAAAGACCTCGGCTATGTGATGGATGCGGTACGCACCATCCGGTCGGCGCTGGGGGGGCGTGTCCCGCTGATCGGTTTCTCCGGCAGCCCCTGGACCCTGGCCACCTACATGGTCGAGGGCGGCTCGTCGAAGGATTTGCGCAAGTCCAAGGCGATGCTCTATGACGATCCGCAGGCCATGCACGCGCTGCTCGACAAGCTGGCCCAGTCGGTCACGGCTTACCTCAATGGGCAGATCCTCGCCGGTGCCCAGGCCGTGCAGATCTTCGATACCTGGGGGGGCAACCTGTCGTCGGCTGCCTACCAGGCGTTCTCCCTGGCCTACATGCAGAAGATCGTCGACGGCCTGATCCGCGAACATGACGGGCGCAAGGTTCCGGTGATCCTGTTCACCAAGAACGGCGGGCTGTGGCTGGAGTCCATGGCGGCCACCGGCGCCGATGCGCTGGGGCTGGACTGGAGCTGCGACATCGGCGAAGCGCGCAGGCGCGTTGGTTCGCAGGTGGCCTTGCAGGGCAACATGGACCCTACCGTGCTGTACGCCAAGCCGGCGGCGATTCGCGCCGAGGTCGCGCGCATCCTGGCCAGCTACGGTAGCGGCAGCGGTCACGTCTTCAACCTGGGGCACGGCATCACCCCGGAAGTCGATCCGGCCCATGCCGGCGCGTTCCTCGAAGCCGTGCACGAGCTGTCGGCCGCTTACCACGGTTGACGGCGCCCCGCGACGATCCTGCGGCAGCCCCTTCACTGCAGGCGCAGGCACCTGTTGTGGTAGCGTTCGAGGTTCGCGTGGTGCGCCACGCTGATGACGGTGGCGTTCGGCAGTTGCGCGGCCACCAGTTGGTAGAGATTGTCTTCGTTGGCGGTGTCCAGCGCCGAGGTGGCCTCGTCGAGGAACAGGTAGTCGGGCCTGTGCAGCAGCACCCGGGCGAAGGCCAGGCGCTGTTGCTCACCGGGTGACAGGCGTTTTTCCCAGTGGTCGTGCTGCGCCAGCCTGTCGGCGTAGCCGTGCAGGCGCACCTGCTGAAGCGCTTGCACGCACTGGGTATCGGTGAAACCTTCCACGGCGGCGGGGTAGCACAGCGCGCCTTTCAGTGAGCCGGGGGGCAGGTAGCTTTTCTGCGGCAGGAACAGGTGCTTGCCGCCAGGCAGGTCGATCCGTCCCGCGCCGTGGGGCCATAGTCCGGCTAGGGCGCGCAGCAGGGTGCTCTTGCCGGCGCCCGATGGGCCTTGTACCAGCCAGCGCTGCCCGGCAACGATGTCCAGGTCGCCCACGCGGTTCAGCGGCGCGCCATCCGGTCGGGCCAGAAGCAGGCCGCGGATGTGCAAGCTGGCGTCGGCACTTACGGTCAGCCGGATGCCGGCGACGGGCACCGCCTTTAGCGCCTGGTCGAATTCGCGCAGCCGCTGCAACACCGAGCGCAGCAACGCCAGTTCCTTGTAGTTGAACAGGAACCAGGACAGCGCGGTGCGCAGGCGCGCGAAGCCGACGCTCAGCTGCATCACCCCGCCGATGGTGATCTGCCGGGCGAAGTAGCGGGGGATGGCGATGACGTAAGGCAGGATGCTGCCGACCTCGACATAGATTGACTCGGTGAAGGCGACCCGCTTGGTGTAGGTCATCAGGCCGCGCCAGTTGTGGCGGATGGCGTGGAAGGCCTGGCGCAGGCGCTGATGCTCGATCGGCTCGCCCCGGTAGAAGGCGACCTGCTCGGCATGTTCGCGCAGGCGCACCAGCAGGTAGCGGAAGTCCGCTTCGTATTGTTGCTGGCGGTAGTCGAGGCCGACCATGGGCTTGCCGATCTTCTCCATGATCCAGGAGCCGACCAGGGCATAGAGCACCGCAGCCCAGAGCATATAGCCGGGCAGCGCCCAGTCGATCCCCACGGCGCCCAGCGAAAGGCTGCCCGACAGCCCCCAGAGGATCACCGAGTAGGACACCACGTTGACGATGTTCTTCAGCAGGCCGAGGCTCAGGCTCAGGGTCTTGCCGGCCAGGTGGTTGAGGTCCTCGGCGATGCGTTGATCGGGGTTGTCGGCGAGCTGGCCGGCTTCGATCCGCTGGTAGGCGTGGTCGTTCAGCCAGCGTACCAGGAACACCTCGGTCAGCCAGCTGCGCCAGCGGATTTCCAGTAACTGGCGGAAGAACATGCTGAAGGTCGAGGCGAGGGTGATCGCTGCGATCAGTGCGCCCAGGGTCCACATCAGTGGCCAGATCGCCTCGCGCTCGAACGCCGAGAGGGCATCGAAGAAGGCTTTCTGCCAGTTGCTGATGCTCACTGCGCAGTACACGGTGAGCAGATCCAGGGCGATGACCAGGGCGAGCAGGCCGTAGGCGTGCCATTTGTCGTCCGACAGCCAGTAGGGGCGAATCAGTTGCCAGGCGGAGGGAGACGCTTTCATCGTGGGTCTTCAGGCGAATGGGCGAAGCACGCCATTGCACCGGGGCTCGTCGCCGAGCCCCGGTGTGCGGCTAGTAGCTGGCGCGTAGCGACAGGGTGAAATGGCGCGGCTCGCCGTAGGTGTTGTAGGTGTTGTTGCCGAGGCTGGCGTAGTACGTGCGGTCGCTGAGGTTCTCGCCGTTGAGAGCCAGCGTCAGGTGTTCGTTCAGCGCGTAGCTGGCCACGGCGCTGACCAGGGCGTAGCCGCTCTGCTTGCGGTCCGAGGCGAAGCGGTCGCTGCCGTAGGCGCTGCTGGCCGTGACCCCTGCGCCAAGGGCCAGGCCTTTGAGCGCGCCACCCGGGAAACGGTAGTGGCTCCACAGCTTCAAGCTGTGCTTGGGCGAGGAGTGGCTGAACAGGCCGGCGTTGCTGTCATCCTTGAGGTAGCGGGTCTTGAGGTGGGTATAGCCGGCACTGATGTCCCATCCCGGCAGCGGCCGGCCATTGACTTCCAGTTCCCAGCCACGGCTCTCCACTTCGCCGGCAGCGATGTAGTAATTGGGGGCGTTCGGGTCTTCGAAGGGGCGGTTCTCGTCGCGGATGCGGAAGGCCGCCAGCGTGGCGTTCAGGGCCTCGTCGAAGAAGGCGGTCTTGATGCCCACTTCGTACTGCTTGCCGACCCTGGGGGCGAGCGTGCCGCCGCCGGCCTTCTCGTAGTTCTGCGGAATGAAGATGTCCGAGTAGCTGGCGTACAGCGATGCCTGTGGGATCGGTTGGTAGACCAGGCCGCCATAGGGCGTGAACTCGTCATCGCTCGACTCCCCCTGACTCCAGGCCGTGGGCGTGGACGGGGATCGGCTGCGACTCTTGTAGTCGTAGTCGCTCAGGCGGCCGCCGGCCACCAGCGTCAGCGGATCCAGCAGGCGCAGGCGAAGCTGGCCGTAGACGCCACTCTGTTCGGTCAGGCGTTCCGCCCCCCGGTTGCGCACGAGGCTGGGCTCGGCCAGGTCGGGATTGGCCAGGTCGAGACCGCTGGCCGCGCTGCCCACCAGGCTCGAGGCGCTGCGGTTGCTGCCCCAGGTGTCGCTGCTGCGCACCCGGTAGTCGTCCTGGTTGTAGCCGATCAACGCCTGGTGCTCGCGGCCAAGCAAGCGGAACGGCCCCGAGGCATAGAGATCGGCCGCCCGGCGGCGCGAGTCGCCCTGGTATTCGCGCAGGAAGACATAGCTGAAGGTGTGGTCGCTCAGGTCGACGCCGCCTGCTCCGGGCACCGCATCCTTCCATTCGCTGTCCTGGCTGAGGTAGCGCAGCTTGGCGGTCAGGCTCCAGTCGTTGGCGAAGCGCTGTTCGGCGGCCAGCACGGTTTCCCGGGTGTGCGTGCGGTTGTAGCTCCAGTCGGGATAGGGGGTGGTGGCGCGAGACACGTCCAGCAGGCGGCCCGCCGTGCCGCCCGGCGCACTGACCGGCAGGCCGGAGAAGGGCACGTCGATGTCGTTGTCCTGGCGGGTGTGCGCCAGCGACAGGGTGAGAGCATCGTTCAGGTCGAGCTCCAGCACGCCATGGCCGACCCATTTGCGCTGGTGCGTGCGGTCGTAGAAGAAGTCGCGATCCTGGCCGACGCCGACGAAGCGGCCGCGCAGGCGCCCGTCGGCATCCAGCGGTCCGGTGATGTCCAGCTCGCCGCGCTGGTTGTCCCAACTGCCGGCACTGATGCTGCCGTCGAGGCCGAACTGGGCGCGGGGCTTCTTGGTCACCACGTTGACCGTGCCACCCAGGTCGCCGCTGCCCTGCAGTACGCCGGATGGGCCGCGCAGCACCTCGACGCGATCGTACACGGCCAGGTCGAACTGTTCCGCGCCGCTCAGCCCACCTGTGCTGGCAACCCCGTCGATGCTGACGTTGAGACCGTAGCCGCGCGACCAGTACTGGCTCTGTGCGGTGTCGTTGGGAATCACGGTAACGCCCGGGGTCTGGCGTAGCGCATCCTCCAGGGTATTGAGGTTCTGGTCTTCGATGCGCTGGCGGGTGATCACGCTGACCGACTGAGGAATCTCTCTCGGCGCGACCGGCAGCTTACTGGCCACCGTGGTGCGCTGGGCGGCATAGGCATCGGTGTCCTCGCTCTGGCCCTGCCCCCATACCGTCAACGTTGGCAGGCTGGTTGGCGCGGTGTCTTCATCTTCCAGAGACTGTGCCAACAGTGGACCGGACAGGCCGGCCAGCAGGCCGAAGCCGATCCAGCGGTAGCATTTATGAATACCCCATACCTGTATGCTTTCATGGCGATCCACGCTCATGGTTCCTCCCCGGTGACGACGGTAAAAAAGAGGTACTTCCGCCAGATCTGTGGCTGGTCAGCGGGGATGGATGGTAGGTAGCAATGAAAATGCAGTAAAAAGACTGTTTTTGAATATTTATAGTTATAAGTCGTCTATGGAAATATAACCTTTTGAATAGGCTGGATTTTTATCCAGCGAGGCGGCGAATTCCTGATCATATACCTACCTGGGGTATTTACAGATACCCCATGCAGGTATCTCATGGCCCGCATCCGTTCCTGTCGCGACCAGCGTCGGCATCCGCCTGATGGATGCCGAGCGAACGGAGTCTCGGCCTTTGGCCGGCAGCAGGCCCTCGTCGCCCCGTCAAAGGAGATTTTCATGGCGTCCATCATTCTCAAGGTTCAAGGCATGTCCTGTGGCGGTTGCTCCAGCAAGGTCAAACGCGCGCTGGAAGGCGTCGAAGGCGTCAGTAGCGCCGAGGTGGCGCTCGACACCGGTCTGGTCAGCGTCGAGGGCGCCGACAGCCTGCGCGCGGCGTCGCAGCGCCTGCGCGAAAAGATCGAAGCGCTGGGGTTCACGGTGCGCGACTGAGGCGGCGAGTCGCGTTCCGGGGACATGCTAGACTCGCGCATCCCTTTCGTCGCCGTGGATCACGATGAGCAAGCGCAAGGCCACCTCCCAGAACGTCGCGCCGTCCGGACAGGTCCCGTGCGTGCAGTGCGCGCCCACCGCCAGCACCGACAAGAGCGTGGTGCAGCCGCGCAAGAAGGCGCTGCTCAACCGCCTGAGCCGGATCGGCGGCCAGGTCAATGGCATTGCCCAGATGGTGGAGAAGGACCGCTATTGCGTGGACATCCTCACCCAGGTGTCGGCCGTTCGATCGGCGCTGGACGCGGTCGCCAGCCAGTTGCTCGCCGACCATGCCAGCGGTTGCGTGCGCAAGGCCATCCTCGAGGACGGTGGCGAAGAGGCCATCACCGAGCTGCTGGGCATCATCAAAAAGATGCGCTGACCCCTCAACGGCCTCCCGGCCCCGGGCTGGACGATCAACCGCAGCGAATCGCTCAGCGGGCGGCCGGCCTGGCGCCTGCTCGGGGCTGGCGCAGGCGGATGTCGACCAGCGTGTCGTCGGTGCCGTGCTCGAAGCCGACGTCGCGGGGCGCGGGCTTGCCCTTCAGTAGCGATGGGTTGGTGGAAAAGCCCACCGGCTCCAGGGGAATGCCCCGTTGGCTGAGGTCCAGGCGACCGTTGCCGTTGCTGTCCTGAAACAATTGCAGGGCGTATTGTCCAGGCGGCACGTCCTTCATGATCAGTTGCTCGCCTTCACCCTGCAGCTCGCGCAGCACCGCCTCCCAGCTTTTCTCATTGGCTGCCACCAGAGCCACGTACAACCTGGCGGCACCCGGGTTGTCCTCCAGGCGAATCAGCAGATCGCCTGCCTGCGCCGGCAATGACCCGAGCAGTAAAGCCACTGCGCAGAGTGCGCAGTGTTTTGTTACGATTTGAGGAAGTCTCTGTGGCATAATCCGCCCATTTTGCAGGGATTCGCTTTAAATGCGTCAGGTTCTAGTCGTTCACTTCTCACAGACTGGCCAATTGAACCGCCTGGTGCAATCGGTCTGTGCGCCGTTGCAGGCGAGTGAAGGCATTCAGGTGGATTTCCTGGTGCTGCAACCGGCCAAGCCTTTTCCCTTCCCGTGGCCTTTTCTTGGCTTTTTCCGGGTATTCCCGGAAACCGTGTTGATGAAGCCACAGCCTTTGCTGCCGTTGATGGTCGATGCCGATAAACGCTACGACCTGATCATCCTCGCCTACCAGGTATGGTTCCTGTCACCCTCGTTGCCCTTCACCAGTTTCCTCGCATCACCTGAGGCTGCTCGGCTGTTGAAGGATACGCCGGTGGTGACCCTGATCGGTTGTCGCAACATGTGGTTGATGGCCCAGGAAAAGGTCAAGGCCCGTCTGCAGGCGTTGGGCGCCAGGCTGGTCGACAACGCCGTGCTGACCGACGCCTGCGGCACGGCAGCGAGTTTTCTGGCCACGCCGCTGTGGATGTTCACCGGCCGGCAGAAACCCTTCAGCTGGGTGCCGCGTGCCGGTATCGACGAGAATGAAATGGCCGCCGCCAGCCGCTTCGGTGATGCCATGGCTCGGCGCCTGCTCGCTGACCAGCAGCCGATCGAGCAGCCGATGCTGGGCGGTCTGGGGGCGGTGATAGTGGATGAGAAACTGATTGCCAGCGAGAAGGTCGGCAACCGTAGCTTCACGCTGTGGAGCCGGCTGCTGAGCGCGCTCGGCCCGCAGCAGAGCAGGCGCCGTGCTGCCGGGTTGGTGGTCTACATCGTTTTCCTGATCTGCCTGATCCTGACCGTGGTGCCGATCAGTGCCCTGTTGAAGAAGTTATTGGCCCCACTGTTCAAGGCACGAATCCTGCGTGAAAAGGCCTACTTCGCCGGCCCGTCCGGCGAATAAACTGGTCCGAGGTAATCCCGTGGTATCACCTGTATTCATCAATCGCATCAGTGCAAGCCTGCCCTTTGATCCGGTCGACAACGAGCAGATGGAAGCTCGCCTCGGCATGGTCGGCGGCAAGCCGTCGCGCGCCCGCAAGCTGGTCCTGCGCCGTAACGGCATCCAGCAGCGCCACTACGTCATCGATCCGCTGACCGGCGAGCCAGGCATGAGCAACGCCCAGCTCAGCGCTGCGGCGATCCGTGGCCTGGTCGGCGCGGGGTTCGCGCTGGACAGCCTGGATTGTCTGGTCGCCAGCACCTCTTCGCCCGACCAGGTGATGCCTGGCCATGGGGTGATGGTGCACGGCGAGCTGGGTAATCCGCCTTGCGAAGTCGCCACTACGGCGGGCATCTGCCTGTGCGGGATGACCGCATTGAAGTACGCCTGGATGAGCGTGGCCAGTGGCGAAAGCCGCAATGCCGTGGCCTGCGGCTCCGAAGTGGCGTCGACGCTGATGCAGGCGCGCAACTTCAATGCCGAGTACGAGAGCCGCGTCGAGGAACTGGAGAGCCACCCGGAGATCGCCTTCGAGAAGGATTTCCTGCGCTGGATGCTGTCCGACGGTGCCGGCGCCGTGCTGCTGCAGGATCACCCCAACGCCAGCGGGTTGAGCCTGCGTGTCGACTGGCTGGATATTCTCTCGTTCGCCGACCAGATGCCCGCCTGCATGTACGCCGGGGCCGAGATGCAGGATGGCAGTCTGCGGGGCTGGAGCCGTTACGACGCCGATGAGCGCGCGCGGCAGTCGGTGATGGCGATCAAGCAGGACGTCAAACTGCTCAACGAGAATATCGTCAAGTACACCGTGGAAGAGGCATTGCGGCGCATCATGGTGCGCCGTGAACTGCGCGTGGCGGATATCGACTGGTTCATGCCGCACTATTCCTCGGAATTCTTTCGCGACCGTTTGGCCGAGGGCCTGGCCAATGTCGACCTGCCGATTCCGATGGATCGCTGGTTCACCAACCTGACCCGCAAGGGCAACACTGGCGCGGCGTCGATCTTCATCATCCTCGAAGAACTGTTCAATGGCGGGCTGCTGCGCAATGGCCAGAAACTGCTGTGCTACGTGCCGGAAAGCGGGCGTTTCTCCAGCGCATTCATGCACCTGACGGTGGTCGGCAATGAAGCTTGATGAAGTCCCCCAGGACCCCGATTCCGCTTACGGCGGGCATAGCAAATTGCTGTATGCCGTCGATGAAAAAGGGCATTACCAGGGCGCGCAAAGTACCGGTTGGGAGCCAGAGTCCTATTCCACCCAACTGGCCGTCGCCGAGCTGCAGGCGCAGGAGGCCGAGGCCCATGCCGCCTGGCAGCGTGGCGAGCTGTCGCCGCTGAAGTGCCTGATGTATCGCTATCGCATGGACGAGCCGGCGCTGGCGCAGATCGCCGGGCTCTGGCAGTGGCGCGTGCGCCGGCATTTCCGACCGGAAATCTACCGACGCCTGAGCGATTCGCTGTTGGCTCGCTATGCCGAGGCCTTTGGTCTGTCCGTCGACGAATTGCGTCGTTACCAGAAGGAACTGCCATGAGCGCGTTCGAGCATCGCCAGAGCGCCCACTGCGAAAGCGGCGTCATGGCCAGTCTGCTGACCCATGCCGGCCTGCCGATGAGCGAGCCGATGGCGTTCGGCCTGGCATCGGGCCTGGCATTCGCCTACCTGCCGATCGTCAAGCTGGGCGGCATGCCGCTGATCGCCTACCGCATGCCGCCCCGCCACCTGATCAAGACCCTCAGCAAGCGCCTGGGCGTGCGTCTGACCAGCCGTACCTTCTCCAGTCCCGAGCAGGGGCGCGTCGCCCTGGATGCCGCTCTCGACAGTGGTCGCCTGGCCGGACTGCAGAGCTCGGTGTTCTGGTTGCCGTACTTTCCGCCGGAGATGCGCTTTCACTTCAACGCCCACAATCTGCTGGCCTATGGTCGTGAAGGCAACGAGTACCTGCTCAGCGACCCAGTGTTCGAGGCGCCGGTGCGCTGCGCTGCCGAGGATCTGCAGAAAGCGCGTTTCGCCAAGGGCGCCCTGGCGGCCAAGGGCTTGATGTATTACCTGGACGACGTGTCGCCCGATCAGGACTGGCAGCGGCTGATTCGCAAGAGCGTGCTGTCGACCTCACGCATCCTCGATGGCATGCCGCTGCCGTGGATCGGCATTCGCGGTATTCAGCACCTGGCCAAGTGCGTCGAGGCGCTCGACCCGGCACAGGCCAAGTACAACCGTCTGTACCTCACCCATATCGTGCGTATGCAGGAGGAGATCGGCACCGGTGGTGCGGGCTTCCGCTTCATGTACGCAAGCTTCCTGCAGGAGGCCGGTGAGAAGATCGGCGATGCCACGTTGCAGGAGGCCTCGACGCGCCTGACCGCCGTCGGCGACGACTGGCGCCAGTTCGCCTCGGCCTGCGTACGGGCCAGCCGCAGCAAGGGCGAAGCACCGGATTTCAGGCCGATCGCCGACAGGCTGCGCGGCATTGCCAGCCAGGAACGTGTCTTGATGAAAGAGCTCGGTGCCTGGGCCCGGCGCAAGGGTTGAGCCAGGGCTGCAGTAGGGCGAAAGCGGTCATTTGTAGGGTGGACCGGGGCGCGTAGCCGACGCTTCACCTACGCGGCCCGACCCGTCCACCGCTCTGCGATCGCGATGGTGGATGAAAAGAGCGTCAGCTACGCGCCCCGATCCACCCTACGGCTGCTTTCGCCTTACAGCAGGCGCTTTTCATAGCTGCAACTGCAGCGCGTCGATCCCCGCCGTTAGCTCGGCAAAATCTGCCGCGTTGCTCAGCCCATTGGTCAGCACCGCCTGGGCTACGAACGCGTCGTTTTCATCGATCAGCACCAGAAGCGCCTGGCCGATCAACCCATCCGCCAGATCCAGACCGGCCAGCGCTTGCAGGTGTTTCCACGCATGCGGGCCGGCGCCGATGAACAGGTTCGGCCCCTCCAGCCCCAGCTGCGCCGCGACGTGAAAACCCGCTGCGTTGCTGACGCTGTTGACGAACTCGAACGGCTTGGGCTGCAAGCGGTACACGCAGACCGCGTCGAGCAGCGAGCCCATGGTCGCCCGTGCCGGGTGCCGGGATGCCAGGTACAGCCCGCAGTCGCTGCGTATCTGCGCCTTGAGCGGGGCGGTGCACAGCAGGGCCTGGAGGATCATCCGGTCGATGCGTCGAGGCGGGCTGGCCAGCCATTGGCTAAGGGTGGCCTTCAGATCCTTGTCGGAAGAGCTGGCGTCACCGCTGACGCTGCAGGCGGCAATGACCGTGCTCATGGTGTTTCTCCCGTGCAGCGCTGCAGCACCAGGCTGGCGTTGTTGCCGCCGAAACCGAAGAAGTTGGCCAGCAGCAGGCTGTCACCGGCGATGGCGAGTGGCTTCGACGGCAGTGGCAGCAGCGCCTCGTCGGCGTAATCGCACCCTGGCAGGTGTGCCAGGTTCTGCACCAGCAGCAGGGTCTCGGTCAGGCCGCAAGCGCCCAGGGTGTGGCCGAGCCACGGTTTGAGCACGCACAGCGGTGGCAGCACGTCGCCGAACAGCAGGCGCACGCCGTTGCTTTCGGCGCGGTCGTTGGCGCCGGTGGCGGTGCCGTGCAGTTTCACCAGGCCGATCTGTTCGGCACGGGTGCCGGCGCTGCGCAGGGCTTCGCGCATCACCCAGTCGATGTGGCTGCCGTCTTCGCGGGTGGTGGTCAGGTTGCTGGTGTCGCAGGCGCTGAAGCCGCCAAGCAGTCTGGCCAGCGGTGCCGGGCCGGGCTCCAGCGACAGCAGCGTGGCGGCGTAAGCCTCGCCGAGAACCAGGCCGTCGCGCTGGGGGTGGAAGGGCCGGTAGCGGCCGCTGGGCGAGAGCAGGTCCAGGGCGCCAAAGCCCTGCTGGGCTATCGCGCTGGGTGTTTCGAAGGCCAGCACAAGGACGCGCTGGTAGTGGCGGCTGGCAAGCAGCCGGGCACCGTACAGCAGCCCGTTGGCGGCGCTGGTACAGGCGGTATTGAGGGTGAAGGCGTCGGCAAAGCCCCAGCGCGCCCGCAACCGCTCGGCGATCAGATCCAGGGACGTGGAGTGATCGGGATGGAAGCCACCCTCTTGTTGCGCACGGGCCTCCAGCTCGTCGATGTCGAGGCTGGTGCTGGCGACGATCAGCAGGCAGTCGCCCTGTGCGCCGGCATGTTCGCCCAGGGTTTCGCGAAGCAGGCGGTCGAAGTGCTGGTCCCGGCATTCAGCCGCCATGCCCAGGTAGGCGCGCGGCTGCTGCAGCTCATGCAGCACGACGCTGTCCGCGGCAGGCAGCACGCCGCGCTGCAGCGCTTCATTGGCCGCGCACAGGTCGGGGCCGAGGGCACTGTGCAGGGCGCCACGCTGGAAATAGACGGGCGTCACTGCTTCTGCCTGATGAAGGCCGCGATACTGGCGATGCTGTTGAGGATGCGCCGGCCGTCCTTGGCCCCTTCGATGCGCACGCCATAGTGCTGCTGCAGGGCCAGGGAGACCTGCAGCGCGTCCAGGCTGTCCATCTGGATGCGGCTCTGCTGGCCGAACAGGGGTTCGTCGTCGTCGATGCTCTGCCAGTCGATGTCGTCTTCCTTGTCGCACTCGCGAATCAGCAATTGCTTGAGCTTTTCTTCTAGTAGTGTGTGGTCCATTGCGTTTGCTGTACTCGTTTGTGGAACAGGAACAAGCCGCTGGCGCCGGCCAGTGCCGCGAACAGCAGCAGGCGCACGCACCAGGGGGCTACGTCGTTCAGTGAGCCGTGGCCCACCAGCAGGGTGAGGAAAGCATCGAGCGCCCAGCTCATCGGGGAAACCTCGGCCAGCTGGCGCATGGCTTCCGGCATCACGCTCTTGGGCACCATGATGCCGCCGATGGCGGCGAGAATGATCGTGATTCCGCCGCCAAGCAATAGGGCTTGTTCACTACTGCGCGCCAGGGCCGCCAGCAGCAGGCCCAGGCTGCCGGTGGCCAGGGCGATGCTCGCCGCCAGCGCTGCGTAGGCGACCAGCGCGCCATTGAGTTCCAGCGCCGGCAGGCCGAGCAGTGGCAGGCCATGCATGCCGATGCCCAGCAGCAGCACGAACTGCAACAGGTTGATGGCCAGGTAGGGCAGCAGCTTGCTCAAGGCCAGGGTGCCGAGCCCCAGGCCCAGGCAGCGGAAGCGCAGTAGCGCGCCGCTCTGTTGCTCGCGCTGAAAACTGCCGGCCATGGGCAGCACCACGAAGAACATGCCGAAGATCAGCCAGGCCGGGACGCTCATCTGCGTGGCGTTGGCCTGGTCGCTCAGGTCGCCGCTGGCCAGGCGCTGGCGCTCGTCGATCTGGCTCTCGGTGCGTTGCTGGATCAGTTCGAGCTGTTCGGCGGGGCTGAGGCCCTCGTCCAGCGCGCCACTGTCTTGCAGGTAGGCGAGCAGCCGGGTCTGAGCCAGGGCGATGGTCACGGCGCCATGCAGGCGCTGGCGCGAGAGGCGGTCGAACTGCGCGGGAAAGCTCAGGGTAGGGCCATGATGGGGCGTATCCAGCAGCCTGCCGTCGAAGTCGGCGGCCAGGCTGATGCGGGTCATCTCCGGCGGGCCGCTGGCGAGCAACTGGCTGTCAGGCAGTTGTGCCTGCAGGGCGCTATGGAAGAAACGGCTGGCGTCGCTGGGCTGTGGCGCATCGATGACCAGTTGCAGGGGCGGCGGGCGGTCCTGCAGGTAGCTGGACATGGCCCCGGCCATGATCACCAGGAACAGCGTCGGCATGATGAACAGTACGGCCAGCGCGTGCGGGTCGCGCAGCAGCAGGAGGATTTCCTTGCCAACCAGGGCGCGCAGTCTCACAGCCGGCCTCCATTGAGGCGCAGGTAGAGCTGCTCCAGGGAAGGGCGGCCGAAGCGCAGCAGGCTGGGGACCTGCGACTGCTCGCTGATGAAGCGGGTGATCGCCAGCAACTGCGCGACGTCCAGCGCGGCGATGCGCACGCCAGTGGCCAGTTGTTCGGCGCTCAGCCCCAGGCTGTCAAGCAGCGGCAGCAGGCTGTCAGGCTGGCCCTCGGGCCATTCCAGGAACAGGCCCGGCTGGCCGTCGAGCAACTGCCGGGTGTCGATATCCAGCTGCACGCGACCTTCGTGGAGCAGCAGGATGCGATCCGCCACCCGCTCCACCTCGTCCAGATAATGACTGGTGTAAATCACCGCCTTGCCCTCGGCGGTCAGTTGCTGGACGGCTTCGATGAGCATCTGCCGGCTGGCGGCATCGACGCCCACGGTGGCCTCATCGAACAGATAGAGTTCTGCCGGTTGCAGCAGGCCTATGGCGAAGTTCAGGCGCCGCTGTTCGCCGCCGGACAGGCGCTCGGCACGGCGTTCGAGTTTGTCTTCCAGGGCCGTGCTGACGATGCAGTGCTCCAGGCGTTGGCGACGCTCCGGGCCGCGCAACCGGTAAAGGTCGGCGAACAGGGCGAGGTTCTCTTTCACCTTCAGCCCGGCATAGAACGCCAGTTGCTGCGGCACCAGGCCCAGGCGCCGCTCGCCCAGCCAGACGATCTCGCCGCTCAGTGGCTGCAGCACGCCGCTGAGCAGCGACAGCAGGGTGGTCTTGCCGGCGCCGTTGCTGCCCAGCAGCCCCAGGCACTGACCGGCCTGCAGGCGCAGGTCGATACCCTGCAGCGCTGGCTGTCGGGCTTCGGGGTAACGGTAGCCGAGGTTCTTGAGTTCAAGCACGGACGAGCACCAGCAGCAGTTTGCCATCGAGCAGCAGGCGCTCCTCGCTGTGCACGGTGAAGCCGTACAGGGCGCCCGCCGGACTCAGTGCCTCCTGGGTCGCGCTGAGCAGCAGGTCGCCGTCACGGCGCAGGGGATGGTCATGCAGGTGCAATTGCGAGAGCTTGCCAACCAGGGCCATTTCGATGGCGCTGTCGTTGCCGTATAAGGCACCATGCGCTGCACACAATTGCGCGGCGGCTTCGAACAGCAGGCAGGGCGAAGCATTGTCGCCTAGGCTGTCGAGGTGCTGCCAGTTGCTCAGGCCCTGGATAGTGCCGGCGTCATGTTCGAGCAGCGCGTCCAGCCAGAGCGCCTTGCCCTGGTGCGGCAGCAGTGTATGCAGTTGGCTTCGATCCATGGCGGGCGTCTGGGCGTACGGGCGTGGCAGTGTAACAGAGGGCAGTTAGGGAGGCGTGTGGTGGGTGGCTGGCAATTACTGGTTTTCGTGGGGCTGAGTATCGTTCTGATCGGGATTTCCTGGCGGTCGCTGGGTAACCCGCGTAGTCACGGGTTTTACCGTTTTATCGCCTGGGAGCTGATGGCCGTGGCGCTGGTGCTCAATGCGCCGTTCTGGTTCGAGGACCGCGACGCGACGCATCAGCGGGTTTCCTGGGTATTGCTGACGGCTTCATTGCTGGTGCTGTTCGCCGGCGTGTACCAGATGCGTCGCTTCGGGCGTGCCGACCAGCGGCGCCAGGACGACGAGCTGTTCGCCTTCGAGCGCACCTCGGCGCTGGTCACCAATGGCATCTTCCGCTATATCCGCCACCCGATGTACTGCTCGCTGCTGCTGCTTGCCTGGGGCATCGCCTGGAAGCAGCCGACCGCGTTGACGCTGATCCTGGCATTGCTCTCGAGCGTGGCGCTGTGGCTCGCCGCCAGGTGCGAGGAGCGTGAGTGCCAGGCCTATTTCGGCGATACCTACCGCGACTACATGGCGCGCAGCCGGATGTTCGTGCCCTTCGTTTTCTGACGCCTGCGCCGAGAGCCCCGCGGGCTCCCGGCGCATCACTCACTTGACGCGGGCGTACTTGGCCTTCAGTGCGACGCCGGCCATGATGGCGCCGGCATGGCATTCGTATTTGCTGTTGTCGCGGTATTCCTTGCTCTTGTAGTTGCTGGCCAGGTCGACCACGGCATTGGCGCCTGCGGCCTTGGCCGAGTTCTGCAGTTTGATCAGCGCGGATTGCAGCGCCCAGCTGCAGGCGGCCTCGTCGGTCTTGTTGAAGGCGTTGGTCTTTTGGCTGGTGGTGACGTTGGCGTTGATGATCTTGGCGCCAGCCGGGGTCTTGTTCAGGTAGAACTTCACCGACCCGTCGAGGCGGCCAGCCTGGGTGGCTTCGTTGACCACCGACTGGAAGTCCAGGAAGTGGGCGGTGTCACGGGCCTGGCTGACGGCAGGCAGCAGGGCGGCGGAGAGAAGTGCAGCAGCGGTCCAGGTTTTTGCGTTCATGGGTAACTCCTCGAGTGTTTACTGGGGCATGTAAAGGGAAGGACTGCTCAATTCCTGCTGAATGCTGCGATCCAGATTCTGGGTCCAGGTGTTGTAGGTCCGGTGGATCTTGCCGTTGCGGTAGTCGAGATTGCGACTGCCGCGGTAGCGGATCGAGTAGGTCGAAGCGGTGTAGGGAATGGTGACTTGCGCCTGGTGGCTGCGGCGGGTGACCGATGCCAGGATCTGCCCCTGGTCTGCGCGTTCCACCGTCCATTGGCGGCGCTGCAGGGCGGTGAGGATCGCCCTGCGCATGTCGTCCTCGCCCTTCACCGCGGTCGGTGGTGCGCTGTTTTCGATGTTCACCACCGGCTTCGAGGTGCAGGCGGTGATACCCAGGAGCAGAAGGGCGAGCAGAGCGATGCGGTTGAAACGAGACATCATCCATATTCCTTGTCGGTGAAGACGTTACGGTCTTTCAGTGCCAGCGGCGGAAGATCAACGACGTATTGACACCGCCAAAGGCGAAATTGTTGTTCATCACGTACTCATTGTTCATCTCGCGGAATTCGCCGCGCAGATAATCCAGTTCGCCGCAGGCCGGATCGATCTGGTTCAGATTGAGCGTGTGCGCGTAGCTGTCGCTGTTGAGCATTTCGATGCTGAACCAGGATTCCAGTGCGCCGCAGGCGCCCAGGGTGTGGCCCAGGTAACTCTTCTGCGAGCTGATTGGCATGCGTGTGCCGAACAGGCTGCTGGTGGCCTGGGTTTCCGCCACGTCGCCCTGCTCGGTGGCGGTGCCATGGCCATTGACGTAACCGATGGCGTCCGGCGTCAGCGCGGCATCTTCCAGGGCCAGTTGCATGGCCCGGCGCATGGTGGCCTGTACCGGTTTGGTGGCGTGCTGGCCGTCGGCGCTGCAGCCGAAACCGACGATCTCGGCGTGGATGGTGGCGCCGCGGGCGAGGGCATGCTCCAGTTCCTCGAGCACCAGCATGCCGGCGCCCTCGCCGATCACCAGGCCGTCGCGGCCCCTGTCGTAGGGGCGTGGGCTGGTGTGCGGCGCATCGTTCTTCAGGCTGGTGGCGTAGAGTGCGTCGAAGACCATGGCTTCGGTCGGGCACAGCTCCTCGGCGCCGCCGGCGAGCATCAGCGGCAGGCGGCCGAACTTGATCGCTTCAAAGGCGTAGCCGATGCCCTGGCTACCGCTGGTGCACGCGCTGGAGGTGGGGATCAGCCGACCGGTGAGGCCGAAGAAGATGCTGATATTGGCGGCCGTGGTGTGCGGCATCATGCGGATGTAGGAGTTGGCGTTGAGGCCGTCGGCCACCGAGTTGAGCAGCATGTTGCCGAACGCCTTGATCTCCTCGGTGCTGCCGGTGGACGAACCGCAGGCCACGCCCATGCGGCCGTCACCGATCCGTGCGTCGCCGAGCAGGCCGGCGTTGGCCAGGGCGCGTTCGGCTGCGTAGACCGACAGCCGCGATACGCGGCCCATGCTGCGCAGTTGCTTGCGGGTCCAGTGGCCGGGCACCACGAAATCGTCCACCGGGCCGCCCAGGCGGGTGTTCAGTTCGCTGAAACGATCCCACTCGTGCATCACCCGGATGCCGCTGCGATTGGCACGGAAATTCGCCGAGATACTGTCCCAGCTCTCGCCCAGGGAGGTAATGCCGGCCATGCCGGTAACGACTACGCGCTTCATCGTGCCACTTCACTCTTGATCAACACAGACCGCCATTCACGGCGATCACCTGGCGGGTGATATAGGCCGCTTCTTCGGACATCAGAAAATTCACCGCGCCGGCCACTTCGTCCGGGGTGCCCATGCGCGCCGCCGGGATCATCTTGAGAATCTCCTCGAGCGGCACGTGCTCGTCGAGAATCTCGGTATCGATCAGCCCCGGTGCCACGCAGTTGACGGTGATCCTGCGTTTGCCCAGTTCGATGGCCAGCGCCTTGGCTGCACCGATGATACCGGCTTTGGAAGCACTGTAATTGACCTGGCCGCGATTGCCGATCAGCCCGGAAACCGAGGTGATGCAGACGATACGCCCTGGCTTGCGGCGACGCACCATGGGCATGGTCAGCGGATGCAGGACATTGTAGAAACCGTCGAGATTCGTGCGCAGCACCACATCCCAGTCCTCTTCGCTGAGCGCCGGGAAGGCGCCGTCGCGGGTCAGGCCGGCATTGCACACGATGCCGTAATAGGCGCCGTGGGCCTCCACGTCTGCCTCCAGGGCATCGCGGCAGGCTGCGCGGTCGGCCACGTCGAACTGCAGGATGCGGGCGCTCTGGCCGAGTGCCTCGATCTGCGCCTGTACCGCTTCGGCCTCGTCGCGACGCGAACGGCAGTGCAGCACCAGGTCGTAACCGGCGCGTGCCAGGCGCAGTGCAATGGCGCGGCCGATACCGCGGCTCGATCCGGTGACCAGAATGGTCTCGCTCATGCGGACGGCTCCTTGGAAATGGGGGGTTCCTGAATGTAGGTGGCCACGTCGCGGGGCTGAAACACGTTCAGCCGGGCCTCGACGAGGATGGCCGGGCCTTGCAGGCGGCATTCGAATACGCACATGCCGTTGTCATCCTGCAGCGAGCGGGTGGCGGTGATGTGCAGTGTACTGTCGGCCGGGAAACGCTCCACGTTGCAGGTGAAATTGCGCGTGCCGAGCAGGAAACCCAGTTCCACCGGGCGGCCTTCCTGGCGCGCGTGGCAGCCGGCGAAGGCCGCCACGCTCTGGGCCATCAGCTCGATGCCGACCGACGCGGGCAGGCTGCCGTCCGCATCGCTGAACAGCCCGCCCGGGCGTACCACCAGGCAGGTCTCGATATGCTCGGCGCTGAACGCCAGCACCTCGTCGATCAGAATCATGTCGCCAGCGTGGGGCACCAGCTCGGCGACGGGCCAGACACTCACGGTAGGTCTCCTAGGGTCTGTTGGCGCTTCAGCGCACGCCGTTCGGAAGCGTCAACAGAGCCTAAAATCAAGGAAATGTTGTTGCCGCCAAAGGCGAACGAATTGCTCATCAGGTAACGGCGCCCATCCGTTGGCAGTTGTGCAGGGGCGGTCGCTTCGACCAGATTCAGGCGCGGCAGTTGCGTATCGGCCTGACCATCCCAGACATGAGGCGGCAGGCGATTGGCGGTGTTGTAATCACTCAGGGTCAGCCAGCAGAAGGCAGCCTCCAGTGCCCCGGCGGCGCCGAGGGTATGACCGGTCAGTGATTTGCTCGACGAACAGGCCACGCCGGCGGGAAACAGCGCCTGCACCGCCAGGCTCTCCATGGCGTCGTTGTGGGTAGTGGCGGTGCCATGCAAGTTCAAATAGCTGATCTGCTCGGCCGCCAGGCCCGCAGCGCTCAGCGCCTTGTGCATGGCTTGTTGGGCGCCGATGCCCTGTGGATGCGGCGCGGAAATATGGTGCGCGTCGGAGCTGGCGCCGCCGCCGAGCAGGGCAATGCCCGGGACATGATCGTCGTCGTGCGCGCGGGTCATCAGGAACAGTGCTGCGGCTTCACCGATATTGATCCCGTGGCGGTTGATCGAGAACGGGTTGCAGCGCTCGTCGGATACCGCCTCCAGGCTGGCGAACCCGTTCAGGGTCAGCTTGCAGAGGCTGTCGACACCGCCGCACAGCACGGCATCGCACACGCCCAGTTGCAGCAGGCGCTGGGCGCTGAGCAGGGCACGGGCGCTGGAGGTGCAGGCGGTCGACTGGCAGTACACCGGCCCGCTCAGCCCCAGCCAGTCGGCGAGGAAGGTGGCCGGGGCGACGATTTCCTGGCCGCTGTAGTGGTATTCGGCAGGCAGCACGCCGTGGTTCACGTATTCAGCGATATGCTCGCCTGCCTCGGCGATGCCCGAGGTACTGGTGCCGAGCATCACGGCGATGCGTCCGGCGCCGTGGCGGGCGATGGCGGCCCGGATCTCGTCGTGGATTTCCAGCGCCGCGGCCAGCAGCAGTCTGTTGTTGCGGCTCGCGGCGTGTTCCTGGCCGGCGGGCATGGCCGGCAACGGCCCCTCGACCGCGCCGACGGTCACGCTGCGCTGCGGTATCCAGCCGGCCTGGCGGCGCATGCCGCTGGTGTCACCGGCGAACAGGGCATCGGCCACTGCCTGCTTGCCCTGGCCAAGGGCGCAGACCACGCCAAGGGCGTCGAGTCGAGCGATCATGGTTGTGTCTCCAATGGGCTCACCTGGTAGCGCTGCTTGCCGTTATCCAGGCGGATGGCCAGTGGTGCCCTGTACTGGATGCGCCAGTTGGGCGCGAGCTGGCGACCGTCGCTGCCTTGCCGCTGCCAGTCGGCTTGAGCGTAGTTGCGTGCCAATTGATCGGCCGGGGTGAGGGCGAACAGCAGGGCGGCGAACAGTTCGCGGGCCTCGCCATTGGGCGGCAGCAGGCCGTCGTTGTGCCAGGCGCCGGCGATCAGCGACTGGCGAGCCAGGGGCACGCCGAGCGGGTCGAACAGCGACCAGCGCAGGCTGTTGCCTTCTGCCTGGATCACCAGCAGCCAGTCCTGGCCATCGGCGCTGCTCACCTGTAGCGATAGCGGCAGCGGTGCGACCAGCGCTGGGGATGAGTCGGGCAGCGGCGTGCGGGCGGCGCAGGCGGTCAGCAACAACACGCAGGCGAGCAACCACAACCTGTTCATGTCGGCGCCTGCTCGCCGGGCTTGCGCACCGCCGCATTGACCAGGGTCTCGTTGCGCTGGCCGAAGGGCCTGGCCTTGCGAAGCCCCCAGCGTTCCAGCAGGCCGAAGTCTTCCGAGCGGCTCCACCACAGGTAGGGGTAGGAGACATTGCCCTCGCCGAACACGAAGCCCTGATCACGTAGCATGCCCAGGTACTCGTCGGCGCTCTTCTGCACCTCCATCGGGTGGCGGAACAGCCAGCGGATCACCCAGGTATCGATGTAGTACTTGGTCGACTCGGCGAACAGCAGCAGGCCGCCGGGCTTGAGCACCCGCCAGAACTCGGCCAGCGCCCGTTCCTGCTCGACCAGGTGGTGGAAGGTCTGGTGACAGAAGAGGATGTCCACGCTGGCATCGGGCAACTGGATCGCCGCGCAGTCGCTGGCGAGCAGCTGCACGTCCAGGCCCAGGCGCCGGGCTTCGGCGCGCGAGCAGTCGAGGCTGTGCAAGTCGGCATCCAGGCCGATCATCCGCGCCGGCGCAAAGGCGCGCTGCAGCAGGCCGAACGACTTGCCCTGCCCGCAGCCGGCGTCGAGCAGCACGGCGTCGTTCGGCAGCGGGCCGTCGATCAGTGTCTGCAGGTCGTCGATGGCCACGCGCAGCACATGGTGCTGCCACACGTGGCTGCGCAGGAACCAGAAGCCGAAACCGGTTTCTTCGACGTAGGTCGGTGCGGGTCGATTCATGGCGCGGGTCTCAGGCACTGGCACACAACTCGGCGAGCACCCGCAGACGCCGCTTGGGTTCGGCGACGTAGGGGTTGCGCTCGTCCCAGGCATAGCCGGCGAGAATCGAGCTGATCATGCGGCGGATCTCCGGCGAGGCGTTGGGGAAGAAGATCACGTCCTGGAAGCTGCCGTCGTACCAGCCCTCCACGTAGACGCGGAAGGTGTCCACGCCGCGCTTGAGCGGGATGGCGAAGTCCTGCTCCCAGTCCACTGTTTCGCCACTGAGCTGGCGATGCAGGAGGTTGGCGGCCATGCTCGCCGAGCGCATGGCGATGGTCACGCCGGAGGAGAACACCGGGTCGAGGAACTCGGCAGCGTTGCCCAGCAGGGCGAAGCCAGGGCCATGCAGGGTCTTGACGTTGGCCGAGTAGCCCTTGATCTCGCGTACCGGGGTGTCCCACACGGCGTTGCCCAGCAGTTTGCTCAGGCTCGGCGCCTCGGCGACGAACTGCTTGAGGGCGGCGTCCATGTCCTCGGGGTAGTCGGCGAAGCGCTCGGCCAGGCCGACCACGCCCAGGGAGCAGCGGCCGTTGCTGAACGGGATGCTCCAGAACCACAGGTCGCGGTGGGCCGGGTGGGTGGTGATGAGGATCTTCTCGCGGTCGAAGGCCGGGTGATCGATACGGTCTTCGATGTGGGTGAACAGCGCCTTGCGCAGCGGCAGGCTGGACGGTTGCTCGAGATCCAGCAGGCGCGGCAGCAGGCGGCCATAGCCGCTGGCGTCGAGCACGAAGGTGCAACGCACCTGGTATTCATGGCCATCGCCCAGGCGGCGTACCGACAGCAGTGGCTGCTCGCCGCTGAAATCCACGGCGACGATTTCCTCCTCGTAGCGAATGGCCACGCCCTGGCGTTCGGCCTCGTCGGCCAGCACCTTGTCGAAGGTGGCGCGTTGCACCTGGAAGGTCGAGCCGAAGCTTTGCGAGAAAGTCTCGCGGAAGTCGAAGTCGGTATAGCGATCGCCCCAGGCGAAGGCTGCGCCATGCTTGATCTGGAAGCCGGCAGCGCGCACGGCATCGATCATCCCGGCTTCTTCGACGAAGTCCAGGCAATGGGACAGCAGGCTTTCACCGATCGAGAAACGCGGGAAACGCTGGCGCTCGAGGATCAGCACCTCGTGGCCCTTGCGCTTGAGGAGGGCGGCAGCGATGGCGCCGGAGGGGCCGGCACCGACTACGACGATCTGATGCTGTTGGACTTCAGGAGACTTCATAGCGGCGTTTCGCCTCGCTTGTGTACGCGCGCCGACCCAACAGGGCGGGCAGCAGAGTGGAGAACAGGCTCATCAGCAGCAGGCCGAAATAGACCATGGCATCGATCAGCTGCAATTGCAGGAGCAGGTTGAGGAAGACGATTTCGGTCAGGCCGCGGATATTCAGCAGCAGGCTTTCCTGCCACTTGATCCGCACCGAGGCGGCGGGCTCGGCCCAATGCAGGCCCAGCCAACTGCCCAGCAGCTTGCTGGCCACCGGCGCCACCAGCAGCACGCCGACGGCGAACCAGGAGTCCGCGGCGCCAATGCCGTGGAAGTCCACACGCAGGACGCCGCAGGTGAGGATCAGCGGCACTGCCAGGCCATTGATCAGCAGTTTCCACTGACGCTGCGGCAGCGGCAGGCGGAACGGCACGCGGATCGCGGCGAGGCACAGCATGTAGGCGATACCGAAGACCAGGGCGTTGAGCTTGAGGTTGTGCAGCAGCACCATCAGGGCGAAGAACGGCAGGCTGTAGCACAGCGGGTGGCGCAACTTGAGCAGGTGCAGCAGCAGCGGCAGGGCGGCGGCCAGCAGCGGCCACAGCAGGCTTGCCGGATGACTGCTGCCCTGGGCCAGGCCGAACAGGCTCCAGCACATGAAGTCCATCAGAATCGCCGCGTGCAGCAGGCGTTTGGTCGCTGCGGGCGGATAGTCGATGCTCTGCAGGAACAGGTAGAGCACCGGAATCGCGGTGATCGAGAACAACAGGCCGATCCCCACGGCGCTCAGCCAGCCATGGTCACCGGGCAGCACCCACAGCGCACAGGCCAGGCCGGCCAGCAGCGGAATCAGAAAGCTTGGCAGGGCGATCTTCAGGCAGGCCGGGCTCAGCTCCAGATCGATCACGTCGCTGAGGATATAGCCCAGCAGCAGGGCGAAGCACAGGCCGTAGAGCAGATCCACCCAGGCGGGGGCGAGCAGGTCGGCCGCACTGAGCTGCAGGTGCGGCTCGACCCAGCCGAGCAGCAGCGCGGGAATCGCCAGGCTGGCGACCAGCAACTGGCCGACGATGGGAATCAGCCGGCGGCCGCCAACCCGGCCGACCAGGGCGTAGACCGCCAGGGCCAGCAGCCAGAAACCAAGCACGCTCACGCGATGACCTCCTTGTCGGGGCGCGTTGCGGCCCAGGGCGATAGCAGAAAGCAGAACATCAGGCCGAGGCTGATGGCCAGGCCGAAGTTGGCGATGGCCGGTGTCTGGCTGATCAGCAGCAGGCCGAACGACAGCCAGCTGGACACCGCCGAGAGCAGCGTACCTAGGAGGCTGACCGCCGGGCCGCCGATGTTCTCGCGCATCAGGATGGCGTAGTCGACGCCGATGGCGGTGATCAGCAGCAGGCCGAACAGGCTGAACAGGGTCAGCGGCTGGCCCAGCCAGCCCAGGCAGGCCAGTGCGGCGAGGGCGGCCAGCAGCGGCAGGCAGACCACCCGCAGCGCGCCGCCGATGCCGAACGGGATGCACAGCAACAGCACGATGGCCAGGCACGACACCAGTTTGAGTTCGGCGGCGCTGATCTGGGTGGCGGCGAACAGGCTGTTCAATTCGCCCAGGCGATCGACCAGTTGCACGCCGTCGAGCCCCTCGGCGGCGCTTTGCAGCAGCGCGCTGTCGGTCTGCCCCTGCAGGCTGACGATGGCGGCGATGCCTTGGTCATCGCGGCCGAGCCACAGGGGGCGCCAGGGCTCGCCCAGGGGGCCGGCGAGGGCCTGATCCAGATCCCGGTGCGGCTGCTCCAGCAACTGCTGCCGTTCGGCTTGCAGGGCGCTTGCCGGCACGCCCAGCTCGAGCAGTGCCTGCCAGTGTTTCGGCAGCTCCGTCAGGGCAGTACGCAGCGACAGCAGTTGGGCTTCAGGTGCCACTAGCTGATTGAGCGACAGGTAGCTGCGCAACTGCTGGTTTTGCACCAGCGCATCCAGGCGTGCGCCCAGGGCTTGCTGGCGCTGCAGCAGTTGTGCCTGGTCGTTGGCGCGCACCAGGAAGAACTGGCTGGTGGGCTGCTGCCCGGTGAGTTCGACGATGCGTTGCGACTGGGCGAACAGCGCCGGGTCCTTGCCCAGCCACTGGCGCAGGTCGTTCTGGCTGTGCAGTTGCCAGATGCCGCCGGCGCAGAACGCCAGGAACGCGCCGAGCAGCCAGAAATTGCCATTGTCTCTCTGTATGCGTGAATGCCAGCTCAGCAGGCGCGTGGCAACCGCCAGCAGGCGCGGTGCCGGGCGCAGCTGCAGGCCGTCCAGCCAGGCGGGGAGCAGGCAGACCGAGCACAGATAGGCACCGACCAGGCCGGCGGCGGAGAACGCGGCGATCTGGGTGAGGGCCGGGAACGGCGTGAAGGCCAGTGCCAGGTAGCCGGCCAGGTTGGTGCCCAGGCTCAGGCTGAGGCCCGGCAGGGTGCTGCGCAGCGCGCTCCAGCTGCGCCATTCGGCTTGGCCCCAGCTCTTGCTCAGGTAATGCAGCGGGTAGTCGGCGGCGACGCCGATCAGGCTGGCACCCAGTACCAGGGTCAGGGCATTGATCTGCCCGAAGATGAGCACACAGGCGGCGCTCCCAGCCAGCAGGGCCACGCCGATCGGCAGCAGGCTGAGCAGCACCCGCGGGCGACGGAAAGCCAGCAGCAACAACAGCAGGGTGCCGAGGCTGGCGGCGCCGCCGATCAAGGTCATCTCGCCCATCGCCTTGTTCTGGCCGGCCGCCGCGTAGAGTACGCCGCCGGTGGCGAGCAATTGCCCGCCGGCGGCCTCGGTGGTGGCACGTGCCGCCTGGATGCCCTGGGCGATGGCCAGCGGTGCCTGCATGTCGAAGGCATCGCCACGGCTGCGCAGGTGCAAAACGGCCCAGGTCATGCCTGGCTCCTGAACCAGCAGGGTGCCGCTGGCCAGGTCCGGCTGCACCCGGCCGCCAAGATTCAGCGCCTGCTGGGCGCGGGCGCCGAGACCCAGCCAGTCCTGCTCCGGCGGCAGCAGGCTGAAGGAGGCGAAGGGGTCGAACAGCGCCGCGGCGCGTTGCGCTATGAAGGCCTGGGGTCGTTCGATCAGCAACTGGCGGTCGGCGGCAGGCAGCAGGTTGAGGCGGCTTGCGTGCAGGTCCTGGCGCAGGGCGTCGAGGTCGCTGTCGAGTGTCCAGCGCACCCGTTCGAAGTGGCCGCTGTCACGCCATTGTCGGCCCAGCTCGGCGGCCAGGGCGACGGCACGCTCGCGCTCGGGGTGGCCGACCAGCACCAGCAGATCGTGCTGGATCGGCTCCTGCATGCGCGCTTCTGCCTGCTGCAGGCGGGCGTCGCCGGCGCCGCTGGGCAACAGGGCGAGCATGCTGGCCGCCACCGGCGGGCCGTTGCGCCATTGCCAGGCGCTCAGGGCCAGCAGGGCCAGCAACAGCACGCCGAACAGCCGCGGCAGGCGGCGTTCGAGCAGGCCCGGGGTCGATTCAGCGGACAAAATCCTGGCGCTCCTGTTCGCTCAGGGTATCGGCCGGGACGCTGGCGGGCATGCGCAAGAGCGTACGGTCGCCCTGGGTTTCGTGCAGTTCGATGCGTTCGACCAGTTCGCCACCGCCGATGTCGATGCGGCTGAATACCTGCTTGAGCAGCAGCGAGGTCGGCAGCAGGGTCAGCGTCCAGGCCCTGGTGTCGCCCTCGAGCTGCAGCTCGAAGTCCCGCGCCAGGCCGCTGTGGTTGCCCTTGAGCACGTCGAGGAACAGCTTGCTCTGCTGGGCGGCGACGTCGCGCCCCGGCTGCAACTGCCAGCCGCCGGCGCTGCGCCGGGCGATGCCCGTGGCGTCGATGCGATATTGCTGCTGCAGTGGTTTTTCCAGCGTCCACAGCAGGCCGGCGTCGGCCGCCAGCACGAAGGTGCCACTGCTGGTCAGTGGTTGCGGCAGGGCACGCAGGTGCTTTTCCTGGATGAACGGGCCGCGCACCACGGGATGCTGCGACAACTGCCGACTGAGCTGATCGAGGGTCAGGGACTCGGCCTGGCTGCTCGATGCCGCGAGCAGCAGGCCGATCACCAGGGTGAAGCGCGCCAGGGCGTTCATCCGATCACCCGCTGTACGGCATCGATGAATACCTGAGGCGAAGCCAACTGCATCTCGCGGCTGGCGATCTCCACCGCCACTTGCACGCTGCTGCCGCGGGTCATGCGTTCGCCGGTGGCGCTGTCGCTGATCAGGTAGTGGATCTTCAGGCGGTTTTCCCATTCCACCAGGTCGGCGCACACCGTGATGCGCTGACCGAAGCGGGCGCCGCGGATGTAACGCAACTGCAGGTCGATCACCGGCCAGGCGTAACCGCTGTCGCGCATCTGCGGGTAGCCGTGGTCGAGCCGGTCGAGCAAGGCGCAGCGGGCTTGTTCGAAGTATTTGACATAGTGGCCGTGCCAGACGATTTCCATCATGTCCACGTCGAAGAACGGCACGAGGATTTCCACCTCGGCCTGCAGTACGCCTTTGCTACGCATGAGCGATGAACTCCACTGTCATGGCGTGGGATGCGGGAGCGGGCCATGCCCGCGATTCGCGCGCCTGGCGCGCTCCCACAGAAGTCAGGTCAGACATAAAGACTCCAGTGCTGGCCACGGATGCGTTGCAGGCACAGGCGCAGCTCGTTTTCCAGGGCACGATCCTCGATCAGCGGCGGGAAGTCTTCGCCGAGTTGCCCGTGCATGTCCGCCAGGGTGGCCGGCAGGGCAGTCGACCCGGCACGCTGGCGCAGCCACACGCCCTGGTTGGCGGCGAGCAGGGTGGCCGCGGCGACCTGCTCGGCCAGCTCCAGGCTGCGTAACGCGTCGCGGGCAGCGATGGTGCCCATGCTCACCTTGTCCTGGTTGTGGCATTCGGTGGAACGCGAGAACACGCTGGCCGGCAGGGTGTTCTTCAGGGCTTCGGCCGTCCAGGCGCTGGCGCCGATCTGCACGGCCTTGAAGCCATGGTTGATCATCGCGGTTTCCATCGGGGCACCGGACAGGTTGCTCGGCAGGCCGTGGTTGTAACGGGTATCGACCAGCAGGGCGAGCTGCCGGTCGAGCAGGTCGGCGAGGTTGCCGATCAGGTTCTTCAGGCTGTCCATGGCGAAGGCGATATGCCCGCCGTAGAAATGCCCGCCATGCAGCACGCGTTCCTCGTCGGGGTCGATCAGCGGGTTGTCGTTGGCGCTGTTCAGTTCGGTTTCGATGAACTGGCGCAGCAGCCCCAGGCTGTCGGCCAGCACGCCCAGTACGTGCGGCGCGCAGCGGATCGAGTAGCGATCCTGCAGGCGATGCAGTGGCGCGGTCGGTGCGTCGATGGCCAGGTCCTGGCGAATCCAGGCGGCGACCTGGTTCTGGCCAGGGTGCGGTTTGGCGGCGAACAGGCGCTCGTCGAAGTGCTCCGGGTTGCCCTGCAGGGCGATCACGTTGAGCGCGGTGATGCGTGTCGCCAGCTTGAGCAGGTAATCGGCACGGGAATAGGCCTGGCAGGCCAGGGCGGTCATCACCGCGGTGCCGTTCATCAGCGCCAGGGCTTCCTTGGGGCGCAGCACCAGTGGCGTCCAGCCCAGCTCGGCGTGCACGTCAGCGGCGCTGCGTCGCTCACCGCGGTACATGACCTCGCGCTCGCCACACAGGGTCGCAGCGATGTAGGACAGCGGCGTCAGGTCGCCACTGGCGCCCACCGAGCCCTCTTCCGGAATCAGCGGCAGCACGTCGTGTTCGATGAACGCCTGCAGACGCTCCAGCAGCTCCAGGCGAACCCCCGACATGCCCTGGCACAGCGACTGCAAGCGGGCCGCCAGCACCGCTCGGGTGGCCTGCTCGTCGAGCAGCTTGCCCAGGCCGCAGCCGTGGAAGGTGTACAGATGACGGGGCAGCGCCTCGACCTGGTGCAGCGGTACCGCCACCACGCAGGAGTCGCCGTAGCCGGTGGTGATGCCGTAGATCATGCCTTCGCGGTCCAGCAGGCCGTCGACGAAGCGTGCGCCGCGGCCAATGCGGTCCCGCCATTCGGGACTCGTGTCCAGCGTCGCGCGCGCTGTGCGCTGGGCCAGGCCGACGATCTGCTCAAGACGCAGCGGCTGAGCGCCGAAGGTCACCGTTTCAGGCTGATGGGTTGTCATGGTCGTTCCAGAACG
Source organism: Phytopseudomonas flavescens (assembly GCF_900100535.1). GTDB lineage: Bacteria > Pseudomonadota > Gammaproteobacteria > Pseudomonadales > Pseudomonadaceae > Aquipseudomonas > Aquipseudomonas flavescens. The sequence goes on from NZ_FNDG01000006.1 coordinate 156,795, forward strand.
GATAGAAATTGAACCACTGCCGCGGGGCTTGCAGGCAGCGTCGGGCCAGGTGGTCGGCGTAGCGTTGTGCCCAACCTCGGATGACCGCTTCACGCTCGCTGCGCTTCCACTGCACGGCATCGGCGAAGGGTTGCAGCATGACCTGGTAGCGGCCATCGATCTTCAGGCAGTCGATCAGGTTGACCGGGCATTGCAACAGCCCGGCGAGCAGCCAGGGACCCTGGGGCAGCGGCGCCGACTGGCCGAGAAAGTCCACGTCCACCGTGCGCTCGCCGTGCAGTGGCACGCGATCGCCGGCAATCGCCAGCCATTCGCCGCGCTCCAGGTGGTCGGCCAGGCGCATCATCACTGCCGGATCCAGTTCGCTGACCTGGATCAGCCGCAGGTTGTTGGCGCCGGTTTCCTTGAGCAGACGATTGAACTGCTCGGCATGCCGGGTGTGGACGAGCACGTTCATGCGCACCTGGGCGCTCAGTTCGGCCAGGGCACGGCACACCTCGAGGTTGCCGAGGTGGGCACCGACCAGCAGCTGACCGCGTGTTCCGCTCATCTGGTCATGCAGGCCATGGGGATCGAGCAGCTCGATATCGCTGAAGTTCAGGCGGCCGCTCCACACGTCCAGCTTGTCCAGCAGGCTGTCGGCGAAGGCCATGAACTGGGCGAAGACCGAACGGCGGGTCGGGCGCAGCCCAGGGCGCCCGCTCCAGTTCGCCAGGTTGTGCTGGTACTGGCGAATGCTGCGCCGCGCCTTGGCGCCGAACAGGAAGAAGTAGGCGACGATCAGGTACAGCAGCGGGCTCAGCGCGCGGCGGCCCAGATGGCGGGCAGTCAGGGCGGTGAATTTCATCAGCGCGAAGCTGCCTCGTTCGCGCTGGCCGGCCCAATGCCTGCTGCGCTCCATCAGCGCCACCGCCGGTAGAGCAGCCAGGGCGCGCGGCAGAGCATGCCGAAGAACAGCCGCGCATGCATTTTCGAGATCAGCAGGTTGTCCTGCCACAGGCGGAAATGCGAGATGCCGTCCGCGGGGTAGTGCACACGGGTCGGCAGCCAGCGCATCGGCTGTCCGCGCCAGGACAGGCGGACGAGAATCTCCGAGTCGAAGTCCATGCGCGTGCCCAGCTTCGCCGAGTCGATCAGCGCCACGCTGGTGGCCAGCGGGTAGACCCGAAAGCCGCACATCGAATCGCGGATCTCAAGCGACAGGCTGTTGATCCACACCCATACGTGGGTCAGGTACCGGGCATACAGGCGGCCCTTGGGCACGCTGGCGTCGTACTGCGGGTAGCCGCAGACGATCGCCTCGGGATGGGCGCGGGATTCGTCGAGAAAGGCCTGTACCGCCAGCAGGTCGTGCTGGCCATCGGCGTCCACTTGCAGGGCATGGCTGAAACCCAGGCGCTGCGCTTCGCGCAGGCCGGCCATCACCGCGCCGCCCTTGCCCCGGTTGTGGGGCAGGCGCAGCAGGTAGGTCTCGGCCTCATCCGCGAGCCGGTCGATCACCGCCGCGCAGGCCGGGCTGGAGGCGTCGTCGACCAGCACGCAAGGCAGCCCGGCTTCGAGCAGGGCGGCGACCACGGCGGGCAGCGCATGCTCATGGTTGTACACCGGGATCAGTGCGCAAGGGCGATGAACGGTTGCAGTCGGCGTCATGGCGCGGCCTTGAGCAGGATGCGGCCGGACGAGCAGTTGGCCTCGCCGTTGCGGAAGGTGAAGTACAGCTTGTTGCGTTCGGTGTCGAAACGCAGGCTCAGCTGCAGGCGGTCGCCAGGGCGAACCAGTTGCTGGAACTTGAGCACTTCCATGCCACCGAACAGTGGCGGCAGATCGCTGATCAGGGTACGCGCCAACTGTTGCGCCCAATCGATCTGCACCACACCTGGCAGCACCGGCGTACCCGGAAAGTGGCCGCTGAAGTGCGCCAGATCCAGGGGTACGTCCAGCTCCAGGTGCCACTCGCCTTGCTCTTCCCGCGCGCTGAGTGGCTCGACCCGGGTGGGGCGGTCGGCGGCCAGCAGGTCGTTGACCTGCGCCTGCCCCAGCTTGCCCTGGCTGCTGTAGGGCAGATGGGGCAGCAGGCGCCAGCGGCGTGGCAGGGCGATGGGCTCGCAATGGCCGGCCAGGTGCTGGCGCAGGCCCTCGGTCAGATGGCGACGACCCTGATTACGCAGCACGTGCTGGCCTTCCGGAGACAGCGCCAGCAGTGCACCGAGAAAGGCACGGCCCTGCTGCAAGACGCCAAGGCGCGCTTCACTGACCCAGTCATGCAGAGCCAGGGCCTGTTCCAGCAGGGGCAGGGAAATGCGTTTCTCTTCCAGCTTGACGATGCGGTCCAGACGGGCGCCGAGCATCAAGCGGCCATCGGCCTCGATCTGCGCGGCGTCGGCCATCTGCTCCCAGTGCCCCGCCGGCAGATAGGGCGAGCTCAGGCGCAGGGCCCCCTCGTCGTTCAGCGCGAGCTGCACGTCCGCGAAGGGTTGCCAGTGTTCGCCGCCCTGGCGCCAGGCGATGCCGCCGGTTTCCGAGCTACCGTAGATTTCCGTCGGCCACTGACCCAGGCGTTGTTGCACGGAGGCGGCGGCTTCGGCCGGCAATGCGCCGCCGGAGGAAAACACCTGGCGGACGCGGCTCAGCGCCGGCCAGTCGAGGTTGTCGCCCATGCGCTTGAGCAGCGCCGGGCTGGTGACCCAGGCAAACGCCGGGTGGGGCAGGCTGGCCAGTTGCAGGTCTTCAGGAAAGGGCAGTGCTTTGGGCAGGAATACCCGGCCGGCGCACAGCGGCCAGAGCACACGGAACAACAGGCCGTAGATATGCTGGGTGGCCACGCTACCGATGATCAGGGCCTCGCCGAGGCGCTCGCCCCACAGGTCTTCCAGCGCCTGCACTTCGTTGGCCAATTGGCCAAGGCTCTTGTCGATCAGCTTGGGCTCGCCGCTGGAACCCGAAGTGCACAGGGTCAGGCGGCAGCGCTGACGATCCAGCGGGCGGGCGGCCAGCGGTGCGGCAGCCACCGATTCATCCAGGTGCTCCAGCCACAGGTCGACCTGGGCACCCAGGCGCTGGCGTGTCTGCTGCTGGGCATCGGCCGGCAGCAGCACGTGAATGTCGGCCTGCCAGGCAGCGAGCAGGGCGATGGCCAGCTCGCAGGCATCCTCCAGATGCAGGGCGATGCGCTTCACCCCCGTGGCCTGCCAGTGCGCCGCCAGGCCCAGTGCGCGCTGGCACAGCTGCGCGTGGTCGAGCGTTGGGGTTACCTGGCGGCTGGCGTCCGCCTCCAGCAACAGGTTGTCGAGGCTCAGCCAGTTCATGCGAATCTCCTTACACGTTGACGCACCAGCCATTCGCCGGCGAACAGCAGGCCCATCAGCAGGTAAGAAATCAGCCCGGTGTAGAGTGTCCACCAGGACAGCGGTGCCCACAGGTTCAGGGCCACCACCACCAGGCCGTTGGCGAGCAGGAATACCGCCCACACTTCCGTCACCCGGCGGGTATAGCGCACTGCGATTTCCGGCAGTTCCGGCTCGCGCAAGCGGGCCAGGCGCTCGGCCATCGGCATGCCGATCTTCAGGCTGCCGGCGAACAGGGCCAGCAACAGCGCGCTGACCAGTACCGGGTACCAGCGCAGCAGCGTCGGCTCGTCGGCCAGGGCCAGCAGCAGGCAGAACACCAGCACCGCACCGGTCATCCTGCGGCCGTCGCGGTCATGCGGGTTGGCGAGCAGGCGGGCCAGCCACAGGCCGCCGAGCAGCCCGGCGAACAGCGCGGGCGAAACGTGGCCTGCACCGAAATACACGGCGAATGGGTAGGCCACGCTGACCAGGGCCACCAACAGGCCGAGCAGACGGCTCATGCCGGTTCCGCATTGACCAACTGATACACCGCTTCGACCACGTCGCCGACGGTACGCACCGACTTGAACGCCTCGGCGGCGATCTTCTTGCCGGTCTGGCGCTTGATATGGTCGATCAGGTCGACGGCATCGATGCTGTCGATTTCCAGGTCCTCGTAGAGGTTGGCGTCCAGGCTGATCCGTTCGGGGCTCAGCTCGAACAGCTCCACCAGCGCGTCGCGCAAGGTGTCGAAGATATCGTCACGGGTCTGCATGGTGGTCGTCCTCAGGCTGCCTGGCGGCTGGCAACGAAGGCTGCCAGGCTGGCCACGTTGGCGAAATGGGTGCGGGTATCCTTGGCCTCGGCGTCGATCTTGATGCCGAAACGCTTCTGGATCGCCAGGCCCAGCTCCAGCGCATCGACCGAGTCCAGGCCGAGGCCTTCACCGAACAGGGTGAGGTCGTCGTCGATATCCTGCGGCGTGATGTCTTCGAGCCCCAGGGAGTCGATGATCAGGTGTTTGATTTCAAGCTGTAGAGCGCTCATCGCTTGCGAGCTCCTTAATGAAATGCTGGTGCAGATGGTCGTTGAGTTTGCGCGAGGCCACAGGCGCCGGGCCCATGGCGCTGAACTGCGCGGGGTCGATGTCTTCGCCCACGCGCAGGTGGACGTGAAAGCGCCGCGCCGGGATCCGGTACCAGGGCTCTGCCTTGGTCAGGGTGGTCGGGGTCACGCTGATCACCACCGGGGTGATCAGGCGCGCGCCGCGCAGGGCGATGGCCGCGGCGCCGCGGTGGAATTCAGGTGGGCGGCCCGGCGTGGTGCGGGTACCCTCCGGGAAAATGATCAGGGTCTGGCCCTGCTGCAGCGCGCCTGCGGCCTCGTCGAGCATGTCCAGGCTGCCGCTGTTGCTGATGTAGCCCGCGGCACGGATCGGCCCGCGCATGCAGGGGTTGTTCCACAGGCTCTGCTTCACCACGCAGTTGGCATTGTGGGTGAAGGCGATGGTCACCACCACGTCGATCAGCGAAGGGTGGTTGGCGATGATCATCTGCCCTGGGCGGCCCAGGCGCTCGGCATTCTCGACCTCGTAGGTGAGCACGCCACTGCGGTGCATGAACTTCACGAAAGTACGAAAATTCCAGCTTACCACCTGGCGGGCACGGCGCTGCTGGGCCAGGGCATCGCCCGGCAGCAGTGACAGCACGGGAAATACCAGCACGCGCAGCAGCAGGCCGCCGATACCGAACAGGGTAAAGCTCGCCGCCGTCGCGATCAGCCGCCACCAGTAGGGCGCGCTGTAGCGCCTCACAGGCTTTTCCGTGACCAGGTCCATTGGCGCTCTTTCCAGGTGTGTTCGAGGGTGACGTATCCGTTGCACAGGCCTTGTATCAGGCTCAACGGATGCGGCCAGGGTGCGCGCGGGCCGCTGCCCGTGCGTAGCTGCAGATGCCAGTCCTCGCCCGGCATCAGCAGCAGGGCCAGCGCGTAGGGGAAGGGAACATCGTCGATGAAGGGCATATAAAGCTCCGGCTGGGCCTCTTCGCCGATCACCAGCAACACGGCCGGTGCGCCATCGGCGAGCAGCGTGGCGGCTTCCAGCATGGCCATTTCCAGGCCATCTCCCTCGCCGGCCAGGGCCGTCATCTCGCTGGTATCGCCGCGCAGGATCGACCATTGGCCGATGATCGCGTTATGAACAGAAAGACTGAACTGCGTTGGCGACAGCGGTTCTGCTCTTGCAAGGTCTTGAAGAATGCTCAGGCTGCGCGGGGTTTCACCATGGCGCGAGGCGAATACCAGCGGCAAAGCCGGATGCCCCTCGGCCAGCGGCCAGGCGACCTGGAACACCATGCGAGCCAGGCGGCTCAGGCGGCGGCGCTGCATGGCCGGCAGGAAGCCGACATCGGGCTGCTCGCCAGTATCGTGCAGGCGTCCGGGCGCCGAGCTCCAGACCAGCCAGTCATCCGTACTGTCCAGGCCGGGAGCCCAGGCACGCCATTGATCGATCCTGAAATGCATTTCTAGGTGGAACTCTGCTTGGCCCGCCGGGCATTTCCTTGTCTGGTCGACTGTCCTGTGCGACAAGAGCCTTGTCGATGGGGAGCTGGTGATGCGCGCGCATTATCCGGGGGATGACTTTTCGTCGCAAACATTAAGTAGCGATTTTCTGATGGGCGATGCCCATCCCGGCGTTTCTCGCTACTGTCAAGAACCTATGGCTAGTATGAATGTACTAGAGAGCGGAGAAATGCAGATGCGGCGCGTGGTTTTCAATCAGAAAGGCGGGGTGGGCAAATCCAGCATTGCCTGCAACCTGGCGGCGGTGAGTGCCTCCCAGGGCTACCGGACACTGCTGGTCGACCTGGACGCCCAGGCCAACTCGTCCCACTACCTGACCGGGCTGAGCGGCGACGAAATTCCCATGGGCATCGCCGACTTCTTCAAGCAGACCCTGTCCGGCGGGCCGTTCGCCAAGAAGGGCAAGGTCGACATCTACGAAACGCCCTTCGACAACCTGCACGTGATCACCGCCACGGCCGAGCTGGCCGAGTTGCAGCCCAAGCTGGAGCAGAAGCACAAGATCAACAAGCTGCGCAAACTCCTCGAGGAGCTGTCCGAGGACTACGAGCAGATCTACCTGGATACGCCGCCGGCCCTGAATTTCTATACGGTGTCCGCATTGATCGCGGCCGACCGTGTGTTGATCCCCTTCGACTGCGACACCTTTTCGCGCAACGCGCTGTTCGGCCTGCTGCGTGAAATCGAAGAGCTGAAGGAGGATCACAACGAAACGCTGGAAGTGGAAGGCATCGTGGTCAACCAGTTCCAGCCGCGCGCTACGCTGCCGCAGCAACTGCTCGACGAACTGATCGCCGAGGGCCTGCCGGTGCTGCCGGTGAACCTGATGAGCTCGGTGAAGATGCGCGAGTCGCACCAGGCCTGCACGCCGCTGATCTACCTCGATCCACGGCACAAGCTCACCCAGCAGTACGTCGAACTGCACGACCTGCTGCAGCAACGCTGACCAAGGCTTTCCTGGGTATCGCTGTGCTCAAGCGAAGGCTGCGGTGATGTTCTGGTAGCGCGGCGTCGGGCGCGGCGATACCCGGGACGAAGTCGCAGGCGTTGCCTGTCAGACACCCTGTGCATTGAGCCAGGCGAGCAATTGCGGCAGGGGCAGGGCGCCGCTCTGTCGGGCTGCTTCCTTGCCGTCACGAAACAGAATCAGGCTCGGAATCGAGCGGATGCCCAACTGGGTGGAGAGCTGTGGATGGGCTTCGCTGTCCAGCTTGGCAAGCCGGCAGCGGGTACGCAGTTCGCTGGCCGCTTGCGTGAACGTCGGCGCGAAGCTGCGGCAGGGCCCGCACCAGGCCGCCCAGACGTCGACCAGCAACGGCAGGTCACCCTTGAGTTGCGCAGCGAAGTTGCCCTGGCCAAGCTCGAACGGCGTACCTGGCAGCACCTCGGCCTTGCAGTGACCGCAGCGCGGTGCCTCGCTCAGGCGAGCGGCCGGGATCCGGTTGAGGCTGCTGCAACCGGGGCAGGGAATGATCGGCGACTCGTTCATGACAGGCTCCGCGAAGACGTTCGCCCGCAGCCTATGGGCTGTGAGCCGGCCTGGCAAGGCGCGGGTCGCCTCAGGGCATGCCTCGGAGCCGCCAGGTCGCGCGATCCATCGCCCCGGGGGCGAGCGCAGCGCCACCCGGATGACGGTACCGAGGGGCGCATCCTGGGAGGGCTCACGGCCTTGTGGTAACGACACTCGCTCCCCGCCTTTCAGCTGAGGCTGGCGTAGATGTTGTAGGCACTGATGCAGGTGATCAGGCAGCCGACGATGGTCAGCAGGGTGCGTGCCGACAGCGTCTTGCACAGCAGCGCGGCCAGCGGCGCGGCGAACATGCCGCCGAACACCAGGCCGGCGACCATCAGCCAGGTATCCGGCTGGCCGGCCAGCAGGATGAACGAGGTGGCGCTGGTGATGGTCAGGAAGAACTCGGCGAAGTTCACCGAGCCGATGGTGGTGCGCGGGTCGCTGCCCGAGCCGAGCAGGCTGCTGGTGACCACCGGGCCCCAGCCACCGCCACCGGCGGCGTCGACGAACCCGCCGAACAAGGCCAGCTTGCCGACGTGTTTGGGCTCCTTCTTGACCAATCGCACGTGGCGATAGGCCTTGTGCAGGATGTACAGGCCCATCAGCAACAGGTAGGCGGAAATGAAGGGCTTCATCACCTCGCCGTCGAAGGTGGTGATCAGCACCGCGCCGAGAACCGCCCCGATGATGCCCGGCAGCAGCAGGCGCAGGAAGAGCGCCTTGTTGACGTTGCCCAGCTTGGCGTGGGAGATCCCCGACAACCCGGTGGTGAACACTTCGGCGATGTGCACGCTGGCACTGGCGGCCGCCGGCGTGGCGCCGGTACTGAGCAGGAAGGTGGTGGCGGTGATGCCATAGGCCATGCCCAGCGCACCATCGATGACCTGGGCGAAGAAGCCGACCGCCACGGCGCTCCAGAAGGCGCGGCTGGTCAGCGCGTCCTCGATGATTTCCAGGCCGCTGCTCTCGTGGTTGCCGAAGAACAGGCGCCAGGCGAGAAACAGCAGCAGGCCAGCCAGGGTGAGGATGGCGAACCACATGGCGGCACGCAGGATCGGGTGGTTGTCCGGGTGGGAAACGTGGTCTTCGACGGGGGGTAATCCCAGGGCCTGGTGTGCATCGTTGACCGGGCTGGCGCTGAGATCGAGATTGCGAATTTTCATGCGGTGTAGAGGCCTGACAGCGGGTGGTAGAACAGGCGTTTTGCAGCGGCGCCGACGATAAACGGCTTTTGCCTCGAGGTCTAAGAACCTTTGGAAAGGTCTATATGTCTATTCGATTTAATAGATAAGCAGGTGTTCGGGGCTCGGTTATACCCAAACGACATACCCACGAAGTGATACGTCCAGGGTTATCATGAACCATTCGCATTCGAGAGGTTGAAGCATGAAGGCCGTGGTGAAGAAGTGGGTACGCCTGACCGCGCTGGTAGTCGCCGTGACTGCCCTGACCTTTTTCGCCCTGCGGATCTATGACGCGCACAGCAAACCCGACCTCAGCCCCTGGCATACCTTCGTCCCCCACGAACTGAGCGCCGACGAATTGGACTCCGCCAGTTGGCAGGACTACCTGCTGGCCGAGCAGGCCCTGTTCGCTTCGCTGCCGGGCAAGGTCTACCAGCGCCTCGACGATGCCGAGCGGGTGGCCGACAACCGCTACTTCGCCGACAGCCCGCTGAACGCCTCGCGCTTCGAATGGGACTGGAACCGTTCCTACGTGCTGGAGCCAGAGGGCAAGCCACGAGGCGCCGCGGTAATGCTCCACGGGCTGAGCGATTCGCCCTACAGCCTGCGGCACATCGCCAGGCTGTACCGTGAGGCCGGCTTCGTCGTCGTCGGCCTGCGCCTGCCGGGGCACGGCACCACACCCGGCGCGCTTACCGACGTGGCCTGGCAGGACTGGCTGGCAGCCACGCGCCTGGCCGTACGCGAGGCCAGGCGCCTGACCCGTGCCGGTGATCCGCTGCACCTGGTCGGCTACTCGGCGGGCGGTGGCCTGGCCCTCAAATACACGCTGGATGCCTTGGGCAACGATGAGTTGGCGCGGCCGGATCACCTGACCCTGATCTCGCCGATGATCGGCGTGGCCGGTTATGCCCGCTTCGCCGGACTGGCCGGGCTACCGGCCGTGTTCCCGGCGTTCGCCAAGGCCGCCTGGCTGGATGTGCTACCCGAGTACAACCCGTTCAAGTACAACTCCTTCGCCCTGAATGCCGCACGCCAGTCCTATCTGTTCACCACGGCGCTGCAGGAGCAGATCGTCACCCTGAGCGAACGTGGAGCGCTGGGGGAACTGCCGCCGCTGCTGACGTTCCAGTCGCTGGTCGATTACACCGTCAGCACACCTGCGGTGGTCGATGCCCTGTATGCCCGTTTGCCCGCCAACGGCAGCGAGCTGGTGCTGTTCGACCTCAACCGTTTCGTGGATTTCGGGCCGTTGCTCGGCGCCCACGCCAAATCGCCCGGCGACCTGCTGCCGGCCCCGCCCCGTGATTACCGCACCACACTGGTCGGCAACGCTTCGCCGCAGACGCTGGATGCCGCCGCACGCATCACCGAAGCCGGTGCCGTTGACGAACGGCTCATGCCACTCGGCCTGGCATTTCCCCGTGAGGTGTTCTCCCTGTCCCACGTCGCCCTGCCGTTCCCGCCGAGCGACTCGCTGTACGGCTTGCAACCTGACGAGCCGGAGGATTACGGCGTGCACCTCGGTGCGCTGTCAGTGCGCGGCGAGCGGGGGGTACTGCTGGTCAGCATGGAGGCGTTGCAACGGGTGACGTCCAATCCGTTCTATCCCTATATGGCCGAGCGGTTGGCGGAGCATGCCGGGTTCGAGGCGGCCAGGCGGTAGTGCGGGTCGCCCACGCAGGGGGTCGGGCAGAAAACGCAAAGCACCCGCAGGCGCCTTGTGTCGACGGCTGCCAGTCGGATCAGGCCACTACGTTGGCCCGTGCCGCATGCAGCTTCTTGTAGCTGTCGATCAGGCGCAGGTGCCTGTCGAGTCCTTCCAGTTGCATGCTGGTCGGCGTCAGGCCGTGGAAGCGTACCCTGCCGTATACCGAGCCAATGGCTGCGTCCATTCGCTCGTCGCCGAACAGGCGGCGGAAGTTGGTTTCGTAGTCCGCCAGCTCCAGGTCCTCATCGAGGCGCATTTCCAACACCGCATTCACCGCCTGGTAGAACAGGCCGCGCTCGACCGTGTTGTCGTTGTACTGCAGGAACATCTCCACCGCTTCCTTGGCCTCGTCGGTCTTCTCCAGGGCGAGGTAGATCAGCAGCTTCAACTCGAGGATGGTCAGCTGGCCCCAGGCGGTGTTGTCGTCGAACTCGATGCCGATCAGGGTTTTGATGTCGGTGTAATCGTCCAGCTCGCTCTCCACCAGGCGCTCGGCCAGCGACGCCAGCTCGGCGTCGTCGAGACGGTGCAGGTTGAGGATGTCGGCGCGGAAGAACAGCGCCTTGTTGGTGTTATCCCAGATCAGGTCGTCCACCGGATAGATTTCCGAATAGCCGGGCACCAGGATGCGACAGGCCGTGGCGCCGATGTGCTCGTACACCGCCATGTAGCATTCCTTGCCCATGCTTTCGAGGATGCCGAACAGGGTCGCCGCCTCCTCGCTGTTTGAGTCGGCACCCTGCCCGGTGAAATCCCACTCCACGAACGGGTAATCCGACCTGGCACTGAAGAAGCGCCACGACACCACGCCGCTGGAGTCGATGAAGTGCTCGACGAAGTTGTTCGGCTCGGTGACCGCGTGGCCTTCGAAGGTTGGCTGGGGCAGGTCGTTGAGACCCTCGAAACTGCGGCCCTGGAGCAATTCGGTAAGGCTGCGCTCCAGCGCCACCTCGAGGCTCGGGTGCGCGCCGAAGGAGGCGAACACGCCGCCGGTGCGCGGGTTCATCAGAGTCACGCACATCACCGGGAATTCGCCGCCCAGCGACGCGTCCTTGACCAGCACCGCAAAGCCCTGGGCTTCGAGGCCCTGGATGCCGGCGAGGATCGCGGGGTATTTCGCCAGCACCTGCGCCGGCACATCCGGCAGGGCGAACTCACCTTCGATGATCTCGCGCTTCACCGCCCGTTCGAATATCTCCGACAGGCACTGCACCTGGGCCTCGGCCAGGGTATTGCCGGCGCTCATGCCGTTGCTCAGGTAGAGGTTCTCGATCAGGTTGGAGGGGAAATACACCACCTCGCCATCCGACTGGCGCACGAATGGCAGCGAGACGATACCGCGCTCCTCATTGCCGGAGTTGGTGTCGAACAGATGCGAGCCGCGCAGCTCGCCATCGCGGTTGTAGATATTCAGGCAGTACGCGTCGAGGATCTCCGCCGGCAGCGCGTCCTTGCGGCCCGGCTGGAACCAGCGCTCGTTCGGGTAATGCACGAACGGCGCGTTGGCGATGTCTTCGCCCCAGAACTGATCGTTGTAGAAGAAGTTGCAGTTAAGCCGCTCGATGAACTCGCCGAGTGCCGACGCCAGCGCGGCTTCCTTGGTGGCACCCTTGCCATTGGTGAAGCACATCGGCGAGCTGGCATCGCGAATGTGCAGCGACCACACGTTGGGCACGATATTGCGCCACGAGGCGATCTCGATCTTCATGCCCAGCCTGGCGAGGATGCCCGACATGCTGGCAATGGTCTGCTCCAGGGGCAGGTCCTTGCCGGCGATGAAGGTGCTGGTTTGCGCAGCGTTGCCGGGGACCAGCAGGGCCTGGGCATCGGCATCCAGGTTCTCCACCTGCTCGATGATGAACGTCGGCCCGGCCTGTACGACCTTCTTCACGGTGCAGCGCTCGATGGAGCGCAGGATGCCCTGGCGATCCTTGTCGGAGATATCGGCAGGCAGCTCGACCTGGATCTTGAAGATCTGCTGGTAACGGTTTTCCGGGTCGACGATGTTGTTTTGCGACAGGCGGATGTTCTCGGTGGGAATGTCCCGCGTCTGGCAGTACAGCTTGACGAAGTAGGCCGCACACAAGGCCGACGAAGCCAGGAAGTAGTCGAACGGCCCGGGTGCCGAGCCATCGCCCTTGTAGCGGATGGGCTGATCGGCGATCACCGTGAAGTCGTCGAACTTGGCTTCAAGTCGAAGGTTGTCGAGAAAATTGACCTTGATTTCCATGGGGCAGCACCAGCACGCGAAACAAAATGGCGGCCATTATCCGGGTTTTCGCCTGGAAGTCTCGTGCCGCGCGGCAGGCGGCCGTGCGTGAAGCGTCAACAGGCCCTAGTACACTTGACCTATCCAGCGTGTGCCGCGCACTGCGTAGCATCACGGGATCATCGAGCCGTCCCGGGAAAGTCGCAACGACATGAACCATCACCTGAAACCAGCACGGATCGCGCTGGTACTGCTGCCCTTGATGGGCTGCGTCCCCCTGCAGCCTGCTTCCAACATGCTTGGCCTGAAGAGCGAGGCGCAGATCATCGCCGAGCGCCAGGCGCTGCAAAAGGCCACCGACGACTTGTTCGGCATGGCCCTGCAATCCGGCAAGGCCATCGTCGTCACCACCACCGTCAACCTCGACAGCATGACCTACGACCTGAACAGCAACGAAGGCATGAACGACTTCGCCAAGTTGCAAAAGGCCGGAGTCGAATGGGTCAACAGCCAGGCGCCGAACAACGTGCTGCGTGTCGGCAACACCAACAGGGCGCCTGACGTCGGCGTCACTGGCAGCCATTACCAGACGGTGTTCGGGCGCGTGCTGTATCAGGTCTACATCGTCGAGCCCGGGCACTACGAACTGAAGAACAGCTACTACGAATCACCGCGCACGGTGACGCCGAACCTGACCGGTCGCGAAACGCCCAAACCCTCCCCGCTCGGCCACACCGTACTCAAGGAAAAACTCAATGCCGAGTACGACCGTGGTCAGGAATGGCGCGACGCCCAGTATGCCAACAAGACCTACGAGCAGAGCTACTGCACCACGGTGCGCGTGGTGAGCAACGAGTGCGTGAACTGGCAGACCAGCTCCTATGACGTGACGGAGCAGACCCGCGCTGCCGGCTGGGCCAATACCGTTTCCGAGCGCAAGGTCGAGGCCCTGGACGTGCACTCGGCGCTGGCCAAGCCGTTCGCCAGCTTCGATGTCGCCGCCGGCGAAGCCGTGCTGGTGGACGGCTTCTTCCCCGAGGTACCGAACATCGATTTCCGGGACGAGCAGTGCGAACGCATCGCCAGCGAACAGGTGCAATGCGAGCTGGATGGTCTCTACCTGGTGCGCCTGCCGACGCAGTTGAAGGATTTCCGCAACGCCAACGACCCGTCCAAGTACGGCTACCGCCAGATGAGTACGGCACTGTCCGGGCTGCAATTGCGTCCCGTTGTCCTCGCGGCCAAGCCGACCAAGGGGCAATCGCGCTGGGGCGAGCTTTACCGGGTCGCGCGCTGAGGCCGGTTCGCCCCGCCACCTATCTTGGCTACGACGCTGGCAGGGCGGTGGGGCGCCCAAGGGCAACGACCTTGGCCGGCGACATGCGGCGCCCTGGCATTCCGGGTGGCCTGCACTACGGCGTTGCTGTTGCTCGGCTTCACCGATTTTGCCAAGCGGCGCAGGGTAGCGGGACGGTATGCCACAGGTTCGGTCTGATTGGCGGGTTTGCGGCTGGCCCTGATGCTCACGACGAACAGCTGATCTCCAGGTGCTTGCCCCAGTCCGGCGGGCGCTGGGCGTAGCGCTGCTTGCCGGCCTGTTCCTCGAAGGGGCGTCTGAGCACCTCGTGCAGTTCCCGTACGGGAGCGTAATCGCCCTGCTCGGCGGCAGCGATGGCTTCCTGGGCGAGGTAATTGCGTAGCACGTAGAACGGGTTGACGGCGTGCATGCGCGCCTGGCGAGCGGCCTGGTCGCTGCCTTCCCGGACGCTGCGGGCCAGGTAGTCGGCGCCCCAGGCATCGAAGCCCTGGAGGTCGACGAAGTCGTTGCGCACCACCTGCAGTGCTTCGGCGGGTGCCTGCTCGCCGAGGTGGCGGAAGAACAGGTGGTAGTCCGTGGATGTGCCTGCCTGCATGAGTGTCAGCAGGCGCTGGATCAGTTCTTCGTCTGCGTCCTCGGCAGTGGTGAAGCCCAGGCGCTTGCGCATCAGGTCGTGGTAGTGGGCCTGGTACAGCGGCAGGAACAGCTCGAGGGTTTCCCGCAGGCTGTCCACTTCGACCAGCGGGGTCAGCGCCTGGGCAAGCGCCGAGAGGTTCCAGTGGGCGATGGGCACCTGGTTGCTGAAGCTGTAGCGGCCACTGTCGTCGGAATGGTTGCAGATGTGCCTGGCATCGAAGTCGTCGAGGAAGGCATACGGGCCGAAGTCGAAGGTGATGCCGAGGATCGACATGTTGTCGGTGTTCATCACGCCATGGCAGAACCCGTAGGCTTGCCAGCGGGCAATCAAACCGGCGGTGCGCTCCAGAACGGCCCGGAACAGGGCCTGATAGGGCTGCGGGTGCTCCAGGCACTGCTGGTAATGGCAGGCCAGCACATGGTCGGCGAGCTGTTTGAGCAGGTCGTGTTGGCGGGTGTAGTAGAAGTACTCGAAATGGCCGAAGCGGATGTGGCTCTGCGCCAGACGCACCAGCATGGCGGCGGTTTCCTGCTTTTCGCGCCACACCGGGGTACTCGAGCCGGTGACGCACAGTGCCCGCGAGCTGGGGATGCCGAGGGCATCCAGGGCCTCGCTGGCGAGGAACTCGCGGATCGAGCTGCGCAGCACGGCGCGGCCGTCGCCCATGCGCGAGTAGGGCGTCATGCCGGCGCCCTTGAGGTGCAGGTCCCAGTGCTCACCTGCCTGATTGAGCACCTCCCCCAGTAGCAGGCCGCGGCCGTCGCCGAGGCGCGGGCTGTAGCCGCCGAACTGGTGGCCGGAATAGACCATGGCCCGCGGCTCGGCATCGCTCCACAGCTGGTTGCCGGAGAACAGCTCGGCGAACACCTCGCGCTGTGCTTCCTGTGGGGCGAGATCGAGCAGCGCCATGGCGTCTTCGCTGACCACCACCAGGCGCGGCTCGGCGATGGGCTCGGGCAGCACGGCGGTCGAAAAGCTGTCGCCCAGTTCGGCGAAACGGTTTTCGAAGGTCAGGGTATCGAGGGTTTTCACGGTTTTGCCTCGCCATTCTTCTCGGCGCTCGCCAACTGTTCGTCGTCGAGCTTGAGGGTGTCATGGGGGGCGGCGGAACGACTGAGCACGATGTCCATCTTCGGCGTGCCGGAGAGGTTGATGTTGTTGCTGGCGAACAGCTGGTCGATGCGCCGGTTGAGCTCGTCGGTGGCCGCGCCACGGTCACCCAGTTCCTTGACGTAGAACTTCAGCTCGTGGGTCAGGCCGCCCGGTGCATAGACGCTCAGCTGAGCGGTCGGCGCCGGATCGCGCATCACCCGCGAGTTTTCCTGGGCAGCCTGCAGCAGCAGGGTGCGCACCTTTTCCAGATCGTCGCCGCGGTTGACCACGAAGGTCAGTACGATACGGGTCACCGTGTCGGTCAGCGTCCAGTTGATCAACTGGCTGGTCACGAACGTCTTGTTCGGCACGATCACTTCCTTGCGATCGCTGTCGATGATGTGGGTGGCGCGGATATGGATACGTTTCACCGTGCCGGTCACCCCACCGATGGTCACCAGATCGCCGATGCGCACCGGGCGCTCGAACAGGATGATCAGGCCGGAAATGAAATTGGCGAAGATCTCCTGCATACCGAAGCCGATACCCAGGGACAACGCGGCGACCAGCCATTGCAGCTTGTTCCAGCTCACCCCCAGGGTCGCCAGGGTGACCACGATGCCGGTACCGAAAATCACATAGGACAGCAGGGTGGTGATGGCATAGGCACTGCCCTGGCCGAGCCGCAGGCGTGACAGCACCAGCACCTCGAGCAGACCCGGCAGGTTGCGACCCAGGATCAGGGTGATGGCGCCGATGATCAGCGCATACAGGGCATCGAACAGGCTGATCGGAATCAGCGAGGCGGCGCTGCCGGCGACGGTACCGCTGTTGTATTCGTAGAGGGTGATGTTGTCCAGGTAGGCGAATACCGAAATCAGGTCGGCCCACACCCAGTACATGGCCGCGATGAAGGTGCCGAGCAGGGTCAGGCGGATCAGGCGCAGGGATTGCTGGTTGACCTGCTCGATGTCCAGGGTCGGCGCCTCGAGCTGGATTTCCGTGCCTTCGCTGTCTTCCGCGGTTTGCGCTTCGCGCTTGGCGGTGGCGCGCTGGTAGGCCAGGCGCCGCGCGGCAACGGCCAGGCCACGCACGAATACGGCCTCGACGACCAGCCAGATGAGCAGCAGGTAGAGGGTATCGATCAGCCGGTCGCTGAGTTTCAGTGCGGTGTAGTAATAGCCGAAGCACACGGCGAGAAACAGGGCCAGGGGCAGCATGCTGAACAGCACGCCGATGAACATGCGGAACGACGACGCGTTCTCCCGGGCCGGGCCACGCAGCAGCAGCTTCTGCAGCAGCCAGATCATCAGGCCGTAGCAGGTCAGCACCACGGCGATGCCGATGACGTCGTCGGACAGGCTCGACGGCTGGTGCTCGGCCACGGTGACCACCGCTACCAGCGCCATGACCACCACGCCCAGCCAGCGGATCTGCCGGTGCAGGTAGGCGACGTGAGAACGCGCCCAATGGAAGTGCAGCTCGGCCACGCCGCCTGGGGTGAAGATCCGGTACACCGTGTAGAACACCAACCAGGCCTGGGCCATCCCCAGGAACGCCGAACCGAGGTTGACGTTGAGCCCGCGGGCGTCCATCTGCAGGGCGAAACCGCACAGCGCCAGCAGCAGCGTACCGGGCAGGGCCAGCAACACGTTGAGGAGGATCGCCACCGGCGTGTGCAACTGGCTGTCACGCTTGAAGTGGCCGATGTCCTTGTGCAGATCGGTGAGCTTCTGGCTCAGGTAATGACGCTTGTATAGCAGCAGGCCCATCACCAGCAGCAGTGGCAGGAACAGCAGGGGCCGCTCGATCAGTCCGGCGCCGAGCTGGCTCAGGTTGTCGAGCCAGGGCAGGTCGGCGATCTGCCGCTGCAGCTGGCTGGGCACGTTCTTGAACCAGTCGAGGTTGAGCGGGTTGTTGCTGGGAATCCAGAACATCTGCTCGTCGAGGGTGGCACGCAGCGCCGTCGCGGTGTCCTGCAGCTGTTTCTGATTGAGCTGCAGGGTGATCGACTCGTTGAGCAGCGCATTGAGTTCGCGGTTGAGGCGGTCGTGCAATTCCCGGCGGGTGTCGATCAGGTCGAGCAGAGATTGACGCAGCTCGGGTGTCACGCTTTCCGGCGGCTGGGCGGCCAGTTGCTTGTCGACATAGGCGCCGGGGTTGGAAATCTGCTCGCGTTGCTGATTGAGCTCGAACTGATAGAGACGGATATCGGCGATTTCATCGGCCAGCCCGGAATCGAGCTTGAGCTTGGGTAGCGCCTGTTTCTGCTTGTAGAGGATCTTCGATAGCAGCAGGCTGCCCTGCAACACGCTGATCTGCTCGTCGAGGGCCTGATCGGTCTGGTTCAGGGTGTCGAGCTGCTGCTGAGTGCGCAGGTTGAGCTGGGTCAGTTCGTTGAGACGGTCGGTGCCGCGCAGCAGGTAGTCGGACAGCTTGACATTGAGCGCGCTTTCCCGCGACAGCAGGGTATCGGAGCCGCCGACCTTCTGGGCCTCCATGGACTGCTCGGCCACGGTGCGCTCGGACTGGTTGCGACGCTTCTCGTTGATCAGCGTCTGCAGATCCTGCAACTCGATATCGAGGCGCCGGATCTGCTCGTCGAGCAGGTCGCGTTGGGCGCTGCCCAGATCCTGCAGCACACTGTTGCCGGCCATCTCCTGGCGACGCAACTGGGTCTGGGCACCCAACTGGGCCAGTTCGGCCTTGAGCTGGTTGCTGCGCTCGCTGGTCAGCGGCTTGCCGTCCTCGCGGCCGTTCTTCAGCAGGTTGTTGATCTGCTGGGTGCGCGTCTGGTTGTTGCTGATTTCCGCCTGGGCCCGCTCCGGTCGTGTCTGGGCGGTGATCACCAGGGTGTTGGCATCGTTGCTCTGCTTCTGCCAGTCACTCAGCTGTGCGCTGCGCTGGCTGATGATCTGTTCCAGTTGGGCAACGCTGCTGCCGGCGTAGCGCTGCGCCACCGGGGCCACTTTGCTGGCCTTGAGCTTTTGCAGCTCTTTGTGAGCCTCCTGGGTCTGGCGTGGCGCCTGTGCCAGCTGCTTGTCGAGGGCGACCAACTTCTGCTGGCTTTGCGCCTGGGCGTTCAGCGACGCCAGGGTCTTTTCCAGAATCTGGCGCACCAGCGACTGTTCCGGCTCCACCAATTTTCGATCGGCGAGGGTATCCAGGCTGCGCTGCACATCGGCGCTGGTCGGGGTGGCATCGGCCCAGGCGGGCGATTGGGCCAGGCACAGGCCCAACAGGGAAACGGCAAGAAAACGACGGAATGAGAGCATGGTCATGATCGCGGGGGTGGAGTCCTGCTGAGTCTACAGACTGGTGGAGAGTCCCGCGCGGCGATCTGTCAGAAGCCGTTCACGATCGGCTGCGCATTGGCACTGCCGTGTTCGGGCGGGGCGCCGGCTGGCCAGATACGGGCGGTTTCAGAACGACAGACCGGGTCCCGGACGGGTGCCTTCGGGGAATCTGACGCCCACCTTGCGGATCTTGTTCCCATCCATCTCCGCGACCGTCCAGGTCAGGCCCTGCCACTCGACCTGGTCGCCGACCACCGGGCCGCCGCCGATCTGCTGGGTGATGAAGCGCCCCAACTGTTGCGTGCGATCCAGCGGCTCGGTGGAGAGCCCGTAGAGGGCGGCGATGGCACCCAGCTGGGCATCGCCCTCGAGCACGAAGTCGCCGAAGAAACGCAGGTCCAGGCCGCGTTGCGGGGCCTGGCTGAACAGCTTGCCGAGGGCCGGCAGGTCGTGCTCATGGCCGATCACGCAGAGCATGTCGCCGGCTTCCAGCACGGTGCTGCCGGAGGGATGCAGCAACTGCTGGTGGCGGAACAGCGCCGCGACGCGAGTGGCCTCGGGCATCTTCAGGTCCCGCAGGTGCGCGCCGATGCACCACTTTTCGGCGCCCAGGCGATAGACGAACAGCTCCCACTGGCTGGTCGGATGCACCTCCAGGCCGGCGCGGGAAATCGGTGCCGGGTCCGGCGGCACCGTGACTTTCAATAGCTTGGCCACCCACGGCAGGCTGGCGCCCTGCAGCAGCAGCGAGACCAGCACGATGAAGAAGGCCAGGTTGAAATACAGCTGGGCATTGGGCAGGCCGGCCATCATCGGGAACACGGCGAGGATGATGGGCACCGCGCCGCGCAGGCCGACCCAGGCGATGAACACCTTCTCGCGGTTGTGGAAGGCGCGGAACGGAATCAGGCCGACCATCACCGACAGCGGGCGTGCGAAAAGGATCATCCACAGTGCCAGGCCCAGGGCGGGCAGGGCGATGGGCAGCAGATCGTGGGGCGTGACCAGCAGGCCGAGCACCAGGAACATACCGATCTGCGCCAGCCAGGCCATGCCGTCGAGCATGTGCAGAATGCCGTGGCGTGAGCGAATCGGCCGGTTGCCCAGCACCAGGCCGCACAGGTAAACGGCCAGGAAGCCGCTGCCGTGCAGGGCATTGGTCAGGGCGAAGACCAGCAGGCCGCCACTGACCACCAGCAGCGGATACAGGCCGTGGGCCAGGTGCAGGCGATTGATGATTTTCAGCAGCAACCAGCCACCGCCCAGGCCAAGCAGCGCACCGATGCCGAACTCCTGCACCAGGTGGCCGAGAAAGCTCAGGTGAAATGTGCTCTGGCCCTTGGCGAGCATATCGATCAGGGTCACGGTGAGGAACACTGCCATCGGGTCGTTGCTGCCCGACTCGATTTCCAGGGTCGCGCTGACCCGCTCGTTGAGTCCCTTGTCACCGAGCAGTGAGAACACCGCCGCGGCGTCGGTGGAGCCGACGATGGCGCCGATCAGCAGGCCCTGCATCAGGTTCAGGTCGAACAGCCAGGCGGCGACCATGCCCGTCAGCCCGGTGGTGATCAGCACACCCACCGTGGCCAGCGAAAGCGCCGGCCACAAGGCCACCCGGAAGCTGCCGACGCGGGTGCGTACGCCGCCATCGAGCAGGATGATCGCCAGGGCCAGGTTGCCCACCAGATAGGCGATCGGGTAATTGTTGAAGATGATGCCGCCGCCATCGACGCCCGCCACCATGCCGACGGCGAGGATGATGACCAGAATGGGGATACCGAGGCGCGACGACAGCGAGCTGACCATGATGCTCGCGCCCACCATCAGGGCGCCGACCAGAAACAGGCTGTTGATCGTGCTGGCATCCAAGGTGGCGTGACTCCGGGGTCATGGGGCGAGCCCGATTCTAGCCTGCACGTTGGCGCCGCTGTCAAAAATAGTTACAAGTCAGCGGCAGGCCCGATGGCGGTCAGCCAAGGCTTTTAACCGAGGCTGCCGGACACCAGGGTCTGTTGACGTTTCGACGGGAGCCGCCTGCCGCGAGCAATCTTGCCAGGTGAGGCGGAAGACGCGGGGAATGGACTAGCCGTCCGCGCCTTCCCTTTTCAAGCCCTCCAACGATGCATGGCGAGATTTCCCACACCACTCGCAGGGCCTGATCCTGTTTGCGGCTTGTCACTAGATTTTCGACCTCACCTGCCTTGGCGTCAGGCCGAACTGGCGCTTGAAGGCGGTGGCGAAGTTCGCCGCGCTGCCGTAACCCGCCAGCCAGGCGGCCTGGGTGACGCTGATGCCTTCGCGCTCCAGGGCTGACCGCGCCTGTACCAGCTTGCGCACGCGCTGGTACTCGAACAGCGTCATGCCCTGGCTCGCCTGGAACTGGCGCTGCAGGGTATTGATATTGACGCCGATGTCTCGGGCGATGGCCTCCAGTGTCCACTCGTCGGCCTGACCACTGTCGAGCAGTTCGAGCACCCGGCGTACCCGCTGATGCTCCTGGGGGCGCAGACCCGAAGCCGCGCCCACCGGCTGCTGGCTGAGCATGGCCAGCGCTTCGCTGGCGATCTCCAGGCTGCGGCTCTCCAGGTAGAGATTGTCGAGCAGGGCGTTGTAGCCCGGCGGATGAAGAATCTGCGCGGCCAGGGCCTGCAGGCGTGCCGACGGCTGCCAACGGCGCATGGCCATGTGCTGGTTGGCGAAGCGAGTGATGGCCGCATGCTCGGGTTGGCCGTCCAGCCCGCCGCTGTCGAGCCAATCCGGCGATAGGCTGACCACCAGCTTGCGGATATGCGCGCCGCGCCGCGCCTTGCGGGAAAACAGCACGGGTTCGGCCAGGGACAACGCGACGCCTTCGCAACCGGCCGGGCCGTCCGAGCCGAAGCGGACATCACGGTCGCCGTAACGCACGTCGCTGCGGCCTTGCAGAAACAGCACGAAATTCAGGCGCGGCTCGATCTGCAACTGGGTGCTGAAGTTGTGCAGCTCATGACAATCGGAGCTGTGCAGCGACAGCCCGGAGCGCAGGCGCAGCCAGCGCAACGTGCCGCGAAACAGATCGCCCCCGCACGGTTCGCTCTCTATCAAGTGCAGGTCGGGGCTGACCTGACGGATCAACTGCTGGGGATGTACGACGGTATTCGGGCTGGTCATGTGCATGCCTGCGCGAGCGAGTCTGCGGCCTCGGAAAGGTGGCGCGAATCCGGCCACCCGCTTTTGGCGAGCGAGGCGCAGGCGGACGCCTTGCGGCCGTCCGGCGAACGCGGGATGGATTCACCTGCACCCGTGCCGGAAACGCCGGTCAAGGCTACCCCCGCACGGCGCTCAAATGCAAATGATTCTTAAATGATTAATGATCACAGCAGGCGTTTGCGCAAACATCATTCTTGCTTGCACAAACCTTTTCTCGGTAATCCCGTGTGACAATTCTCTCCTGCAAATACGAATCGATAACGTTTGTCCGGCATCGTCAATTTCTGGGGAGAAACACGTGGGAAATCGTCGTTATGGAACCTGGCCGCTCAGTCGAGTGGCCGCTGCGCTGCTGCTGACCGGCGGGATGAGCGGCCTGGCGCGGGCCGATGACGCTCTGCAGCTCGAAGAAACCAAGGTCATGGCCACTGCCCAGGAAGAGCTCAAACAGGCCCCTGGGGTTTCCGTGATCAGCGCCGAGGACATCCGCAAGGCACCGCCGGCCAACGACATCGCCGAGATCATCCGCAAGCAGCCCGGGGTCAACCTGACCGGCAACAGCGGCTCCGGCGCCCGTGGCAACAACCGGCAGATCGATATCCGTGGCATGGGCCCGGAGAACACCCTGATCCTGGTCGATGGCAAGCCGGTCACCTCGCGCAACTCGATACGCTACGGCTGGCGTGGCGACCGTGACACCCGCGGTGACACCAATTGGGTGCCGGCCGACCAGATCGAGCGCATCGAGGTGCTGCGCGGCCCCGCCGCGGCCCGCTATGGCAATGGCGCCGCGGGCGGGGTCGTCAACATCATCACCAAGGGGCCGACCGCCGAGCACCATGGCAACGCCACCGTCTACATGAACATGCCGCAGCACAGCGATGAAGGGGCCAGCAAACGCATCAACTTCGGCCTCAGTGGGCCCGTCACGGAGAACCTGTCCTACCGCCTGTACGGTAACCTCAGCAAGACCGACATGGACGACGAGGACATCAACGAAGGGCATGTGGTGAATGCCGGCGCACGCTCCACGTCCGGCCGCGAGGGGGTGCGCAACAAGGACATCAACGGCCTGCTGTCCTGGCGCCTGGACGACCGGCAGACCGTCGACTTCGAGGCGGGTTTCAGCCGCCAGGGCAACATTTACGCGGGCGACAACATGAACAACAGCGGTTCCGCGGCGCTGACCTCCTATCGTGAACCCTGGCTCGGCCGCACCACCAACAAGATGTACCGCGAGAACTACGCCCTGACCCACCATGGCGATTGGAACTTCGGCACCACCCTGAGCTACCTGCAGTACGAGAAGACCCGCAACCGGCGCCTGGAGGAAGGGCTCTCCGGCGGTCCCGAGGGCAACATCACCGCCAGCGGCCTGTTCAACACCAGCGTGCTGGAAAGCACCACCGCCCACAGCGAGGTCAACCTGCCGCTGTCCTGGGGCCGTGAGCAGGTTCTGACGGTCGGCGCCGAGTGGGTCGAGCAGTCGCTGGACGATCCGTCCTCGAACACCCAGACCACCACCGAGGCCGGTTCGGTCCCCGGGATCAGCGACAGCAGCCGTGCATCGGACATTTCGGCGCGAATCGCCTCGCTGTTCGCCGAGGACAACATCGAGCTGCGTCCCGGCACCATCCTCACGCCGGGCCTGCGGGTCGATCACCACAGCATCGTCGGTACCAACTGGAGCCCGGCACTCAACGTCTCGCAGACCCTCGCTGCGGACTTCACCCTCAAGGCGGGGATCGCACGTGCCTACAAGGCGCCGAACCTCTACCAGCTGAACCCGAACTACCTGCTGTACAGCCGCGGTGCCGGCTGCTGGGGCGCCGGCGGTTCCTGCTACCTGCAGGGCAACGACAAGCTGGATGCAGAGACCAGCGTCAACAAGGAGCTGGGCATCGAATTCAACCGCGATGGCTGGGTCGCCGGCATCACCTGGTTCCGCAACGACTACAAGAACAAGATCGAGGCCGGGCGCAGCATCGTCGGCAGCGCCCTGGGCGGTAGCAGCTCGGCCTATGCCAACGCTGACGTGTTCCAGTGGGAAAACGTGCCCAAGGCGGTGGTCGAGGGGCTCGAGGGCACGCTCAACATGCCGCTGGCGAGCAACCTGGACTGGAACACCAACTTCACCTACATGCTGCAGTCGGTGAACAAGGAAACCGGCGAGCCGCTGTCGATCATCCCCGAATACACGGTCAACTCGAGCTTCGACTGGCAGGTCAGCGAGCCGCTGTCGTTGCGCGCCTCGGTGGTCTGGTACGGCAAGCAGAAGCCTGGCAAGTACGACTACCAGGGCAACGTGCTGACCGGCGACGCGCGTCGCGAGATTTCCCCTTATGCGCTGGTCGGCTTCAGCGGCAGCTACGCCATCACCAAGAACCTGAGCATCGGCGCGGGCGTCGACAACCTGTTCGACAAGCGCCTGTACCGCGAGGGCAACGCGCGCGAGGCCGGCGCCTATACCTACAACGAACCGGGGCGCACCTTCTACACCAGCCTGAGCGTCGAGTTCTGAGGTCAGGGCAGCGCTGCCGGGATAACGCGGACGCCGGGTGGGTCGGGCGCGTTGGCAACGCTCTTGCCCACCATTGCGATTGCAGAGCGGTGTACGGATCGGGCCGCATAGGTGAAGCGTCGGCTACGCCCCCGATCCATCCTGCGAGCTCGCCCTCGTGCGCGCTCGATGCCTTACCGTGATCTCAACATCCGAGAAACCTGCATGATCCGTTTTCAAGGGTGCGTGGCCACGGCCGCGGCCTCCCTGTACATGACCAAGCTGTGCAAGCATTTCCGCCACAAGATCGCTGTCGAGTTCGATGCCCGGGAAGCACGGGCAGAGTTTCCCTATGGTGTGTGCCTGATGTCCGCCGATGAGCGGGCACTCAGCTTCGAGTGCCTGGCCCAGGACGATGAGGCCGTCGCAAGGATGTGCGCGGTAGTGGATGACCACCTGGTGCGCTTC
The DNA here is from genome assembly GCF_900100535.1 of Phytopseudomonas flavescens. GTDB lineage: Bacteria > Pseudomonadota > Gammaproteobacteria > Pseudomonadales > Pseudomonadaceae > Aquipseudomonas > Aquipseudomonas flavescens. The sequence continues at coordinate 181,821 of NZ_FNDG01000006.1, forward strand.
GCGCGCAAGGAAGCGTTGCGGATCGAATGGCGGGCGGTACCGCAGGAAAACGCTTGAGTGGGCATGGCAGGCGCGATGCCCATCTGCAACGTCATCGCACCGTCAGGGTGATGTCGATACGCTTGAGCCAGTCGGCTTCGCTCTCGAAGTCCGCCTGGGTCAGCGGATTGGCCGCCAGCCAGCCATCGGGAAACTGAATCGCCAGGCTGGTGGGGCCGGCTTTCAAGCGCACGGTCGGCATGTTCTGGCTGCCACGGATGTGGTGGAACAGGATGGCGAAACGCAGCAGCACGCAAAGGCGAACCAGTTTCACCCCTTCCTGGCCGAACTCGGTGAGCTTGTCCTTGGGAATGTTGCGGCGATGGCCGCGCACCAGCAGGGCGAGCATCTGCTGATCCTGGCGTGAAAACCCGGACAGATCCGAGTGCTCGATCAGGTAGGCGCCGTGCTTGTGGTACTGGTAGTGGGCGATATCCAGGCCGACCTCGTGCACCTTGGCCGCCCAACTGAGCAGCTCGCGATGCCAGTCGTCGGTCAGCCCCCAATCCCTGGCCACCTTGTCGAGTGCCGCCAACGCCTTGGCCTCGACGCGTGCGGCCTGCTCCTGATCGACATGGTAGCGCTCCATGAAGGCCGACAGGGTACGCTCGCGCACGTCCTCGTGCTGGTGACGGCCGAGCAGGTCATAGAGCACGCCTTCGCGCAGGGCACCTTCGGAATGGCTCATGCGGTTCAGCTCGCAGGCATCGAAGATGGCCTCGAGAATCGCCAGGCCCGCCGGGAAGATCGGCCGTCGATCCGGCTTCAAGCCATCCAGGTCGAGGCGTTCGACATCGCCGCACTTGAACACCTTGCGCTTGAGCCAGGCCAGGCCCTCGGCGGTCACTTCACCGTTGCTGCTCAGCCCGGCGGACTGGATCGACAGGCCGATGGCCTTGATGGTGCCCGAGGCGCCCACCGCGTCCTGCCAGCCGAGGCGGCTCAGGCCGTGCTCGATGCCCATGATCTCCAGGCGTGCCGCGGTGTACGCCTGGGCATAGCGGGCCGGGGTGATCTTGCCATCCTTGAAATAGCGCTGGGTGTAGCTTACGCAGCCCATCTGCAGGCTCTCGCGCAGCAGCGGTTCGAAGCGTTGGCCAATGATGAATTCGGTGCTGCCGCCGCCGATATCGGCCACCAGGCGTTTGCCAGGGGTGTCGGCGATGCTGTGCGACACGCCGAGGTAGATGAGGCGTGCTTCTTCGCGCCCGGAAATGACTTCCACCTGATGGCCCAGCAGGGCCTCCGCGCGGCGAATGAACTCGGCGCGGTTGCGGGCTTCACGCAGAGCGTTGGTGCCGACGATGCGCACCGCGCCCTGGGGCAGGCTGTTGGTCAGCTGGGCGAAACGGCTCAGGCAGTCGAGGCCGCGCTGCATGGCCTCTTCGCTGAGCTGGCGCGCCTCGTCGATACCCGCCGCCAGCTGAACCTTGTCACCGAGCCGTTCGAGAATGCGTATTTCGCCATGATCGGCCTTGGCCAGTACCATGTGGAAGCTGTTGGAGCCCAGATCGATGGCGGCGACCAGGGGAAAGGACTCGGCATGGGAGTGCGGCATGATCAATCAATCTCGAGGCAGAACCCCCTCATCGTGACACGATAGGGCGCGCGCGCCAACGCATACCGCCGTCGCAGGCAGGTCTGGCGAGGCGTGCAGACCCGCTTGAACCGGTGTGCAGGCCGCCGCCGCCCATCGTCGGCATCGATAGCCGATATAGCTACGCTCAATGGCCGGCGCCTTCCTGTGCCAGGCTAGCCGGGCTATGATGGTCGCCACTTTTATCGTTATTGCCTGCGAACACGGAGACTTCCCATGAGTGAATTCATCACCAACGTCAGCGATGCCAGCTTCGACCAGGACGTCATCCAGGCAGAAGGCCCGGTACTGGTCGACTACTGGGCTGAGTGGTGCGGTCCGTGCAAGATGATCGCACCGGTTCTGGACGAGATTTCCAAGGAATACCAGGGCAAGCTGAAGATCTGCAAACTGAACATCGACGAGAACCAGGACACCCCGCCAAAGTTCGGCGTGCGCGGTATCCCGACCCTGATGCTGTTCAAGAACGGCAACGTCGAAGCCACCAAGGTCGGCGCCCTGTCCAAGTCGCAACTGGCTGCCTTCATCGACGCCAACCTGTAAGATCCGCCGAATAGCCCCGTAGACAACGGGGCTTTTTTCTGCCCAAAGGCTAGACGCATTCGTAAAACCGGTGTTACATTCAGGCCTGTCGCTTTTCCTAAGCGACCCCCTGCACGCCGCTGCCGACGCATTCCTACTCGAACATTCGACAATAAAGCGGGCGCCTGTCGCCTATCCGCGCTGCGGCCTCTCAAGCTCAATGCTTACCATCCCCTCCTTATATGATTACGTCATTCCTATATGAATCTGACTGAACTCAAGCAAAAGCCGATTACCGAACTGCTGGAAATGGCCGAACAAATGGGCATCGAGAACATGGCCCGTTCGCGCAAGCAGGACGTGATCTTCTCGCTGTTGAAAAAGCATTCCAAGGGCGGTGAGGAAATTTCCGGTGATGGCGTGCTGGAGATCCTCCAGGACGGCTTCGGCTTTTTGCGCAGCGCGGACGCCTCCTATCTCGCCGGCCCCGATGACATCTACGTATCGCCGAGCCAGATCCGCCGCTTCAACCTGCGTACCGGTGACACCATCGTCGGCAAGATCCGCCCGCCGAAAGAGGGCGAGCGTTACTTCGCCCTGCTCAAGGTCGACAGTATCAATTTCGACCGTCCGGAAAACGCCAAGAACAAGATCCTGTTCGAGAACCTCACGCCGCTGTTCCCCAACAAGCGCCTGAGCATGGAAGCCGGCAACGGCTCCACCGAGGACATCACCGGCCGCGTCATCGACCTCTGCGCACCGATCGGCAAGGGCCAGCGTGGCCTGATCGTCGCCCCGCCGAAAGCGGGCAAGACCATCATGCTGCAGAACATCGCCTCGAACATCACCCGCAACAACCCCGAGTGCCACCTGATCGTTCTGCTGATCGACGAGCGTCCGGAAGAAGTGACCGAGATGCAGCGCACCGTGCGTGGTGAAGTGGTCGCCTCGACCTTCGACGAGCCGCCGACCCGTCACGTGCAGGTCGCCGAGATGGTCATCGAGAAGGCCAAGCGCCTGGTCGAGCACAAGAAGGACGTGGTCATCCTGCTCGACTCCATCACCCGTCTGGCGCGTGCCTACAACACCGTGATCCCGAGTTCCGGCAAGGTGCTGACCGGTGGTGTCGACGCCCACGCCCTGGAGAAGCCGAAGCGTTTCTTCGGTGCCGCCCGTAACATCGAAGAAGGCGGCTCGCTGACCATCATCGCTACCGCGCTGGTCGAGACCGGCTCGAAGATGGACGAAGTGATCTACGAAGAATTCAAGGGTACCGGCAACATGGAGCTGCCCCTGGATCGCCGTATCGCCGAGAAGCGCGTGTTCCCGGCCATCAACATCAACCGCGCCGGCACTCGTCGCGAAGAGTTGCTGACCGCCGAAGACGAGCTGCAGCGCATGTGGATTCTGCGCAAGCTGCTGCACCCGATGGACGAGATCGCCGCCATCGAGTTCCTGATCGACAAGCTCAAAGCGACCAAGACCAACGACGAGTTCTTCATGTCCATGAAGCGCAAGTAAGAGGATCTACTGCGCGAAGGTGATGCTGCGTTGAAAACAGGCTCAGAAAGCCGCTTGCGGCTAACGCACTTTAGTACGGCCCCGAAGGGGCGAGCGGAGCGAGTCATGCTCATGTACAACAGTACACTCCGCTTTTTCGCCTGCTTTCGCCCTGCCTGACCTTCGCTCGTTACGATCCAATGCTTATTTTTTGTACTCCAAAAGCCGGGGAAACCCGGCTTTCGTCTGTCTGTCGTATCGCTATTCTTCTGCAATACCGACTTCGGCGCTAAACTTTGCGCCCCGAATCGAGAGGCTCCAGCATGCAGTATCGCGACCTGCGCGACTTTATCCGCGGCCTGGAACAGCGCGGCGAGCTCAAGCGCATTCAGGCGCCGGTGTCGCCGATCCTGGAAATGACCGAGATTTGCGACCGTACCCTGCGCAAGGGCGGCCCGGCATTGCTGTTCGAGAACCCCACTGGCCATAACGTGCCGGTACTCGGCAACCTGTTTGGCACGCCGAAGCGCGTGGCGCTGGGGATGGGCGCGGAAGAGGTGTCGGAGCTGCGCGAGATCGGCAAGCTGCTGGCGTTCCTCAAGGAACCCGAGCCGCCGAAGGGGCTCAAGGACGCCTGGAGCAAGCTGCCGATCTTCAAGAAGGTCATCAGCATGGCGCCCAAGGTGCTCAAGGATGCGCCCTGCCACGAGGTGATCGAAGAAGGCGACGACGTCGACCTCGGCAGACTGCCGATCCAGCATTGCTGGCCAGGTGACGTGGCACCGCTGATCACCTGGGGCCTGACCATCACCAAGGGACCCAACAAGGAACGCCAGAACCTCGGTATCTATCGCCAGCAGGTGATCGGTCGCAACAAGGTGATCATGCGCTGGCTCAGCCATCGTGGCGGAGCGCTGGACTACCGCGAGTGGTGCGAGAAGCATCCGGGCACGCCTTATCCCGTCTGTGTGGCCCTGGGCGCTGACCCGGCGACCATTCTCGGCGCGGTGACACCGGTGCCCGATAGTCTGTCCGAATATGCGTTCGCCGGCCTCCTGCGCGGCCACCGCACCGAACTGGTCAAGGCCATCGGCAACGATCTGCAGGTGCCGGCCAGTGCCGAAATCGTCCTCGAAGGTGTCATCCATCCGGGGGAGACCGCACCAGAGGGACCTTATGGTGATCACACCGGCTACTACAACGAGGTCGACACCTTCCCGGTGTTCACCATCGAGCGCATTACCCGCCGCCGCGAGCCGATCTACCACTCGACCTACACCGGCCGGCCGCCGGATGAACCGGCGATTCTCGGCGTGGCGCTGAACGAAGTGTTCGTGCCGATCCTGCAGAAGCAGTTTCCCGAAATCACCGATTTCTACCTGCCGCCGGAAGGCTGTTCCTACCGCATGGCGGTGGTGACCATGAAGAAACAGTACCCCGGCCATGCCAAGCGCGTGATGCTCGGTGTGTGGTCGTTCCTGCGGCAGTTCATGTACACCAAGTTCGTCATCGTCACCGACGACGACATCGATGCCCGGGACTGGAACGACGTGATCTGGGCCATCACCACGCGCATGGACCCCAAACGCGACACGGTGATGATCGACAACACGCCGATCGACTACCTGGATTTCGCCTCGCCGATCTCCGGGCTGGGGTCGAAGATGGGCCTCGATGCCACCCACAAGTGGCCGGGCGAGACCAACCGCGAATGGGGCCGGGCGATCGTCAAGGACGAGGCGGTCACGCGCCGGGTCGATGAAATCTGGAGCCAGTTGGGAATCGATTGATGAAGGTCACCCTGCAACCCTCCGGCGCGGTGCTCGATGTCGACGCCGGCGAACGCATTCTCGATGCCGCTCGACGCCTCGGCTACACCTGCCCGCAAAGCTGCCGCAATGGTAATTGCCATGTCTGCGTGGCGCTGCTGGTGGAAGGGCGCGTGCGTCAGGACGGCGCCAACCTCGACCATGGCGAGCTGTACACCTGTATCGCCGAACCCCTGGAAGACTGCGTGCTGCACTGGGATGGCGTGCTCGCGCCTGGTGAACTCGCGGTGCGCAGCCTGGGCTGCCAGGTGCTGGCGTGCATCGACGCCGGTGGCGATGTCTGGCGCGTGCGCCTGCGTGCACCGGCCGGCAAGCCGCCGCGGTACCACGCCGGTCAGTACCTGCTGATCGAGCGTCGGGACGGCGAGAAATCGGCGTTTTCCCTGGCCTCGGCGCCTCAGCAAGGTCGTGATCTGGAACTGCATATCCTCGGCCGCGAAGCGAGTGCCCTGAACCTGCTGGAGCAACTGCGCGAGCAGGGTGTAGCACGGGTGCAGTTGCCGTTCGGCGACGCCCACCTTGCCGAGTTGCCGGACGGGCCGCTGGTGCTGATCGCCGCAGGCACCGGCATGGCACAGATGCACAGCCTGATCGAGGAGTGCCGCTCGCGGGGCTTCGAGCACCCGGTACACCTGTACTGGGGCGCGCGGCGGCCGGAGGATTTCTACCGCTTGCCGCACTGGGAAGAATGGCAGGCACTGCCCAATCTGTTCCTGCACCAGGTGGTCAGCGATCAGTGTGGCTGGGCTGGGCGTTGCGGCCTGCTGCACGAAGCGATCCGCGAGGATTTCGACGACCTTGGCGCGTTGCACGTCTATGCCAGCGGCTCGCCGAACATGGTCTATGCCACGCTGGATGCGCTGGTCGAAGCGGGCATGGACGCCCACCAGATGCGCGCCGACGTATTCGCCTACGCCCCACGCTAATCTCGCGCCTGCCGGGTAGCCGGGCGTAGAGCGCAGCGAAACCCCGGGAGCGACTTTCTTCGCGGCATGGAAACAGGCTCGAAGAACGCTCCCCGCACATCGCTGCGCTCGGTGACGGGCTACGGTCAGGCGTCGTAGGCCGGGTAGGGCGCAGCGACCCGCAAGGCGGTTCGCCGCCACGCTACCGATCAGAACGCCAGCGACGTCTGCACGTACAGGGTACGTGGCTGGCCGAGGTACTTGCCGCTGTTGTTGTCGTCGAACGAGCGGGTGTAGTACTCACGAGCGAAGACGTTCTTGACCCCCGCCGCGACCGTCAGGTCGGACAGCTGCGGGCCGAAATCGTAAGCGCCGCGCAGCCCCCAGACCATGTAGCCGGGAATCTCGCCGTTGTTGCCTGCCGCGTTTTCCGCTTTGGTATTGGCGTTGTCGGCGAACTGGCTGCTCTGGTAGCTGCCATCCACGCCCCACTGCCACGGGCCGCTTTCATAGCGAGCCCCCACCACGCCCTTGTGCCGCGACGAGAAGGGCACCTGATTGCCCTTGTTGTCGCCGTTCTCGCGAATCTCGGCGTCGACGAAGGTGTAGGTGGCGTACACCGACAGGCCGCTGAGCGCAGGGTTCAGCGCCTCGAGCGCGTAATTGAGGCTGCTTTCCACGCCACGATGACGGGTCTCGCCGCGTGCGGTGACGTCGTTGGTCTGCTGATTGCTCTCGTACTGGTTGTCGAAGTTGATCAGGAAGGCGCCGATCTCCGCCTGCAGCAGGCCATCGTCATAGCGGGTGCCGAGTTCCCAGGTACGGGCTTTTTCCGGCTCGACGTCGCCGCTGGCCAGCGCCTTGCCCATCTGGCTGTACTGCACGGCGCCGAACGAGCCTTCGGTATTGGCGTACAGGTTGACTCGATCATTGACCCGGTACAGCACGTTCAGCGCCGGCAAGGCGGTGTTGTAGCGCCCGGCGGCACGGCTGCCGTTGATCTTGTTGTCCTGGCGCGAGGCAATCTTCTCGTAGCGTACGCCCGGGGTGATGGTCCAGTTGCCGATATCGATACGGTCATCGATGTACACCGCACTGGCTTCGGTTTCGCCGCGGCTGTTGCGATCTCGCAAGCTGGCAGTGCTGGGCAGTACGCCGGTGCTGGTCGGATTGCGGAAGCGCTGCTCGTGGCTTTCCTCGCTGACGTAGCGGTAGCCGACACCCACTTCGTGATCCAGCAAGCCGGTCGCGAACGCCTGGGAATAGCGGGTCTCGATACCACGCACCCAGTACTCGCGTGGCGACAGGGAGAGAAAGTTGCCCTGGTCGAGGAAGCCACTGCGCAGGGTCTTGGTGAAGAAACTGGTGACCGTCAGTTCGCGGTCGGCGTCCGGGGTGTAGGCATAGCTGGCGCTGGCCAGGGTGCGGCGCCCCCAGAAGCTGTCGTAGGGGCGAGTGGACTGGTACGGATCGGCATCGAAAGCCGCGGTGCCGAGGCCACCCGGCATGTCGGCCTCCCCTTCGTAGTACTGACCCATGGCCGAGAAGGTGTGCACATCGTCGGCGCTGTACTTGCCCTTGAGGATCAGGTCGTCGATCTGCGTATCGCTGTGCTCGCGCCAGTCGCTGCCACGGGTGCCCGAGTAGAGCAGGGCGCCACCCAGACCATTGTCGTTGGTGCCGCCGATCAGCAGATTGCCGGTCTTCTTGAAGCCATCCTGGCTGCTGGAAGGGCTGACTTCGGTCTGCAGACCGCCCTTGATGGTCGGCTGGTCAGGGATGGCACGGGTCACGAAGTTGACGATACCGCCGACGTTCTGTGGGCCGTAACGCACCGCGCCGCCGCCGCGCACCACGTCGATGGCGTCCATGTTGCCCAGGGAGATCGGCGCCAGGGACAGCTGTGGCTGGCCATAAGGGGCGAAGGGCACCGGAATTCCATCCATCAGTACCGTGGAGCGCGAGGCCAGGCGCGGATTCAGGCCACGGATACCGAAATTGAGCGCCAGGTCGTGGCTGCCGGTGCCATTGTTTTCCGGAGCGTTGACGCCGGGAATGCGGTTGAGCACGTCCCGGGCACTGCTGGCACCCATCTGCTCGAAGATGTCGCGGCGAATCACGTCGCGAGCGCCAGGGTGGTTGTACACATCGAGCGCATCGGCGCTGCCCAGCCAGTCACCCACCACGCTGGAGGCCTGCAACTGCATGGGTTCGCCACTAACAGCGGCGGTCAGGGCGTGCAGGCGGTAACCGCCATCAGCGTCCCGTTCGGTGCTCAGATCGCTACCCTGCAGTAGCCGGGCGAAGCCTTGGTCGATTCCGTAGCTGCCCTTCAGGCCGGCGCTGTTTTTGTTGGCGGTCAACGCCGGGTCGAAGGACAGCAGCACACCACTCTGCGCGGCGAAGCGCGACAGCGCGGTACCCAGGGGGCCGGCGGGCACGTCATAGCTGCGGGTTGCCGTCTGGGTCGCCGAGCTTTCGGCGGCCATGGCCAGGTTGATCGGAAGTGTGCTCAGGGTACCAAGGGCCAGGCCGATGGCGAGGGTGAGCGGGTGACGGCTGGGAAAGGACGTGAGCGAGACCATGTTGCCCTCCAATGGGTGGTGTATTGAAGGGCCAGTCGAGCGTCGAAAAGGTACAGGCCGCGCAGACGTTTTTTCAGCGCGGCTCGATATGCACCCAGTAACGGGTGAAGCGGCGGATGCGTACCGGCAGGTTGGCAGCCAGGGCGTCGAGGGCGCGATCACTGTCGTTGAGCGGGAAGGCGCCGGATATGCGCAGGTCCGCCACCGCTGTGGCGCAGGTCACCCTGCCGCGGCGCTGGCGCTCGAAGGCACTGGCGAAATCGCTTAGCGGCATGTCATCGGCAATCAGCATGCCGTGCAGCCAGGCGAGCAGGTCATCGCTAACGGGCGTGGGGGCGTCGCTGCCTGCGCGGTACAGGCGCGACGCCTGTCCGCTGTCGAGCTGGCGCCGGCTGCTCGGGGCGGCGCCGGGGGTGAGCTCTACGCTGCCACTGAATACCGCGACCCCTGTGTGTCCGGCTTGCTGGCTGACGGAGAAGCGCGTGCCGATGGGGCGGACGCTGCCTTCGGCGGTGATCACCCGCAGCGGACGGGGATCGCGCCCGGTTTCCAGCAGCAGTTCGCCATCGAGCAGATGCAGAATGCGTTCAGCCTGGCTGAACTCGACGCTAATGGCGCTACTGCTGTTGAGGTTCAGCAGGCTGCCGTCGGCCAGGCGCCATTCACCCTGCTCGGCCAGGCCTGTCCTATAGTCGGCAGTCCAACGCTGCCAGGGCTGCTCGCGCAGGGCGAACCAGCCGCTGCCGGCAACGCCGATCAGCACTGCCAGGTTCTTGATCGCACGGCGACGGCCGATACCCGCCGGGACGCTCAGCGTTGCCCTGGCCAGGTCGGCCGGCAGCCCCTTGAAGTGACCTCCGACGCCATTGGCGCAAGCCCAGGCCCGGGCGTGCTCGGGCGACGCGTCGAGCCACTGCCGCCAGCGTTGCTGGTCCTCTTCGCTGGCATCGCCAGCATGCAGGGTGACGAACCAGTGGGCGGCCTGGTCGAGCGCGATGTCGGACAACGGTTGATAGGGCGCTCGGGAATTCATGCTCAGAGGCCTGGCTGCATGCAGTGGCGGATGGCCTTGAACATGTACTGTTTCACCGAGCTGAGTGACACGCCCAGGTGCTCGGCGATCTGCGGGTAAGTGAGACCGTCGAGTTGCGACAACAGGAAGGCCTGGCGAACCCTGGCAGGCAGGCCATCGAGCAGGGCATCGATTTCCAGCAGGGTTTCCAGTAGCAGGTAACGCGCTTCGGGGCCTGGCAGCAGGTCTTCGGGGAGATTCGCCAGGCTGTCCAGGTACGCCCGCTCCAGCGCCTTGCGACGCAGGTGATTGACCATCAGGCCCTTGGCGACGGTGGCCAGATAGGGCCGCGGTTCGCGAATATCGGCAAGATCCCGGCGGGCGAGAATGCGCAGGAAGGTGTCGTGGGCCAGGTCGGCCGCATCGAAGGCGCAGCCCAGGCGCTGTTGCAGGCGCAGGCGCAACCAGCTGTGGTGCTCGCTGTAGAGCTGATGCGCAGCGAGAGGGCCGTCGTGCAGGCAGGACAAGGTCGACATGCGCGCAATATCCAGAGAAATAAAGCGCGCTTTATATAGCAATAGTTCTCATTTTCATAGCTCGGCCGTCCTGCGGCAATCTGCTCAGCGCACCCTGACCACCAGTTTGCCGACCGCCTTGCGTTGCGCGAGGACCTCGATGGCTGCGCCGCCGTCGGCCAGCGGGTAGGTCTGCGAGACCAGAGGTTTCAGCCTGCCCTCGGCATGCCAGGTGAACAGCTGGGCAAAATTGGCGGCATTGTCCGCTGGCTGTCGCTGTGCGAAGGCGCCCCAGAACACGCCGACCACCGCCGCGCCCTTGAGCAGCATCAGGTTCACCGGCAACTGCGGAATGTGTCCGCTGGCAAATCCGACGACCAGCAGGCGGCCGTTCCAGGCGATGCTGCGCGCGGCCTGATCGAACAGCTCGCCACCCACCGGGTCGACGATCACATCGGCGCCCTGGCCATCGGTCAGGCGTTTCACTTCCTCCTTGAGGCTCTGCGTGCTGTAGTCGATCAGCTCGTCGGCGCCCGCCTGTCTGGCCACCTCCAGCTTGGCAGCGCTGCCTGCCGCTGCGATCACGCGGGCGCCCATGGCTTTGCCGACCTCCACCGCAGCCAGGCCGACCCCGCCGGACGCGCCGAGCACCAGCAGGGTTTCGCCTGCCTGTAACCCGGCGCGTTGCCTGAGTGCGTGCATCGAGGTGCCGTAGGTCATGCCGAAGGCGGCGGCGCTGATGAAGTCCATGCCGTCGGGCATCGGCAGGACGTTGTAGGCCGGTACCGCGACCTGTTCGGCGAAACCGCCCCAACCGGTCAGCGCCATGACCCGATCACCGACGTGCAGATGGACAACCTTGTCACCAACCGCGCTGACCACACCGGCCACTTCGCCGCCCGGTGCGAAGGGGAAGGGCGGTTTGAACTGGTAGTTGCCTTCGATGATCAGCGTGTCGGGAAAATTCACGCCAGCCGCCTGAACCTCGATCAGCACCTCATGGTCCTTTGCGCGTGGACTGGCGACATCTTCCAGTACCAGGCAATCGGCGGGGCCGAAGGCCTTGCATAGCAGTGCTTTCATCGTCATCACCTGTGGTTTGCTGCGGTCTTCAACGCAGTCTAGAAAGCGCCTCGGTCGGGTCAACGAGCATCGTCGCCCCTGATGGTCTGCCATAAGCATTGGGATCCGTTGCAGGCATTGCTATGCTTGCAGGCAAGCCAACGGAGATAGCCCTGTGAAAACCCTCGTCACGCTTTTGCTTGCCTGCGCACTGTCGTTCCCGGCTTTCGCCAACGAGGAAAAGAAGGAGGGGGACGGCGAGGCTGCCGCGACGCAGGTGATCTACCACAGCCTGACCCCCGCACTGGTTGGCAACTTCGGTACCGGCCCGCAGCTCAAGTATTACAAGGCTGACGTCGCGCTGCGTGTAACCGGTGCCGACGCCGAGGCCAAGGTCACGCACCATGAGCCACTGATTCGCAATCAGTTGGTGATGCTGTTTTCCCAGCAGACCGAGGAAAGCCTGGCCACCCCCGATGCCAAGGAAAAACTGCGTCAGGAAGCCCTCAAGCAGGTGCAGCAGGTGCTCAATGACGAAGAAGGCAAGCCGCTGGTCGAGGACCTGCTGTTCAACAACCTGATCCTGCAGGGCTGATCAGCGCAGCAGCAGGATCGCCGTCCACTGCGCCTCGCTCACCGGCATCACCGACAGACGGCTACCCTTTTGCACCAGTGCCAGTTCCTGCAACGCGCCCTGTGCCTTCAACTCGGCCAGGGGGATGACTCGCGCGAAGGCCTCGACGAATGCCACGTCGATGGCGGTCCATGGATTCTTCTCGGCGCTGGCCCTGGCATCGAAGTAATGACTCTTGGCGTCAAACGCCGTGGGGTCTTCGTAGGGGGCGCCTTCGATACGGGCGATTCCTGCCACCCCGGGCTGCGCGCAGCTCGAGTGATAGAACAGGAACTGATCGCCGTCCTGCATGTGACGAATGAAATTGCGTGCCTGGTAATTGCGCACGCCATCCCAGCGTGCCTTGCCCAGGCGCTGCAGGTCGCCTATGGACAGTTCGTCAGGTTCGGATTTCATCAGCCAGTAGGGCATGAGGGGCTCCCGGATCGGTACGTTGAGAGAGAGGCGGTCAGGCGCGGCTGGCGTCAGTACCAGCCATCGTCGGTGACCGTGGCATCCAGCGGTATGTCCCAGCCCGCCACGGGCAGTCGGTCGACCTGCTGACAGCCGTGTGCCAACCCCAGCAGCGTCGGTTTTTGCCAGCAGCTGCGGCGCGTCCGGTAGGCCAGGCTGCGGTCGTAGAAGCCGCCGCCCATGCCCAACCGGCCGCCGTGGCGATCAAAGCCCACGAGAGGCAGAAGAATCAGATCCAGTGTCCAGACCTTGCGCTGGCGCCTGCCGTGACGGCGAGGCTCGGGGATACCGAAGCGATTGCCGACCAGCCGCTCCCCGGCGTCGATACGCTGAAACACCATGCTGGTACGTGGCCAGGACTTCAGCACCGGCAGGTAGACCCGCTTGCCACGCCGATGGGCTGCCGCGATCAACAGGTGAGGGTCGATTTCACCGTCGTTCGCCAGGTACAGCGCGACGTGGCGGGCGCGGCGAAACAGCGGGTGATGCGCCAGCTGGCGATACAGCGCCCTGGCAGCGTGGCGCTGTGCCACAGGTGCCAGGCGGCGACGTTGCTGGCGCAGGATACGGCGCAATTGGGCGCGCGTGAGGTCGTTGGCGTCGATCATGGGCAAGCAGGCACGGTGACGAAAGCGTTGGCTGGCAGGCAATCGCAGGCAACAAAAAGCCCGTTGCCAGCGTGAGCCGGCAACGGGCCGTGAATAGTGACTCCCCAGCATGCCGCTGTCGGTTTAGCCCTTGAACCCGAAAGTTCAAGGTGGAGGTTGCAGGAAACCTTAAGGCTTTCCGTCGAGCGGACATGCACACCGGCTTCAACTGACAACCCCCAGGGTTGTGCGTATCGGCTCAGGGACATCACCGACTGGCGCACACTCCAGGGAGCTGTGGCCAGTATAACGCAAAGTACGGACCGTTGGTCAGGCGCCGCGGCCATCGGCGTCATCGATCAGCGCATTGTCGACCCGGCCCAGCAGATCACGCACGTGATCGCGGGTGGCGGTGGCTTGCTGATCCAGGTGCTGTTGCTTGTGCAGCAGGTCATGGGTGATGTTCAAGGCGGCCATCACCGCAACCCGGTCGGCACCGATGACTTTGCCGCCGCTGCGGATCTCACGCATCTTGCCATCCAGGTAACGGGCGGCGCTTTGCAGGTTGCTACGCTCCTCTGCGGGGCAGGCGATGCAATATTCTTTATCCAGAATCTGGACGGTAACGGTATTCGATTGGGTCATGAGTCCTGCTCCAGGGCTTTGAGGCGCGAAATCATCGATTCGACCTTGTGTCGGGCCATTTCGTTCTTTTCGATCAGATGAGCGCGTTCTTCGCGCCACGCCTGTTCGCTCTCCTGCAAGAGACGGTTTTGCGCCTTGAGGCGCTCGACACGCTGAATCAGCAACTCCAGTTTGGCCGTCAGGGCTTTCAGATCGGCGTCTTCCATTGGCTCTCGCTTCGGCAGGGTTGTCTGGAGTGTATGGGTGCGCTGGCCAAGGGGCGCAAACCCGCGGATAGTCTTGGCACGTCTGCAGCTGACCAGGCCAGTTAACGCTGCCCCGCGGCCGCGCCGGAGCCCGTTTTGCCGGGATACAAGGGCCGGGCCCGCTCCCGGCGGGCTGGCGGCATTTCCCCATCCATGTGGGTCACACAGCCGCGAAGTCTAGCCGGCTAAATGAACCGGCGAGAAACGCAGCGACGCGGCTTGCGCGGAAATGTTAACAGGCCCTACGATACAAGGCTTCCATTCTAGTGATTGCGCCGCTTGGCGCCTAGTGATCAATGCCGACTTCCCGTTCTCCCTACGCTGCATTCGCCACCTTGCTCGCCAGTGGCGGTGCCTCCGTTTCTCCCGCCGAGCTGCACGGCCTGCTACTCGGCCGCAGCTGTGCCGGCGCCGGTTTCGAGGCAGGCCCCTGGCTGGTCGACGCCAACGAACTGCTCGGTAGCGAGCCGCCGGAGAATGTCCGCCAGGCGCTGATCGGCCTGCAGGAAATGGTTCGCGGCGAATTGACCGGTGAGGATGTCACCGTCGTTCTGTTGCTGCCTTCCGACGACGCCCCGCTGGCCGAACGTGCCGCCGCTCTGGGCCAGTGGTGCCAGGGCTTCCTCGGAGGTTTCGGCCTCACTTCCGGCGACGCGGCGCTGAGCGCCGAAGCCATGGAAGTGCTGCAGGATCTGTCCGCCATCGCCCAGGTGCAGAATGCCCTGGATGAGTCTGAGGACGGCGAGAACGATTACATGGAGGTCACCGAATACCTGCGTGTGGCGCCGCTGCTGCTGTTCGCCGAGTGCAACAGGCCGGCTGCCCCAGCGCCGAAACCGTCGCTGCACTGATACTGCCACTCATTCGACCGATCGGAACCTAGCGTGCCCATGACCAGCATCTCCAAAGCGGAATACGCCCGTCGACGCAAGGCGCTGATGGCACTGATGGAACCCAACAGCATCGCCATTCTGCCGGCGGCACCCGTGTTCATCCGCAACCGCGATGTCGAACATATCTATCGCCAGGACAGTGATTTCCAGTACCTGTCCGGCTTTCCCGAGCCCGAGGCGGTGATCGCATTGATCCCCGGCCGCGAGCACGGCGAATACGTGCTGTTCTGCCGAGAGCGTGATCCCGAGCGTGAACTGTGGGATGGCTTGCGCGCCGGTCAGGAAGGCGCCATCAGCCGCTTTGGTGCGGACGATGCCTTTCCCATCGGCGATATCGACGACATCCTGCCGGGGCTGATCGAAGGTCGCGAGCGTGTCTATTACGCCGTGGGTACCAACCCGGAATTCGATCGGCATCTGATGGACTGGGTCAACGTGATCCGCTCCAAGGCCCGCCAGGGCGCCACGCCACCGAAGGAATTCGTCGCCCTCAACCACTTCCTGCACGACCTGCGTCTGTACAAGTCGGCCGGCGAAGTGAAAGTGATGCGCGAGGCGGCGCAGATTTCCGCACGGGCCCACATCAAGGCCATGCAGGCCAGCCGCGCGGGGCTGTACGAATACCACCTGGAAGCCGAACTGGATTACGAGTTTCGCAAGGGCGGCTCGAAGATGCCGGCCTACGGTTCCATCGTCGCGGCCGGCAAGAATGCCTGCATCCTGCATTACCGCGAGAACGACGCCCTGCTCAAGGATGGCGACGTGGTACTGATCGACGCCGGCTGCGAGATCGACTGCTATGCCAGCGACATCACCCGTACCTTCCCGGTCAGCGGCACCTTCACGGCCGAGCAGAGGGCCATCTACGAGATCGTGCTGGCGGCCAACCTGGAAGCCTTCAAGCACATCGCGCCGGGTCGTCACTGGAACGAGGCCCATGAAGCCACGGTACGGGTGATCACCGCCGGTCTGGTCGAGCTGGGCCTGCTCAAGGGTAATGTCGACGAGCTGATCGCCGCGGAGGCCTACAAGCCGTTCTACATGCACCGTGCCGGCCATTGGCTGGGCATGGACGTGCATGACGTCGGCGAATACAAGGTCGGCGGCGAATGGCGTGTGCTCGAAGTGGGCATGGCCATGACCGTCGAGCCGGGGATCTACATCGCGGTGGATAACCAGAATGTCGCCAAGAAATGGCGCGGTATCGGCGTGCGCATCGAGGACGACGTCGTGGTGACCAAGACCGGTTGCGAGATTCTCACCGGCGACGTCCCCAAGACCGTCGACGAGATCGAGGCACTGATGGCCGCTGCCCGCGCGCAGGTGGCCTGAGGCCATGCTGCGGGTCGATCTGGCGATCATCGGCGGTGGTCTGGTCGGTGCCAGCTTGGCGCTGGCGTTGCAGGGCGAGGCGCGCAAGCGCGGCTGGCGAATCGCTTTGATCGAGCCATTCGCTCCTGGCGAAGGCTACCAGCCGAGCTACGATGCCCGCTCCACGGCGCTGTCATACGGCTCGCGGCTGATCTACCAAGGTCTTGGCCTGTGGGCGGCGATCGCCCAGCACGCCACGCCCATCGAGCAGATACAGGTATCGGATCGCGGGCGCTTCGCCGCTGCGCGGCTGAGTGCCGAGGAGGAAGGCGTTCCTGCCCTGGGCTATGTGGTGGAAAACGCCTGGCTCGGCCACTGCCTGTGGCAGGCGCTGGACGCCGAAGTGATCCAGTGGCGCTGCCCGGCCCAGGTCGAGCGGATGGACGCGCTGCCGGACGGCTATCGCCTGACCCTCGATGATGAAAGTGTGATCGACTGCTCCCTGGCGGTGCTCGCCGATGGCGGACGCTCTTCGCTGCGTGAGCAGTTGGGCATCACGGTGAACCAACGGCCTTATGACCAGACCGCGCTGATTGCCAATATCACGCCTTCCCGCCCGCACGCTGGCGAAGCCTTCGAACGCTTTACCGAGTCCGGGCCACTGGCGCTGCTGCCGCTTTCCGACAATCGTTGTGCACTGGTGTGGACGCATCCGAGCCGGAATGTCGAGCGGCTGCTCGAACTGGACGAACGAGCCTTCCTCGCCGAGCTGCAGGAAGCCTTCGGTTACCGCCTCGGTGCCTTGCGTCAGGTCGGCGCGAGGGTGCCTTATCCGCTGGTGCTGGTCGAGGCGGCCGAGCAGGTACGCGCCAATCTGGTGGTGCTGGGCAATGCCGCGCACAGCCTGCATCCGATTGCCGGGCAGGGCTTCAACCTGTCGCTGCGCGATGTCCGTGCCCTGGCCGATGTCGTGCTGGCGAGTTCCGCGCCGCTTGGCGACCTGGCCACTCTGCAGCGCTATGCCAGTCACCAGGCTGGCGACCAAGCCTTCACCGTGGGCTTTTCGGATCAGGTCACCCGGCTGTTCAGCACCGACCAGCCGCTGCTCGCCGCGGGCCGTAACCTCGGCCTGCTGGGGTTGGAATTGTTGCCGCCGGCCAAGCGCTGGTTCGCCCGCCAGGCCATGGGCATGGGTACGCGCGGTACCCTGCAATGAGTGCCCGGCGGCTGGCGCGCAAGGCTCGCCTGCTGCGCTGGGTGATGAATTGCTACCCGCCCTACCTGGGGGCTGGTGTATGGATTCGGCGCATCGCAGCGGATTTTCGTCAGGTCGACGTGAAGATGCGTCTGGGTTGGTACAACCGCAACTATGTGGGTACCCAATTCGGCGGCAGCCTGTATTCGATGACCGATCCTTTCTACATGTTGATGCTGATGGAGAACCTGGGGCGCGATTACGTGGTCTGGGACAAGGCCGCCAGCATTGACTTCATCGCGCCGGGCAGAGGCCCGGTATTCGCCTCGTTCGCCATCGATCAGGCATTCGTCGACGAGGTGCGCCAGCGTACCGCTGCGGGTGAAAAGTACCTGCCCGAGTTGCAGGTGGAAGTCCGCGATGGCGACGGCACCCTGGTCGCGCGGGTACACAAGACGCTTTACGTGCGGCTCAAGCCGCGCCAGCGGCAGGCCGCCTGAGGAATGGACGACATGCGTGCAGATATGATCATCGTCGGTGCCGGAATGGTCGGCAGCGCCCTGGCGCTGGCCCTGCGCGAGCAGGGACTGGATTGCCTGGTACTGGATGGCGGGCCCCTGCAGGTCGAGCCGTTCGACGCTAACACGGCCTACGAGCCACGGGTCAGCGCGCTGTCGATGGCCAGCCAGCGCATCCTCGAGCGCCTCGGTGCCTGGCCCGGCGTGCTGGCGCGGCGCAGTTGCCCGTACCGCGAAATGCGCGTGTGGGATGGCAGCGGCACCGGCAGCATCCATTTCAGTGCGGCCAGCGTGCATGCCAATAGGCTCGGCCATATCGTCGAGAATCGCGTGGTGCAGGACGCTCTGGTCGAGCGCCTGCACGCCAGCGATGTCTGTCTGCTCGCCGACGCGCGGCTGGAGCGCCTGCGCCACTCCGGTGATGACTGGCTGCTGACCCTGGCCGACGGCCGCGAATTGCGCACCCCGCTGGTGGTCGCGGCGGATGGCGCCAACTCGGCGGTACGTCGTCTGGCGGGTTGTGAAACCCGCGAGTGGGATTACCTGCACCACGCCATCGTCACCAGCGTGCGTTGTGCCGATGCGCATCAGGCCACCGCCTGGCAGCGCTTCACCGACGACGGCCCGCTGGCCTTCCTGCCGCTGGGCGAGCGTGACGGTGGGCACTGGTGTTCGATCGTCTGGTCGACCACGCCGGAGCAGGCGACCCACTTGATGGCGCTGGCTGACGATGAGTTTTCCACGGCCCTGGGGCAGGCGTTCGAATATCGCCTGGGCCAGGTACTGCAGGTGGATCGACGCCTGTGCATTCCGCTGCGCCAGCGCCACGCCAAGCGCTATGTCGAACCCGGCCTGGCGCTGATCGGCGATGCCGCCCACACCATCCATCCGCTGGCCGGCCAGGGCGTCAACCTCGGCTTTCTCGACGCCGCGGTGCTCGCCGAGGTACTGGCGCAGGCAGCCGGGCGTGGTGAGCGGCTTGCCGAGGTGCGCGTGCTGAGTCGCTACGAGCGCCGGCGCATGCCGCACAACCTGGCGATGATGGCGGCAATGGAAGGCTTCCAGCGCCTGTTCCAGAGCGACGCCCTGGCTCTGCGCTGGCTGCGAAATACCGGCCTCGGGCTGGTCGATGGCCTGGACGAGGCCAAGGCGCTGTTCGTGCGCCAGGCACTGGGTCTGAGCGGCGATCTGCCGGACCTCGCCAGGGCCTGAATGGCACCACGGTGCGTAGGGTGGACAACGCTCTTTTTGCCCACTCTTGCAATTCTGGAGCGGTCGGCGGATCGGGCCGCTTAGGCGAAGCGTCGGCTACGCGCCCCGGTCCACCCTACGAATGATCGCTTCGCCTGGGCATCGCCGTCGTCCCGCCGTCGCTTCAACAGAAAAATCGATCATGGGATTGCTTGTACCGCCGCAGAGCTGCCGTTGTTCGGGCGGTTACGCCGATTACTTGCGGCTGATCGGCATGCCCGGCTTGCATCCGGCGGAAGGCTTGCAAGACAATGCGATGCATTATCATCTCTAGCCCTGGTGCTGCCATGTCCGGCCCGGATCATTCCGCGTTGCATCTTCTCTACCGCGAACACAACGGCTGGCTCAAGGGCTGGCTGCGGGCACGCCTGGGCAATACCAGCGATGCGGCCGACCTGGCTCAGGACACCTTTGTGCGGGTGCTCAGCGCCCGCGACGTGCAGGCCATCCGCGAGCCGCGTACCTACCTGAGCGCCATCGCCCGCGCGCTGATGATCGACAAGTTTCGCCGCCAGGCCGTCGAGCAGGCCTATCTCGATGTACTGGCGCTGCGTCCCGAGCCCGTGGACATCTCGCCGGAGACCCGTCTGCTGATCCTCGAAACCCTCACTGCGGTCGATGCGATGCTCGACGGTCTTGGTGAGCGCACGCGGCGCGTTTTCCTGGCGGTGCAGCTGGAAGGGCTCAGCTATGTGGCTACCGGCGAGCGTCTCGGCGTGTCGGTGACCACGGTGAAGAAGCACATGATCCGCGCCATGACCCACTGTCTGTTGCTGATGGAAGACTGAGCCATGGATCGCCAGACCCTGGAAGCGGCCGCCACCTGGTACGTGCAGCTCAACGCCACGCCGCCGAGCGAGGCCGAGCGTCTGGCGCATCGCGAGTGGCTGGCGCAGCACCCCGGGCACCGCCAGGCCTGGGCACGGGTAGAGCGCTTGCAGCATCAGCTCGGCGGCCTGCCTGCGGATGTCGCGCTGCCCGCCCTGGACGGTGTGCGGGCGCGGCGCCGGGCGGTGCTGAAGACCCTGGGGCTGCTGCTCGCCTCCGGGGCGGCAGGCTGGGCGTCCTCCGACCTGGCGCCGACTCAGGACTGGCTTGCCGATCAGCGCACGGCCACCGGTGAGCGTCGTCACCTGCAACTGAGCGATGGCAGCGTGCTGGATCTGAATACCGCGACGGCGGTGGATATCCGTTTCGACGCCAGCCTGCGACAACTGCAGTTGCATCGCGGCGAGATACTCGTGCGTACCGCTACCGATCCGGCCGGACGGCCTTTCGTGGTGCATACCGCGCAGGGCAGTGTACGGGCGTTGGGTACCTGTTTCAGCGTGCGCTGCGAGGGCGACAGCACTCAGGTTGCGGTGCTGGAAGATGAGGTCGAAGTGCGTGCGGCCCGGCAACCTGGTCGGGCAGTGCATATCGGCGCCAATCAGCGAGTCGATGTGGAGGCCGCTGCGGTCGGCGCGCCCAGCGCATTGCCGCCGGGAGCAGGTGCCTGGGCACAGGGCATGCTGACGGTGATCGACTGGCGCCTGGACGCCTTCGTCGCCGAACTTGGGCGCTACCGTCCCGGCTATCTCAACTGTGCCGACGCGGTGGCAGACCTGCGCCTGTCTGGCGCCTTCCGGATCGACGACACGGACATCATTCTAGAAAACCTGGGCGCCTCGCTGCCGATTCGAGTGCGTTACCTGACTCGTTACTGGGCGCGAATCGAGCCTGCCTGATCGGGCCTGCAAAAAAACAGCCATCCGGGGTTGCCGATTTTCATTCTCATTCGGCCAAGCACATGAAGCGGTTTTGCATCGCCGCGGATCTGCCCAGCCCATGACAAGGAAATGACCATGCCCCGCTTTCTCTCGCCAGCCAAACCGATGGCCCGTGCCGTTCACCTGGCCCTGTTCGGTCTGGCCGGTGCGCCGATACCCCTGCTCTGCGCCTTGCCGGGCCAAGCCCTGGCGCAGGAGGCGGCGGTTCAGAGCTACCGTATCGCCCCTGGCTCTCTGGGTACCGCGTTGAGCCAGTTCGCGACCGTAGCCGGGGTGACGCTTTCATTCGCTGCCGTGCAGACCGAAGGGCTGGACTCGCCGGGCCTGCAGGGCGACTACGGTGTCGACGAAGGACTCGCGCGTCTGTTGCAGGGCAGCGGTTTGCAGGCTCAGCGCCAGGGCAACGGCAGTTATGTGCTGGTACCTGCCAGTCGGGGCCAAGGACTTGAGCTCTCTGCGTTGAGCATTTCCGGCAAGGCGCCGGGCTCGACCACCGAGGGCACGGGCTCCTACACCACGGAATCGTCCAGCAGCTCGACGCGCCTGAACCTGTCACTCAAGGAGACGCCGCAATCGGTCACCGTGCTGACCCGCCAGCGTATGGATGACCAGAACCTCGACAGCCTGACCGATGCCCTGGATGCCACTGCCGGCATCACCGTGATTCGCGAAAGCCTGGGGGCCGACAGCACCACCTATCTGTCGCGCGGTTTCGCCATTCGCAACTTCGCCATCGACGGCGTACCGACCTCGGCAGGCATGGACAACTACACCCAGAACACCGCCATGTACGACCGCGTGGAGGTGGTGCGTGGTGCCACGGGCCTGGTCAGCGGCCTGGGCAATCCTTCCGCGACCATCAACCTGATCCGCAAGCGCCCGGGCATCGAACCTCAGGTGCAGCTGTCGGCCGAAGCCGGTAGCTGGGACCGTTACGGCCTGGGGGTGGATGTCGGCGGTGCGTTGACCGAGAGCGGCAACGTGCGCGGGCGCTTCGTCGTCGATCACAAGGATCAGCACGCCTGGATTGATCGCTTCAGCCAGGAGGTGAGCACCGTCTACGGTATCACCGAGCTGGATCTGAGCGAATCCACCCTGCTGACCCTGGGTTTCAGCCATCAGGCGACCAACAGCAACGCGCCGATGCGCACCGGCTTTCCATTGTTCACGACCGACGGCGGAAGAACCGACATCAAGCGCTCGTTCAACAGCTCGCCTGACTGGACGTACTACGATCGCCAGCAGAGCACACTGTTCACCTCCGTCGAGCAGCAGTTCGCCAATGGCTGGAGCGGCAAGCTGGAGTACAGCCACGCGCGCAACGATTACGACACCGTGGTCAGCTACATGGATGGCCTGATCGATCCGGCTACTGGCTCGGGTGCCTACATCATGCCGACCCGCTGGCAGGCGACGCCCGAGCAGGACAATCTCGACGCCTATCTGACCGGCTTCTTCCCGTTGCTGGGGCGCGAGCACGAGCTTATCGGCGGGGTGACCCTGTCGCGTCTCGAGGAGCGGGGAACCTCCAATTACGGGGGCTGGCAGCGCCCGGGCTCCAGTTATGCCGGCAGCATCGACAACATCTACGGCTGGAACGGCCAGGCGCCGAAACCGGTGTTCAACAAGATCGGCGAGAGCGATCTGACCGAAACCCAGTATGCCGCCTACCTGACGTCGCGCTGGCACCTGACCGATGCAGCCAGCCTGATCCTCGGCGCGCGTGTGGTGGACTGGAATCGCGAGAGCAAAAGCCGCTTGTATGGTGGCGCCACCAGCAAGACGGAGCGTACCGAAACCGGCATCGTCATTCCCTACGCGGGCTTCGTCTACGACCTCGATGACACCTGGACGGCCTACGCCAGCTACACGCAGATCTTCAACCCGCAGAACGCCAACATCCGCGACGTCAACGGCACGCCTCTGGATCCTCAGGAAGGCACCGGCTACGAGCTCGGGCTGAAGGCCGACTTCTACGACGGCCGCCTCAACGGCAGCCTGGCGGTGTTCCGCGTCGAGCAGGACAACCTCGCGGTGGCCAACGGCAGCCTGCTGCAGCCCAGTGGATTCCAGGCCTACAAGGCGGAAAACGGTACGACCAGCGAGGGTGTGGAACTGGAGGTCAATGGTGAGCTCGCCGACGGTTGGCAGCTCACGGGGGGCTACTCCTACAGCGTCAGTTTCAATGACGACGACAAGCGGATCGTCACCGAGATCCCGCGCAACAGCGTCAAGCTGTTCACCAGTTATCGGCTGCCGGGCGCCCTGGACAAGCTCACCGTCGGTGGGGGCGTGAACTGGCAGAGCGAGAGTGGTTATGACCTCAGCTATGCGACCACGCAGAGCAGCTACGCGCTGGTCAACCTCATGGCGAAGTACCAGCTCACGCCGGCGCTGTCGGCATCGGTGAACCTCAACAACCTGTTCGACAAGGAGTACCTCACCACCACGGCAGCAGGCTTGTATGGCGCACCGCGCAATGTCATGACCAGCCTGCAATACAACTACTGATGCGGTATCGGGTGCTCACGGTGACGTGGGCACTCAGCGTTCGGCGATGGCGGTAATATCCGGCAATGACCTGGCAGTGTGCGGTGTAGATGAGAGTCACTATCATCACCGCTCTTTCAGCTCCCATAAGGTCGTCGCCATGTCGCTACGTCGTGCGCTTCTCGCTGTTTTCACCCTCAGTACGCTTGCCAGCGCTGTGCAGGCGGCCGATGAAGTGGTCGTCTACTCCTCGCGTATCGATGAGCTGATCAAGCCGGTGTTCGATGCCTACACCGCCAAGACCGGGGTCGCGGTGAAGTTCATCACCGACAAGGAAGCGCCGCTGATGGCGCGCATCAAGGCCGAAGGCGAGAACACGCCGGCGGATCTGCTGCTCACCGTGGATGCCGGCAACCTCTGGCAGGCCGAACAGATGGGCATTCTGCAGCCCATGAAATCCAGCGTCGTCGACGCCAACATTCCCGCTCAGTATCGTGCCGCCAGTGGCGCGTGGACTGGCCTGTCGTTGCGCGCACGGACCATCGTGTTCTCGCCCGAACGCGTCAAGGACGGCGAGTTGACCACCTACGAAGCGCTGGCCGACAAGAACTGGGAAGGCCGCCTGTGCCTGCGCACCAGCAAGAAGGTCTACAACCAGTCGCTCACCGCCACGCTGATCGAGACCCACGGCGAGGCCAAGACCGAAGAGATCGTCAAGGGTTGGATCAACAACCTGGCCACCGACGTGTTTCCCGATGACAACTCGGTGATCAATGCCGTCGCCGCTGGCCAGTGCGATGTTGGCATCGTCAATACCTACTACTTCGGTCGCCTGCACGAGCAGAAGCCTGATCTCAAGGCCAAGCTGTTCTGGCCGAATCAGCAGGACCGCGGTGTGCACGTCAACCTGTCCGGTGTCGGCCTGACCCAGAATGCGCCGAACCCTGAGGCCGCTCAAAAGCTGGTCGAGTGGATGACCAGTGCCGAGGCGCAGAACATCTTCGCCGACGCCAACAAGGAGTTTCCGGCCAATCCAGCGGTCAAGCCATCCGCGGAAGTCGCCTCCTGGGGCGAGTTCAAGGCCGACAGCATTGCCGTGGAAGTGGCAGGCAAGCGCCAGGCCGAAGCCATCCGCCTGATGGACCGCGCTGGCTGGAACTGATCACTGACCGCTGTGCCTGAGCGAGCCGTCGACCCGCTCCTCAGGCATCCGTAATTCGACGCCCCGGCCTGTACGGGGCGTCTTGCTTTGCGTTTTCCAGGAGTTTGCGTGGCTCATCCTGCCCAGCGTCGCTGGTACCCCATCGCCTTTGCCGTGGCCCTGTTGGTGCTCCTGCCCCTGCTGGTTCTACTGGTCAGCTGGCACGAGGTGGATCGGCAGATCTGGTCGCACCTGTGGCAGACGCAACTGCCACGGCTGATCGGCAACACCCTGATCCTGGTGCTTGGCGTAGGCGTTGGCGTGACCCTGCTGGGCGTGAGCCTGGCCTGGCTGACCAGTCTGTGCGAGTTTCCCGGGCGGCGCTGGCTCGATTGGGCGCTGATGCTGCCATTCGCCATCCCCGCTTACGTGCTGGCCTTCGTGTTCGTCGGTCTGCTGGATTTCTCCGGCCCGGTACAGACCTTGCTGCGCGAGTGGTTCGGCACGGGCATACGGTTTCCGCGGGTGCGTTCCACTGGCGGGGTGATCATCGTTCTGGTGCTGGTGTTCTACCCCTACGTCTACTTGCTTGCTCGCAACGCGTTCCTGGCCCAGGGCAGGGGGCTGATGGAAGCCGCCCGTACCCTCGGTCATTCGCCCTGGCAGGCCTTCTGGCGGGTCGCCCTGCCGATGGCGCGGCCCGCCATCGGCGCCGGGCTGGCGCTGGCGCTGATGGAAACCCTGGCCGACTTCGGCGCCGTGTCGGTCTTCAATTTCGATACCTTCACCACGGCCATCTACAAGACCTGGTATGGCTTCTACAGCCTGGGTAGCGCCGCGCAGCTGGCTTGCCTGCTGTTGTTCGCGGTGATGCTGGTGCTCTATGGCGAGCGTCGGGCCCGTGGACCCGTGCGGCCTGCCGTCGAGCGGGCGCGGAGCGGGGCGCTGTACCGCCTCAGCGGGCTACGTGCGTTCGCGGCCAGTGGCTGGTGCCTGCTGGTGTTCGCCTGTGCGTTCGTCATCCCGGTGCTGCAACTGCTGGTGTGGTTCTGGCAGCGCGGGCGCTTCGATCTGGATGAGCGCTACCTGGCGCTGATCCAGCACACCCTGTACCTGGGCGCTGCGGCAGCGTTGATCACCGTGTCCGTGGCGTTGCTGCTGGCGTTTGCCCGGCGTCTGGCCCCCACGCGGCTGATGGGGGCCACCGTCGGTCTGGCCAACCTCGGCTATGCGCTACCCGGTTCGATGCTGGCCGTGGCGATCATGCTGGCCTTCAGCACCCTGGACAACGGGGTGGTCATTCCCCTGTCGGTCTGGCTGGGTGGTGCCGGCAAGGCCCTGCTGCTCGGTAGCCTTGGCGCGCTGCTGCTGGCTTACCTGATCCGCTTTCTGGCAGTGGCCTACGGACCATTGGAAAACAGCCTCGCGCGCATCCGTCCTTCGCTGCCTCAGGCATCGCGCAGCCTGGGGGTCGGCGGTGTGCCGCTGTTCCTGCGGGTCTATCTGCCGTTGCTGATGCCCGGCGTACTGTCCGCCGGGTTGCTGGTGTTCGTCGACGTCCTCAAGGAAATGCCTGCCACGCTGCTGATGCGGCCGTTCGGCTGGGACACCCTGGCGGTGCGCATCTTCGAAATGACCAGTGAAGGGGAGTGGGCTCGGGCTGCATTACCGGCGCTGACCCTGGTGCTGGTGGGGCTGTTGCCGGTGATTCTGCTGGTTCGCCGCTCTGCCCGGCGAATTGGCTAAACGGTCGCCGGGGTAGGGTAGGCCCCCGGGCGTCGTGATGTTTACGCGGTTCTAGAGCCAAGCCGGATCGATCTTCCCGGACCAGGCCAGCAGCGCCGCCAGCAGAAAGAAACTGCCACAGGCTGTTTCGACCTTCTGCTCCACGGTGGCCGCCGTGCGGTAGCAGTGGCCGACAAAGCAACCGTCGTGAAAGTCGCCACCGCGGATGATCGCCGCCAATTGTGCGCCGGCCTGCATGCGTAAGGCACCGCCGTTGGCTGCGGTGACCGACCTGCCGAGCAACGCCAGGCTGGCCATGGCCGCCGCGCAGGGGTCATCCGCTGCGTGGGGTTGGTCGAGTCGATTGAGCGGCCCGGCATGGGCCCGGCTGAGCAGCCAGTAGTCGGCGGCGCGTTCGGCACAGGCGCCGTACGGCTCGCCATACAGTGCCGCGCCCACCTCCAGGCCGAGCATGGCCCAGGCCTGGCCCCGGGACCAGTTGCCGGGCGCATCGCCGGGCTGCCATCGACCCTGGACGAAACGCGCGTGGCTGCTCCAGGCGCCATCCGCTCCGGCGCAGGCGTGCAGCGAGCCCTGCAGTTGCTGACGCCCCAGGTTCAGCAGGTGCGGTTCGGCGTCGAGGGCAAACAAGCGCAGGGTCGCGGCCAGCGGGTCGATACTCAGGCATCGAGCGCCGTGCTCGCCGCCGCCCATGTCGCGCCCGAGGGGGATGGCCCCCAGCAGCGGGTCGAAGGCGAGGGCCAGACGCTGGCGGGCCTGGCGCGCCAGTGCGGCGGACGGCTGGTTGTCCAGCAGGCGCGCGCCGAGCCCGGCGCCGTACCAGAAGATCAGGCTGCGGTGATGGGTGTCGTCGTCGAGCTTGTCGGCCAGGCGCCGCGCAATCCGCTCGGCCTGCTGCTGGTCTTGCCGGTCGCCCTGGCCATAGGCTCGCAACCACCATAGGCCCGCCCAGAAGCCACCGAGCCAGGAGCCCCCGCATGAGGCTTTCCAGGGTTGCCCGACGCCTCGGCAATACAGCGGGAATGCCTCACCGCAGGCCGCCTGGATCAGATCCAGGCGCGCCAGCATCTGGTCGATGGCGCGCTCGGCTTCGAGCGCTTGCAGCGGCGCCTGGGCGTGGCTCGGGGTGGTCATCAACCGCCTCCGGGGTTGGCTTGGCCGCCAAGGACGATGCACCGATGGCGTTGCCGCGCGCGCAGCAACAGCAGGCTCAGCCCGCAGCCGAGCAGCAACACGCCGATCAGCGCCAGCCAGGCCTCGGCGAATCCCCAGGTGCCGCGCAGCAAGTGTCCGAACAACACCGGGCCGAGGGCAAAGCCGGCGAAGAACCCCACCGAAAGCAAGCCCGCCGCCGGAGCCGGGTGACCGAACCCGGGGTCGCGCAGCACCATGCTCATGGCGATGGCATTGGTGGCCACCGCCGTCAGGCCCATGCCCAGCGCCCCCGCCCAGAGGAGCCAGCGGCTGTCCGTGGTGGCCATGGATGTCAGCCACAACGCCAGCCCCGACAGCAGCAACAGCCCCAGCAGCAGCCAGGACTCATCGGCCATGCGTGCTCCCAATGGGGTCAGGCAGATCCGGGCGACGATGCCCATCACGCCGAAGCCGGCGATCAGGCCACCGATCAGCCCCGGGGTCATGCCCTGCCGGGCGGCGAACAGTCCGAGAAAGGTCACGAACGACGACAACACAATACCCACGCACAACTGCACGCCCATCAGCAACGCCAGGCGTCCATTGGGTCGGCTCACGGCCAGGCTCACGGGCTTGACCTGGTGCGTGCGTGGGGCCACGCGCGGCCCCAGCAGGGCCAGCAGCAGCGCCGGTACCAGCAAGGTGGCCAAGGCCCCGCGCCACCCGAGCCCAGAGGCCAGGCCAGGCAGCAGCAAACCGGCGAACAGCGCCGAGACCTGCACCCCGGATTGCTTCAGGCCGACCACCGAGGCCTTGTCTGACGGTGCGACGCGCTCGGCGATCAGCAGGTTGGTCACGGGATTGGCCAGGGCCTGGGCGATGCCGCAGACCGCCAGCGCCAGCACCACCCCGGCGAACCCCGGCAGGCTCGCCAGCAAACCATAGGCCGCGACCGTGGCCCAGAACAGCCAGGCCGTGGCGCGCCGGGTGCCCAACCGGTTGACCAGCGGCCCGGCCCACAGCGACAGCAGCGCGGCCAGACCGAAGGCGCTCATGATCAGCCAGCCCAGCCAATGGGGCGGTACGTCCAGGTCGGCGACCATCAACGGCCCCAGGGTGCCGACGGCGTAGAAGATCAGCATCGGCAAGGCCATCGCCGCCGTCAGCACCAGCCGCAACCACAGGCCCTGCGCCTTGCCGTCCTCGGTCATCGTGACGCCCTCGCGGGCTGCGAAGGCTGGTCGAAGTCCAGCCCGGCATCGCCGCAGTTATCCAGAAGTTGCCGGCCCACGGCGCTGATCAAAGCGTCGTCGGTGCCATCGAGAATGTGGGTGGTGCGTGCGGTACGGTAGATACCCGACAGCGGCGACAGCTCGCTCAGGCCCTCGGCGCCCATGATCTGGATCGCCGAGTCGGCCGCCAGGCTCAAGGCCTGGGATGCGGCGATCTTGGCGATGTTGACCTCGACGCTGTTGGCCATCCCGGCATCGTATTTTTCGGCGGCGTCCTGCAGCAGCGCGCGGGCGCTGGCGATGGCCTGGTAGACCTGGAACACCCGCAGCCGCGCCAGTTGCTTGTCGCCCAGCCGTGCCTGCCGGCCCCGGGGCGAATGGATGCGCGCGCACAGCATGTCGAAGCAGCGCTGGGCCAGCCCCAGCCAATGCACCGAGCGCAGCACCCGGCCCAGGCGCAAACGCTCCTGCATCAGCGCCAGGCCCTGACCCGCCTGCCCCAGCACATGGCTGGGCGGTAGCCTTACCCGGTCGAACACCAGTTCGCCCTGGCCGGAAAACCGCCCAAGGATCGACAGCGACCGCTCGACGCGAAATCCCGGCGCATCGCTGGGCACCAGCAGCATCGACAACGCACCCTCCAGCGGCCCCTCGGCGGTACGGGCGATGACCGTGACCAGCGACGCCCGCGCGGCGCGGCAGATAAACCACTTGCGCCCGGTCAACAGCCAATGACCGTCGACCCACTGCGCCCGGCTGCTCAGGGTCGCCGGGATCGAGCCGATGCTGTCGGGTTCCGACATGCCGTAGCTGGACACCAGAGAACCCGCCGCCAGGGGGGCCAGAAAGCGCCGGCGGATGTCCTCGCTGGCATGCCGGGCGAGCATGTGCAGGTCCAGGGTCGCGTCGTCGCCGAAGATCGCTGGCGCATATTCCGAGCGACCCTCCTGCTCGGCCACCGCCAGGTAGCTGCGCAGGCTGTCGAGCCGGCCCCCCAGGGCCGGCGGGTAGAAACTGCCCCACAGTCCGGCGGCCCGGGCCGCGGCGCTCAACTCGGCCATCCGCCGCTCGGCCTGACGCGGCTCGCCCGCCAGCTCGGCTTCGAACGGCAGGATGCGCTCGTCGACGAAATGGCGAACCTGCCGCGCCCGCTCGGCGGCGTCTCCGGGGGCGACGATCGGCTGTGCGCTCAACATGCGACGCCCGCTCCGCTTTCGAGGAAGGCGACTTCGGCGGCCAGGGATTTCTTGTCGATCTTGCCCGCCGGGGTCAGCGGCAACTGCCGGTAGAAACGCAGGTATTCCGGCAGCTTGTTGACCTCCAGCCCCTGCTCGCGCAGGTAGTCGGTCAATTCGGCGAGGGAGAAGCGCGGCGCGCCGTCGCGCAGGGTCACGCAGATGCACACCCGTTGGCCCAGATCCGCGTCGGGCACCGGGACGCAAGCGACGCTGACCACATCCGGATGGCCGGTGGCCAGGTTCTCGATCTGCACCGGGCTGATATTGGCGCCGCCACGGATGATGATGTCCTTCTTGCGCCCGGCCAGAACCAGGTAGCCATCGGCGTCGATGTAGCCCAGGTCGCCGGTGTTGACCCAGCCCTCTGCGTCGCGGTACCTGGCATCGAGTTCCGGGGCGTTGACGTACTGCATCGGGCTCAGCGGCCCGCGCGCCTTGATTTCGCCGATGCTGCCCTGGGGCAGTTCGCGGCCCTGTTCGTCGAAGATCTTGATCGCGCAGACCGCCGGGTTCGGTCGGCCGACGCTGTAGAACACCACGTCCAGGGCATCGTCCAGGGTGTTGTGGCAATTCACCCCGTCCGCCGAGCCGTAGAGGCTGATGAAGCCGCAGCCGAAGGCCTCGACGCAGCGGCGCACGGTTACCTCGTCGATCAGCGCCCCGCCGCAGATCAGCCCCTGCAGGCTGGATTTGTCGACCTCGGCCAGGCGCGCGTCGGCGGCGATGCGCTGGAGCATGGTCGGCACCCCGAGCACATGGGTGGGCCGCAACCGCTCGATGGCCTCGATGGCCGCGCCGACATCGAACTGGGCCAGCAGCACGATCGAGCCGCCCAGCCAGGACAGACTGCCAAAGGTCGCGGTGGAGCCGAACGAGGAACCCAGCGGCACCAGGTACAGACCACGGAAGGTCGCGCCTTCGGGGTGGATGCGCTGCAGGAAGCGTCCACGCCCACCGACCAGTGCATTGTGAGAATAGGCCACGAGCTTGGGCTCCGACTCGGTGCCGGAAGACACCAGCAGGCGCACCGGCGAGTTGGCGCACACCTCGGGCAATTGTGCGTCGCTCAGGGGCTCGGCCTGAAGCATCGACTCCAGGCTCAGCCAGCCGTCGCGAACGCTGCCTTCGACGATCAGCACCCGCAGTGACAGCAGGGTCGGGCGCAGGGCCTCGATCACCTGGCACAGGTCGATCCCGGCATACTCGGCCGGGACGATCACCGCCCGCGCATCGCAGCGCCGCACCAGGGCCTGGATATCCAGGCTGCCACGCCCCGGCGGGAACGGCGCAACCACCGCGCCGAGGGCGGCGGCGGCCAGATCGATGGCGCAACTGCGCCAACTGTTGGTCAACTGGTACGCCACCACATCGCCCGCCACGATGCCCACGGCGCGCAGGCTGGCTGCCATGCGCAGCGCGGCGTCGTGCAGTTCGCCATAGCTGAGGGTACCTTCGGCCGAGAGTACCGCCGGCTTGTGCGGCTCGCGCATGGCGTGCTCGCGGAACAGTCGGTACACCGAGCGGTTGGGGTAGGTGCCGTCGCGTTCCCAGACACGACGTACATCGGCGGGAACCAGATCGATAATGCCTGCGTTATTCATCGAAAACTCCAGTGAGCGTTGACCGAGGTATAGGCATTCACGCTTAAACACGTCTTCAATCGCCCGTCTGCAGCCAGATGCGACAGGTCTTGTATGACCACGGAGGTCGGGATGGCGGCATCGCTCAGCACCTGTTGCCAGGTCGCCGCGGATTGGGCCGCCAGGGCCCGGCGCAGTTGCGCGTCCTGGCCGTCGGAACCGGCGCCCAGCTCACAGTCGAGGATGTGCGCCAGGCGCTCGAGCTGATCCGCGGTCTGGCAGTCGATCGCCAGCAGCCCGTCCAGGGTCGGGTACACCCCTTTGAGTCGGCTGCCAGGCGCCGGCTGCTCGTGCAGGCGCGGCTCGCACAGCAGGTTGGCGGCCCCCAGCAGCGAGCTGTCGACCCGCACCGCCTGGCCACTGAGGGCACGCCGCAGCAAGGCTGCCGTGACGCCCTGGGCGGCGACCACGCCCCCCAGCACATCGAGCACGGTGAACAGCGAACCGCCCGGGGTCGCCGACGCCTGGCCGATGCACTGGCCCACCCCCGACCAGGCCTGAACCATGAAATCGGTGCCCGGCAAGGGTTCGCCCGGGCGGTCATGGCCCCAGCCACCGGCATAGGCATACACCAGGCGCGGGTTGACCCGCGCCAGGTCGGCACGGTCCAGGCCCAGCTCGGCCGCCTTGCCCGGCGCCCAGTTGTGCAGGAACACCGCGGCGTCGCGCACCCGCTCGTAGAGTTCTTCGCGTCCGCCGGCCGACTTGATGTCCAGCTCGCGCACCTGCTTGAGGCGATTGAGCGCGTCGAAACGCACCGACACCCCGTCGACGCACGGCGCCATGGCCCGCAGCGGATCGCCACCCGGCAGTTCGATACGCACCACCTCGGCGCCGAGCATGGCCAGCAAGTGGCCGGCCAAGGGCCCCTGGATCCGCCGGCAGGATTCGATCACCGTCAGCCCGCTCAAGGGCAGGGTCCCTCTGCCCAACGCCGGCAACGCCGCGCCATTGCGTTCAGCACTGAAAGCCCATGGGCCCTGGCGGCGCTGCAACGCCAGGTCGTCATCGGCGGCGCGCTGCTCCAGGCTGCGCAAGGGGCACAGCGCCATGCCGCTCAGTTCGCACAGGGCCTGGATGCGCGCCATGGGCAAGCGCGCCAGGGCCTGGCGGAACGCCGCCGGCATTGGCGCGATGGCCTTGGCATAACGCAACAGGAATGCCTTCCAGCCCTGGCCCGCCCGTTCGCCGTCGATGCCCACCGCGGCCCAGAAGCGGCGCCAGGGTTCGGCGTCGAGGGTCTCCAGTTCAAAGCGCACGCCCTCGGCCGAGACGAAAGGCGGACGGTTTTCCGCACAGGTGGCGCCCGGCAGCAGCTGCTCGGCTTCGGCGCCCGCCGTGGCGCCGGCCAGGTATTGGCCGATGCCCAGCACCCCGGCGGCGGCCATCGAGCTTTCGACCTGGCGCCAATCACCCCCGCGCACCTGGCCCAGGGCCGCGGCGAAAGCGCCCTGCAAGGCCAGGCTGGCGCTCAGGGTGGCGATGTAGTCCAGGCCCAGGCCCTGGGCCTTGCCACTGGCCCGGCCGTGCACCGACATCAGGCCGCAGGCGGCCTGCAAGGTGTGTTCGCTGAAGCCTTGGGAGGTGCCATCGGGCCAGGCGTGAACCCATGACTGCACCGGTTGCAGATCGGGGTGGCGCAGGCTGAAGCCCAGCCCCTGCTGCAGCGAATCGGTGCAAGCGATGTGGGGATCCAGGCCCAGCGCCGTCGCTTGGTAGCGCAGTGACGCGGCCAGCGCAGCGAACCCGGTCGCCGATGCGGCAAAGCCGCCGCTGAGGCTACAGCCCTGTAGAAGTGGAGACATAAGACAGACGCCAGAGTGATTGCATGCCACTGCGCGACGGCCTCGGGTGAGGTACGCCACGCAGGCCTTGAGCGTTCGTCGCGCCTCAGCCGCCGGCGACCGCCGGCAGGATGGTGATGGCATCGCCAGGCTTGAGCGCGGTGGCCAGGTTGTCGGCAAAACGGATGTCGTCGTCATTGACATAGATGTTGACGAAACGGTGTACCTGGCCGTCGCCGATCAGACGCGCCTTGATCCCAGGGTAATCCCGTTCCAGGTGTTCGATGACCTCCAGAACCGTATGGCCTTGAACATCGACGCGCTTTTTATCCTGAGTAAACGTGCGCAACAAAGTGGGCACGATGACGGAAATCGACATGCAGAACTCCCCGAGCCTTATCAAGCCCGTTATTAATCGATTGAGGGTTGATCAGGTTCGCCCCCTCCCGGGTCAGCGAACGATGTGAATACTTTCTTCAGTCACTTTGTTATCGATGATTCGGAAACTGCGCACGGGCGACTCGCTGTGCGGCACGGTTGAAACAATCACGTAGTGCACGTTCGGATCGCCGGCATGGCGCACATCGTCGGCACTGGGATAGGCCACGCTGGCGGTGTGCGAGTGGTAGATCACCCGGCATTCCTCGTCACGCTCGTCCAGTTCGCGCCAGACCCGCAATTGCTGCCTGGGGTCGAAGCTGAAGAAGGTCGGCGAGCGCGAGGCGTTGTCCATGGCGATCAGTCGCTCGGCAGTCTTGGCTCCCAACGGCGCGGCGATGATGCCGCAGGTTTCCAGGGGGTGATCCCGCCGCGCCTGCGCCAGCATCGCCTCCAGCAGGCCGGCACGAATACTCAACATCTGCGCGCCTCACTCCCGGCTCAGTAGACCGGCAACGATGGATCGATATCGCGCACCCAGGCCAGCACACCGCCGTCGAGGTTGCGCACGTTGCTGAAACCGCGCCGCTGCAATTCCAGCAGCACGGCCTTGGAGCGCGCGCCGGATTTGCAGTGCAGCACCAGGTTGGCGTGCTTGCCGAAGCGGGTCTCGATCGACTCGGCGAGCGCCGGCCCCTTGGGCAGATGGTGGGCGCCCTGGATACGCACGATGTCCCATTCGGTACGCTCGCGCACATCGATCAGCAACACGTCCTGACCGCCTTCGCGCAGGCGATGCAACTCGCGGGCGTTGATCGAGGGGATGTCCGAAGGCGGCACGCCGACCGCCGCACCCAGGCCGCAGAAGGCCTGGTAGTCGCTCAGGGCCTCGATCGGCCTGCGGTTCGGCAAGCGCCGCAAGGGCATTTGCCGGTAGCTCATCTCCAGGGCGTCGTAGACCACCAGCCGGCCCAGCAGGCTCTCGCCGACGCCGGTGATCAGCTTGATCGCCTCGGTGGCCATGATCGCGCCGATGGAGGCGCAGAGAATCCCCAGCACCCCGCCCTCGGAACACGAGGGCGCCAGTTCCGGTGGCGGCGGCTCGGGGTACAGGTCGCGGTAGTTGAGGCCGACGCCGCCCGGGGCATTTTCCCAGAACACCGAGGCCTGGCCTTCGAAACGGAAGATAGACCCCCACACGTACGGCTTGTTGGCCAGCACGCAGGCATCGTTGACCAGGTAGCGGGTGGCGAAGTTATCGGTGCCGTCGAGGATCAGGTCGTACCGGCTGAACAGCTCGACCGCGCTCTCCGGCTCCAGGCGCTGGTCATGGATCTGAACCTCGACGTGGGGGTTGAGGTCGCGGATCGCCGCCGCCGCGCTGTCGACCTTGGGCTGGCCGACCGTGGCCATCCGGTGGATCACCTGGCGTTGCAGGTTGGAGGCTTCCACCCGGTCGAAATCGATGATGCCCAGGGTGCCGATACCGGCAGCGGCCAGGTACAGCAGCGCCGGCGAACCCAGGCCTCCGGCTCCGATGACCAGCACTTTGCTGCTCTTCAGCCGGCGCTGGCCATCGAGGCCCACATCGGGAATCAATAAGTGTCGGCTGTAACGGGTGATTTCTTCGTTGGTTAAATGCGCGAGGGGCTCTACAAGTGCTGGAAGTTTCATGATTAATACCCGTCCGTGAATGCAATCGATTCTCAACCGGAGAGTGCGATTAAGCAATTCGCCCGGCGCGGTTTTTCATATGCGCAAGGTAGGTTTTTGTATGCATTCGAGAATCGACGGAAACTTTCATCGGTCACTCGGCCGGCCCGCCTCGAAAGGACTGGCCGAGCAGTGAACGGGTCAGGCCAGAAAGGTCGACATGTCCTTGCACACCGCACTGAAGGCTTCGACGAAGTGCCGCGCCTCGTCGTCGTTGAGCACCAGCGGCGGCTGGATGCGCATCACCCGATTGTTGTTGGCGGTGACGAAGGTCAACACCCCGTGCTCGCGGGACAGCTTGCTGACGAAACGCAGGACGAACATCTCCTCGAAGTTCTTCTCGATCTCGCTGATGGCCTCTTCGATGTGCCGCTTGGCCTTGCCCGAGAGCATGCGGTAAGTACCCGCCGCGTTCCCCGGGATGCGGCTGGCGAACTCGCGGACGAAGGCCTCGACACCGCCGTCGAAGCTGTATTCGAACTCGATGGCGATCATCAGCCCGAGGCCACGCACCTCGCGGATGAAGGGGTAGGCGCTGACCGCTTCGCGCAGGGCCTCCCTGAGTCGGCCGCCGACCCGGGCGGCGTTGCCGGCCAGATCCTGCTCGGCGATCACCTCCAGGGTGGCCAGGGCCGAGGCCGAGGCGAAGTTGCCGCCACCGAAGGTCGAGGTGTGCAGGGCGAAGGTGTCGATGCTGCCGTAGGCGCGGTTCCACAACGCGGCGCTGGACAGGGTCGCGCCGATGGGCACGGCGCCGCCGGACAGGGATTTGGACAGCACCATGATGTCCGGCACCACCTGTTCCCACTCGCAGGCGAAGAGCTTGCCGGTACGGCCGAGGCCGGTCTGGATCTCGTCAAGAATCATCAGGCAATCATGGGCATCGCACAGCGCGCGCACCTGCTTCAGGTAACCCGGCGGCGGCAGTATCACCCCGCCCTCGCCCTGGATCGGCTCCAGGATGAAGGCCCCGACATCGCCTTGGCGCAAGGCTGCTTCCAGCGCGTCGAGGTCGCCGAAGGGGATCGAGTCGCAGCGCGACAGCAACGGCTTGAACGGATCGCGGTGCTTGTCGCGGCCAGTGACCGACAGCGCGCCCAGGGTCTTGCCGTGGTAGCCGTTGTCGCAATACAGCACTCGTGGCCGCTGCATCGCGGCCATGGCCAGCTTCAACGCCGCCTCGACCGCTTCGGTGCCGGAGTTGCTGAAGAACACTCGCTCCAGGTTACCCGGCGCCAGGTCGCTCAGGCGCTGCGCCAGGAGACTGGTTTGCAGCGGCACCGACACGTACTGGACGAAGGTCGGGTGCTGTCGCTGCAGGTACTCCTGCAACGCCTGGTTGACCCGGGGATGGTTATGCCCGGTGTTCAGGCAGCCGTAGCCGGCGACGAAATCGAGGTAGCGGGCACCGTCCAGGTCGGTCAGCCAGCAGCCGCTGCCGTGGGTGAACACCCGCTCGATATGGTTGAACTGGTAGAACTCGCGCAGCACCGGGTTGATGTGCTGGCCAAAGCAGCGCAGGGCTTCGGCGCGCAGGGTCGCCGGCGAATCGACAGGCGTGGCGGCCACGCTGCTCCGGTGGAAGCGGCGCAACGCCTGGAAGTCCTCCTCGCGCAGGCGCTCGCCGTAGGAGGCCATGGGCGACGGCGAGAAACCGTGCCGCTCGGCGATCCGGCCGATCTCCAGCACCCGCGCCTCGGGCAACTCGCGGCCGATGGAAAATGCCTCGGCCCGCCCTTCCAGGGCCAGCACCAGGGTTTCCGCCAGGCAGCCGTTGAGGAATTTCTTCGGTGCCAGGCCCAGGGTTTCGGTGCCGAAACGCAGGGCTTCGCTGGCCGACACCAGGCCGCCGTCGATGATCAGGATATCCTGACGATCGTGCTGCAACGGCAGTACGTCGCGGGGCAGCGCGGCATCCACCACCACCGCGCCCGGGGCCAGCCGGTACGGGTCGATGACCCCGCCGCTGGAGGTGGCGGCGACATAGAAGCGCACCTCGTCGTAGCAACTGCCGATGTCCGCGCTCAGGCGCACCTGGCCATGCGTCTCCGGCGGCAGATAGGCCAGGCTCTCGCGGCCCTGCTCGGCGCTGCCGCGGTGCACCAGGCGCAGGCGGCAACCGTCACGGGCCAGGAGCTTGGCGATCACCAGGGCGATAGAGCCCGGGTAGCCGACCACCGCCACCTCGCTGTCGGCCGGTGCCACCTGCAGGCGCGCCATGGCCTCCAGCACGTTCTGGTAGGCGGCATAGGCGGTCAGCGAGTTGCCGGTGGTCACCGCCACGCCGCTGCGCTCCAGGGTCTGCAGGCC
Organism: Phytopseudomonas flavescens; assembly: GCF_900100535.1. Classification (GTDB taxonomy): domain Bacteria; phylum Pseudomonadota; class Gammaproteobacteria; order Pseudomonadales; family Pseudomonadaceae; genus Aquipseudomonas; species Aquipseudomonas flavescens. The sequence goes on from NZ_FNDG01000006.1 coordinate 219,694, forward strand.
GCGATTGCCGACGATCGCGGTGAAGCCGCCCAGGCCCACCAGTTGCGCGCCCTGCTCCTTGAGGCTTTGCACGCCTTCGAGCACGCGCCCGGCGATGCTGCGCGGCTGGCTGAGCATCTGCTCGGCGGTCAGCGGCAGGTAATGCAGGATGCCTTCGCAGGTGGCGCCGGTGGCGCTGACGATACGCCCGAAGTCGGCGAACGGCACCAGGTTGCGCGGTTGCCACAGTTGCGCCTGATAGCCGCGATCCTGTTCGACGAGGGTGCGATCCAGCAGGTCGATGATCTTGACCTGGCGCTGCAGGGCGATGGAGGTTGGGTGGGCGATAAAACCGAATTTCATGGGCAGTGATCCTGGGTGCTGACTCATTGACGGTTCCAGGCGGTTTCGGAGACCAGGCTCAAGCCGTCGCCTTCCGAGTTGTGGGCCAGCAACACGTCGAAAATATTCAATTGGCCGGGGCGCGTCAGGGCGCTGCGCAGGGCGGTTTCGTCAAAGCGGATCAGGCGCTCGCGGTGCACGCGGATGGCCCCGACGTGCTGCATCAACGGCGCCAGGGGCGCCGCGTTGGCGATGCCGACCTGCTGCGCGCCGTTGTGGGCGTAGCGCTTGTCGAGGTAGGTCTGGATCAACGACAGCATGCCGTTGGTGAGGTAGAACAGGCTGACGTTGCGGCCCTCGGCCTGCGGCTCCCGGGCCAGCCCCTGGGCCAGGCGCGTCTCGATGTCCGGCACCAGGGCCCGGGCGCCGTCACCGACGAAGGCCAGCACGTTGCGCTCGCCGGTGATGGCGATATAGGGCAAGGCCATCAGTCCATCGCCCATCAACGCGCGGCCATACCAGCCGGAGAACCCGGGGTCGGTGCGCGGCACATTGCGCACCGCCGAGACCCCGCAGCGGCCGACGTCGTAGACCCCGGTGTAGCGATAGCCCTGCTGTTCGATCAGTTCGCGCACCAGCCGGCCCAGGCGCTGGAAGAAGTAGTTGGCGGTCATCGGCAAGGTTTCGATGTGGTCGGCGGCCACGGTTTCGCTGCACCGCGCCATGGCCTGCAACTTGGCGCGGCGCAGTTCGAGAACCTGCGGCTCGACCTGCAGGCCGCGTTCGACATGGTCGAGGAAGGCATCCAGCGGCACGTCCAGGGCCAGGTCGGTGAACGGCGACAGGTGGCGCGGTTCATGGTTGACCTGAACCACCCGCAACTGGCGCTTGAGCTTGCCCTCGGAAAACGGCGTGGCGGCCTGATCGACCTTGCTCTTGAGGAAAAACACACAGTGCTCCTGCGGACTGTTCAGCTCGTGCTCGGTGTGCACGAAGCGGTACACCCGGCGGCTGAACCCGTACAACGACAGCGGCCCCAGGTAGTGCGCCACCGGACGGCCCTGGTGGTACGGGCCGACGCTGCCGGGTTGGGTGATGCTGTCGGCCAGGCCGATGGCGCCGCGTTCGGCCAGGGCATGCACGCGCCGACGCTGCTCGTCGCTGAGCGTGCCGCACTGCCAGAGCAGGTGCAACGGCTGCCGGTTGATCAGCGCCAATGCCTGATCCAGGGCCGCGCGCTGGCGGGTGTCCGGGCGCCAGGCAAGCGGCGCCGCAAGCGCCGGCAAGCGTACGTCCAGCGGTACCGGGGGCCGCGATTCGAGCACACCCTGGGTGGCCAGGATAAACACCGGCCCGGCGCGTTCGGCGAGCAGAGCGAAGGCTTCTTCCAAACGCGCGCCAACCTCCTCGACCTTGCGGATGAACACCTGGCGCAGGCCCCGGGCCTCGATCACCCGGCGACCGTCGTTATCGGCGTCCTGGGTACCCTGGAACGCATACCAGACGCTGTCCGGGCTGTCGGCGCAGATGATCAGGCCCGGCGCCCCGACACGCCTGAGGTTGGCCAGGGTGCCGCGAAACTCGTCGATCATCCCCGAGGTCACGGCGATCACATAGGCCCGGCCAAACAGTTGCCAGCCGGCCATGGCACTGACCGCCAGGCTGTGCTCGTTGCACCCGCCCAGGCAACGGATGCCGCTGCCGGCGACGTTCTCCTGCATCGACTGGATCAACCCCGCGACCATGGAGCCGGTGTAGTAATGAAAGTCCCAGCGCTCCTGCCAACGGCTGCGCATGAAACGCGTCACCTCGGTGGCCAGGCTCACCGACGGCAGCGGGCCGCCGATGGAGCGCGCCAGCAACCGATTGAAGTGGGCGTGCTCAAGGTGGTCGATGACGATCCGCAGCAGGTCGGCGCGGCGTGCCGCGCGATCCTCCCCGGCCACCCGCAAGTGGCGATTGCCGCCGATGCGATCGATCCAGCCTGGCAGCGCCGTCAAGGCGCAATACAGCAGCGCCGAATGGGGTGACAGACGCGACTCGGGCGCCGCGGCGATCAGTTCCTCGAAGGGATCCTCGGTGCCGGCCTCGCCCCGCTGCCCGAGGTCGAGAATGAACAGCTCGTTGGACAACGGCGGATGCTGGCAGCTCAAGTGCTCCCGGGCCGCCTGGAGCGAGTCGAACGTCAGCAGCCGCAGATCGGGCACGGCGGCCATGCTCGCCGGGCTGCCCCGCAGGTAGCGCCGGGCCTGGAGCGCCAGGGTTTCCAGCACCGCCGCGCTGTGCGGAGATGGGCCGAGAGCACGGTGCATGGCTTCGCAGTCGATATCCTCCAGCGAGCGCTCCACCGAAGTGGCCGGGGGGTGCAGGCCGGCCTGTACCTGCTCGATGACAAATGCCACGTCTTCGATCAAAGGTTGCGCCTGGGTAATCAGACAAATACCTAAAGTAGCCTTCATAGACACATCCCTATCTAAGTCGAATTTACGCCTGGCCGACTGACGGGGCGGCTCGGTTCTCGCCAGCGCAACCCGGTGGAACGCCGACGGCCTTGTCGGAATCGTCATGCACAGCCGCCGTGGCCAGGGCGACCGAACGCCGCGCGGCCAGCGCCAGGCCACATACGGCGAACATCGCCAGCGACAGGCCGAGCAGCATGCCCACCGGGCCGCGGTGGTCGAGCAACACCCCGGCCGCGACCGGCACCAGCAACCGGGTCAACACGAACAGGCTGGCCTGCAGCCCGTAGTCGGCGGCCTGGTGGTGCCGGCGCGAGAAACACATCATCAGCCCGAACACCAGGGTCGAGATGCCGCCCATGGCGCAGGCCAGCAGAAAGGCCGCGAACACCAGCCAGGCCAACGAAGCCTTGAGCCAGACCGCGGCGGTCAAGGCGAGCAACGCGACCAGGGCGAACGCCATGCACCAGGGCAGGGCAGGGCCCGGGCCGCGTCGCCGCACCAGGCGCCCGCCCAGCAGGCTGGCCAGGGCCCCGACCACCCCGCCGCCGATCCCGGCCACCCAGGCCACCTGCTGCACCGGCATGCCCTGATCCAGCAGCAACGGCTTGAGGTAGAGCCAGGCGGCACCGACAAAGGGGAAGCCGCCCAGCAGCACCCAGGTCCAGAGCCAGGCGCCAGGCTGGCTGAAATATCCCGACCAATCGCTCAGTGACGGCCGTGCATGCTGCGGCTCAGCAACCTCGCTGGCGCTTTCGCCCAGCAACCCCAAGGGCAACAGCGCCAGCAACAGACCGCCGGCCATCAGCAGAAACGGCGCCTGCCAGCCCCAGCGGCTCTGTACCAGCAGCATCACCCCGGCCCCGACGATGGCCCCGATGAACAGCGCCGCCGAACGGATACCGCCGGCACGGATCTGCTGCGACGGCGGCAGCAGCTTGATCGCCAGGGCATTCACCGGAATATCCGCCCAGGTCGCCAGCACCCCGGCCAGCAACGCCAGACCGAACAGGTGCAGCCGCGGGGCGGTGATTGCCTGCTGGCTGACCAGAATCAGCAGCAGTGCCAGTGACAGGCACAGCATCCAGGCCCAGGCCCGATAGTGCCCGCGTGCCGAGCGATAGCGCTGCACGGGCAGCGCCAGCAGGAACTTGAACACCGCCGGCAACCCGGCCAGTTGAAAGAGGCCGATGTCGGTGCCCGACCAGCCGTGCTCGCGCATCACCAGCGGCAGCCCCAGCAACAGGTAGATGCTGGGTACCGCGAGCACGAAGTGGAGCCAGCCGAACACTAACTGCAGGCGCCAGGCAGGGGGCTGGCGCAGCGCGTTCACAAGCGGCTCCGACGCGCCACCTGAACCGCCAGCGGGGCGACGGCAAAGGCCACGTCGTCATGGCTGTCGATGGTCACGAAACCGGCCTGCCGCAGGGCTTGGCTCAAGCCACCCGCCGGGGTCAGCGGGCGCCCGAGCATCTGCATCGACAGGTAATAGGGCAGGACGCGCCACGCCTGCCGCGGATCCTCGGGAATCTCGGCATGGGCACTGACCAGCACCCCCCCGGGGCGCAGGGCCGCGTGGATTTTCTTCAGGGTCGCCGACAGGTCAGGCACGAAATGCAGCACCGAGGAACACCAGATCAGGTCGTAGCCCTCGCCGATCGGGTCGCTCGCCAGATCGCCGCCGCGCACCGTCAGGCGTTGCTCCAGCCCGGCCTGGCGAATGTTGTCGGCGGCCACGCTGACGGTCTGGGCAAAATCGAACACCTCGCCGCCCAGCGACGGGTTGGCGCGGGCCAGGGCAATCGCCACCAGCCCCGGACCGCCGCCGAGGTCGAGCATGCGCCGGGCGGCGGGAAACTCCGCAATCCGCGTCATCAGGCGCAACGCCAGATCCACGGTGACCGCCCGTTGCTCCTGGGCGATCTGCAGGCGGGCGGCGGCGGTCCAGTTGTCGACGGTGGTCGCCACGTCCGGCGCCTGACCACTCGGTTGGCCGGCTCGTACCTGGTCGCCGAGTTGCCCGGCGAAGTGGCGCAGCCCGCGCAAGCGAAAGCGCCAGGCATCGCCGCAATAGCCCGGCGCCTCGGGGCGCAGGTAATCGCTGGTCACCGAGGTGTTGCGGTACTGCGCTGGCCGGGATGCGTCGCGGCTCAGCAGCTCCATGCTCCACAGGGTGTCCAGCCAGTAGCCGGTGTTGGCCGGGTCGAGCCGCAACTGGTGGGCAATCGATTGCGCCGTGGCGGGCACCTGCAGCAGGTCGAACAGCTTCCATTCCAGGGCGATGCGCAGGGCATCGGCGCGCACCGCGGCCAATGTCAGATCCCAGTACGGTTGCAACGGGTGCGGGATTGTCAGGTTGACGCCGTCCATCATTTGCAGCTCACAGTTCATAGCTCACTCGTAGACCGATTTCCCGGGGCGGGCTGTATACCCGCGCAGTGCCGTTCAGATAGCCGACCGCGTCGTAGCGCTTGTCGGCGGCGTTCTTCACATAGGCGCTGATTCCGTAGTGGCTGAAGTCGTAACCGACGTTGAGGTCGATCAGGCCGTAGCCGCCACGGCTGTATTGGTTGGCCGCGTCGAGGTAGGTCTTGCCCACGGCGCTCACGCCGCCCTCGGCCCACCAGCCCTGCGAGCCGTCGTAGCGCAGGCCCAGGTGGCCGGTCAGATCCGGGGCATAGGGGTTGCGATTGCCCTGGTAGTCGTTACCGCCCTCGCGAAAGCGTTGGAAACGGGTGCGGTTCAGGCCCAGGGCGCCGACCAGCCGCCAACCGTCGGCGAGCAGGTACTCGGTCTCCAGTTCGAGGCCGGTGGAACGCGCCGAGGCGGCGTTGGTGATGTACACCACGCCCGGCTGGATCATTTGCTGAACCTGCATGTCAGCCACGTCCATCCAGTACAGCGCCGCCGAGTAGCGCAGGCGCTTGTCGTCCATCCACCCCTTGGCCCCGACCTCATAGGTCTTGACCCTTTCCGGGTCGTAGCCGGGGTAGTTGGCGGCGCTGGAGAAGGCGTTGAAACCTCCGGCGCGAAAGCCCTCGGCGTAACTCGCATATAAAAAAGCGTCGCGCTGCCACTCGTACTGCAAGGCCGCCTTGGGCGTCAGACGCTGCCATCGATCGCTCTGGCGGCTGCCGCTGGCCGGGTCGATGCGCACCTTGTCCTGTTCGGCGCGGGCGCCCAGGGTCAGGGTCCAGCGCTCGGCCAGGGGCATCACCCACTGACCGAACAACGCCGTGGTATTGCCGCCCAGTTTCACGTCGGTGCGGGTCAGGCGCAGCGGCAGCTTCTGCCAGTAGGACAGGTCGTGCTCATCTCGGTCGGCATAGGCCCCGAGCAGCCATCGGCTGTCACGCCACTGCCCCTCCAGGCGGAACTCCTGTGACAGGGTGTTCATGTGGTAGTCGCGTCGCAGGTGGAACAGATCGGCCGGCATGAAGTCGGTGTCTTGCTGGATGCGGTCGTAAAAGTCGTTGCGCGCGGTGATCGAGCGCAGCTTCAGGCCCGAATCGAACTCATGCAGTACATCCAGGGACAGGCTGCGCCCGCTGGAATGGTTCCAGCTCGGGGTGGCGGATCGCACGTCGCGCCGCGAGGCCTCGATCGGGCCCCACAAGGAGGCGCCGTCGCGATAGTCCTGGCGGCTGTAGCGCAGATTGATGTCGGTGTTCAGGCTCGGCGTCCAACGCAGCACCAGGCGTGCGCTGTGGCGCTCGCGGTCATCGGCCTTGCCGCCGCGATAGCCGTCGTCGATGAAACCGTCTTGTTCGAGCCATTGCCCGGCCACCCCGGCGTACAAGGCGTCAGGCACCAGCGCGGTACTGGCGTCGGCACTCAGGGTGCGCTGATCGCGATTGCCGGCGACCGCTTCCAAGCGCGCATAGGGTTCGTCGTCAGGCTGGCGGGTGTGGATACTCATCACCCCGGCCTCGGCATTGCGCCCATACAAGGTGGACTGCGCCCCACGCAGGATCTCGATCCGCTGCACCCCCAGCAGGTTGTGGTCGAAACCCTGGCCCATCAGGGTCGGCACGCCATCGACCAGCATCAGCATCGCCGTGGAGAACGCCGTGGGGCTGGAGGTCAGGCCACGCACCACCGGCAGATTGGTGCCGGACTGGCCGAAGGGCTGGAAAGTGAACCCCGGGGTCAGCCGTGCCAGGTGCTCCAGGTCGTCGATACCGCCCTTGCGCAAATCCTCGGCGTCCAGCACCGAGAGGCTGGCCGCCACCTGCTCACGGGTCTGTTCGATCTTGTTGGCGGTGACCCGCACCGGATCCAGTTCGGCCTGCGCCATCCCACAACTGCCCCCGCCCAGCCAGCAACAGACGTACAACATGCAGCGGCCGGCTTTCCACATAGGCTCGCTCATCGGACTCCCCATCAATGAATTGGCGCCTGCCTCGTCCTGGCGATAGCAGTTGCGATGGAAACATGCTATTCATTAATACGAATGCTTATCATCCATGTTCATATGGATTCTGGATCAATCCATATGCAAGCCGGAGCCAACCCAAAAGGGAGAACTGCAGAAGTGGGGGCCTTACGAAGGATTTCCCAGTCGTATCGAGTCGCGCCAACGCACTCGCGACTGGTCAGCAACGACGACCAGGGCTGGATGCGCCAGCAGTTGCCACAGGAACTGGGCGAATGCTATTCCGAGCGCTTATCCCTGGAAGACGACTTGATGGTGGTGCGTTTGCGCTACCGCCCCACAGGCAACCTGATCGAGGAAACCGCCAGCCCGCACAATCGCCACATGCTGGTGATCACCTACGGCATCCAGGGCGACTCCGGCTACAAGGGGGCCGATGGTTCGGCCGTGCTGTTCCGTGCCGGCCACACCACCATCACCTCGTTCCAGTCGAGCCTCGGCGAGCGCTGCTACGAGGCTGGAGCCACGGTCTCGCAACTGCGCCTGTTGATCGGCGAAAACACCCTCACCAAGTACCTGGGCGAGCAACGCACCCGGCAACTGCTGGGCAATGGCAATGTACGTCAGTTGGGTTTCGCCAAGACTTCGGCCACCAGCATCTGCCATGCCACGGCCCTGACGCGTTATCTGAACCAGGGCGCGAGCGAAACCCTGGAATTGCATATCCACACCCTCAGCCTGCTGTCCGAACAGCTCAAGCTGCTGAGCCCGCCCAGCGCGCCCGACAGCCTGCCATTCACCGCGGCCGACATCGAGAAGCTCGAGCGGGTACGCGACATCATGATCGAACAGATGGATCAGCCCTTGACCATCCCCTACCTGTGCGCCGCGGTCGGGCTCAACGAGTTCAAGCTCAAGGAGGGCCTGCACCAGCGTTTCAACTCCACGCCGCACCGCATGCTCCATGAACTGCGCATGCGCAAGGCCTACACGCTGCTCGAAAGTGGTTGCCAGGTGGCGCAGGCGGCCTATCAGGTGGGCTACAAGTTTCCCAACAACTTCAGTGCGGCCTTTACCCGGTTCTTTGGCAAACCACCCAAGGCGGTGTTCGGCAAGCGCCGATGAGCACCTGCTCTGGTGCAGCGATGCCAAGAACCCGGATGGCGGCGCCCGTCCCGCGCAGGCTGACGTCGGGGGATGTTGCCGTGACTCCGTTCATTCGCCGTTGCGCCCGGCGAATCGGATAAACGGTCTCCAGACAGGCACCACCTCTGCCCGTGGCCTGTCCTGCAGGCGCGGTAACACGCCCTGCCAATGTCCAAGATGACCCGCCCCGACCATGCGGCTACAATGCGCGCCATTCGCTGCGGCCCGTCATGAGCCCATCTCCGCGTGTCGCGGAGTGGCCCTGGTAGTGCGCGCCCCGGCCTCGCAACGCCCGGAAGGAGATCCCATGGGACAGCGCACACCTCTATACGACCTGCACCTCGCACTCGGTGCGAAGCTGGTCGACTTCGGCGGCTGGGACATGCCGCTGCACTATGGCTCGCAGGTCGAAGAGCACCATCAGGTGCGCCGCGATTGCGGGGTTTTCGACGTCTCGCACATGACCGTCGTCGATGTACTGGGCGACGGCGCCACGGGCTATCTGCAGTATCTGTTGGCCAACGATGTGGGGCGCCTGCAGCGTCCGGGCAAGGCCCTGTACAGCGTCATGCTCAATGAGCAGGGGGGGGTGATCGACGACCTGATCGTCTATCTCCTGGGTACCGCGAGTGCGCCGAGCTACCGGCTGGTGGTCAATGCCGCCACACGCGACAAGGACTTGGCCTGGATGCGTGCGCAGAGTAGCGACTTCGCCGTCCAGCTGCGCGAGCGCAGCGACCTGGCGCTGTTGGCCATCCAGGGCCCCAAGGCCCGTGCCAAGACCGCCGAACTGGTGAGCCAGGCCCGTGCCGCCCTGATCAACGAACTCGAGCCGTTCCAGGGGCTGCCCGACGGCGAGTGGTTTATCGCGCGTACCGGCTACACCGGGGAGGATGGGCTGGAAATCATGTTGCCGGACAGCGAGGCGGTGGCTTTTTTCAACGACCTGGTCGGTGCGGGTATTTCGCCGATCGGCCTGGGCGCTCGCGATACCTTGCGCCTGGAAGCCGGCATGAACCTCTACGGCCAGGACATGGACGAGCAGGTTTCCCCGCTGGCCGCCAACCTGGCCTGGACGGTGGCCTGGGAGCCGGCCGAGCGGCCGTTCATCGGCCGTGAAGCGTTGCAGCGCCAGCATCAGGATCGTTCATACCCACGCCTGGTGGGGGTGGTGCTCGAAGAACGAGGGGTGCTGCGCGCTCATCAGGTGGTACGGGTCGAGGGTGTGGGCGAGGGTGAGATAACCAGCGGCAGCTTTTCGCCGACCCTGGGCAAGTCCATCGCCCTGGCCCGTGTGCCGGCCAGCACGGGCGACCGTGCCGAAGTGGAAATCCGCGGCAGGTGGTACCCGCTACGGGTCGTGCAGCCGAGTTTCGTAAGGCATGGCAAAGTGTTGATCTGATCACGGACGCGCATTCCGTTCCAGCGGCTGGATGCAAGCTGTGCGCACCTGCTAAATTTCCCTGACGGCGCGGTCGCCGTCCTGTCTGATAAGGAACGACAACATGAGCTCTATCCCCGCCGATCTGCGCTACGCCACCAGCCACGAATGGGCGCGACTCGAAGCCGACGGCAGTGTCACCGTGGGCATTTCCGATCACGCCCAGGAAGCGCTGGGCGATGTGGTGTTCATCGAGTTGCCGGAGGTCGGCAAAGTGCTTGACGCTGGCCAGGAAGCGGGTGTGGTGGAATCGGTGAAAGCCGCATCCGACATCTATGCACCGGTCGGCGGTGAGGTGATCGCGATCAACGAAACCCTCGCCGACAGCCCGGAAAACGTCAATAACGACCCGTACGGCAGCTGGTTCTTCAAGCTGCAGCCGAGCGATGTCGGGCAACTGGAAAAATTGCTCGACAGCGCCGGCTACGAGGCCAGCATCGACGGCTGAACCGTCGGCGCTGCATGGAAAAAGCCGGCCCTTGGGCCGGCTTTTTCATCACTGCTGGGCAGTGAGAATCGCAGTCGCCAGCTCCAGGTCGCTGGCTTGCAGGTCGGGGTTGTCCGTGCGGATCTTCTGCAGCGCCGCCTCCAGATACGGGCCACGGATCTCGCCATTGCTGGCGATGTAGCTGCTGGCATCATCCTGCGCGGGGATGATCATCTTGTTGTCCTTGAACGTCAGGTAGGTCGACGCAGTGGTCGCCCCCGACGAGAGGATATCGCGCAGGTTGGCGGAGAACGCCTGAGAGGATGCTGCCAGGAACAGGCCAGCGAACAGCAACGAACTTAAACGGCGCATAGCAGTGACTCCTGTTTATTTTCCCAAAGCTTAGGAGTGTGTTGGCGTGCGACTGGTTCCACGCCATTCACGCAGAGCGGCATATGCCTGTCCGGGCTGCCGACAGGCAAGGAGCCGGCCCTAGGTCGCTGCTGCGCGTACTTTCAACAGCACGCCGTCCTGGCCAATGACCTCGACCACGGAGCCAACCGGCAGATCGGCGCCCTCTACCAGCCACAACGAATCACCGGCCTTGATCTTGCCGCGACCGCCGACGATGGCCTCGTGCAGCACGAACCGGCGGCTTTGCAGCTCATGGCCCCGGCGGTTCAGGGCGGGCTGTCCGGCGGCTTCGCGGGAGCTGCGCTGGCGTCGCCACCAGAACACTGCGGTGAGCACCGAGAGGCAGCCGAACAGAATGAACTGCAACGCCCAGGGGATTCCTGGAGCCAGGTAGGTCAGCACGCCGACGCTGGCCGCCGCCATGCCGATCCATAGCAGGTAACCGCCCGCCCCGAACACTTCGAGAATCAGCAGCACGGTACCCAGTGCCAGCCAGTCCCAGAACGTCAGATTCTGCAGATAGGCCAGCATGCTCAGGCCTTCCTGTCACTGAACGTGGCCTTGACGATCTCGCCAATGCCTCCGACCGCGCCGATCATCTGGCTGGCTTCCAGCGGCATCAGGATGACCTTGTTGTTGTCGGCGCTGGCCAAGCGGCCGAGGGCGTCGATGTATTTCTGGGCGACGAAGTAATTGACCGCCTGCACGTTGCCTGCGGCGATCGCCGCCGACACCACGCGGGTCGCCTCGGCTTCCGCGGCAGCGGCTCGCTCACGCGCCTCTGCCTCGAGAAATGCCGCCTGCCGTTCGCCCTCGGCTTCGAGGATCTGCGCCTGTTTCTTGCCCTCGGCAGTCAGAATGGCAGCGGCGCGCAGGCCTTCGGCCTCGAGGATTTGCGCACGCTTGATCCGCTCGGCCTTCATCTGCCCGGACATGGCGGCCATCAGGTCGGCAGGCGGGCTGATGTCCTTGATCTCGATCCGGGTGATCTTGATGCCCCAGGGCGCGGTGGCCTCGTCGACGGTCTTCAGCAGCTTTTCGTTGATCGCGTCGCGCTGGCTGAGCATGGCGTCCAGCTCCATGGAGCCGAGCACCGTGCGGATGTTGGTCTGCAGCAGGTTGCGAATCGCGTGTTCGAGGTCGTTCACCTCATAGGCGGCCTGGGCCGAGTTGATCACCTGAAAGAAGCACACTGCATCGATCTCCACCGTGGCGTTGTCGGCGGTGATGACTTCCTGGGGCGGTATGTCCAGCACGCTTTCCATGACATTGAGCTTGCGGCCGATGCGATCCATCACCGGGACGATGATGTTGAGGCCCGGTTTGAGCGTGGTGGTGTAACGACCGAAACGCTCCACCGTCCATTCCGATCCCTGGGGAACGACCTTGAAGCCCATGAAGACGATGGCGAAGGCCAGGCCAACGAAGAGGAAGATGACTGCGGTACCGATTTCCATTGGTGTTGATCCTTCTTGGAGTTAAGCGTCCTGACGACGACGTTTGGCGCAGATCGTGCGCAGGTATTGGCCGGATATGGGTTTTTCGAATAAAAAAATTATTTTTATAAGTTTATACGATTGTTCATGGGGGACTCTTAATCATTGAGGCCCGATAATACACGCCCGTTGATTTGCCTTGACTGCATGACCCCATCCACGCCGTAGGGCGAGTCTTGCGTAAATTGCCGCCTCCCATGGGCCTGTTCTTGGCGTCGTGCAGGATGTATCCACCGCCGTGATCGCGAGGCCGCCATCATTGCGCCAACCGATTCATGGCGATCGACAGCCGTGTGTCATGCCGGAAACCGGTCTGTCCCTGCGCCGGGATCTCGTTGGCCCTGTAGCGGATACACGCCTGCCTGCGATAGCCCAGCGGGCTGCAACCCAGTTGCCGCTGGAAGCTGCGGCGCATGCGTTCCTCGTTACCGAAGCCAATGGTCTCGGCGATCCGCTTGACCGGCTCCCGGGTGGTTTCCAGCAGCCGACAGGCAGCTTCCAGGCGCAGGGCTTCCACGGTCTGCGCCGGCGTGCCGCCAGTGGCGGCAGCATAGGCCCGGGCGAAGTGACGAGGGCTCATGCCAAATTTTTCCGCCAGGCGTTCGACCCGCAGGTCGGCGCTGAGGTTTTCGGCAATCCAGGCGTGCAAGCTTACCAAACGCAGGTCACGGTCTGTACGCAGTGCGTCGCTCTGGGCCTTGAGCGGCGCGCTGAGCTGAGGTTGCTCGGCGGAGCGACGCAGGAATACCGTGAAGTAGCGCGCCAGTGCCAGGGCTGCATGGGGCCCCAGATCCTCTTCAAGCAGTGCCAGTCCCAGGTCGATGCCCGCCGACGCGCCGCCACATGTCCACAGGTTGCCATCGTGCAGGTACAGCGCCTCGCTCTCGACCTGCAGCTTCGGATAGCTCCGCTGCAGGGCGTCGGCGAATTTCCAGTGGGTGACTACGCGGCGCCCGTCCAGCAATCCTGCCGCTGCCAGGGCGAAAGCCCCGGTGCCTACCGAGCAGAGCCGACGCGCGGTGGGCGCCCAGCGGTGCAGCCAGGCGATTACCTGCGGGTCGGCCTCCAGGCGTGAGACGCCGGGGCCACCGATGACGATCAGGGTGTCGAAGACGGGGTCCTGTTCTATATCGCGAAGTGAGTGGGTGCATACGCCGATCCCGGAAATGGTCTCGATTTCGCCCCCCTCGGGAGAGGCCAGCACCACTCGATAGGGCTGCTTCTCTGCCAGTTCGCCGCCCAGCACTCGTGGCGCGGCGGCGAATACCTCAAGGGGGCCCGCTGCGTTTAGCAGCAGGGCGCCCGGAAAGGCCAGGACCAGCACCGTGCGCGACGTGTTGATGGCAGTAAACGAGGGGTCTTTGGCATGGTGGCGGTCAGGGTGCGTCGACATACTGGGATCAGCCTGGATTCGAGAGCTTCGACGATGCACACAAACTTCACCGCTGCCAAGCGCCCGCAGGGCAACCCGATCAACCTGACCTGCGCAGGAAGAGGGCTGCTCGTCCTCTGGCGGATGATTCCGTTGCGCAAAACAGTCCACGGGGTTGGCAAACTCATTGCCCTGCGTTCGCCTCGCTTACGCAGATTGTCGCGCCTGCTGTTCGGTCTGCTGCTGGGAGCCTCTCAGGCGTGGAGCGAGCCTGTGCCGCTGCACGGACGGCCTGCCGCAGAACTGGCGTCGACGCTGCTCAGGGCGGGTGATCAGAGTGGCATGACCCAGGCCCTGCTGGCAGCCTCGGGCGAGGATCGCGAGCTGCCCTATCAGTTGCGCTGGCACCCCTTCGCTGCCGGCCCGGCATTGATGGAGGCGCTCAATGCCGGGGCAATCGACATCGGGGTGGTAGGTAACGCACCACCGGTTTTTGCCCAGGCCGGGGGCTTCGAGGTGCGCATCGTGGCCGCTGCCGAGGGCGCGCAGAACAACAACGCGCTGCTGCTTCCGGCTGGCTCTGGCATCCGTACTTCGGCCGACCTCAAGGGCAAGCGCATCGCCGTGGCCAAGGGTTCCAGCGCGCACTACCTGCTGCTCGCGGCCTTGAGCGAGGCCGGCCTGACGATGGCTGACACTCGGGTGAGCTACGTCAGTCCGGTCGACGCGCAGAATGCCTTCGCCAGTGGCCACCTGGACGCTTGGGCCGTGTGGTACCCCTTCGTTGGCCAGGCCACTTCGCGAGGTGCGCAGCGCCTGCTCGATGGCAGCCGCTGGCCGGAAACCGGATTGAATTTCACAGTGGCTAGCCAGGCTGCACTGAATGACCCACTCAGGGCCGAGTTGATCGGCGATCTGATCCAGCGTCTGGCCCGCGCCCAGGCCTGGGCCACGGCCAATCCTGAACCCTGGGCCGAGCATTTGGCTGGCGTGACCCGCCTGCCGCTGGCGCTGGTGCGCGAGATGCTAGCGCATCAGCAACTGCGCTACGTGCCTCTGGATGACCGGGTCGGTGGGCTGCAGCAGCGGCTGGCGGATGCCTTTTACCAGGCACGCCTGATTCCCCGTCCGCTGCATGCTCTCGAGTCCTTCGACCAGCGCTACAACAGCCTGCTGCCAGAAAACCACTGAATCTGCGCCCGTTCGCCATGCCGTCAGTCGGCAGGATGGCGCTCACCTGGAGAAAAACCATGTCCTCACTCGATCCCACCACCTTGAGGCGCCGCGCCAACGGTCTGATCGCCGTAGACGCCGAGCGCTCCGCTGGCGGCTATACACTGTTCGCGCCCCAGACCGCCGATGGCAACGTGTTCCTGATCAATCTGCAAGGTGAATTGGTGCATCGCTGGAAGCTGCCGCATCGCCCAGGGCGTGATGCCGTACTGTTGGGTAACGGCAATCTCGGCTACAACGGCAACCACCCGGATTCCCCCGAGCTGTTTGCCGGGTGGTCAGTCTGGCACGGCGGCGCTTTCTCCGAAGTGACGCCGGATGGCGAAGTGGTCTGGCAACATACCGACCTGTCTCATCATCACGACGCCCAGTGGCTGGCCAATGGCAACCTGCTCTACACCACCGCCGAGCCGTTACCTACGGACGTTGCTGCGCGCGTGCAGGGTGGCATCCCCGGTAGCGAGGCGCCTGGCGGGATAATCTACGGTGATGTGGTCAAGGAGGTGGATCGCGCCGGCAATCTGGTCTGGACCTGGCGCAGCTGGGAGCACCTGGCTGCGGAGGACTATCCGCTGCACGACTGCTTCGAACGCTACCACTGGCCGATGACCAACGCGGTGACGCCTGGGCGCGATGGCAAGCTGATTCTCAGTCTACGCAGCGTGTCTTCGGTGATCGCTGTGGAGCGACCCAGCGGCCGTGTGCTCTGGCGTCTGGGGCACGACCTCGTTGCCCAGCAGCACTGTCCGAGCGAGCTGGAAGATGGCCGCGTGTTGATCTTCGACAACGGCATCTCGCGTCCGCATGTGAGCATGCCGCATTCGCGGGTCATCGAGGTGGACCCGATCAGCCAGCGGATCGAATGGCAATACGCGGACCGCCCCGGCTATGCCTTCTTCAGTCCGTTCATGGGCGGTGCTCAACGACTTCACAACGGCAATACGCTGATCACCGAGGCCAACTTCGGCCGGCTGTTCGAGGTGAACCGAGCTGGCGAAGTGGTCTGGGAATACCTCAGCCCGTACTTCGCCGCCTATCCGGACGCTGCTTCGCGTGCCTACCTGCCGGGCGAAACCAACGCCATCTTCCGCGCTCACCGCTATCAGGCGAAGGACATTCCCTGGCTGCGCGACTGAATGCCGATTAGCCTGATCGTTGATACGGACGACAGCAGCCCGTGAGCACTCACGTTGCTCGGCCGCAGCCCTGTCAGGTCGCCCAGACAGCCTTGGCCGGGTCGTTTGCTCTGGCTCGGGCGTGGGTTACCAGTGCGCTTAGCGTTGCTCGCTTTGCGGCGTGACGCGCAGAACCTCTTCTACGGTGGTCTGGCCGGCGGCGATCTTTTGCGCGCCGGACAGCCGCAGGCTACGCATGCCGTCCTTGAAGGCCTGACGGCGTAGCGGGGTGAGGTCGGTGTCGGCGTTGATCAAGGGTTTGAGGCTGTCGCCCAGCAGCATGATCTCGTACACCCCGGCACGGCCGCGATAACCGGTTTCCCGGCACTCCACGCAGCCCACGGCACGCTGGGAGCCGGTCGGCAGCGGTGCGTTCCAGGGGCGGGTCAGTTCCTGCCAGTCCGCCTCGTCGAGCTCCAGCGGCGCCTTGCAATGCGGGCACAGCGTGCGCACCAGGCGCTGGGCCATGACGCCGAGCAGGGTGGCCTTGAGCAGGTAGTGCGGCACGCCCAGTTCGAGCAACCGGGTGATGGCGCTGGGCGCGTCGTTGGTATGCAGGGTCGACAGGACCAGGTGGCCGGTGAGTGCCGCCTGGATGGCCATCTCGGCGGTTTCCAGGTCGCGGATCTCGCCGACCATGATGATGTCCGGGTCCTGACGCATCAGCGCGCGCACGCCGCTGGCGAAGGTCAGGTCGATGTTGTGCTGCACCTGCATCTGGTTGAAGGCGCCCTCGATCATCTCGATGGGGTCTTCGATGGTGCACACGTTCACTTCCTCGGTCGCCAGTTGCTTGAGCGTGGTGTACAGCGTGGTGGTCTTGCCCGAGCCGGTAGGGCCGGTAACCAGGATGATGCCGTTGGGCTGGCGGGTCATGCTCTCCCAGCGCTTGAGGTCGTCCGGGCTGAAACCCAGTTGGTCGAAGCCGCGCAGCAGCACGTCCGGGTCGAAGATGCGCATCACCATCTTCTCGCCGAAGGCGGTGGGCAGGGTCGACAGCCGCAGCTCGACCTCGTTGCCGGCAGGCGTCTTGGTTTTCACCCGGCCGTCCTGGGGCTTGCGTTTTTCGGCGACGTTCATGCGTCCCAGGGTCTTCAGGCGGCTGACGATGGCCATGGTCACCTGGGCGGGGAACTGGTAGACGGTGTGCAGCACGCCATCGATGCGAAAGCGCACGCTACCCTGTTCTCGACGTGGCTCGATGTGGATGTCGCTGGCACGCTGCTGGAACGCATACTGGAACAGCCAGTCGACGATGTTCACCACATGGGCGTCGTTGGCGTCCGGTTCCTGGTCCTGAGCGCCGAGGTTGAGCAACTGCTCGAAGTTACCGACGTTGCTGATCCTGGCATCGCTGTTGGTCGCGCCGCTGACCGAGCGCGCCAGGCGATAGAACTCCACGGTGAAACGCTGGATGTCCGCCGGGTTGGCTACCACACGCTTGATGGTGCGCTTCAGCACGTGGGTAAGGTTGGCTTCCCAGCCGTGCATGAAGGGCTGGGCGCTGGCGATGGTCACCGATTCGGCGTTCACCGCGACGGCCAGTATCTTGTGGCGCTGGGCGAAGGCGTAGGACATCAGCGGCGTGACCGCCGCGGCGTCGATCTTCAGGGGGTCGATGCGCAGGTAGGGCTGTCCTGCCTGCTGGGCCAGCCATTGCGTCAGGCCTTCCAGGTCGAGTTTGCGGCCCGCTCGCGTCAGGTCGTCGAGTTGCTGGGCTGCCAGGAACTCCAGCGGATGAAGGTCGTTGCTGGCACCGTTGCGGCGGATCGCCAGGCATTGCTCGGCGCTCTCCTGAGCGATTCGCCCCTGAGCGACCAGTTCGCGCAACAGCTCGTTGAGATCGAGCAGGCGGTCGGGGGCGGTGGGGGTGAGGCTGGGCATGCGGGCTCCTCGAGTGTCCGGTGTGCCGCCAGCATGCCGGAAAGCGTGAATGGCGCGAAGGTCACGGCGCAATTTAGGAGCATCCGCTGCAGAGTGCCAGCGCCCGAGGTGAGGGGGCTATCCGCCGAGCAGCTTGAGCAGACCCTGGCGACGCTGTTTCGGCAGGTTGCGAAACAGCAGGAGCAACTGCAGCTCGTCCGATGACTGTGCGCGGCGCGGGTCGGGTGTGTAATCAGCACTTTGCTCGGCGGCCTTTATGCCCTCGCTGCCACCCAGAAAGTCCAGGCTGACCGACTGTTCGGCGAACAGCGCTCTGATTTTGAGCAGGGTGTCGAGTCCAGGCCTGGCCTTGTCGGTTTCCCACTTGCTGATCGTCGCTTTGGTGACGCCCAGCTCGAACCCCAACTGTTCCTGTGACCAGTTGCGGGTATCTCGCAATGCACGCAGGCGACTACCGAATGAATTCATCGGCGGAGTCTGGCGATTAATGCCTGAATTGTCGTATCCCTGCGGTTGACATGGCGTGTTTCTTTTTAGGATTCTTCAGGCGTCGTGTGGCATTCGCCTCCTGTAGCCTGCATGGCAGGTGCGAGTCGGCGAATGGGTAAAAGTTCTTGAGCGGGGAGGCTGGATGACGGCAATTCGCAAGCTTCTGGGTGGCCCGATTGTCGCGTTGTTTCTGCGGCCGTTACGGGCGATCGTCGCGAGGCTGGCGCTCCCCTCCCTGTTGCACGGGGTCCGACTGGACGGGGAGACTCCAGACGGTCGCGCCATCCACATCGACCTGCTTCGCGCCGAGCTGTACCACGGCATCGCGCTGGGAGGCGAGCCAGGAGAGTCCGGTCGGGTGATCGTCGCCGGGCGGGCGGCGGCGCACCCTGTCACGTTGCGGCTGAAAGGCCGGGCGCTCTACGTGCGCTGCGAAGGCTCGGGCAAAGCCGCCTCGTTGAATGCGCGCAGGCTGCAGGCCTACCGCCATGAGCGGGTAAGCCATGGCGACTGGCTTTGCCTGGAAGGCAGCGTCTTGCGGCTGACCTTCTATTGAGGTGGGGATGCCCGCGCGCACGGTCTCCGGCATGCCAGATGGCCCTACGAGGCGGCTTGCCTGGGCGCTTCGCTGCTCACTCCGTCTCTGGCGGGCGGTGGTGTGAGGCCCATGGACACATAGATGCTGGTCAGCGCGTCCACGCCCATGTTGGCTGGTTTGACCCATTCGACTGGAACATAGAGCAAGCCGCCGCCGATCGGGATGGGTGCCGTGGGGACGAGGATCGCGAAATGCGGGCGGCCTTCCAGCTCAACCGGTTGCGAGCTCGGTTGCAGGGCCAGTACGGCGACACCGTCGCCGCCGAAGAAACACCACACCGGGCGCATGCTGGTGATGTCGGTGTTCTTCTTGTCCAGCAGGCCGACGAAACGATCGGCCAGGTTGTAGAAGTTGCCGATCAGCGGCGTGCGCCGCAGGGTCACGTCGATCAGCCAGCCAAGCGGCCTACGCAAGCCCAGCTTAACGGCCAGGCCAAGTGGATAGAGGCTGACCAGCAATACCAGGGTACCGAGCAGGTAGGCCAGGTAGGGGTTGCTCGCGAAGGGGGTGCCCAGGGCCGCGAACAGCCGGCCGATGGCGGTGGAGGGGCCGATCAGGTTATTCAGCAGGCTGACGATCCAGGCCAGCACCACCATGGTCAGCGCCAGTGGCAGCAAGGCCAGCAGCCCGGTGAGCCAGGTGGCGATGATGGATTTCAGGCTGAGTTTGAACATCGATAGGGCGTCCTGTGGTCGAGCGAGGCAGGTAGGAGCGCTACCTGCCGGGTTTGTCAGCCGTTTTTCAGCAGTGTTTTCCAGGGTTTCAGGCTCATGATGATCTGTGCCTGGGTCATGCGTGGTTCCAGTTCCTCTGGACTCAGGGGGCGCTTGGCCAGTTCAGCCAGTTTGTTCAGTTCACCGAACAGGCGATCGGTCTCGGCGACATCGAGCACGTCACGCGCCAGGTGCAACCAGAGCAGCAGGCGTTCCAGGCGCGGCAATTGTTCGGCGAGGTCTTCGGGTTGCTGCTGGTAGCGCTTGAGCTGCAGGTCCCGGCCCTCTTCGGCGATGAAGGTCGGCAGCCAGCTGTGCAGGGCCGCGGCACCCTGGCGGTCGCCCCGTTTGTTGCGCGAGGCCGTCCAGCTGCGGGCCAGCAGCCAGCGCGAGGCATTCAGCGAGAACAGGCCCCAGCGGGTCTGTGCCAGTTCGGCGGTGAATTGCGCGGGTGCGTCCTGGCGAGCGCTTTCATCCTGCTGGCCGGCGAGCACCCGGGGGCGCCAGTCTTCGAGCAGGGCGTCGAGTACCTTGCGCAGCTCGCTGCTGCTGGCGCGTGGTGCGGCCTGGCCGAGGCTGCCGAGCAGGGCACGCAGGTCCACCAGGCAGTTCAGCCAGTCGACCAGCAGGCGCCAGTGGCCGTTGTGGCGGTACTGTTCGGCGAGACGCTGGCTGCTGCCGAGCAGGAACCAGCCGATGGCGGCGACGGCATCGTCCAGGCTCTGCTCGGCCTGCAATTGCGGTGTGGGCAACTGCAGGTTGTAGCTGGCTTCGTCGAACAGACGGTACCCGCGCTCGGCCTTGCTGATGTCGCACGGCATCAGGGCCAGGTCGGCGGCCAGTTCAGCGGCCAGCTCCAGCAGCGCTTCGGGCTCGCCCTGGCGCAATTCGAGTTCCAGTTCGCAGATTTCTTCCTGCTGCTTGCCCACGATCACCTTGCCCAGATCGAGGGCGGCCTCGATGACCACTCTGGCCTTGCCGCGGCCCCAGGCGATCTCGGCGCGCTGACGAACGAAGTCGGTGGTGAAGATCGGCTTCAGCTGTTTCTTGTCCAGCTCTGCCAGGCTGGCGGGCCAGCAGCTGTCATCGAGTCTCGATAGATCCAGTTTGGCCTTGGTCAGGTACCAGTCCCACTCGTTGCGCTCGGACAGCCCGGCGACGCTCTGACCGCGACTCTTCAGGGTCTGTATCACTTGGTCGCCGTCCTTGCGCAGGCGCAGGGCGACCTTGGCGCCGGCGAGGTCGCGCGCTTCGGTGTCGAAGTACTGGTTGAGCAGCTCGCTCGTCTCCCAGCCACCCTTGCTGCGTTTCTTCAGCAGCGGGTGGGTTTGCAGGGCAGCCAGGGTTTCGCGACTGGCGCGCAGTTTGATTTCGGTTTCTTTATTCATTGCGAGGGCTCGGTGAAGCGGCGACGGCGGCGGGGATTGCACGGTGCCGGACGCTGCCCGGCACCTTAGGCCGTACAGGGTAGTGGAAAAGCGCGGCGGGTGCAGGTCGGCGAACGGTCATCGTGGAGCATGAGGCAGTGGCTGGACTGTGCATTACCATAGCTTTACCGATATTTCCCCGGCGTTCGCGGAAAATCCGTCACGAAATACGTCATTGTGACGGAACAATGACACGCGCTGGCTTGCCCAGGATGTCATCCGTATACTTGCCGCCTCTTTGACAGACAGGGGTCACCCCCATGCCAAGCAATCCGTTCATCAGCAGCCTCTTTGGCCGCTCGCCGATCGGGCCGATGCAACAGCATATCGCCAAGGCACACGAGTGCGCCGCCAATCTGGTGCCATTCTTCGAGGCGGTCATGGCCGAAGACTGGGCTCGTGTCGAGCAGGTGCAGCAAGAGATGGTGCGCCTGGAACACGATGCGGACAAGCTCAAGAAAAACGTGCGCATGCACTTGCCCAAGAGCCTGTTCCTGCCCGTGCCACGCTCCGACCTGCTGGAGTTGCTCAGCACCCAGGACAAGGTGGCCAACCGGGCCAAGGACATCGCCGGGCTGATGCTCGGCCGCTCAATGACCATTCCCGGCGACCTGCAGCCGCTGATGCTGGCCTACGTGCAGCGCTGCGTGGATGCCAGCGCCCAGGCGCTGAAGGCGATGAAGGAACTGGACTCGCTGCTCGAGGCCGGTTTCGCCGGTCGTGAGGCCACCCTGGTCGAGCGCATGGTCGAAGAGCTCGAGGAAATCGAGCGCGAGACCGATCGCCAGCAGATCGAGGTGCGCCGCGCCTTGTTCAAACTGGAAAAGGATCTTCCCGCAGTCGATGTGATGTTCCTCTATCGGATCATCGACTGGGTCGGAGACATTGCCGATCGTGCAGAGCGCGTGGGCAACCGGCTGGAACAACTGCTGGCGCGCTGAGCCGCCAGCATCCTTTCTGGGTTTACAGGTAAATTTCTATGTCTCTTGTCGCGGACTACGGTTTCGTACTCCTCGTGATGGCCTGCTGCTTTGGTTTGTTCATGGCGTGGGGTGTCGGTGCCAATGATGTGTCCAATGCCATGGGCACTTCCGTGGGTGCCAAGGCACTGACCATCAAACAGGCGATCCTCATCGCCATGGTCTTCGAATTCTGCGGTGCCTACCTTGCCGGTGGCGAGGTGACCGAAACCATCAAGAACGGCATCGTCGATGCCTCGGTGATTCCCGCCGACATGTTCGTACTGGGCATGATGGCGTCTCTGCTGTCTGCCGGTACCTGGCTGTTGATCGCCTCGCTGCGTGGCTGGCCGGTCTCCACCACGCACTCGATCGTGGGCGCCATCATCGGCTTCGCCTCGATCAGCGTGTCGGTGGACGCCGTCAACTGGGGCGGCCTGGTGCCGATCGTGTCCAGTTGGGTGGTCACCCCGTTCATATCCGGTCTGCTGGCTTTCGGCCTGTTCATGAGCGTGCAGTGGCTGATCATCGATACCGACGACCCGTTCCGCAACGCCAAGCGCTGGGTGCCGGTGTACATGTTCCTCACCGGCTTCATGCTGGCGCTGATGACCTTCACCAAGGGCCTCAAGCATGTGGGCATGAGTTTCACCACCGGCCAGGGCATTCTGCTTTCCGCAGGCGTCGGCATTCTGGTGGCCGGCCTGGGCATACTCCTGCTGCGCCGCATCAAGCTCGATCCGGAAGCCGACAAGGAATTCCACTTCGCCAGCGTCGAAAAAGTCTTTGCCGTGCTGATGATCTTCACCGCCTGCTCCATGGCCTTCGCCCATGGTGCCAGTGACGTGTCCAACGCGGTCGGCCCGCTGGCTGCGGTGGTCGGTGTGATCGAGGCGGGTGGCGACATGGTCATCGGTGGCCAGTCGTCGGTACCGGGTTGGGTGCTGCTGATGGGCGCCGTGGGTATCGTCATCGGCCTGGCGACCTACGGCTGGAAGGTGATCGCCACCATCGGCAAGAAGATCACCGAACTGACCCCGAGCCGTGGCTTCGCTGCCGAACTGGCCACCGCGGCCACCGTGGTCGCTGCCTCAGGCATTGGCCTGCCGATCTCCACCACTCACACGCTGGTCGGGGCGGTACTGGGTATCGGCATGGCCCGTGGTATCGGCGCACTGAACCTGGCGGTGGTCGGCAAGATCTTCACCTCCTGGGTGGTGACCCTGCCTATCGGGGCGGCGCTGGCGATCATCTACCTGGAAATTTTCATGCTGATCTTCCTGTAAACCTCTGACGGTCTGCTGTGCGTCGGTACTGCGTCGCTGAAAACAGGCTGGATCGCCAGCCCGGTCGGAAAGCGACTTGCCGCTGACGCGCTGCAGCGCGGGCCGAAGGGCGAGCTAAGCGAGTAATGCTCATGTGCAAGCGACCCCGGCCGCTTCCTCGCCGGTTCTTGTGGGGCCGCCTAGACCTTGCATTGCTCTGGCTCGCTAGACCTCGAAGGTATTCTTGCTGAGCGGCAATTGTCCATTGGCGGTTCTCGCGGGCAACGCTTCACTCTATGATGAAGCGACCGACCCGAGAGAGCCGCCATGTCATTCACCCTCAAGGATCGTTTCGCGGCGCTGATTGCCGCGCCATCGGTCAGTTGCACGCAGCCTGCGCTGGATCAATCGAACCTGCAGGTCATCGATCTGCTGGCCAATTGGCTGAGCGACCTGGGGTTCGCTTGCGAGAGGCAGCAAATCGAGCCCGGCAAGTTCAACCTGATCGCCACCTACGGCAGTGGCCCCGGCGGCCTGGTGCTGGCCGGGCACAGCGACACCGTGCCCTTCGACGAAGCCCTCTGGCAAAGCGACCCGCTCGCGCTCACCGATACCGGTGATCGCTGGGTAGGCCTGGGCGTGTGCGACATGAAGGGCTTCTTCGCGCTGATCATCGAGGCCGTTCAGGGGCTGCTCGACCAGCCATTCAAGCAGCCGCTGATCATCCTTGCCACCTGCGATGAAGAAAGTTCGATGTCGGGTGCCCGTGCCCTGGCCGAGGCCGGGCGGCCGCTCGGTCGCGCCGCGGTGATCGGCGAGCCGACCGGGCTCAGGCCGATCCGCCTGCACAAGGGCGTGATGATGGAGCGCATCGATATTCTCGGACAGAGCGGGCACTCTTCCAATCCGGCGCTGGGGCATAGCGCGCTGGATGCCATGCACGACGTCATGGGTGAGCTGATGCAGTTGCGCCGCCAGTGGCAGCAGGAGTACCGCAACCCGCAATTCAGCGTGCCGCAACCGACGCTGAACTTCGGTTGCATCCATGGCGGCGACAATCCCAACCGCATCTGCGGGCAATGTTCCCTGGAGTTCGACCTGCGCCCGTTGCCGGGCATGCAGCCGGACGCCTTGCGTGCGGCGATCCGGCAGAAGCTGCAGCCCCTGGCCGAGCAGCACCAGGTGAGCATCGACTTCGCCCCGCTGTTTCCCAGCGTGCCGCCCTACGAGCAGGCCGCCGATGCCGAGCTGGTGCGCCTTGCCGAGCGCCTGACCGGGCACACCGCCGCTGCGGTGGCCTTCGGTACCGAAGCTCCGTATTTCCAGCAGCTTGGCTGCGAGACCCTGGTGCTCGGTCCGGGCGATATCGACTGCGCGCACCAGCCGGGCGAATATCTCGACACCGACCGCCTGCTACCGACGGTGCAACTGCTGCGCCAACTGATCCAGCACTACTGCCTGACCCCGAGCTGATACGAGGAGTGTCCCCCTGATGCCGTCGCGACGACGATAACGCACCGAGCCCGCCTGCGAAGCCGCGTGCTTCGCACCATTTGATGCCTCCTTCGTTCTTACCCAGGGGTTCTTGCTTCCCATGCACGACTACGTCAACTGGCTTCGCCACGCCTCGCCCTACATCAACGCCCACCGTGACTGCACCTTCGTGGTCATGCTGCCGGGCGAAGGGGTCGCTCATCCGAATTTCGGCAATATCGTCCACGACCTGGTGCTGCTGCACAGCCTCGGCGTGCGCCTGGTGCTGGTGCACGGCTCGCGCCCGCAGATCGAGGCGCGCCTGCTCGGGCGGGGGTTGACGCCGCACTACCACCGTGACCTGCGCATCTCCGACGGACCGACCCTGGAATGCGTGATCGATGCAGTCGGCCAGTTGCGCATCGCCATCGAGGCGCGCCTGTCCATGGACATCGCCGCCTCGCCGATGCAGGGCTCGCGGTTGCGGGTAAGCAGTGGCAACTACGTCACCGCGCGACCGATCGGCGTAGTGGACGGTATCGATTACCAGCACACCGGCGAAGTGCGGCGCATCGACCGCAAGGGCATCAACCGCCAGCTCGATGAGCGCAATATCGTCCTGCTGTCGCCGCTGGGCTATTCGCCGACCGGCGAAATCTTCAACCTGGCTTGCGAGGACGTGGCCATGCGCGCGGCCATCGACCTGGCTGCCGACAAGCTGATCCTGTTCAGCAGCCAGCAGGGTCTGCTCGACGACGACGGCAAACTGATTCGCGAGCTGCGCCCGCAGCAGGTGCCCGCACATGTTTCGCGCCTGGGTAGCGACTATCAGGGCGAGTTGCTGGATGCCGCGGCTCAGGCCTGTCGCAGTGGGGTCAAGCGCAGCCACATCGTCAGCTACACCGGCGACGGCTCGCTGCTGACCGAGCTGTTCACCCGCGATGGGGGCGGCACCCTGGTCGACCCGGAGCAGTTCGAATCGCTGCGTGAGGCGAACATCGGTGACGTCGGCGGGCTGATCGAACTGATCAGCCCGCTGGAGCAACAGGGCATTCTGGTGCGTCGCTCGCGGGAGGTGCTCGAACGCGAGATTGGCCAGTTCAGCATCGTCGAGCGCGATGGCATGATCATCGCCTGTGCGGCGCTCTATCCCATCGCGGACTCGACCTGCGGTGAGCTGGCCTGCCTGGCGGTCAACCCCGAATACCGCCACGGCGGCCGCGGCGATGAACTGCTCGAACGCATCGAGGAGCGGGCCAGGGCCATGGGTATCAACACCCTGTTCGTGCTCACCACCCGCACGGCGCACTGGTTTCGCGAACGCGGCTTCGCGCCCAGCAGCGTCGAGCGCATGCCTGCCGCACGGGCCTCGCTGTACAATTTCCAGCGTAATTCGAAGATATTCGAGAAGGCCCTGTAGCGGGGCGTTGGGGGGGCGCCCCGCCACTGAAGAGCGGCGGCCATGAGCCCTCGGCTGCTTCGGCAGGCAATCGAATCAGGCGTGCTTTTGGGTGACCGGGGTATGGCCGGCCGCGCGGTTGATATTTTCTTCGCTGAGTCGACGCTGGGCTTTCCCGTCGACCCAGCCGGCTTCCCAGGCCGCAGCGGGCACGCTGGCGGGAAAGGGCTGCGTATCTGGTGCATGGCCGGCCAGGCCGGCCATGTAGCCCTGCTGGTAAGCCTTGGTGAGGCTGGCCACGCTCCAATGCGGGGCTTGTTGACGGTCGCTCATGAGGGGGATCCGCAGTCAGTGCCTGCAGATAATCCTAGACACGCATGTGCGCCGCCGGTAGCGGATCCCCGGTCATTGGATTTTTTTGTGACGCAGTCGACCTTGCGGGTAGCCGCTCAGACCGCCAGTGCCAGGATGCTGGCCTGGTAGGCCGCGGCGAAGCTGTCGAAGTCACCATCCTCATGCACTTCCAGTTCGGCCTGCTCCTGTAGGGAACGCTGCGCAGCCTGCTCGAACTCGGCCTGTCGCTCGGCACTCAGCGGCTGTGCGCGGAAGTGTTCGGCGTGGCGTTTGCTCTGGCGCAGGGAGAACGCCGAGAAGCTTTCACCTTTCTGCAGTTCTGCCAGCACCTGGGCCGATGGCGTCAGGCGGGGGTCGTCGATTTTCGCGCGCTGCGCCTGCAGGGCGCCGGCGTGGGCTTCGCCACCCTGGCTGGTGTCGAGCAGGGTAGCGATGGCTTCGATACCATCGAGCAGCTCATGAGCCCAGCTCTGCAGGACGACCGGCCCGCCATGGCGATGCAGGTGCAGGCCG
This sequence comes from Phytopseudomonas flavescens, assembly GCF_900100535.1. GTDB lineage: Bacteria > Pseudomonadota > Gammaproteobacteria > Pseudomonadales > Pseudomonadaceae > Aquipseudomonas > Aquipseudomonas flavescens. The sequence goes on from NZ_FNDG01000006.1 coordinate 246,627, forward strand.
GGGCGACGCCCCTCCTTGACCACCTTGAGGAAGTTGTCGGAGCAGTTGCTGCACTCGCCATTGCCCAGCTGCGGGCTGTCCTGCAGGGCGCAGAACAGCAGGAAGGCGTCGAGAAAGCGTGATTCGGCAAGGTCGATGCCCAGTGGCAGGAACGGATTGATGTCCAGGCAGCGGGCCTCCACGTACTGCACGCCACGGGCCATCAGCGCCTGGATCGGGCGTTCGCCGCTGTAGGTCACGCGCTTCGGGCGGATGTTGGAGTAATACTCGTTTTCGATCTGCAGGATGTTGGTGTTGAGCTGCAGCCAGTCACCGTCCTTCTTGGTGCCGATGTCGACGTAGGGCGGGTAGGGTGTAGCGACCGCCTGGCGCAGGCTGTCGGTATAGCTGGCCAGGTCGTTGTAGCAGGGCGTCAGCCCGGCCTGGGCCTCGCTCTGATAACCCAGGTCGCTCATGCGCAGGCTGGTGGCATAGGGCAGGTACAGGGTGTCGGCGTCGAGCGCCTGCAACTGATGGGCACGGCCACGCATGAAATTCTTGTCCAGCGCCGGAGACGCACCGAACAGGTACATCAGCAGCCAGCTGTAACGGCGGAAATTGCGGATCAGCGCAATGTAGCGCGACGACTGATAGTCGCGGGCACTTCGCGTGTCGCCCTCGGCCTGCTGCAGCACGACCCACAGCTGCTCCGGCAGGGAGAAGTTGTAGTGAATGCCGGCGATGCACTGCATGGTCTTGCCGTAGCGCAGCGCCAGGCCCTTGCGGTAGACGTACTTGAGCTGGCCGATATGGGAGTGGCCATAGCGGGCGATCGGAATGGTCTCTTCGTCCGGCAGCGGGCCGGGCATCGACGGGCTCCACAGGTACTCGCCGTCGAGCTTGCTGTAGACGAAGCGGTGGATACTATCAAGTTCGTCCAGGGTGTCGCTCGGGTCGACGGCGGTCGAGGTGATGAACTCGAGCAGCGACTCCGAATAATCCGTGGTGATCTGCGCATTGGTCAGCGCCGAACCGAGGGTGACCGGATGCCCGCTGAGCGCCAGTTCGCCTCTGCTGTCGACGCGCAGGCATTCGCGTTCGATGCCATGCAGGCACTGGGAAAGCAGGGAAAGGTTGGCGTGCTCACCGAGCAGTGCCAGACGGCGGGAGAACAGGTCGCTCAAGATTGCATTCCTTCACGCAGCGGTCGCCCCAATATGGGGGTGGATGCTGCACTCTACAAGGGGCGAATTGCTGACGTTGGTCGTCTGGCGAAAAGAGCGGGTATTCTAGCGCCCTCGGTCGCCGTGGCGAAGGGCGGCAGTCCTCTCGGGCATGGCGCTGGCCCGGATACCGCCCCGGCCGGGCGCGTCGGCCGCACCACTGCCCTCAGAGGCAGGCGAAGGTGGCCTGGGCCTTGGCGACCAGCTTGTCGTGCTGATGCACCTCGGCCTCGATCACTTGCGTGCGCCGCCCGGCGTGCACCACCCAGGCCCGGCAGCTCAGTTCACCCTCGGTCACCCCGCGGATGTAGTTGACCTTGCATTCCAGGGTGACGCTGCTCGGCGCGCCGTCAGTGAGGCTGTGGCTGGCCTGGCCCATGGCGCTGTCGATCAGCGAGAACAGCGCGCCGCCGTGCAGCTTGCCGTGCAGGTTGCGCAGGCCATCGTGCATGCTCAGCCGGATCACCGCCTCGCCGCCTTCTGCCTTGACGATCTGCAGGCCGAGCAGGCGCCCGAAGGCGCTGCTCTTGCCGACTTCTTCCATGGGCTCGCTCATCGGCCTACTTCCTCAGTTGCTTGGCGTTGGCGAACAGAGAAGCCATGGCGGCATTGGCCGGTGCAGGTTTTTCCTGGCCCGAATGGCGCTCGCTGCGTGGTGCCTGACCACCCTTGCCGCCACCCTGGCGACCGCCGCCACGTGGCCCTTCGACTTTCTCGCCTGGCGTGTCGCCCATGCGCATCGACAGGGCGATGCGGCCTCGCGCGATGTCCACTTCCATGACCTTGACCTTGACCACGTCACCGGCCTTGACCGCCTCGTGCGGGTCCTTGATGAACTTCTCGGACAGCGCCGAGATATGCACCAGGCCGTCCTGGTGAACACCGATATCGACGAAGGCGCCGAAGTTGGTGACGTTGGTCACCACGCCTTCGAGGATCATCCCCAGCTCGAGATCCTTGAGGGTTTCCACGCCTTCCTGGAACTCGGCGGTCTTGAACTCGGGGCGCGGGTCGCGGCCGGGTTTTTCCAGTTCGCTGAGGATGTCGCCCACGGTCACCAGGCCGAAGGTCTCGTCGGTGAACGTCTTCGGGTCCAGGCGCTTGAGAAAGCCGGCATCGCCGATCAGCGAGCGGATATCGCGGCCCGTGTCGACGGCGATGCGTTGCACCAGCGGGTAGGTTTCCGGGTGAACCGCCGAGGCATCGAGCGGGTTTTCACCGTTCATGACGCGCAGGAAGCCGGCAGCCTGTTCGAACGTCTTGTCGCCGAGGCGTGGGACCTTCTTCAGGGCGTCACGGGTCTTGAAGGCGCCGTGGGCATCGCGGTGAGCGACGATGTTCTGCGCCAGGGTCGCATTGAGGCCGGAGATACGCGCCAGCAGTGCGCTGGAGGCGGTGTTGACGTCCACGCCGACGGCGTTCACGCAGTCCTCCACCACGGCGTCGAGGCTGCGGGCCAGCTTCAACTGGGAGACGTCGTGCTGGTACTGGCCCACACCGATGGATTTCGGGTCGATCTTCACCAGCTCGGCCAACGGATCCTGCAGGCGACGGGCGATGGACACCGCGCCACGCAGGGACACGTCGAGATCCGGGAATTCTCTGGCAGCCAGTTCAGAGGCCGAATACACCGACGCTCCGGCTTCGCTGACCATGATCTTGGTCATCTTCAGGCCCGGGTATTTCTTGATCAGCTCGATGGCCAGCTTGTCGGTCTCGCGGCTGGCGGTGCCGTTGCCGATGGCGATCAGGTCCACACCGTGCTTGGCACACAGCCTGGCCAGCACGTTGAGGGTGCCGTCCCAGTCGTTGCGCGGCGCGTGGGGGTAGACGGTGGCGGTATCCAGTACCTTGCCGGTGGCGTCGACCACGGCGACCTTGCAGCCGGTGCGCAGGCCCGGGTCGAGGCCCAGGGTCGCACGCGGGCCGGCCGGAGCGGCTAGCAGCAGGTCGTGCAGGTTGCGGGCGAAGACGCTGATGGCTTCATCTTCGGCGCTTTCGCGCAGTTCGCCCAGCAGGTCGGTTTCCAGGTGGGTATAGAGCTTGACCTTCCAGGTCCAGCGCACCACTTCACCCAGCCATTTGTCGGCGGCGCGGCCTTGGTTGGAGATGCCGAAACGCTCGGCGATCATGCACTCGCACGGATGCAGGGTGCCCGGCGTAGCGACGCCCGACAGTTCTTCGCCGACCTTGAGGCTGGCGCTGAGGATGCCCTCGTTGCGGCCCCGGAAGATCGCCAGGGCGCGGTGCGAGGGGGCGCCCTTGAGTTTCTCGTCATGCTCGAAGTAGTCGCGGAACTTGGCGCCTTCCGCTTCCTTGCCGGCGACCACGCGGGCGCTGAGGGTGGCATTATCCTTGAGAAAACCGCGCAGATTGCTGAGCAGGCTGGCGTCCTCGGCGAAGCGTTCCATGAGGATGTACTTGGCGCCTTCGAGCACCGCCTTGGTGTCGGCGAAGCCCTTCTCGGCATCGACGAAGCGCACGGCCTCGGTTTCCGGGGTCAGGTTCTGGTCATTGAACAGTGCATCGGCCAGCTCGCCAAGGCCGGCTTCCAGGGCGATCTGGCCCTTGGTGCGACGCTTCTGCTTGTAGGGCAGGTACAGGTCTTCGAGGCGGGTCTTGGTGTCGGCGAGGTTGATCTCACGGGTCAGCTCGGGGGTCAGTTTGCCCTGTTCCTCGATGCTGGCGAGGATACTGGCGCGACGATCGTCGAGTTCGCGCAGGTAGCGCAGTCGCTCTTCCAGATTACGCAACTGGGTATCGTCGAGGCTGCCGGTGACTTCCTTGCGGTAGCGGGCGATGAACGGCACGGTGGAGCCTTCGTCGAGCAGGGCGACAGCGGCGGCGACTTGTTGCGGGCGGACGCCCAGTTCTTCGGCGATACGGTTGTTGATGCTGAGCATAGAAAGAAGAATCCACCCTGAAACTGCGAAAACCGGCCTCGCTCATGATCGGCCGGACGATGAAACGGCGCATTATAGCCCCGTAAAGAGGCGCCCGGGCCATTGGCCTCGAGCTGCCGCCAGACCATGAACAGACCCTGGAAAGTCAGTTGCGTTGCCGCCGCAGCGCTAAAAGAGCGGTCGAAAGCGACTGGTGACCAGCGCCCCTCCTGGGTGGCTGTGCAAGGCGTTCGTGCCCCTTGCGCGCTTTACTGCCTGTCGGGCGCGCAATAGCCCCTGAAGCAGCGAAAAATCTGCTAACAATGGACAATAGGTGGTCTATACGGCCTCTGGGCCATAATGCCGCGTTGAAATCGGCCGCGTCGCGTCGCGGATTCTCGATCAAGGAGCCTCTATGAGCAGCACTGCAGCACAACCGGTCGACGGTGAGAAAATCCTGATTGTCGACGACGATGCCCGTCTGCGGCGTCTGCTCGAACGTTTCTTCGACGAGCAAGGCTACCGGGTGCGTGCGGTGGAGAACGTCGAACAGATGGATCGTCTGCTGTCGCGCGAACTCTTCAACCTGGTGGTGCTCGACCTGATGCTGCCTGGCGAGGACGGCCTGAGCGCCTGCCGCCGTCTGCGGGCGTCGAACAATCAGGTGCCGATCATCATGCTCACCGCCAAGGGCGACGAGAGCAGTCGTATCCAGGGCCTGGAACTGGGTGCCGACGATTACCTGGCCAAACCCTTCAACCCGCGCGAACTGCTGGCGCGTATCAAGGCCGTGCTGCGTCGCCAGGTGCCGGTGGTGCCCGGCGCGCCGGGCAGCGAGGACGAGAGCGTCACCTTCGGTGACTACGAGCTGTCCCTGGCCACCCGTGAGCTGAAGAAGGGCGAGGAAGTGCACATGCTCACCACCGGTGAGTTCGCCGTGCTCAAGGCGCTGGTGCAGCATGCCCGCGAACCGCTGACCCGCGACAAATTGATGAACCTGGCCCGCGGCCGCGAGTGGGATGCCCTGGAGCGCTCCATCGACGTGCAGATTTCCCGCCTGCGCCGGTTGATCGAGCCGGATCCGTCCAAGCCCCGTTACATCCAGACCGTCTGGGGCGTGGGCTACGTGTTCGTGCCGGATGGCAACAAGTAGTCACCATGCGTCCGTCGGCAACCCTGTAGGAGCCAGCTTGCCGCGCTACGGCGCTCCGTCGATCCTTGCGCTCTGATCGCCAGCAAGCTGGCTCCTACGGATTTTGTGTTCTCAATGAAAGCCCCACTGTGGTTCCCGCAAAGCTTCTTCTCGCGCACCCTCTGGCTGGTGCTGATCGTGGTGCTGTTTTCCAAGGCGCTGACCCTGGTTTATCTGATGATGAACGAGGACGTACTGGTCGACCGTCAGTACAGCCACGGTGCCGCGCTGACGCTGCGCGCCTACTGGGCGGCTGATCCCGAGGACCGCACCAATATCGCCGAGGCCGCCGGCCTCAAGCGGGTGCCGCGTACCGAGGTGCCGGCCAGCGAGGAGCACTGGCCCTATAGCGAGATCTTCCAGCGGCAGATGCAGTCCGAGCTTGGCCCCGATACCGAAACCCGGGTGCGGGCCAAGAGCCCTCCGGCCTTGTGGGTGCACGCACCGACACTGGGCGATGACTGGCTGCGGGTACCGCTCTATCCTCATCCGCTGCGTGGCCAGCGTATCTGGAGCGTGCTGGGCTGGTTCCTCGGGATCGGTCTGCTGTCTACCGCGGCTGCCTGGATCTTCGTGCGCCAGCTCAGCGCGCCGCTCAAGCGCCTGGTGGTCGCCGCCCGGCAGTTCGGCCAGGGGCGCAGCGTGCGGTTACCGGTCAGCGACACACCGAGCGAGATGACCGAGGTGTATCGCGCCTTCAACCAGATGGCCGAAGACGTCGAGCAGGCCGGTCGTGAACGTGAACTGATGCTGGCCGGGGTGTCCCACGACCTGCGCACGCCACTGACGCGCCTGCGTCTGTCGCTTGAGTTCCTCGACCACGACTCCGAACTGACCGACGACATGGTGCGTGACATCGAGGACATGGATGCCATCCTCGATCAGTTTCTGGCCTTCATCCGTGATGGTCGTGACGAGCCGGTGGAGGCGTTGAACCTGCCGGAGCTGATCCGCGACGTGGTGGCGCCCTACAACCAGAAAGAGGAGCAGGTGAGCCTGTTTCTCGAAGCGGTGCCGGCCTTTCCGTTGCGGCGGGTATCGATCAAGCGCCTGATCGTCAACCTGATCGAGAATGCCCTGCGCTATGGTGGCAGTGGCGTGGAGATCGTACTCTCGGTGGCCGACGACCACAGCGCTCCCTACGTGGTGCTCAGCGTGCTGGATCGCGGTACCGGCATCGACCCGAGCGAGCTCGGCAATATCGTCAATCCCTTCATCCGCGGCGACCGTGCGCGGGGCGGCCAGGGCGCAGGGCTCGGCCTGGCCATCGTCAAGCGCATCGCCTCGATGCACGGCGGCAGCGTGGAGCTGCGCAACCGCACCGGTGGTGGGCTGGAAGCACGTATCTGCCTGCCGTTGGGGTTGCTGTTGCCGCGCGACGCAGCGTGATCCGAGGGGTGCCGCCGCCCGCTTCGGGCGGGCAGGGCATCCATGGGCACGTCCATCGGTGAGGCGCGTTGCCCAGCGTGGATTGTGCTTCTGGCGAGCGTGCTACCAGCTGAGGGCGCTACCCTGCAGCGTTGCGAGCCGGCCATAGGGCCAGGCGAGGTTGGCGTCACCATGGCCACTGGGCAGGTCGCCGTAGAGCGGTATGCCAAACGGCGCCAGGTATTCGCCGATGATTTCCTCGATGCTGTGCTGGACGCCGCGCCGTGGGCAATCGGTGAAACTGCCCAGGCATACCGCTGCCGGGCGTTGCTCGGCGAAGCTTTCGAACAGTTGCCAGAAACTGCGCTCCAGGCGGTAGTAAGGCTCGCCGACGTCTTCGAGGATGAGGATGGCATCGTTCGGCAACCGCATACCTGCGACGGTGCCGCAGCCGCTGGCCAGGGCCGTGAGGTTGCCGCCAACCAGAGGCCCTTCGACGGCGGCTGCCGGGCCGCTGATAGGCCGCACCGGCAGGCTGTTGCTGCGCCCCTGCAGCACGTCCCACAGCGAGCCCATGGACGCCAGCCGCTCACGTTGCCCCGTGGGCGCTGACAGCGTCTGCAGGCCGAGCGCCGTGGCGACCGGGCCATGGATGGCCGGCAGACCGTGGCGGCCGAATGCGTCGAGCAGCAGGGACAGGTCGGAGTAGCCGATCAATGGTCGCGGGCTGGCGTTCTGCAGCAAGGCCCAGTCAACGCCTGGCAGCAGTTGCGCGCAGCCATAGCCGCCGCGCAGGCACCAGACCGCGTCGATGTCCGGCAGGGCGAAGGCCTCGTGCAGATCGTCCAGGCGCTGCGCCGGCGTGCCGGCCAGGTAACGATGCCGAGCCCGTACGTGCCGGCCCAGGTGATAGTCGATGCCCTGCACCTCGAGCTGCGCCAGGGTCGCTTCGAATACCTCGTCGGCGATGGCCGAGGCGGGGGCGATCAGCGCCAGGCGCCCTGCGAATGCTGTGCTCATCCTTTACCCTTGGTGCGTGTCAGGTTGGGGCCGCCGTTCTTTTCCAGAAACTGGATGATCATGCCGGCGACGTCCTTGCCGGTGGTCACTTCTATGCCTTCCAGGCCTGGCGAGGAATTCACTTCCATCACCAGCGGGCCGTGGTTGGAGCGCAGGATATCCACACCTGCCACCGACAACCCCATGACCTTGGCGGCGCGGATGGCGGTCATGCGTTCTTCCGGGGTGATCTTGATCAGGCTGGCGGTGCCGCCGCGGTGCAGGTTGGAGCGGAATTCACCGGGTTTGGCCTGGCGCTTCATGGCCGCGATGACCTTGTCGCCGACCACGAAGCAGCGGATGTCGGCACCGCCGGCTTCCTTGATGTACTCCTGCACCATGATGTTCTGCTTGAGGCCCATGAAGGCTTCGATCACCGATTCGGCGGCCTTTTCGGTTTCGCAGAGCACCACGCCGATGCCTTGCGTGCCTTCCAGCACCTTGATCACCAGCGGGGCGCCGTTGACCATGTCGATCAGGTCGGGAATGTCGTCCGGCGAGTGGGCGAAGCCGGTCACCGGCAGGCCGATGCCGCGCCGCGACAGCAACTGCAGCGAACGCAACTTGTCCCGCGAGCGGGCGATGGCCACCGATTCGTTGAGTGGCACCACGCCCATCATCTCGAACTGGCGCAGTACTGCGCAGCCGTAGAAGGTCACCGAGGCGCCGATACGCGGGATCACCGCGTCGAAGCCTTCCAGTGGTTTGCCGCGGTAGTGGATCTGCGGCTTGTGGCTGGCGATGTTCATGTAGGCACGAAGGGTGTCGATCACCACCATTTCATGGCCGCGCTGCTGCCCGGCTTCGACCAGGCGGCGGGTGGAATACAGGCGCGGATTGCGCGACAGCACAGCGATTTTCATTGGGCACCGCTCGGGTCGGGAAGCACGGGTTTGTCTTGGACGTAGGTGAGCGCCGGGTTGACCACCAGGTGGCCAGCCACCAGCGCCTTGGAACCGAGCAACATGCGATAGCGCATGGTCTTGCGGCTGGCCAGGGTAAACTCCACCGGCCACGCCAGATCACCCAGCATCAGGCTCGTGCGGATCACGTAGCGGCTCTGCGCCAGGCCATTGGAACTCTTGATGCGCTTGTATGCCACCAGGCGCGCCTCGCAGCGATGGCGACGCTGCACCTGGGTACCGATATAGGCCGTGAATCTGACCCAGCGTTCACCTTCCCGTTCGAATGGCTGGATATCGCTGGCATGCAGGCTCGAGGTGCTGGCGCCGGTATCGATCTTGGCGCGCAGGCCGATGATGCCCAGCTCCGGCAGGTTGACCCATTCGCGAAGGCCGATCACGTTGAGCTGGTCGAATGTCTTCAAGAAAGGCTTCCGTGGCTGCTGGGGTCTGGCACCGTGGCGCACAGGGTACTGAAAATACGCTGCGCTGCGCGCCTGTCAGCGAGTGGAATCGATTGCCGGCCAAGCCGCCTCTGCTATCGCCGGCAAGCCTTTGAACCGGGGCCGGGCGAACAGGTAGCCCTGCATCAGGTCGATCCCGCTGTCAGCAAGAAAGTCCCGCTCTCCCGGCGTCTCGATCCCCTCGGCGATCACCTGGACGTCGAGGTCGCGGCAAATGGCGACGATGCCGCGTACGATGGCCTGCCGCGCCTTGTCCTGATCAACCGCGCGAATCAGTGCCATGTCCAGCTTGATCAGATCGGGCTGAAAATCGGCCAGCAGGGTGAGCCCTGAATGACCGGCGCCAAAATCGTCGATGGCCGTCTTGAAGCCGAATTCCTGATACTGACGCAGAATGTGGGTCAGGTGTTTGCTGTCCGCCATGGGATCGCTTTCCAGGGTCTCGAAAATCAGCCTGTCCAGCGGGAAATTGTGCTGGCGGGCAGCTTCCAATGTGCTGCGAATGCACAGTTCCGGGCGGTAGACGGCAGTCGGCAGAAAATTGATCGACAGGTGAGTGTGCATGCCCAGTTGCATCGCCTCGGCGATAGCCTGGGTGCGGCAGCGCTGGTCGAAGCGATAGCGATTGTCGTCGTTGACGCAACCGAGGACGCTCGGCGCACCTTCACCTGCCGGGCCGCGAACCAGGGCCTCGTGCGCGAAAACCTGCCGGCTGCGGATGTCGACGATCGGCTGAAAGGCGAAATTGAAGTCGAAATCCAGCGGCGGGCTACTCTGGCAGCCACGGCACTTTCCGGGGTGGGTGAGGTCGTTGGGAAAATGAGTCACTGCTGCTCCGGTATTGCGGGTGCGCGGTCAGGGCCAATATCGGTATGACACTATGTACAGGCTGATGTGGCGGCGAAATTGTGATGACAATTCAATCGATGGTGAGGTGATGGTGGCAAAGCAGGATGCCGATGACAAGGTACGCTTGGACAAGTGGCTGTGGGCCGCGCGCTTCTTCAAGACGCGTGCCCTGGCCAAGGCGGCGATCGAAGGTGGCAAGGTGCATTGCCGCGGCGAGCGGTGCAAGCCGGGCAAGGAGCCGAAGGTAGGCGAGGAGTATGTGATTCGTGCCGGTTTCGACGAACGTACCGTGGTCGTGCAGGCGCTCTCGGCAGTGCGTCGCGGCGCGCCGGAGGCCCAGGTGCTGTATGCCGAGACCGGCGAAAGCATCGTGCGGCGCGAGCGGGCCGCCGAACAGCGCAAGGCTGGCGCCCTGGGCGTGCAGACCGACGGACGCCCCAGCAAGAAACAGCGCCGGCAGCTGTTCTACCTGCGCGGCGGTTCTGGCGACTGGGTGGAATAGCCCCCGCCGATCACGCTCAGCGAGCCCAGCAACGGCAGCCTTGCCAGGCGCCGTGCAAGCGGTGCGGTCAGCTGCTCGATGACCGCGCTGGCGCGGTAGGCCAGCGGCGTGTAGCAGCTCCAGGCGATGCCCAGCACACTGAGCAGCACGCCGCCGACCAGGGCATCCGCGCCCCAGTGAGCGCCGGCCACCAGGCGCGGCAGCATGCCGATCACGGCGATCGCCCAGACCAGCGCCCAGCGCCAGCCGCTGACGAAGAAACTGCAGAACATCGCCCAGATCATCAGCACCGAGGCATGGTCACCGGGGAAGCTGCGGCTGGCGCTGTCCTTCAGGTCCCAGCGTTCCTCCCAGGCCGGGAACATCGCTGTCAGCCGTGCACTGCCTTCCACCTGCAGCGAGGGGCTGGCGTGTTGCCAGCCCATGTACTCGACGAGATCGGCGAACAGCACGCGCATCAGCAGCATGACGGTCAGCGCCACCAGAAAGGCATAGAGGCCGGTACGCACCTGTGTGGCCGGAAATACCAGGCCGGCGCGCAGCATGATCGCCAGCATCACCAGGCCCACGCCGGCATCCACCGGGCGCATGCTGCCGATGGCCCAGATGTGCGCCCACAGGCCGGCGGCGTGCAGTGGGTCATTGAGCAGATGGAACAGCCACAGGTCGAATTGATTCCAATGGGCGCGGGTGACCGGCCACAGCCAGCTGCAGAACAGCAGGGCGATGAGCAGGTGGCTGACGATGAGGGCGCGAGGGCGCCACTGGGCATTCAGGCTGAGGTGCATGGCGGAGCGCTTTCGAGGAAAAGTGCCGATTCTAGGCAGGCTGCGCAGCGTGCCGATGCCTTTCAGCGTCTCGTTCAGCCGGTGTTCAGGCGCGTGCGCCAGGGTGGTTCGGCGCATTCGGCTTGGTCGGCGCCGCGTTTGCGCCTAAAATTGCCGGCCCCCAGGCCCGCGGGCGCTAGCCCCTGGCTTGCTTCGCATCATTGTGCAGGCGATTCCCTATGTCCGACTTCACCCAACGCTTTCTTTTCGATGACACCGATGTGCGCGGTGAGCTGGTCGGGTTGTCCGGCAGCTACCAGCAGGTGCTGGCCAAGCACGACTATCCTCGCCCCGTGACGCAATTGCTCGGCGAGCTGCTGGCTGCCGCGTCGTTGTTGGTCGGCACCCTGAAGTTCGATGGGCTGCTGGTGCTGCAGGTGCGTTCCGAAGGCCCGGTGCCGCTGCTGATGGTGGAGTGTTCGAGCGATGGCGAAGTGCGTGGCATCGCTCGCTACGAAGCCGAGCGCATCGCCGATGGCGACGGGCTGCTGCAACTGATGCCCGAAGGCGTGATGGCCATGACCGTGGATCCGAAACAGGGCCAGCGCTACCAGGGCATCGTTTCCCTGGATGGCGGTACGCTGGCCGATTGCCTGACCAATTACTTCGCCACGTCCGAGCAACTGGCCACGCGTTTCTGGCTGTGTGCCGACGGCCTGCGTGCCCGTGGCTTGTTGCTGCAGCAACTGCCGGCCGATCGTCTTGTCGATGACGACGAGCGCGCCGCCAGCTGGGAGCACCTGGTGACCCTGGCCGATACCCTGCAACACGAGGAATTACTGGGCCTGGACAATGAAACCCTGCTGCATCGTCTCTATCACCAGGAGACGGTTCGCCTGTTCGATCCACGCCTAATCCAGTTCCGTTGCAGCTGCTCTCGTGAACGCTCGGCCAAAGCGCTGGTCAGTTTAGGGCGGGCCGATGCCGAGCTGCTGCTCGGCGAGCACCACGGCCGCGTGGAAATCGACTGCCAGTTCTGCAACGAACGCTATGGCTTCGACGCTGCCGACATCGCTCAACTGTTCGCCGGCGGAGGCAGTCAGCAGCCCTCTGACACCCGTCACTGAGGGCCGCCAGCAACGCGCAGGGTGTTCTGACTGGGGGGCTGCACGCGCAGCCCGCTTTTCTGGCATAATCCGCGCACTTTTTTAGCTGTAGTCCTGCTTTGTGCATGGCTACAAACGTTTGGAAGACTCGGCCGTTCGGCCGACGGGGATTCACATGACGCAAGCCAACAACGCTGTGTACACCGACATCAGCACCGCTCAACTGGTCGAAGAAGCCCTTCGGCGTGGTGAGGGCGAACTGGCGTCCACTGGTGCTCTGGTTGTACGCACCGGCCACCGTACCGGGCGTTCTCCGGTCGATCGCTTCATCGTCGATGAGCCGAGCACGTCGGCCGACATCGGCTGGGGGCCGATCAACCGCAAGTTCCCGGCCGACAAGTTCGATGCCCTGTGGGACCGTGTCCAGGCGTTCTCCGACGCCCAGGACAGCTTCGTTTCCCACGTTCATGTAGGTTCCGCCGACGCCCACTACCTGCCTGTCAAGATGACCACTGCCACCGCCTGGCAGAACCTCTTCGGCCGTCAGCTGTTCATCGAACCGGCCCAGTACAACCCGTCCGCCAAGGCGCAATGGCAAGTGCTCAACGTGGCCAACTTCGAGTGCTCCCCCGAGCGTGATGGCACCAACTCCGATGGTTGCGTGATCATCAATTTCGCTCAGAAGAAGGTGCTGATCGCTGGCATGCGTTACGCCGGTGAAATGAAGAAAGCCATGTTCAGCGTGCAGAACTTCCTGCTGCCGGCTGCCGACGTGCTGCCGATGCACTGCGCTGCCAACATCGGCGAAGAGGGCGACGTGACCCTGTTCTTCGGCCTGTCCGGCACCGGCAAGACCACCCTGTCCGCCGATGAGAGCCGTTACCTGATCGGTGACGACGAGCACGGCTGGGGCACCGGTGTGGTGTTCAACATCGAAGGCGGTTGCTATGCCAAGTGCATCGACCTGTCCGAGAAGAACGAGCCGGTCATCTGGAAAGCCATCAAGTTCGGGACCGTGCTGGAAAACGTGGTGCTCGACGAGCAGCGCGCGCCGGACTACACCGACGACAGCCTGACCCAGAACAGCCGTGCCGCCTACCCGCTGGAATTCGTCGAGAAGCGCAGCGAGAAGAACCTCGGTGGCGAGCCGAATGCAGTGATCTTCCTGACCTGCGACCTGACTGGCGTGCTGCCGCCGGTGTCGATCCTCAACGAAGAGCAGGCGGCCTATCACTTCCTGTCCGGTTACACCGCCCTGGTCGGTTCCACCGAAATGGGCTCGGGTTCTGGCATCAAGTCGACCTTCTCCACCTGCTTCGGCGCACCGTTCTTCCCGCGCCCCGCTGGCGTTTACGCCGAGCTGCTGATCAAGCGCATCCAGGCGTTCGGCTCCAAGGTCTATCTGGTCAACACCGGCTGGACTGGCGGTGGCTATGGCGTCGGCAAGCGTTTCAACATCCCGACCACCCGTGGCGTGATTGCAGCCATTCAGAGCGGCGCGCTGATCGGTACCGAAACCGAGCAACTGCCGATCATCAACCTGAGCGTGCCGAAGGCCGTTCCGGGCGTCGAGACCAACCTGCTCAACCCGCGCAACACCTGGGCTGACCAGAACGCCTACGACGAGGCCGCCAAAGGCCTGGCCAAGCTGTTCATCGACAACTTCACCAAGTTCGATGTCAGCGATGCCATCAAGAGCGCCGGCCCGCAGCTGTAAGCTCGCCACGTTCTGACAAAGCCGCCCTCGGGCGGCTTTGTCATTTATGGCTGGCGCGGCCTGTAAAACGCTTTCCATACACACTACGGTTATTGGCCATCAGGCGGTCAATGGAGTGACAGCACATGCCCAGTACCCTCGAACGTGTCTTCGGTTTCAGCCAACTGCGTCCCGGCCAGGAAGCGGTGATCAGCGCCGTGCTCGCCGGCCGCTCGGCTGCGGCGATCTTTCCCACCGGCTCGGGCAAGTCCCTGTGCTACCAGTTGCCTGCATTGCATTTGCCGCACCTGACTCTGGTGGTCTCGCCGCTGCTGGCCCTGATGCAGGATCAACTCGCCTTTCTGCATCGGCACGGCATCAGTGCGGCCAGCATCGATTCGGCGCAAAGCCGCGAGCAGGTCAGCGAAACCATGGCCAAGGCCAAGTCCGGTGAGCTGAAGATCCTGATGATTTCGGTCGAGCGCCTGAAGAACGAACGGTTTCGCAACTTCATCGCCGGCGTGCCGATTTCCCTGCTGGTGGTGGACGAGGCCCACTGTATCTCCGAATGGGGCCACAACTTCCGACCGGACTACCTGAAGCTGCCGGATTATCAGCGCCAGTTCGCCATCGCCCAGGTGCTGTTGCTGACCGCCACGGCGACGCCGCCGGTGATCGCCGACATGCAGAAGAAGTTCGCCATCGCCGCGGATGACGTGGTCACCACCGGTTTCTATCGGCCCAACCTGAACCTGCTGGTCGAGCCGGTGGCCGGCCGTGACAAGCAGCGACGCCTGGAGCAGTGGCTGGGTGCCAGGAAGGGCGAGCCGAGCATCGTCTATGTCACCCAGCAGAAGACCGCGGAGCAGGTCGCCGAGCAGCTCGCTCGGCAGGGCCTGTCCGTCAGTGCCTACCATGCCGGTATGGGGCATGAGGTCCGCGAGGCGATCCAGCGCCGCTTCATGGCGGGTGAGCTGGGCTGCATCGTCGCCACCATCGCCTTCGGCATGGGCATCGACAAGCGTGACATTCGCAACGTGGTGCATTTCGATTTGCCCAAGTCGGTGGAGAACTACAGCCAGGAGATCGGTCGCGCCGGGCGCGACGGCGAATCCTCCGACTGCCTGGTACTGGCCAACCGCGACAGCCTCAACGTGCTGGAGAACTTCGTCTACGGCGATACGCCGGAGCGTGATGGCATCGTCAGGGTGCTCGAGGAAATTCGCGACAACGCCAGTGGCGACCAGTGGGAAATGACCATCAATGCGCTGAGCGATCAGAGCAATATCCGCCAGCTGCCGCTCAAGACGCTGCTCGTGCAACTCGAGCTGCGCGGCATCATCGCGCCGCGCTATGCCTACTTCGCCGAATACCGCTTCAAGTACCTGATCGAACCCGAGGCGTTGCTGGCGCGCTTCGAAGGGGAGCGACGGCAGTTCGTCGAAGCCATCGTCAACGCCTCGACGCGGGCGAGGACCTGGTGCGCGGTGGACTTCGATGCCCTGTATCGCGGCCATCAGGCCGAGCGCGCGCGGGTGGTCAAGGCGCTGGACTTCTTTCAGGAGCGTGGCTGGATCGAGCTGGAAAGCAAGCAGATGACCGATGTCTATGCCGTGCTGCAGGGCTTCGACATCCAGGCCCTGGCGGACGAGCTGCACGGTTATTTCCTCGCTCAGGAGGGCAGCGAAATCCGTCGCATCCAGGCCATGCTGGAATTGTTCGCCAGTGAGCAGTGCCTGAGCCACCGCCTGGCGGGGTACTTCGGTGACGAGCGCGCGCCACGTCAGTGCGGGCATTGCTCGGTCTGTCGCGGCCAGGTCGCCCATTTGCCCGACCCCCCTGCGCTCGCGCCGCTGGCGGGACGCGAGCGCAATGCGTTGTGTGGAGCGTTCATCGCCAGGTATCAGAGCGCCCGTGGCGAAGAATCGCCCAGTAACGAATGTCTGGCGCGTTTTCTGTGCGGCATCAGCGTCCCGTTGTTCACCCGGCTCAGAGCCCGGCAGATCAGTGGTTTCGCGGCGCTGGAGGACTATCCTTACGCCGACGTGCGGGACTGGTTGGCCGCGAGCTGACATGCCGCGAGCTCGGCGATCTCCTGCTGCCAGGCCTGCCCCAGGCGCGTGCCGATGAACTCAACGAAGCGCCGTACGCGTGGTACCTGCTGGCGACTGGTCGGATAGAGCGCATGCAAAGGAGCGTCCGGTAGCCGATAGCGCGGCAGAACCCGTTCCAGGCGCCCAGCCCTGAGGTCGGCCGCCACATCCCAGATGGATTTGCTGACGATGCCCTGGCCCTGCAGCGCCAGGGCGTGGGCCGCTTCACCGTCATTGCACAGAATACTGGCCTGGATACGCACCTGCAGCGGTACGTCATCCTGTTCGAAATGCCAGTGCGCGTGCTCCTGAGCACCGATCAGCAGGCAACTGTGCGTGTGCAACTGCTCGGGATGAGTCGGGCGGCCGTGCCAGTCCAGGTAAGACGGTGAGGCGCAGAGCACCCGGTGGTTCGGCGCCAGTTGCCGGGCGATCAGGCTGGAATCGGCAGGCATACCGAAGCGGATAGCGATGTCCACCTCGTGCTCAAGCAGGTCGACCAGGGCATCGCCGAAATTCAGCTGGATGCGCAGCTCCGGATATTGTTTGCGGAATGTTGCGATCAGCGGGATCAACTGGCGACGACCGAAGCCGAACGGCGCACTGATGCGCAGCAATCCGTCGACCTGTTCGCGGCGTTGCAGGAGCATCGCTTCCGCCGCATCCACCTCGTCGAGAATGCGTCGACAGTGCCCATGGAACAGCCGGCCTTCTTCGGTCGGGGCCAGGCGCCGCGTGGTGCGCTGCAGCAGACGCACGCCGACACGGGCCTCGAGCCGCGCCAGGCGCTTGCTCACCACGGCAAGGGAAAGATTCAGTTCCCGAGCGGCTGCCGACAGGTTGCCCGCGCGAAGGATGCGTTCGAACAGGCGCAGGTCGCTAAGGTCTTCGAGCATGGGTTTAATCAACCATGGGGAAATAATGCATATCGATTCTGGAGAGAATGCAGCCGGTTGCCCTGACCATACTCGCCTTTCGCACGTTGCGGCCAGCCCGGCCGCTGTTTCCCGCCAGGAGGCCTCATGCACACACGTCGCCAGTTCATCCAGCGCAGCAGCGCTCTTGCCGCCATGGCCAGCATGGCGTCCTTGTTTCCCTCGTTCAGTTTCGCCGCGGACACCCTGCTCAAACGGGCCATTCCGGCGACCGGCGAAACCCTGCCGGTAATCGGCCTGGGCACTTCACGCACCTTCAACGTCGATCCGGCATCGGCGGACATGGCGCCTTTGCAGGAGGTGATCAAGGCCTTCGTCAACGGCGGCGCCACACTGATCGATACGGCGCCGAGCTATGGCCGTTCGGAAGCGGTCACCGGCGAACTGGTCAAGCGCACCGGCACCGGCGATCGGGTGTTTCTCGCCACCAAGGTCTCGTCCACCGGGCGCGAGGCCGGCCTGCAGCAGATCGAGGCCAGCTTCAAGGCCCTGCAGACCGAGCGCATCGACCTGATCCAGGTGCACAACCTGCAGGACACCGCCACCCAGCTGGGGCTGCTGCGCGAGCTCAAGGAGCAGGGGCGGATTCGTTATGTCGGCGTAACCCATTACCTGGAGTCGGCCCACGATGACCTGCTCGCGGTGCTGGAAAAGGAGCCGGTGGACTTCGTCCAGTTCAATTATTCCATCGGTGCACGCAATGCCGAACAGCGGCTGTTGCCCTATTGCACCGACAAGGGCATCGCCACGCTGATCAACCGCACCTACCAGGCTGGCGAACTGTTCGCCAAGGTGCGCGGCAAGGAGGTGCCGCAATGGTTGCAAAGCGAACTGGGCGCGACCTCCTGGGCCCAGGTGATGCTCAAGTTCGTACTGGCCAACCCGGCGGTCACCACGGTGATCCCGGCCACTTCCAACCCGCGCTACGTGCTCGATAACCTGTTGGCAGGCCAGGGGCAATTGCCGGATGCCGCACAGCGTGCGCGGATCGTCGAGCTGTTTGCCTGAACGGGGCAGCTATGCTGCCCCTTAGCAAACGCTGGCGTTGACCTGGGCTGCGCCGCCGTTCCCGCCCTGCCGAGGAGTACTCATGACCCTTGCCACATCCCTGCCATCGCGCGTGGCCCGTGCGATCAATGCACAGCCCGGTGAGCTGGGAGCCGCTCTGTCGGGCTTCGCGCTGTTTTTCTGTCTGTTCTGTGGCTATTTCATGCTGCGGCCGATCCGTGAGTCCATGGGTATCCAGGCCGGCGTGGAAAACCTGCAGTGGCTGTTCACCGCGACCTTCGTGAGCATGTTGCTGGCGGTGCCGCTGTTCGCCTGGCTTAACTCCAGGGTACCGCGCATCCAGTTCATCGACTGGGTCTACGGGTTCTTCTGCCTCAACCTGCTGGCTTTCGCCGTGGCGTTCAGCGCCATGGCGGAGAGCCTGTGGATGGCGCGAGTGTTCTACGTGTGGATCTCGGTCTACAACCTGTTCGTGGTATCGGTGGCCTGGAGCCTGATGGCCGATGTGTTCGATTCGCCACAGGCCAAGCGGCTGTTCGCCTTCATCGCTGCCGGTGCCAGCGTCGGTGGACTGGCCGGGCCGGCACTCAGTGCGCTGCTGGTGGGCGCTATCGGTGCCAGTGGCCTGGCGTTGCTGGCCGCGTTGCTGCTGGCCGGGGCCTTGGCGCTCAAGCATTACCTGATGGGCTGGCGCGAGCGTGCCGGGGCAGGGCGGCCGGGCGCCGGCCAGGCGGAAAATCCGCGGCGCCCGGTGGCCGGCAATCCATTCAGCGGCATGACCCGTGTGTTGCGTTCCTCCTACCTGCTGGGGATCTGTGCTTTCGTGGTCCTACTCGCCACGGTCACCACCTTTCTCTATTTCGAGCAGGCGCGGCTGGTGGCCGAGCTGTTTCCGGAGCGCAGCGAGCAGGTGCGCGTGTTCGGTTTGATCGACTTCGTGGTGCAGGTCGGTGCGCTGCTGGCACAGCTGTTCATCACTGGCCGGGTCGCCCAGCGCCTGGGTGTGCGCACCCTGCTGGCAGCTGTGCCGATACTGGTGTGCGTGGGCTTTCTCGCTCTGGCCATGGCGCCGACCTTCGCGGTGCTGGCCGGGTTGATGATCGTGCGGCGCATCGGCGAGTACGCATTCGTGCGGCCGGGGCGGGAAATGCTCTTCGCGCCGCTGGATGCCGAGAGCAAGTACAAGGCCAAGAACTTCATCGACACCGTGGTCTATCGCGGTGGTGATGCGCTCAGTGGCTGGGCCAAGAGCCTGATCGACATGCTCGGCCACGGGGTGGCGTTGATCGCCGTGATCGGCGCGCTATGTGCGGCCGCCTGGGGCCTGCTCGGCTGGTACCTGGGCGGCCGTGCCGACCGCGGTGCAACCGGCGTGCAGCCGCTGCGCGAGGACGCCGAGTCTGCGCTCAGGCGTTGATCAGCACGCGTGCCTCGGCGAAGCAGGCTTCGGCCAGGGCAGAACGTGGCGCGCTGCGGCGCATGATCAGTCCCAGTGGCGCCAGGGTGTGGGCGTCTTCGATGGGGGTCAGCAGCAGGTCGTCAGTGAACTCGGCGAGGCCGTTGTGCAGCGGCATGATCGAGCAGCACAGGCCAGCGCTGACAGCCTGCAGCAATTGATGCACGGCATCGGTTTCCAGTTTCGGCAGTGGTGTCAGCCCCCGTGAGCGGAAGCTGTGGTCGATCGACTGGCGAAAATGCATGCCGGCAGACAGCAGCCCCAGCGGCAGGTCGATGAGGTTTTCCCAGCGCAGGGTGGCCTGGGTGAACCGGAAGTGTCGACGGTCGTACAGCAGGCCCATGCGCGTCGCCGCCAGCTCCAGGCTGTCGAAGTGCTCGCGATCCAGGCGGTCGAGGTACGAGAGCCCGAGGTCGAGCTGATTGCTGCCCAGCCGCTCGAGGATCTGGTCGCTGCTCAAGGCGAACAGCTGGAAGCGCAAACCGGGATGCTGCTCGGCGAACAGCTCGACCAGCTCCATCGGATCGAAGCCCGACAGTGGCACCACGCCGAGGCGCAGGGTGCCGACCAGTTGCCCGCGGCAGGCCGCGGCCTCGGCATACAGCCCGTCGTGGGCGGCCATCAGGCTGCGCGCCCAGGCGAGGATGCGTTCGCCTTCGGCGCTGAAGCCCTCGAAGCGCTGTCCGCGGCGTACCAGCTCGAGGCCGAGCTCATTCTCCAGGTTGCGCAGGCGCATCGACAGGGTCGGCTGGGTCACGTGGCAACGGCTGGCTGCCTGGCCGAAATGGCGGGTTTCGTCGAGGGCGATGAGAAACTTCAGCTGCTTGATGTCCATGGGCGCTTCGTCGGGGCGTGGGCGGTGCTGTCGCGGCGCGCGCAGAGCGCCCTGTCAGCGGGATTCTAGCAGCCCAGTCAGGAGGGCACGGTGTCGTCTTCAGGCTGTGCCTGGCGTTCGCCGACCCAGTACTCTATCAGGTCGCGCAGTTGCGACATCTCCACCGGCTTGGCCATGTGTCCGTCCATGCCGACCAGGCGTGCGCGTTCCTTGTGTTCATTGAGGATGTGCGCGGTGAGCGCCACCACCGGGGTGCGCTGGCGCCGTTCGGCGATTTCCCAGGCACGCAGTTGCTCGGTCGCGGAGAAGCCATCGAGCACTGGCATCTCGCAATCCATCAATACCAGGTCGTAGCGCTGTGTCTTCATCGCGCTGAGGGCTTCTTCGCCATTGCTCGCGGTATCGGGGTGCACGTTGAGCTTGCCGAGCATGCCGCGAATCACCTTGGTGGAAATGCTGTTGTCCTCGGCGACCAGGATGCGGAAGTCCTCGGGTATCACCAGCGCCGAGGTGCCGGCCGCGGGAGGGGCATCCTGGCCGCGCTGACGCTGGGCCAGCTCGTCGGCCAGGGTGGCCTTGAGGGTGTAGCCCGCCACCGGCTTGGCAAGGATGCGCTTGATGCCGGCATTGCGCGCGATGACCTTGCTGGGCGCATGGCTGATGCCGGTGAGCATGACGATCAGGATATCGTTGTTGAGGCTCGGGTCTTCCTTGATCTTGGCGGCCAGCTGCATGCCGCTCATGCCGGGCATGTCCTGATCGAGCAGCACCACGTCGAAGTATTCGCGCATGTGCGCCTTGGTGCGCAGCAGGGCCAGCGCTTCCTTGCCCGACGGCACGCTGCTGACGTTCATGCCCCAGGCATTGCACTGTTGCAGCAGCACCTTGCGGCAGGTGTCGTTGTCGTCCACCACCAGCAGCCGGGTGCCTTGCAGGGTGCCGTCGATGTCGGTGCCCGGTTGTTGCAGGCGGGCGTTGTCCAGCGGCAGGGTCAACCACAGCGTAGAACCCTGGTTGCCGCCGCTCTGGATGCCGAACTCGCCGCCCAT
The DNA here is from genome assembly GCF_900100535.1 of Phytopseudomonas flavescens. GTDB lineage: Bacteria > Pseudomonadota > Gammaproteobacteria > Pseudomonadales > Pseudomonadaceae > Aquipseudomonas > Aquipseudomonas flavescens. Next base: position 267,992 of record NZ_FNDG01000006.1, read on the forward strand.
CAGGCGGATCAGCTGGCGGGCGATGATCAGTCCCAGGCGACCACCGAGGCGCGTGGCGGAGAGGAAGTCCCGGCTCTGCAGCTCGGTGTTGAGCAGTGCCTCGCGTTCGCTGGCGTTGAGCGGGTGGCCGCTGTCCTGCACGGCGAAGCGCAGGCGCGGCTGCTCGCCACTGGTATCGAGCGCGACCACCAGCAGGATCTCGCCTTCGCTGGTCTGCTTGAAGGCATTGTCGAGCAGGCTCAGCAGGGTCTGGCGCAGGCGGGTCGGGTCACCGCTGACGATCCGCGGCACCTGCGGCTGGATGAAACTGATCAGCTCGATTTTCTGCAACTCGGCCTTGGCGCGGAAGATGTCCAGGCAGTCCTCGGTCAGCGCGTTGAGGTCGAACTGCACGTCATCCAGTTCGATCTGCCCGGACTCCAGCTTGGAAATGTCGAGGATTTCGTTGATCAGGTTGAGCAGCTCGTTACCCGAGCTGTGGATGGTCTGTACGTAGTCACGCTGCTTGGCCGACAGCGGCGTGCCCAGCAGCAGCTCGGTCATGCCCAGTACGCCGTTCATGGGCGTACGGATCTCATGGCTGATCTTGGCCAGGAATTCGGCCTTGGCTTTCAGCTCGGCATCATTGGCGGCCAGCTCGGTACGCGCCCGTGAGGCGGCGCGCTGCAACTGCCGCTGGTGTTCGGCCAGGGCCGCGCTGAGTACCACGCCACTGAGGGTGGCGATGCTGAACACGCCGATGACCAGCCAGCCGGGGTCGAGTTGATCGAAGCCGAACAGCACCGGGATGAACAGCCCGAAGCCGACGTTGAACACCATCATCGCGCCGACGACCAGGCGTGCCGATTGATAGCCGTTGTGCCAGTGCACGCCGCTCACCAGCAATACGCTCAGGGTGCCCAGCAGCACCATCAGGTATACCAGCGCGCTGTACCAGAGCAGGCCGGTGGCCAGGATGGTCAGGCCCAGCCCCAGGGTCAGCAGCGCATGCCCCCGCAGCAGCCAGTTGAGCTTGCTGCGTTGCATGGGCGTGCCGCGGAAGAACGCGAGGGAGAACGATGACAGGCAGAGTGCGGCGATCAATGCACTGATATCGGCGATCAGCGACTGGTTATAGCCCAGGCCCGGCACCCAGACCGCCAGCAGGCCCAGGTTGGCTGCTGCGCAGGCCGCCAGGGCGGCATGCAGGCCTGCCAGCCAGAGGCTGCAGGCCGAACGCGCGTAGGCGAAGCGGAGCAGGTTGTAGAGCACCACCAGCAACAGCGCGCCGAGCAGTGCGCCAAACAGGTAGGCAGGCTTTTCCAGGCTGACCAGCTCGCCCTCGTCGATGACCTTGAACCAGGCCATCAGCGGGTGGTTGGACGTCATCCGCACATAGACTTCCCGCGCCTGCCCGTCGTTGGGCAAGGACATCAGGTAGGCCCGTGAGGGCAGCGGTCGAGAAGCCAGCGGCATCGATTCGCCGGTGTGCACGCTCTGCTCGACCCGGGCGCCTTGCAACAGGTAGTAGTCGAGGCGTTGCACGCGTGGCGCGAACACCCACAACCAGTAGGGAGCCTGGTGTTCGGGGACGTCGAAGCGCAGCCAGACTGCCTGGCTACTTGGCGGGTAGGTGAAGGCGAGATCGTCGAGGGGAAGGAACTGGCTGCGCCGGCTGCGCACGTCGTCGAGATCCATACGGGCGCTTGCGTCGACGAAAACCGACCAGCCGCTTGCGTAGGGCGCCGTGACCCGCTGTGGCGCCGCGCTACCGGACAGACAGACTCCGGCCAGCAGCAAGCTGACGAGTAAACCTATGGCGATCCTGAGCCGTCGCACGTGGCAGTCCCTTTGAGTTTATGCGGCTGGATTATAGCCGGCCGTGGTGGTGCAGACCATGACACTGGGAACCTGCCCACGATCCGCTGCGTGTCGGCCCTGCTGGATTGAAAACGAGTGAAATAGCCGACCAGCCCGACGCGCTTCAGCGCGCCGCGAAGCGCGCAAGGTAGCGCCCGTGAACTCGCCTGTGGCCCAGCACGAGGTCGCCAGCAGGCTCAGCCTGTCATGCTGACAGCCAGGGCCTGTCGATGACCGATGAACCGCGGGGTATTGCCGACAGGCGGCATCGATTGCCGCCGCCGTCTTGTTACATCAGTTTTCGCCACGCTCGCGGGCGATCGCGCGATAGCCGATATCGTTGCGATGGAACATGCCGTTCCAGCGAATCTTCTCGGCCAGGCGGTAAGCCTGTTTCTGGGCATCGGCGACGCTGGCGCCGATGGCCGTCGCGCAGAGCACGCGGCCGCCGGCGGTGACCACCTGGCCCTCTTTCAGCGTGGTACCGGCGTGGAACACCTTGCCGTCGAGCGCAGCGGCCTCAATCAACCCGGTGATCACGTCACCCTTGGCATAGTCGCCCGGGTAACCGCCTGCAGCCAGCACCACGCCGACCGTCGGACGTGGATCCCAGCGTGCTTCGACCTTGTCCAGCGCTTTGGCCAGCGCGGCCTCGACCAGCAGCACCAGGGATGACTCCAGGCGCACCATGATCGGCTGGGTTTCCGGGTCACCGAAGCGACAGTTGAATTCGATGACCTTGGGCTTGCCGGCCTTGTCGATCATCAGGCCGGCGTACAAGAAGCCGGTGTAGACGTTGCCTTCAGCCGCCATACCGCGCACGGTCGGGTAGATGACTTCGTCCATCACGCGCTGGTGGACGTCGGCGGTAACCACCGGCGCGGGCGAGTAGGCGCCCATGCCGCCGGTGTTCGGGCCGCTGTCGGCGTCGCCAACGCGCTTGTGGTCCTGGCTGGTGGCCATCGGCAGCACGTTCTCGCCGTCGACCATGACGATGAAGCTGGCCTCCTCGCCGTCGAGGAATTCCTCGATCACCACCCGCGAACCGGCTTCGCCAAAGGCATTGCCGGCGAGCATGTCGCGCACGGCGTCTTCGGCTTCCTGCAGGGTCATGGCGACGATAACGCCCTTGCCGGCTGCCAGGCCGTCGGCCTTGATCACGATTGGCGCGCCTTTCTCGCGCAGGTAGGCCAGGGCAGGCTCCACGTCGGTGAAGTTCTGGTAGTCGGCGGTGGGGATGTTCTGGCGCGCCAGGAAATCCTTGGTGAAGGCCTTCGAGCCTTCCAGCTGGGCGGCTGCGGCGGTGGGGCCGAAGATATCCAGCTTGCGGGTACGGAACAGATCGACCACGCCTTTGACCAGCGGCGCTTCCGGGCCGACGATGGTCAGTTGTACGTTATGCTCGGCGAAATCGGCCAGCGCCTGGATATCCAGCACGTCGATGGCGACGTTCTCGCACTTGGCTTCGCTGGCGGTGCCGGCGTTGCCCGGGGCGACGAATACTTTCTCGACGCGCTTGTCCTGCGCCACTTTCCAGGCCAGGGCGTGTTCACGACCGCCACTGCCGATGATCAATACGTTCATGCTTCTCTCCCAATGGAGGCGGGCCTTGAGCCCGCACGGTGGATAAGCGAAGCGTTATCCACCCTACGAATTCCGAGGCCGCGATGAAGCCGGTAGATGCTAGGCGCCCTGGGTTTCGACAAGCGGAGTTGCCTAGTGGCAATGAGCATTGGCGAAACCCGGGGCAACGACGCAGATGCCGGTTTCAGTGCGGCCGATTTAGTGCCTGAAGTGGCGCATGCCGGTGAACACCATGGCAATGCCCGCTTCGTCGGCGGCGGCGATCACTTCGTTGTCGCGCATCGAACCGCCCGGCTGGATCACCGCGGTGATGCCGGCCTTGGCAGCGTTGTCGATGCCGTCACGGAACGGGAAGAAAGCGTCGGAGGCCATTACCGCGCCCGGCACCGGCAGGCCGGCGTGCTCGGCCTTGATGGCGGCGATGCGCGCGGAATTGACGCGGCTCATCTGGCCGGCGCCGACGCCGACGGTCTGGCGATTCTTGGCGTAGACGATGGCGTTGGATTTGACGAACTTGGCCACTTTCCAGGCGAAGATCAGGTCATGCACTTCCTGCTCGCTGGGTGCGCGCCGGGTGACGATCTTCAGGTCATCGGCAGTGATCATGCCGATATCGCGGCTCTGCACCAGCAGGCCACCGTTGACCCGTTTGTAGTCCCAGCCAGCAGCGCGCTCGGCCGGCCATTCGCCGCACTCGAGCAGACGCACGTTGGCCTTGGCGGCGACCACTTCACGGGCCGCGGCGCTGATTTTCGGGGCGATGATCACTTCGACGAACTGGCGTTCGACGATGGCCGTGGCGGTTTCGCCATCCAGCTCCCGGTTGAAGGCGATGATGCCGCCGAATGCCGACTCGGTGTCGGTGGCGTAGGCCAGGTCATAGGCCTTGCGGATACCGCCTTCGTTTTCCGGCACCACGGCAACGCCGCAGGGGTTGGCGTGCTTGACGATCACGCAGGCCGGCTTGACGAAGCTCTTCACGCATTCCAGCGCCGCATCGGTGTCGGCCACGTTGTTGAACGACAGTTCCTTGCCCTGCAATTGCACGGCGGTGGAAATGCTCGCTTCACCCTTCGCCGCTTCGACGTAGAACGCCGCGCTTTGGTGCGGGTTCTCGCCGTAGCGCATTTCCTGGGCCTTGACGAACTGGCTGTTGAAGGTACGCGGGAACTGGCCGCGGTCGGCTGTCGACAGGGTGTCGCGGCTCTGCTCGATGGTGCCCAGGTAGTTGGCGATCATGCCGTCGTAGGCAGCGGTGTGTTCGAAGGCCTTGAGGGCCAGGTCGAAGCGCTGGGCGTAGCTCAGGCCACCGGCCTTCAGGGACTCGACGATACCGGCGTAGTCGCAGGCATTGACCACGATGGCCACGTCCTTGTGGTTCTTGGCCGCGGAGCGGACCATGGTCGGGCCACCGATATCGATGTTCTCGATGGCGTCGGCCAGCTCACAGCCAGGCTTGGCCACGGTGGCGGCGAAGGGGTACAGGTTGACTGCCACCAGGTCGATCGGCTTGATGCCGTGCTCGTCCATCACCGCACCATCGATGGCGCGACGGCCAAGGATGCCACCGTGGATTTTCGGATGCAGGGTCTTCACCCGGCCGTCCATCATCTCCGGGAAACCGGTGTAGTCGGCCACTTCCACTGCCGCCACGCCATTGTCCTTGAGCAGCTTGTAGGTGCCCCCGGTGGAGAGGATTTCCACGTCGAGGGCGACGAGTTCGCGGGCGAATTCGAGGACGCCGGTCTTGTCGGACACGCTGATCAGCGCACGGCGGACGGGGAGGCGGGTGGTCTGGTCGGTCATTTCAGAGTCCATCAGAGCGGAGTATTAGCAAAAAAGGCGGCCTGCTGGAGCCGCCCTTTTCGGGAATTCAGGGTCAGAGCAGGTCGTACTGCTTGAGCTTCTTGCGCAGGGTGCCGCGGTTCAGGCCGAGCAGCTCGGAGGCTTTGGTCTGGTTACCCTTCACGTAGTTCATGACGGTTTCCAGCAGAGGGGCTTCAACTTCGGTGAGCACCAGATTGTAGACGTCGGTGACGTCCGCACCTTCGAGGTGGGCGAAGTAGTTGTGCAGGGCTTTCTCGACACTGCCGCGCAGGGTCTGGCCTTCTTCGCTCGGCGTGTTGAGGTGCTGTTTCAAGCTGGCGTTGTCGCTCACGGGTGCAATCCCACTTCCTAAAGTCTCGTTCAACATTGTCATGCGGCCACCCCTTCGTCGTCGTTATAGCGATCACCGAAGAACTGGCGAACGCTTGCACACTGCGCCTCCTGGCTGTCCAGACGATTGAACTCGGCTCGGAACTCACGGGCGCCGGGTAGCGTCGCGAGGTACCAGCCCACGTGCTTGCGGGCGATGCGCACACCCATCACATCGCCATAGAAGGCGTGGAGGGCGGCCAGGTGCTCGAGCAGGATGCGTTCAATTTCGGTCAGCGCCGGGGCGGGGCAATGGGCACCGGTGCGCAGGTAATGCTCTATTTCTCTGAAAATCCATGGGCGCCCTTGGGCGGCCCTGCCGATCAGCAGGCCATCTGCAGCGGTGGCGGCCAGCACGTGGGCGGCCTTTTCCGGTGAGTCGATATCGCCATTGGCCAATACCGGGATGGACACTGCCTGCTTGATAGCGGCGATGGTGTCGTATTCCGCTTCGCCGGTGTACAGGTCGGCGCGGGTGCGGCCGTGTACGGCGAGGGCGACGATGCCGCATTGTTCGGCGATACGCGCCACGTCTACACCGTTCTTGTTCTGTCTGTCCCAGCCGGTGCGGATCTTCAGCGTGACCGGGACGTCTACTGCGGCTACCACGGCCTTGAGGATCGCTTGCACCAGTGGCTGATCCTTGAGCAGGGCGGAGCCGGCAGCCTTGTTGCAGACCTTCTTGGCCGGGCAGCCCATGTTGATATCGATGATCTGCGCACCCAGTTGCACGTTGGCCCTGGCCGCCTCGGCGAGCATCTGCGGGTCCCCGCCGGCGATCTGCACGGAGCGTGGCTCCAGGTCGCCGCTGTGGATCATGCGCAGGCTCGACTTGCGCGTATTCCACAGGCGCACATCGCTGGTGACCATCTCCGACACCACCATGCCGGCGCCAAGGCGGCGGCACAGCTGTCGGAACGGCTGATCGGTGACGCCGGCCATGGGGGCCAGGATCAGTCGATTGGGCAATGTGTAGGGGCCGATGCTTAGCGCCGACATAGGGCTTCCCTGCTCAAGAGACGTGCTGTTGAGGCCAGTAGGAGAGTGCGAAAAAGGGTGGAGATCATACCCGCTCTGAATGACCGGATAAAGGTGGTTCTGAACAAAATCTGAACAGTTGACCTGTGGTCTGCGGTCGCGTCGCCCGATTGCCGCGTTGCAGAAAGGCTGCCCTGTGGCAGCCGTCCATCGGCTGGCTGTGGCTACTCCGGGGAGTGGAAGTTGAGGCTGTAATTCACCGCCCGAGCGCCGGGGTCGAGGATATCGAGGGCGATATGGATCGGCGTTTGCGGCGGCATTTCCGCCTGGCCGGCCAGTTCGCCCGCCAGGTATTCGCTGGGCTTGAAGCGACGGCTGGCGATCAGTTGGCCATTCAGATCCGCGAAACGCATCTCCAGCAGCGGAAAGGGCTGGGAGAACGGGGCGCGGTTGTAGAGGATCGCGTCGACCACCAGCGCACCGCTGAATTCCGGGTGGCTGCGAACCACCAGGTTGCTGCTCTTGATCTGCTCGATATCGACTTTGGACGGCAGGGTACAGCCGATCGTCGGGCAGACCCGCTCGAACCAGGGGCGGTACTGATCCTGGCGGGCCAGCTCGGCGTAATGGTAGATCACGTACTGACCGGCCAACGCACTGGCGGCCAGCAGGTTCAGCAGGCCCCAGCCGAACCAGCGCCCCCATGGTTTGCGTGGCGGGCGCCAATCCAGCTGCAGCGGTTCTTCCTGCAGCTCGAACAGCGCATCGTCTCGCAGGTTGGGTTCGCTGCGCGGACGCGCCCGCTGGGGCTGTTTGTTCCGCTGTGCGTGTGCCTCGTGCGGGGCGTCGGCCTTGTGCTCGGCCCCGAGGTCGGCTGGCTCGTCATCGCGCTGCGCGCTGAGGCTGAAGGTCGGCTCGGCGTCTGCGCGTGTCGGGCTGCGCTTGCCTGGGGGGGGCATCAGGTCGCGGATGCCGGGCGTACTTGGGATCGGAGGCACGTCGTCGAGGGCTTGCGGACGGGGCGCTGGGGGCTGACCGAAGTCCGTGGACAAAGGCGCCGGTCGCTCGCCCTGTGGTTCGGGCTTCGCTTCAGCGGCGGGAGGGTCGTCGCGCAACAGGGCTTCGGTCCAGCGCTCGTCTTCAGGCGGTTCGTCGTCCTCGGCCTGCTCGAAGCCTGGCGCCCTGGCTGATGCCGGATCGAGTTCGAGGAACTGGCGAGACAACTGCTGTTCCTGAGCTTCGAGCTTGGCCAGCTCTTCGTCCAGATCCAGGTCATCGAGGTCGAGGTCGTCGTGAATCCACAGGGTTTCATCGTCGGGCTTGGCTGCTGTCGCCTCGGCCGCGACGCTCGGTGCGGGTGCGGGTGCGGGTGCGGGTGCGGGTGCGGGAGGCGCGACTGTGCGCATGTCGGGAATGTGGTGGCCCTGCTCGCGCAGTTGGCGTGCCGCATTGAAGACTTGCAGGCAGGCGCCGCAGCGCACCGATCCCTGGGCAATACCGAGCTGTGCCAGGTTCACGCGGAAGCTGGTACTGCAGTTTGGACATTGGGTGACGAAACTTTCGGTCATGCGCAATCCGGCGGCCGCGTGGCGGCAAAAACGGGCGGTTAGTCTAACTCAACTGCCGTGAGGCAGCGGTGGGTGCCCGAGGCCTGGATTGACCAGAGGCGTAAACGAGGACGCAGTGGCAATGCCCTCGTCCTGATCAACGGCGCACACCGCTGATGCGCACCCAGCCGTCCTGCGTCGCGGTCGGGTCGAGCAGGAAGTCGGCCTCGTAGGCGGCGCGCACGTCCTCGGCCTGTTCGGCGAGGATACCCGACAGGGCCAGGCGGCCACCGCTTTTCACCAGGCCGGTGATCTGTGGCGCCAGGCTGACCAGCGGGCCGGCGAGGATGTTGGCCACCACGACGTCCGCTGGCTGCTGAGGCAGGTCGCCCGGCAGGTAGAGCGGGAAGCGCTCCTCGGCGATGCCGTTGCGCCCGGCATTGTCGCGGGAGGCCTCCAGGGCCTGGGGATCGATGTCGGTGCCGACAGCCCGCGGCGCGCCGAGCAACAGGGCGGCGATGGCCAGGATGCCCGAGCCGCAGCCGAAGTCCAGCACGTCGCAGCCGTCCAGCGTCTGGCCGTCGAGCCATTGCAGGCACAGCGAGGTGGTCGGGTGGGTACCGGTGCCGAAGGCCAGGCCGGGATCGAGCAGCAGGTTGACGGCCTCCGGTTCGGGGGCCTCGTGCCAGCTAGGCACTATCCACAGGCGCTGGCCGAAGCGCATCGGGGCGAAGCCGTCCATCCAGCTGCGCTCCCAGTCCTGGTCGGCAATCGCCTCGACGTGATACTCGGGCAATTCGCCCCCGGTCAACAGCTGCAGATGGGTGACCAGGGCCTCGGCATCGGTGTCCGCTTCGAACAGCGCCAGCAGGTGGGTATTGCTCCACAGTGGCGTGGTGCCCAGGTCCGGCTCGAAAATCGGCTGATCCTCGGCATCCATGAAGGTCACCGATACCGCGCCGACTTCCAGCAGGGCATCTTCATAGGTGGGGGCCTGTTCCGGGGTGATGGCGAGGCGCAGTTGTAGCCAGGGCATGTGAAGCTCCGGTTGGCGCGGCCCCGGGTGGTTCGTTCGGGGCGGCAGGGTGAAGCGGGCGTACCCGCGTGGGGCGCCCGAATGGGCGGGCCTGCTCAGGTGCTGACGTCGGGATTGTCCCAGTCGTCCTGGCCATCGCTGTCGATGAGCCAGTTTAAGGCGGCATGGCGTTCCATGACCACGCTGGCGTTGAGGCCGGCGGGCATGGGTGCCTGTTTCAGGCGCGCGTCCACGCAGGCCCAGTGATAGCGGTAAATCAGATCGGCCTCGTCGAGCAGGGTCGGCACGTCGCGCAGCCGTACCTGACCCATGAACGAGGCGAAATCGGCATGCTGGGACACGGCCTGGATGGCGAAGTCGCAATCGATGGCATGGTCGGGAAAGTCCAGTTCCTTCACCACGCCAAGAGCCCAGAGCAGCACCCAGTAGGCTTCGTACTTCCACACCATGTTGACGACATCCTGCTCGCCACCCTCGTTGCCGAGGATGCGCACTTCGTTGGGCGTCAACTGATCGATGCCGTACTGCGCCAGCAATTCCTGGCACCACTGCGCTGTTTCCGGCGTGTATTGCTCGGCCTGGCGGTCGCAGGCGGCCTGGATGGCGACAAGGCAGGCAATCGCCCGGCTGGCGATTGCCTCGGCGCTGCGCACGCGCACTTCGGCCGCATCCTCGATCATCGGCAGGTGCTCGATGTAGGGCACACCGGCTTTCTTGAGGCGGGCGATGGACGCATCCTTGCGTGCCTGCGGGGTCAGTGCCGTGCTGCGGCGGAAAAACCAGTTCATGTCGCCATCCTCGGGGTCTGTTGCCGTCTCGGTGCAAGCCGCAAGGCCGCGGCGCTATGGCGCTGCAACGGCTGCAGGCGGCAAATGGGGAAACGCAAAGGGAGCGGCCTTGGCCACTCCCTTTGGTCACTGCTCAGGAGGCGATCAGTGCTTATCCATACCCAGTTTCTTTTCCAGGTAATGGATATTCACGCCACCTTCGCAGAAGCCCTTGTCCACCACCAGGTTGCGGTGCAGCGGAACGTTGGTCTTGATGCCATCGACGACGATTTCTTCCAGGGCATTGCGCATGCGGGCCATGGCTTCGTCGCGGGTGGTGCCGTAGGTGATCAGCTTGCCGATCAGCGAGTCGTAGTTCGGCGGTACCGAATACCCGCTGTACAGGTGCGAATCGACGCGCACGCCGAAGCCCCCTGGCGCGTGGAAGTGCTTCACCTTGCCAGGGCAGGGCATGAAGTTATCCGGGTCTTCGGCGTTGATGCGGCACTCCAGGGCATGGCCGAGGAGCTTCACGTCTTCCTGCTTGTACGACAGTTTGTTGCCAGCGGCGATGCTGAGCATCTCCTTGACGATGTCGATACCGGTGACCATCTCGGTGACCGGGTGCTCGACCTGCACCCGGGTATTCATCTCGATGAAGTAGAAGCGGCCGTCTTCGTAGAGGAACTCGAAGGTACCGGCACCGCGGTAGCCGATCTCGATGCAGGCATCGACGCAACGCTGCAGCACTTCGGCACGGGCCTTCTCGTCGATCAGCGGCGCCGGCGCCTCTTCCAGCACCTTCTGGTGACGGCGCTGCAAGGAGCAGTCGCGGTCGTAAAGGTGGATGGCGTTGCCCTGTCCATCGGACAGCACCTGGACTTCCACGTGACGCGGATTGCCGAGGAACTTCTCCAGGTAGACCATCGGGTTGCCGAATACCGAACCGGCTTCGCTGCGGGTCAGGCGGGCCGACTTGATCAGGTCTTCTTCTTTCCAGACCACGCGCATGCCGCGACCACCGCCGCCGCCAGCGGCCTTGATGATCACCGGGTAGCCGACTTCGCGGGCAATGGCCAGAGCCGTGGCATCGTCTTCCGGCAGCGGGCCGTCGGAACCTGGGACCACCGGTACGCCGGCCTTGATCATGGCGTGCTTGGCCGAGACCTTGTCGCCCATCAGGCGGATGGTATCGGCTTTCGGGCCGATGAAGGCGAAACCGGAGTTTTCCACCTGCTCGGCGAAGTCGGCGTTTTCCGCGAGGAAGCCGTAGCCAGGGTGGATGGCTGTGGCACCGGTGACTTCCGCGGCGCTGATGATCGCCGGGATATTCAGGTACGACAGGTTGCCCGGTGCCGGGCCGATGCAGACCGATTCGTCGGCCAGGGCCAGGTGCATCAGTTCGCGGTCGGCGGTGGAGTGCACCGCGACGGTCTTGATGCCCAGCTCTTTACAGGCACGCAGGATGCGCAGGGCGATCTCGCCGCGGTTGGCGATCAGAACTTTTTCCAGCTTCTGCATTACGGGTTCCCCGTGCATCAGACGATGGTGAACAGCGGTTGATCGTATTCCACCGGCTGGCCGTTCTCGCCGAGGATGGATTCGATCGTGCCGCTGGTTTCGGCCTCGATGTGGTTCATCATCTTCATCGCCTCGACGATGCAGAGGATGTCGCCTTTCTTCACGACCTGCCCGACTTCAACGAAGTTGCCAGAGGTTGGCGAAGCGGCGCGGTAGAAGGTACCGACCATCGGCGAACGGACGACGGTGCCGTTCAGCTTGGCAGCGGCCGGCGCGGCGGCTTCGGCAGCGGCAACCGGAGCGGCTGCGGCCACTGGTGCAGGGGCTGGCGCGTAGCTGGGCTGGACGTAGGCCGGCTGCTTGCCATGACGGCTGATGCGTACGGACTCTTCGCCTTCCTTGATTTCCAGTTCGTCGATGCCGGACTCTTCCAGCAGCTCGATCAGTTTTTTGACTTTGCGAATATCCATAGGTGTTCAACTCCCAGTCTGGTCAGGGTCGTTCAAGTTGTGCGAATGAACCGCCGCATCATGGCGCCGGTTTCAGGTGTTTTTGCTCGCCAGGTTTTCCAGGGCCGCCTCGAGGGCCAGCCGATAACCGCTGGCGCCGAGACCGCAGATCACGCCTACCGCCACGTCGGAGAAGTAGGAGTGATGCCGGAACGGCTCGCGCTTGTGCACGTTGGAGAGGTGCACTTCGATGAATGGGATGCTCACCGCCAGCAACGCGTCACGTAATGCGACGCTGGTGTGGGTGAAGGCGGCCGGGTTGATGAGGATGAAGTCGACGCCTTCGCCTTTGGCAGCATGGATGCGCTCGATCAGCTCGTACTCGGCATTGCTCTGCAGGTGCAGCAGATGATGGCCGGCCTCGCGGGCACGTTGCTCCAGGTCGAGATTGATCTGCTCGAGGGTCGTGGCGCCATAGGTGCCGGGCTCTCGGCTACCGAGCAGGTTCAAATTGGGGCCGTGCAAAACCAGTAGGGTCGACATCAAGCGGGCTTCCTTCTTTTTAGCTGCGCGGACTCTGCCAGAAGTGCCGTGGGGCTGTCCAGTTTTCGGGAGTAGTCAGCACGATCCATGCAGGGTTGGCCGGATATGTGACCGAACTGCTCAGAAACGTTCTCGTGCCTGCGTCAGGCGCCCGGAAAACGCCTTGGCATCGATCTCGCCGACCACGCGCAGGTCGTGCAATTCCTGGCCCTTGCCGTCGAACAGCTGAATCGCCGGAGGACCGAACAACTGGTAACGGTCGAGCAACGCCCGTTGGGCAGCGGTGCTGTCGGTCATGTCGAACCGCAGCAAGTGATAGTCAGCCAGTTGCGGGCCGACCTGGGGCGAATTGAACACCTCGCGCTCGATCTTCTTGCAACTGATGCACCAGTCGGCATACCAGTCGAGCAGCAGCGGTTGACCTGCGTCCTTGGCCTGGGCCAGGGCCGCATCCAGCTCGGCCGGGGTACTGACGGTCTGCCAGCTGCCAGCTGTCGCGCTGTTCTGCTGGGCGCCCGGCAAGCTGCTGCCCAGCGGTCGCAGCGGGTCGTCGTGGCCTTGCAGAGCGCCTGTCCAGGCTGCCAGGGCGTAGACCAGCAGAACCAGGCCGGCGAGCTGAGCCAGTTTGCCCCGCGAGGTCTTGGGCGTGAATTCCAGAGCGCCGAGAAACAGCGCCACGCCCGCGGCCAGCAGGCCCCAGAGGGCCAGCGACAGGTTAGCGGGCAGCACTCGTTCCAGCAGCCACACCGAGACCGCCAGCAGCATCACGCCGAAGGCGTTGCGCACGGCGACCATCCAGGTACCGGATTTGGGCAGCAAGGCGCCGCCGCCTGCGGCGAAGATCACCAGCGGCGTGCCCATGCCCAAACCGAGCGCGAACAGTTGCAGCGCGCCACCCACGGCATCGCCGGTGCTGCTGATATAGAGCAGCAGGGCGGTGAACGGCGCGGTGATACAGGGGGAGACGATCAGGCTGGAAAGCACCCCCAGGGTCGCCGCGCCGGCCAGTGTGCCGCCCTGGGTCTGTGCGGCCTTGCGGTCCAGGCGCTCACGAATGGAGGCCGGCAGACGCAGTTCGAAGACACCGAACATGGCCACCGCGAACAGCGCGAAGAACAGCGCGAATGGCACCAGAACCCAGGGGGATTGCAGCATGGCCTGCAGGTTGAGCTTGGCGCCGAACAGCCCCATCAGGGCACCGAGTGCGGCATAGCAGGCCGCCATCGGCAGCACGTAGGCCAGCGACAGCGCCAGCCCGCGGCCCCTGCTCGGGCGGCCGCGCAAGACCACGCCGGAGAGGATCGGCAGCATGGGCAGTACGCAGGGCGTGAAGGTCAACGTCAGGCCTGCGGCGAACATCAATGCCAGATCGACCCAGCTCCAACCTGCCTTCGTCGGCCCCGCTACGCCGGTCGAGCCTGCAACGCCGCCGTTGATGGCCAGCGTCTCGGTTTCCGGTGGATAGCACAGGCCCTTGTCGGCGCAGCCCTGGTAAGTGACGGCGAGGTTGAGCGGTTGGTTGGCCGGGTTGTCGAGCGGCACGTCGACATCCAGTACCTCGTAGAACACCTGCACGTCACCGAAATACTCGTCGGTCTTGTGCAGGCCATCCGGCAGTTGCACGGGGGCGCCGGCCAGTGCGACGGGCTCGACCTTGAACTTGAACTGGTGGCGATACAGGTAGTAGCCCTCGGCCGCGACGAAGCGCAGGGTCGCCGAGGTTGACGAACTGCTCACCAGGCTGAGCTTGAAGGCTTCGCGCACGGGCAGGAAATCGGCACTGTTGTTCAGCGCCTGGCCGAGCGGTGCGGCATTCGGGCGGCTATCGAAAACGCCGGCGCTGGCAGGCAAGACGACCAGCAACAGCAACAGGCAGAGGAAACGTGGCATGGGTATCTCGTGAGGCATTGATCGCGCCATGATAGCGGAGCCGGCGATGCATGCCACGTCGTGTGCTGTAAGTGGCGATCGTGCTGGCCGGACGATGCCTGCCTTGGCGGATGGCCGTGCGGCATAAGGCCGCGTAGGTGGCAGGTTCGTGGCGATAGCGGTCATTTGTAAGGTGGACCGGGGCGCGTAGCCGACGCTTCACCTACACGGCCCGACCCGTCCACCGCTCTGCGATCGCGATGGTGGATGAAAAGAGCGTCAGCTACGCGCCCCGATCCACCCTACGGCTGCTTCCGCCTTTTTCTTCGCCTATACCCGGAAGGCCTGCACTGCCTGGTTCAGTTGCCCGCTCAGGGCCTGCAGTTCGCCGCTCTGTTCGCGGCCCTGGCTGATGCGCTGCAGGTTGTCGCCACCCAGTTGGTGGATGCGTTCGCTGTGGTCGCGAATCTCGCTGACCGCGCCGCTCTGGTAGGCCGTGGCATCGGCGATGCGCTCGGCCATACTGGCGATGGTACGGATGGCGCTGACGATTTCGTCCAGGGCACCATCGGCCGTGCGGGCCTGGTTGGCGGTGGACTGGGCGTGTTCGACCTGGCTGCGCATCGCCACCAGCGAGCCGTTGGCGGCGGTCTGCAGGCGGCCTATCACGTCCTGGATCTGCGTGGTAGCGGCGCTGGTGCGTAGCGACAGCGTGCGTACTTCATCCGCCACCACGGCGAAGCCCCGGCCGGCCTCGCCCGCGCGGGCGGCTTCGATGGCGGCATTGAGGGCGAGCAGGTTGGTCTGTTCGGCAATGCTGTGGATTACCGTCAGCACACTGCCGATGGTGCCGGTCTCTTCGGCCAGGCGCTCGATGGCCTGGGCGTTGCCCTGTACTTCCTCGACCAGCGCGTGCAGGCCGGTCAGGCTGCTGCCGATGACCCGCTGGCTCTGGGCCAGGGCGCGGTCGGCATCACGGCTGGCGGTGGCGGTCTGGCTGGCGTCCCCGGCGACCTGAAGGATGGTCGCTTCCAGTTCGCCGAGGGCGTCGCGGATCTGCGCGGTATCGCTGGCCTGGCGTTCGGCGCCGCCGTGCAGGCCACCACTGAGGTCGGCCAGGGTGCGGCTGGAGGCCGAGACCTGGCCAGCATGCCGGTGGATGGTGCCGACCAGGTCGACCAGATAGGCGCGCAGGCGGTTCAACGATTCCTCGATGTCACGCAGCTCGCGGGTGTTGGTGGCCAGGTGGATGTCGCGGCTGAAATCACCGGCGGCCCAGGCCGAGAGGGCCGGCACCAGTCGCTCGAGCAGGCGGGCGAGGCGCCGTTGCAGGGTGTCGATGATCAACGCGATGAGCAGGATCAGGGCGACCATGGCGCCGAGGATCAGGCGCACCTCGCCCTGGATGCGGCCATGCTCGGCGCGCACCTGGGGTTCCAGGGTGGTGAACGACTGTTGCACCGCATCCAGTCGCGCGCGGGTCGCATCGGCCAGTTGGGTACGCTGTTCGATCAGCGCACGGGTACGCGCCAGTTCTCCCGGGTAGCGCGCGAGCAGGCTATTGAGCTCCCGTTTCAGGACGATGCCGCGATCTTGCGCCTCGCTCTCCTGGCTGTCGCTGTCCAGGCCCATCAGTGAGGCGAAGGCGTTACCGCCCGATGCCGCTTCATCGGTGAGGCCGAGCAGTGCCAGGCCATCGATGGCTTTCGCCAGCGCCTGCAGCGACTGCACTTCACGTTCCACGTCCGCGGCCAGCTCGCTGCGTCCGCTGCTGACCAGCTTGTCGCGGGCCAGGGCCAGGCGGGCGAGGTGCTGGGCCGCCTCGAACAGCGGCAGGCGATAGGCTTGTACTGCTTCACCCTGGCCCTCGTCGGCGTACCTGGCGATGTTCGACAAGGCATCGGCCATCTCCCTCTCCGCCTGGATCAGCAGGCCCTGGGGATCCCCGGACAGTTTTCCGGCCGCGAGCAGTTGTTCGCTGGCGAAGGTCTTCAGTTCGGTGAGGCTATGGCCGAGATCGGCCGCCAGATCGGCAGGCAACTGGGCCACGTTCTGCTGCAAGTCATCGAGACTCTGCAGGGCAGCGCTGTGGCGCAGCGCGTCACCGCTTTCCAGGTAGCCGGTAACGTTCTGCGCAACCTCGCGCTGGAAGTGCTGGGAAAGGCCCAGGTACTGCTCCATCAGCCGGTAGGGGCGTTCCGATGCCCGCTGTGACCACCCCAGCGTGCAGGCCAGGGCGATACCGACCCCGACCAGCAGCAGGGTATTGAGGTTGGTGAGCGATTTCAGGCGCATGGAACTCGACCGACGACCAGGGTAATGGCACTGCGCCATGCAGTGCAGCGTGTCGGTACGTTATGGCGTATGCATGACAGGCGTATGACGCTGTGGGAAAGCGTCAAGCCAGGCCATGGGGTGGATCCGTTGCCTCAGTCGCAAACTTCCACACAATTGCGGCCACTGTGCTTGGCGCGGTAGAGGGCGTCGTCGGCACGCTGCGACAGGTGCCTGCTGTCCAGATCGTCCCGCAGTTCGGCGATGCCGCAGCTGAAGGTGCAACTGAGGTCGTGGGGCTGGGCGGGATAATGGATTTCGGCAAAGCGCTGACGGACTTCGTCGAGCACCTTGGCAGCCGTGCCTGCGTCTGTATTGGGCATTACCACGGCGAACTCCTCGCCACCATAGCGGCCGATGCAGTCGCTCTTGCGCAGCCGCTGCTTGAGGAACAGCGCCAGGCTCTTGATCACCCGGTCGCCCATGGGGTGGCCATAGTTGTCGTTGACCTTCTTGAAATAGTCGATATCGAGCATGGCGAAGCTCAGCGACTGGCCGTCACGCTGGGCGCGGAAGCGGGCATCCTCGAGCAACTGCAGGATGTGGGTGTGGTTGAACAGGCCGGTGAGGCTGTCGCGCACCATGCGCGCCTTGAGGTTGCGGGCGCGGTCGGCGCGATTGCGTACCGTGGCGATCAGATGGCGCGGTTTGATGGGCTTGGTCAGGAAGTCGTCGCCGCCTTCGCTCATGGCGTCGAGTTGCTTGTCGAGATCGTCCTCCGCGGACAGGTAGATGATCGGCACGCTGACATAGCGGTCGTTGTGACGGATCACCTTGGCCAGCTCGGTGCCGCTGCAGGCGGGCATGTACATGTCGAGGATGATCAGGTCCGGCTGGAATTCCGCCAGTTCGGCCATGGCCTGGATTGGCTCGGTCAGGGTGCGGGTGACGATGCCGGCACTGTTGAGCACCCGTTCGGTGTGCGTGGCCTGGGCACGGGAGTCGTCGACGATCAGCACGCGGTACGGTTCGTACTGCAGGACATGGGTCAGCACCTCGATACGCTCCAGCAGCCGAGAGGCATCCAGGGTGCCGGTGAAGAACTCGCGCCCGCCTGCGCGTACGGCCGCCAGGCGGGTCGGTGTGTCGGTATCCTCGTGGCTGTAGAACAGCAACGGAATCTTCTCCTGCAGCCCTTCCTGGACGTCTTGGGCCAGCACCAGGCCATTGCCGCAGCCGGCGAAGTCTATCTCCATCAGGATGGCTGCCGGGTGACGTTCGAGCATGGCGGCGCGAAAGGCGTTGGCGGTATCCAGCGGCTTGGCGTTCATGCCGAAGAACTCCAGTTGCTGCGCCAGCCGCTCGGCACGCTCCAGGTGCTGTAGTGCCAGGTAGACCGGCTTGCGCAGCGGCGGAAGGGTGGTCTGTTCGAAGCGGTCGCCATGGCGCAGGCCGGTACGCGACAGGCGCTGCATCAACTGGTTGAGCTCACTGATGACGTCACTGTTGAGGCGCCCCCGATTGGCATCCACGGCACCCAGGCAGGCGACGATGCGCTGCGCCAGGTCGCGGTGCTCGGCCTGCTCGAAGCGCTCGGCGTAGCGCTGCAACAGTTGCGCGGCTTCGTGCAGCTCCTGCATGCCGAGATCGTTCCACTCGGCACGTTGCAGGCGTTGCCAGACCTCCAGCACCTGACGGGCCTGGTGGATGACGCGCTGGGCAAAGTGCTGCTTGAGCCGGTCGCGGCTGGGGTCTTCATGCTCGTTCATGGGGTATCAATCTGTGAGTGGCGGCGAATCGCTGCCCGTGGTGGCGTCATGATATCACTTGGTGGTTGTATTGACATTATTCTGGCGTCAAAATTGTGAGTTATCCCGCATTTCATGCTTTAGACCGACCCGCCATCAATGGGGATGGTTCCGAGGGGGCCTGGCATCGCTTGTCACGTCGTGAACAGGTCGTTGCGCTGCGCAGCGAAGCAGCCTTCCCCTATAGTGAGCAGCGTAGGCTCGATGCAAGCTGCCTGGGATGCAAGTATTAGCGCAACCCTGCCATCGGCCTGTGGTCGAAGCCCTGTACGTCGCAGATCAAAGGATAACCGCCATGCTCGATTGGAAGAACCGCACCTCCGGCACACGCAGTGCCGACGATGGCGCTACCGCTGGATCACACCGTCGCGTCGGTGGTCGGCTCGGTGGCGTGATCGTCGGTGTGCTGGCTGTCTACCTGCTGGTGGCACTGGTTGTCGGCTGGTACTGGAGCCAGGAGCCTGACATGTTCCCGGTACAGCAGCGCGTCCAGGCTGCTGCCCAAAGCAGCCAGCGCCAGGTGGTCAACGGCTACACCTCGGTGGAAACGCTCAAGCAGGTCGCCGAAACGCTGCTCGACAAGCGCGGCGGTTTTCTCTCCAACGATTTGGCTCCCCCGGGGCTGTGGCTCGACAACATGCCGAGCTGGGAGTATGGCGTGCTCGTGCAGGTGCGTGACTTCTCCCGCGCGCTGCGCAAGGACTTCGCCCGTTCCCAGTCGCAGTCCACCGAGGATGGTGACCTGGCGCGAGCCGAACCACGCTTCAACTTCGACCATCGCAGCTGGGCGCTGCCAGCCGCCGAATCGGAATACCGTGATGGCATCAAGTCCCTGGATCGCTATCTGGCCCGACTGTCCGAGCCCGGCCAGAGTGGTGCGCGCTTCTATACCCGTGCCGATAACCTGAACAACTGGTTCGGCGACGTCGCCACCCGCCTCGGCTCGCTGTCGCAGCGGCTGTCGGCCAGTGTCGGCCAGGTCCGCCTGAACACCGAGATCACCGAGACCACCCAACTGGCGGAGGGCCAGGTGCCCGAGGTCACCGAGCGCAGCTACGAGACGCCCTGGTTGCAGATCGACAACGTGTTCTACGAGGCGCGCGGGCAGGCCTGGGCGCTGTCGCACCTGTTGCGCGCCGTCGAGGTTGACTTCGCCGATGTACTGGCGAAGAAGAACGCCACCGTCAGCGTGCGGCAGATCATCCGCGAACTGGAGGCCGCTCAGGCCACGCTGTGGAGCCCTATGGTCCTCAATGGCAGTGGCTACGGCATCCTCGCCAACCACTCGCTGGTGATGGCCAACTACATCTCCCGCGCCAACGCCGCGGTGATCGACCTGCGCCAGTTGCTCTCCCAGGGCTGATCGGTGGCGGGTAGCGATACCGAGGTGGCGCATCGCGCCGCCTCGGATGCCGAGCTGGTTGCCTGGGTCGACGAGCAGGATCGAGTGCTGGGCGCCTTGCCCCGTGCCGAACTGCGCAGACGCGGTCTGATCGGACGCGGCACGTTCATTCTGCTGTTCAATCCTGCCGGTGAGCTGTGCGTGCACCGGCGCACCCTGAGCAAGGCGGTGTATCCCGGTTACTGGGACGTGGCGGCTGGCGGCATGGTCGCGGCAGGCGAAAGCTACCTGGCCTCGGCCGAGCGCGAGCTGGCGGAGGAATTGGGTATCGGCGATGCCGTACTGCGCGAGCATGGGCGGTTCTTTTTCGACCAGCCGGATAATCGCATCTGGTGCGCGGTTTTTTCCGCGGTGTCCGATGCACCGTTGCTGCTGCAGCCTGAAGAAGTGCTCGAAGCGCGCTTCATGACAGTTGCGGCGGCGCAGTTCGACGCTCAGAGCAAGCCCTACTGCCCCGACTCGCTGCTGGCCCTGCAGCACTATCTCGCCAAGCGATAGCGCAGCCATTCGGGCGATACGCACTGTTGCCCAGGCGTGAGTCGCCAATCCATCAGGGGGTGGCGCATTTCGGTTGTTAGCAGAGGCCGCCTTTGTCGTTACACTGCGCCGCTCCCATCCACTGAGGAAAAACGCGGTGGCCAAGAAAGCTGCTTCATTCGCCGGGCTCGGCGGCCTGGTGTATTCCACGGACGCCGGCCGGCATTGCCCGGGTTGCGGGCAGCCCGTGGACGCCTGCAGCTGTTCGCGCATGGCGATTCCGGAAGGCGATGGCATTGCCCGGGTGCGCCGTGAGACCAAGGGCCGTGGTGGCAAGACGGTGACCACCGTCAGCGGTGTGCCGTTGGCCGAAGAGCCGCTCAAGGAACTGGCCTCGGCGTTGAAGAAGCGCTGCGGCTGTGGTGGCGCCCTGAAGGACGGGGTGATCGAAATCCAGGGCGAGCATGTCGAGCTGTTGCTCGGCGAGTTGCTCAAGCGAGGCTTCAAGGCCAAGAAATCCGGCGGCTGAGTGCCGCCGGCAGGTCGCTACACTTACCGATAGCCGGGCCGCTGCGTTGCCGGGCAATCGTCATTTTCAGGCTCTATGCTCGCTCGGTTGCCTACGACAGCATCAGCCCATCCGCTACAGGGGAGACCTCGATGGCTGCACGACGTACACGCAAGGACGATGGAAGCCAATGGACGGTGGCTGACAGCCGCAGTGTCTATGGCATCCGCCATTGGGGCGCGGGTTATTTCTCGATCAACGATGCAGGCCGTGTGGAAGTCCGCCCCAACGGGCCGGACAGCACGCCCATCGACCTTTATGAGCAGGTCGACGAGTTGCGCCAGAGCGGCCTGTCGTTGCCGTTGCTGGTGCGCTTCCCGGACATCCTGCAAGACCGCGTGCGCAAGCTGACCGGCGCTTTCGACGCCAGTATCGCGCGCCTGGAGTACGGCAACCGTTACACCGCGCTGTATCCGATCAAGGTCAACCAGCAGGAGGCGGTGGTGGAGAACATCATCGCCACCGAGAACGTCTCCATCGGCCTGGAGGCCGGCTCCAAGCCCGAGCTGCTGGCGGTGCTGGCCCTGGCGCCGAAGGGCGGCACCATCGTCTGCAACGGCTACAAGGACCGCGAGTTCATCCGCCTGGCGTTGATCGGCCAGAAACTCGGCCATAACGTGTTCATCGTCATCGAGAAGGAGTCGGAAGTTTCCCTGGTGATCGAAGAGGCCGCCGAGCTCAAGGTCGCGCCGCAGATCGGTCTGCGCGTGCGCCTGTCGTCCCTGGCATCCTCCAAGTGGGCCGACACCGGTGGCGAGAAGTCCAAGTTCGGTCTCTCCGCAGCGCAGCTGCTGTCGGTGGTCGAGCGCTTCCGCAAGGCCGGGCTGGATCAGGGCATCCGCCTGCTGCATTTCCATATGGGCTCGCAGATCGCCAACATCGCCGACTACCGCAAGGGCTTCCGGGAGGCCATCCGCTACTACGGTGAGCTGCGCGCGCTCGGCTTGCCGGTCGATCATATCGACGTGGGCGGTGGCCTGGGTGTGGACTACGATGGTACCCACTCGCGCAACGCCAGCTCCATCAACTACGACATGGAAGACTATGCCGATGCGGTAGTCGACATGCTCAAGGAGTTCTGCGACCGCCAGGAAATCCCCCACCCGCACATCTTTTCGGAAAGCGGCCGGGCGATGACCGCGCACCACGCCTTGCTGCTGGTGCAGGTGACCGACGTCGAGCGGCACAACGACGACGTGCCGGATATCGACCGCAGCATCGAGCAGCCGGAAGTGCTGCAGGTGCTGATCGACCTGCTCGACGACAGCGACCCGGAAATGGTCGCCGAAACCTACTGGCGTGCCACGCACTATGTCAGCGAGGCCGCCGGGCAATACTCCGCCGGCAAGCTCGACCTGCCGCAGAAGGCCCTCGCCGAGCAGTGCTACTTCTCCATCTGCCGGCGCCTGTACAACCAGTTGAAGGCGCGCCAGCGTTCGCACCGTCAGGTGCTCGACGAGCTCAACGACAAGCTGGCCGACAAGTACATCTGCAACTTCTCGGTGTTCCAGAGCCTGCCGGACACCTGGGCCATCGGCCAGATCCTGCCGATCCTGCCGCTCAATCGCCTGGACGAAGAGCCGCTGCGCCGCGCCGTGCTGCAGGACCTGACCTGCGACTCGGATGGCAAGATAAACCAGTACGTCGACGAGCAGTCCATCGAGACCAGCCTCCCGGTGCACGAGCTGCGCGAGGGCGAGGACTACGTGCTGGGCATCTTCCTGGTCGGTGCCTATCAGGAGATCCTCGGCGACATGCACAACCTGTTCGGTGATACCGATTCGGTGAACATCTACCAGAATGCCGATGGCAGCATCTACCACGCGGGCATCGAAACCCACGACACCATCGAGGACATGCTGCGCTACGTGCACCTGTCGCCCGAGGAGTTGATGACCCACTACCGCGACAAGGTGGCCAGCGCCAGGATCAATGCCCGTGAACGCACCCAGTTCCTCGATGCCCTGCGCTTGGGCCTGACGCGTTCCTCGTACCTGTCCTACTGAGCAGCGGGCGTCGCCGGCGCTCGTGTGCCAGCGACGCGCCAGTGGCCGTAGTGGGGAACTGGCTGGTGGTCAGCTGTTCGCTTTCCGACGCCCGGGTTTCGACCACCTGTACCAGGAGACATCGCGATGAAAGCCATTCTGATCCTGTTACTTGCGACGCTCGCCTTCACCGCTCACGCCACGGACAACCCGCTGCAGGCCGAGTTGTGGAAAACCCGGCCGCTGATCCTGCTCGCCGACGATGCGGACGATCCATTGCTCGTCCGGGTGCGTGAGGCGTTGGCGCAGCCTGCCAACCGCGAAGCGTTCGCCGAGCGCGACATGGTGCTCTACACCGTGGTTGGCAGAGCGGGGCAACGCAACGACCAGCCCCTCGATCCCATCGCCACCAGGCGCCTGTTGCTGGCGCTGGATGCCGGCAACCGGCGCCCGCAGCTCATTCTGCTCGGCAAGGACGGCGGCAAGAAAATCCAGCAAGGCGCCGATGCGGACTTGCGGGTGATCTTCGCGGCCATCGACCGGATGCCGATGCGCCAGGGCGAATGATGGACCACTGATTTTCAGTGGTCTTGGCTCTACAGATCGTGCCTGCCCCCTCTAAGATAGCGTCCAGTGTCGCAGGGGACGCCGCCATTTCCAGCCTCGCATTATCCTTTCAACCTGCCTCACGGAGATTACCCATGAGCACCCTGCGCCTGCCCTACAGCCAGCTTTCACCCGACGCTTACAAAGGCCTGCTGGCAACCAAGAACGCCCTGGCCGCCAGCAGCCTGGGATTGCCCCTGATCGAACTGGTGTACCTGCGGATTTCGCAGATCAATGGCTGCGCATTCTGTCTGGAAATGCACGCCAGGGCGCTGCGCCAAGGTGGTACCACGCAGGTCAAGCTGGACAGTCTGGCCGGTTGGCGTATCAGTCCGCACTTCAGCGATGCCGAGCGAGCGGCACTGGCCTGGGCCGAGTCGCTGACCGACATCGCACAGACTCACGCGCCGGATGAGCGCTTCGATCCGCTCAAGGCGCATTTCGACGATGCGCAGATCAGCGACCTGACCTTCGCCATCTCGCTGATGAACGCCTTCAATCGGCTGGCGATCGGGATGCGCCAGTAGCCCGCAGGCGCTAAAAGGCAAAGGCGGTCATTTGTAGGGTGGACGACGCTTCACCTACGCGGCCCGATCTGTCCACCGCTCTGCGATCGCGATGGTGGATGAGAAAGAGCGTCAGCTACGCGCCCCGATCCACCCTTGTATCTCGACTACTGCCTCACGAGAGGCGATAGTTCCCGACTGATCATCGGGGGAGGAGCTGCAAGCTGTGTCCACCCTTAAGCCTCGAGCTTGCGACGTAGATTGCGCTGCGCTCCTCCACACTCATCCTGATAAGTCCGAACGGTATCCAGAGCCTCGAGCTCGCATCAGCAAGGCTGGACGGATGCAGTGACGATCAGACTGAAAGAGGAGAAGACCATGTCTGTAGTCGGAATCGACATCGCTAAACACTCATTCGACATTGCCACGGTGCAGGCAAACGGCAAGCACCGCACTAAGGGCAAGCTCGCCAATGACCCGGCAGGGTTCGAGGCCCTGCAG
>NZ_FNDG01000032.1 GCF_900100535.1 Phytopseudomonas flavescens
GCTGGCCGAACTGGGCGATCTGCACAGGTTTGACAGCAGCCGTGCTGTGACGGCCTATGCGGGGCTCAATCCCAGGCTACAGGAGTCCGGGAAATTCAAAGGCCAAACACGGATATCTCGCACCGGCTCGGCCATCTTACGCGCAGGGCTGTATATGCCCGGCTTGGTGTCCATAACGCATAACGCGGCGATACGGGCAATGGCCGAGCGCATGAGAGCCAAAGGCAAAACCGGCAAACAGATCGTCTGCGCGGCGATGCGCAAGTTGCTGTGTATCGCCTACGGCGTGCTGAAATCGGGAATGCCTTTTGATGCCGAATTGGCGCTTGCAAGGTAACGGGCAAGACGGTATCTACACCCACATTTAATCCCGTCGTAGGGTGGATGACGTTTTACCCATCCACCATTGGTGGTGGTTGTTCGGGCTACTTGCTTGCTAAACCATTAATCTAATCGTTTAAAGGAGGGACGCGGGGAAATGATCTTGGGTGCCATTTCTTTAATATGGAGCCAGTCAGGAGCGTTAACACTTATCAGCTGATGTTTTTGGGTGACAAGATCTTGTTGAGCTGCTTCATTAAGGGCCTCTTCAACATCAAGAGCTGTTGAGTTCTCGTATTTATGCATTTGCTCCATTAATCGTTGTGCTTTTGCGCTTGGTTTAACCCAGTATTCTGGTTGAGGAAGTTTTCCAAGCTTTAAAAGGACGCGTGCAACTGCATGGTAGCCGTCATTGAAAAGCCCCATGAACCCATTCGGGTCAGCAAGTGTTACAATCCATAAACCATGTTTTTGGTCAAATCGTACACCTTCTCTGTTTCCTATGTCAGTCGATTCTGGAACTATCCCTATTCTAAGCCCTTGTCCGCCTTCTAATAAGTTGTAGTTGGATTTAATTGTTGCGGCGAAATAGCGTGGGTCATCTTCCACAGAAAGAAAAAGGTCTGTCTTCCATATTTTTTTTATTCTTTCGTTGAGAAAACCCTCGGCCTGTATGCCTTGGGCTGCTAGAGAGACCCATGGCCCGAAGTGAAAGGGTCTTCCACTTCCTTGTGGTAGTAAATAAGACTGATCTCCTGCGCCATCTATCACTGCGTCAAGGAAGCCGAGATATTTTGCACGTTCATGTCCAAATAGTAATGAGGCGGGGCATGCGTCCTTGATTTTTGTTGAGGCTTTTTTTAGAGCGTGGGCTACAGGATCAATAATTAGAGGCTCTTTTCCCAGAATAGCTTCGTGTACAGCCCACTCGAATCCATCACCTCGCATGCCTTTGTCTCTATCAAGTCGCGCTATTTTAGAGAGTTGGCGCATTGTGACTTTATTAAGCTCAGTATTCAGGTCTGCTAGATCTTCTTCGGACAATGAGTCGATGAATGCTCTTAGTACGGATCGAGCAATTGCATAAAGTGCGCGCCCATACTCGTCAATGGGGGCGTTCTGCTCGATGAACGTTACGTTGGGCTTCG
This sequence comes from Phytopseudomonas flavescens, assembly GCF_900100535.1. GTDB lineage: Bacteria > Pseudomonadota > Gammaproteobacteria > Pseudomonadales > Pseudomonadaceae > Aquipseudomonas > Aquipseudomonas flavescens. The sequence goes on from NZ_FNDG01000032.1 coordinate 1,470, forward strand.
CTTTGCTTTTTTTCATTTTGAATACACTTTTTCGAATTTCTTAATAAGAAGCCCCGCACTAGGCGGGGCTTCTTATTAAGCTTCAACCCCAACATCCATGGCAGGTGTGGGGGTAATTTACAGTCATTTCAAATCGCCATCAATCCCAGCTCAACGCCCCACCCGTCTGATACTCGATCACTCGGGTCTCGAAGAAGTTCTTCTCTTTCTTCAAGTCCATGATTTCACTCATCCACGGGAACGGGTTGCTGGCGCCCGGGTATTCTTCTTTCAGGCCGATCTGGGTCAGGCGGCGGTTGGCGATGAATTTGAGGTAGTCCTCCATCATCGCCGCGTTCATGCCGAGTACGCCGCGGGGCATGGTGTCGCGGGCGTATTCGATTTCCAGCTGGGCGCCCTGCAGGATCATCTGGGTCGCCTCGTCCTTCATGGTGGCGTCCCACAGGCTCGGGTTTTCGATCTTGATCTGGTTGATCACGTCGATACCGAAGTTCAGGTGCATGGATTCGTCACGCAGGATGTACTGGAACTGTTCGGCGGTGCCGGTCATCTTGTTGCGGCGGCCCATGGAAAGGATCTGGGTGAAGCCGCAGTAGAAGAAGATGCCTTCCAGTACGCAGTAGTAGGCGATCAGGTTCTTGAGGAACTGGCGATCGGTTTCCGGGGTGCCGGTTTCGAACTTGGGATCGGAGATCGAGCGGGTGTACTTGAGGCCCCAGGAGGCTTTCTTGGCGACGCTGGGGATCTCGTGGTACATGTTGAAGATCTCGCCTTCATCCATGCCCAGCGATTCGATGCAGTACTGGTAGGCGTGGGTGTGGATCGCTTCCTCGAAGGCCTGGCGCAGGATGTACTGGCGGCACTCGGGGTTGGTGATCAGGCGGTACACGGCCAGTACCAGGTTGTTGGCAACCAGGCTGTCGGCGGTGGAGAAGAAGCCGAGGTTGCGCATGACGATGCGGCGCTCGTCTTCGCTGAGACCGTCTGTGGATTTCCACAGGGCGATGTCGGCGTTCATGTTCACTTCCTGCGGCATCCAGTGGTTGGCGCAACCATCCAGATACTTCTGCCAGGCCCAGTCGTACTTGAAGGGGACGAGCTGGTTGAGGTCGGCACGGGCGTTGATCATCTGCTTGTCGCCGACTTCCACGCGTGCGGAGGTGCCTTCGAGCTCGTCCAGGCCTTCCTGGATGTCGAGGTCGTTGAGGGCCTTTTTCGCACGGGCGATGGCATCGGAGTCATTGGCGTCGATGGCACGGGCTTCGAGGGCTGCGGCGTCGCCGACCTGGTTGAGCCTTTCCAGGCTCATGTCGGCACTGGCTTGTGCGGCGGTCTGTTTCGGAGCGGCAGCTTCAGCGCCGTCTTCCTTGTCGAATTCATCCCAGCTCAGCATGAGGGGGCTCCTTTCAGGAGCAGCTTCAAGCTTCAGGCTTCAAGCTGCAAGTGGTTGGGTGGTGGCGGGGAGGGCAGTTCCATCCCCGCGAGCAGCACACGGTCGGCCATGTTGTGCGGTCAGTTTGTGGCTGACCGCTTGCAGCTTGCCGCTGCTTTATTGGCAGGCTTCGCAATCCGGCTCGTCGATGGCGCACGCCTTCGGAACCGGAGCCGGGCCAGGCGAGGCCTGGGTGGCCGGAGCAGCGGCAGGGGCCGCGCCGAGGCCTTGGTCACCGCCGCTGGATACCGCGTTCAGCTTGCCGGTGTTGATGGTCGACTTCTCGGTGCTGGTGGCGGCCAGGGCACGGAGGTAGTAGGTGGTTTTCAGGCCACGGTACCAGGCCATGCGGTAGGTCACGTCGAGCTTCTTGCCCGAGGCGCCGGCGATGTACAGGTTCAGCGACTGCGCCTGGTCGATCCACTTCTGGCGACGGCTGGCGGCATCGACGATCCACTTGGTGTCGACTTCGAAGGCGGTGGCGTACAGGTCTTTCAGTTCTTGCGGGATACGCTCGATCTGCTGCACGGAGCCGTCGTAGTACTTGAGGTCGTTGATCATCACCGAGTCCCACAGGCCGCGCGCCTTGAGGTCGCGAACCAGGTAGGGGTTGATCACGGTGAATTCGCCCGACAGGTTCGATTTCACGTACAGGTTCTGGTAGGTCGGCTCGATGGACTGCGACACGCCGGTGATGTTGGCGATGGTCGCGGTCGGCGCGATGGCCATGATGTTCGAGTTACGAATGCCTTTCTGTACGCGAGCCCGTACCGGAGCCCAGTCCAGGGTTTCGTTCAGGTCGACGTCGATGTATTTCTGGCCACGGGCCTCGATGAGGATCTGCTGGGAGTCCAGCGGCAGGATGCCCTTGCTCCACAGCGAACCCTGGAAGGTTTCGTAGGCGCCACGCTCGTCGGCCAGGTCACAGGACGCCTGGATGGCGTAGTAGCTGACCGCTTCCATGGACTTGTCGGCGAAGTCGACGGCGGCATCGGAGCCGTACGGGATGTGCTGCAGGTACAGCGCGTCCTGGAAGCCCATGATGCCCAGGCCTACCGGGCGGTGCTTGACGTTGGAGTTGCGCGCTTGCGGCACCGAGTAGTAGTTGATGTCGATGACGTTATCGAGCATGCGCACGGCGGTCTTCACGGTGCGCGCCAGCTTGGCGGTGTCCAGCTTGCCGTCAGTGATGTGGTTCGGCAGGTTGACCGAGCCCAGGTTGCAGACGGCGATCTCGTCCTTGTTGGTGTTCAGGGTGATCTCGGTGCACAGGTTGGAGCTGTGCACCACGCCCACGTGCTGCTGCGGGCTGCGCAGGTTGCATGGGTCCTTGAAGGTCAGCCACGGGTGGCCGGTCTCGAACAGCATCGAGAGCATCTTGCGCCACAGGTCCTTGGCCTGGATGGTCTTGAACAGTTTGATCTTGCCCGGGTACTCGGTCAGGGCTTCGTAGTACTCGTAGCGCTCTTCGAAGGCCTTGCCGGTCAGGTCGTGCAGATCCGGCACTTCGCTTGGCGAGAACAGGGTCCACTGGCCGTCGTCGAAGACGCGCTTCATGAACAGATCCGGGATCCAGTTGGCGGTGTTCATGTCGTGGGTACGGCGACGGTCATCACCGGTGTTCTTGCGCAGCTCGATGAACTCTTCGATGTCCATGTGCCAGGTTTCCAGGTAGGCGCACACGGCGCCTTTGCGCTTGCCGCCCTGGTTGACCGCCACGGCGGTGTCGTTGACCACCTTGAGGAACGGCACCACGCCCTGGGATTTGCCGTTGGTGCCCTTGATGTAGGCGCCCAGCGAGCGAACCGGAGTCCAGTCGTTGCCCAGGCCGCCGGCGAATTTGCTCAGCAGGGCGTTGTCGCGGATGGCGTCGTAGATGCCGCCCAGGTCGTCAGGCACGGTGGTCAGGTAGCAGCTGGACAGCTGCGGACGCAGGGTGCCGGCGTTGAACAGGGTCGGGGTGGAGGCCATGTAGTCGAACGACGACAGCAGGTTGTAGAACTCGATGGCGCGGTCTTCGCGGTTGTTCGGCTCTTCGATGGCCAGGCCCATGGCCACGCGCATGAAGAACACCTGGGGCAGTTCGAAACGGATGCCGTCCTTGTGGATGAAGTAACGGTCGTACAGGGTCTGCAGGCCCAGGTAGGTGAACTGCTGGTCACGCTCGTGGTTGATCGCCTTGCCCAGTTTTTCCAGGTCGTAGGTTTTCAGTTTCGGGTCGAGCAGTTCGAATTCGACGCCGGCTTCGACGTAGGCGGGCAGGGCCTTGGCGTACAGCTCGGCCATCTCGTGGTGAGTGGCACTGGCGGCGACGTTGAGGAAGCTCAGGCCTTCGGCGCGGATGTTGTCCATCAGCAGGCGGGCGGTGACGTAGCTGTAGTTCGGCTCACGCTCGACCAGGGTACGGGAGGTCATCACCAGGGCGGTGTTGACGTCTTTCTGGGCAACGCCGTCGTACAGGTTCTTCAGGGTTTCCTTCTGGATCAGCGCGCCGTCGACTTCCAGCAGGCCTTCACAGGCCTCGGTGACGATGGTGTTGAGGCGGCCCATGTCCAGCGGCGCCAGGCTGCCGTCAGCCAGGGTCACGCGGATGCTCGGGTGCGGCTGGGCGATGCCGTCGGCGGCGTCGGTGGTCTTGCGCTTGTTCGCCTGGGCTTCGCGGTAGATCACGTAATCGCGGGCGACTTTCTGCTCGCCGGAGCGCATCAGGGCCAGTTCGACCTGGTCCTGGATCTCTTCGATGTGGATGGTGCCGCCCGACGGCATGCGACGCTTGAAGGTCGCGGTGACCTGCTCGGTGAGGCGGGCAACGGTGTCATGGATACGCGAGGAGGCGGCGGCATTGCCACCTTCCACTGCGAGAAACGCCTTGGTGATGGCGACGGTGATCTTGTCACCGGTGTACGGCACGACGGTACCGTTACGCTTGATCACACGCAGTTGGCCCGGTGCGGTTGCAGCCAGTGCCTCGGTGGCGTCGCCCTGAGGCGCCTGGGCCTGAGGGTTCTCGCGAGTGGTGTCGGTATGCATGAAGGTCTCCATGATCAATGAAATGTTCAGGCGTGAGCGTTCTGTCGCCGACCCCCCCGGCTGCAATCCCCTCGGCTGGCGCGAGGCCGGCAGCAGGGTGTCGCGAAAAGGCGCTGAGCGACTAGCGGCAGCCGGGGTGTCTCGATGCCGGAACGCTTCATTCCTGGCTTAACGGGTGCTTGCTGCAGTGCACGGTCACTAGATGTAGTGTTGCCGGTGCTGGCGCAGCGAGCGGTATTGGGTCTGGGCCGCTCGATAAGGTCGTCTGTCTGCTTGTCGGTGCGCCGGGGTCGGCGACCGTAACCTGTACCGTAAAAAAGAGGCCGGGCATGGACTTTTTCAGGCCATTCGTGCTTGGGTTGTTTCGGCCAAAAACCCAACATGTAGGTGTTTGGCGAGTTCGGGATACAAGATAGTGCGGTCGGTGGGCTAAGGCAAGCCCCGTCTCCTGTGGATAAATCTGTGGGTTAATACGGGGTAAGTGGCGCAAGAGCCCGTGGATACTGGCGATGCCAGGATCGTTGGGCTGATTGCCGCAGGTCGTTTTTTTTGCGGCGCTGGCGGCGGCGGTTCACTTCGTCGCCTGGACACAACATATAGGGTTCATTCGCGCATTCTGGCGTGCAATATGCAAAGACCCGTCGACGGCCCTCGAGGTCATATCGAGGGTTGTCTGACGCGCGGCTGGCCGCCCCTCAGGGCAGCACCAGTACCTTGTGTTTCGAGGCGCGTTGCTGTTCTGCCGAGAGGTCGTCGCGATCACCGTATGGCGCCGTGTACCAGCCACCATAGGTCGGGTTGGGCAGCAGGAACCAGCGCTGACCGAACCACGCCAGGTAGGGCGCTGCGGCCTGGCGTTGATCGCTCGCGCGATTGGGCGCCGCGATGAAGTCGCCGTAGCTGTCGCCCACCATGAGCAGCACCCGCGCCCGCTCGCCGACCCACTGGCGGCGGCAGGTCTTGTCCGAGCCGGCCTGCTGGCAGCCGCCGGTGGCGGTTCCCGCGGTGAGAATCTGCCCTTCGTCACGGATGGGAAAGCCGGCCTGGCGCAGGTTGCGCAGGGTGTCGGCTTCCTGGCCGGGCTCGCGGTTGGTCAGGTAATAGGGGGTGATGCCGAGTTTTGCAGCCGCCTGCATGAAAGCCAGCGAGCCGGGCAGGGCGCGGGCCTGGGCCTTTGCCACCCAGCGGTACCACTCGGCATAGTCATAGGGGCCGCCCTCGATCACCGACCTGGCATTGACGGGGGTGTTGTCGAGCAGCGTCTCGTCGATGTCGACGATCACCGCAGGTGCCAGGCCCGTCAGATCGCGCGGCGGTTGCGCCAGGGCATCCCAGCGCGGGTCGGCGAGTGCCGGCTGCAACTGGCGGGTCGCGGCGGCGTAGACCTGCTGGTAGAGCAGCTCGTGCTCGATGGCGGTCTGCGTCCACAGCACCGCGTCGAGCTGATCGTGAGCCTTGGGTGTTTGCTGGCAGCCAGTGAGCAGGCTTCCCAGCACGCAGACGGTCAATAACGATGCGGTGCCACGCATTTGCAATGCTCCTTGGGCGTTGCGGGGATGGTTCATATGAAGTGGCGGCGACAAGGCGTAAGCAGCCATTTGTAGGGTGGACGACGCTTCACCCGTCCACCGCTCTGCGATCGCGATGGTGGATGAAAAGAGCGTCATCCACCCTACGGCTGCTTCCGCCTCCTCTCTGCCCATCACCGGTACGCTTGTGTGCCCGTGTCCATCAAGACCTCCCGGTGGTGAATCGCCTCCTAGAAACTCACGGTGGCGGACAGGCGCGCGGTGCGCGGGTCGCCGGGGAACAGGTAGCCGTCGCCCTGGTAAGAGCCGGTATCGCGCCAGTAGCGTTTGTCGAACAGGTTGTCGACCGTCAGGCGCAGTACCGTTTCATAGCCTTCTATACGGGTGGTATAGCGGCTGCCGAGGTTGAATACCGTGTAGTCGGCGACTTTCACCGTACCGCTCGGGTCGGCGTACTTGCTGCCGCTGTACTGCAGGCCGCCAAGCAGCGACAGGCCCTGGATCCCGGGAATGCGGTAATCGGCGGACAGGCTGGCGCGCACCCTGGGTACGTTGACCGCCTGATGACCTTCATAGGCCTCGGTGCCGCTGTCGATCGCCCGGGCGCGAATCACCGCGGCGCTGGCCGACAGTTGCAGGTCGCGGGCGGCCTGCCCGCTGGCGGAGAGCTCCAGGCCGATATTGCGCTGCTTGCCCTGCTGCACGTAGGTGAGGGTGCCGTCGTCGTTCGGCCGGCTGTATTGCAGCGCCTGGTCGATACGGAACAGTGCGGCGCCCAGGCTCAGGCCCTGCCAGTCACGTTTGAAGCCGGCTTCCAGTTGGCGCGAGGTGGTCGGGGCGAGGATCTGCCCCTCGTTGCGGGTGTACCAGGGGGCCTCGCCGCCCAGGGACAGGCCCTTGCTGTAGCTCACATACAAGGTGGTGTCGGCCTGGGGTTTGTAGAGCAGCGCGGCATTGGGCAGGAATTCGCTGCGCCGGGTGCGCCGCTCGCTGACACCGCTGCTGGTGAAGGCTTCTTCGTCCAGGCGCACCTGCCGCCCGCCGAGCAGCACCTGCCAATGCTCGTCGAAGCTGATGCGGTCGCTGAAGAACAGGCCGTACTGGCGGCTGTCGAGGCGGCGTTGCCTGGGATTGAGCGGCACGCCGGTCGGGGCGAAGTCGGCTGGGTCTTCATGGATATTGCCGTCGCCCACCTCCACATTGACCGAACTGCGCCGGGCCACGGTGCGGCGCAGTGCGCTGCTGCCAACTGTCAGCTCATGGGCGATGGCGCCGGTAGCAAAAGCGCCCGACAGGGTGGCCTGCAACTCATCGTGCTGGCGCGTGTCGTCGGGGCTGCGGTAATCGTAGATGTCGTAGTTACCTTCGGGGCTGAAATGCGCGTACCAGGTGTCACAGCCTGACCTGGGGCTGCAGCCATATGGAAAGCTGCTGTAGTCGTCGATCACCACTTTGCTGTGGGAGGCGTCCAGAGCCGCTTTCCAGTCGTCATCGAAACGGTACTCGAAACGCCCGCCCAGGTTCAGGGAGTCGATGCCCACCGGTTTCGACCAGCTCTGGTGGCCCAGGCGGGTGTCCGGATCGACGCCGCTCGGCACCCGGGTGCCGCCAAGCAGTTGATAGCCGGGCACCGAGCGCTGCTCGCGGGTCTGGTATTCGGCGTCCAGTTGCAGCGTGGCGTTGGGCGACAGGTTCCAGTCCAGCGCCAGGGAAATGAAGTCGCGCTTGCCATCGGCGTGCTCGACGAAGGAACGGATGTCCTCGTGGGCCAGGTTGAGGCGCAGGCCCAGTTCCTGCTCGCTGCCAAACCAGTGGCCGAGGTCGGCGGCGACATAGCGCTCGCCATCCTGGTTACTGGCCACGCTCAGCGAGCGCACTTGCTCGGTACGCTTGGTCACGTAGTTGATCAGCCCGCCGGGCTCGACCACGCCGCTCTGCAGGCCAGACAACCCCTTGAGCAGCTCGACCTGCTGCTTGTTCTCCAGTGCCACGTTCTGCTCGCCCACCACGCTGCGACCATTGACCCGGTAGCTGTTGGCGGCATTCAGCGAGAAGCCGCGCACCACGAAGTTCTCGTAGTAACCGATCGGGGCATAGGCTTCGCCCACCGACGCGTCGTTCTTCAGCACATCGCTGAGCAGGCGCGCCTGCTGATCGTCGAGCAACTGCCGGGTGACCACCGAAACCGACGCGGGCGTATCGAGCAGCGGCGCCTCCGTGAAACCTCCCACAGTGGCACTGCGCGCCTGGTAGCTGTCGCTGGTCTGGTCTTCGATGGTGGTGGCGTCGAGGGTGATCAGCGAGTCGGCGGCCCATGACAGCGTCGGGCTCAATGCCAGGGCGAGCAGGGTCGGGGCGAAGCGCGGGCGAGGCAGGGCCATGCAAATTCCTTGTAGGCGGCGGTCGGCGATTGGCTATCCGGTACGCGGGCGATGTGTGGTCGGCACGAGGCAGCCATCGCTTGGCGGGGCGGTATTGTCGCTTATCGGGCCAGGGCTTGCCATGTCTGCAGGGCGGTGAGTTGGCGCAGGGCGGGCCGCGGTGATGTTTCCCGGCCCTGGCCGGCTGTGTATCGGCGAGCCTGCCGGCCTGGCGAGCAGCGCCGCCGGGGCGCCTCACGGGATCGGCATGGTGGCTGCGTTTGCCGTTCTCCGTGGGCGTTTACAGCCAGCCGTAATGGCGGAAGCTGGCGTACAGGCCGCCGCAGCCGGCGCCGATCACGCCGAGCACGGCGAAATAGCCGTATTGCCAGGTCAGCTCGGGCATGTTGTGGAAGTTCATCCCGTAGATGCCGGCGATGGCGGTAGGAAAGGCCAGTATGGCCGCCCAGGCGGCGAACTTGCGCTGTACCACGCTCTGCCGGGACGACTCCAGCAACAGGCCGATCTCGATGGCGTGGTCGGCCATTTCCCGCAGGTTGGTGAGGTCTTCGAGCAAGCGGTTGACGTGGATGGCCACGTCGCGGAAGTACGGGCGCATGTTTTTGTCGATGAAGGGGAAGTCCAGGCGCTGCAGTTCCTGGCAGATCTCCGCCAGCGGGCCGATATTGCGTCGCAGGCGCAGCAGGTTGCGGCGCAGGTGCTGGATGCGTACCACCTCGGCATGGCTCATCGCGCATTCCAGGACCGCCTGTTCGAGCTGCTCCAGCTCGGCGTAGTAGACGTCCATCAGCGGTCGGTAATTCTCGATGATGAAACTGAGCAGGGCATAGAGCACGAAGTCTTCGCCATGCTCGAGCAGCAGGGGCCTCGCCTCGCAGCGCTGGCGCACTCTGGAATAGGGCGCGGATTCACCGTAGCGGGCGCTGATCACGTAGCCCGTGCCGGCGAACAGCTGGGTTTCCACGAAGGTCAGTTCATCGTCGACCTGCACCGGCGAGTAGAGCACCAGGAACAAGGCATCGCCGAAGGTCTCGAGCTTGGGACGAGTATGCCGTTGCAAGGCGTCCTCCAGGGCCAGTTCGTGGAGGTTGAATTGACGCTGTAGGTTGCCGAGCTCCTCGCTGCCGGGGTCGTGCAGGCCGATCCACACGAAATGCCCGGGCTTTTGCGCCCAGTCGCGGCCTTCGTCGAGGTGGATATCACTGACCTTGCGGCCTTTGCTGTAGACGACTGCTGCGACGACTTCGCCCATGGTGTGCCCCGTGCGTGATCTGTTCAGCGCAGCTTAGCCGCTTATCGCATCCCGCTCAGTCCCTTTGCGCGAAGGCCGGGGTCGTCGCCAGCTCGGCATCCATCGAGGCGATGCAGGCCTGCATGCGGGAGCGGCAGGTTTCGATCAGTTGCGGCAGGTCCTCCATGCTCAGGCCGGCAGTGGGGATCGCCGGCAGCGAGCGGATCATCACGCGGCCACTGTTCCAGGCATTGAGGCGCAGGCTGCGTATGTAGTTGCTCGCACACACCGGGATGATCGGCACGCCGGCGGCGACCGCCATCTGGAAGGCGCCTCGCTTGAACGGCAGCAGCTCGCCACCGCCGTTGCGGGTGCCTTCGGGGAACACCCAGATGGAGGTGTTCTCGTGCTGCAGCGTGTGGGTGGTCGCCAGCATCGAGCGCTTGGCCTTGCGCGCATTGCCGCGATCGATCAGCACGTTGCCGGCCAGCCAGTACAGCTGGCCGAACAGCGGCACCCATTTCAGGCTCTTCTTGCCAAGGCTCACCGTGCGCCGGGGCACCACGCAGCCGATGACATAGAGGTCGTAGTTGGACTGGTGGTTGGCGATGATCACGCAGGGGCGATCGTGTTCGGCGAGGTGGCGCGTATCGGTCTCGACCCTGATGCGCAGCAGGCGCAGGGCCGGCAATGAATAGAGACGCGCGCACAGCCGGCTGTTGTCCGGGTGGAAGGGCCGGCACAGGCCCAGCAGCAACCCGAGAATGCCGGCGACGATGAAATGCACGCCCATCATCAGCATGCGCGGTACGAAGAGCATGGTTGCGACCCACTCGGAAAAGGTCGCGCAGTGTAGGGGCGGCCCGGGCTTTGGGCAATTGCCAGGCCGTTGCCGCTGATTGCGGCGTTCAGGCGGTCAATCGTGGCGGTTGACCGCGCGACGCCCTACAGGGCGTGCTGCCTGTCCAGCTCGATGGCGCGGTCGAGGGTTTCCAGCAGCGCGGCCCGAACCTTGAGCTTGGTCTTGCCGTGGGCGCTCAGGTTGATCTTCTTGAACTGCGTCGCGACCGCCAGGGCGGTGCTCGGCAGTTGCTCGACCGGCACCACCCGGTCGAGGAAACCGGCACCGAGCGCGCCCTGCGGGTCGAACATCTCGCCATTGATCACCGAGCGCTGGAAGGCCGACTTGCGCAGGCGATCCCGGGCCAGTTCGATGCCGACATGGTGCATGGTCATGCCGATCTGCACTTCGTTGAGACCGATACTGAAAGGCCCCTCGACACCGATGCGGTAATCGCCGGAGAGCAGCAGGAAGGCACCCTTGGCCACCGCATGGCCCGGGCAGGCGACAATGATCGGGTAGGGGTGGGCGAGCATGCGCCGCGCCAGGGTCGAGCCCGCGGCCACCAGCTCGATGGCGTGCTGTGGCCCGGACGTCATCACCTTGAGGTCATAGCCGCCGGAAAGAATGCCCGGCTGCCCGGTGAGGATCACGATGGCCTTGTCCTGGGTGGCGCGATCCAGGGCCGCATTGAAGGCGTCGATCACCGCAGGGGAAATGGCGTTCACCTTGCCGTTGTTCAGGGTCAGGGTAGCGATGCCGTCATCGAGTTGGTAGCTGATCAGGTCGCTCATGGTCGACTCCTTGTTCTGGATGTGCGGCTGACGTTACCCATCGGACGAGATCAGGTAAAGCGCGAAGGGTGACCGTAGAGTCAGGCTTTCAGCACGGGCGAGTGGAGGATCCCGTTTCAGCGTAGCGCCGATGATGGATTGGATCGATCGCCACTGTCTTCACTCCTTCGCCTGCCTGACATTGCCGGCATGAGCCTGCTGTGCATGACCAGGCGGCCCGCCACTGTCTGTTGCCATGGCTTAAATGCATGAATCTTCTGAAAAAGTTTGCCTTTGCGAAAACCTTCGATTACATTAGCGCGCCTCGACGGACTGCATGTCTGGCGAGATCCGGTGAAGTGTCCGAGCGGTTGAAGGAGCACGCCTGGAAAGTGTGTATACGAGAAATCGTATCAAGGGTTCGAATCCCTTCTTCACCGCCACTTTCGCAATACCTAAAGCCCTGAAAACGTTACTGTTTTCGGGGCTTTTTGCATTCCGGGTCAGCGGACTGTCGAAAGCGCTTATTCGTAGTGAGTCCAGAGCCGCAGCACTTTGACCACGTGCTCATCCTGCAGCACCTGATAGACGAGCGGTGCTGGATGTTGATGCGCCGCGGGTAAGTGCCGGACAGGTCGCCCACCCGATTTTCGTAGGCTGGTGGGTTCTGGAAGGGGTTGACCTGTAGCACGTCCAGCAGGGCTTTGGCCTTGTCCTTCAAGCCTGCTGCAGCAAGCTTCTTGGCGTCTTTCTGGGCCTGTTTCGTTCGCTCGGTGCTGCCTCACACCGCTTTGGATCTGGGGTAGCTCTTCTGATAGCGCGTCAGCTCGTCCTTGCCTGGCTCGCGGTAAGACGTGCCTGGGCCGTCATTGGCGATGAAGAACGTGTCCGATGAAGAATGCGTTGCCGTTGCCTTGGAAACCGTATCGAGCGGCGTCCAGGGCAATACGACCGAACCCTTTTTGAACGATGTGCAGCCGTTGATCGACGCGAGATAGAGCGTCTTTTCGGGCGCTCCAGGTGTGGCCACCTTCACTTCACGCTCTTCAAGCAAGCGCTTGGCAACCGCCGCACCAAGCAGCTTTGCAATGGGCGCGGTCAGGGTATCGATGTTGCCAGGAACCGCCACCAGAATGTGGTCATTCTTGTTCATGGCCAGCCGCAGAACCCGGGCGAATTCGTCTGCGAAAATGCCGTGCTTGATCGTGTGATACATCATGATCCGCATCCTTACGTCGATGTTTGAACGTTCAGGCTAGAGCAGGATTGCCTGAGCTTCAACCAGAGTGGCGTTCCACGGGATATTCGGTGCAGGCCCGAGGTTTGGTGCCTCGAAGTGCTTCTATTGGCAGCCACTCATCCGTAGAGGATCCGGTGGTCTCGCCACCCCACCGCGCGGAACACCCTGCAACTCGCCCCCCTGCGTTGCATTCCTGGTGGATGGCGCCCTCCGGGCCGATATTCTCCGGGGGCTGCTCAGGCGAATGGTATAGGGAAAAATTGGGCAATGGATAGGACGTTCTTGTCCGTGACAGGGCGCTACTGTATCGTCCGCGCCCTGCCGTGATGGGGCCCTGTGGCAAGCTGAAAGAGAAGGTGTCGGGGTTTGAATCCCTTCTTCACAGCCACTTTCGAACAACACTAGGCTCTGTCCGAAAAGTACCTGCGCTCGGTGATGCTTCGTTAAAAATCGGTTCGGAATGCTCATTTACAGCTCGTAAACTCGAATGCGAGCCCAGTCCGTTCCTCACCGATTTTTGCCTCGCCTGACCTTCGCTCGGAGACTTTTCAGACAGACCCTAAAAATCCCGAAAGCCGACAGGTCTTCGGGTTTTTGGGCTTCTGGTGTCCGGCCTTCTGCGGCGCCGATTATCTCCGAGCATCCAGCACTCAGCCGAGCACAGCTCGCAGGCGAGTCTGCACGTGTGCGGTTCAGGTTTCGATTGCTGCATGTGCACCGGCCACGGCCTTTCTGATTTTTCAGGCACCTGCCCATGGCGGGGGCGGACTCACATCATCGTTCCGAGGTTTTTATGTCGCAACTGCTTGGCATGGCGCTGGGGCCTTTGCTCGGTTTGTTCATCATCAGTATGGGTAACGGCTTCATTTCCTCGCTGACCACGCTGCGCCTGGACGCGGCCGGGGTGTCGGCGACGGTCATCGGCGTGGTGTCTGCCTCTTATTTTATCGGCCTGACCCTGGGTGCGCTGTTCAACGACCGCCTGATCCTGCGCATCGGCCATATCCGCGCCTACAGCAGCTTCGCGTCGCTGACCGCGGTCAGCGTGCTGCTGCAGGGGTTGTTCTTCGACCCCTGGGCCTGGTTCGTCTTCCGGCTGATAGCCGGTTGGTCGATTCTCGGCGTCTTCCTGGTGGTGGAAAGCTGGATGCTCCTGGCCGGCGACCAGAAGGTGCGCGGCCGCCTGCTGGCGCTGTACATGATGGCCTTGTACGGCTCGGGGATGCTCGGGCAGTTGCAACTCGGTGCCATCGACGCCTGGGGTGAGACCGCGCCGTTCATGGTGGCGGGCCTGCTCGCTTCGTTGTCGGTGTTGCCGATGGGCATCATTCCGCGGGTGACGCCACTGGTCGAGAAGGTCGAGCCGTTGCTGCCGCAACAGTTGATCCGCATGACGCCGACCGGTGTGATCGGCTGCTTCGGTTCCGGCATCGCGATCGCCGCTGTCTACTCGCTGCTGCCGCTGTATCTGCAGCGCGTGGGCATGAGCGTCAGCGAAGTGGGGCAGATGATGGCCAGCGTGATTCTCGGCGCCATGCTCTTGCAGTACCCGGTGGGGCGCTGGTCGGATCAGTACGATCGCCAGGTGGTACTGATCGCGCTGAGCATCTTCTGCCTGGCGATCTCGGTGGCCATCATGGTGTTGCCATCTTCGCCGCTGGTGCTGATGGTGCTGCTGTTCCTGCTCGGCGGCGGGGTGTTCGCCGTTTACCCGGTAGCGGTCAGTCACGCGGCGGATCGGGCACCGGCCGGAGCCCTGGTGCGTATGGTCCAGGGGCTGTTGCTGATCAACTCCCTCGGTTCGGCGATCAGCCCGCTGATGATCTCGCCCTTGATGGAGCGTGACCAGGATGCAGGGCTGTTCCTGGCGTTCAGCCTGCTCAACGGCTGCCTGGTGGTGTTGTTCTTCTGGCGTCGCAAGTTGCGCCCGGCCCCGCAACCCGTGGCACCCTTCGAGCCGGCGACTCCGGCCTCGATGGTCGGTGCGGAGTTGCGGGTGACCGAGGGTCTGGTTCAGGGCGCGCTCGAGCACGAGCGCATGGAGGATCTCTCCGATGTGGTACCCGGTGTCGAAGTCGCCGAGCCCGTGATCGATGCGTCGGCAGATACCCGGGAGCGCGGCACTGGTGGGGTTCAGGCCTGACGTGAGCAAGGCTCAGTGGGGGAAGCATTGCGATGAAGTGGGACATTTTCTGCCGCGTCGTCGACAACTACGGCGACATCGGGGTGACCTGGCGGCTGGCGCGCCAGTTGGTGGCCGAGCAGGGCGTCGAGGTGCGCCTGTGGGTCGATGACCTGGCGGCACTGGCGCGCATCTGTCCGCAGGCGGATGCCGGGTCGGCGTGCCAGCGACTGCGCGGCGTCGAGGTGCATCACTGGGCTGCGGCCTGGCAAGCGGTTGCGCCGGCCGATGTGGTGATCGAGGCGTTTGCCTGCACCTTGCCCGCCGACTACGTGGTGGCGATGGCGGCGCGGCAGGCCCCCGTCCTCTGGCTGAACCTGGAGTACCTGAGTGCCGAGGATTGGGTCGAGGGTTGTCATGGGCTGCCCTCGATGCAGAGCGATGGCCTGCAGAAGTTCTTCTTCTTTCCAGGCTTTACCGCCGGTACCGGCGGGCTGCTGCGCGAGGGCGACCTGCTCGGCGCCCGCGACGCGCTGCAGCGGGACGCGGGCGCCCGTGAGCGCTTTCTCGCGTCGATGGGCGTGCGACCGGCCAGCGGCACCCGCCTGATTTCCCTGTTCGCCTACGAGAACGCGGCGTTGCCTGGCTGGCTGGATGCGCTGGCGAGCGATGCCGCGGCCAGCCATCTGCTGGTGCCCGAGGGTCGGATTCTCGGCGATCTGCAGCAGTGGCTGGGGCAGCCTGTCGAAGCAGGCACGCTGGCGCAGCGCGGTGCGCTGAGCATTCAGGTGCTGCCCTTCATGGAGCAGGATCAGTACGATGCGCTGCTCTGCTGCTGCGACTTGAATATGGTGCGTGGCGAGGATTCCTTCGTGCGCGCGCAGTGGGCCGGGCGACCGCTCGTCTGGCATATCTACCCCCAGCAAGAGGGTGCGCACCGTGACAAGCTGGAGGCCTTCATGGCGTTGTATTGCCAGGGGCTCTCGGTCGCAGCCCGCGTGGCGCTGCAGGGGCTGTGGCGAGCCTGGAACGGCGGCGAACCCATGGCGCAGGGCTGGCACGGCTGGCTGCAGTGCCGCGAGGAGCTGAACGCCCATGCCCAGGCATGGGCGAGGCGCCAGGCGGTACGTGTGGATCTTGCTGCGGCGCTGGTGCAGTTTTACCGAAATTGGCTATGATATGCGGCCTCGAATTTTGTAAATCCATTCAGATCCGGATATTCGTATGAAAACCGCACAAGAAATGAAGCCTAACAGCGTGGCCCTGATCGATGGCCAGCCATGGCTGATCCAGAAGGCCGAGTTCACCAAGTCCGGTCGTAACAGCGCCATCGTGAAGATGAAGCTGAAGAACCTGATGAATGGCTCGAAGACCGAGACCGTCTACAAAGCCGACGACAAGATGGAGCCGGTCATCCTTGAGCGCAAGGAAGTGAACCTGTCCTACATCAGTGGCGACGAC
This sequence comes from Phytopseudomonas flavescens, assembly GCF_900100535.1. Lineage (GTDB taxonomy): Bacteria > Pseudomonadota > Gammaproteobacteria > Pseudomonadales > Pseudomonadaceae > Aquipseudomonas > Aquipseudomonas flavescens. The sequence goes on from NZ_FNDG01000032.1 coordinate 17,510, forward strand.
TACGTTTTCATGGATCCGGAATACAACTCCTACGAGCTGCGCGCCGAAGACCTGGAAAGCGTTCTGCCGTTCATCGAAGAAGGCATGAACGACGTCTGCGAAGCGGTGTTCTTCGAAGGCAAGGTGATTTCCGTCGACCTGCCGACCACCATCGTGCGTCAGTTGGCCTACACCGAAGGTTCCGCCCGTGGCGACACCTCCGGCAAGGTGATGAAGCCCGCCAAACTGAACAACGGTACCGAAGTGAAAGTGGCCGATTTCTGCGAAATCGGCGACTGGATCGAGATCGACACCCGCACCGGCGAGTACAAGTCCCGCGCCAAGGCGCCGGTCTGATCCTCAGGTTCGCCGTGTGATGAAAACCCGGCCTTCGCGCCGGGTTTTTTATCGCCTGCTGGTTGCCATTCGAGGAGGCGACGGCCGTCCCGTCTCCTGGTGGCGATCACTCGTCACGGCCATCGAGCATGGTGCGTTTGAGCATCACGTAAAGTGCGCCGGTTCCGCCGTGTCGGGCGATGCAAGAGGTGAAGCCCAGTACCTGCGGGTGCTGGCGCAGCCAGGTGTTGACGTGGCTCTTGATCATCGGCTTGCGCCCGTCGGTACGCACTGCCTTGCCGTGGGTCACGCGAACGCAGCGAACCTCCAGCCGGGTGGCTTCGGCGAGAAACTCCCAGAGGGTGTCGCGGGCCTTCTCGACGTTCATGCCGTGCAGGTCGAGGCTGCCGTCGAAGGCGATCTGGCCGAGCTTGAGCTTGCGCATCTGGCCGTCCTGCACGCCGTTACCGGCCCAGTACAGGGCGTCCTCGGCGCCGACGTCGATGACGAACTGATCCGAGAGACCATCGACCTTGAGGGTATCGGTGCGCTGCGTGGCCGCCTGCCGCAGGGTGGCCAGGCGGGCCCGGTCGCTCTTCGGCTTGCCGGTGTCGGCACGGTCATGGCTGATCGGTTTCACGCCGTGCAGCTGTGCCTTGAACAGGGAAAGGTCATCGTCTTGCATGGGGGCCTCCGCGGGGGCAAGCAGTTTACCAAGCGCGGAGGGGGCGGGTCAGTCGCGTTTTTTCATCAACTGCGGGGACATGGCCAGATCGGCGCGGCGCTGGCGCATGCGCCGCCGACATCTGCGCCAGCCCATCACGCCGCCGCAAAGCAGCAGCAAGCCGAGCGTCAGCAGGACGCTGGCGTCGCGGGTGGAGTCGTTCAGGTTGCCGAATGCCGGGGGTCTGCCCAGGAGCGTCGCGGTGCCCGCCATGGCCAGCAGAATGCCCAGTGTCGCGAACAGCGCCGCCAGGGCGGCGGCAACGCGCAGACGCCAGTGGCCCGATCCTCTCGGGCGTAGGCGGCGGGCATCGAAACCGTCTGAGTGCTTCATGGGGCGACATTTCCTCGAAGGATCTTTGCGCTAAGACTGCATCGCGGCGCAGCGGGTTCAAACCATCGCGGCGCCTGACGTTGCGCTGCCCAGCGTCAGTGAACTGCGCGTGTGCGCCCGATCATGCGCGGCCTGGCCCGTGCCTGACCCGCTCGCGAGGCAGCGAACAGGCTATTACACCAGCGCGCTGGCATCCGCAACCCAGGCCGCGAAATTGTCGGCCAGGGCGATCATCTCGACGCGGTGCATCTCGGCGGCGCTGATCACCTTGCCGTCCGGCGTCGGCAGGTCGCGGGTGGCGCAGGCGGCATCGACCACGGTGCAGCGGTAACCGTAATCCTTGGTAGCGCGAATGGTGGTGCTGATGCTGGAGTGGGTCATGAACCCGCAGACGATCAGATCCAGGTGGCCGAGCGATTGCAGCTTTTCGTGCAGGTCGGTACCGGAAAATGCGTTCGGCATGCGTTTCTCGACGACGATCTCGCCAGGCAGCGGCGCGACTTCCGGCAGGTGCTCGCCACGTGGGCCGCGCGGATCCAGCAGCCCGCCAGGGATGCCCAGGTGCTTGACGTGAACGATGGCACCGCCCTGGGCACGCACGGCATCGAGCAACTTGGCGATTTCCGCCAGCGCTGCATCCAGGCCCGGCAACTGCACCACACCACTGCGGTATTCTTCCTGGGCATCGATGACCAGCAGAGTCGCATTGCTCAGGCTGGCAGGCGCGTGGCCACGCCCGGTGAGCTGATAGAAGGTTTGCGGGTGGGACGACATGTACGACTCCTTGCTGGCGCGGTTAACGGGGCATATTGTCCGCCTCTATGGCGCCGCTGTGAACCTCTCTGTTGGTGGTATTGCAGCGCTGCCGTGTCGCTCGGCCGGATGAATCGTTTCAGCTGGCCGGGCGATGGCGGGCTGCCGTTGCCTGTCGGCGAGGGCCTGTGCTGGTTTGCCGGGACAGGCCTGCTAAACTGAGGCCTTTTGCCCGGAGCCAAGTTGTGACCGATGCCCGCCCAGCCCTGAACACCCGCCTGCGCACGCTGCGCGATTATATCCGCTGGGCCGTGAGCCGCTTTCAGGCCGAGGAGCTGTTCTTCGGTCATGGCACCGACAATGCTTGGGACGAAGCCCGGCAACTGGTGCTCGGTGCCTTGCACCTGCCCTGGGAAATCGCCGACAGCTACCTGGATTGCCGCCTCGAGGAAGACGAGCAGCAACACCTGCATGCCCTGCTGCGGCGACGCATCGAGGACCGTGTGCCGACTGCCTACCTGCTCGGCGAGGCCTGGTTCTGCGGCTTGCCCTTCATCGTCGACGAGCGCGTGCTGGTGCCACGCTCGCCGATCGCCGAGCTGATCGAGCAGCGCTTCAGCCCCTGGCTGGCTGGCGAGCCGGCGCGGATTCTCGACCTGTGCAGCGGCTCGGGCTGCATCGGCATTGCCTGTGCCTACGAGTTCCTCGACGCCGAAGTGGTGCTCGCCGACCTGTCCTACGAGGCGCTGGAGGTGGCCAACCGCAATATCGAGCGCCATGGCCTCGATGAGCGGGTGTATACCGTGCAGGGTGACGGTTTCGCCGGTCTGCCGGGGCAGCGCTTCGATCTGATCGTGTCCAACCCGCCCTATGTGGATGCCGAGGATTTCGCCGACATGCCGGCCGAGTATCAGCACGAGCCGGAAATGGGCCTGGCCTGCGGCGATGATGGGCTGGACCTGGTACGCCGCATGCTGGCGGAGGCGGCCGATCACCTGACCGAGAAAGGCCTGCTGATCGTCGAGGTGGGCAACAGCCAGGTGCACGTCGAGGCGTTGTATCCCGAAGTGGATTTCGCCTGGCTGGAGTTCGCCCGGGGTGGGCACGGCGTGTTCATGCTCTCGGCCGAGCAATGCCACGAACACCAGGCGCTGTTTCGCGAGCGCTGCTGAAGCGAATCTATTATCTGTCAGCTCGAATCATGGCGGCTTGGCAGGCTGTTATTGGCGTAATCAGCCGGTCGTTTCCGTAGGGTGGACAACGCTCTTTTTGTCCACCATTGCGATTGCAGAGCCGTGGATGAGAAAAGCGTCGGCTACGCGCCCCGATCCACCCTACACGCTGTGGGAACGGGCCATGCCCGTGATTTTTCGCGGGCATGGCCCGCTCCCACAATGAATCGCAAAGCATCCGGTTCTTCCTGCTTGCCGTCGAGCGCACAGCAAATCCTGAAAAGCCTCGTGCAGTATCCGCGAGTCCGCTATCAGGCATCGCGCCCGCCACGGCGCAGCAGGTAGCTGTCCATGATCCAGCCGTTGGCCGCGCGCGCAGCGGCACGGGTGCGCGCGATGCGCTCGGCGACGTCGGCCAGTTTGCCCTCGATCAAAATCTCGTCCGACGTACCGACATAGGCACCCCAGTAGATATGCAGATCTTCGCCGGCCACATGGCGATAGCTGTCCTGCGCATCGAGCATCACCACCACGCTGTCCACGCCTGCTGGCCAGCCCTCGCGCAGCCGCCGGCCGGTGGTGATCTGCACGGCGCGACCGATCTGGTTCAGCGGGATGCGGTGGCGCGCGGTCAGGGCCTGCACGCTGGTGATACCGGGGATCACCTCGTATTGCAGGGGATGACCGCTGGCGATCACGCCGTCGAGAATACGCAGGGTGCTGTCGTACAGCGAAGGGTCGCCCCAGACCAGGAAGGCGCCGGTTTCGCCCTCCTGCAACTGCTCGATCAGTTGCTCGAACACCGCCTGCTTGTCGCGATTGAGACTGTCGATACTGGCGTCATAGTTGGCTACATCGCGTTCGCGTTCCGGATTGGTCGCTTCGAGGATTCGATAATTGCGACCAGGCTCGATATAGCGATCGAGGATCAAGCGGCGCAGGGCGATCAGTTTGTCCTTGGCTTCACCCTTGTCGAGGATGAAGAACACGTCAGCGCGATTGAGCGCCTTGATCGCTTGCGTGGTGAGGTAGTCAGGGTCACCGGCGCCGATGCCGATGATCAGGATGTCTTTCATGCTGCGCGTCTCGTACTTGCAATGACGCGCAGCATATCAGTTGCAGACCGCGGAGCAGGGTAGAACCCCACTTGTGGGAGCGGGCGGGGACACCCAGTCCATGCCCGCGAAACTGTCGCGGGCATGGCCCGCTCCCACAGATCTATTGACGTGGCTCAGCCTGCCGCCAGCTTCAACACCGTCTCTTCCTCCGGTTCGGCGACGCCGGCGAGGAACTCGTCGCCCCAACGACGGATATCGTTGTAATTGACGATATCGAACAGCTCGCGCATGCGTGCCCGGGCCTCGGACTTGGGCATGTTCAGCGCCAGGTAGCAGGTCTGCGCCAGGTCGGCGGTATCGTGGGGGTTGGTCAGCAGCGCGCCCTTGAGCTCCGCAGCCGCGCCCGCGAATTCCGACAGCGCCAGCACGCCCTGGCCTTCGAGCAGGCCCTGGGTGGCGACGAACTCCTTGGCCACCAGGTTGAGGCCGTCGCGTAGCGGGGTGATCCACATGACATCGGCCATGGCGTACCAGGCCACCACTTCGTCGAACGGGAAGCTGCGGAAGAAGAACTGCACAGGCGTCCAGCCGATCCGCGCGAAGCGGCCGTTGATACGCCCCACGGCCTGTTCGATCTGCGATTGCAGCTCGTCGTAGATGGTCATTTCGCGGGCCGCCGGCACGCAGATGCTGACCAGGGTGATCTTCTTGTGCAGCTCCGGGTTATCGGCCAGCAGGCGCTCGTAGGCCTGGAGTTTCTCGAGGATGCCCTTGGTGTAGTCGAGACGTTCCACCGAGAGAATCAGCCTGATGCCGCGCAGCTCGTCACGCAGTTGGCTCATCTGCTCGCGGGTCTTGTCCTGGGCCAGGGCGTTGCGCACGCGGTCGATATCGAGGCCGACCGGGTGGGCGCCAAGCTTGACCACACGGCTGCCGGTGTCCACGGCGGTGGTCATGCGCTCCAGGCCCACGGCGCAGCCATAGGTGACGAAGCGTGGTGCGCAGTTCTGCCGGCTGACGGTCTGCAGCGGCGTGACGCCACGGGCCACGTCGACGAAGTTCTCCACCTGGCGCGGGATGTGGAAGCCGATGTAGTCGCACTGCAGCAGGCTGCCGATGATCTGCCGGCGCCATGGCAGTACGTTGAACACGTCGGCCGATGGGAAGTAGGTGTGGTGGAAGAAGGCGATGCGCAGGTCCGGGCGCAGTTCGCGCAGGTAGCCGGGCACCATCCACAGGTTGTAGTCGTGCAGCCAGACGATGGCACCTTCCGCTGCCTCCTTGGCGGTGCGTTCGGCGAAGGCGCGGTTGACCTTGAGAAACACCTGCCAGTCATCCTCGTCGAAGCGTGCCCGTTCCCAGAAGGTGTGCAGGGTCGGCCAGAAGGCTTCCTTGGAGAAACGCTTGTAGAAGATGTCGACCTCTCTCTTGCTCAGCGCCACCCGGGCGGCGGTGAGTTTCGGGTAGCGTTCGGCGTCCACCGTGGTATGGGTCTCGAACGGCTCGTCGCCTCCCTCGTCGACCGCCCAGGCGACCCAGGAGCCAGGGCGCGAATCGCCGAAGAAGCTCATCAGGGTCGGGATGATGCCGTTGGGCGAGCTCGGCCGGCGGCGCTGCAGCTTGCCATCCACGCGGTGTTCTTCGTAGGGCAGGCGGTGATAGACCATCACCAGCTCGGCGCGGCCCGGCTTGGTGGCGCTGCGTTTCTCCGCAGCGATGCCATGCTCGCCCAGGAAGCCGAAATGCACGAAGGCCTGCAGGATGCCGCCGCAGCCAGGGCGATCGGCCTGGAGGATCCACGACTGGTGCTCGGTCGCCTTGATCAGGTTCGGCTCGGACTCGCCAACGCAGACGCCTTTATAGGTGCCGTCGAGCATGTTCAGGTCATTGAGGGTGTCGCCACAGGCCAGCACCTGGCCGGCATCGATGCCCAGCCAGTCGACCAGCGCCTTGAGGCTGCTGCCCTTGTTGATGCCCTTGGGCAGAAAGTCCAGGTAGCGATCCGCGGAGTAGAGCAGATCGCAACCTAGCGTTTCTGCGACCTTGGCCAGGGCCGGGTCGGCGGCCTGCTCGGGCGTGCAGAAGTAGGAGCAGCGGCGCGCCTGGGGCACGTCCTGGCGCTCCAGACCGAAACCTTCCAGGGCCTGGGCCACCTGGCTTTCACCTGGCCAGTGGGCATCGACCTGGCTCTGCAGCGACTGGATCGGTTGCAGGGTGTCGCCATGCACGAAGGTGGCGCCGACGTCGGCGATGATGAAATCCGGTTGTGGCAAGGTCGGGTCGGCCAGCAGCGGCAGCACCGCTTCGAGGCTGCGACCGGTGACGTAGGCCAGCTGGATTTCCGGGTGGGCGGCGATGGTCTGGTAGAGGCTGAGGCGATCCTCGGGATCGCCAGCGAGAAAGGTTCCATCAAGATCGGTTGCAAGTAGCATGCGCTGTCTCCCTGTCCATGAATAAAGTGGTGCAGTGACGCGCCGACATCAGCCGACGAGTAGAGTGGGCGCCTTGGTTGGCGCCTCTGTGGGGTAGGTCGCTGCCTACGTCGAGGTGACGACGCGCTCCTGCGCGTCGTCGGGGTTATCGTTGTCCGAACCGTCGTCGGTGTCCGACGGCGGGGCATCGGGCATCAGTTCCAGCACGGTATGGCTGGTGCGCAGCATCGGCATGAAGTGCGCCTGTTCACCCGCGACCAGGTCGCTGACATGGCGCAGGCGATACAAGGTGTAGGCCGCCAGCAGCCCCAGGGTGGCGGCGAAATACAGCGGCAGCGCCGCAGCGCCGACGTACTGCATGAGCAGCCCGGCAAGCAGCGGCCCGCATACGGAACCGATGCCGTTGACCATCAGCAGGCTGCTGGAGCCGGCAAGAATCTCGTCGCTGTGCAACTGGTCGATCAGTTGCGCCACGGCGATGGGGTAGATGGCGAACGACAGCCCGCCGAACAGGAACATCAGTGCCAGCAGCGGCCGACCGGCCGGCAGCAGGCTCATCAGCAGGGCCACGACCACTGCGGCGCCGACCACCCAGAACAGCACCCAGCGCCGGTCGTGGCTATCGGAAAAGCGCCCGATCGGCCATTGCAGCAGGGCACCGCCGAGAATGGTCGCGCTCATCATCAGGCCGACCCCGGCCGCGTCGAAGCCATTGAGGCTGGCATACACCGGCGCCATGCCCCAGAACGCGCCAAGCGCAAGGCCCGAGAGGCCGGCTGCGGCGATCGACAGCGGGGCGATGCCGGCGATGGCGCGCAGGTTGGTGTGCAGGCCATCCGGCACGCTGGGCTGCGGCTGACGCGTCAGGGTAATGGGCATCAGTGCCGCACTGATCAGCATCGCCGCCAGGGCGAAGAGCAGGAATTCGCCAGGGTCTGCCAGGTTCAGCAATTGCTGCGCGGCAGCCAGGGCGCCCAGGTTCACCGCCATGTAGATGGCGAACATCTGGCCGCGCTTGTCGTTGGGAACCTGGGCGTTGAGCCAGCTTTCGATGACCATGTACAGGCTGACCAATGCCAGGCCGTAGAGCACCCGCAGACCAAGCCACACCCAGGGGTCGACGATCAGCACATGGAGCAGCGCGGTGATCGCGGCGAGGGCGGCGCAAAAGGAGAACGCACGGATATGCCCAACGCGACGAACCAGCGGAATCGCCAGCCAGGTGCCGAGAAGAAAACCGACGAAGTACCCGGACATGATCAGGCCGAGCATCCCGGTGGAGTAGCCTTCGGCGACGCCACGCAGGGTCAGTAGGGTGTTGAGCAGACCATTGCCGAGGAGGAGTAACGCGACCCCACCCAGCAACGAGCTGATAGGGGCAATCAAGGACCACATGGCGAACAACCCTAGGGGACTATGCCGATGATGGCAAGCAGGAAGCGCGCCAGTGGTCTTTATGCTGGATATCTAGGTCATTGATAATTAAGGGTAATTTTTGCCGACGAACGGTCTTTGCGTTTTTCGGGGGAGTGAAAGGCACCAGTGCAGTGCGCAAAGGAGCGACTTTTTCCCGTTTGCGGGGCAGATCATTTGCGCCCATCGGCACCCTTGGCCAACTCGTCGGTGCGCGCCGCCATGATGAAATCGTTGCGATGCAGGCCCTTGATCGAGTGGCTCCACCAGGTCACGGTGACCTTGCCCCATTCGGTCAGCAGGGCGGGGTGGTGATTCTCCGTTTCGGCGATTTCGCCGACCGCATTGGTGAAAGCCAGCGCCTGTTTGAAGGTGCGAAAGCCGTAGGCCCGTTCGAGTTGCATCACGCCGTCGCGAACTTCGATATTCCAGTCAGGGATCTCCTTGATCAGCTGCGCCAGTTCGGCCTCGCTGACTTTGGGCGCATCGGCGCTGCAGGCTTCGCAGGTGGCTGTCGACAGTACGGTCATGAGGTTTCCTCGTGGGAGTGATCGATCCGGCAGATTAGGCCGCCTTGGGTGGGAATTTCGGTGCGTGCAGGCCGAGCGTCATGGCTTGTCGCGCCAGGCTCATGATGTCCTGTTGCGCCAGGGCGAACAGCCGTTGCAGATCCGGCAGCACGAAATACAGCGGCTGCAGGATGTCGATACGGTAGGGCGTACGCATGGCTTCGAGCGGATCGAACGGCAGGTGTTCGGGCTGCGTCGACAGACAATACACCGCTTCGCGGGGCGAGGAGAGAATGCCGCCGCCGTAGATACGCCGGCCGGCCGGCGTATCCACCAGCCCGAATTCGATGGTCATCCAGTACAGGCGGGCGAGGAACACCCGCTCCTGGGGCGTGGCGGCCAGCCCCAGGCGACCGTAGGTGTGGGTGAATTCGGCGAACCAGGGGTTGCTCAGCAAGGGGCAGTGGCCGAACAGCTCGTGGAAGATGTCCGGCTCCTGCAGGTAGTCCAGTTCCGCTTCGCTGCGGATAAAGGTGGCTACCGGAAACTGCCGGTTGGCGAGCAGTTCGAAGAAGCGTTGAAAGGGAATCAACGCCGGTACCTGCGCGACTTGCCAGCCGGTGGCGGCGCACAGCACACGGTTGATGTCAGGCAACTGGGGAATCCGCTCACGGGGCAGGGCGAGGCTGTCCAGGCCATCGAGATAGGCTTGGCAGGCCCGTGACTCGATGACCGCGAGCTGGCGCTCGATCAGGATCTGCCAGGTGCGATGCTCGACCTCGTCGTAGTGGATGAAGCCGTTGGCATCGGGCTGCCTGGCGAGGTACTGGCTGGCTTTCATCGAGCGATCTCCCTGTCTGTCACGGCGTGGTTCACGGGCTATCGACTGCTGGGTGACGCGACGCGTCCAGCCCCTGCAGCGACCCGTCCTGCGGCCACCCCATGGTCTGCAGCATGGCGCAGGCTGAGGATCCTGGTAGGCGCGCGAGCGATCCGTTCGAGCGCCATGGACGGGGTTTTCGTAAAGAAACCATTACGTCACGCGCAATGCATTGCCGTGGGCTCGGCCGGATCCACTAGACTGGCAAGAAACCTTGACGAAAATAACAAGAGCGGCCGTCATGCGTATCAAGATCCATTGCCAGAACCGTGTCGGTATCCTGCGCGACATCCTCGAGTTGCTGGTCGACTATGGCATCAACGTCGCACGGGGCGAGGTCGGCGGCGAGCAGGGCAACGCCATCTACCTGCATTGCCCCAACCTGATCAATCTGCAGTTCCAGGCCCTGGGTCCCAAGTTCGAAGCCATTGCCGGCGTGTTCGGCGTCAAGCGCGTGGGCCTGATGCCCAGCGAGCGTCGCCACCTGGAACTCAACGCCTTGCTCGGCGCGCTGGAGTTTCCGGTGCTGTCCATCGACATGGGCGGCAGCATCGTCGCCGCCAACCGGGCCGCCGCGGCCCTGCTCGGCGTACGGGTCGACGAGGTGCCGGGCATCGCGCTGTCGCGCTACGTCGAGGATTTCGACCTGCCAGAGCTGGTACGCGCCAACCGCTCGCGTATCAATGGCCTGCGAGTGAAGGTATGTGGCGACGTGTTTCTCGCCGATATCGCACCGCTGCACAGCGCCCACGACGACAGTGAGGCCATGGCCGGTGCGGTGCTGAGCCTGCAGCGTGCCGACCGCGTCGGCGAGCGCATCTACCAGGTGCGCAAGCAGGAGCTGCGTGGTTTCGACAGCATCTTCCAGAGTTCCAGAGGGCTGGCCGCCGTGGTGGGCGAGGCGCGGCGCATGGCGCCGCTGGACGCACCGCTGTTGATCGAAGGCGAGACCGGTACCGGCAAGGAGCTGCTGGCCCGCGCCTGCCACCTGGCCAGCCCGCGGGGCCAGTCGCCGTTCATGGCGCTCAACTGCGCCGGTCTGCCGGAGTCGATGGCCGAGACTGAACTGTTCGGCTATGGCCCTGGGGCTTTCGAAGGCGCCCGCGCCGAGGGCAAGCTGGGCCTGCTGGAGCTGACAGCGGGCGGTACGCTGTTTCTCGATGGCGTCGGCGAAATGAGCCCGCGCCTGCAGGCCAAGCTGCTGCGCTTTCTGCAGGATGGCTGCTTTCGGCGGGTCGGCAGTGACGAGGAGGTGTACCTGGACGTGCGGGTGACCTGCGCCACCCAGGTCGATTTGTCCGAGCTGTGCGCCCGTGGCGAGTTTCGCCAAGACCTCTATCACCGCCTCAACGTGCTGAGCCTGCATATCCCGCCGCTGCGCGACTGCCTCGATGGTCTGCAACCACTGGCCGAGCATTTTCTCGACCGCGCCAGCCGGCAGATCGGCTGCCCGCTGCCTGGCCTGGCACCTGCCGCGCTGGACAAATTGGGCCGTTACCACTGGCCGGGCAACGTGCGGCAGCTGGAGAACGTGCTGTTCCAGGCGGTATCGCTGTGCGAGGGCGCAGTGGTCAAGCCCGAGCATATCCGCCTGCCGGGCTACGGAGCCGCGCAGCCGCTGGGCGACTTCTCGCTGGAGGGCGGGCTGGACGCCATCGTCGGGCGTTTCGAGAAGGCCGTGCTGGAGCGCCTGCACGCCGAGTTCCCGAGCAGCCGATTGCTGGGCAAGCGCCTGGGGGTGTCCCATACCACCATCGCCAACAAGTTGCGCGAACATGGCCTAGGCAAGGAGTGAGAGCGATGAAAACGAGCCCGGTGCTCCGGGCTCGTCTGGCGGGCGTCAGCGAGCGCTGACGGGCCGCGCGCGGGGGCCGGGCAGAATGCCGTTGACCGGGTTGCTGCTCAGCAGGCGGGCGCTGGTGAGGCCGGCGATCTCATGGCCGCGATCGTTCAGGCTGTTCATCACCTGATTGACCAGCGCAGTGATCAGGATGCCGGCGAGGCCACCGCCACTGTTCTGCTGTTGCTCTGCAGAGCTGGCCCGAGCAATGCCTTTCCACAGCTCCTTGCCGGTGCGCAGGTCGATCAGCGTGGCGCTGGCGGCTACCGCCACCTCGCTGCTGATCACCTTGTAACTGCTGCCGTACTCGGTCACGTCGATATACAGCACGGTGTCGGCGCCGAAGATTTCGTACAGCTTCTGCGGCGGGACTTCGCGGATTTCCTCGGCGTTGAGCAGGCCGTTCTGCTTGAAGGTCTCGTTGACCACCGCAACCGGAAGCACGTAGTAGCCGGCTTCGCTCAGGGGCGCGGTGATCAGCGAGTACATGCTGAAGGTGGCCTTGATGTCCGGCGACTTGTTGACCGGTGGCAGCACCAGAATGGAGGCCGGGCTGCTTTCCTTGAAGGCGCTGTAGTCATAGGGCTGCTGGGTGACGCAACCCGCCAGCAGCGCGAGGACGATCAGCGACGCGAGTGTTCTGATTGAGTTCAGTAGAGGCATGTCGGTCACTTCGCCATATTGCGCATCAGGAAGTCCATGTATTGCGCGGACTCGGGGAACAGGGCCTTCTCGGTTTCGAATTGCTGGCGCACCTGATCGGGTTTGCCGATCTCCGCGTAGAGCATGCCGAGGTGGGCATGGAAGCCTGGGGGCAGGGTACGGTCCGCGGCCCGGGCTTTCTGCACGCTTTCTTCGAGGGCGGCAATCTGCTCCTCGGTGCCGGTGGTGTTCTCGAAGCGTTGGTAGACCTGTTGCTGATAGCCGTCCCAGTAGTACAGCGACTTGGGTTGCTGGGCGCAGCCGCCCAGCGTGGCGGCGGCCAGCAGGGCGGTGAGCAGAAGGGGAGTACGGGCGAGTGTCATGGTCGAGTCCTCGCTCATTTGACCGGGCGCCAGGCACCGCTGTCGACGCCACTGACCAGGTTGTTCACGGCCTCGCGAATGGCCAGGTCGAGCACCTTGCCATTGAGCGTCGAGTCGTAACTGGCAGTGCCGCCGAAGCCGATCACTTCACGGTTCGACAGGCTGTACTCACCGGCGCCCTGGGTGGAATAGACCACTTCGGACGTGGCGACGTCGACGATGTTGAGGTTCACCTTGGCGTAGGCGATCTGTTGCTTGCCGCGACCGAGAATGCCGAACAGCTGGTGGTCGCCGACTTCCTTGCGGCCGAACTCGGTGACATCGCCGGTGACCACGAAGCTGGCGCCTTTCACCTGTTGAGCCTGCCTGGAGAAACCCGACTCCTGCTGCAGTTCGGCCAGGTTGTCGCGGTCGAGCACATTGAAGCGGTTGGACTGCTGCAGGTGGGTGATCAGGATGGTCTTGGCCTGCCCGCCAAGGCGGTCGACGCTGTCGCTGAAAATGCCGCGCAGGTAGCTGGAGCGGTTATCGAACTTGCCGACGGCGATCGGGTTGCGTGGGCCGCTGTAATGGCTCGACGCGCTGGTGACCTTGGTGACTTCCAGGGTGCGCGAGCTTTCGGTGGCGCAACCGGCGAGCAGCACGAGCATGCCGGTCAGGCCGGCGGTGAGGAGCTTGTTCATAGGCGTCTCTTGAGAAAGTGGGCAGGCGAAGCCTGTTACGGGCAGGAAGCTGCCGGACACATTCACAAGGCGCTAATGCATGGGGGTAGCTGTCGCGCTGGGTGTTGCGCGAGGGAGACTGCCGAAGTCTGTCCATGACGTTAAATCCGAGGTGCGGGCGTACGTGCTTCCTGCGCCGGCGATTTTGATGAGCCTCGGCACGCATTGCCAGTGCCGCTGGCGGTCACGGTGGGGATTCGCTCGCCGTACCTTCCGGCAACAGTGTGGCGATCAACGCCCGCACGCTGCCCGGCAGGGCTTCGAGGTCGCGTACCAGCATGCTGCGTTCGCGGATGGCCCAGGCTTCGTGCAGTTCGATGGTGTGCAGCTTCATGGTACGACGATGCCGGCTGGCCGCCGATTCGGGAATGATGCCGATGCCGACGTTGGCTTCCACCATGCGGCAGATGGCTTCGAAGCTGGACATCTGGATGCGCAGCGACAGGGTGCCGCCCAGGGTTTCCACGTGTTCACGCAAGAAGGTCAGCAGCGTGCTGCCGTCGTGCAGGCCGATATGCTGGTACTGCAGGGTGTCGCGCAGGCTGACCTGATCACGGCCGGCCAGGGGGTGGTTGTCCGGCACCACCAGCACCAGGCGGTCGGTGCTGAAATGCAGCACCTGCAGGCCAGCGGCCTCCACCGGCCCGGCGATGATGCCCAGGTCGGCGCCGCCGTCGAGCACGCCGCGGACGATGTCCCGGCTCAGGCGCTCCTGCAGGTCCACCGTCACGCCGGGGCGCTCGGCGAGGAAGCCGGCGAGGATTTCCGGGAGGAACTCGGTCACCGCCGTGGTATTGGCGAAGATGCGGATATGCCCGGCCGAATCGCTGCCGTATTCGGTGAACTCGCTTTTCAGGTAATCGACCTGGCGCATGATCAACCGCGCGTGCTGCAGCAGGCGTTGACCGGAGGGTGTCAGCTCCACGCCACGGCTGTCGCGGTACAGCAGGCGAGTGTCGAGCTGGCCTTCCAGCGCCTTGATGCGGGCGCTGGCCGCGGCGGGCGACAGCGAGGCACGCCGTGCGCCCTGGGTCAGGCTGGGCGATTCGGCGATATGGATGAAGAGGCGCAGATCCGGCAGGTCGAAATGCATGGCAGTCGCGTTCAATGGATGGGAGCAGCGTTCAGCATATCCGAACGCTGGATTAAATAAATGAGGATTCTCGGAACGGATCGCGGGCTGCATGCTGGCGGCACATGAAAAGACCGCTGGAATCCACCATGAGCGACGCTGCTTTTTCCGCCTGGATCGGCCGCACCGAAGAAGCCCACGATCAACTGAGCCGCAACCTGGTCATGCGTATCGCCGCGACCCTGGGCGAAGACACGCCCGCTCATGGCGAGGCGCTGCCGCCGCTGTGGCACTGGGCATTCTTCCAGGAGCCGGTTACCGAAAGCTCCCTGGGTGGCGACGGGCACCCGGCGCGCGGTGGCTTCCTGCCCCCGGCCGACAACCGCAACCGCATGTGGGCCGGCGGTCGCGTCGAGTTCATCGCACCACTGCGGGTCGGTGGCGAGGCTACCCGCGTGTCGACCATCACGCACATCGAGGAGAAGCACGGTCGCACCGGTGCGCTGCTGTTCGTCACCGTGCAGCACGACTACCGGCAGGACGGCGAGCTGGCGATCCGCGAGGAGCAGGACATCGTCTACCGCGAGCCCAGCCCGCCCAAGAGCGGTGCCGGCGAGGCGCTGCCGGCCGGTGACTGGCGCGAGGGCGTGGTTCCCAGCCCGACACTGCTGTTTCGCTACAGCGCGGTGACCTTCAACGGCCATCGCATTCATTACGACTGGCCCTATGTCACTGACAGCGAAGGCTATGCCGGGTTGGTGGTGCACGGCCCGTTGATCGCCACCCTGAACCTGCGCGCGTTCTGCCGCGCCAACCCGCAGACCCGCCTGCGTCGTTTCGCCTATCGCGGCCTGCGTCCGCTGATCGCGCCAGAGCCCTTCGAGGTGGCGGGGCGCATCAGCGCGCCGGGCAAGGCGCAGCTGTGGGCCGGCAACGAAGCCGGCATGGCCCAGCAGGCCGACGTGGAATTCGACTGAACGCTGAACCGTAGGGTGGATCGCGCTTCATCGATCCACCGAGCGGTGTGTCGGTGGATGTGAAAAGCGACAGCTACGCGCCCCGATCCACCCTACGTTTAACCGAGGAACCGTTATGACCCCCAACAACAACGAAGAACTGAATGCCATCCGCGAAGGCGTACGCGGCCTGTGTGCCGAATTTCCTGCCGAATACTGGCGCAAGATCGATGAACAGAAGGGCTTCCCGGAAGCCTTCGTGGCGGCCATGACCGAAGCCGGCTGGCTGTCGGCGATGATCCCGGAACAATACGGCGGCTCTGGCCTGGGCCTGGCCGAAGCCTCGGTGATCCTCGAGGAGGTGAACCGCTGCGGCGGCAACTCCGGCACCATCCACGGGCAGATGTACAACATGTTCACCCTGCTGCGTAACGGTAGCGACGAACAGAAAAGCTATTACCTGCCGAAGCTGGCCAGCGGCGAGCTGCGCCTGCAGTCCATGGGCGTGACCGAGCCCACCACCGGCACCGACACCACCAAGATCAAGACCACCGCCGTGCGCCAGGGCGACAAGTACGTGATCAACGGCCAGAAGGTATGGATCTCGCGCATCCAGCATTCCGACCTGATGATCCTGCTGGCGCGCACCACGCCGCTCGCCGAGGTGAAGAAGAAATCCGAAGGTATGTCGATCTTCCTGGTCGACCTGCGCACCGCCATCGGCAACGGCCTGACCGTGCAGCCGATCGCCAACATGGTCAACCATGAGACCAACGAGCTGTTCTTCGACAACCTGGAAATTCCTGCCAGCAGTTTGATCGGCGAGGAGGGCAAGGGCTTCCGCTACATCCTCGACGGCCTGAATGCCGAGCGTACGCTGATCGCTGCCGAGTGCATCGGCGATGGTCGCTGGTTCATCGAAAAAGCCAGTGCCTACGCCCGTGATCGCGTGGTGTTCGGCCGCCCGATCGGCCAGAACCAGGGTGTGCAGTTCCCTATCGCCAAGGCCCATATCGAAGTGGAGGCCGCCGACCTGATGCGCTGGCGCGCCTGCGAGCAGTACGACCGTGGCGAGAACGCCGGGGCCAGCGCCAACATGGCCAAGTACCTGGCGGCGGAAGCCTCCTGGGCGGCGGCCAACGCCTGCCTGCAGACCCATGGCGGCTTCGGCTTCGCCAATGAATACGACGTCGAGCGCAAGTTCCGCGAGACCCGCCTGTACCAGGTGGCGCCGATCTCCACCAACCTGATCATGTCCTACGTGGCCGAGCACCTGCTCGAGCTGCCGCGCAGTTTTTAAGGAGCTTGCCATGAGCACCCATACTCAGCAGCTCGCTGCATTTCTAGCCGACCTCCGTTATGAGCAGATCCCCACGCAGGTGCTGGATCGTACCGAAGACCTGTTCCTCGACTGGCTCGGTTCGGCCCTGGCCAGTGAAGGCGCGCGGCCGATTCCGCTGTTCGAAGCCTATGCGCAGAAGATGGGCCCGGCCGATGGCCCGGCGCGCATTCTGGTCAACGGTCGCGGCACCTCGGCGTACTTCGCGGCGCTGGTCAACGGCGCTTCGTCCCATCTGGTCGAGCAGGATGACCTGCACAACAGCTCGGTGCTGCACCCGGCCACCGTGGTATTCCCGGCGGCCCTGGCGGCCGCGCAGGATCTGGGCAAGTCCGGCCGCGAGCTGTTGCTGGCCTCGGTGGCCGGCTACGAGGCGGGCATCCGCATCGGTGAATTCCTCGGCCGCTCCCATTACCGCATCTTCCACACCACGGCCACGGTCGGCACCCTGGCCGCTGCCGTGGCGGTGGGCAAGCTGCTGAACTTCGACAAACAGCAGTTCATTCACCTGCTCGGCAATGCCGGCACCCAGGCCGCCGGGCTCTGGGAGTTCCTGCGCGACGCCGCCGACTCCAAGCAACTGCATACCGCCAAGGCCGCCGCCGATGGCCTGCTGGCCGCGTACTTCACCGAGCAGGGCCTGACCGGCGCACGGAACATCCTCGAGGGCGAGCAGGGCATGGCCGCCGGGATGTCCAGCGATGCCAACCCGAGCAAACTGTCGGATCGCCTCGGCAGCCGCTGGGCGCTGGCGGAGACCTCGTTCAAGTTCCATGCCTCCTGCCGGCATACCCACCCGGCCGCCGATGCGCTGCTGGGCCTGATGCAGCGCGAAGGCCTGCGGCATGGCGACATCGCCCAGGTGATCACCCATGTGCACCAGGGCGCCATCGATGTGCTGGGGCGTGTGGTGGTGCCGCAGACCGTGCACCAGGCCAAGTTTTCCATGGGTACCGTGCTGGGCCTGATCGCCGTGCATGGCAAGGCGCAGCTCAGCGAGTTCGAGAAGCTGTCGCTCAGCGATGCTGAGGTCAGCGAATTCAGGGGCAAGGTCAGCATGCGCCTCGACCCCGAGGTGGATGGCGCCTATCCGGCGCGCTGGCTGGGTCGGGTCGAGGTGCTCACCACCGACGGCCGTACCCTGCGCGGCGCCATCGACGAGCCCAAGGGCGATCCGGGCAACACCCTCGACCGCGCCGAGCTGGAAGACAAGTTCCGCCGCCTGCTGGCATTCGCCGGCAAGCGCAGCGAGGACGAAGCCGGTGTGCTGATCGAGCGGGTCTGGCGTCTGCGCGAAACGAAAGACCTGAGCGACCTGGCCTGAAGGCGGGCTTCGACTTTCCGGTGGGTCGGTGAAGCGCGGACTACGCGTCCCGATCCACCCTACGGATTAAGGAACCGGACATGAATAACGCACAGCAAACCCGGCCCCTGGATGGCATCACCGTGGTCAGCCTGGAACACGCCATCGCGGCACCGTTCTGCACCCGTCAGCTCGCCGACATGGGCGCCCGGGTGGTCAAGGTCGAGCGCCCCGGCAGTGGCGATTTCGCCCGCGGTTACGACGAGCGGGTCAATGGCCTGGCGTCGCACTTTGTGTGGACCAACCGTTCCAAGGAGAGCCTGACCCTCGACCTCAAGCAGGACGCTGCCGGTGAGGTGCTCGACAGCCTGCTGGCAAAGGCCGACGTGCTGGTGCAGAACCTCGCACCGGGCGCGGCGACGCGCATGGGCCTGTCGTTCGAGGCGCTGCATGAGCGCTTCCCGACGCTGATCGTCTGCGACATTTCCGGCTACGGCGAAGGCGGCAGCTACGAGAAGAAGAAGGCCTACGACCTGCTGATCCAGAGCGAGGGGGGCTTCCTGTCGGTCACTGGCGGGGCCGGCGACGACCAACTGGCCAAGGCCGGTTGCTCCATCGCCGATATCGCCGCTGGCATGTATGCCTACAGCAACATTCTTTCGGCCCTGCTGCTGCGTGGCAGGACCGGTCTGGGCAGCCGCATCGATGTGAGCATGCTCGAGAGCCTGGTCGAGTGGATGGGTTATCCCCTGTACTACGCCTACGACGGTGCCACGCCGCCGCCGCGTGCCGGGGCCGCCCACTCGACCATCTATCCTTATGGCCCATTCCCCGCTGGCGACGGCGGCACGGTGATGCTCGGCCTGCAGAACGAGCGCGAATGGCAGGCATTCTGCGAGCGGGTGCTGTTGCAGCCGGAACTGGCGACCGATGAGCGTTTCTCGGCGAACTCCAGGCGTTCGGCCAATCGTGAGGCGCTGCGCTCGATCATCGTAGGCACCTTTGCCGTGCTCAGTGCCGAACAGGTGATCGAACGGCTGGAACAGGCACAGATCGCCAACGCCCATGTCAATGACATGGCCGGTGTCTGGGCCCACCCGCAGCTCAAGGCACGCGATCGCTGGCGTCAGGTGGACAGCCCGGCAGGCAGCCTGCCCGCGCTGCTGCCGCCTGGCAGCAACAGCGCCTTCAGCCCGCGGATGGATGCGGTGCCGGCGCTGGGCGAGCACACCGAAGCCTTGCTGGCCGAGCTGGGCTACGGCGATGCCGCGATAGCCGGCCTGAAGGTCAGCGGCGCGGTTTGAGGTTTGTGGCCAGGACCTCGGTTTGCGTTTTTCTGTGGGAGCGCGCCATGCGTACGAATCACGGGCATGGCCCGTTCCCACAGGCAACGTGCTGATCGCCCACAACGCCAAGCGCTCCCTCCAATTAACGAGTTTCACGTCAGGAAGCAGATGCCATGACGACACCCATCATCCGAACCGCGCTGTTCGTTCCCGCCTCGCGCCCCGAGCGCATCCCCAAGGCGCTGGCCAGTGGCGCCGACGCGGTAATTGTCGATCTTGAGGATGCGGTACAGGAAAGCCTCAAGGTCGAAGCGCGCGACAACCTGAAGCGTTTCCTGACCGACAATCCCGAAGCGCGTCTGCTGGTGCGTATCAACTCCTCCGAACACGCCGGGCACGCCGCGGACATCGCGCTGTGCCAGCGCCATGAAGGCGTTATCGGCGTGCTGCTGCCCAAGGTGGAGAGCGTGGCGCAGGTGGCGCGGGTCGCCGAGGCCGGCAAACCGATATGGCCGATCATCGAAAGCGCCCGTGGCCTGCATGAGCTGCCGGCCATCGCCACGGCCGCCGGTGTCGAGCGGCTGTCGTTCGGCGCCCTGGATCTGGGCCTCGACCTGGGCCTGAACAGCGGCACCACGGCGGCCGAGCGCCTGCTCGACCAGGCCCGTTACGCGATCCTGCTGCACAGCCGGCTGGCCGGGCTGGCGGCGCCGCTGGACAGCGTATTCCCGGCGATCCAGGACCAGGCCGGCCTCGACCGCGCCAGCCGCGATGCGCGTGACACGGGCTTCGGCGGGCTGCTGTGCATCCACCCCTGCCAGATCGCCGTGGTGCATCGGGCGCTGGCGCCATCGGCCGAGGAACTGGCCTGGGCACGCCGGGTGCTGCAGGCCGGCGCGGGCGGCGACGGTGTGTTCGTGGTCGACGGACAGATGGTCGATGCACCGGTGGTCGGCCGCGCCAGACGCATCGCCGAGCGTGCCGGGGCAGCGGGCTAGGCGGCGTTCGGCGATGGTGAACGCGCCTTTGCACAATGGTGAATTCCGTGCAGGGATCGCAACGTTGTAAACAGTGATCAGTGGCTCGAACGACTGCCCAACTACAAAAACAAGATGAGGTACACCCATGCTCAAGCTATCCCTCAAGGCGCTGGTCTGCGCTGTGTCGCTTTCCGTGGCTGGCGCGTTGCACGCTGCTGATCCCATAAGCATCAAGTTCGCCCACGTGGTTGCCGAGCACACGCCCAAGGGCCAGGGCGCGCTGCTGTTCAAGAAGTTGGCCGAGGAGCGGCTGTCCGGCCGGGTCAAGGTCGAGGTGTACCCCAACTCCTCGTTGTTCGGTGATGGCAAGGAGATGGAAGCGCTGCTGCTCGGTGACGTGCAGTTGCTGGCGCCTTCGCTGGCCAAGTTCGAGCATTACGCCAAGCCGATCCAGATCTATGACCTGCCGTTCCTGTTCGACAATATGGAGGCGGTCGACCGCTTTCAGGCCAGCGAGCAGGGCAAGGCGCTGCTGACCAGCATGGAAGGCAAGGGCATCACCGGCCTGGCCTATTGGCACAACGGCTTGAAGCAGTTGTCGTCGAACAAGGCGATGCACGAACCCAAGGATGCCCGTGGCCTGAAGTTCCGCGTACAGGCTTCCGCGGTGCTCGACGAGCAGTTCAAGGTGCTGCGTGCCGCGCCACGCAAGATGAGCTTCGCCGAGGTCTATCAGGGCCTGCAGACCGGGGTGGTCAACGGCACCGAGAACACCTGGTCGAACTACTTCAGCCAGAAGGTGCATGAGGTGCAGCCGTTCTTCACCGAATCCAACCATGGCCTGATCGATTACATGGTGATCACCAACACCAAGTTCTGGAACAGCCTGCCCGAGGATGTACGCAGCGAGCTGGACACGATCATGGTCGAAGTGACTGCCGAGGTGAACCGTCAGGCCGACGAGCTCAACAAGGAAGCCCGTGCCGCCATCGTCAAGGCGGGCACCAGCGAGATCATCGAGCTGACTCCCGAGCAGCGCGAGAAATGGCGTGAAGCCATGCGCCCGGTATGGAAGAAATTCGAAGGCGAGATCGGTGCCGAGCTGATCGAGGCGGCCGAGGCGTCCAACCAGGCACAGTGACAAGCCGCCACGCCCCCAGAGGCCGCGTCGACAGGACGCGGCTTTTTCGTATCTGCAACCCAGGCCACATTCCCATCCCGGCGGCATGAAGCCCTGGACCGATCGCAGCCCGATCTGCCGCTTCGGAGTCTCGGTATATTTCAAAGTATTTCTGAAATCGATACCGAGTATTACAAAATGTAATTGGGCTATTCACTGCCTGGGCAGTAGTCTGCACGGCATTCACTGCCTGGGCAGGTAATTCCCGATGCCACATTTCGACCGCGAGCGGTTCTCGCTGCAGCACTCCCCCGGCCACCTCATTGCGCTGATCAATCAGCTCAAGGATCGCATGCTGGAACGCCATCTGGTGGACCACGGCGTGACTGCCGCGCAGTTCAAGGTGGTGCTGCTGATCAGCCAGAGCCGCGCCAGCACGCCCGCCGATCTGGTGCGTTTGCTCAGTCTCGACAGCGGGGCGATGACCCGCATGCTCGACCGCCTGGAGCAGAAGGGCCTGCTGACTCGCGAACGCAGCCATGAGGATCGCCGCCAGGTACGCCTCAGGCTCACCGAGGCGGGCAATGCCCTCGGCGTGCGAGTGCCGCAGATCGCCGCGGATGCCACCAATGAGCTGACCGGCTGCCTGAGCCGCACCGAACTCGACGAATTCCAACGCCTGTTGAAAAAAATGCTGATGGCCGCCGATGCGCTGCCGCACGTGCCAGGAGAATGATGAACACCATGCCGTTGCGTACCCCCTTGACCCTGATTTTCAGCGCGCTACTGCTGGCCGCCTGTGCCTCGCAGGAGGGCCTGCACACCGAAGGTCATACCCTGGATGCCGCCAGCCTGCAGGGGCAGACCTTTGCCGCCAACCTGTCGCCGGCTGCCTGGCCGGCGAGTGACTGGTGGAATCGCCTGGGTGATCCGCAGTTGAGCGGGCTGATCGAAGAGGCCCTGGGCAGCAACCCGGACCTGCAGGTCGCCGATGCCCGTGCCCGCCAGGCCAACGCTGCTGTGCTGGCCGCCGATGCGCAGCGTCAGCCGACCTTGGACGCCAATGCCAACGTCACCCGCTCACGCTCCGCCCGGGTCGATGACCCCAGCGGGCAGGGCGGCCGTTACGGCACCTTGCGCAGCCTGTCGCTGGAGGGTGGCTACCGCTTCGATCTGTGGGGTGGCGAGCGGGCCGCCTGGGAAGCGGCGCTGGGCCGTGCCCGTGCCAGTGAGGTGGATCGCCAGGGCGCGCGCCTGACCCTGGCCGCCGATGTGACCCGCGCCTACAACGACCTCGGCCTGGCCTACGCCACCCGGGATCTTGCCGAGCAGGACCTCAAGCGCAGTCGCGACATGCTCGACCTGGCCCGCAGCCGTGTCGATGCCGGCCTCGACAGCGAATACCAGTTGCAACAGACCCAGAGCCTGGAAGCCGCCGCCGAAGCCAGCCTGACCGCCGCCACCGGGCAGGTCGACAGTGCGCGCATTCGCCTGGCCGTGATGCTTGGCCAGGGCCCGGATCGCGGTGCCACGCTGCCCCGGCCGCAGCTGATCGCCCCCACGGCGGTCAGCCTGCCGGCCAACGTGCCGGCCGAGTTGCTTGGCCGTCGTCCCGACCTGGTCGCCGCGCGCTGGCGCGTCGAGGCAGCCACCCGCGATATCGATGCCAGCAAGGCCGATTTCTACCCCAACCTCAATCTGAGCGTCGCTGCTGGCAGCAAGTCGCTGCTCGGCGATGCGATGTTCGGTGGCGCCAGCCGCTTCTTCAGCGTTGGCCCGGCTCTCAGCCTGCCGATCTTCGACGGTGGCGCTCGGCGCGCCGCGCTGGCTGGGCGCAACGCCGATTACGACGTGGCCGTGGCGCAGTACAACCAGACCCTGGTTGGCGCGCTCGGCGATATCGGTGACGGCATCAGCCGCATTCGCTCCCTCGAGCAGCAGATCGAGCAGCAGCAACGGGCCCGTGACATCGCCCGCAGTTCCTACGACATCGCCATGCAGCGCTATGCCGATGGCATCGGCAATTACCTCGATGCGCTGAGCGTCGAGCAGCAACTGCTGCAGAGCGAACGTCAACTGGCCAATCTGCGTGCCGAGCGTATCGACGCGTCGGTGCTGCTGATGCAGGCCCTGGGTGGTGGCTTCGAGGCTGCCGCTCCATCATCCACTTCCGCACGCTGAGTACTCGCCATGACCGAATCTCAAGCCACTCCCGCCGCCCCTAATTCGGGCAAGCGCAAACGCCTGCTGCTGGGCCTCGGCGTCATCGTCGTGCTGTGCAGCGTGGCGATCTTCGCCTACCACGAGCTGTACGGCCGCTTCTATGAAGAGACCGACGACGCCTATGTCGGTGGCAACCTGGTGCAGATCACCCCGCAGATCACCGGCACCGTCACGCGCATCGCCGTGGATGACGGTGACTATGTCGAAGCCGGCCAGCCGCTGGTGTGGCTGGACCCGGCCGACACCGAAGTGGCCCAGCAGAGCGCCGAGGCCAACCTGGCGCGTACGGTGCGTCAGGTGCGCGGGCTGTACAGCAACGTCGACAGCTACAAGGCCCAGGTGGCCTCGCGCAAGATCGACGTGCAGCGCGCCAAGGCCGACTATCAGCGACGCGTGACCCTGGCCAGCAAAGGCGCGATTTCCCGTGAGGAACTGGCCCACGCCCAGGACACCCTGAGCAGCGCGCAGAGTGCGCTGACCTCCGCCCAGCAGCAGTTGGACACCAACCAGGCGCTGGTCGATGACACCGTTATCGCCTCCCACCCGGACGTGAAAAGTGCCGCCGCACAGCTGCGCCAGGCCTTTCTCAACAACGCCCGCAGCACCCTGGTGGCGCCGGTCAGCGGTTACGTGGCACGCCGTTCGGTGCAGGTCGGTAGCCGCATTCAGCCCGGTACCGCGCTGATGGCCGTGGTGCCGCTGCATGAAATCTGGATCGACGCCAACTTCAAGGAAACCCAGCTGCGCGAGATGCGCATCGGCCAGCCGGTGACCGTCGAGGCCGATCTGTATGGCGATGAAGTGACCTATCAGGGCCACGTCGAGAGCCTCGGCGTAGGTACCGGCAGCGCCTTCTCCCTGCTGCCGGCGCAGAACGCCAGCGGCAACTGGATCAAGATCGTGCAGCGTCTGCCTGTGCGCATCCGCCTGGACGAAGAAGCGCTGCAGAGCCATCCGCTGCGTATCGGCCTGTCCACCGCGGTAACCGTGGACCTGCACGACCAGAGCGGTGCCCAGCTGTCCACCCAGATGCCGAGTGAGCCGCGCTTCAGTACCGCCGTCTACGACGCGCCGCTGGTCGAGGCCGATGCGCTGATCGAACGCATCATCCACGCCAATGGCCCGGCCCAGGCCTCCACGGCTCGGGGCTGACATGAGCGACGCCAACTTTCGCCCGGCCAGCATGCTGCTGGCCACCATCGGCATCTCCCTGGCGACCTTCATGCAGGTGCTCGACACCACCATCGCCAACGTCGCCTTGCCAACCATTTCCGGCAATCTGGGTGTCAGTTCGGAGCAGGGCACCTGGGTCATTACCTCGTTCGCCGTGTGCAACGCCATCGCCTTGCCGCTGACCGGCTGGCTGGCGCGGCGCTTTGGCGAGGTGAAGCTGTTCCTCGCCGCGGTGGTGCTGTTCGTGATCACCTCGTTTCTCTGCGGCATCGCCCGTTCGATGCCCGAACTGGTGGTGTTCCGTGCCCTGCAGGGGCTGGTCGCCGGCCCGCTGTATCCCATGGCGCAAACCCTGCTATTGGCGATCTTCCCCAGCGCCAAGCGCGGCATGGCCCTGGCGCTGCTGGCGATGGTCACGGTGGTCGCACCGATCATCGGGCCGATTGCCGGCGGCTGGATCACCGACAGTTACAGCTGGCCGTGGATCTTCTTCATCAACATACCGATCGGCATTCTGGCCACCTTCGTGGTCTGGGCGCAGTTGCGCAAACGGCCGGAAACCATCGTCCACCAGCCCATCGACTACATCGGCCTGGCGTTGCTGGTGCTGGGGGTCGGCATGCTGCAGGTGGTGCTCGACAAGGGCAATGACCTGGACTGGTTCGAGTCGACCTTCATCCAGATCGGTAGCGCCGTGTCGGTGGTCTCGCTGGTGGCGCTGGTGATCTGGGAACTGACCGATCAGCATCCGATCATCAACCTGCGCCTGTTCATGTACCGCAACTTCACTTTCGGTACCCTGGCGCTGGTGCTCGGTTACTCCGGGTTCTTCGGCATCAACCTGCTGTTGCCGCAGTGGCTGCAGACCCAGTTGGGCTACACGCCGATCTGGGCCGGGCTCGCGGCAGCGCCGATCGGCATCCTGCCGCTGTTCCTGTCGCCGCTGGTGGGCAAGTACGCGCACAAGTTCGACCTGCGCCTGCTGGCCGGCGGATCGTTCCTGGTGATTGGCGCGTCGTGCTTCATGCGGGCCTCGTTCAACACCGAGGTGGACTATCGGCATATCGCCGAGGTGCAGGTGTTCATGGGCCTGGGGATCGCGCTGTTCTTCATGCCCACCACCAGCATCCTGCTCTCCAGCCTGCCGCCGAAGGACATCGCCGACGGCTCCGGCCTGGCCACCTTCCTGCGGGTACTGGGCGGTAGCTTCGCCTCGTCGCTGACCACCTGGATCTGGCATCGCCGGGAGATCTATCACCACGCGCAACTGACCGAGCACGTCACGCCCTACGATCCGGCCACCCACCAGTATCTGGAGCAGCTCGGCGGCGCCTCGCAATCGGCCTACCTGCAGATCGACCGGGTGGTGGAGAGTCAGGCCTACATGCTCTCGACCGTGGATTACTTCACGTTGATGGGCTGGCTGTTCTTCGGCCTGATCCTGATCATCTACCTGGCCAAGCCCCCATTCTCCGCCAAGGGCGCAGCGGAGTCGGGCGGCGGGCATTGAAGTCGAGCGATCAGGCTTGTGCTTCGCTCATCCATTTCGGTTTCGGATAACGGCGTTCTGAAGTGCCGGCCTTGAGGATGGCGCCGGGCACCTCGTGGCCGATCAGCTCCGGCAGGGTGGCCGCCGCCGCCAGCAGCGCTTCGAGGTCGACGCCGGTGTTCAGGCCCATGCGCTGGAACATGTGCACCAGGTCTTCCGTGCAGATGTTGCCGCTGGCGCCCGGCGCATAGGGGCAGCCGCCGAGCCCGCCGAGGGAGGCGTCGAACCGCTCGATGCCGGCATTCAGCGCCGCCAGGGCATTGGCCAGGCCCATGCCACGGGTATTGTGGAAATGCGCGGTGAACAGCGTCTCGGGCCAGCGCCGCAGCGACTCGCGGCAGATGCGCTCGACCTGGGCGGGATCGGCCATGCCGGTGGTGTCGCAGAGGGTCACGCCCTGAACGCCAAGATCCAGCAGGCGCTGGGTCAGCTCATGGACGCGCGCCTCGGGCACCGCGCCTTCGAACGGGCAGCCGAAGGTGGTCGACAGCGACGCATTGATGAACACCCCGCTGCCGCGAGTGGCCTCGATGATCTCGCGAAACTGCGCCAGCGACTGTTCCGGCGTCATGCGCAGGTTGGCCAGGCCGTGGGTGTCGCTGGCCGACATCACCAGGTTGATCTCGTCCACCTGGCACGATAGCGCCCGCTCGCAGCCGCGCAGGTTGGGTACCAGCACGGTGTATTCCACGCCGGGGGCGCGGCTGATACCGCGCATCACCTGTTCGGCATCACGCAGATTGGGTATCGCCTTGGGCGAGGTGAACGACGTGACTTCGATCTTCGCCAGGCCGGTCTGCGACAGCTTGTCGATCAGCGCGATCTTGTCCTCGGTCGGCACGAAGGCCGCTTCGATCTGGAAACCGTCACGGGTGGCGACGTCCTGGATATAAAGGCGTTTGGTCATGGGCAAGTCCTGGTTGTGTCGGGCTACGGGCTGCGGCTCGTAGGGTGGATCGGCGCACGTAGCTGATGCTTCATCCTTCCACCACAGCGATTGCATGTAAGAGGCTGGCCAAGCTTCCTTCGCTCTGCGGCACATTTGGTGGACAAGCTCCGCGTTGCCCACCCTACGCATCCGTTGTGGCGTAGGGTGGATGGCGTTTTATCCATCCACCGTTACAGGGCATGTCGGGATTTCTCAGATGATCCCGCGCTCGCGCAGGCCCTTGACCTGCTCGTCGCTCAGGCCCAGACCGGCCAATACATCATCGGTATGTTCGCCCAGCTGCGGGCCACCTTCACCGATGCGGCCCGGGGTGCGGCTGAGTTTCGGCAGCACGCCCGGCACTTTCAGCGGGCCGGCGCTGGTGCGTACCGTCTCGATCATCTGCCGGGCCAGGTAATGGGGGTCGCTGACGATATCGGCGGCGGTGTAGGGATAGCCCGCCGGCACCCGCGCGCCCTTGAGTGCGTCGATCACCTCGTCGCGGCCGCGCTGGGCCGTCCATTCGCCAATGGCAGCGTCGATCATCTCGGCGTGCTGGCTGCGCCCGTCGTTCTGCGCCAGGCGCGGGTCGTCGGCCAGGTCAAGGCGGCCGATCAGGTTCATCAGGCGCTTGTAGATGCTGTCGCCATTGCCGGCGATCAGCACGTAGCTGCCGTCGGCGCACGGGTAGGAGTTGGAGGGGGTGATGCCGGGCAGGGCGCTGCCCGCCGGTTCACGCACGTAGCCGAAGGCGTCGTATTCGGGCACCAGACTTTCCATCATGGCGAACACCGACTCGTACAGGGCAACGTCGATCTGCTGGCCCTGGCCACTGCGGTTGCGCTCCTGCAGGGCGAGCAGTACACCGATCACCCCATACAGCGACGACAGCGAGTCGCCGATGCTCACGCCGACCCGCACCGGCGCCTGGCCGGGGTAGCCGGACAGGTGGCGCAGGCCGCCCATGGCCTCGCCGATCACGCCGAAACCCGGCAGGTCGCGGTAGGGGCCGGTCTGCCCATAGCCGGAGATGCGCAGCATGATCAGCCGCGGGTTGATGCGTGACAGTTCGTCCCAGCCCAGGCCCCATTCCTCCAGCGTGCCGGGGCGGAAGTTCTCCACCAGGATGTCGGCTTCGGCGACCAGGCGGCGGACGATGTCCTGGCCTTCGGCTTCCTTGAGGTTGAGGGTCAGTGACTGCTTGTTGCGTGACTGCACGTGCCACCACAGCGACGTGCCGTCCTTGATCTTGCGCCATTTGCGCAGCGGGTCGCCGATACCCGGCGGTTCGATCTTGATCACCTCTGCACCGAACTCGCCGAGCAGTTTGCTGGCGAAGGGGCCGGCGATCAGCTGGCCCATTTCGATGACCTTGAGCCCGGCCAGGGCCATGGGTGTTACGGTTGAGTCGGCAGACATGTGCGAATTCCCGATGACTGGGGTCGATGGCGGCGAGCATCTCCCACGGCGGGCCTGGCCGCAATCAGTCAATCGCCAAGTCTGGCTTCGCCTCTCGCGAAGGCTTATGGTGTGGCCGCTCCTGCCCGGCGCCAGTCGCGGCGATGAGCCTTTCGCCAATCACGAAGCGGAGCCTGCCATGCGCGTGGATTTTCTGACCCTCAAGCTGTTCGTGGCCATTGCCGATGAGCGCAGCCTGACCCGGGCCGCCGAGCGCGAGCACCTGGCGCTGGCGGCGGTGAGCAAGCGCATCAGCGACCTCGAGGCGCACCTGCGCACGCCCTTGCTGTATCGCCAGCCAAAGGGCGTGGCGTTGACGCCAGCGGGCGATGCGCTGCTGCACCACGCGCGCAACCTGCTGGACAACATTCAGCACATGCAGGCCGACCTCAGCGAGTTCAGCGAAGGCATCAACGGCCATGTGCGCATCCACGCCAACACCTCGGCGGTGATCGCCTTTCTGCCCGAGGACCTCAGCGCCTTCACCGCCCAGCACCCGCAGATTCGTATCGATCTGGAAGAGCGGGTCAGCAGCGAGATCGTCCACGCCGTGCGCGAGGGGCTGACCGATATCGGCATCTTCGCCGGCCATGTGCAGGCCGATGGCGTGCAGGTCTTTCCCTACCGCCGCGATCGGCTGGTGCTGGTGGTGCCGAACGAGCATCCCCTGGCGACCCGCGAACGGGTGACCCTGCTGGACACCGTGGGCTACGACTTCATCGGCCTGCAGAAGGAGGCGTCGCTGCATGCGCTGATCAGCGAGGCAGCGCAGCAGGTAGGCGCGCATTTGCGGGTGCGCATCCAGGTGCGCAGCTTCGAGGCGATCTGCCGGATGATCCACACCGGCATGGGCATCGGCATCCTCCCCGAGCAGGCCGTGCGCACCTATCTGCCGGGCATGGCGGTGCGTGCCGTGGAGATCGAGGATGCCTGGGCGATCCGCGCGTTGAACATCTGCGTACGGCACTACGACAACCTGTCGCTGATCGCCCGGCAGATGGTCGATCACTTGGCTAGGGTCTGTTGACGTTTCAGCGCGAGCCGCGTTGCTGCGAGAAATCTCGCCAAGCGAGGCGGAGGACGCAGGGAATGGCATTCCCTTTTCAAGTCCTCCAACGACGCATGGCGTGATTTCCCGCGCAACCCGTAGGGCCGGGCCAGTTTTAGCGCGATGCTGCGTTTCTCGGTGGCTCATTTGGCCAGCCAAACTTCGCACCTCGTGCCTTGCCTCGCGCTAAAACTGGCTCCGGCGCGGTCGTGCTGACACGTCAATAGACCCTAGTGACCCTGCCTTCGGCAACCACGAAGGCAGGCTTGGCCAATCAAGAATTTAGTCGCTCTCGGCGCTGCAGTAGAGTTCGTCGCGAACAAAGGCATCCGGCAGGGCACTGACCCGCCGCACTAACAACAACAGGAGATCGCCTCATGTCCCGCTTACTCTCGCGCAGCTTGTCCTGCGTGCTGCTTTCCACCGCCATGGCCTTCGGCGGCGCCGCGCAGGCCGAAGAAATCGTCATCAAGTTCGCCCACGTCGCCTCCGACCAGACGCCCAAGGGGCAGGGCGCGCGCATGCTGCAGAAACTGGTGAAGGAACGCTTGGCGGGCAAGGCGCGCGTGGAGGTGTACCCGAACTCTTCGCTGTTCGGCGATGGCAAGGAGATGGAGGCGCTGTTGCTCGGCGACGTGCAACTGCTGGCGCCTGCACCGGTGAAGCTGGAGAAGTATCAGCCACGGGTGCAGATCTTCGATCTGATGTTCCTGTTCGACAACGCTGCGGCGTCACAGCGTTTCGAGCAGTCGGCCAAGGGCCAGGAGCTGCTGCACAGCCTGGAGAACAACGGCATTCTCGGCCTGGCCTACTGGCTCAACGGCATGCGCCAGTTCACCGCCAACAAACCATTGCACGTGCCGAGCGATGCCCGGGGCATGAAATTCCGCGTGCAGCCTTCGGACCTGCAGGCCGCGCAGATCAGCGCACTGCGTGCGGTGCCGCGCAAGATGGCCTTCGCGGAGATCTATCAGGGCCTGCAGACCGGGGTGATCAACGCCTCCGACAATCCCTGGTCGAACATCTACAGCCAGCGCCATTATGAAGTGCAGCAGTACATGATCGAATCCAACCATGCCGTCGGCAACTACATGCTGATCACCAATGCGGCATTCTGGAACGGCCTGCCAGAGGACGTGCGTGGCGAGCTGAGCAGCATCATCGATGAGGTCACTGCCGAAGTGAATCGCCAGGCGCTGGCGCTCAACGAAAAGGACAAGGAGCAGATCCTCGCCAGCGGCAAGCATGAGCTGATCACCCTCAGCGACGAGGAGCGGGCACAGTGGCGCGATATCATGCGACCGATCTGGAAGCAATACGAAGGCAGGATCGGCAGTGACCTGATCGAAGCGGCCCAGGCCGCCAACGCTGCTGGCCAGTAATCCAGAGAACACGGAGACCGCCATGCTCGATCACCTGGATCATCTGGTGCTGACCGCGGCCGATGCTGACGCGACCACGCACTTCTACGTCGAGGTGCTGGGCATGCGCCTGGAGACCTTCGGCAATGGCCGCCAGGCGTTCTGCTTCGGCAACCAGAAGATCAACCTGCACGTGCGTGGTAAGGAGTTCGAGCCCAAGGCTCACCTGCCGGTGCCGGGTGCGCTGGATCTGTGCTTCATCGCCAGTCAGCCCTTGGAGGAGGTGATCGCGCACCTGCAGCGGGTCGGCTGGCCGATCATCGAAGGGCCGGTGATGCGCACCGGCGCCACGGGGCCGATCCGCTCGGTGTACCTGCGCGACCCCGACCTGAACCTGATCGAAATATCCGAACCGGCCTGAGCCCCGAAAGGCCGTTACAAGGCGATAGCAGCCGTAGGGTGGATCGGGGCGCGTAGCTGACGCTCTTTTCATCCACCATCGCGATCGCAGAGCGGTGGACGGATGAAGCGTCGTCCACCCTACGAATGTCCGCTAGCGCCTTTAACTTGGAGCTTGCCGCTTGAAGCTGCCCCTGCACTATTCGCCCACGCCGAAGGCCGCGTTTACCAATCGTGAATATCTGCCCGCCAGACGGCGGGGTTAGAGTCGGCTTGGCAAAACAATTACAACAACTCTCTCTGGGAGACCGCTGATGAATGCGTTGCAGCGCCTATGGAATCGCCTCGAGGAAGCCGCCGTGGCGTTTCTTCTCGCGGCGATGACCCTGGTCACCTTCTCGTACGTGGTGTTCAACAACCTCTACGGCGTTTTCTA
Organism: Phytopseudomonas flavescens; assembly: GCF_900100535.1. GTDB lineage: Bacteria > Pseudomonadota > Gammaproteobacteria > Pseudomonadales > Pseudomonadaceae > Aquipseudomonas > Aquipseudomonas flavescens. Next base: position 49,317 of record NZ_FNDG01000032.1, read on the forward strand.
TGCCCTTGGCGATGCGCTGCCGTTCGCAGGCGATGCGCT
>NZ_FNDG01000008.1 GCF_900100535.1 Phytopseudomonas flavescens
AGGCGCTGCGCTACTACCGCGGCCTGGGCATACGGATTACTCGCATCATGACCGACAATGGCGTCTGCTACCGATCCAAGCGCTTCCGGCGTTTGGTGCGCAGGCTTGGCTTGCGTCATCTGTGGACCAAACCCTACACACCGCGCACCAACGGCAAGGCCGAGCGATTCATCCAGACCAGCTTGCGCGAGTGGGCGTATGCCTGCAGCTATGACACTTCAGAGCAACGGGCCGCCCACCTGCTACCTTGGCTTCATCATTACAACTGGCACCGACCTCACGCCAGCCTAGGCTACCTACCACCCATCAGTCGCGCGCCACTTCCACTGAACAACGTACTGGGTTTACACACCTAGCGGGCAGCGAGTGAACGCGGCTTATCCTGGCCATGATCACGCTTCATATGCCTGGCCAGCCCGGATGCGTTAGAATCCGCAGCCTATTTTCATCTGCCCAGCCGACTCTCAGGGGATTGCCATGTTCAGCCGTGATTTGACCATTGCCAAGTACGACGCCGAGCTCTTCGAAGCCATGCAGCAAGAAGCCCTGCGCCAGGAAGAGCACATCGAGCTGATCGCCTCGGAAAACTACACCAGCCCGGCCGTCATGGAAGCCCAGGGCTCGGTGCTGACCAACAAGTACGCCGAAGGCTACCCGGGCAAGCGCTACTACGGTGGCTGCGAGTACGTCGACGTGGTCGAGCAGCTTGCAATAGACAGAGCCAAGGAGCTGTTCGGCGCCGACTACGCCAACGTCCAGCCCCACGCCGGCTCCCAGGCCAACGCTGCCGTCTACCTGGCCCTGCTCAGCGCCGGCGACACCATCCTCGGCATGAGCCTGGCCCACGGCGGCCACCTGACCCACGGCGCCAGCGTGTCTTCCTCGGGCAAGCTGTACAACGCCGTTCAGTACGGCATCGACGGCAACGGCCTGATCGACTACGACGAAGTCGAGCGCCTGGCTACCCTGCACAAGCCGAAGATGATCGTCGCCGGCTTCTCCGCCTATTCTCAGGTTCTGGACTTCCCGCGCTTCCGCGCCATCGCCGACAAGGTAGGTGCCTACCTGTTCGTCGACATGGCCCACGTGGCCGGCCTGGTCGCCGCTGGGGTGTACCCCAACCCGGTGCCGTTCGCCGACGTGGTGACCACCACCACCCACAAGACCCTGCGCGGCCCGCGCGGCGGCCTGATCCTCGCCAAGGCCAACGCCGACATCGAGAAGAAGCTCAACTCCGCCGTATTCCCGGGCGCCCAGGGCGGCCCGCTGGAGCACGTCATCGCCGCCAAGGCGATCTGCTTCAAGGAAGCGCTGCAGCCCGAGTTCAAGACCTACCAGCAGCAGGTCGTGAAAAACGCCCAGGCCATGGCCGGCGTATTCATCGAGCGTGGCTTCGACGTCGTTTCCGGCGGCACCCAGAACCACCTGTTCCTGCTCTCGCTGATCAAGCAGGAAATCTCCGGCAAGGACGCCGATGCCGCGCTGGGCAAGGCCTTCATCACCGTCAACAAGAACTCGGTGCCGAATGACCCACGCTCCCCGTTCGTGACTTCCGGCCTGCGCTTCGGTACCCCGGCGGTCACCACCCGTGGCTTCAAGGAGGCCGAGTGCAAGGAACTGGCGGGCTGGATCTGCGACATCCTGGCCGACCTGAACAACGAAGCGGTGATCGACGCCGTCCGTGAGAAGGTCAAGGCCATCTGCGCCAAACTGCCGGTTTACGGCAAGTAAGCGGCAGCGCTGCAAACGAAAGAGCCCGGCCGATGCCGGGCTTTTTCATGCCGGTGAAAAAACAAGGCCCCTAGGATGCCTGCCACCTCACCGCTGAAAGCAAACGCCACACACGAAAAAGCCGCGCACTGCGCGGCTTTTTCGGTAGCGAACCTGCTCGGTTTCCCGAACAGGCTGACGGGGCACTCGTGATCAACGCGATGCAGCGGCCGGTGCGGCAGTAGCGGTGGCCGTGCACGGAGCGCTGGCACCGAGGCCGGCGGTCATGCTTTCGACGTTGTTGAGCACGTCATTGCCCTGGTTGACCTTCTGCGCCTTCTCCGCAGCCTGCATGCGCTGGGCGTAGGTGGTTGAGTCACCCTGGAAGCTCTGCTGGGTTTCCAGCACGGAGTTGGCGATGCTCAGCAGGCTGCGGCCGGTGGAGATCAAGTTGTCGGAGGTGCTCGGCGTGCACGGTGCGGCGCCACCGGCCACCTGCGAGCTGTGCAGGCCCTGGCTTTGCGTGTTCTGCGGCAGGCACCCTGCCAGGGTGACCAGCACGGGTGCAATGAGTAGAGCCCCAAGCGTTCCTTTGGTAGCCATTCGATGCGTCCCTCTATCTGTCAGTCTGTCAGTGGACTCCGACTCATTGCCGAAGCGATGCCCGCGATTTTAGAAAGGGTATATGAGCAGCGGAATAGTACGGGTGTGCTAAAGGCACTTTGCGGACTTATTGTTGTCTTGCGTGTGCAAATGCCGGCGGCCTATGGTGGGCGGATATCCGACTCGAATGGCCTGCAGGGAATCCCCATGTCCGTAACCACCTCCCCGGCGTACGACGTCGAGCATGCTCAGGCGGTCGTGCGCCTGATCATCTCGCCAATCGCCATCAGCTACGCACTGGTGCTCTACTACCTCGCCATGATCGAGGCGGAGGTGGCCTGGGATATCTTCCTCTACGAAGCGACCTACTGTGCCGCCGCCCTGGCGCTCTGGTTCGACATTCGCCGCCGCCCCGGCAGCTACCCGCTGCGACGGGTGCTCACCATGCTGATCGACTACACCACCATCACCTTGGTCATTTCAGCGGGCGGCGCCCCCATGCTGCCGATCTACGCCGTTCTGCTCTGGGTGACGGTCGGCTACGGGTTGCGTTACAGGGCGGGTTACCTGCTGCTGGCAACCATCATGGCCACGCTCTCGCTGCTGATAATCACCGTCACGTCGGCCTACTGGCAGTCGCAGCCCTACCTGATCTTCACCCTGGTGCTCACCACCCTGATGGTGCCGGCCTACATACACTCCCTGCTCAAGCGCTCACGCCGGGCGACCGAGGCCGAGCAGGCTGCCAACCTGGCCAAGTCGCAGTTCCTGGCGCAGGCCAGTCACGATCTGCGTCAGCCCATTCACTCCATCAGCCTGTTCACCGCCTGCCTGCGCGACAGCAGCCTGGACAGCGAGCAGAAGCGTCTGGTAGAGAACATCGACAAATCGCTGAACAGCGTTGCCCGCCTGTTCCGCTCGATTCTCGACATCTACTCGCTGGACAGTGGCAAGGTGGTCCCGCAGATGGAAGCCCTGCCACTGCACAACCTGCTGCAGCAACTGGTCCAGCAGAATACCGAAGCGGCTCGCTGGGCCGGGGTGGCTATCCGCCTGCGCTGCCCGCCGATATACGTGTACGCCGATCAAGGGCTACTGACCACCATGCTGCAGAACCTGCTCTCCAACGCCCTGAAGTACGCCCCGGGGCAGCCCATGCTGATCGGCTGCCGAAGCAGGAGCACGGGCGTGTCCATCGAGCTTTACGACAAGGGCCGAGGCATCGCCGAAGCGCACCTCGATAACATCTTCGAAGAGTTCTACCGGGTGCGTCAGGCCCGCGACAGCGATGTCGAGGGTATGGGCCTGGGGCTGACCATCGTCAGGCGGCTGGCCACTCTGATGGACCTGCGTATTCGCATCCGCTCCGTGGAGGGCCACGGCACCCTCGCGGCAATCGATGGCCTGCAGCGGGTGACGCCGCCGGTCGAGCGCGCAGCGCCGGCACAGGGCGGCAACCAGGCGCCACGCATGCTGGATGGGCTGCGAGTGTGCCTGATCGAGGACGATCAGAACGTGCTGCTGGCCACCGCCACCCTGCTGAAGAAGTGGGGCTGCGAAGTCGCCACCTTCACCTCGCTGCCCGACGTATCGCCGGACTTCGATCTGGTGGTCACCGACTTCGACCTCGGGCGCGAAGCCTCCGGGGCCGACTGCATCAAGCATGTCCGCGCACTCAGCGGCCGCAACGTCCCGGCGATCATCATGACCGGGCACGACGTGCGCCGTGTGCAGGAACAGCTGGGCGACGACAACATTCCGATCCTGTCCAAGCCCGTGCAGCCCGCCGAACTGCGCTCGCTGCTGGTGGCACTCAAACTCGCATCGCGGGCCGCCTGACGCTCAGCGCAAGCCCGCCTGCGCTGCCTTGGCGGCTGCGGCGGCACGGCTGCCGACATCCATCGTGCGCAGCAGGGACGAGACATGGATACGAACGGTAAAGGGAGAGATGTCCAACTGGCGGGCGATCTCCTTGTTCGACAGGCCGCGCACCAGTAGCCGCAGCACGTCCTGCTGGCGGGGCGTCAGTTGCTCGAGCAAGTGCCTGCCCTCGGTAAAGGCCGGCACCCCGGCCGGGCCCAGGCTGAGGACGAAATCCCCCGCCCGCACGGCCAGTAGCCCGGCGGCAATTTCGTCGGGCGGCGTCGCCTTGCCGATGAACCCATCGGCACCAGCGGCCATCACCTCGTCGATCAGCTCGCGGTTGTCGACCATCGATACGATCACGATGGAGCTGCGCTGGAACCGCTGGCGCAACGCACCAATGGCCTGCGGGGACTGCCCCGGAAACAGCAGATCGAGCATGAACAGACTGGGCGGCGCGCCGGCGCCGGCCAGGGCGAGCACCTCGTCCATGTCGCCGGCCTCGAGCATGCAAGCGTGGGGGAACACGCGTTGCGCGATGCGGCTAAGGCCTTCGCGAAAGACCGGGTGATCATCGGCGACGATAATGCGGTCTTGCGGGGAGCGATCGATCATAAGGATATTTTCATTATGGGCTCAGACTACAGTCATATCCGTGGAGGCGCCACGACCTGGTTCTCAGTCTGGGCCGGATGGGGCCGGCACATCGCTCCCTGCAGATGGCGGCCAAGCGACATAGACCCCCGGATGCGTTGAAAAGATCCTGGAACGGAGGCAGGTTTGCCTGTTTCTTCCGCCGAGCGGCCTGCTGCCCATCTGCAGAACGTCATGCAGTGAACCGCCACGGGCCCAAGCTCTACAGCCAAGCAGGGATGTGATCGACAGGATCAAAGAGGATGGCTGGTTCGAGGACGGCAGCACTGCGCGGTGAACGCGCTCGCGCATCACCCGCCAGAAACGCAAAAGCCGCGCAATGCGCGGCTTTCAAGGTGGTGGGCCCACACGGACTCGAACCGTGGACCAAAGGATTATGAGTTGCCTGGAAACGCTGCAAGCCTAGTGAAACCGTGAGTAGGTTAGCGTAGGTACAGTTAGCTGGAAGTAGCGTGGTTACTGGTGTTGAGCGTAATTATGCGGAATCGGTAAAAACTTAGTACTGTACCGCCATTGTACTGATGAGAACCATTTGGCTGTACCTAATGCCTAGGGTGTGGCCATTTCTAATGGTTGCTTTTCTCTTCCACTGACTACCGGATCATGCTCCAGAGAGGCCCTGATATTGCTCAGTAGTGTTGCTGCGATTATCGGAGAGACGCTGTTGCCAATCATCCTGCAGCTATGCCACACGGTTGGATGGAAAATGAAATCATCAGGGAATCCTTGAAGCCTTGCGCACTCGCGAGGAGTGATCACACGATTCTCTAACGGATGTAACGGCCTCACTGCTTGGTAGGAGCCACGATCACTACCAGTCCCTGCCCTCAAGGTAGGGCATAGGCCATCCCAAGCAAGCCGTTTATATTTTCCTACAGGATCGACGCCTCCTTGCGGGACTGACTGAAATCGCTCGACTGTCTCGGCCCGATGCTCGGTTAGTTGGTGGCTTGTAAAGACCCCTGACTCTGCGCGCAGCTTCTGAGCGTAAGCAGAAGCCTTGCGGGCGCCGTATTTCCAAAGATTAGGGTTTCCCCGAACGGTTGTTGAAGTAGCCAAATCCCCGATCGCGTCATGAACGTTGACCCTCAGAGCATCTGATTGGGTCAGGCTCTCTAAGCTGGGAACCCGCATTCTCTGTTTATCGAAACCAAACACAAAAACGCGGCGGCGCTTGGTAGGAGCGCCAAAGTCAGATGCATCTAAAACAACAGGGCCAACTATTTGCCATTTCCCTCTCAGGGACGCGATGGCCTCCTCAAGAACGTGCCTGTTAGCTGGGAAAACCAATCCAGGCACGTTTTCCATCATGAAAAATGCAGGCTTTACAGTCGCCACAATTCGGAAGAACTCGCCCAGCAGCGAGCGCCTGGGGTCGTCTGCTAAGCCCCTCCCCATCCCGCTAAAAGCCTGGCAGGGAGGGCCCCCAATCACCCCATCAACACCACGAGGTAGAAGGGCTTTAAGTCTGTCGCTTGTCAGCGTCGTGACGTCAGCATTGAGGAAAGGAATCGCCGGGAAATTCAGTCCGAATGAGCTGGAGAGAATGGGGTCGATGTCAACCGCAAGCTCCGTGGTGAATCCAGCTTGTTTGGAGCCAAGGGTGAGGCCACCACACCCGCTGAAGAGGTCTAAAAGGGTCAGCATAGAGAAATTCCGTTATGGCGATCAAACGGTACTCCAATGGAGCTGGCTTGTCGATCGGGCGCGGAATCCTATCAGCTGATTGGGCAAAGCACACCCCCTAGGGGCTAGCCGGCACAACCTAAATCACTACCCTCGAATACCAAGGGTACATTCTGTAGAACGAAATGAAGTTACTCATTTCATCCCGCGCCGATTGATCATCCTTGCCGACGTAATAATTTAGATCTTCGAAAATTTCGTCCGCAGTCGCACCGGGCAGCATGGACTCCACATGCACACGCTCTTTAAGAGAAAGCACGGGAACACTGATAGATTTAGGGGCTTGAATACAGTCGTTATAAAATGGCCAACTGCGCAACCTCGTTTTGTCGAAGAACTGATCTCGCTCTTCAGCATTTAAAAGAACACAACAAAGCGTCAGCATTTGTTGTCCGTCGGTGTAAGCAAAAGAAACAAGCGGCTCCAGTACTAAACTTGAGTCACCTGCAAGCCCGTGCTTTGCCGCGTTAATTAAGGCCTTGAGAAGAAGTGCTGGATAATTCTTTGTATTAACGTCGCTAGGATTTATATGTGCCGGGGCGTATTCCCCCAGTCGGGCTCGGGCTGTTTCTGCTCTGCGATTCAATATTTCGGCCTTAGCATCGGCATGCCCTAATGAAACCGGGGTTGCGTTAACCGTAACTTTAAATATATCACCATGACTCAGCTTCTCTACAAGCTGCTGAAGTTCGGCAAGCTGTATACTAATCTGCGGAGTTGCATAGTCAAACCAGACTATCAGATTGTCTGCAGCGTCGAAGTCAAAGGAATTCAAGAAGTCCGAGCTGCTCTCTTTTCGCAGCGCAATACACGAGGACGGCTTGTTAAACTTCTGCCTTGAGAATACGTTCCCATCCATCTCTAAGGAAATCATGTTAGAGATCCTAAGAGATGAGTGCAGGTGCTTAAAATCCTCTAGGAATGGCCCGCCAAAGCCGATATATTGGAAGTCCGATACATTAAAATATCTTCCAACTCGTGTAAGCAGGTCAATAAAAAGGTTTCTCTCGATAGCCTTGTTCTGGCGAAGATGATAAGGGATGTTACCTCCGGCGCTCATCCTTTTATCCTCTTCAGTGCCTCGTCAAAGCAGATGCCTCCGATCTCGCCTGGTGCATAATCCGGATCATCAAAGTAATGCTCTCCGAGTGTCCTTATGTCGGAAAGTGGCCGTGAGAAGCGCATGAATCTAAATTCATCGTTCTTTTCAGGAGTCGGCAAGACGGGCTTAAATTTGTTCCCCTTGATTGTGCTTTTACGGTCTTGGGACCATTTGTCAGCAGGAACCATGGCAACGATGCTCTTGGCCGTTGATGCCAAGGCAGGAGTGGCAAGTTCGGGCCTGTCCGCAGAGGGTACTTTCCACTTATTTGTATAACTGGTAAAAAGTTTCATTCCTTCGCGCATAAACTCTTTTACTGACAAATAAAGTTCAGAGTTTCCGTCGATCCCCCGCTTAGTCGTTGTAACTGGCAGACGAGCGGCATCATTTGATTTAAAGCTTACAACTCCGGCTATTGAGACGAATTGGGTGTGGTATTGAGGAACTCCCGCCTCTCCCCACCCAGTCACCCTGGTTTTGTCTGCATAGAGGACGACTCGATCATTGCATATGATCGTCCATCCTGCTTGCTCTGTGGATGGACGCCCTAACAAGGACTCTTCTTGTTCCTCGTCAGTTGGTAAATTTCGATAGAAGCCTACGGCCATCTCAATAGATACGCCGTTCACTTCCCCCGTATATACGTAGGGCGCGATGCCTGCGCCTGTATTAAATGCCTCCTGACTTAGGATGAACGAGGAGCCTGTTGGCAGAACTCTTTTTCCATTAACGAAGACATTAAATCCTTTGAGAATAATGTTCCCGTAGTATGCGGAAATGGATTTAATTAGGTCATTTTCAAAAGCGGTTGCATCTGAGAAGAGGCGAGAAACGCCAGAGTACAGATCGGTTACTGAAACACTTACTCCTGTCTGCTCGTCTTTACGCTCTATTTCTTCCAGGGGAAGCTCCCAGTTATTGTCGTCGTCTATCCAGTCTGGCGATATCGAGACTGTATATGAGCTTTCCTCTGTAAAAGATGAAACTACTGCTTGGCGGCCCATTTTAAAAATGGCGCGCTTCATGCCTATACCGTAAACACCGACAGTCGGAATATCTGAGTCTGTTTCTTTATCAGGGCGACCCAGGCGAAAGGCTCTATCGAGTGCAACTCCCTTTGGGATGCCGCCACAATTGTCAGTTATTTTGAACTCTTCTTTATTGAAGGTTATATGTGCTGTGTGGCCTTCGTAAGGGAGAGGATCGTCGAGGTGATCCTTTTTCTCACGCATAACACCATCAATACAGTTATCAAGCAAATCAAGTAATGAGTCTTTCAACTCAATATCTCGGGTCAGCATCTCAACGAAAAAGCGTTTTGCTGGGAATGCTTTTACTTGGACTATCTCGATCATAAAATCCCTTTATGCATAATAAATCGATAGGGCTGTGCAGATCATGGCATACCACTTGGGCCATCGTATACGCTGGTGATCGTCATTCCGTACGGCAATTGGGGCAGACCACGACTTTCTATTCTTACATTCATTTCAAAAACTCTGCATCGTTCGGCATTTGGGAAACGCCGAGCAGCCCCAGAATTGCTGTCCCGCTTTCGGATCTGATTTCACTGTTCGTAACAGCAGCGCGCTGCTGCATTTCGGGCATTGTCGCTCGGCTGTCGGGTCACTACGCCGCTTAAGGTTTTGCACATGCTCGCGGTGCGTGGCAAGCGTCGGCGCACGGCGGCCGGATTGCAGTGCGTGCAGCATGGCCTCGACTTCAGCCTCGCTGAATACGGGTTGCTGGAATGACTTGATATAGCGGATAAGCCAATGCCCTGGGTCACGTTGACCGGCATTTCGGTTTTGAAGCTGCTGCCGCCAACGAAGGTGATGACCGAGTGCAGGTGCTCGGGGGGGACGCCAAGGGTGGCTTCCAGAGCTTTGAGGTGCTTGTAGTTCTGCCGCAGCGGGCTCTGGAATTTGAAGGTGCGTTTATAGAGCTTCTGCGTACATTGTGCCTGCTTCTCGCTGCCGAATATCAAGCCGCTCATGTTCTTCGTTTCCAGCGCGAAGATGCCGTAGATCGACAGAAAGACGTGATCGATCTGCGTCGTGCCATCGGGCGTATTCAGGGTGACGTTATGCAGGCGGCGGTAGGTGTGCTCATCCAACTGTCTGTGAGCGAAGAATCGGACGATCAGTTCGCCGATATGGCCCTTGGCCCTAGGCGACTTGATCAGCGCGATCAGAAATACGGCTGGGATAAACCAGATCAGCATGCCCAATACCTGGGCAATAACAGGGGTGAAGTCCATTTCTCGACCTTTCGGAGAATCCTGCGTTGGCTGGATAGTACCGAAATTTAGCGTAATGGCACGATAGTATTAAAAGGTAGCTGTATCAGTCAGCGATGATCTGATAGCGAGTACTACGGCCACCGCCAGGCAGGCGGACAATGCAGCCCTTATCCAGTAGAACACTCAAGTGCCGCGTTGCTGTGGCTTTGGATACCTTAGCAACAGATTGATATTGAGCCGCGCTGATGCCATCTCCAAAGCCGCACTCGCCACCGTCGAGCAGCCGGTTCAGCACCTTGATTTGTTCAGCAGACAGAGCCTGTCCTCGATGCGCCTGCCAGAAGCGGGCTTTGGCCAGCACTCTGTCGATACGCGCCAAGGCCTGCTCCAGGCTCTTCAGCAGCGTGCCCAGGAACCAGTGCAGCCATGCAGTGATATCCAGGCCACCTTTCTGGCTGGCCTCAAGGACGCGGTAGTAGCCTGCGCGGTCGTCCAGGATACTCGCTGACATGGCGTAGAAGCGGATGGCCTGTTGCTCACTTTGTGCCAGGGCCATATCGGTGATGGCCCGCGTGAGACGGCCGTTGCCATCGTCGAACGGGTGCAAGGTGACGAACCAGAAATGGGCGATCCCTGCACGCAGTAATGGATCAAGACTCACATCACTGCGACTGCTTTCGAACCAGGCTAGGAACTCCGCCAGGTGCTGATCCAGTCCTTCCCGTGGCGGTGCTTCGAAATGAACGGTTGGTCGATCAAGCCGGCCAGAAACGACCTGCATCGGCTCCTCACCACGCAGCTCACCAATGTGTAGGGGGCGAGCCGATAGACTCTCATCGACAGGAAACAACCAACGATGCCAGTTGAGAAGGCGTGGTAGATCTAACGATGACTGACATTCCTGCGTGGCATCAATCAACAGCTCCGCCAACCCTTCCGAACGGGGTGTCGTGCGACCATCCTCACTCAAGCCCAGGCGTCTTGCCAGCGAGGAGCGCACTGACCCGACGTTAAGTTGTTCGCCTTCGATAGCGGACGACGTGACGATATTCTGCAGCATGGCATCCAGGCTGCTCTGCGCCTCTGTATCACTTCCAGCAGCACCCAGCATGCCTAACAGCCGGCCTTGGGCGTGGGTGCATGCACGTAGCAGCGGAGCGAGCTGTGCAGCTTGCCAGGTGAAGTGTGGCCATTCAGGCTGTTGCCAGGTCCAGTAAGGGGGAGTCATCAAGAATGCTCATGCATGAGTCGATTAGCCAACCTATTCGGCTCATATTTTGAGCTGATAGTCCCCGATATTCGGCTCAATGTCTAATTATCAGGATGAGCCATTCGATCAGAGAGGCGCCCAATACATGGCCACCTGGGAGATTTCGTCATGACGAAAATCTCCTCTGCGTCAACGCTGATGCCTAGCGCCATCATTTTCTCTAAGCCATATCAATACCCTGATAGTGAGTTCTGAAGAACTGGGCTAAGTAGAGCTGTATGACGCTCCACCGGTGGTTAGCTGCTACGCTTCGGCTGAGCAAAAACATGACGGTGCTGGCCAGCAGATACCTAACGGTGACCAAAAAATTTTCAGGCCGTAGAAAAAGAAAAAGCCAGCCCGAAGGCTAGCTTAATTCTTTGATTTACATGGTGGGCCCACACGGACTCGAACCGTGGACCAAAGGATTATGAGTCCTCTGCTCTAACCAACTGAGCTATAGGCCCTCAGAGGCCGGCGGATTATACCGATGCACCTGGCCGAGCGCCAATCCGATGCGCAGGGGGTCTGCTGACATCGCAGTCACAGTGTGCAGCGCTTCCAATCCCGGGAATAAATGTAGGGGTCGCCTGCACAGCCGCGCCGGCACGTGCGGCGCCAGGTCGTGCACGCAGAGTCATGTCTCGCCGGCAGGCAGAGTCAAGTCACCCCGGGCGCCGCTCCTTATGCTGGATAGGTGATCGCCATCGGCGAACCATCCACCTGCCCAGTACAGGAGCCGCTCGTGACAACCTCTCAGATCGCGACCCTCGCCAGCGTCGAGGACTTCCTTGCACGCCCGCACGCCTCGTTCATCGATGGCGAACAGCGCCAGACCAGCACGGGCACCGTCCGGGGTATCTTCGACCCAGCCACCAACCGAGTGATCAGCCGCACCCGGCAGGCCGATGCCCACCAGGTGGAGCGCATCGTGCGCAGCGCCCGGCAGGCCTTCGAAACCGGGGTCTGGAGCGGCCCAGCGCGAGCGTATCCTGCTGCGCTTCGCCGGTCTGGTCGAGGCCCAAGATGAACAGCTGGCGCAACTGGAAACCCTCGACCAGGGCTAGTCGATCCACCTGGCACGCGCCGTGGAAGTCGGCGCCTCGCTCAACTACATGCGCTACATGGCGGGCTGGGCGACCAAGATCGAGGGCCAGACCCTCGACGTGTCGATCCCGGTGCCCGCCGGGGCATGCTTGAACGCCTACACGCGCCGCGAGCCGGTCGGGGGTGATTGCCTGCATCGTGCCATGGAACCTCCCGATGATGATCGCCCTGTGGAAAATCATGCCGGCCCTGGCCTGCGGCAACACCATCATCATCAAGCCCGCCGACGAGACGCCGCTGACCGCCCAGGTTGCCGCCCTGAAGATCGGCGCCGACATGGATCCCGACGTGCAGATCAATGCCCTGGTCTCGCGCAAGCAGCAGGACAGCGCGCTGCGCTACCTGGACATCGCCCGCCGCGAAGGCGCGCAGTTCACCACCGGCGGCGAGCCCGACCTGCCGGGGTACTTCGTGCGACCCACGGTGCTCGGCAACCTGCAGCAGCACATGACGGCGGTCCAGGAAGAGCTCTTCGGGCCGGTGCCTGCGGTACTGCCGTTCGATGTCGAGCAGGCACCGGGCATGGTCAACGACAGCTGCTACGGCCTCACCGCCAGCCTCTGGAGCAATGACCTGGGCCGCGTGGTGGAACTGATCCCGCGGATCGAAACCGGCACCGTGTGGGTCAACAACCACGTGCCGTCGACCCCAACCTGCCCTTCGGTGGCTATAAGCAGTCGGGTATGGGCCGGGAATTCGGCCGCGCGGCCATCGAAGGCTTCACCGCAACCAAATCGGTGTGCATCACCTACTGAGGCCGGTGCCATTGGCCAGGGCCACCCGGCCGTGGCATCGACAGGCGCCTTGGCGGCCTGTCCGCGAAGGGCTCCGGCCGTGCCCGTCGACGCGGCGACGACAGGCCAGCAGGCAAACTGACCATTCATAATTCCGGCACAGCCCTCTATCATGGCGAGAATCAGCACGTCCATTCCCTGCTGCCTATCCCGCCGTGTGCGCCCATCGTGCAGGTGATAGGCACACGACATCGCCTAAGCCGGGCCTGAGAACTTGACGAGTCAGCCTTCGAAAATCGCTCACCTCAGGCGCCTGGTCGCGATCATGACCAGCGTCGTGGGGGTGGCCGTCCTGCTGCTGACCCATATGCAGGTCGAGTGGGACAAGCGCGAAGCGCTGAGGCAACGCGTCGACGACATGCAGAACCTGTCGACCGCCCTCACCCGTCAGGCGGAGTCGACGATCCGCGATGCCCACACGGTGCTGATCGGCATTCAGCGCAAGCTCGAGGTTTCCGGCTACAGCGCCGACAACCTGCGCGAGGTGCTGGAGGTATCACGGGCACAGCTGGGCGTGCTGCGCGATGTCGAGGGCTTCACCGTGGTCGGCACGGACGGCCGTGCGCTGGTCACCACCATCGCCGACTCGAGCCCGACCTATAACGCCACCGACCGGGATTATTTCGTCTTTCACCGCCGCGACGGCAACCATGGCCTGTTCATCGGTGCGCCCATCCAGAGTCGCATGACCGGTGAATGGGTGATTTCGCTGTCACTGCGCCTCAGCGATGCCGATGGCGGGTTTCGCGGGGTGTTGCTGGCGACGCTGCTGATCCGGCACTTCGTCGACCTCTACCAGACCATCGACCTCGGTAGCGAGGGCATCATCGGCCTGGTCAACCGGGACGGCACCATCCTTGCCCGGTCACTGATGACGCCCAAGAGCTTCGCGCTCAACGTATCGAAAAGCCCGGTACTGCGCATGCTCAACGACGATGGCGTGACACGTGGCACCATCGTGCTGAAGGCGATGACCGACGGCGTGAGGCGTATCTACGGATTCGACTCCAGCGCCGAGTATCCGATTCTGGTGGCGGCGGCGGTGTCCGAACAACAGGCGATGCAGGCCTGGAAGAAGCGGGCACGGCAAAGCTGGGCGTTGAGCGGCATCGTGCTGCTGTTGTTCGTGTCCCTGGCCTGGATGATCTGGCGCGCGCTGCTGCGCCAGGGGCAGATGGAGGCCAGCCTGAAAGGCATGCACCGTGATCTCGCGGAGGCCAACCATGCACTGGCGATCATCGCCGGCGAGGATGCCCTCACCGGCCTCGCCACACGCCGTCGCCTGGACGAAGCCCTGCAGGCCGCCTTCAGCGCCGCGCTGGCCCAGGGCCAGCCGCTGTCCTTCGTGCTGGTCGATGTAGACTACTTCAAACGCTTCAACGACCAGTACGGCCACCCGGCCGGCGACGAGGCGCTCAAGCAGGTGGCGGCAGTGATCAAGCGTCACGCCAAGCGCAGTGCGGATATCACGGCACGCTACGGCGGCGAGGAAATGGCGCTGATCCTGCCCGGCGCGCACAGCACCCCGGCGCTGACCGTAGCCGAGCGGATTCGCGCGGATGTCGAGGCCTTGGCGATCGTCAACCAAGGCTCACCCTACGGCAACCTGACCCTGAGCATCGGCGTCGCGTCCTGCGAGCCAGGGCGGGATATGCCGACGGCGGCCGCGCTGGTCGCGGCCGCCGATGTGGCCCTGTACGCCGCCAAGGGGGCAGGCCGCAACCGGGTGATGCTCGGCGACAACGCCAGGTGATCCGGGCGCCGGACTGGCATGCCGAGCGGCGTCACGGCGGTACCCAGCTTTTTGCTGGCCAACGACGACAAAAACGCTAATTTCGCTATTCCCCGGCACTGAACACAATGGGCCTCGAGGCACGAGCGGCTTGCGCACTTGCCCGCGCCCGGCCTTGGCCGAAAGGCAGCGGGCCTTTTTCAGAGGGACATAGCGATGACTGTCGATAAAATCGAAACCGATACCCTGGTGGTTGGCGCGGGCCAGGCCGGGGTGGCGATGAGCGAGCACCTGAGCAAGCTGGGCGTGCCGCACCTGGTGCTGGAGCGCGAGCGCATCGCCGAACGCTGGCGCACCATGCGCTGGGATTCGCTGGTGGCCAACGGGCCGGCCTGGCATGACCGCTTTCCCGGCCTGGAATTCGACATCGACGACGACGCCTTTCCCCACAAGGAGCAGGTGGCCGCCTACTTCGAAGCCTATGCGCGCACCTTCGACGCGCCGATTCGTACCGGCGTGGACGTGAAGCAGGTCCGCCGCAATGCCAATCGCCCCGGCTTCACCATCGAAACCTCACAGGGGGTGATCGAGGCCAACCGGGTGGTTGCTGCCACCGGGCCGTTCCAGCGCCCGGTGATCCCGGCCATCGCGCCGGAGGATGCGCGCCTGACGCAGCTGCATTCCGCCGACTACCGCAACCCCCAGCAGTTGCCGGCCGGCGCGGTGCTGGTGGTGGGCGCTGGCTCCTCGGGCACGCAGATCGCCGATGAGCTGCTGCAGGCCGGCCGCCAGGTGTACCTGTCAGTGGGCGCTCACGACCGACCGCCACGCAGCTACCGCAACCGCGACTTCTGCTGGTGGCTGGGCGTGCTCGGCGAGTGGGACGCGGAGATCGCCAAGCCCGGCCGTGAGCACGTGACCATCGCCGTCAGCGGAGCCGCTGGCGGCAAGACCATCGATTTCCGCCGCCTGGCCCATGCAGGCATGACGCTGGTCGGCCTGACCCGATCCTTCGACGACGGCGTGGTGCGCTTCGCCGATGACCTGGTCGACAACATCCGCCGGGGCGACGAGAACTACCTGGCGCTGCTCGATGCCGCGGACGCCTACATCGCCCGCAACGGCCTCGACCTGCCGGAAGAACCGCAGGCGCGGCAACTGCCTGCCGACCCGGCGTGCATGCGCGAACCGCTGCGCGAGCTGGACCTGATCGCGGCCGGGGTCACCTCGATCATCTGGGCAACCGGTTTCGCCACCGACTTCAGCTGGCTGGAGGTCGATACCTTCGACGCCAACGGCAAGCCGCAGCACCAGCGCGGCGTATCCCGCGAGCCGGGCATCTATTTCCTCGGCCTGCCGTGGCTGTCGCGCCGGGGCTCATCGTTCATCTGGGGCGTGTGGCACGACGCCAAGCACGTCGCCGATCATATCGCCACGCAACGCAAGTACAGCGCCTATCGCGATGCCGCGCAGCGCCAGGCAGACGCACCCATCCCCCGCCTGCAGGGAGTCAACTGATGCCCACTCATACCCGTATCCGCATGTTCAACACCAAGGACACCTACCCCAACCAGTCTCTGGACAACGACCTCTGCCAGGCCGTGCGCGCCGGCAACACGGTGTACGTGCGCGGCCAGGTCGGCACCGACTTCGACGGCAACCTGGTCGGCCTTGGCGACCCGCAGGCGCAGACCGAACAGGCGATGAAGAACCTCAAGCAACTGCTGGAAGAAGCCGGCAGCGACCTCTCGCACATCGTCAAGACCACCACTTACCTGATCGACCCGCGCTACCGTGAACCGGTGTACAAGGAAGTCGGCAAATGGCTGAAGGGCGTGTTCCCCATCTCCACCGGCCTGGTGGTGTCGGCCCTCGGCCAGCCGCAGTGGTTGATGGAGATCGACGCGATCGCCGTGATCCCGGACGATTGGCCAATCGAATGAGGAGGCAGGCATGACCTTTTCCATCGTCGGGCGCTGCCCGGAAAGCGGCCAACTGGGCATCGCCATCAGCTCGTCGAGCATCGCCGTCGGCGCCCGCTGCCCCTGGCTGCGTGCTGGCGTCGGCGCTGTGGCCACCCAGAACGTCACCCTGCCCGCCCTCGGCCCGCAGATTCTCGACCTGCTGGAGCAGCAGACGCTGGAACCGGCCGATGCATTGCAGCGCGCCCTGAGCGCCAATGGCTGGAGCCAGTATCGCCAGGTCACGGTGATCGACAGCCACGGCCGCACCGCGCTGTTCAGCGGCAAGGAGGCGCTGGGGCTGTACAACGCGGTGGCCGGCGAGCAGTGCGTGGCAGCGGGTAATCTGCTGACGAGCGAAGCGGTGATCCAGGCCATGGTCGAGGCCTTCGAAAGCGCCAGCGGACAACTGGCCGACCGCCTGCTCGCCGCCATGCACGCGGCGATGGCCGCCGGTGGCGAAGCCGGCCCGGTGCACTCGGCCGCGCTCAAGGTGGTCGGCGACCTGGTCTGGCCGATCATCGACCTGCGGGTCGACTGGGCGGACGATGACCCCATCGGCCAGTTGGATGGCTTGTGGCAGGCCTACCGGCCGCAGATGCAGGATTACCTGACCCGCGCCCTCGACCCTACGGCCGCGCCAAGCTATGGAGTACCGGGCGATGAATGAGCCCGGCAGCCGCGCCCTGCTCGAGCGGCTGATCGGCTTTGCCACGGTCAGCCGTGACTCCAACCTGCAGTTGATCGCTTTCATCCGCGATTACCTGGCGGGGTTCGGCGTCGACAGCGAGCTGTTCCACAATGCCGAAGGCACCAAGGCCAACCTGTTCGCCACCATCGGCCCGCGGGATCGCGGCGGCGTGGTGCTGTCCGGCCACACCGATGTGGTGCCGGTGGATGGCCAGGCCTGGACCCTCGACCCGTTCCAGCTGACGGAGCGGGACGGGCGTCTGTACGGCCGCGGTGCGGCGGACATGAAAGGCTTCATCGCCTGCGTGCTGGCCGCGGTACCGGATTTTCTGCAACGCCCGCTGCAGGTGCCGGTGCACCTGGCGTTTTCCTATGACGAGGAAGTCGGCTGCCTCGGCGTGCGCTCCATGCTCGCCGAGCTGGAAAAACGCCCGCACAAACCGACCCTGTGCCTGATCGGCGAACCCACCGAACTCAAGCCCGTGCTCGGCCACAAGGGCAAGCTGGCGATGCGCTGCGACGTGCATGGCGCCGCCTGCCATTCGGCGTACGCGCCCCACGGCGTGAACGCCATCGAATACGCGGCGCGGCTGATCGGCCACCTGGGAGACATCGGCGCACGCCTGGCCCAGCCCGAGCACCATGATGCGCGCTTCGACCCGCCCTTCTCCACCGTGCAGACCGGCCTGATCGAGGGCGGCCGCGCGCTGAACATCGTGCCGGCGCAATGCCGGTTCGATTTCGAGGTGCGCACGTTGCCGGGTTTCGATGCGCAGAGCGTGGCGGATGAATTGCAGAATTACGCCACCGAGCAATTGCTGCCGAAGATGCAGGCGGTGGACGCCGAAAGCGACATCCGCCTGCAAGCCTTGAGCGCCTACCCCGGCCTCGCCACAGCACCCGACAGCGAGGCCGCGCGCCTGCTGGCGAGGCTCTGCGGGTCGAGCGACTTCGGCACCGTGGCCTTTGGCACCGAAGGCGGCCTGTTCGACGGCGCCGGCATCCCCACCGTGGTCTGCGGCCCCGGCAGCATGGCGCAGGGCCACAAGCCCGACGAGTTCGTCGCCATCGAGCAGTTACAGGGCTGTGATGAGCTGCTCCAGCGGCTAGCGGATTACCTGTGCGATCCGAGCTGAACGCCAACCGTAGCCTGGGTTGAGCAGCGCGATACCCAGGGCATTTTCCCGGCTGTCGCTACGCTCGACCCGGGCTACCTTCAATGGCTGAACAGTCGCGCGCCTCAGCTGCGGTACAGCTTGAGGCTCTCCACCCGCGCGCGGTATGCGCCGAGACGTTCCTTGAGCTGATCCTTGCGGGCACTGGCGACGCAATGCAGCAGCACGTTCAGTGCGCTGGTCAGGCCGCCGGTGGATTCGAGGATCAGTCCGGTCTTGGTCTTCATGGTGACGATGTGCGGCGTGTCGATGTGGCGGGCGATGCCATATTCGTCGGTGAACACCACCAGGTCGGTGTTCTGCTGCAGGCAGTTGCTGGCGAAAGCAATGCCAGCGTCGGCATAAGGCGCGATGTCGATGAGGATCACGCAGCAGCGCTGGTTGTGGCTGTCCAGCCACTGGCCCAGCACGCCGCTGTAGAGGTCGAGGAATTCCACCCCGGAGCGCACCAGGGCCAGGCGGTTGGCGAAATCCTCGGCCAGCCCGCGAATGGTCTGGAAACCGCAGACGAAGACCCGCTCGGCATCCCCCACGCGCGCCACGATATCGCGCCAGCGTTGGCTGCCGAGCAATTCGGCGAAGGCGCGCAGGGCTTCGATTTCCTGGTTGAGATGGGCCACCAGGTCTTCCGGCTGCTCGACCCGCTCGATCAGCGCCGGGTTGAGCAGCGACTGCACGCGTACCTCGTCGCGCAGTTCGTCCTTCAGGCTTTTCAGGCCCTTGTAACCGAGCCGGCGCAGGAAGCGGCTGACGGTGTTGGGGCTGACGCCGCTCTTGGCGGCCAGGCTGGCGCCGTTCTCGAACGCCAGGGTCTCCAGATTGGCCTGTACGTAGGCCCACAGGGTGCGCTCGGCCGGCGTCAGCTTGCCTTCCAGGTGTTCCATCTTGCCATCGAGCATGTTCGTTTCTCTTTCATGCCAAATCGTTCTGACATTTAAATGTCAGGATGTTGATCTTTGGAATAAATATATTCTACCCTGCAACCGTAATGCAAAGAGCTGCCGACTGGCCATTACCCGGGCGAAGAAAGCCGATAGAAGCCTTTCCGCCCCGCAGTCGACGCTCGCGCTTCCTGCCGCAATAAGCAAATGTCGCGCCCTGCGCGGCCATAACAGTGGAGAACAGGAACATGCTCACATCGCGTCATATCGCCCTGTGCGTCGCTCTTGGCAGCAGCCTCGTCACGGGCGCCGGCCATGCCACCGAAGCACTGCGCCTGTACAACTGGGGCGACTATATCAACCCCGAGGTACTGACCCGTTTCACCGCCGAGACCGGCATCACCGTGTCGCTCGACACCTACGGCAGCAACGAAGAGATGCTGGCCAAGCTGCAGGCCGGCGCCCGCGGCTACGACATCGTCTTCCCGTCGGTACACATGCACGACACCCTGTCCGCCCTGGGCCTGCTGGAGAAAACCGACATCAATCAGGATGCCGCCTTCGCCAACATCGATCCGGCCTTCCTGCGCGCCAAATCCGACCCCAAGGGCGAATACTGCATGCCCTATGCCTGGGGCACGGTAGGCATCCTCTACAACAAGAACAAGGTGTCCAAGCCAATCGAGAGCTGGGATGACTTCTTCGCCGAGGCCAAGGCCGGCAACAAGGTGATCATGCTCGACGACATGCGCGAGACCCTCGGCGTCGGCCTCATCAAGGACGGCAAGTCGGTCAACAGCACCGACCCGGCCGAACTCAAGCGGGCCGCCGACTGGCTGATCGAGCGCAAGTCGCTGATCTCCGCCTTCACCTACGACAGCGTGCCCATGGTGCAGTCCGGCGATGCCGCCGCCTCGCACTACTTCGTCGGCGCCATGATGTACGTGAAACAGGATCCGCAGAACCTCGCCTATGTCATCCCCAGGGAAGGCGCGACGATGTACCAGGAGGACATGTGCGTACTCAAGAGCGCGCCGAACAAGGCCAACGCCAAGCGCTTCATGAGCTTCGTCCTCCGCCCCGAGATCGCCGCGCTGAACACCGCACAGCAGATGAATGGCACGCCCAACAAGGAAGCGCTGAAGCTGCTGCCGGCCGAGCTGCGTGACAACCCGCAGATCAACCCGCCGGCCGAGGCGATGGCCAAGCTGCAGATCTTCGAGGATCTCGGCAAGGGCCTGAGGCAGTACGACCGGGTGTGGACGCGCGTACGTACCGCCAACTGAGGCTGATCGCGAGCAGAGCGTAACCCGGGTCGAGCGCAGCGATACCCGGGACTGCGTGCGATGGGTATCGCTGCGCTCGACCCATCCTACGGGTGTGCTTTGGCCGCAATCGCTGCAACCTTCTGTGGAGTCATCCATGACCGCTTTCACCCAAACCGCGCCGGTGGTCGAGATCCGGGGTGCAGTCAAGCACTACCGTGCCCCCGAAGGGCATCTGGTGCGTGCCCTCGACGGCCTCGACCTGACCGTCGGCGCCAACGAGTTCGTCACCCTGCTGGGGCCGTCCGGTTGCGGCAAGACCACGCTGCTGCGCAGCATCAGCGGCTTCGAGCGACTGGACGACGGCGAGCTGCTGATCCAGGGCCAGTCGATGAACCTGGTGCCGCCGCATCGTCGCCCGGTGCACACGGTGTTCCAGAGCTATGCGCTGTTCCCGCACATGAGCATCGGCGACAACGTCGGCTATGCACTGGACGTGGGTGGCGTGGACAAGGCCGAGAAACGCCAGCGCGTCGGCGCAGCACTGGAGCTGGTCGGCCTGGCCGGCATGCAGCGTCGCAAGCCCGGCCAGCTCTCCGGCGGCCAGCAGCAGCGCGTGGCGCTGGCCCGCGCCATCGTCGACCGCCCGGCCCTGCTGCTGCTCGACGAACCGCTGTCAGCGCTCGACCGCCAACTGCGCCAGGCCATGCAGCGCGAACTGAAGACCCTGCAGCACGAACTGGGCATCGCCTTCGTCTTCGTCACCCACGACCAGGAAGAAGCGCTTACCATGAGCGACCGCATCGTCGTGCTCGATGGCGGCCACATCCAGCAGATCGGCGCTCCGGCGCAGATCTACCACCACCCGGCCAACGCCTTCGTCGCCGGTTTCATCGGCGAGAGCAACCTGTTCGACGTGCACGTCGGCTCGGTCAACGACGGCATCGCCTACCTGCTCGACAGCCAGGGCGACCTGCTACAGACGCGCCACCCCGACCTGCGCCTCGGCCAGTATGCCCAGCTCATGCTGCGCCCCGAGCAATTCCACCTGCAGTGCCCCGGCGAGGGTTTCGCCGCGCTGCAAGGGCACTTGGAGCAGTTGCTGTTCATCGGCAAGGATTTCGAGCTGCTGCTGCGCACGCCACACGGGCGACGGGTCAAGGCAGTGCTGCGTGACGCTGCGCAACAGGGCCTGCAACGCCTGCGTGCGGGCGACAGCGTGCAGCTCTGGTATGGCCTGGAGGCCGCGCACCTGATCCCCGGAGGTGCCTGATGCGGATGCGCGAACGCCTGCGCCTGGTCGGCCTGCTGACCCCGGCGACACTGATCATCGGCCTGTTCTTCCTCGCCCCACTGGCCATCATGGCGGTGTACAGCCTGCTCGAGCCAGGACTCTACGGCGGCGTCGAGTGGAGTTTCTA
The DNA here is from genome assembly GCF_900100535.1 of Phytopseudomonas flavescens. Lineage (GTDB taxonomy): Bacteria > Pseudomonadota > Gammaproteobacteria > Pseudomonadales > Pseudomonadaceae > Aquipseudomonas > Aquipseudomonas flavescens. Next base: position 22,136 of record NZ_FNDG01000008.1, read on the forward strand.
CCCGGACAACTTCGGCCGCGTGCTGGGCTGGGCCGATGGCACCAATGAGGACTTCGATCCGGTCTATCTGGAAATCATCCTGCGCTCGTTCAAGCTGGCAGGGCTGACCGTGCTGGCGACCCTGGCGCTGTGCTACCCGGCGGCCTTCTGGGTGGCACGGCAGCCGGAGCGGATGCGCACCTTCTGCCTGTTTCTGATCACCCTGCCGTTCTTCACCAGCCTGATCGTGCGCCTCTACGCCTGGCTGCTGATCCTGCGCCCCAGCGGCTTCATCAACACCACGCTGCTGGCGCTGGGCATCCACAATCCGGTGGAGCTGATCTATACCGAGACGGCGGTCCTGATCGGCATGACCTACATCTTCATCCCGTTCATGTTCATGCCCGTCTACGCCAGCGTCGAGAAACTCGACAAACGCCTGCTGGAAGCCTCGGCCGACCTCGGCGCGAGCCGCTGGCAGAGCTTCTGGAGGGTGATCTTCCCGCTCACCCTGCCGGGCATCGCCGCTGGCTCGATCATCGTCTTCATCCCCAGTCTGGGCAACTTCATCGTGCCGTCGCTGCTCGGCGGCGCACGCGTGCTGATGATCGGCAGCCTGGTCGAGCAGCAGTTCCTGGCCGCGCGCAACTGGCCGTTCGGCGCCGCCCTGGCAATGCTGCTGATGGCCGCCGTGCTGGCGTGCCTGGTGATCTACGTGCTGGTCCAGGGGCGTAACGGTACGCAGGAGGCCGGTCGATGAACGCATTGCTGGCACGCCTCGGGCGCCGCCTGCTGGGTGGCTACAGCCTGGCCTTCTTCGTCTTCCTGTACCTGCCGATAGGCCTGATCGTCGCTTACTCGTTCAACAGCAACCCGATCAACATGATGATCTGGGACGGTTTCAGCCTGGACTGGTATCGCTCCTTGTTCGGCCTGTCCACCCGCCTCAGCGAAAACGCCCTGTACGTCGAATCCACCGACCAGTTGCTGGCCGCGCTGCGCACCAGCCTGGTGGTGGCCTTGACCACCACGGCGATCTCCACGGTGATCGGTACGCTGACCGCGCTGGCCATGGCGCGCTATCGCTTCCGTCTGCAGACGTTCTACCGGGTGCTGCTGTTCATGCCGATGCTGATGCCCGACATCGTGCTCGGCATCGCCCTGCTGATCTTCTTCGTCGGCGTCGGCCTGCCGCTGGGCAAGGTGTCGATCATCATCGGCCACTGCACCTTCCTGATCAGCTACGTGTTCCTTATCGTCAGTGCGCGCCTGGCCGGTATGGACACGCGCCTGGAAGAGGCCTCGGCCGATCTCGGCGCCTCGCCCTGGACCACCTTGCGCCGCGTGACCCTGCCGCAGATCCTGCCCGGCGTGGTCGGCGGTGCACTGCTGGCCTTCATCATTTCGATGGACGATCTGGTGATCACCTACTTTATCGCCGGGGTCGACTCCACCACGCTGCCGGTCTTCATCTACGGCATGATCCGCCGCGGCATCAAGCCCGAGATCAACGCCATCGCCACCCTGCTGCTGATCGCCTCGTTGCTGATCGCGGCCCTCGGCCTGTACCTGCGCAACCGCAAGCCCGCCACTTCCCAGGATGACTCCCATGGCTAAACCTCGCGCTCGCGAACTCGGCCTGCCGCTGCCCGGCACCCCCGGCCCCTACAACACCATCACTGACGTGCCCGGCGTATTGGTCGGCTACCGCACCCTCAATGCTGTGGCCGACAACGGCCGGCGCGTCCAGACCGGGGTCACCGCCATTCTGCCGCGCGGCCGCGAAGCCCAGCCGCAGCCGGTATGGGCGGGCTTCCATGCGCTCAACGGCAATGGCGAGATGACCGGGACCCACTGGATCGAGCACGGTGGCTACTTCGTCGGCCCCCTGTGCATCACCAACTCGCACAGTGTCGGCATCGTCCATCACGCCGCCACGCGCTGGACGATCCAGCAGTACGCCGAGGCCTGGCAGCGCGAGCACCTGTGGGCCATGCCGGTGGTGGCCGAGACCTACGACGGGGTGATCAACGACATCAACGGCCAGCACGTCAGCGAGGCCGATGCCCTGGCCGCGCTGGATACGGCAAAGGGCGGGGCCATCGCCGAAGGCAACGTCGGCGGCGGCAACGGCATGATCTGCTATGGCTACAAGGGCGGCACCGGCAGCGCCTCGCGCCGGGTCGAGATCGACGGCCAGGCCTACACCCTCGGCGCCCTGGTGCAGGCCAACCATGGCCAGCGCGCCTGGCTCAAGGTCTGCGGGGTGCCGGTGGGCGAGCGCCTGGCGGATGACCTGCCGGCCGGGCTGGAGCGCGAGCGTGGCTCGATCATCGTCATCCTTGCCACCGACGCGCCGCTGCTGCCACACCAGCTGGAGCGCCTGGCCCAGCGCGCCGGCCTCGGCATCGCATTGGCCGGCACGCCGGGCGGCAACAACTCCGGCGATATATTCCTGGCGTTCAGCGTGGCCAATCCGCGGCCGTTGCCGCAGGTCGCGCAAACGCGGCTGAACCTCGACTACCTCAACGACGAATGCTTCGACGCTCTGTATCTTGCCGTCGTGCAGGCCACCGACGAGGCGGTGCTCAACGCCATGCTCGCCGCCGAGGACTCGCCGATGCAGAAACCCGAGGGTATCTGCCGCGCCATCGACGGCCAGCGCCTGCGCGAGCTGGTACTCGCCAGTCGTCGGGCTTAGGCATGCGCTGTCGGCGGACCGCCTGGCGAGCCGCCCTGTAGGTCCAAGCCGGTTCCCGGTTCGGCAAGGCGCCCAGCGCCGGCCCTGCTCTACAGATGAGCCAGTTTTGCCTTGCAGAAATCCACGAACAGCTGCGCCGGCTTGGTGAGCTGCCCACGCTTGAGGCGCGCCGCCACCAGCCCGGAGGTGGCCACGGGTTCGGCGATGTCCAGGGTCACCACACGCTTGCCGTCGTAGGTGCATTCCGAGTGCGGGCGGGTAACCAGCAGGGAGAAGCCGAAGCCCTGGCCGACCATGCCGCGCACCATCTCGATGGACGGCGAGCTGAAGACGATATTGGGGGTCAGCCCCAACTCGTGGAACAGGCTGACGAAATAGGTACGGCTGGGCTGCACGTCGAGCAGGATCATCGGCTCCAGGCACAGGTCGCGCAGCGACACCTGGGCCTGGCCGGCGAAACGGTGCTGCTCGGGGAGCAGCACGTAGGGCTTCTGTGGCGGCATCAGCGGCTCGGTGGCGATGGTGCCATCCAGGTCATGTTCGTAGAGAAACGCCAGGTCGAAGGAGCCGGCGGTGAGACCCTGCACCAGTTCCTGCTGCTCGCCATCGCGAATGCGGATGTCCACCCCCGGATAGCGCTCGCGAAAGCCGGCGATCAGTTGCGGCAGGTAGAGCGGCGCCACGGTCTCGAAGCAGCCGATATCGATCTGCCCGGCAACGATGTCGTTGTCGGCCAGGGCGTTCTGCTCGAACTCCCGCGCCATGCGCAGCAGTTGCTGGGCCTTCTCGTAGAAGCGCGCGCCGCTGGGCGTCAGCGACACGCCCTGGGCGTGGTGGCGGATGAACAGCTGCACGCCAAAGCTCTCCTCCAGCCCCTTGATGGCCGTGGAGATGGACGGCTGGGCGATGTACAGCTGGCGCGAAGCCTCGGCCACGCTGCCGGCTTCCACCGTGGTGACGAAATACTTGAGTTGCCTGAGGGTATAGGAAGCCACGTGCCGGTCTCACTGCGATTACTGCCTGCACCTTACTCCAGGAAGGCGTCGCGGCGGGGGCCTGCCTTGCAAAGGTTTTTCATAAGTCCCGAGCATATTTTTACTAATTTTCCTTCTCGCCGGACTGACGCACCATGGCCTTCACTCGACCGACAGTGCCCGCCCCACCTCGGCAAGAACAACGGGCGGCACAACGACCATGATCCTGCTGACGCGTGGCACAACGCGCAGCCTCGCCGTTTCGGCCCTACTGCCTCTGTTCTGAATACAACGAAAAAACAGCGAGGGAGTTTCCATGTTCAAGCACCTGCGTCCATCCGTCCACGCCGCCATCGGCCTGTCCCTGCTGGCAGGCGCCAGCACATCGGCGCTGGCCGCCGACAGCCTCACGGTGATTTCCTTCGGCGGCGCCACCAAGGTGGCGCAGACCGCCGCCTACTTCAAACCCTTCGAGCAGAGCGGCGCCGCCCGGGTGATCGCTGGCGAGTACAACGGCGAGCTGTCCAAGGTCAAAGCCATGGTCGATGTCGGCCAGGTGAGCTGGGACGTGGTCGAGGTGGAAAGCCCGGAGCTGCAACGCGGCTGTGAAGAAGGCCTGTTCGAGCGCATCGACCCGGCCATTCTCGGCGACGCCAACCAGTACATCCCCGGCACCGTCAGCGAATGCGGCGTGGCCACCTACGTGTGGTCGATGGTGATGGCCTACAACGGCGACAAACTGAAAAGCGCGCCAACTTCCTGGGCCGACTTCTGGGACCTGCAGAAATTCCCCGGCAAGCGTGGCCTGCGCAAGAGCGCCAAGTACACCCTCGAAGCCGCCCTGCTGGCCGACGGCGTGAGTCGCGAAGAGCTGTACAAGGTGCTGGGCACGCCGCAAGGCGTCGACCGCGCCTTCAAGAAGCTGGACGCCATCAAGGGTTCGATCCAGTGGTGGGAAGCCGGCGCCCAGCCGCCGCAGTGGCTGCTGGCCGGTGACGTGACCCTGTCCGCGGCCTATAACGGGCGCATCGGCGTGGCCCAGAAGGAAGGCGCCAACCTGAAGATCTCCTGGAACGGCAGCCTGTACGACCCCGAGCACTGGGCCATCGTCAAGGGCAGCCCGAACAAGGCCCTGGCCGAACGCTTCATCCAGTTCGCCAGCCAGGCCGACACCCAGAAGGCGTTCTCCAGCCAGATCCCCTATGGCCCGGTACACAAGCAGACGCTGCCGCAACTGCCCGCCGAGGTGCAGGCGCAACTGCCGACCGCCGCGGCCAACATGGCCGGTGCGCAACTGGTGAACGCCGAGTTCTGGATCGACCACGGCGAGGAGCTGGAAGAACGTTTCAACGCCTGGGCGGCGCGCTGAGCGCCAGCCGTACGGAGCGCGGCAAACGGCAAGGGGCCTTGCGGCCCCTTCTTCATGTTCGGCTCAGTCGGCCTGCACGGTGACCTGATGCTGCTCGCCCAGGCCGGCGATGCCCAACCTGATCGTCTGCCCGGCACGCAGGAACAGCGGATTCGGCTTGATGCCCAGGCCGACGCCCGGCGGCGTGCCGGTGGAGATCACATCGCCCGGCTGCAGGCTCATGCAGCGGCTCAGGTAGGCGATCAACTGCGGCACGTTGAAGATCAGCGTGCGGGTACTGCCCTGCTGGTAACGGTGCCCGTCGACCTCCAGCCACATGTCCAGCCCGTGGGGATCGTCGATCTCGTCACGGGTCACCAGCCAGGGGCCCAGCGGGCCGAAGGTGTCGAAGCCCTTGCCTTTGTCCCAGCTGCCGCCGCGTTCGAGCTGCCACTCACGCTCGGACACGTCGTTGATCACGCAGTAGCCGGCGACGTGCTCCATGGCATTGGCTTCCTCGATATAGCGCCCGCCCTTGCCGATCACCACGCCCAGCTCCACTTCCCAGTCGGTCTTGGTCGAGCCGCGAGGAATCTCGATGGCGTCGTTGGGGCCGCAGATGGCGCTGGTCCACTTGTTGAAAATGATCGGCTCTTTGGGCACCTCCATCCCCGACTCGGCGGCGTGGTCGGCGTAGTTGAGGCCAATGCACACGAACTTGCCGACCTGGCCGACGCAGGCGCCGATGCGCGGATTGCCGGAGACCACCGGCAGGCTGGCCGGGTCGAGCTGCGCCAGCGCGGCCAGGCCGGCAGGCGTCAGCACGTCGCCGGCAATATCGGCCACATGCCCGGAAAGGTCACGAATCTGGTTGTCGGCGTCCAGCAGGCCAGGCTTCTCTGCGCCCTTGGCGCCGTAACGTAGCAGTTTCATGTTGGGTCCTTGTTCAGGTTCAAGACGTGGATCAGATACTCATGCCGCCATCGACCACATGCAGCGCGCCGGTGGTATAGGAAGATGCCTCGGAGCCGAGGTACAGCACCAGCCGGGCAATTTCCTCGGCATTGCCGATCCGCCCCATGGGCTGGCGGGCGAGGAACTGCTGGTACACCTGTTCCTCGGCCACGCCCTGCAGCGCCGCCTGCTCGGCGATACGCGCACGCAGCGACGGCGAGTCCACGGTGCCCGGGCAGATGGCGTTGCAGCGAATGCCCTGGCCGATATAGTCGGCCGCCACCGCCTTGGTGAGGCCGACGACCGCCGCCTTGCTGGCGGTGTAGGCGAAGCGGTTGGGCACGCCCTTGATGCTCGATACCACCGAGGCCATGTTGATGATCGAACCGCCGCCGCGGGCCAGCATGCCCGGCAGCGTAACGCGAATCATCCGGTACATGGCCGTGACGTTGATCTGCAGCGAGCGCTCCCAGGCGGCCTCGTCGCACTCCAGAATGCTGCCGGCGTGCACGTAGCCCGCGCAGTTGAACAGCACGTCCAGCGCGCCGACCTGCTCATTCAGCGCGCCGATGGCCTCGGCCGAGGTGACGTCCAGGTGCAAGGCCGTCAGGCCCGGCACACCCTGCAGCGCGCCGATGTCGATATCGCTGGCGATCACCTCGGCGCCAGCGGCGGCGAAGGCCCGTGCGCTGGCCAGGCCGATGCCCTGGCCGGCAGCGGTGATCAGCACGCGCTTGCCATGTAGCTCGATCATGCTTTCTCCAGGGTCAGGCTGATGGGGGTGGCGACCGCAGGGCGGGTGGGCGTGCCGAGCATGCTGCGCGGGATGGCCATGATCAGCCCGCCGCTGGCGAACAGGCAGGCGGCCAGCACGTAGGTGCCGTTGTTGATGTCGCCGGTCAAGGTTTCCGCCACGGCGGTGATCATCGAGCCGGTGAAGCCGGACAGGTTGCCGAACGAGTTGATCATGCCGATGCCGGCGGCCGCGGCGATGCCCGAAAGCACCGTGCCCGGCAGCGTCCAGTAGATCGGCATGAGGCTGAGGATGCCGGAGGCGGCCACGCTGAGGAACAGCACCGACAGCACGATGTCGTGGGCGAAGTAGGCACTGAGCATCAGCCCGACACCGCCGATGAAGGCTGGAATGGCGGCATGCAGGCGGCGCTCGCCGGTGCGGTTGGAGTGCCGGGCGTTGAGCAGCATCGCCACCGCGGCCACGCCGTAGGGAATGGCGGTCAGCAGGCCGATGTGCAGGCTGCTGGTGATGCCAGCGCCCTTGATGATCGACGGCATCCAGAACGCCAGCCCGTAGAAGCCGGTGTTGAAGGTCAGCAGGATGAGCACCAGCAGCCACACGCGCGGATTGAAGAACACCTCGCTCAGGCGCGACGCCTTGCCGGCATTGTCGTGCTGCAGGTTGGCCTTGAGCAGCGCCTTCTCCGCCGCGGACAGCCACTTGGCCTTGTCGATGTTGTCGCACAGGCAGACCACGATCACCACGGCCATGATGATCGAGGGCAGGCCTTCGATCAGCAGCATCCATTGCCAGCCGGACAGCCCGTGCACGCCCTGCATCGCCGTCATCAGCCAGCCGGAAAGCATGCCGCCAAGCACCAGGCTGATCGGCAGTGCCAGCAGGAAGCCGGACATCACGCGGCTCTGCCGGTGGGTCGGGAACCAGTAGTTGAGGTAGAGGATCACCCCCGGGAAGAAGCCGGCCTCGCAGATACCGAGCAGGAAACGCAGGATGTAGAACATGGTGCTCGACTGGACGCCGAAGAACTGCGCCAGCGGCACGGTGAAGGCCACGGCCATCGACACCAGCGCCCAGGTCAGCATGATGCGGGCGATCCAGAAGCGCGCACCGAGGCGATGCAGCAACAGGTTGCTCGGCACCTCGAACAGGAAGTAGCCCCAGAAGAACATGCTGGCGCCCAGGGCGTAGACGGTGTTGCTGAATTGCAGATCCTCGAGCATATCCAGCTTGGCGAAGCCGATATTGACCCGGTCGAGGTAGGCCGCCATGTAGCACAGCAGCAGGATGGGCAGGATACGCAGGATGACCTTGCGGTAGGTGCGGTCCTCGAAGGCGCTGTCGTGGTCGCGTGCAGGCGCGGCCGGATACTCGGTACGTGGTTGCATGGTGGTAACCCTTGGGCATGCGGGCATGCCTGATTGTTTTTATAGAGTTGGGCTTCGCCGCGCGGCTGCCGGGCGGCACTGCAGTTACAGCGGGTGAGGCGTGGGCTCCCGGGCTGGTGAATGGGCCAACCCGGCAGAGGTGGGTACGCCTGGCGACGCACCGCTGTGCAGGTGTTCGATGGACATGGCGCTTACCCGACCGTGCTGGCGATGGCCGGTAATCTATGCCGCGGATCGATTCAATCCCAATGGCATTTACTGATTAATCGATAACATTCCGTTATCGAATCAGTCACGCTCGCGCTTCGCATTGGCGAGCAGGATATCGGCGAATTCCCGCGCCGGGCCAAGCAGCTGATCGCCCTTGCGGGTGAGGATCCCGTAATCCTGGGGCATCAGGTAGAAGGGCGTGTCGAGCTTCTTCAGCAGACCGCTTTGCAGGTGCTCCACCACCATGGCCTCCGGCAGCATGCCGATCATCGGTCCGCCCTGCAGCACCTTGAGAAAGGTCTGCATGGAGATGGTGTCGATGGTATTGCGCGGCACCGCCACCCTGGCCCTGGCGAACACCTCCTCCATGCGCCCGCGGATCGGCGTGCCCTTGGGATAGAGAATCCACGGCCAGTTGACCAGTTGCTGCAGGGTCATCGGGCCGGCATCGCACAGCGGGTGACGGCTGTTGGCCACGATGCAGAACGGCTCTGGCGCCAGCGCCTGGAAATCGTAGCGCTGCTGCTGGCTCTGCTCGGTGAAACGGCCGATGGCCAGGTCCAGGGTGCGTTCCTCGAGCATGTCCATCAGGTGGTCACTGGTCTGCTCGACCACCTCGATGGCCAGCAGCGGCCAGCGCTGCTTGATCTGCACGATGGCCTCGGGCAGTGCCACCGCCGTGGCGGCGAAGATGCCGCCGACCTTGAGATGGCCGTGACCGCCGGCACTGAGGTTGTTGATCTGCTCGACGAAGGTGCGCGCATCGTTCAACGCCAGGTGGGCATAACGCACCACCTGAACCCCCAGCGGCGTGGGCTGCATGCTGCGCGGCAGGCGTTCGAACACGACGAAACCGAGCAGGCTCTCGATCTCCTTGAGCATCTTGCTCAGCGCCGGCTGGCTGAGGTTCATCTGCTGCGCCGCCTGGTGCATGTTGCGCGTGCGCCCCAGGGTATCGACCAGGGTCAGGTGACGGAATTTCAGCCAGTTGCAGACGCTCGAGAACGACAGATCGGACATGGCCAGCTCCAGCGATTCAATAACGACAGGTTATTGATTATTGAAAATATGCCATTGGAGTTTATCTACATCGCCGCCTAGCGTGCAGCTTTCACGCACCCCGGGACTCATCGTCATGTCGATCCGCCTCACCCCCGAAAACACCCTGCCCGCCGACGCCGCCACGGCCACGCTGATCGGCCGCGCCTGGATGCCCGGCACCATCGCCGGGCCCTCGCCCATCGTGCTGCGCGCCGACGGCGTGTTCGACCTGTCTGCCCGCTTCGCCACGCTCAGCCAACTGCTCGAACTCGACGACCCGCTGCAGGCCGTGCGCGACACCGCCGGCACCTTCGTCGGCAGTGTCGAGGCGTTATTGGCCAATACGGGCGCCCACGCCGACCCGAACCAGCCTTATCTGCTGGCACCGGTCGACCTGCAGGTGATCAAGGCCGCCGGCGTGACCTTCGCCGCCAGCATGATCGAACGGGTGATCGAGGAAAAAGCAGCCGGCGACGCGGCCCGGGCACAGAGCGTGCGCGCCATCGTGCGCGAGGCCATCGGCGACAACCTGCGCGCCGTGCGCCCCGGCTCGGCGCAGGCCATGCGTCTCAAGGGCCTGCTGATCGAACAGAACATGTGGTCGCAATACCTGGAGGTCGGCATCGGCCCCGATGCGGAGATCTTCACCAAGGCGCCGATTCTGTCCGCAGTGGGCAGCGCCAGCGAGATCGGCATCCACGCCGCCTCGCAGTGGAACAACCCGGAGCCGGAGGTGGTGCTGGCGGTCAACAGCCGCGGGCAGATCCACGGCGCCAGCCTGGGCAACGACGTCAACCTGCGCGACGTGGAGGGCCGCAGCGCCCTGCTGCTCGGCAAGGCCAAGGACAATAACGCCTCCTGCGCCATCGGACCGTTCATTCGCCTGTTCGACGAACACTTCGATCTCGACAGCGTGCGCCACTGCGTGGTCGAGCTGGAGGTGCAAGGCCAGGACGGCTACCGGCTCGCCGGCACCAGCTCCATGGATCAGATCAGCCGAGACCCCCAGGACCTGGCCAGCCAGACCCTCAACGCCTCGCACCAGTACCCGGATGGTTTCGTGCTGTTTCTCGGCACCCTGTTCGCGCCCACCGAAGACCGGGATCACCCAGGCGGCGGCTTCACCCATAAACTCGGCGACCGCGTCAGCATCAGCAGTCCGCGCCTCGGCGCCCTGCACAACCGGGTAGCCCGCAGCGACCAGGCCGCGCCCTGGACCTTCGGCGTCGGCGCGCTGTTGTACAACCTCGGCGCCCGCGGCCTGCTGGCCGGCTGACCCGACGTGGTCACGCCCGCAAGGGCGCGGCGGTGCTCTGAGCCGATTCATTCAAGAACAAGAGAAACGAATCATGACGGACCCCAAACGCCCGCTGCGCAGCCAGCAGTGGTTCGATGACCCCGAACACGCCGACATGACGGCCCTCTATGTCGAGCGCTACATGAACTACGGGCTGACCCGCGCCGAGCTGCAGTCGGGCCGGCCGATCATCGGTATCGCCCAGACCGGCAGCGACCTGACGCCCTGCAACCGCCATCACCTGGAGCTGGTCCAGCGGGTCAAGGCCGGCATTCGCGATGCCGGCGGCATTCCCATGGAATTCCCGGTGCACCCGATCGCCGAGCAGAGCCGCCGCCCCACCGCCGCGCTGGATCGCAACCTGGCCTATCTGGGCCTGGTGGAAATCCTGCATGGCTACCCACTCGACGGCGTGGTGCTGACTACCGGCTGCGACAAGACCACGCCCGCCTGCCTGATGGCCGCGGCCACCACCGACCTGCCGGCCATCGTGCTCTCCGGTGGGCCGATGCTCGACGGCCATCACAAGGGCGAACTGATCGGCTCGGGCACCGTGCTCTGGCACGCACGCAAGCTGATGGCCACGGGCGAGATCGACTACGAGGGCTTCATGGACATGACCACCGCCGCCTCGCCGTCGGTGGGCCACTGCAACACCATGGGCACGGCCCTGTCGATGAACGCCCTGGCCGAAGCGCTGGGCATGTCGCTCACCGGGTGCGCCAGCATTCCCGCCCCCTATCGCGAGCGTGGACAGATGGCTTATGCGACCGGCAAGCGCATCTGTGAGCTGGTGCTGAAGGACGTACGCCCCTCGCAGATCATGACCCGTCCGGCCTTCGAGAACGCCATCGCGGTGGCCTCGGCACTCGGCGCATCAAGCAATTGCCCGCCGCACCTGATCGCCATCGCCCGGCACATGGGCATCGAACTGGGCCTCGAGGACTGGCAACGGATCGGCGAAAGCGTGCCGCTGCTGGTCAACTGCATGCCGGCCGGCAAGTACCTGGGCGAAGGCTTCCACCATGCCGGCGGCGTACCGGCGGTGATGCACGAGCTGCAGAAGGCCGGCCGTCTCCACGAAGACTGCATGACGGTCAGCGGCCGCCGCATCGGCGAGATCGTCGCCGGCAAAGTGACCGGCAACCGCGACGTGATTCTGCCTTACGACCAGCCACTCAAGCACAGCGCCGGCTTCATCGTGCTCAGCGGCAACTTCTTCGATAGCGCGATCATGAAGATGTCGGTCGTTGGCGAGGCGTTCCGCAAGACCTACCTGTCCGAGCCCGGCAAGGAGAATTGCTTCGAGGCGCGGGCCATCGTCTTCGAAGGTCCCGAGGACTACCACGCGCGCATCAATGATCCGGCGCTGGATATCGACGAGCGCTGCATCCTGGTGGTGCGCGGCGCCGGACCGGTCGGTTACCCCGGCAGCGCCGAGGTGGTCAACATGGACCCGCCCGCCGCGCTGATCAAGCAGGGCATCACCTCCCTGCCCTGCCTGGGCGATGGCCGGCAGAGCGGTACGTCCGCCAGCCCGTCGATTCTCAACATGTCGCCGGAAGCGGCGGTGGGTGGCGGCCTGGCACTGCTGCAGAGCAACGACGTGCTGCGCGTCGACCTCAATGCCCGCTCGGTCAACCTGCTGGTGGACGCCGAGGAACTGGAACGCCGCCGCGCCGCCTGGCAACCGAACATCCCCGCTTCGCAAACGCCCTGGCAGGAGCTCTACCGTCAGTTGGTCGGCCAGTTGTCCACCGGCGGCTGCCTGGAGCCGGCCACGCTGCACATGCGCATCATCGCACGCAGCGGCGGCATGCCGCGTCACTCGCACTGACGCGCAACGGCCTTGAACACGTGATGTTCAGCAGGCGTCAGCCATCGAGAGCGAGCCCAGCCGGCCTTCCTGGCGGATGATGACCTTTGCCGATGAGCGATTGATAAAAAAGGGCGCCTTCCTGCGAGGGCGCCCTTTTCGCTCATGCCGAGGTGATCAGCGTGCCAGCTTTCTTGCCGCGCGCATGTGGACCCAGATCCCCAAGGCCACGACCACGGCAGCCGCCGCACCGGTGGAAATGACCAGCACCCGGTATTCCTCGACGAAGGCCATGGTTACCAGGCAGCCGACGATGAACAGGATCACCAGGTAGGTCAGCCAGGGAAACAGCCACATTTTCAGGCGGATGTCCTTGCCCTGGGCTTCCAGCTTGCGACGCATCTTGAGCTGCGAGAAGGCGATCACCAGGTAGACCAGCAGGGCGATCATCCCGGTGGTGTTCATCAGGGTGTCGAGCACGTCTTTCGGGCGCAGGGTTTCGCTGAAGTTGATCAGCGCCACGAAGATGGCCACCGAGCAGGAAGCGATGATCGCGAACACCGGTACGCCGGTTCCCGAACGGGTGATTTTCAGGAACTGCGGCGCATCACCCCGGGTGGACAGCGAGAACAGCATGCGCGAGGCGGTGTAGTGTGCCGAGATCATGCAGCTGCTCACCGAGGTCAGCACCACGAAATTCATCACCAGCTCGGCATACGGGATGCCCAGCAGCTCCAGGGTGCGGCGATAGGAGCCGTAGCCTGACTGCGCCATCAAAGGGTCGTTCCAGGGCACCAGGCAGACGATCAGGAAGATCGAGCCGATGTAGAACAGGCAAACCCGCCAGACCACCGAGTTGGTCGCCTTGACGATCTGCGTCGACGGATCCTTGGCCTCCGAGGCGGCGATGGTGACGATTTCGGCACCGAGGAACGCGAACATCACCCCGAGGATGGCCACCACCACGGCTTCGATACCGTTGGGCATGAAGCCCTGGGCGGTCAGGTTGCTGAAACCACGCACCTCCCCGGTCGGCCACAGGCTGAGCACGGCCATGCTGCACACGACCAGGAAGCAGATGATCGCCACCACCTTGATCAGCGCGAACCAGAATTCGAACTCCCCGTAGTGCTTGACGTTGAAGAAGTTGATGCTGATCAGCAGCAGCGTGGTGGCCAACACGAAGACGTTGACGCTGACCTCGGGGAACCAGCCATGCAGGATGGTGCCCGCCACGTAGGCCTCCCAGGCCATGAGGATCACCCAGAACCACCAGTACAGCCAGCCGATGGTGAAGCCGGCCCAGCGGCCGATGGCGCGCTCGGCGTAAGTGGAAAAGGAGCCGGTGTCCGGCGAAGAGGTCGCCATCTCGCCGAGCATGCGCATGATCAGCACCACCAGAATGCCGCCGGCCAGGTAGGCCAGCACGGCTGCCGGGCCAGCGCTGTGGATGACGCTGCCGGAGCCGACGAACAGCGCGCCGCCGATGACACCGGCGATCGACATCATGGTGAGGTGCCGGGGCTTCAATGATGCACTGAGCTTGCTCTCGTGCCCCTGCTTTGCCTTGTCGGCTGATACCGCATCCATAGAAGGACTACCTCTTGTTGATTGTGCTGGAAACAGTGGAAACCAGGCCGTCCTTCTGCTCGACGCACGACACGCGGCAACGGGTCTGCCACGCGCAGGCGTTGTCGAGATTGCTTGCCGTATGAGCGTTTCCGGATCCGGCGTAGGCCGGTCTCGGGCAACAGTCCTTGCCGAAATCCATCCGGTTGAATCAGAGGACGGCCCACCCCCACTCGCGTGACGATCTGAGCCATTACCGCAGCGGTGCCACCGCAAACACACGGCACACCGGCTTGAATGTTCGTTTTACTCCACAACCAGCCCAGCCCGAGGAGAGCTGAACCCATACTTGCCATGAGATCTCATGCACCGTTCTAGAGGGATTACCACTAGAACATCCGACGAATGGAAGGGTAAGACCAGGCGTCGGACAGGCGAAAGAAACCTGTTCATTAAATTCAACGCGCCGGATGGTAACGGAAAATCGGCTTTTGGGAATACTCCGCCCGTGTAAAGAACGGATGGGTGGCGTCATTTCAGGCCGCTACCCGCTCTGCACGTGGGACTGCCTACGCGCCCGGTGCGGCACGCTTCGGCCAGCCAGATCGTAGGGTGGACGACGCTTCACCCCTTCCACCAATCGGTAATCAGCAACGCGGCCCGATCCACCCTACATCAGATCGTTCCCACGCCCCGAGTGCGTCAACCAGCCAGATCGTAGGGTGGACGACGCTTCACCCGTCCACCCATCGGCAACCCTAGCAGTGGATGAAAACAGCGTCAGCTACGCCCCCCGATCCACCCTACATGGCTGGAACATGGGAGCCATCGGTGAGATTCGGATCGTTCCCACCCTCCGCGCGGGAACGCCTCCGGGGACCTCCGCGTCCCGTGCTGCGTGCTGCGCGCTTTCAGGTGAACAGCACTCGGCCTACTTCGGCTTGGCCTTTGCCGCAGCAGTGCCGGCCCGCTTGGCAGGAGTACCTTTACGCGCGGCCGCCTTGCGCTTGTTCTTCCAGGGAGCGCCGCGACCTGTGCCAGGGGGTGGGCCGCTGATGTTCAGCTGCAGGCCGAGGCAGCGCTCGATCTGCCTGCCCATCCAGGCCGACTGCTTGGTGACAAACTCTTCCAGCGGCATCTCCCCGCTCTGCACCATGTCCAGCGCCTGCTCCCAGATCGCCGTGGTGCCGGGGTCGGCGATGGCCCGCGGCACCGCGTCGATCAGGCCGAAGGCCGCCGAGGTGGCGGCCAGGGTCTTGCCCTGCTTGCTCAGGTAGCCGCGCTCGAGCAGCCCCTGGATGATGCCGGCGCGGGTGGCTTCGGTGCCGATGCCGGTGGTGTCCTTGAGTTTCTGCTTGAGGCGTGGGTCTTCGACCAGCCGTGCCACGTTCTTCATGGCCTGGATCAGGTCACCCTCGGTGAATGGCTTGGGCGGCTGGGTGTGCTGATCCTTCAGCGAGACCTCGCGCACCGCGCACTGCTGTCCTTCGCGCAGAGCCGGCAGCGCCTGGGGCGCCGGCGCTTCGCGACCCTTGGCCGGCACCAGGGCTTCAGGCAGCGCACGCTTCCAGCCGGGCTCGACGACCAGCTTGCCGACCGCGCGCAGGCAGTGCCCGGCGCAGTCGAAATCGGCCTGGGTACGATCATATTCATGGTTGGGCAGGAACTGCGCCAGGTAGCGGGCACGAATCAGCTCGTAGACGGCCCGCGGGCGACCGCTCAGGCGCGCCAGCCCGCTTGCTGCCAGTGTCGGGATGATGCCGTGGTGCGCGCTGACCTTGGCATCGTTCCAGGCCCGTGAACGGCGTTGTGCCTGGGTATGCGCCAGCACCTCGCGCAGGCCTGCATCGGCCTGCCCCAGGGCCGCCAGGATGGCCGGCGCTTCGCCATGCTGGCTCAGCGGCAGGTAGCCGCAGTCGCTGCGTGGGTAGGTGATCAGCTTGTCGGTCTCGTAGAGCTTCTGGGCAATATCCAGGGTTTCCTGGGCGCCAAGGCCAAGCTTCTTCGAGCAGACCTGCTGCAGCGTGCCGAGGTCGAAGAGCAGAGGCGGCGCTTCGCGCACGCGCTCGGTCTTCAACTGCTGCAACAACGCCTGCCCGGCGCCCTGGATATCCGCGGCGGCGCGCTGCGCGACCGCCTGGCGCAGGCAGCGCCCTTGCTCGTCACACTGCGTTTCAGGGGCACGCCATTGGGCGGTGAAGGGCGTGCCGTTGCCGTCGAGCACGACATCGATCGCCCAGAACGGCACGGGCACGAAGGCGGCGATGCTGCGGTCGCGATCCACCACCAGCCGCAGGGTCGGCGTCTGCACGCGGCCGACCGGCAGCACGCCCTGGTAACCGGACTTGCGCCCCAGCAGGGTGAACAGGCGGCTCATGTTCATGCCGATCAACCAGTCGGCCCGTGAGCGACCGAGCGCCGACTGATAGAGGTTGTAGGTACTGGCACCAGGCCTGAGCGCAGCCAGCGCCTTGCGAATCGAGGTATCGTCCAGGGCCGACAGCCACAGGCGCTGGATCGGCCCGCGGTAGCGGCAATGGTCGAGCAACTCGCGGGCGATCATCTCGCCCTCACGGTCCGCGTCGGTGGCGATCACCAGTTCGGCGGCCTCGCCGAGCAGCCGCTTGACCGCCTTGAACTGCGCGGCGGTCTTGGGTTTGACGCGCATCTTCCACTGCTGCGGCACGATGGGCAGGTCGTCCAGCACCCAGCGCTTGTAGCGCGCGTCGTAGGCATCCGGCGGCGCGGTTTCCAAGAGGTGGCCGATGCACCAGGTCACCGTCACCCCGCCGCCCAGCCAGCAGCCGTCGCCACGCCGGGTGGCGCCGAGCACGCTGGCGATATCCTTGGCTTGAGAGGGCTTTTCGCAGAGAAACAAGCGCATGGGGCACGGCTACAAAAATGGAGAACAGTCGACACGATACTGTATATCGATACAGCCACGCTACGCCGTCGTCGATTGCCCGCGAACCGGGGCTCTGCTAGTGTCCCGCCGAACCGCGAACCCCGCCTGAGAATTCCCGCCATGGCCCGCAAGAAAGCCACGCTCGATTTCGAGCAATCCCTCACCGACCTGCAAACCATCGTCGAACGCCTGGAAAACGGCGAACTCTCCTTGGAGGAGTCGCTGAACGCCTTCGAGCAGGGCATCAGCCTGACCCGCGACTGCCAGGCCTCGCTGACCCAGGCCGAACAGAAAGTGCAGGTGCTTCTCGAGCGTGATGGCGAACTGCAAGCGGCGCCGTTCGAAACGGACGAGCCGTTATGATCGCTGACTACCAGGCCCGCTGCCAGAAACAGGTCGACGCGGCCCTGGAGCCGCTGTTCGCGGCGCCACGCGTCGAACTGGAACGCCTTTACGCAGCCATGCGCTACAGCGTCTTCAACGGTGGCAAGCGCATTCGTCCGCTGCTGGCCTATGCCGCGTGCGAAGCCCTGGGCGGCACGCCAGCCCAGGCCGACGGCGCGGCCTGCGCCGTGGAACTGATCCACGCCTACTCCCTGGTGCATGACGACCTGCCGGCCATGGACGACGATGACCTGCGGCGTGGCCAGCCCACCACCCACAAGGCCTTCGACGAAGCCACCGCGATCCTCGCCGGCGACGGCCTGCAGAGCCTGGCCTTCGCGGTGCTCGCCAACGAAAAACGCAACCCGCACGACGCGCAAATCCGTCTGAACATGTTCACGGCGCTGGCCGACGCGGCGGGCCCGGCCGGCATGGTCGGCGGCCAGGCCATAGACCTCGGCTCGGTGGGCCGGCAACTGCAGCAGCCGGCTCTGGAGATCATGCATCGCCACAAGACCGGCGCGCTGATCGAAGCCAGCGTGCGCCTCGGCGCCCTGGCCAGCGGCCGCGCCGACGATCTGGCCCTGGCGGCGCTGAGCACCTACGCCCGCGCCATCGGCCTGGCCTTCCAGGTGCAGGACGACATCCTCGACGTGGAAAGCGATACCGCCACCCTGGGCAAGACCCAGGGCAAGGACCAGGCCAACGACAAGCCGACCTACCCGGCGCTGCTCGGCCTGGAGGCGGCGAAGCGCTATGCCCTCGAACTGTGCGATCAGGCGCTGCACGCCCTGCGCGGGTTCGACAGCGCTGCCGAACCGTTGCGCGATCTAGCCCGCTATATCGTAGAAAGGCGCAACTGAAGCCACGCCCTCGCTGTCTCACCTGGCAGCACCGCAGCGGCGACCCGCACCCAGCGATCTTGGGCACGAGTAGCCGCATCAGGTAGACTGCCCCATTCCTTGAATTCCTATAACGACTCGCCTGATGCCGACGACTTTCCACGAGATTCCCCGCGAACGCCCGCTGACGCCGCTCCTCGACCGTGCCAACACGCCGGACGAATTGCGCCGCCTCGGCGAGGCCGAGCTGGAGACCCTGGCGGACGAATTGCGCCAGTACCTGCTCTACACGGTCGGCCAGACCGGCGGGCATTTCGGCGCCGGCCTCGGGGTGATCGAGCTGACCATCGCCCTGCACTACGTCTTCGACACCCCGGACGACCGCCTGGTGTGGGACGTCGGCCATCAGGCCTACCCGCACAAGATCCTCACCGGGCGCCGCGAGCGCATGAGCAGCCTGCGCCAGAAGGACGGCATCGCCGCCTTCCCGCGCCGCTCGGAAAGCGAGTACGACACCTTTGGCGTCGGCCATTCCAGCACCTCGATCAGCGCGGCACTGGGCATGGCCATCGCCGCCCAGCGCCAGGGCAGCAAGCGCAAGTCGGTCGCGGTGATCGGCGATGGCGCGCTGACCGCCGGCATGGCGTTCGAAGCGCTCAACCACGCGGCGGACGTCAAGGCCAACATGCTGGTGGTGCTCAACGACAACGACATGTCCATCTCCAAGAATGTCGGCGGTCTGTCCAACTACCTGGCCAAGATTCTCTCCAGCCGCACCTATGCCAACATGCGCGAAGGCAGCAAGAAAGTGCTGTCCAAGCTGCCCGGCGCCTGGGAAATCGCCCGCAAGACCGAAGAGCACGCCAAGGGCATGCTGGTCTCCGGCACGCTGTTCGAAGAACTGGGCTGGAACTACATCGGCCCCATCGATGGCCATGACCTGCCGACCCTGCTGGCCACCCTGCGCAACATGCGTGACCTGGAGGGCCTGCAGTTCCTCCACGTGGTCACCAAGAAGGGCAAGGGTTTCGCGCCGGCCGAGGTCGATCCGATCGTCTACCACGCGATCACCAAGCTGGAGCCGATCAACGCGCCGGCCAAGGCGAAAAAACCGTCCGGGCCCAAGTATTCCAGCGTATTCGGCCAGTGGCTGTGCGACATGGCGGCCAGCGACGAGCGCCTGATGGCGATCACTCCGGCCATGAAGGAAGGCTCCGATCTGGTGACGTTCAGCGAACGCTTCGCCGATCGCTACTTCGACGTGGCCATCGCCGAGCAACATGCGGTGACCCTCGCCGCCGGCATGGCCTGCGAAGGTGCCAAGCCGGTGGTGGCGATCTACTCGACGTTCCTGCAGCGCGCCTATGATCAACTGATCCACGACGTCGCCGTGCAGCACCTCGACGTGCTGTTCGCCATCGACCGCGCCGGCCTGGTCGGCGAGGACGGCCCCACCCACGCGGGCAGCTTCGATCTGTCCTACCTGCGCTGCATTCCCGGCATGCTGATCATGACGCCGAGCGACGAAAACGAGCTGCACCACATGCTCACCACCGGCTACCGGTTCGCCGGCCCGGCCGCGGTGCGCTACCCCCGTGGCAGCGGCCCGAACGCAACCATCGACCGCGCGTTGAACGCCCTGCCGATCGGCAAGGGGGTGATTCGTCGCCAGGGCAGCGGCGTCGCCCTGCTGGTGTTCGGTGTGCAACTGAGTGAAGCCCTGCGCGTCGGCGAAACGCTGAACGCCACGGTGGTCGACATGCGCTTCGTCAAACCGCTGGACGAAGCATTGGTCAGCGAACTGGCCGCCAGCCACGAGCTGTTGGTGACCCTCGAGGAAAACAGCGTGATGGGCGGCGCAGGTAGCGCCGTCAGCGAGTTTCTCGCCCAGCGTGGCACGCTCGTCCCCCTGCTGCAGCTCGGCCTGCCCGACAGCTATGTGGAGCACGCCCGGCCCGAACAGATGCTCGCCGAGTGTGGTCTGGACGAAGCCGGGATCGAGATGGCGATCCGCAAGCGCCTGTCTGTGCTTGAACAGGCTTCAAGCGAGGGCTGAAGTCCTTGCTTGCCATTCACTCAGCCCCTAAGGTACACGGCGTTCATTTCCTGCAAGGTGCGCCCGGGCGATCGATCGTCGGGCGTTAAACGGGAAGCCGGTGCCCTCGCCCAGCGAGCCATCCCGGCGCTGCCCTGAAGCTCTCGGAAACCGTGATCACCAGCAACCGTGACGTGCAGCCGCGCAGCGAAAGCAGCAGCGCCAGCACGGTGTTCACCCGCGCCGACATCGAGCGCCTGCTGCCCAGAGATGTGCTGGACCTGCTGGCCCGTGTGCCCGGCGTGCAAGTCACCCGCAGCGGTGGCCCCGGCAGCAACAGCGGCCTGTACATTCGCGGGACCAAATCGGCGCAAAGCCTGGTGCTGGTCGACGGTCAGCGCATCGGCTCGGCCTCCGCTGGCGGCGCGCCCCTGGAGTACCTGAATATCGAGCAGATCGAACGCGTCGAAGTGCTGCGCGGCGCCCGCTCGGCGATTCACGGTGCCGACGCCATTGGCGGCGTGGTGCAGATCTTTACCCGCCGTGCCACGGGCGAAGGGCTCTACCCGCGCCTGCGCGTCGGCTATGGTTCGAATCGCACCTGGCAGCGCAGCCTCGGTCTTTCCGGTGGTGACGCAACCACTCGCTTCAACCTCAGCCTGAGTGCCGACGACACCCGCGGCATCAACCGCACTTACGCCAGCGTAGCGCCGGACAGCGACCGCGACGCCTACCGCAACAATGCCGTCGCCGCCAACCTCAGCCACCGCCTCAACGAGAACCTGGAAGCCGGCTTCAGCGTGCTCGACCAGCGCGGCGAGAGCGAATATGACCAGGGCTGGGAAGGCGCCTACCCGTACGCCGATTATCAGCTGACGAGTTACTCCGGGTTCGTCAGCGCCCAGTTGCTGCCGAACTGGAAAAGCCGCCTTGAGGTCGGCCATAGCGAGAACCGCTCCGTCGAGCGCCATGACGATGTTCCCGCCAGCAGCCCGTTCAACACCTACCGCGACAGCCTGGCCTGGCTCAACACCCTCGACCTGGGTAACGGCCACGGCCTGCTGGTTGGCGCCGATGGCTACCGGGAACAACTCAACAGCACTACCGCCTACGCGCAGGACAGCCGCTGGAACCATGCGCTGCTTGCGCAGCACAGTTACCGTGGTGAGCACTTCAGTATCGAGCTGGGCTTGCGACACGAGAAGAACCAGCAGTTCGGCAGCGTCAACACCTTCAGCGGTGCCCTGGGTTACCCCCTCGATGCGCGCAACGAGCTGATCCTCTCCTACGCCGAAGGCTTGCGCGCGCCGACCTTCAACGACCTCTACTGGCCGGGCGGCGGCAACCCGAACCTGCGTCCGGAGACCTCCAAATCCTATGAGCTGCAATGGCGCAGCCAACTGGCCGAGCGCACTGCGCTACAAACCTCGGTGTACCGCACCGACCTGCGCGACGCGATCAACGGCTGGCCTGCCGAGAACGTCGACAAGGCCCGTATCAACGGCTTCGAGAGCAGCCTGCACCACGAACTGCTGGGCTGGCAGGCCGCCCTGGGCCTGAACTTCATCGACGCCCGTGACCGCAGTACCGGCAAACAGCTCATTCGCCGCGCCAAGCGTACCCTGAGCCTCGATGTGGATCGCCAGTTCGGCAACTGGTCGGTTGGTGCCAGCTGGCAGGCGGTCAGCAGCAGCTACGACGACGCGGCCAACCAGCGCAAAATCCCCGGCAATGGCCTGCTCGGCCTGCGTGGTAGCTGGCAGGCAACGCCGGAACTGGCCGTGGGCCTGAAGGTGGACAACCTGCTGGACAAAACCTACAGCCGCGCCCAGTACAGCTATGGAAGCTGGCCCGTGACGAATTACAGCGAATACCGGGAGGAAGGCCGCACTGCCATGCTGTCACTGACCTGGACGCCGGCGTTCTGAGAGCCTGTTCACGATCCTGTGCACTTGGCAAACCGGAACCCGTATTCCTATAGATCAGCTGCAAAAAGGCGATAGCGGTCATGTGTAGGGTGGACGACGCTTCATCCGTCCACCGCTCTGCGATCGCGATGGTGGATGAAAAGAGCGTCAGCTACGCGCCCCGATCCACCCTACGTCTGCTTCCGCCTTTTTGCTGCCATTGCGCGTGGATTCTCGTCGAAAGATCGTGAACAGGCCCTGAATCAGGAAATCGCCCGCAAGCGGCTCCTACGCGGTCGACGGATCACCGCAATCTGTGTAGTAGCTGAGGGGGCGATCCAACCGACATGATCACACCCAGCCCTGGGCCTTGAGCTCGCTCTTGAGGTAGGCGTAGTAAACCGGCGCGGCCACCAGGCCGGCGATGCCGAAGGCGGCCTCGAACACCAGCATGACCAGCAGCAGCTCCCAGGCGCGCGCCTTGATCTGACCACCGACGATGCGGGCATTGAGGAAGTATTCGACCTTGTGGATGACGATCAGGTAGGCCAATGCGCCCAGTGCCACCCAGACCGACAACGACAGGCCGACCACGAAGATCGCCGCGTTGGAAATCAGATTGCCGACTACCGGCAGCAGGCCGGCCACGAAGGTGATCAGGATCAGCGTCTTGGTCAGCGGCAGGTGCACGCCGAACAGCGGCAGCACGCCCATCAGGAAGATGCCGGTGAAGGTGGTATTGAGCAGGGAGATCTTGATCTGCGCGAACACCACGTTGCGAAAGGCATCGACGAAATGCCCCACGCGGGTCAGCAGCGCGCCGGCCAGGGGCCTCAGCTGATCAGGCTCGGGAACGTTCTGCAGGGCGATCACCGCGCCCAGGATCATGCCGATCAGCACGGTGACGAACATGTGCACCGCGCCCTTGCCGAGCAGCTGCAGCTCGCTGATGTGCCCGCGCAGCCAGTCGTGCAGCGTGATGCGGATATCGTCGACGTTGGCTGGCAGGTAGGCCACCAGGGCTTCCGGCAATTGGTCGCGGGCGCGGTCGATCACCCCGAGCAGCTTGCCCATCAAGCGTCCCGGATTGTTCAGCTCGTGCATCACCAGGGAAAACCCGCCGGCGAACACCAGGCCCAGCACGGCGATCACCAGCACGCTCAGCAGGCCGACCGCCAGCAAGCGCCCGAGATGCCCGGCGAACAGTCGTTGCATGTGGCGAGCCAGGCGGTTGACCAGTTCGAACACCAGCAGACCGGCCAGCAGGCTGGGCAGCAATTTCAACGGAAAGACCAGCAGCAGCGCGGCACCAACGATCAATGCGCTGGCCGGGGAGAACCAGGGGGAGACAGGGGCTTTCATAACATCTGCAATGAACAGGAAGGCACCCAATCTGCCAGTTGCCGGCGCGCTTTACCAGCGCCATCGCATGCCGGCAACCGCGCCCTGGCGCGCGCCATCAGCGGGTGGATGCCAGCCGCTCGCAGAGCCTCGCCGTCGCCTCGAGCATCTGGAAACTGGGGCGCTCCAGGCCGTCGTCCGGCAACACCAGCAACTGCTCGCGCTGTACGGCCGAGAGCTGCGGCCAGCGCCGCCAGGCCTGCAGTTGTCTGTGGTCGCCGGCGATGATCACCGCCGGGTCACGCTGCAGCACGGCCTCGACACTCACCTGCGGGGCGGGCAGTTGCAGATCGGCGAATACGTTGCGCGCACCGCAGGCCTGCAAGGCATCGCTGATGATCTGCCCACCCCCGAGGGTATACAGGGGCGCGTCCCACACCTGGTAGAACACCGCTACGGGTCGCTCACGATGGTAGCGCTCACGCAGCGCGGCGAGCCCGGCGACGAAGCGCGCGTGCAGGCGCTGCCCGCGATCGGCACGGCCCAGGCGTTCGCCGATCTGCACGAACTGCTGGGCCAGTTCATCCAGCGAGTGGGGCTCGAGAACCAGCATGGGAATGCCAAAGCGTTTCAGTTGCTCGCGCTGGGCGATGCTGACACTGCCCGGCCACACCAGCAGCAGGTCCGGTTTCAGCGCCAGCAGGGTTTCCGTTTCGAGTTGTCCGTAGCGCCCTACCGAAGGCAGATGTGCCAGTTGCGCAGGGCGCTCGCCGCCATCGAGCACACCGACCAGCACGTCCGCAGAATCCAGTTCGAGAACGATTTCGCTCAGCGATGGCGAGAGGCTGACCACCCTGTCGGCAGCCGACAGCGGCGCCATCTGCAGCACCAACAGGGCGAGCAGGACACGCAGCATCACAACTGCCGGGGGATGCGATAGAGGTAGAGCAGCACCACGCTGGCCAGCGCCAGCAACACCAGCGGCACGGCCTCCAGCCCCGCGAAGACCGCGACGGCAGCGATCCAGGCCGGCAGCCCCGCACCTAGAAAGGCAACCCGGCGACGCTCGGCCAGGGCCAGCCAGGCAGCGGGCTCGTCAGGCGTGTCCAGTGCCTTGGCAGCGGCGAACAGCGCGCGCTTGTAACCGCCGAACAGCGGCAGGCTGACGAACAGCGAAGCCAATCCCGCGACGAACAGCGGCATGGCCAACACGGCGGGCTGGCGGCCGGCGCCGAAAACCAGATTGATCAGTAACAGTGGAGCCAGGGTCAGTGCCAGTTGCCGCCACCACAGCAGGGCCAACCGACGCTTGACCGCGGCGCGGGTCAAGGCCGCTCGACCTCGCCCTGATGCAGCTTGCCGAGCATATGCCCGAGCTTGCCGGCCTTGGTCGCCAGGTACTTGCTGTTGTGCGGATTGTGCCCCAACTGCAGCGGTACGCGATGGGCCACGGGGATGCCCATGTCACCCAGCGCCTTGACCTTGCGCGGGTTGTTGGTCATCAACTTGAGCGAGGAAATCCCCAGGTGCTGCAGCATCGGCAGGCAGATCGCGTAGTCGCGCATGTCTGCACCGAAACCCAGACGCTCGTTGGCCTCCACGGTATCGGCGCCAGCATCCTGCAGTTCGTAGGCACGGATCTTGTTGAGCAGCCCGATGCCGCGGCCCTCCTGGCGCAGGTAAAGCAACACGCCACGGCCTTCTTCGGAAATGGCGCGCAGCGCACCCTCCAACTGGAAGCCGCAATCACAGCGCAGGCTGAACAACGCATCGCCGGTCAGGCATTCGGAATGCAGGCGCCCCAGCACCGGCTCGCCATCGGCCACATTGCCGAAGGTCAGAGCGACATGCTCCTTGCCAGTGGCCTCTTCGAGAAAACCATGCATGGTGAACACACCGAATGGAGTCGGCAGTTGGGAGGCGGCGACGAACACGACAGGCACCGGATGCTCCTGGTATCGGAAAGGATGCGGATTTGCGAGGGGTGATAGTGTAACAGCAGCGCCTGCGGCACCGTCAGCCGAATTATCAGGGTGGCTCCCTGCAGGGACGGCCTCCCCTCGACGGCGCCCAATGCAATTGGCCTGCCGGGTAGGGGCGTCGCCCTCGGCGCGAAGCTCCCTGCCGTCACATCGGTGTTGCCTGCACGATCCACCGCAGGCTCCTGCCGGTTATGCCGCGTTCATCCAGCCGTTGCGCAATCGATCCCGACCCGGCTCCCCACCACCACACCCAGCGCATCGAAGGCGCCTTTGCCCACCTCGACGATATAGCGCACCGGCTCCTGCGAGCCATGCCGCTGCAGGCTGTAGGGCTGCATATCGACCATCCGGCGCACCACGCCACGGCCATCGATGAAGGCCGCCGACAGCGCTACCCGGGTGTCTTTCATCCACAGCTCGCGCCTGCCCTCCTCCGGCCAGGCGAAGAGCATGCCGTGGCCGATATCGTCACGGCCGGACAACCCCAGCGTACGCGTTTCGGCAGTGGCGGCGAGCGGCACGCTCAGCGTCGCCCCACCAGGAAAACCGACGCGGCACTCGGGTAACGTTGCCAGGGCTGCCGAAGAGGCGAGCACCAGGGAGCCAATCAGGATGCTGCGCAACAAGAAAATGGCCATGACCGACCTCGAACCTGAACCAGAGAAGCGATCCTACCGGCCTGCGCACGTTTCCGGCACCCGGGATGGCCGTCAGCGGCAGACAGGAGATGCCCCAGCGGCCGAGCATTTACCGCTATAATCGCGCATTTTTCCGGGCTCACGGGCCCGCCAACGCGTTCAAGCAGGCACCTATCCATGACCACTCAGGCCGCCGAAGTCGCCAAGCGCCGTACTTTCGCCATCATCTCGCACCCCGACGCCGGTAAGACCACCATCACCGAGAAGCTGCTGCTGATGGGGCAGGCAATCGCCGTGGCCGGTACCGTCAAGTCACGTAAATCGGACCGCCATGCGACCTCCGACTGGATGGAAATGGAGAAGCAGCGCGGGATCTCCATCACCACCTCGGTGATGCAGTTCCCCTATCGCGAGCACATGGTCAACCTGCTCGACACCCCCGGCCACGAAGACTTCTCCGAAGATACCTACCGGACCCTGACCGCAGTGGACTCGGCGCTGATGGTGCTCGACGGCGGCAAGGGCGTCGAGCCCCGCACCATCGCCCTGATGGACGTCTGCCGGCTGCGCGACACGCCGATCGTCAGCTTCATCAACAAGCTGGATCGCGATATCCGCGACCCGATCGAGTTGCTCGACGAAATCGAGGCGGTGCTGAAGATCAAGGCCGCGCCGATTACCTGGCCGATCGGTTGCTACCGCGACTTCAAGGGCGTTTACCACCTCGCCGACGACTACATCATCGTCTACACGCCGGGCCATGGCCACGAGCGCACCGCCACCAAGATCATCGAGAAACTCGACTCCTTTGAGGCCCGCGCTCACCTGGGCGACGAGTACGATCGTTTCGTCGAGCAGCTCGAGCTGGTGCAGGGTGCCTGCCACGCGTTCAACCAGGACGAGTTCCTCAGCGGTCAGTTGACCCCGGTGTTCTTCGGTACCGCGCTGGGCAACTTCGGCGTCGACCATGTACTCGATGCCGTGGTCGACTGGGCACCGCGCCCGCTTGCCCGTGTCGCCCACGAACGCACCGTGGAACCGGTGGAAGAGAAATTCACCGGTTTCGTCTTCAAGATCCAGGCGAACATGGATCCCAAGCACCGTGACCGTATCGCCTTCATGCGCATCTGCTCGGGCAAGTACGAGAAGGGCATGAAGATGCGCCACGTGCGCACCGGCAAGGACGTGCGCATCGGCGACGCCCTGACCTTCTTCTCTTCCGAGCGCGAAATGCTCGAGGAGGCCTGGGCCGGCGACATCATCGGCCTGCACAACCACGGCACCATCCAGATCGGCGACACCTTCAGCGAAGGTGAGGCGCTGGGCTTCACCGGCATCCCGCACTTCGCACCCGAATTGTTCCGCCGCGTACGCCTGAAGGATCCGCTCAAGTCCAAGCAGTTGCGCCAGGGCCTGCAACAGCTCGCCGAGGAAGGCGCCACCCAGGTGTTCTTCCCCGAGCGCAGCAACGACATCATCCTCGGCGCCGTCGGTGTGCTGCAGTTCGACGTGGTCGCCAGCCGCCTGAAGGAAGAATACAAGGTCGAGTGCGGTTACGAGCCGATCACCGTCTGGTCGGCCCGCTGGATCGACTGCAGCGACAAGAAGAAGCTGGAGGAATTCGCCAACAAGGCCGTGGAAAACCTCGCCCTGGACGGCGGCGGCCACCTCACCTACCTGGCGCCCACCCGGGTCAACCTGAGCCTGATGGAAGAACGCTGGCCCGACGTGAAATTCCGCGCCACCCGCGAGCATCACTGAGAGCTGTTAACACGAGCGCGCCAGAGCCGGGCGATAGTCCGGCTCATGCCTTAGTGCTTGGCGACAATGGCATCACTGCCAGCCCAATCCGGCGAATACAGCCCGTTACGCACATCGCGGTGAAAGGTCGAATGAGGCCAGTCCCGCACCTGACGCACCAGGCCATGCCTGAGCGGGTTGTTGTGCACGTAATCCACATGCCAGCGGAACTCTTCTTCATTGCGGATCCGGTGTTCGCAGTAACAGCGCTGCCAGACGCCACGCTGCGCCCGCGGCAGGCGCAGCATCGCGCGGTAGGTATCCGCCGGCAACGCGCTGCAGAAGAATCGCTTGATCAGTCGCCAGCGCAAGGGCCGGGCATGATCACCCGGAGGCAACGTCCACACGCAATGCATGTGCTCGGGTAACACGACCCAGGCATCGATCCCGAATGGGTGCAGCCGGTGTACCCGCCTTATCGCATGACGCAGCTCATCGATGTGTCTCAGCAACAGATCGTTATCGCCACGTCGCAACAAGGCGACGGTAAAGAACCAGGTCGCTCCAGACCTGAACGCACGACGGTAGCCTGGCATCCTTGCCCCTCCCCAACATGAAGGAACAAGCATAGAACGTAAACAGGGGCTGGATCCGCCACTGAAACAATCCGCCACATCAACCTTGCACGGCCGGGTTCTACGCCGTTAGCACGAACACTTACGAGCAAGCTCACAGCGAGTTGAAGGAGTGTTCATGTCCAAGCGCAAGAAATACAGCCCCGAGTTCAAAGGGGAGGCTGTCGAACTGCCCCGTCGTTCAGGAGCCAGTTGCCGGCAAATCGCCCAAAAAACCGCAGTGGTTCGAGCCTGTTAGATCGCTCGGTTCGACAGGCACAGCAAACGCCTTCCCGGAACAGGCATGAAGAGCTGGCCCGCCTCGAGCGTGAGCGTGTTACCCATCAATACGTATAGAACTCGCGATGAAGCACGGGCGAATTCATTCGGCTACATGGAGCGATTCCATAACCCACGAATGCATCGTAGAGTCGCCCGGCAATCTGGAGCTTTCGGCTTTTCTCAAACCGTCCGTGGAAACGGGGCGGCAGTTCTCCCCTTGGTATCGCTGCCATCGCCTACTGCTTATTCTCCGGCAGGGTCCAGGCGATGACCGAATCACCCACCTTGGTGCCGAACGAGCCGTGCCCGCCGGCCATCTGTACGACGAACTGCTTACCGGACTTCTCCGAAACGTAGGTCATGGGCGTGGCCTGACCGCCAGCCGGCAGGCGCCCTTTCCACAGCTCCTTGCCGGTCTTCAGGTCATAGGCGCGCAGGTAGTAGTCCAAGGTGCCGCTCATGAAAGCCACGCCACCGGCGGTGACGATAGGCCCGCCGAGCGCTGGCGTACCGACCGGGAACGGCAGGCCCAGTGGCGCACTGTCACGGCTTGTACCGTTCTTGTGCATCCACACCTTCTTCATGGTGCGCAGATCGACGGCCGTCACGTAGCCCCAGGGCGGCGACTGACAGGGCAGGCCGAGCACCGACAGGAAGGGCTGTAAGCGCACCATGTAGGGCGCTCCCAGATTGGGCTGCAGACCGGTTTCACCACCGCCTCGGCGCTCCTCGGCTTCGACGTCGCTGCGTTTGACCATCTGTGAGATAAACGCCAGGTAGTTCGGTGCGCCGAACAGCAACTGGCGATTCGGGTCCACCGCCACCGATGGCCAATTGAACACGCCAACGTTACCTGGATAGATCAGCGAGCCCTGCTGCGATGGCGGAGTGAAGTCGCCTTCGTAACGCAGCTTGCGAAACTGGATGCGGCAGAGCATCTGGTCGATCGGCGTACCCCCCCACATGTCGCGCTCACGCAAAGGCTCCTGAGGCGCATAACTAAGGGCCGAGGCAGGCTGGGTGGCTGCGGTGGTGTCGCCGTAGTCGGTGCCCTGGGGCACCGGCATCTCGTTGACCGGCACGATGGGCTCGCCGGTGCGCCGGTCGAGCACATAGAGATCGCCGCGCTTGGTCGCCTGGATGATCGCCGGCACCTTGCCCTGCGCGCCGTCGATATCCACCAGGGTCGGCTGCGAGGGCAGGTCGCGGTCCCAGAGATCATGGTGCACGGTCTGAAACTCCCAGCGCACCTTGCCAGTCGCCAGATCCAGCGCGACCAGGGTGGCCGTGAACCGTTCGGCCAGCTCGTTACGAGGGATCGACCACTGATCCGGGGTCTGGTTGCCCATCGGTAAATACACCAGCCCCAGCGTCTCGTCCGCGGTGGGAATCGTCCAGACGTTGGGCGTGCTGCGCACATAGGTTTCGCCCAGTGCCAGCGGCCCGGTGGCGTCCGGGTTGCCCGGATCGAAATTCCACACCAGCTCGCCGGTCTTCACGTCGTACGCGCGGATCACGCCGCCGGGAGAATCCACCGAACCGTTATCGGTGATGGAGCCGCCGACGATCACCAGCTTGGCGGTGACCACGGGCGGCGAGGTGGGCAGGTAGACGCCAAGCGCGCCCTCCCCCAGCCCGGCCTTGAGATCGACCGTGCCGGCATCGCCAAAGTCCTCGCAAGGCTGACCGTCCTCGACATCCAGCGCCATCAGGGTGCCGTCGTTGGTCGGCAGGAACAGGCGCTTTTCACAGCGCGCGGCCGGCTGGTTGGGTTGCTCAGCCGCACTGGCGCTCGCCGCAGCAGCTGTACCGTCGTGATAGGCCAGACCACGGCAGGTCATATGCTGGTAGTACTCGGCATCCCGATTGATGCCCGGGTCGAATCGCCAACGCTCCTCGCCCGTGTCCGCATCCAGCGCAATCGCTACGCTATGGGGCGTACAGATAAACAGGGTATTGCCCACTTTCAGCGGGGTGACCTGATTGGTCAGCTCATGAGGATCGCCCTCGCCCGGCAAATCCCCGGTATGAAACTCCCAGGCCTTCTCCAGCTTGCCGGCATTTTCAGGGGTGATCAGATCAGCGGTGGAGTAACGGTCGCCTTGTTTGGAGCCGCCGTAGGCCGGCCATTCGTGAGCCGAGCGCGTGGCCTGCGCCCCGGGTTCGCCTTGCATCCGCGCCTCGCTGAAACGCTCGCTGAGCACATGATAATCCTGGGTCAACGAATAAAGGGCCATCGCCGCACCGGCGACCACAGCCAACCCCAGCAGGCCGCTGGAGGCGTCACGCCAACCGCCCTCCCCGCTGACATGACGATTGACGAATGGCAGCACGAGCCACAGCCCGAGCACGCACCAGAGATCGATACGCGGTGCCAGTTGCCACCAGTCGAAGCGCACCTCGTACACCGTCCATGCCAGCGTCGCCAGCAACAGCACGCCGTACAACCCGACCGCCGCTCGCTGCCGTGCGAACAGCAAGCCCGTCACCAGCAACAGTCCCACGCCCGCGAGCAGGTAATACCAGGAGCCGCCCAGGCTCACCAGGTAGCCGCCACCGCCGGCCATCATCACCCCGAGCAACAGGGTCAGCAGAGCGGTGAGGGTGATACGCAAGGGACGGCGGTCTGGGATGCTCATGGCACGCTCTCGGCGGGTTGATCCAAGGGTGGACAAATGAAGCCTTCGACAACAGAGACGGGACCAGCCTGCAGTGGATCGAACCGTCGCCTGAAGGGTTCAGTTTTTCCGGCGCCCGGCGGACTTCGATGCGTATAGCGGATTAGGGCCTGTTAACGCTACCGCGCTTGCCAGCACAGGCCCGATCAGTGCAAAAAAGCCCGATGCGCCACCCCGAAGCGGTCGGCCAGTTCGGCCAAGCGTTTATCCAGCGTCCACAATTCAGCACCCGGCGTAATGAGCGTGGAGGCCAGCAACGCCAGATCCACCACGCCACAGCCAAGGCCATAGAGCCTCTCACGCTCGATGAACGCCATCACCTCATCCAGGCCAGCCTGATTGCAGCGCTGCAGCAAGGCCAGGTTGGCCAGGGTCGACACCCTGGGCGCAGGCGGCGTACCACAGGCGATTTCGGCCAGTACCAGTGGATGCGTCAACACCAGATCGAGCCCGATCAGTTCGACGAGACCGGCATTGCCACGACGAAAGTGGTCGATCCACACCGAGGTACCCACCAGCACGCTCATGAGGAGGCCGGCTCCCCCCGGCGACGCGGTGCCTCCTGGGCCTCGGGCTGGGCGCCCGCCAGGGCTGCCAGCCGCTTGCCCGCCTGCACCCGGACGAAGGTCTTGAAGGCCTCCCGAAAGATGTCGGCCTTATCCATCCCGGGATCGGCCATCTCCAGCGCCTTCTCGTACAGGGCATCATCCAGGGTTACTGTGGTGCGCATCATCCAACCCTCATCAAAAGTGATGACAATATGCATCATGATTGATGATTTCCGCAAGATTTGCCCTTGTCGTGAACCTTACTAGCCGCAGGCGTAATCCGCCGAGCAACTCGCGTTGCGCTACAATTGTCCAGACAGCAGAACACCCCGCGCGAGGCAGGGTATTGCGAATGCAGCCAGTTTGCCTTAAGCGATGGATACGCTCCGGGCTTCGCCCTCATAAGGTTATCCACCATATCGCGATAAGCGCATAAGGCGTATTCGTCGCACAATTTACCGAAGACTAGACTGAAAAAAGTCACGTGAAGCTCAGGACGCTTTGCTTCGGCGTCTGAAGCAGCAGATTAAACGGTGGATTTACGCCTCGCACCTCCATCATAAAATTGATTCGTCTTACAGCATCAACTCCTTTCACGCTTTGGTTACCACCCATCCAAGGGTAGATATGATCTGGGCCTGCCATCTTCAACTGATACGAGAACAATCCAATCGTTACGATTACCCGAAGACAAAGGTAGGTAACCAAGCTGATCCTCAGAGACACCTGTATAGGCGACCGCTGACTTTATGAGATCCCGTTGACCAGGGTATTTCAATAGCAATTCAGAGATTTTCTTCGACTTAGCTATAACTTGAGAAACCTGCGTATCGAACTCTACCCAACGACTAGGCCGAAAAGCAGGGGGCAGACCATCTAATGCCAATCTAATACTACTCAAGAAATCAGCATCAGAAGGAGATAATAGCTTCGTACCAATGAGCTTCGGCCCTGAAAAGCTGAATTTTTGCATATCTTTAGAAGCAGACTGAATAGCAGAAATCTGTACATCAGGCAAACTTACAACCCTAAACTGATCGCCTTCAAACGCCAAAAACACAGGCCTCGCTTGCGCGATAGAAAACAACCCATAGGACAAAGCACATAACTGTAGAAAAAATATAACCCCAAGATCGAAACGCAACTCCTTCCTTGGCTTAGCTGGATTAAAAATTAAAAATGTCAGCAAGGGCCCACACACCACATCTACAAGCACAATCAATGCAAACAAATGTGCCCCCCCTGCTAATTCTGAGTAGGGAAATTGGTACCACAGACCATAGACCAACGCAAAACATAAGATAGCAATGAGTGCGCTGACCAATAGATGCAATAAACTAGCAAACGCAGCAGAACGCAGCCTTAGAGGCTTAGCCATAATGGCATCCCAAAAAAGGCGCCGAAGCGCCTTTTTAAAGCTAGGTAATTACTTACACTCTGCAGGAGCAAAGCGCGCGGGCAGAGTACCAGCCGCAGTGCCAGCAAAACCTGCAGCTGCAGCACCAGTTGCCATACAACGCCACGAAACTGCTTCAGCCGGCGGAGTAAAAGCAGCGGTACCTACAGGCAAAATTGTACCTACCGGAGCATTTGGGGTAAGAATCAAAGTGCCACCACCAGCAGCAGCTGTGGTCGTGATGGTAATAACACCTGTAGCAGGCGTAATTGCCACACTGGTGGTATTTCGTGTAGCAGTCGGACTGGTATATCCCGTGTTGTAACCGGCAGCATTGGCCCCCGGATTACCCGAAGATAGTACGTCAGCAACGTTAATTTTAGCAGCAGCAGCCAAATTTAAACCTTCAGTCACACGTGCGCGAGTGGTGTAATCCTGGTAAGCAGGCAGCGCAACAGCTGCCAGAATACCGATGATGGCAACAACGATCATCAGTTCAATCAGGGTAAAACCCTTTTGCATTTGAGGTTTCATATAACTCTCCAATAATTGAGTGTTAGGCAGACAGCCTGGACATGACATAGCAGCAAGCATGCCAACTCTATCGAAGTCCTGCCATACCCCACAGAGTAGCGAACTGTTTCAACAGCAGCCATCAAGCATCCATCACATGCCACCCACAGCCATCAAATCTTTCGCACCTTCTGACATTTTTCGTCACATCCATACTGGCCGTTTGGCAGCCCCACCCATCTGCGCTATAACGCACCCATTCGATGGTGTGAGGTGCCCATGAGCGACAATATTCCCCTTTCCGGCCTGGCCAAGCAGATAGTGCTCGCCGAACTGCTGGACGAGAAAGCCGCTCAGCAGGCACAGGCACAGGCCAAGCGCAACAAGCTGTCGTTGGTGCATTACCTGGCGCAGAACAGGCTGGTGAAGGGTCGCGCGTTGATGGAGCTGGCGGCAGACCAATTCGGCGTGGCCTATATCGATCTGCATGCGGTGGACAAGGACAGTCAGCCCAAGGATCTGGTCAGCGAAAAACTGGTGCGCCAACACCGGGTGCTGCCGCTCTGGCGGCGCGGCAACAAGTTGTTCGTGGGCATCTCCGATCCGTCCAATCACCAGGCGGTCACCGATATCCAGTTCAGTACCGGCCTGTCCACCGAAGCGCTGCTGGTGGAAGACGACAAACTGAGCGATGCCATCGACAAACTCTTCGATACCGGGCACAGCGGTTTGGAGGATCTGGCCGATGTGGATCTCGATGGCCTGGAGACAGAATCCGCCAACGACGACAAGAAGATCAACGACGGCAGCGGCCAGGACGCCGATGATGCCCCGGTAGTACGCTTCGTCAACAAGATGCTGCTCGATGCGATCAAGGGCGGCTCCTCCGACCTGCATTTCGAGCCCTATGAAAAGAGCTACCGCGTACGCTTTCGTACCGACGGCATCCTGCATGAAACCTCACGCCCGCCCATCCAGCTGGCGCCGCGTATCGCTGCGCGCCTCAAAGTCATGGCAGGGCTGGACATCTCCGAGCGGCGCAAGCCGCAGGATGGCCGTATCAAGATGCGGATATCCAAGAGCAAGGCCATCGATTTCCGGGTCAACACCCTGCCCACCTTGTGGGGCGAGAAGATCGTGATGCGGATCCTCGACCCCACCAGCGCACAAATGGGCATCGACGCGCTGGGGTATGAGGAGAGCCAGAAAGACCTGTATATGGCTGCGCTCAAACAGCCCCAGGGGATGATTCTGGTGACCGGCCCCACGGGTTCGGGCAAGACCGTGTCCCTGTATACCGGCCTGAACATCCTCAATACCCCGGATGTGAACATTTCCACAGCCGAAGACCCGGTGGAGATCAACCTCGAAGGCATCAACCAGGTCAACGTCAACCCCAAGCAGGGCATGGATTTCACCCAGGCACTGCGCGCCTTCCTGCGTCAGGATCCGGACATCATCATGGTCGGCGAGATCCGCGACCTGGACACCGCCTCCATCGCCATCAAAGCGGCTCAGACGGGGCATATGGTGATGTCCACGCTGCACACCAACAGCGCTGCGGAGACCCTCACCCGCCTGCGCAACATGGGTGTTCCTTCCTTTAACATCGCCACCTCGGTCAACCTGATCATTGCCCAGCGCCTGGCACGCAAGCTGTGCAGCCATTGCAAGAAAGAGATGCCGATTCCTGACGAGGCGCTGCTGGAAGAAGGCTTCCCGCGAGAGCAGCTCGGTACCTTCAAGCTCTACGGTCCGGTTGGCTGTGAAAATTGCAAGGGCGGATACAAGGGCCGTGTCGGGATTTATGAAGTGGTTAAAAACACGCCAAGCCTGCAGCGGATTATCATGGAAGAAGGCAACTCCATCGATATTGCCGCGCAAATGCGCAAAGACGGCTTCAATGACCTGCGTACCTCGGCGCTGCTGAAGGCCATGCAAGGCGTGACCAGCCTCGAGGAAGTCAACCGCGTGACCAAGGATTAACCATGGCAGCAGCAAAGGCAGCGAAGACCAGCACGTTCGTCTGGGAAGGCAAGGATCGAAAAGGATCCGTGGTCAAGGGCGAGCTGAGCGGGCAGAACCCCGCGCTGGTCAAGGCGCAGCTGCGCAAACAGGGCATCAACCCGACCAAGGTACGCAAGAAAGGCATTTCGCTGTTCGGTGACGGCAAAAAGATCAAACCGATGGATATCGCTTTGTTCGCCCGGCAGATGGCGACCATGATGAAGGCCGGCGTACCGCTGCTGCAGTCTTTCGACATCATCGCCGACGGCCTGGAAAACCCGAACATGCGCAAACTGGTCGACGAGCTCAAACAGCACGTGGCGGCGGGTAACAGCTTCGCTGCCGCGCTGCGCACGAAACCTCAGTATTTCGACGACCTGTTCTGCAACCTGGTGGAGGCAGGTGAGCAGTCGGGGGCGCTGGAAACGCTGCTGGACCGGGTGGCGACCTACAAGGAAAAGACCGAGGCACTGAAGGCCAAGATCAGGAAAGCGATGAATTACCCCATCGCGGTAGTCGCCGTCGCGGTGATCGTCACCTGTATCTTGCTGATCAAGGTGGTACCGCAGTTCCAGGATGTCTTCTCGAGTTTCGGCGCTGAACTGCCCGCTTTTACGCTTTTCGTCATTGGGTTATCTGAAGCGCTTCAGGAATGGTGGTTTATCGTCCTGATTGCCATGGTCGCTGCCGGCTATGCGTTCAGCCAGGCCAAGCAGCGCTCGGAGAAATTCCGTGACGGGCTGGACCGGACGATCCTGAAGGCGCCCGTGGTCGGCAACATCGTTTACAAGTCGTCGGTGGCACGCTATGCCCGTACGTTGTCCACCACCTTCGCTGCCGGTGTTCCCCTGGTCGAAGCCTTGGACTCGGTGGCCGGGGCCACCGGCAACGTGGTGTTCCGTAACGCGGTCAACAGGGTCAAGCAAGACGTCACCAGCGGCATGCAGTTGAACTTCTCCATGCGCTCGACCCATGTATTTCCGGCGATGGCGGTACAGATGACCGCCATCGGCGAAGAGTCCGGTGCGCTGGACAGCATGCTCGACAAAGTGGCCAGCTACTACGAAGCGGAGGTGGACAACGCGGTGGATGGTCTCACGGCGCTGATGGAACCACTGATCATGTCGGTACTCGGCGTACTGGTCGGCGGCCTGATCATCGCCATGTACTTGCCAATCTTCCAACTGGGTAACGTTGTCTAACCCATGACCATCATCGACTTTCTGGCCGGCAATACGCCGGCCTTTGTTTTCTGCACGTTAGTTATCGGCGTACTGGTCGGCAGCTTCCTCAACGTGGTGATCCACCGCGTACCCAAGATGATGTTTCACGACTGGCGCGTTCAGGCGCGCGAGGTGCTGCAGTTGCCGGCAGAGCCCGAGGGTGAAACCTACAACCTGGTACTGCCTCACTCCAGCTGCCCGCACTGCAGGCACGAGATCCGCCCCTGGGAAAACATCCCGGTGGTCAGTTACCTGTTTCTGCGCGGCCACTGTTCCGGCTGCAAGGCGAAGATAAGCCTGCGCTACCCGC
This sequence comes from Phytopseudomonas flavescens, assembly GCF_900100535.1. GTDB lineage: Bacteria > Pseudomonadota > Gammaproteobacteria > Pseudomonadales > Pseudomonadaceae > Aquipseudomonas > Aquipseudomonas flavescens. Next base: position 59,512 of record NZ_FNDG01000008.1, read on the forward strand.
TGGTCGAACTGGGGTGCGGGCTGCTGTCGGCTTATGTCGCCTGGCATTTCGGTTTCGGCTGGCAGACGGCGGCGATGCTGGTACTGGCCTGGGGTTTGCTGGCCATGAGCCTGATCGATGTCGACCACCAGCTCCTGCCGGATTCGCTGGTACTGCCGCTTTTGTGGCTGGGCCTGATCGCCAACCACTTCGGGCTCTTCACCAGCCTCGACGCGGCCCTGTGGGGAGCGGTCGCGGGGTATCTGAGCCTGTGGTCGGTGTTCTGGCTGTTCAAGTTGGCCACCGGCAAGGAAGGCATGGGCTACGGCGACTTCAAATTGCTGGCCATGATCGGTGCCTGGGGCGGCTGGCAGACTCTGCCGCTGACCATCTTGCTGTCGTCGGTGGTCGGTGCCGTGCTGGGTGTGATCATGTTGCGCATTCGCGACGCGAGTGCCAGCACACCGATTCCCTTCGGTCCTTACCTGGCCATTGCAGGGTTTATCGCACTGCTGTGGGGCAAGCGGATTACCGACGGCTATTTGCAGTTTGCGGGGTTCCATTAACGCCCTGGGTAACGCTGTGCTCAACCCTGGCGCATGGCAAGCGGGCTCCCCTTGTTCGATGCCCGCTTTTCTGCTGGATGGCCTTGCAGAGCCGAGGTTTTCGCCACAGGCACATCACTGCCTTATAATGCGCGCCCTCTTGATCACACGGGCACGCGCACACCATGAAACCCTGGACGCTCGGCCTTACCGGCGGTATCGGCAGCGGCAAGAGCGCCGTTGCCGAGCATTTCGTCGAACTGGGTGTGGACCTGATCGATGCCGATCAGGCCGCTCGCTGGGTCGTCGAGCCGGGGCGCCCGGCCCTGGCGACCATTGCCGAACACTTCGGCGCACAAGTCCTGCAGGCAGATGGCCGACTGAATCGCTCCGCGTTACGCGCGCAGATCTTTGCCGACCCCCAGCGACGCCGCTGGCTGGAAAACCTGCTGCATCCGTTGATCGCCCAGGAAGTCGCGCGGTTTCTGGAAAACGCCCAATCGCCTTATGCGATCCTGGTTTCCCCGCTGCTGATCGAATCCGGGCAATACAAACTGACGCAACGCGTGCTGGTGGTCGACGTGCCCGAGCCGCTTCAGATCGAGCGCACCATGCGCCGCGATCAGTTGTCAGCCGAACAGGTGCAGGCGATTCTGGCCGTTCAGGCCACGCGCGACGAGCGCCTGCGCCATGCCGATGACGTGCTGAGCAATGACCGCGACCTGGCCTGGCTCAGACGCGAGGTCGAGCGCCTGCACGCCTTTTACCTGACCTTGACTGGAGGCCAACCATGAGCACACCCACCCTCGTCGCCTGCCCGACCTGCGCAGCCCCGGTGGAATGGGGCCCGCAAAGCCCCAGCCGCCCGTTCTGCTGCGAACGCTGCAAGCTGATCGACCTGGGCGCCTGGGCTGCGGAAGAACATGCGATTCCTGGCAACGAACTGGAAGACGACCTGTTCTCGGAAGACCTGCCACCCAGGCGGCATTGACCGGACTGCCCCCATTCAAGCCAGTCGAGAGCCTTCGGTTCCGCAAGATTGCGGCCTGCCCTGGCACCGCAGGAGCTGCACCCTGGAGTCAAGGCCCCGTACCGGCGGCGTTTACCGCTCCCCATCAGGCGCCAGCTTTTACAAAAGCTCCGGCGCCTCCCGGCGAGCGCCGACCGGGCGTGTTCTTCGCGCCCCTTGCATGAGCCGACGACGCAATCCGCCTATGGACTCAAGAGCCTGACATGACCCTGAAGGAGCCGCCATGAGCCCCCTGCAAACCCTCCTCGCGGCAGTACCGCAACATGGGCGCGTGCGCTGGATCGGCGTGCGCCCCCAGTCACGCGGCGAGATGCTCGCCCTGGAGGCCGTGGAAGCGCGCCGCGAAGCCGGGCTGACCGGTGATCATGCGCGGCCGGGACCGCGTAATGCACGGCAGGTCACGCTGATCCAGTGGGAGCACCTGGCGGTGGTCAGTGCACTGCTGGGACGCGATCCCGAACGGGCGATAAGACCAGAAGACCTCAGGCGCAACATCGCCATCAGCGGCCTCAATCTGTTCAGCCTCAAGGGTCGACGCTTCCGTATTGGCCAGGCAGTCCTGGAAACCACCGGCTGGTGCCAGCCCTGCGCGCGCCTCGAGGAGCGCCTGGGCCTTGGCACGTTTCAGGCCGTGCGCGGCCACGGTGGTATCACGGCGCGGGTGCTGCAAGGCGGCATAATCCGCCTGAACGACCCGCTCGAGGTGGAGCCGCTGCAACCGCTCGGGTAGCAGCGGCCGCCACATATCAGGATCCGCCCGCGGCGATGCCCTGATAGACTGGACGCATTGTGCGGCCCATGCATGCCCCGCCGATTGAACCTGGCGAACAACCTCGAGTCGATGAATACCTGAGTGGCTCTCAGCATCTTACCGTGTGTCAGCTTGACCCGGCCGGCCGAGCCACCCTCCTGAGTCGCCTGGCGCTTTGAGCCTTGCTCGCCCGGACTCGACACCGTTTTTTTAGCCTTGTGAGAAGTATCGATGACCCATCGAATCGTAATCGTTGGCGGCGGAGCCGGCGGCCTGGAACTCGCTACGCGCCTGGGAAGAACCCTGGGCAAGCGCGGCAAAGCGCATATCACGCTGGCGGATGCCAACCTGACCCACATCTGGAAACCACTGCTCCACGAAGTGGCCGCAGGCTCACTGAACTCCACGGAGAACGAGCTCAACTACGTTGCACAGGCCAAGTGGAACCACTTCGAGTTTCAGCTGGGCCGCATGAGCGGCCTGGATCGCGGGCGCAAGACCATCCAGCTGGCCGCGACCCTGGATGAGGAAAACCGCGAACTGGTGCCAGCACGGGAGCTCGCCTACGACTCTCTGGTGATCGCCGTGGGCAGCACGACCAATGACTTCGGCACCGAAGGCGCCGCCAACCACTGCATCTTCCTCGACACCCGCGAACAGGCCGAGCGCTTCCACCGCAAGATGCTCAGTCACTACCTGCGTGCTCATGCAGGCAACGGCGATAACGATCAGATCAGCGTGGCCATCGTCGGTGCGGGGGCCACAGGTGTTGAGCTGGCTGCAGAATTGCACCACGCCGCGCATGAGCTGGCGGCCTATGGGCTGGATCGTATTCGCCCGGAAAACATGCGCATCACCCTCATCGAAGCCGGACCACGCGTGCTGCCCGCCCTGCCGGAGCGCATCAGTGCCCCGGTGCACCGCACCCTGCAGAAACTCGGCGTGACGGTGCTGACCAACGCCGCGGTGAAGGAAGTCACCGCCGAAGGCTTGCTGACCGTCAGCGGCGAGCGGATCCCGGCGAGCTTGAAGGTGTGGGCAGCCGGTATTCGCGCGCCCGCCTTTCTCAAGGACCTTGACGGCCTGGAGAGCAATCGCATCAACCAACTGGTGGTCACGCCAACCCTGCAGACCACGCGGGACGAGAATATCTTCGCGTTCGGCGACTGCGCCGCCTGCCCGCTCGGCGATGGCAGCGAGCGCAACGTACCGCCTCGTGCGCAAGCGGCTCACCAACAGGCTTCGCTACTGGTCAAATCGCTTGCGTTGCGCCTGCAGAGCCAACCGCTGCCGAGTTACACCTACAAGGATTACGGCTCGCTGATCTCGCTGTCGAGCTTCAGCGCCGTCGGCAATCTGATGGGCAACCTGATGGGCAGCGTGAAGCTTGAGGGCTGGCTTGCTCGCATGTTCTACATATCGTTGTACCGCATGCACCAGATGGCGCTCTATGGGAAATTCCGCACCCTGCTGCTGATGCTCAGCGACCGTATCGGCCGCAGCACCGACCCGCGCCTCAAGCTGCACTGACCCACCTGCACATTGCCGGGCGCCCGTGCCCGGCAATGTGCAGAGCCGCGACTGTGCGGCCATTACCCTGACGCTAGCAGCGACAGTTTTTACAGATGCCAGAAAGCAAAAAACCCGCCTTTTGGCGGGTTCTTTACTCAAGCAGTGCTTGAAATGGTGGGTCGTGTAGGATTCGAACCTACGACCAATTGGTTAAAAGCCAACTGCTCTACCAACTGAGCTAACGACCCAAAAATGGTCGGGGTAAGGGGATTCGAACTCCTGACATCCTGCTCCCAAAGCAGGCGCGCTACCGGACTGCGCTATACCCCGAAGAAAGATTGGCTCCGCGACCTGGACTCGAACCAGGGACCCAATGATTAACAGTCATTTGCTCTACCGACTGAGCTATCGCGGAACTATGCTTCTTTCAGTCTCTGTCGCGGCCTTCAGGCTTGCGCCGTTTGCCGCTGCAGAGGCGCGCCATTTTACGGTTCCGCGAGCGCCTGTCAACCCCCTAAATTGCTTTTATGACAATGCTTTGCGAAAGAATAGCCAGTTGCCATCCGTCCACCGCCTGCCTGCACCGCCTGGAGTACCGCAGCAGGCCTCAAACCAGGATCGCAGATGAACACTGAAGGCCCGCCAACGACTCCGCCAAGGGGGTCGCGCACGCTGGCAAGCCGAGGCATTCAACCACGCTTCAGTGAACTGGGGCAGCGTTGCCGCAAGCTGGTGCTCGATCACCTGGCGGATAACCTGCAGCGCACGTTCGCCCAGGTCGACGACGCCCTTTTTCGATGTGCGGAGAACGCCGAGAACAATCAGGTGCAAACGCTGTTCTTCGACAGCATGCGCAGCGTCCGCAGATTACGCGCGCAGATCGAACGTCATTATCACCTGAGCATTTCCCGGGGCATCGCCGATTTTCTCGACGGCAAGCTCGCCGATGGCGCGGCAGCGCCCACCGAGGTGAACGCCGACGACCTGGCTCTGGTACGTGACGAGGATTACGAAGAAACCCTTCAGGTGGCCAATATGGCCAGCCGGGTTCAGTCGCACTGTGCCCAGGCCCTGTTCGCACTGGAACGCCGCCTGGCCCTGCTCAACAATGGCCAGCCATTGCCCGCAGACAGCAACCCGGTCGCACCGAAGGCCATTGCCCAGGCCTTTCTCGACGCACTGGCTCCTTGTGAACTGCCGCTACGCATCAAGCTCGTGCTGTACGGCCTGTTCGACCGCCAGCTCATGCATGGGCTGGACACGCTTTATGACGCGCTCAATCGAACCCTGATGGACGCCGGCGTGCTACCCAACCTCACCTACACCGCCACACGATCCGCGCAGCCGGCTCGTCGCCCCCCGCCAAGCGACTCGCCCTCCACAGCTGTCGGCGATCCGCCGCGCGCTGCCCAGAGGCAATCGCCGCTTCCCGACCTGGATGCTGCGCCGCCTGCCAACCTGGACCAGTTGGTCGACGGTGTCGGCATCCTGCTGGCTGAATACCGCAAACAGCACAACGCAATCAGTCTGCTCAGCGGCACGCCGAGCATGGCCAGCTTCGCGCCGCCAGGGGCACGTCGCACCTATGACGCAGAGCAACTGTTGGCGGCACTCGATCACCTGCAAAAGGTCTCCGCCAGCGAACTCGCCCAACGCCTCGACCGTCCTCAGCAAGTCGTCGACCTGAAAGCAGCCCTGCATCGACAGCTGGCCGCCCATGGCGATACGCCGCAACAGTGCCTGGGCGAGCGGGAAATCGACGTCATCGACCTGGTAGGCATGCTGTTCGATTTCATGCTCGATGATGACAACCTGCCGCAGCCCTACAAGCTGGCCCTGTCCCACCTGCACACCGTCTACCTGAAGGTGGCGCTGCTGGACAAGGCGCTGTTCACTCGCCGCCACCATCCGGCGCGCCAGTTGCTCGATGCAATGGCCAAGGCCGGGGTCCTCTATGGCGCGGCGGATGAACCTCATGGCCTGCTGACCAAGGTGCACTGGGTGGTGAAACAGGTGACGCAACACTTCGCTGGCGACCTGCAGCTGTTCGAGGAACTGCTCAAGGAGTTCAACGCCTTCATCGCGACGCTCAAGCAGCGCGTCGACCTGCAGGAACGCCGCGCCGTGGAAACCGCCAAGGGGCGCGACAAACTGCTTGATGCAAGACACATGGCCGCTCGGGTGATCGCGCAAAGTCTGGCCAAGCGCTCACTGCCTCCGATCATTCGTCATTTCCTGGAACGCACCTGGATCGATGTACTGGTGTTCATTCAATTGCGCTACGGCCCTGCCAGCGACGAGTGGCAGCGCGCCAGCGAGACCGCCGAGCAGCTGGCCTGGAGCGGCACCCGCCTCGACGCCGAGCAGCACGGGCTGCTGCAACACCTGCGCGTCGAAATGCTCGAAGAATTGCACAAAGGCCTGATGTTGCTGGGCGGCCACCATGACGATGGTGTGCGTCGCCTGCTACAAGACCTGGTGGCCTGCCAGCATGCTGTTCAGGCCGGGCAGCATGAGCTCGCCTGTGCACTGACATTGCCGCCTGGCCCCAGCCCACTGGGCGCCATGCTGGGCGAGGACGCCGTACGCGTCGACGCGAGTCAGGCCGACGCGCTCCTGTCGACCAATGGCCAGCGCCTGGTGAATGATCTGGAAAAAATCGAATGTGGCACCTGGTTCGAATTTCTCGTCGGCCAGAGACGACAGGCGCTGAAGTTATCCTGGTATAGCCCTGCGACCCACAATTACCTGTTCGTTGACCTCAACGGCCAGCGCGCGGCCGTCAAATCGCTCAGCCAACTGGCTCGGGAGATGGAACTGGGCACGGCACGCCTGGGCAAAGCGGATCGCACCGCCCCCATGGTCGATCGCGCGCTGACGGCGGTGTATCGCGTGCTGCAGCAGCTCACCGGGCGTACTGCCCAGACCTGAGGCACGCCAGTCGATGCAACCCCGAGGTTCGCGCATGAATGATCGTCGCCAGCACCCTCGCTACCCGAGCACATCGCGGCTTGAGGTGTTCGAGCAGCACAGTGGCCTCTCCCTCGGCCAGGTTGCCGATCTCTCCAGCGATGGGTTGATGCTCTGCAGCCCGAGGCCGCAACCGGCCGATACGCTGGTGGCGTGTCGCCTGGTGTGCCCGACGGCGCCCGACGGGGTGGAAGAATTACGCTTCATCGGTGACTGCCTGTGGAGCCGTAAGGGCGAGCCCGGTCAACAATGCTGGGCAGGCTATCGCATCATCGATATCGATGAGCACAACGGCCAGGCCCTGGACAGACTGCTACGGCACCTCCAAGGCGCGACCTGGCACTGGAGCCGAACCTGAAATGCCGATTACAGAGCCGCAGCGGCTCGACCGATAGAGCGTATCGATCAACATATCGGTAACAGCGATTAGACGATGATTCGGCAAGCGCCTAGGCTTCTCTGTGTCAATCCGTCGCAGGGGAGCTTGCCGTGCCCCGGTCAGCCGAGATATCCACCGTCGCCGAGCACGTTAACGCTCGGCCAGAGCGCTATGCCTACCGGGAACTGGGCGACCCACATAGGCGCGAATCCGCCGTCCTGGCGCAGGAAAGCGCGCTGGCCATCAGCTACAACGGCATCAGTCATGCCGTGATGATGGTGTCGCCCACTGCAGTGGAAGACTTTATCGCCGGCTTCAGCCTGAGCAGCGCAGTGGTTGACTCCATCGACGACATTTATGACATCCGCCTCCAGCAGCTCGGTGTGGCGATCAATGCCGAGGTGGAAATCAGCAGTCGCGCCTTCTGGGCAATGAAACAGCAGCGCCGACAATTGGCCGGCACCAGTGGTTGCGGCCTGTGCGGTGTAGAAGCGCTCGACCAGGCACTGCCGCAGTTGGTGACGCTGACCCAGGCTGAACTGCCCGATGCCGCCCACCTGATCGGCCTGCGCGAGCGGATCGCCGCCGTGCAGGATCTGGCCCGGGGCAGCGGCGCCCTGCATGCCGCGCTCTATGTCGATGGCAGCGGCGAGATACGCGCCTGCCGTGAAGACATTGGCCGGCACAACGCCCTGGACAAGCTGATTGGCGCGCTGCTCCGGGATCGCCACGAGCTCCGCCAAGGCTTTGCGGTCGTGACCAGCCGCTGCAGCCTGGAACTGATCCACAAGGCTGTCAGAGCCGGCATCGGCACGCTGGTCAGCCTCTCGGCGCCGACCGCCCTTACCGTGCAATGGGCGCGTCGGCACAACCTCAACCTGATCCATCTGCCCCACCACAGCGCGCCGCGCGTCTACAGCCCCGCGCCGCCTGCTAGAGAAGAATAACCATGAGCCTGCAACCCGTTAAGCCGCGTTACAAACCCTACAAAGGCGCTGCCGCCGGGTGGGGGGCGCTGATCAGCGTCACCCAGTTCTGGCTGGACAGCAAACAGCCGTTCAAGAACCTGCGCGCCCTGCTCAAGACCAACCAGAACGGCGGCTTCGACTGTCCGGGCTGTGCCTGGGGCGACTCACCGGAAGACGGCCGTATCAAGTTCTGCGAGAACGGAGCCAAAGCGGTCAACTGGGAAGCCACCAAGCGCCGTGTCGACGCCAAGTTCTTCGCCAAGTACACCGTCAGCCAATTGCGTGAGCAAAGCGACTACTGGCTCGAGTATCAGGGCCGCCTGACCGAGCCCATGCGTTACGACGCTACCAGCGACCGCTACGTGCCCACCTCGTGGGAGGATGCCTTCAGCCTCGTCGCCAAGCACCTGAAGAACCTCGAGACGCCCAACCAGGCCGAGTTCTACACGTCCGGCCGAGCCAGTAACGAAGCGGCCTTTCTCTATCAGCTGTTCGTTCGCGCGTTTGGCACCAACAACTTTCCCGATTGTTCGAACATGTGCCATGAGGCCAGCGGCGTCGCACTGATCCAGAGCGTCGGTATCGGCAAGGGCAGCGTGACCTTCGCCGACTTCGAGCACGCCGATGCGATCTTCGTGCTCGGCCAGAACCCGGGCACCAACCACCCGCGGATGCTCGAGCCGCTGCGCGAAGCGGTGAAACGCGGTGCCCAGGTAGTGGCCTTCAACCCCCTCAAGGAGCGTGGTCTGGAGCGCTTCCAGCACCCGCAGCATGCCCTGGAAATGCTCACCAACGGATCCGAGCCGCTGAATACCGCGTTCTTCCGCCCGGCGCTCGGTGGCGACATGGCGGCGCTGCGGGGTATCGCCAAATTCCTGTTGCAGTGGGAGCGCGAGGCAGTCGCCAAGGGTGAACAGCCGATATTCGACCATGCCTTCATCGCCGAGCACACCGATGGCGTCGACGCCTACCTGACCTTGCTCGATGCAACCTCCTGGGAATCGCTGGTCGAGCAGTCCGGCCTGAGCCTCGATGAAATCCAGCAGGCGGCGCTGATGTATCGCCGTGCCGAGCGCGTGATCATGTGCTGGGCGATGGGCATCACTCAGCATATCCACTCGGTGGCGACCATCCAGGAAATCGTCAACCTGCAACTGCTGCGCGGCAACCTCGGGCGCCCGGGCGCTGGCCTGTGCCCGGTGCGTGGCCACAGCAACGTGCAGGGCGACCGCACCATGGGCATCAATGACCGCCCGCCGGTGGTGCTGCTCGACAATATCGAGAAGCGCTTCCAGTTCAAGGTGCCCCGCGAAAACGGCCACAACACCGTGGAAGCGATCAACGCCATGGTCGACGGCCAGGCCAAGGTGTTCATCGCCCTGGGTGGCAACTTCGCCCAGGCCACGCCTGACAGCCCGCGCACCCACCAGGCGCTGCAGAACTGCGAGCTGACCGTGCAGATCAGCACCAAGCTCAACCGCAGCCACCTGACCACCGGTGCCGATGCACTGATCCTGCCGTGCCTGGGCCGTACCGATATCGACGTTCAGGCCAATGGTCCGCAGGCGGTGACCGTGGAAGATTCGTTCAGCATGATCCACGCCTCCAACGGCCAGCTCGAGCCGCTGTCCGCGCAAATGCGTTCGGAGCCGGCGATCATCGCCGGCATCGCCAAGGCCACCCTGGGCAATCACCCGGTGGACTGGGACGCGATGATCGCCGACTACAGCCGCATCCGCGAACTGATCGCCGACACCATCCCCGGCTTTCAGGACTTCAACAACCGCGTACAGCACCCGGGCGGCTTCTACCTGGGTAACTCGGCTGGGGCTCGCCAGTGGAGGACCGTCACCGGCAAGGCCAACTTCAAGGCCAACGCCCTGCTCGCCGATCTGCTGCCAGCCCAGGTCCGCAACAGCGGCCAGACGCCGGATCTGATCCTGCAGACCATGCGCTCCCACGATCAGTACAACACCACCATCTATGGCCTGGACGACCGCTACCGCGGCGTCCGTGGCCAGCGTGACGTGCTGTTCGTCAACGAGGCCGACATCACCCGCCTGGGCTACAAGTCCGGACAGAAAGTCGACATCACCTCACTGTGGGACGACGGCATCGAACGCAAGGTCGTCGGTTTCACCCTGCTGGCATTCGACATCCCCGCCGGGCAGGCAGCGGCCTATTACCCGGAAGCCAACCCCCTGGTACCGCTGGAAAGCGTCGGGCTGGGCAGCCACACGCCGACCTCCAAGTTCGTCGCCATCCGCCTGCACGCCGCCGCACAGACCGCACGTATCCTGTAGCAGTCTTCGCCTTTCCCTGCCCGGCCTTACGGCTGGGCAGGGGAGCGCGAGCACGGGTATCCGCAACATCGCCTGCTCTGCGACGGGCTTCATCTGCGTCGGCCAGGCTGCAGTTCGTCGGAATATGCCGGGTGGATCCGCTAAAAAGCCGACTGATGTCCCTTTGCCCTCATTCAGCTCGGTTAACGTGCGGTTTCAAGCGCTCGATCGAAAGCGCACAGCGTTTCGCCCAAGCCACGATGTGGCCCTTCGGGCTTCTGCCGGACCAGCAACACCGTGCGAATGATCCGCCGAGGCGCACCATCGAGCGACTCCGCATTTGAACTCATTCGCTTGCAACGGGAGGGGATTGCATGCGTATTCCATCCGCCGTCCTGCTAGGGGCGGCTCTGTTGAGCATTCAGGCCCAGGCCGCCATGCTGCAGCGGGAGCTGGGTGACTACGACCTCAACCTGGGTACCACGCCGAGCCGCAGCATGGCCCAGGGGCTGGTCAAGCCACAGAGTGGCGGTGCCTTTCACGGCGGGCTCGATCTGAGCCACCCGAGTGGCTTGTACCTCGGCCAATGGGCCCCCAACCTCGGTATCGCCCCCGGCAGCCGTATGGAGCTGAACAGCTACGTCGGCTATCGCCAGCATTTCGCCGACGCCCTCGGCTACGAATTGGGCACCATCCGCTACAGCCACCCAGGCTTCAGCCACCTCGACAGCCAGGACGTATACGCGGGCCTGACCTACGACTCCCGACGCTTCGGCCTTTCGCTGAGCAACGACCCTACCCGCATCAACAGCACGCTGCTCGCGGACTTCGGCCGTGTCAGCGCTCTGGGCATGGCAGTGACGGTACGCTACGGCAACCACCTGCTCGACAATCCGGCAACGGTCAGCGGTGGGCGGCAGATCAGTTCGTTCAATGACTGGTCATTGAACCTGTCACGGCCCTGGAAGGGCATCGACTTCGACTTCTCCTATTCGGACTCCAGCTTGAGCGGAGAGGCCTGCTCGGCCTATTCGGGTCACAACACCGAGTGTGAGGGCTGGTTCTCCATCAAGGCCTCCCGCTCGCTGTTCTGAATACGGGCAAAGCCAGGCGCCGCCTGGGCAAGCCCAGCGTCGCATACATTTAGATACATTCATTCGTGTATCTTTAACCCCCCCTTTCGGGAATTTCCTTGCAGATCAGGCTCTAAGCTTGTGTCGCCGACACAGTACGGGCGACCGCATGATCCATGGCCATGCCATGACTACGCCCGCAAGGGTATTTTTCGAGGGTTGCGCGATGCGTACATTCCTTACCGCACTGGCTTTCAGTGCACTGGTTTCTCCCCTGGCCAACGCCGATACCGCCAAGACCGCCATTGGTAGCGGCGTCGGCGGGGCACTCGGCAATATCGTCGGCCAGCACCTGGGCGGCAGCACAGGCGCCGCGATTGGTGCCGGCCTTGGCGGCGCTGCCGGCGGCGCCATCAGCTCACGTAACAAGACCGAAGCCGCACTGGGCGGTGGCCTGGGCGCTTCTGCCGGCTCCGTCCTGGGCAATCAGCTCGGCGGCGGTGCTGCGTCGACAATCGGCGCGGGTTTGGGCGGCGCTGCTGGCGGCGCCCTGGCCAACGAAATGGCTGACAGCAACCGCCATGAATCCCGCTATCGCGATGGCGGCCATCGCCATGGCAAGAAGCACTACAAACGCCACCACAAACATCGTCATCGCTAACCCATATACACCCAAGGGCGCCTTCAGCGCCCTTGGCTGTTCAAGAGACTCGCAATGCCTCCATCGCCAACCGTAGCGTTTCCGGTATGGCAACCGGCCGGTTGCTCGACCGGTCGACGAACACATGCACGAAGCGCCCGGCCGCAGAAGCCTGCTGCTCCCCCTCCTTGAATACCGCCAGTTCATACTGCACCGAACTGTTGCCGAGATTACCGACGCGCAGGCCAATCTCGATACGTTCGGGAAAGGCGACCGAAGCGAAATAATCGCAGCTGGAACTCACCACGAAGCCGACGACTTCGCCGTGATGGATATCCAGGCCACCCACTTCAATCAGATAGGTGTTCACCGCACTGTCAAAGTAGCTGTAGTAGGTGACGTTATTGACGTGCCCATACAGGTCATTGTCATGCCAGCGCGTGGTGATCGGCTGGAAATGACGGTATTGCTCGCGCAGATACGGCGGCTGCGGCATAGCGAGGACGCCTCGTAAGAAGGACGGCCAGCATGGTGCCGGCTATTACCTTCCCTGGCAATCGATGCGCCTATCGATCAGTAGGCTGACTGGTAGATCGCCAGCGCATGAGCCTCGGTCATCGGCCGGGGATTATTGGCCAGAAGGCGCTCATGCAGCATGGCATCGGTGGCGAGTCGCGGCAGGAGCGCCTGATCCACGCCGACATCACGCAACCGTGCGGGCAAGCCGCTGCGTTCACTGAGGTCGGCCAGTTCGACGATGAATTGCTCGGCATGATCCGTGGCGTCCCCATCGCGCAGACGTTCGCCCAGCAACAGCGGCGCCAGCTCCTCGTACAGGGGCGCCGCGACCGATGCATTGAAGCCCAGTACATGGGGCAACAACACCGCCGTGCTCACCCCATGGGGCACCTGGCAATGTCCACCCAGGGGGTAGGCCAGGGCATGCACGGCGGCGAGCGGCGCATTGGCATAGGCCTGGCCAGCGAGGCAGGCTCCCAGCAACATGGCCTGGCGTGCCTGGCGATTACTGCCGTCATGCACCGCCTCTTCAAGATGGGCACCGAGCAACCGCAAGGCCTCGCGAGCGAGCATGTCCGACAGCGGATTCTTGCGCCGCGCCCCGGTATACGCCTCGACTGCATGCCCCATCGCCAACATGCCGCAGGCCGCGGTAATCGGCGCGGGCAATTGCAGGGTAAGATCGGCATCCAGCAGTGCCAGATCCGGCAGCAGACGGGACGACACTGCCGCAATCCGGGTAGCGTGCTTCGTGGTAACCACCGCGATGGGCGTGACTTCGGAGCCACTTCCGGCAGTGGTCGGCACCTGGATCAACGGCAATCGCTGGCCCAAAGCCTTGTCGACGCCGTACAGGTCGCCAAGCGCCTGCCGGCACTCGGGATGGGCCAACAGTGCCGCCAACTTGGCGACGTCCAGAGAGCTTCCGCCGCCGAAACCGATGATCAACCCGGCCTGAACGTTTTTGGCGAATCGCGCTGCGTCGCTTACCACGTGCTCCGGCGCTCCGGCCGTCACCTCGTCGAAGACGTGCAAGGCTACGTCACTGCGTGCGAAAGCGGCCCGTAGGTCGTCGAAAAAACCGAGCCGGGCGACGCCGACATCGGTGACCAGCGCCACAGGACGTGCGCCCCACGCACGACACAGTGGCACCAACCGCTGCACGGCTCCCGGTTCGCAGATAAGGTGGGCGGCGGTGGCAAAGCTGAATGGCTGCATGTCGCATTCCTCTTGTCATGATGCGCTCGGATGGCGGCCATGCTCCTGATGAACGACGACCCAGTCAGACGCCGGCCCCTCACATCCATACTAGGCCGGGATGCACCATCTGCCCGGAAAAGCCCCGCAGGTCGCCGTTCGTCGACTTTCCAGGCGCGGCAGCACGTACTGCGGGCCGCGGCATCGCGCCGCTCGGCATTCTCCTGAGAATCCGCCCTCCGACCTCGCAGCCCGGCAGCCATGGGCCTTCCCGGTCTTGCACCGGGGTGCCGGCGCGGCCGATCGACAATCGCGCGTGGAAAAAGTGCTAGTCCATCCCGTTCTTGCCGTTATGACACATCCGCCTAAGGGGCATCAGCAGACGGACATAGACTGAACTCATCGAAGCGAGAAATGAGGTGACTCATGCCCCTTTCTATCGATGGCATGAATATCGGTCAGTACAGCAGCCGCCCGGCCAACTTCGGCAGTGGCCTGCAAGCCACCGCTCTGGAGCGGGTAGCCTCGGCCACCCAGCGCCTGAGCGAAACCCAGGATCGGCTGCTCGAGCGCCAGCGGTTCGATCAGGATCGCCAGGAGCAATTGCGCGAGGCGCGAGAGCAGCGTATCGATCAACAGGAGCAAACCCAAAGCCGCGCCACCAATGTCAGCGAACAGCGCGAGAGCGCCTCCCGCGCGCTTGACGAGCAGTTGCGCGAACAGCGACTGGAAGCCCAGCAGGAGCAGCGCGAGGAGAACCTCAATCCGTTGTCAGCCGAGAATCTGGCCAGGCAGCGAGTGCAACCTGACAATACCACCGTGACCAGCACGACCGACCAAGTCGCTCCGCGACTGGCAGCGCAGGCGATATCAACTTATCGCCAGACCGAGTCACCGGACTTCATCGGGCGCAGTCTCGTGGCCTGACGAACCAAACGGGCCTTGCATGGCGCCATTCATCCCGACGTCATGCAAGGCCCGTATTCAATTACCTGACGACCCAACGGTGATCGTGCGCCTGCCCGAGGGAGCAGGCGCACGAGACGGTCACTGTCGGTCGAGTGCTTCCTGACGCTCCAGAAACTCTTCCTGCAACAACGCATCGGAGTTTTCCGCTTCGTCGGTCTCCAGCTCCTGTTCGAGGTGCCCGGTACCGACCGCCTTGTTCTCCAGCTTGCCCACCAGATGTTCAAGGGCATGGCGCATCTTTTCGGCGGCCCCCTCAACCGCCTGGTCAAGGGACTCCGCCTTGTGGGTGACCGAGAGCGGCTGGTGGCCCTTGGGCCTGGCCTCGATCTGGCAGCGCTTGTCATCGGCGCCGCTCTTGCTGCCATTTTCGTCGCTGATGTGCACTTCGACACGCGACAGGAACTCCTCGTAACGTTCCAGACGATCCGCCACCGACGCGCTCACCCACTCCTGGAGTCGCGCACTGCCTTCGATATGGTTGCTGTTCACTTGAACCTGCATGGTCTTCCTCGCTTTTGACGGGTCTGCACTCTTGGAGGCGATGGGCCGGAACTAGGTTCCTGCTGTTTGCCCTTGAGCATAAGAACCTGCTCATGATCGTTGTATCTCTGGGAACTCATATTCCCATGAATCGACGTCGATAAGGCGGAAGCAGCCGTAGGGTGGATCGGGGCGCGTAGCCGACGCTTCGCCTACGCGGCCCGACCCGTCCACCGCTCTGCAATCGCGATGGTGGATGAAAAGAGCGTCATCCACCCTACGGCTGCTTCCGCCACTTTGCGGTCATTGCAGATGGAATCACGTCGACAGGTTGTGGACAGGCTCCAAAGTACGCAGTACAGGGAGACAGCAGAGATCCGATCAGAAACGGTCGCGGATCACCACCTCGTCGAATGGCAGCTTGCCTATCCGCGGCTTGGCATCGAGCGCTTTCTTGCCCACGGCGACCATCAGACCGATCACGTGGTTCTCTGGCAGTTTGATCAGCCGGGCCACGGCGTCGAAGTCGAAGCCATCCATCGGGCAGGTGTCCAGCCCTCTGCCCCGCGCAGCCAGCATCAGGGTCTGCGCCATCAGGCCGCAGCTGCGCATGGTTTCGTCGCGCTGCACCTGGGGCTTGCCACGGTAGTAGGTGTCGATGGCGCCCGCCATGTACTGCTGCACCTCCACGGGTGCGCCCTCCCAAACCCGCTGAACATTGCGCTCCCAGCTATCGACCTGAGCGCAGATCACCACCAGCATCGCGGCATCGGTCATCTGCGCCTGCCCCCATCCGGCTTCACGGATTTGCTGGCGCAGCGTCGGATCACTGACTTCGACAAGGCGCACGTGCTGCAGGTTGAACGCTGAAGGCGCGAGCAATGCCAGTTGCAGCAGTTCGTTCTTCTCGTCACTGCTGAGGGTGAACCCGACGTCGTAGCCCTTGATGGCGCGGCGACTGCGGATGGCTTCGTCGATATGCATGGATGACTCCTGAATCGCTGACGAAAAGATCCATGCTAAGCAACGCAGCGAGGCAAAACCACCGGCCTTTTACGATTCGATTCATCGCCTGCAACGATTCGTTCGAACCTCGCCGGCGGCACTCGGGAGCGCTCATGGGCGGTGATGAACGGCACACTTTTACACGCCCAGGGCCTTGTCGGCGACGGACAGGGTTTACAAGAAGCCCTCGAGGCTCTATTACGGCTGTCCCAGATGAACGTTCGGGCGTTAAGCTGTCGACCATGGCCACCGTACCCTACATCACCTCCGCCACTTCCGACGCCAGCGTGCTGACGGTAGGTGGAGACTGGACGCTCGCCCATTACGGCGCCTTGTGTGGCGAGGTGGACGCGATCAGGCGCGGGCGGGTGGATGACCTGCATGCCGATCTCAGCGAACTGGATGCACTGGATACCGCCGGCGCCAGCCTGCTGGTGGAATTGCTTGGCGCCGCACGCCTGATCCAGTCACTGCCTGCAGCGACGCTCAGCGACGAGCGTCGCGCCCTGCTGGAGACCGTCGCCACTGCCATGCAGCAGGATCAGCCGGCCGTCGTGCATCCCAGCCATTCGACCTACCGCGAGTTCTTCGGCCATATCGGTGAAGTGGTGGAAGGGGTCTGCCACAAGGCCGTCGGCTTGCTGGGTTTCGTTGGCCTGACGCTCAGCAGCCTGCTGCTGATTGTGTTCAAGCCGCGCCGCTGGCGACTGACGTCGCTGGCCTCGCACCTGGAGCAGATAGGCCTCAATGCCGTGCCCATCGTCGCCTTGCTGACCTTTCTGGTGGGTGCCGTGGTGGCCTTCCTCGGGGCGACTATCCTGGCCGACTTCGGGGCGACCATCTACACGGTCGACCTCGTGGCCTTTTCATTCCTGCGCGAGTTTGGCGTGTTGCTTACCGCCATTCTCATGGCCGGTCGCACGGCCAGCGCCTTTACCGCGCAGATCGGCTCGATGAAGGCCAACGAGGAGATCGACGCGATCCGCACCCTTGGCCTCAACCCCATGGAACTGCTGGTACTGCCACGGGTGCTGGCCATGCTGATCGCCCTGCCGCTGCTGACCTTCATCGCCATGGTCTGCGGCATGGTCGGTGGCGCCATGGTGTGCATGCTGACACTGGACATTTCTCCGGCGATGTTCATGAACCTGCTGGAGGAGAACATCCCCATCAATCACTTTCTGGTGGGTATGCTCAAGGCACCGATCTTCGCCTTCCTGATCGCCGTGATCGGCTGCCTGGAGGGATTCAAGGTCACCGGTAGCGCGCGCTCGGTGGGCGAGCGCACCACCTCCAGCGTGGTGCAGTCGATCTTCGTGGTGATCGTGGTCGACGCCGTGGCCGCGCTGTTTCTGATGGAGATGGGTTGGTGAGCGGCGACGCGATCATTCAGGTGCGCGACCTGACCAACCAGTTCGGCTCGCAAGTGGTGCACCGCCACCTGAACCTGGACCTGTACCGCGGCGAAGTGCTCGGTGTGGTGGGCGGCTCGGGTACCGGTAAATCGGTGCTGCTGCGCACCATCGTCGGCCTGCGTCGCCCTAACGCCGGCGTAGTGCGTGTATACGACGAGGACCTGCTGGCGCTGCCCGCGCAACGTCGTTCCGAACTGGAACGGCGTTTCGGCGTGCTCTATCAACGCGGCGCCCTGTTTTCGTCGCTCACCGTGCTGGAAAACATCGCCTTGCCGCTGATCGAACACGCAGGGCTCAAGCGTGCCGATGCCGAGCGCCTGGCAGAAACCAAGGTGGCGCTGGTCGGGCTGCCCCGCCATGCGGGCGACAAGTATCCGACCGAGCTGTCCGGTGGCATGGTCAAGCGTGCGGCGCTGGCCCGCGCCCTGGCGCTGGAACCGGATATCCTGTTTCTCGATGAGCCGACGGCCGGCCTGGATCCGATCGGCGCCGCAGCGTTCGACCAGTTGATCCGCACCTTGCGCGATGCCCTGGGCCTCAGCGTTTTTCTGGTCACCCACGACCTGGATACGCTCTATACCCTGTGCGACCGGGTGGCGGTGCTGTCCCAGCAACGCGTGCTGGTGGCCGACAGCCTGGACGTGGTCGCCGCAACCGACGATGCATGGATTCGCGATTACTTTCACGGCCCGCGCGGACGCGCGGCCGAACAGGCTTCAGCGAGGATTAGTTGAATGGAACCACGCGCCCACCACGTATTGATCGGTATGTTCACGGTGGCAATCGTCAGCGCCATCCTGCTGTTCGCCCTGTGGCTGGGCAAGTCCAGCGCGGACAAGCAGTTCAACTATTACGAGGTGGTGTTCACCGAAGCGGTCAGTGGCCTGTCCCAGGGCAGCGCCGTGCAGTACAGCGGCATCCGCGTCGGCGACGTCACCAGCCTGACCCTAGACCCGCAGGATCCGCGCAAGGTGCACGCAAACATCCGCATCGACAGCGCCACGCCGATCAAGGAAGACACCCGCGCCCGGCTGACCATCACCAATATCACCGGCGGGGCGGTGATCCAGTTGCATGGTGGCTCGCCCGAAAGCCCGCCCCTGAAGGCCGCCAAGGGTGGTACGCCAGTGATCGTCGCCGACCGCTCGCCACTGTCACGGCTGATGGCCAACGGCGAAGACCTGATGGTCAGTGTCACCCGCCTGCTCGACCGGGCCAACGCCATGTTTTCCCGGGAGAACACGCAGAACATCGCCAAGACCCTGCGCAACCTTGAACAGATCACCGCCAGCGTCGCCGAGCAGCGCGAGGAGCTGCACGAAGCGCTGAGCCAGATAAGCGCCGCCGGCCGAGAGGCGACGGTGCTGATGAACAATGCCAACGGCTTGTTCGCCGGCCCTGCGCAGAACACCCTGGACAGCGCCGAGCGCCTGGTGGGCTCACTGGAGCGCACCAGCAACAATATCGAACAGTTGCTGCAGGACAATCGCGCGGCTCTGGATGGCGGCATGCAAGGCATCGGCGAGCTGGGCCCGGCCATCAACGAACTGCGTGACACGCTGGGCTCGCTGCGCTCGTTCTCGCGGCGCCTGGAAGAAGACCCCGCCGGCTATCTGCTGCGTAGCGACAGCATCAAGGAGTTCCAACCATGAAAGCATTCGGCTGCGTCGGCATGCTGATGTTGACCGGCGTGCTCAGCGCCTGTTCGATCCTTCCGGCGGGTGAGTCACTGAGAGTCTACCTGCTACCCGGCAACCTGCCGGTGCGCAGCGCCGACGCTCCCCGCGAAGACTGGTCGCTACGGATCAACCGCCCGCAGAGTAGCCAGTTGCTCGACAGCCCACGGATTGCCGTGCTGCCCGAAGGCGACCTGATCAGCGCCTATCAAGGCGCACGCTGGAGCGACCGGGCACCCGCGCTGTTTCGTGATCGACTGATCGGCGCCTTTCTCGATGATGGCCGGATCGGCGCCGTCAGCAGCGACGACAGCCGCCTGCAGGCCGACCTGGAACTGAGCAGCGACCTGCGCGCCTTCCAGAGCGAATACCGCAACGGCCGGCCGGAAGTGCATATCCTGCTCGATGCCCGCCTGGTGCAGGCAGGTAACCAGCGCATCCTCGCCAGCCGCCGCTTCGAGGTGCGGCATATCGCTAATGACACAGCGGTGGAATCAGTGGTGAAAACGTTTGGTGCCGCCAATGACCAGCTTTCACGCCAATTAATGGATTGGGTAGTAGAGGAAGGCCGGCGTAATGCGCCGGATAGCAGCAAGCCTTAAGCAGCGGGAATGCATGACGACTGTAATGTCCGCTGAACTCAACCGCAGGCAGGGTCGGGGCTGCAAAGAGGCGGTAGCGGTCATTTGTAGGGTGGACGACGCGTCATCCGTCCACCGCTCTGAGATCGCGATGGTGGATGAAAAGAGCGTCATCCACCCTACGGCTGCTTGCGCCTTGCAACGCCACATCGCTCAACACAAACTATCGACCTGCCTCACCCACATCGCAATAACGAAACGGCCAGCTCGGGCCTCAGGCGAAGACGATTTCCTCGCCTTCGACCTTGCCGTTGACCGTGCTGCCGGGGTTGAACTTTCCAGCCAGGATCATCTGCGCCAGGGGGTTCTCGATCCAGCGCTGGATCGCCCGTTTCAATGGCCGCGCCCCATACACCGGGTCGTAACCAACGGCGATCAGCTTGTCCATCGCCTCATCGGACAGCTCCAGGGTCAGCTCGCGCTCGGCCAGGCGCTGCAACAGGCGCGACAGCTGGATACGGGCGATGCCGGCGATCTGCTCGCGGGCCAGCGGCTCGAACACCACCACCTCGTCGATCCGGTTGACGAACTCGGGACGGAAGTGGTTGCCCACCGCGTCCATCACTGCCGCCCGTTGCGCCTCTCGATCGCCGACCAGCTCCTGAATCTGCGCCGACCCCAGGTTGGAGGTCATCACGATCACGGTGTTCTTGAAGTCCACGGTGCGGCCATGGCTGTCGGTCAGACGGCCGTCCTCGAGTACCTGCAACAGCACGTTGAAAACATCCGGGTGGGCCTTCTCGACTTCATCCATGAGCACCACCGAGTAGGGCTTGCGGCGCACCGCCTCGGTCAGGTACCCGCCTTCCTCGTAGCCGACATAGCCGGGCGGCGCGCCAATCAGGCGGGCCACGGAATGCTTCTCCATGAACTCGGACATGTCGATGCGCACCAGGGCGTCTTCGGTGTCGAAGAGGAACTCGGCCAGTGCCTTGCACAACTCGGTCTTGCCGACCCCGGTCGGGCCGAGGAACAGGAAAGAGCCGCTCGGCCGGTTCGGGTCCGCCAGGCCGGCGCGGGAGCGACGCACCGCGTTGGCCACGGCCACCACGGCCTCGTCCTGGCCGATCACCCGCTGGTGCAGCAGCCCTTCCATCCTCAGCAGCTTGTCCCGCTCACCTTCGAGCATCTTCGCCACCGGGATACCGGTCCACTTGGAGACGACCTCGGCGATCTCTTCCTCGGTCACCTTGCTGCGCAGCAACTGGTTTTCGGTCTTGCCATGCTGGTCGACCATCTGCAGGCTGCGTTCCAGGTCGGGAATCACGCCATACTGCAGCTCGGCCATGCGGTTCAGGTCGCCCTTGCGACGCGCCGCTTCCAGTTCGGTGCGGGACTGCTCGATCTTCTGCTGGATCTGTGCCGAACCCTGGACTTCGGCCTTTTCCGACTTCCAGACTTCATCGAGATCGGCATACTCCTTCTCCAGTTTGGCGATGTCGTCCTGCAGCTTGACGAAACGCTTCTTGGCCGCTTCATCCTCCTCTTTCTTCAGAGCCTGGGCCTCCACCTTGAGCTGGATCAGGCGGCGATCCAGGCGGTCGAGCACCTCCGGCTTGGAGTCGATCTCCATGCGGATGCGGCTGGCGGCTTCGTCGATCAGGTCGATGGCCTTGTCCGGCAATTGCCGATCGGTGATGTAGCGATGGCTGAGCTTGGCCGCGGCGATGATCGCGCCGTCGGTGATCGCCACCTTGTGGTGCACCTCGTAACGTTCCTTGAGGCCACGCAGGATGGCAATGGTGTCCTCTTCGCTGGGCTCGTCGACCAGCACCTTCTGGAAACGACGCTCCAGGGCGGCGTCCTTCTCGATGAACTGGCGGTACTCGTTCAGGGTGGTGGCGCCCACGCAGTGCAGCTCACCCCGGGCCAGGGATGGCTTGAGCATGTTGCCAGCATCCATGGCGCCCTCGGCCTTGCCGGCACCGACCATGGTGTGCAGCTCGTCGATGAACAGGATGATGCGGCCTTCCTGCTTGGACAACTCGCCCAGCACCGCCTTGAGGCGCTCCTCGAACTCACCGCGAAACTTGGCACCGGCGATCAGCGCGCCCATATCCAATGATAAAAGGCGCTTGTCCTTGAGGCCGTCCGGCACTTCGCCGTTGACGATGCGCTGGGCCAGGCCTTCGGCGATGGCCGTCTTGCCCACACCGGGCTCGCCGATCAATACCGGGTTGTTCTTGGTGCGGCGCTGCAACACCTGAATGGTGCGACGGATTTCATCGTCACGACCGATCACCGGATCGAGCTTGCCCTCTTCGGCACGCTTGGTCAGGTCGACGGTGTACTTGTCCAGCGCCTGACGGGATTCCTCGATGTTCGGGTCGTTCACCGCATCACCGCCACGCAGGTTGTTCACCGCGTTTTCCAGTGCCTTGCGGCTGACGCCCTGCCCCAGCAGGAGCTTGCCCAGCCTGGTGTTCTCGTCCATGGCAGCGAGCAGCACCAGTTCGCTGGAGATGAACTGGTCGCCCTTCTGCTGCGACAGGCGATCGGCCTGGTTGAGCAGGCGTGCCAGATCCTGGGACAGGCTCACATCACCAGTGGGGTTCTGGATCTTGCCCAACTGATCGAGCTCTTTGCTCAGGGCCTGACGCAGGCCGTTCACATCGAAGCCCACCTGCATCAGCAGCGGGCGGATCGAGCCGCCCTGCTGGTCGAGCAGCGCCAGCATCAGATGCAGCGGCTCGATGGCGGAGTGGTCGTGGCCGACGGCCAGGGACTGGGCGTCGGAAAGGGCAAGTTGCAACTTGCTGGTCAAACGGTCGATTCGCATGGCGTCATCCTTCCTCTTTAAGGCAGGCCGGCGCGGTGGATGCGCCTGAATAAAGAACCTGCCGAGATGGAGCATAGATGAGGCCGATTGTGCGGGTTTCAAGCGCATTGGTATTGATGAAGGTCAGGAGAGCGCCGAGCGGCAGAGCAGAGCTCAGAACCTGTTCACGGTCTGTGTACTTGGCGAATAGGAACCGTATCCCGATAGATCGACGGAAAAAAGCGCAAGCGGGTGCTCACCCTACGAAGGGCCGCTGGCCTTTCTGCTGTCATTCGCGAGGTGTCTCGTCGAGGAGTCGTGAGCTGGCGCCTGAGAACACCTTAACGATCCGCCAACCAGATCAATGAGGCGAAGCGTCCGGTTCGGGCGGCGCGCCGGTAGGAATAGAAGCGCGCATCGCTGACAGTGCAAAAACCGCCGCCATACACCGCGTTGATACCACTAGCGGCCAGACGGATACGCGCCAACTGGTAGATGTCCGCCATGAAGCGGCCCGCATTGGCGCTAGGCACGAAGGCACTGGCGGCCTGAGCATGCACACTGACGAACGCCTCACGTACCTCGGGCCCGACCTCGAAAGCCTGGGGACCGATGGCCGGGCCGAGCCACACCAGGGTGCCCTCAGGCTCGATGGCCAGAGCGTCCAACGTGGCCTCCAGCACCCCGTTCGCCAACCCCCGCCAACCGGCATGGGCCGCCGCCACACGGCTGCCGAGGCGGTCGCAGAACAGCACGGGCAGGCAATCGGCGGTCATCACCGTACAGGCGACACCCGGCGTCGAGGTCCAGCTGGCATCGGCTTTCTCGACGGTTTCCGGGTCAGCCTGAGCGACGGCGATACCATGCACCTGCTGCAACCAGGCCGGCCGGCAGCCCAGCTGACTGAGCAGCCGCTGACGATTCTTGGCCACGGCAGGCGGATCATCCTCGACGTGTTCGGCGAGGTTGAAGCTGTCATAGGGCGCTTTGCTCACGCCGCCAGCGCGGGTGGTGACGCACGCACGCACCCAGCCGGGTGCCGGCCAGTGAGGCGTCAGCCAGTCATGGGCCCTGCCAGTCATCCGATGAACGCCTCGCGATCCTGCCGCAGCAGTGTCAGTAACCAGACGAAATCATCGGGCAGCGGCGACTGCCATTTCATCCGCTCACCGGTGATCGGATGATCCAGTTCGAGAAAACGGGCATGCAGGGCCTGGCGTGGAAACTCCTTGAGGCTCTGCACCATGGTCTGGCTGGCGGCCGGCGGAATACGGAAGCGCCCGGCATACACAGGGTCACCCACCAGCGGGTAGCCGATGTGGCTCATGTGCACGCGGATCTGGTGCGTGCGCCCGGTTTCCAGTTTGACCCGGCTGTGGGTATGCGAGCGGAACCGCTCGAGCACACGGTAATGGCTGACCGCTGGCTTGCCGCCATCGGTCACGGCCATGCGCTGGCGCTGCGAGGAACTACGCCCGATGGGGGCGTTGATCTTGCCGCCAGAGGTGATCACGCCGATAACGATGCATTCGTAGATGCGGCTGACCGTGCGCTTCTGCAACTGGTCGACCAGGCGAGTCTGCGCTTCGATGGTCTTGGCCACCACCATCAGGCCGGTGGTGTCCTTGTCGAGGCGATGCACGATGCCCGCCCGCGGCACATTGACGATATCCGGCACATGGTGCAGCAAGGCATTGAGCAAGGTGCCATCGGCGTGCCCGGCAGCCGGATGCACGACCAAACCGGCCGGCTTGTCGATCACCAGAATCTGCTCGTCCTCGTACACGATGTTGAGCTCGATGTCCTGGGCGATCCACTCACCCTGGGCCTCCTGCTCGGCGCAGAGGGCCAGCACGGCACCGCCATGGACGATGTCACGGGGCCGCAGCACCTGGCCATCGACGGTCAGATTGCCCTCCTTGATCCAACCGGAAAGGCGCGAGCGCGAGTGCTCGGCGAACAGTTGGGCGGCGACTTGATCGAGACGTTGACCGCCCAGTTCGTAGGGCACCTCGGCGGATAACTCAATGGCCTGCTTATTAATAGATGACATGCTCGGCAACGGCGGGGGCATAGCCTTTGGTTTCGGCTACACGCTTGTGGTTAAATACGGCGTCTTTGCCCCAGGGCTACCGGGGGCACTCATCATAACAGGACGGCCCTGCCCAAGACAGCCGCCGTCCCAGGGACGCAAGCCGCCATGCAAGTGAAACACCTGCTGCTGATCGCCATCCTCGCACTCACCGCCGCCTGCTCGTCCAAGGAAGTCCTGGACGAAAACCTCAGCGAGGCAGAACTCTATCAGCAGGCTCAGCAAGATCTGGACAACGGCAGCTACACCAGTGCCGTGACCAAGCTCAAGGCCCTGGAGTCGCGCTATCCGTTCGGCCGCTACGCCGAGCAGTCGCAGCTGGAGTTGATCTACGCCAACTACAAGAACGCAGAGCCGGAAGCCGCACGCTCCTCCGCCGAGCGCTTCATCCGCCTGCACCCCCAGCACCCGAACGTCGACTACGCCTACTACCTGAAGGGCCTGGCTTCCTTCGATCAGGACCGTGGCCTGCTGGCGCGCTTCCTGCCGCTGGACATGACCAGGCGCGACCCGGGCGCCGCCCGCGACTCCTATAACGAGTTCGCTCAGCTCACCAGCCGCTACCCGAACAGCCGCTACGCGCCGGACGCCAAGCAGCGCATGATCTACCTGCGCAACCTGCTGGCCGCCTACGAGATCCACGTCGCCCACTACTACCTGACCCGCCACGCCTATGTGGCTGCGGCCAACCGCGGTCGCTACGTGGTGGAAAACTTCCAGGAAACCCCTTCGGTCGGCGATGGCCTGGCGGTGATGGTCGAGGCCTACCAGCGCCTGACCCTGGACGACCTGGCCGCCACCAGCCTGGAAACCCTGAAGCTCAACTACCCGGATCACCCGAGCCTGGAGAACGGCGAGTTCGTACCACGCGAAGAAGCCGCCGACGAGCGTTCGTGGCTGGCCAAGGCAACCCTCGGCCTGATCGAAAGCGACGTGCCGCCGCCACCGAGCCAGACCCAGGCGAGCCAGGACGTGATCCGCCAGTACGAAGAGGCCTCGGATCAGATCCCGGCCGAACTGAAGCCGGAGAACCAGACCGGGCAAAGCGAAGAGCCGCAACGCACCAAGCGTTCCTGGTTCAGCTACATGACCTTCGGCCTGTTCGACTGATTGCACGGGCTAATCCCGACGCAGCATTGCGGCCACGCAAAAACGCTGACCCAGCAACTGTCCGCCCATCGCTTCCTTGGCTAAACTGGCGCATTCCTCGACACGAAGAGAGCGTCATGGGCCTGTTCCGCCTGCTGTTCTGGATTGCCATCGTCTTTGCCGTCATCTGGGTGTGGCGCCGCTACGCCGGCGCAGCCCGCCGACGCCAGGCGCCTCCGCCGCTACAGAACCCGGCCCCCATGGTGCGCTGCGCACACTGCGGCGTGCACACGCCCCAACAGCACGCCGTGCAGCTGGCAGAGCGCTGGTACTGCAGCCAGGCGCATCTCGAACAAGGCCGCAAGCCCGGTGAGCGCTGAAGCACTCGCTCTGGAGGGCTCTCAAGGCCGTCGTATCTTCAGGCTCTACCACGGTTACCGGCTGCTTATCGGCGTCCTGCTGGTTCTGCTGATCTCCGCAGACCTGGATGCAGAACTGCTCGAACTGGCGCACGTGCCACTGTTTCGCGGCGCCAGCTGGATGTACCTGATCCTCAACCTGTTCATCGCACTGATCTTCCACACGCCGCGCAGCCTGGTTCAGGTGTTCGGCGTGGCCCTGGTCGACGTGATTCTGTTGTCGGCACTGTTCTATGCAGGGGGCGGCACACCCAGCGGTATCGGCAACCTGCTGATCGTTGCGGTGGCGATCGCCAACATCCTGCTTCGCGGTCGGATCGGCGTGCTGATCGCCGCCAGCGCGGCCATCGGCCTGATCTACCTGACCTTCTACCTCAGCCTGAACCATCCCCAGGCCAGCATCCAGTACGTACAGGCGGGCGCACTGGGAGCGCTTTGCTTTGCCGCCGCGCTGTTCGTACAGGGCGTGGCACGACGCCTGCGCGTCAGCGAACACCTCGCCGAGCAAAGGGCCGCCGACGTGGCCGACCTGGAGGCCTTGAACGACTTGATCCTGCAGCGCATGCGCACCGGCATCCTGGTCATCGACGAACAGCACCGGGTGCTGCTGACCAACCAGGCGGCCTTGAGCCTGCTCGGCCGAGAGAACCTGGCGGGCAGGATTCTCGATCCGCATTGCACCGAACTGGTCAAACGCCTCCAGTACTGGCAGGAAAACACCAGCCTGCGTCCGGCCAGCCTGCAGGCCCGCACCGACGGGCCGACCCTGCAGCCCAGCTTCATCGCCCTGCAGCGCGGCGGCCAGCGCCACACGCTGATCCTGCTCGACGACATCTCGCAGATCGCCCAGCAGGCCCAGCAACTGAAACTGGTCGCCCTCGGCCGGCTGACTGCAGGCATCGCCCATGAGATTCGCAACCCCCTGGGGGCCATCAGCCATGCAGCGCAACTGCTGCAGGAGTCCGAAGACCTGCATGGACCGGACCTGCGCCTGGCGCAGATCATTCAGGATCACTCGCGGCGCATGAACCTGATCATCGAGAACGTCCTGCAGCTGTCTCGCCGTCGCCAGGCCGAACCGCAACTACTGGACCTGAAATATTGGCTGCACCGCTTCGCTGCAGAGTTCCGCAGCACCGCCCCGCCCTCGAAGACGCTGCACCTGGCCATCGAAGGCAGCAGCATCCAGACCCGCATGGATCCGAACCAGTTGACCCAGGTGATCACCAACCTGGTACAGAACGGCCTGCGCTACAGCGCCCAGCTCAACCCGCAGGGCCAGGTGTGGCTGAAACTGTTCCGCGACCCGCGCAGCGATCTGCCCGTGCTCGAGGTACTCGATGACGGCCCCGGCATCGCGCCGGACCAACTGCCTCACATCTTCGAGCCTTTCTACACCACGGAAAACAAAGGTACCGGCCTGGGCCTGTATATTTCCCGGGAGCTTTGCGAAAGCAATCAGGCTCACCTTCACTACCAATCACGCGAAGGCAGCGGTGCATGTTTCCGCATTACCTTCGCGCATCCGCGAAAGATGAGCTGAACCGATGAACCGCCAGAGAGCCCTGATCGTCGACGACGAACCCGATATTCGCGAGCTGCTGGAGATTACCCTCGGGCGCATGAAGCTCGATACGCGAAGCGCACGCAACGTCAAGGAGGCCCGCGACTGGCTGGCCAGGGAACCCTTCGACCTGTGCCTGACCGACATGCGCCTGCCAGACGGCACGGGCCTGGATATCGTGCAGCACATCCAGCAGCGTCATCCGCAAACCCCGGTAGCCATGATCACCGCCTTCGGCAGCCTGGATACCGCGATCAACGCCCTCAAGGCTGGCGCTTTTGACTTTCTCACCAAGCCTGTCGATCTCGGCCGCCTGCGCGAACTGGTGACCACTGCCCTGCGCCTGCGTGAAGGTGACGATGACGACGCACAACCCGGCGCCAGCAGGCTGCTCGGCGAATCCCCTCCCATGCGCACCCTGAGGGCACAGATCCAGAAACTGGCACGCAGCCAGGCACCGGTGTATATCAGCGGCGAGTCCGGCAGCGGCAAGGAGCTGGTAGCCCGCTTGATTCACGAACAAGGGCCACGCCGCGAACGCGCCTTCGTACCGGTCAACTGTGGCGCCATCCCTTCAGAGCTCATGGAAAGCGAGTTCTTCGGTCACAAGAAAGGCAGCTTCACTGGCGCCATCGAAGACAAGCAGGGCCTCTTTCAGGCTGCTAACGGCGGCAGCCTGTTCCTCGACGAAGTGGCCGACCTCCCGCTGACCATGCAGGTCAAGCTGCTGCGCGCGATCCAGGAGAAGGCCATTCGCAGCGTCGGCGGCCAGCAGGAGGTCGTGGTCGATACCCGCATCCTCTGCGCCACCCACAAGGATCTGGCCGCCGAAGTGGCGGCCGGGCGCTTCCGTCAGGATCTGTACTACCGCCTCAACGTCATCGAACTGCGCGTGCCGCCACTGCGTGAACGTCGCGAGGACATTCCGCTGCTGGCCGATGTGATGCTCAAACGCCTGAACGAAGGCATTGGCCTGCCCCCAGTGAAGCTCGATGGCCCAGCCCTCGACAAGCTGAAGAGCTACCGCTTTCCCGGTAACGTGCGCGAACTGGAAAACATGCTGGAGCGCGCCTACACACTGTGTGAGGGCGACGTAATCTGCGCCAACGACTTGCGCCTGGCCGACGCCGCACCAGCAGCCGAAAACGGCGATGCCAGCCTGGCGCAGATCGACAACATCGAAGACTACCTGGAAGACGTCGAGCGCAAACTGATCATGCAGGCCCTCGAGGAAACCCGCTGGAATCGCACGGCCGCCGCCCAGCGCCTGGGCCTGAGCTTCCGCTCGATGCGCTATCGACTGAAGAAGCTGGGGATCGACTAGCTAACGACCGTAGCCTGCGATTGAGCGCAGCGATACCCAGGACGATAGTGCCTGACGGCGCTACGCCAACCGCCCGGACGGTGCATAAGGAGCAGGATCGATGATCGGCTTCCGCCCCAGCATCAGATCCACCAGTAACTGGCAGGACGCCGGCGCCAACACCAACCCGTTGCGGTAATGCCCGCAATTCAGCCACAGCCCCTGGTGACCAGGCACTTCGCCAATAAAGGGAATGCCCTCGGGCGATCCAGGCCGCAAGCCCGCCCAGTGCCCCACCACCTCGGCCTCCTTCAGCGCCGGCAATAACTCCTCGGCGGACGCGCGCAGGCTGGCCAGCGCGCCCTCGGTAGGCGTTTTGTCGAAGCCAACGTGTTCCAAGGTACTGCCAATCAGAATATGGCCATCGCGACGCGGAATGGCATAGCGCCCGCGGGCCAGCACCATGCTTGGCAGAAAACCCTCCGCGCATTTGAACAGGATCATCTGGCCCTTCACTGGCTCGACAAGTAAATGCAACCCAAGCTGCGCCAGCAACTGACCACTCCATGCGCCTGCCGCCACCACTATCCGCTCGCTATAGTGGTCACCAGAAGGACTGCGTACGCCAACTACCTGGCGCCCTTCACGGATAAAGTCGGTGACCGGCACATGTTCATGTAGAGAGACATTTGGCATTCTCAACAATGCCTCGCGCAGCGAACGAACCAGTCGTGGATTACGCACATTAGCAACGCCTGGCATGTGCAGCGCATGGGAAAAACCAGCTCCCAAGGGAACGGCAGCCTCAACCTCGGCAATCGGCACATCGAGCAAAACTCGCCCCTCACGAGCTGCCCAGTTCAGCGCCTGGTCAGCATCGTCGAGATCAAGCCAATACAGGCCGGTAACATAAACCTCGGGATCGATCCCACTGATCGGAACCAGCTCCTCGGTAAAATGTGCATAGAAATCCTGCGACCAATGCGCCAAGGCCGTTACCGGCTGGCTGTAACGCCACGGATACAAGGGAGAAACGATACCGCCCCCCGCCCAGGAAGCCTCCTGCCCCGCACCCTGAGCATCCAGAACGCTGACCGGAATACCCGCACGGCCCAATAAATAGGCCGAAAGCAGGCCAATTGCACCCGCACCGACGACCAAAACGCGACTACCACTCATCTCATCCCCGAAAAACAAAAGGGGAGGCAATGCCTCCCCTAGATCAAACCGAGCTTACAGCTTTAACGACGCCAGCATTTATCGTTATCAGGCGTTTTGGCCCCAATGGCATTGATGGTCATCGACTCACAATCGTCTCCGCCCAATACGCCGGCTGAGGTCACTGTCAGCAAGTAACCACCATCACCGGCCTCCCCATCGCCAAAGGTAACGGTGAAGATACCGTCTATAATCCCCTCATCCGGGATGGCGTCAGTGTAAGCGCCATTTTGCGAGTAATGCCGCTCTACCAGTTGGGCTGTATTGAGCAATAAACTGGCGGCCTCGGCACGCCGGGTCTTTTTCACATATTCGGTGTAACTCGGATAAGCGATCGCAGCGAGAATACCGATGATAGCCACCGTCACCATCAGCTCGATAAGCGTAAATCCTTTCTGGGACATCGATACTCGCCTCATTGCAATTGACGCCACATGATACGCCCACTCACTGAGGAGCGGCGCCCGGCTTCGTCAAGGGTCTTTACCGCGCCGCTGGACAGCAAAATGATCTTGGTTTGAGTTGTCTTCTCATCGCCCTGGTCGATAATTACTGGCAAACCAGGCAAGCCACCGTCAAGATTAACACCGGAAACCCTTTTGTCCTTATCGTCGACTTTTCCATCGCCATTAGTATCAAGCACCGCATAATTAAGCATCGAGCCACTGAAGAGATCCAATTCAACTAAACGACCCGAACCATTGCTTTCGCAAGGATCATTGGCGTCGACCTTGGCCGTGACGAACACCACGCGCCCCAAGGTGGTGAGAGCCGGATAAATCACACGCTCCCCCTGCTGCGTGTTGCCATATTGCAAAGGCAAATACCAGCCTTTATGCGCACTCCAGTCCACTGGGGTCTCGCTGGTTTCTATATAAGTTTCATTATTTTCGGTAATTTCTTTGGTAATAGACTGAGCCAGCAGCTCGCTTTTCTGAATGGCGCCCACAGAATTGGATGGATCCCAGATTGCATAGAAAGCCTGCTGCGTTTTGTCTACCTTATCTGCCACTTCATTGAACTTGCCCGTACCGAACAACACGAGGTGCCCCCCCTCTTCGTGATCGACAATGAGCGGCTGCGCGCTGATAGGGTGCCCAGCCCCCGCCTCGAACAACTTGGAAGCTGTGAATGCGGCCCCATTGAACTCCCACATGTTACCGCGAAGATCGCCTGCGTAAATCTTCTCAATTTGACCTTGGGCGTTGACAACAGCCTGTGGAGAAGACAGCCCATTGCCGCTGGCACGTTCCGCAGCAGTGCCTTTGTCATTCGCATCGACAACAACGTTGCTCAATACAGAGCCATCGGACAGTTTGACAACATAAAGTACCGCCTTGCCATCGTAGCTTCCGTAACCATTACCAAATACCGCAACCCACTCATTCTCTTTGTTACGCGCAATCAGCGGTTTAGAGTAGGTATAACCTAGGTCATTGAGCTTATTGGCTGGCGTATTGGTCGCCGGTGGGGAGATTTCCCAGAGTGCCTCAACGGTGTCGCCACCATCGGCCCCGAAGAGTTTCACACCAAACATGCTTTTGCCACCGGCACCCATTCCGGAGACCGCTACGGTCGACCATTTATTATTGAGTTGTGCATCACCAACAGTAATCTGGCCATCCACCATGAATCGGTGCGAGCCACTGGTCGCATAGTTCTCCTTTGCCACTATGCTCAAGGATGACAGCAGCGCCGAGGGCATATAGCCATAGCGATGGCTGCCGTTATTGGCATTGATTACATGAAAGAGACCATCGTTACCATTGACCAGTAAGCTACTGGTCATGCTGCTTTTTTTAGTTTCGAGATAAGCCGTGTAGGTGCTGTCCCCCGAAGCCGTTTTATCCTCAGGCGCAGCGCGCTCCAGAGTGGAGTTGACGATATCACCAAGCAAAACCGTACGATTTCGCAACCCAGTCGCATTGGTACCCTTCAGCCATTCAATCAGGCTCGCACCGTTCAGAGGAGAGGTAACCGTGGCATCAATTTGAGCCTTTTGTGGAGCGGAAAGGTTATTGTAGCTAAGTGAAACGATACTAGCGCCTGTTCCACTTTTGTATGTCTGGTACTTAGCTCCATTCTTAGCTGGTGTAATGGTCGTATCCGTCGTCCATATAGGAGCAGCCGCTGCTCGCCCTGTTTTGGGATCCAGCTTATACGCCTCGATCGTTCCGCGCCAATCCTTGGGATCATAGAGCGTCTTGTAGTAAAAAGTAGACGTAGTCAGAGTAGCGGAGCTCGAAGCACCAGCACCACCAGACCCCGCAGTAGCCGCAATCTCATTGATGGCCTGACTCAGGCTTGCGTTAAGTTGGTCAGCGTTGTTTGCAGTAAAGTAACGCCCCTGGCCATACCGTGCCGCGTCCGAAAGCATCTGGTTCGCGGTCGCAAAACCCACTGTATAGGTTTTCATGTTTTGCTTCTGGAAAGGTGCAGCATTGAAACTCTTGCCTGCCAAGTCTTTATCCGTGGTATTACGCAAGTCAATGTCATAAGCAAACTTGGCGATATCATCCAGGTACAGCGTCCCACCTTCACCGTCACCGCCAGTGCCGTCGTTATTCACACCATCCCAGTTAGGCAGGCTGCCCGCACCAGTACGAGCCGTAGTTTGGGGATCGTTGGTTGGAAAAGTCTGATCGAAGGTAGGCAACCCATCAGTCACCACGACGCCGAAATTAGCCTGGCAACGGTACTGAATGGGGCTTTTATAAAGATTATTCTCCACACCGACAGTGGTTATCCCTTGAAAACGGGATAAACCACGAAAATACCGCGTAGCTTCATAGTAAGTTTCCGCAAGCGGTGTGTTGGAAGTGGCCGTTACGCCAGCAACCGTAGTTTTGAATGCATCAAAGTTGTTTTGTGCCTGGGTTTGGCTGACCAGCTCTGCCCCACTGGGTCCTACGGAACGCGAAAAGTCCAGCACTTCACGGCGAAGACTACCGCCTGGCCCGCTGTCTCGACCGGCGGGCGCATTGAAGGTGATCAGTCCGTAACGCAGGCCACGATTATTCGTGACGATGTCGGTCGTAACCTTACGCGCCACGTTCATTCGATAATCCGTCGGGATAGCTGACGCCGCAATATTATTTACTACCAGATAACGAAGATAATTACCCTTGTATCGAGTACTACCACCGCCAACAGGATCTGGCATCAGCATGCAACGCTGAGTATTACCAGTGCGAAACAACCGGTATCCCGTAGAGCAGGTCGACTGCAAGACGCTGCCGAGGTAGTAAGTATCATCAACCGTAACCGTTCCCCAGTTGTTACATGCCCCCCGGTTATTTGTACCAACACAACGATCTATCGACGCATACGTAGTACTGTCAACGTAGCCAGAATGCCAGATAATGCTATCCATACTGCCGGAGTTATCGAGCAGGATCATCACGTTCGGCGTGACCGCCGTCGCACTTAGAATGGGCGCCTGAACAGGAGTAAACGCATAGAGAGGCGCTGACAGGAAAGCCGTTAATAAAAAGCCAATCCCCACTAAAAATGAACGCTTCATGATTCGAATTCCCCGAAAATAATTATCTTGCATATACGCTTTCCAGTACGGTGCGTGCATTGCCCACATCGGAGACAGCTGTTATTCGATAAAGCGTTGCTGATCCCCCACTGGCATTAACGCGACTGGCAACCCGCGAAGATGTCCCGAGCAGCTGTATATAATAATATGTATTATTTCCCGAAACCGTGAACCATGTATCGCAAGCGGCACTAGAACCAGCAGCGCTGGAAGTTATAGTTGTCGTATCAGGCCCCCTGCAACCATTATCTCCACAGGAGCTACAGCTGGGGTTTCCATTTGCAACTACGCCTTCACCTTCACGTAGCGCTGCTTCGGCTAATTGAAAGCTCTGGTTTTTCAACCTGGTATTACCTGCCATCTTTTCTTGCATGCCCGCGCCCCGCATCGCAGCAACACCGATAATAGTCAGCAACAACAAAAAAATGAGACTGACGAACAGCGCCATACCATTCTGTTTATTCATTGAACGTTTCATAGTGTGTACCTTAAGGCAGGCGATTACGTAGCGCGGCCACAACAGTGTAAGTCTGATTAGACGCGCGACCATCGGCATCAGTCATCGTCAACGAAAGGCGAACACTGCGTATCAACGCAGCATCACTTACTGTGCCCGTATAAGTACCCGTTACATAAGTATCGCCTGCATTAGGCGCCAACCCAAAACTGACGGAAAAGTCAGATACGCCGCTCACCAAAGGCTGAGCCTGACTTGAACCAGAAGCAACGAACAGCGTGTCAGAATCTGCGTCGTACTCGTATGCTAATTTCCTGATGGGAAATGCAAGCTCTCCTGCTCCTGGATTTGCCGAGCCGTCATGCACTGTTCCCGCTGTCAGGCAATCCGTCGTTATCGTCCAGGTCGAACTGGAACTGCCTGCTAGACCGTCTGCCACACTGGCTGTAACCAGGCTAAGTTTTTTCTCGCTCTCATTCCACTGAATGGGAAAGGCAAAATCATCCTGTGGGTTGGCCAGCGCACTGACAGGCAGGCAGCCGAACATTCCAGCCATGCGTATGTCCTGAACCATGCGGCTTAGCACATAACGTGCGTCTTCCTGGAGTCGCGAACTGGCGTCCTGAGTCAAATAGGATTGTTTGGCGCTGGCAAATATTTGCGTAATGCCCAATACCACTACGATACCCAGGGTCACCGCAATCATCACCTCAACCAGACCGAAGCCTTTTTCAGCCTTGTTCATTCGATGCTCCCACCGCCGGCACTGCAACTTCGGATGTAATCTGGATCTGCCCTTGCTCACCGGAGTTTCCTCCGCCAGCTGCCTTATTGGCGCGCGACTCCGACCATGTAATGGTTACCGTAACCGTAGTGCCAGTAACTGCGATAGAGCCCTCTCCCCCAGTAAGATTACCGACATTGGTGGCGAAGTCGGCCTGATCGTGCTCGAGAATAGTCGAAGGACTTGAAGGGGGGCTCGCTATACTCGTCATATCGTAATTATTCAGAGTGCTTGAGTCTGCATTGGCCCGAATGCGATCCAAAATATCGTAGGCTATAAAAGTAGCTTGAGAGGTTGTACGGGCACTGTCCGTGTACTTTAACGCATTCAGTTGTAAAGCCGCCGCCCCGAGCAAACCAATGGCGGTAATAAAAACGGCCACCATTACTTCAATCAATGTAACGCCACGCTCACGCCCATAATTAAGAGAGCCGGCCATTAGCAATCTCCCGCCATCAGGATTCGTCCGGTAGGGCAAAGTTTTAAAATTTTAGTGGTACTGCCCCGAGTGTAATCAAAGTTCACTCCATCATCATCTACACCACCGAGATTATCGAAAATGAGTTCGGTTTCGCCGTCCTCAGCGTCCAATTGAGCGCCGTCTTTCATCGCCGAAAACTCACGAACAACGGTATCACCCTGCTTCACCGTCATTCCCGCCGCCCAACCCTCGTTTGCGGCAGCGACAGTAATCGAGCGGCTTTTATTGATGGCCTCAAGGCGCGCGAAACTAAGCGCTGTTCTCAACTCATTGATATCCGAATCGGCCCTGGATCGCTCCATCGCCCCCTGAAATGCAGGCGCGGCGAGAGTCGCCAGAATCCCCACCAACGCTAGCGCCACCATCAACTCCACCAGCGTGAACCCGTGCAAAAAACGCCTCATGGGCTTCCTCCATAAATTACTTGGCTACTATATAGAGGCAGATCGCCGCCAGTATGACCGGCATGGACATACGGTCGTTTTTGGAGCATGAGCGCTTCTCGCACCACGATTCGCGAATGGCACTCGCTTTCAGCATTAGCCCAAGGATGGGAAAAAGATGAAACAGAACGGAATGACACTGCCTGAGGTACTGATCGGCCTTGCACTGGTCGCACTACTCATGTCCTTGATGCCCGCATTCGCAGGCATGCTTGATCGACATCGGCTGGAAAACACCACTCGTGATCTCGCTACGGCCATCCGCTATGCACGCACCAGAGCAGTGGTCGAACAAACCGGGGTAACCATCAAGGCGCTGGAGGACGACTGGGGTAACGGCTGGGTAATTTTCCAGGACCGCTACCGCAACATTTCACGAGATGATGCCGGGCCGATGTTCATCGAACGCAAATTGGCCAATCGGGTACAGATCCAGGGCAATGGATCGATGGCACGTTATATCCACTTTTCAGCGCAAGGCTTTCCAAATCAGAAGAGCGGTGCCTTTCAAGCCGGAAGCCTGGTCGTCTGCTCACCTCGGGTCGAGACGAAATCTTCGAAGTTGATTTTAGCTAGCGGCGGACGCCTGAGAATGAGTGCAATGAAAACAGGATGCCCATAGCCAGGAAACAATTCAGATGTATCCAAATGGCGGGTATCCGTTTCGCCCATCCTCCTCACTACAGAGGTCTTGATTGTCAATACGGCACGGATCCATGCGATACAGATCGTCCTGACGAATAGCGAGCAACGCGCCAGTACTACAGCACCGTCCAGCGTGTAGTACTGCTACTATCTCCGCCTATCATTCGATGCGACCAAATCGCCAGTATTGGGGTCGTATGCCGATAACGAAAACGATAACGGATCGATGATGCAGGACAACCCGATTTGGACGCGCCCTCCGCGCAAGCAGCGCAGCCGCCTGGCTGAAGACCTGGTGGCGAAGATTTCCCAGCATATGCGCGACGGCACGCTCAAGCGTGGCGAGAAGCTGCCGGCCGAGCTGGATATCATGAGGGCCGAGGGGGTGAGCCGGACGGTGGTGCGTGACGCGCTGTCACGCCTGCAGGTGGCGGGGCTGGTGGAGACCCGCCGGGGTGTCGGTACCTTCGTGTGCGACATGCCCGCAGCACCGGAGCTGCAGCTTGGGCCGGCGACCATCAGCACGGCGCAGGACGTGCTGGAGTTGCTGGAGCTGCGCATGAGCCTGGAAGTCGCCACCGTGGGGCTGGCGGCGCAACGGCGCACGCCGGAGTCGCTGCAGGAGATCCGCGTCGCGCTGGACGCCTTGCAACAGGGCGCCGTGCAACTGCCGGCCGGCCTGCCGATCAGTGCGGACTTCCAGTTTCACATCAAGATCGCCAAGGCGGCGCAGAATCCTCACCTGCTCGACATCATGAAGCACCTGGGTGCCAAGCAGATCCCGCGCAACAGGTTCAACTCGGCCTACAGGGCCCACGAGGGCGGCGAGGCCTACAGGGAAAACCTCAGTCTCGAGCACGAGATGATCTACGAGTCCATCGCCCGTGGCGACGTCGACTGCGCCAGAGCCGCCATGCAGCTGCATCTGATCAACAGCCGTGAGCGCCTGCTCAAGGCCCAGCGCCGCGCCTGATACGCCGCGGCGACATGGCGGAGCGTTCACCCCACAAGCCCGCGGCGAATGGGCCAGGCGACGCCAAGAACGCGCAACGGCCGCCTCCGGCCTCGTCACCCCGCAGTGCCGAGCCTCGGGCGTCCGTTATTCACACCTGAGTGCGCCCTGTTACATGAAGTTGTACTGAACCCCGATGCGCCAGCGCATCTGGCGATCATCCTCGGTGGGACTGACGCGTACGTCACCGATTTCGATGAATGGTGCCCAGGACTTGTCCAGCTTGTATTTGACGATCAGGTTCTGCTCGTAGTCGCTTCTCTTGTTGTCGTAGCGGATATAGTCGGTCTTGAAGTAGATGAACTGGTATTCGTAGGACAGCTTGCCCGCCGGGGTGTAGCCGAGCCAACCCTCGTAGCGTTGCGTGTTGCGATCATCGGAGCCGCGATCCGGAACGTCTTCATCGATCCGGTCACGGTTCAGCTTGAGCGCGTCGAAGCGGTAGCGCGCGGCGACATACAACTGGTCATTCAGCTTGCGGCTATATTTGAGGCCGAACTTGTAGGTCGTGCCGCTCTCGTTGCTTTCCAGCTGGATGGCCGGCTGCCAGGTCGACAGTGCACTGTATTTGTACTGGTAGCTGGCAGTCAGCTCATGACCATTGCCGACGGTGTTGTCGAAGGCGACATCCTGGCGATCACCGGCCGTGCGGTACTTCAACTCCCCCTCGAAGCCCCAGCCATTGTCCATGCGATAGGACAGCTTGACCCGATCGGCATGCATGCGATCGTCTTGCAGATACTGGTGGCGATAGTTGATCGAGGCACTGTCGGCCAATGCACCAGCGGCGGCGGCAGTGGACAGCAGGCAGACGAGCAGGCGCAGTGTGAGCGTTTTCTGGTTCATGATGGTCTTCTTGTTGTTTTCCATGGGTTGAGTGTGTGTTGCCCGGTTTTCAGGCAAGGCGCCGCCCTGCAGCGCCTTGCCACCTGTTCGAATCGCGGTGTTGGCCATCGCGCAGGCAAGCCCGTGCCACGGGCCTGGAAGCCCGCTTCGGAAAATCGGCAGGAGAGCTCGCGCTAATGCGCGGTGCAGAGCGCTCAGGTGCCCACGGGCACCTGAGGCTTGCGGGTTACGCCATCAGGGTGGTGCGACGGCACCGATGTCACGGCTGGCATCGACCAGCAGCTGGGTGTAGGCGTGCTCGGCACGGTTCTGCGCCAGCAAGCCGGTGTCGAGGGTTTCCACGATGCGCCCGTGCTGCATCACGGCAACCCGGTCACAGAGGTGGGCGACCACGCCCAGATCATGGGTCACCAGCAGATAGGTCAGGCCTTCCTGCTCGCGCAGGTCGGAGAGCAGGTTGAGGATCTCCGCCTGCACCGACACGTCGAGCGCCGAGGTCGGCTCGTCGAGTAGCAGCACCCGTGGTTCGAGAATCAGCGCCCGGGCGATGGCCACGCGCTGGCGCTGACCACCGGACAACTGGTGAGGATAGCGATAGCGGAAGCTGTCGTTGAGGCCGACCTTGCTGAGGATCGAGGTGACCCGATCCCCCCGATCGCCGATGCCGTGCACGCTGAGTGGTTCGCTGAGCGCCGAGTCGATGGTATGACGCGGATGCAGCGAGCCATAGGGGTCCTGGAAGACCATCTGCACCTGGCGGAAGTGCGCCAGATCCAGCTTGTGGCGCAGGCCGCGGCCGGCAACGCTCAGCTGCCCTTGCCAATGCCGGTACTGACCGGCCAGGCAGCGCAGCACCGTGGTCTTGCCCGAGCCGGACTCACCGACCAGGCCGAACGACTCGCCCTCTTCGACGCGCAGGGCGACGTCGTAGAGCACCTGATTGTGCGCAGCACTGACGCCGAAACTGAGATTGAGTGAATCCACTTCGATCATGGCCATGGGGGCGTACTCACTGGGTCAGCCAGAGGGGATCGCGCTGCAGATTGGGCAGGCGCGGACGAGGTCGATCGATGTTCGGCAAAGCAGCCAGCAGGCCCTGGGTGTAGGGATGCCTGGCGTTGTCCAGGTCAGCGGCATCGAGTGCCTCCACCACACGGCCGGCATACATCACCAGCACCCGGTCGCAGAAACTGCGCACCATGTTGAGATCGTGGCTGATCAGGATCAGGCCCAGATCGCGCTGCCCTACCAGCTCGTCGAGCACGCTGAGCACCTGGCGGCGAACCGAGACGTCCAGCGCCGAGGTGGGCTCGTCGGCGACGATGATTTCCGGGTCGGTGATCACCATCATGGCGATCATGATGCGCTGCGCCATGCCGCCGGAGACCTCGTGCGGATAGAGCCCGTAGACCCGCTTGGGATCACGGATGTGCACCTTGTCGAGCATGTCCAGTACCCGCTCGCGGGCGTCGGCACGGCTGGCACGGTGATGTGCCAGGTAGGCCTCGGCGATCTGCTCGCCGACGCGTACCACGGGGTTCAGCGAGTACTTGGGGTCTTGCATGATCATCGAGATGCGCTTGCCACGAATCGCCTGAATCTGCTTTTCGCTGGCGCCGAGCAGGTCGACTTCGCCGAGCGTCATGGTCTTCGCGGTGATACGCGCGCTGGCCGGATGCAGGCGCAGCAGGCTACGCCCCACGGTGGACTTGCCGGAGCCGGACTCGCCGACGATGGCCAGCTTTTCCCGGCCCAGGCTGAAGGACACGTTGCGGACCGCGTCGACCTCCTTGCGGCCGCTGGTGAAGCGCACGCAGAGGTCGTTTACTTCCAGTTTGATGGCGGACATGGGGCCCCCTTATTCGCTGCGCGGATCGAGAACGTCGCGCAGACCGTCCCCCAACAGATTGAACGCCAGGCTGACCAGCATGATGGTCGCCCCCGGAACGGCTACCAGCCACCAGCACTCGAGCATGTAGCGGCGCCCGGTGGAAATCATCGCGCCCCACTCCGGCAGCGGTGCCTGGGCACCGAGGCCGAGAAAGCCCAACGCGGCGGCGGTGAGAATGATGCTGGCCATGTTCATGGTCAGGCGGATGATCACCGACGACAGGCACATGGGCATGATGTGGCGAAGGATGATGCGCGACGACGAGGCGCCCTGCAGTTGCACCGCGACGACGAAATCGGCATTGCGCAGCGACAGGGTTTCCGCCCGGGCCAGACGGGCGATGGGCGGCCAGGAGGTCAGCGCGATGGCGATGACCGCATGCTCCAGGCCTGGGCCCAGTGCAGCGATGAAGGCCAGCGCCAGCACCAGGCTGGGGAACGAGATGAAGATGTCGGTGATACGCATGAACAGCGCGTCGACGAAGCCGCCGAAGTAGCCGGAGATGGTGCCCACCAGCAGGCCGATGGGGCCAACGATGATGGTCACCAGAGCAATGATGTACAGGGTGATGCGCGAGCCGTAGACCAGCCGGCTGAACACGTCGCGGCCGTACTCGTCGGTGCCGAACCAGTGCGCTGCGCTCGGTGCCTGCAGGGCGTTGCCGAGGTTCTGCACGATCGGGTCGTGGGTGGCGATCCACGGCGCGAAGGCCGCCACCAGAACCAGCAGCAGGACCACGCTCGAGCCCATCAGCGTCATGGGGTTGCGCAGCAGATGCTGCAACACGCGCACGCTGCTGTGGCAGAACGCCTGGAACGCCGAGACTGGCGTCTGCTCGCCGGTGCGCTTGATGGATGAAGATGAAGAGATGTTGGCAATCATCGTATGCCTCCGGAACTCGGTTCGGGTCGGTAAGGGGCACGCTGCCGCGCCCGTTCACTCAACGCTGCTTGTACACACCCAGGTAACGCGTCGCCTCGGCGTCGGCCCCCTGGAATCCCTTGATGTCAGCCGCGCTGACCAGCGGATCGGTCATCTGCGAAATCATCATGATCGGCCCTGCCAGCTCGTCGTAACGCTGCTGCACGCGGTGGTACAGGCTCAGCTTGGCGGCTTCGTCGCGCTCCACGCCGAGCGTGTCGATCAGGCTGTTGAGCTCTTCGTCCTGAAACGCCGCGCGCCAGCCCTGGAAGTTGGCGATACCGGCCTCATCGCGGTTGTCCGGGTTGTAAACGAAGGTGCGCAGGCTGAAGTACGGGTGCGGATAACGCTCGGCGCCGCGGGCCACGATGATCTCGAAGTTGCGGGCGCGCATGGCGCCGTACACCTGGTTGCCGGTACCGGTGACGATGCTCGCCTGAATGCCGGCCTGGGCGAGGGTCGACTGCAGGCTCGAGGCGATGTTGACGAAAGGCGGCTCGGCCAGGGTGCGGATGGTGGTCTTGAACCCCTGCGGATGACCGGCCTCGGCGAGCAGCACCTTGGCGGCGTCGACGTCCAGCCTGTAGCCCGGGTCCGGCAGGCGCGCCGCCAGCCCCAATTGCATGGGCTGCTGGTTGAGCTTGCCGTAGTAAGGCATCACCACCTTGTCCAGGCCCTGATAGTCGATCAGTGATCGCACGGCCTTGCGCACACGGATATCGTCGAACGGCGCCTGCTTCATGCTCATGGCAACGTAGTACATGGTGCCGCGCTGCAGCGGCTGGATCTGCATGTTGCCCTTGGCAGCCAGCGCCTGAACGTCGGAGGCGGCCATGCCGTAGCCCATGTCCAGGTCACCGCGCTCGAGCATCAGACGCAGCGACTGGGATTCGGTGATATGGCGGATCAGCACGCGCTTGAGCTTGCTCGCGCCGCCCCAGTAATCGGCGAACGCGGTCATCACCAGGGCGTCGTTGGCACGCCAGGCGCTGAGGGTGAACGGACCGCTGCCGGCTTCGTTGGTGACCAGCCAGGCAGCGCCCAGATCGCCGTCCTTTTCATGTTCGAGCACGCTCTTGCGATCCAGCACCACGGCGCTTGGCGAAGTGGCCAGGGTATCGATCACCAGCAGCGGGTCGGTCGGCTGCGGCAGCTCGATGACCAGCGTCGAGTCGTTCTCGGCGCGGATCAGTTGCTGAACGTTGTCCAGGGTGTAGCCGTAGGCCTTCCAGGTGGTGGCCAGGCCGAAGTTGAGCTTCAGC
This sequence comes from Phytopseudomonas flavescens, assembly GCF_900100535.1. Taxonomy (GTDB): domain Bacteria; phylum Pseudomonadota; class Gammaproteobacteria; order Pseudomonadales; family Pseudomonadaceae; genus Aquipseudomonas; species Aquipseudomonas flavescens. The sequence continues at coordinate 102,272 of NZ_FNDG01000008.1, forward strand.
ACGCGGTAAAGCGACCAGGCGACGTCCTCGGCGGTCAGCGTGTTACCGGAATGGAAGCGCACGCCGTCGCGCAGGTGGAAGGTCAGCCGGCGACCGTCTTCGCTGACGCTCCAGCGCTCGGCCAATTGCGGGATGTGCGCGTCGGGGCTGCCGTCCTTGCGCAGCACCAGGGTGTCGTACAGGTTGGCGTTGATGCCCGAGGCATCGAGCCCCGGCGCATTGGCCGGGTCGATGGAAAACAGGTTGGCCATGCTCATGCCGACGATCAGTTGATCGTCCGGGGTCTTGGCCTGGGCGGTCAGCAGCGGAGCGCTACACAGCAGCGCACCGAGCACGCCGCCGAGCAGCGTGGAACGAAACGATTTCATGCGGATGTCCCTATTTTGTAATTATTGAAGGGCTGCAATCGACGGATTGGGGTTCGTGGACGTTTCATCACGAGCCGCGTTGCCGCGACAAACCTCGCCAGGCCGGGCGGCGATCTGCCAGGCGCAGGACGCCGGTAATGGACTAGCCGTCCTAGCCCTCCAACAACGCATGGCGAGAGTTCTCGCGCAAAAACGGGCCCGGCGCGGCCGTGAGTGAAACATCTACAGATCCCAGTCAGCGGGTACGCGGGTCGAACACCTTGTACAGCGCATCGCTGAGCAGATTGAGACCGACGAAGATGAAGCCGATCACCAGCACGCAGCCCATCACCGCGTTCATGTCACCGAGCAGCAGGCTGCTGGTCAGGTACTGGCCGAAGCCGGGCCAGGCGAACACCGTCTCGATCAGCACCGCCCCTTCGAGCAACGAGCCATAGGCCAGCGCCACCACGGTGAGCAGTTGCACGAGGATGTTGCGGAAGGCATGACCCCAGATCACCTTGCGCCGCGACAGGCCCTTGACCCGAGCGGTGAGGATGTATTCCTGGGACAGCTGCTCGAGCATGAAGCTGCGGGTCATGCGGCTGATGTAGGCCACCGAGTTGAGGCCCAGGATCAGCGCCGGCAGGAGGATGTGCTTGAGGGCACTGGAGAAGGCCTCCCAGTCGCCGGCGATGGCACTGTCGATCAGCAGCAGGCCGGTCACCGAGGGCACCATGCCGTCGTAGGCCAGATCGATGCGCCCGGCACCACCCGCCCAGCCGAGCCAGGCATAGAACACCAGCAGGCCCATCATGCCCAGCCAGAAGATCGGCGTGGAGTAACCGAACAGGGTCACCACACGGGCCAGGTGATCGCCCATGCGGCCCTGGTTGGCGGCGGCGAATACGCCCAGCGGCAGGCCGAGCACCACACCGAAGATGATCGCCAGCGTGGCCAGCTCGATGGTCGCCGGGAACACCCGGGCGATGTCCTCGATCACCGGGTGGCCGGTGAGCAGCGCATTACCGAAATTGCCCTGGGCCAGGTCGCGCAGGTAGTAGCCGAACTGCACCAGCAGCGGCCGGTCCAGGCCCATGGCCTGATAGACCTGGTCGTAGGTGGAACTGTCGGCATCCGGGCCGACCACCGCCAGCACCGGATCGAGTGGCATCACTCGGCCGATGAAGAAGGTCATCGCCAGCAAGCCCAGCAGGGTCATCAGCACCGCGCCGAAACGACGTGAGGTGCCGCCCATCCGCGTGCCGAAGAAAGACGCAGTCGAAGCGAACATAACAGGCTCCCGATTGATCGCAGCTCGTTCATCTCACCAAAGGCGGCCACACAGCCGCTTCGTGGCTCAACGATCCTTGTGCACATCCTTGTAGCGCGTGGTCGCCGCGCTGTGACCGATGTAGCCGACCACGTCGTGGTAGATCACCACCGTGTCGGTCATCTGTGAAATCGGCATGATGGCGCCGACCTGCTCGTCGTAGAGGTTTTGAAACTGGTGGTACAGATCCATCTGGGTCTGCTTGTCCGGCTCGACCTCGGCCTTTTCGATCAGCGCATTGAGCTCGGGGCTGTAGAACGAGGTACGCCAGCCCTGGAAGTTGCTCAGCTTGGCTTCGTCACGGTTGTCCGGGTTGTAGACCAGGGTGCGCAGGCTGGAATGCGGGTGACGTTCGGCGCCGCCACCGCCTCGACCGACGATGATGTCGAAGGTGCGCTCACGCATGGCGCCGTACACCTGAGTGCCGGTACCGGTGACGATACGTGCCTTGATACCGGCCTGGGCAAGGGTCGACTGCAGGCTGGAGGCGATGTTGATGAAGGGGGGTTCGGCAAGCACGCGGATGGTGGTCTGGAAACCGTCCGGGTAACCGGCTTCGGCCAGCAGCTTCCTGGCTTCCTCGACGTTCAGGCGATAGCCCGGATCGTCGAGACGCGCCGGCAGGCCGAGCGGCATCGGGCGCTGGTTGAGGGTGCCGTAGTGCGGCATCACCACCTCGTTGAGGCCCTGGTAGTCGATCAGCGAGCGAACCGCCTTGCGTACGCGGGCGTCGGCAAACATCGGCTGCTTGGTGCTCAGCGCCACGTAGTACAGCGTGCCGCGCTGCACGGTCTGGGTCTTGACCTTGTCCGAGCTGCTCAGCGCCGTGATGTCCGGCGCCGACATGCCGCGGGCGATATCCAGGTCGCCACGCTCGACCATCAGGCGCAGCGACTGCGACTCGGTCATGTTGCGCATCACCACGCGCTTGAGCTTGGCCGGGCCACCCCAGTATTGCTCGAAGCGGGTCATCAGAATCACGTCGTTGGCGCGCCAGGCGTTGAGCACGAACGGCCCGCTGCCCGCCGCATTGGTGGTCAGCCAGGCACCGCCCATGTCGCCATTCTTGGCGTGCTTGAGCACCTCTTTCTTGTCAAGGATAAAGGCACTGGGCGAAGTGGCCAGGGTATTGAGCACCAGCATCGGATCGGTCGGGCGAGCCAGCTCGATCACCACGGTGTGCTCATCGGGGGCGCGGATCTGCTGCTCCACGTTATCGGCGGTGAAGCCGTAAGCCTTCCAGGTCGACGCCAGCGCCAGGTTGAGCTTGAGTACGCGCTGCAACGACCAGATCACGTCCTGGGCGGTCAGCTCGTTGCCGGAGTGGAACGTGACGCCGCTGCGCAGGTGGAAGGTCAGCGTCTTGTGGTCATCGCTGATTTCCCAGCGCTCGGCCAGGGCCGGCACCAGGGTGTCCGGCGCGGCAGCATCCTGCACCAGCAGCATGTCGTACAGGTTGGCGTTGACTTCGGACACGTCCAGGCCGGTAGCGGCCGCAGGATCGAGGGACAGCAGGTTGATCATGCTCATGCCGACGATCAGCTGATCGACAGGTGTCTTGGCCTGCACCGTGGTCACGGAGCCCAGGGCCAGGGTAGCGGCCAGCAGGCCCGCCAGCAGATGCGGAAGTGGTTGGATCATGAGATAGCCTTCTTATAGTTATTCGACTCTCAGAAACGGCGCAGCCGCGTGCGGCTGCGTGCCGGCGCATCAGTACCGGTTGACGGTGTTCGTCTCGATGTAGGCGAAGTTGATGTCCTCGCCCAGGCCCGGGCGATCCGGCAGGTGTACGTAGCCGTCGCTGTCCATCGGGTCGACGATGCTGTTCAGGTAAGCCGGTACATCGTCGTACTCGAGGAACGGGTGCAGCAGACCGCGCTCGTACCAGTCACAGTTCTTGATCGCACCGACCACCGCCAGGTTGGCGGCGCCGTTGCCGTGAATCTCGCAGTGCATGCCATAGGATTCGGCCAGGTGTGCGACCTTCAGGCACGGCGCGATACCGCCGACCCCGGCCACGCCGGCGCGCAGGATGTCACAGGCGCCCTGCCCGACCCAGCTGGCACGGCTCATGTACTTGCCACCGAGGGATTCCGGCCCCAGCACCGGGATATCCAGGTTGGCCGCCAGCCAGGCATAGGACTCGGCGGACTCTTCCATCATCGGCTCTTCGAACCAGGTGAAGTCGAGCTTCTCCAGTTCACGACCTATGTACAGCGCGTCGGTGCGGCTGTACCAGTGATAACCGTCGAGCATCAGGGCGATGTCCGGGCCAACCGCCTCGCGCACGGCAGCACAGGCACGCACGTCCATCTTCGCATCCGGCGCGAAGGAGATCGGCGGCATCCAGGTGTGCAGCTTGATCGCCTTGTAGCCGCGAGCCACCAGTTGCTCGGCGAAGCGGCCGTACTCCTCGGGAGTCGACAGACCACCCGGCAGGTCATCGCCGCACATGGTCGACCCATAGGCCAGCACCTTGTCACGGTAACCGCCAATCAGCTTGTGCACCGGCTGCTTGAATGTGCGCCCTGCCCAATCCCACAACGCCTGCTCGACGAGCGCCAGCGCGCGGTCGGTCAACTGACTGGCGCTGCCGCGCTGCCAGTGGGCGAGGTCCTGCCAGATCTTCTCGCGGTCCATGACGTTCTGGCCGATCAGCACCTTGCGCACGAAGCTGTCGATGATGTGTGGACGAATCAATTCGGGAGCACCGAAGGCGTAGCCTTGCGCGCCATCTTCGGTGGCGATGCGCAGCAGCGCCATCTTGGCCAGGGATTCTTCGCCTGGATGGGCATGGCCGGCAGCATCGACGCTACGGCGGGTGGGATAGGTGAAAACCTCGACATTGACCTGGGTGATCTTCATTGAGCGCGCCTTGGATTTTGTGATTATTCGAGCGTCTCGATGTATGTTGTCATACAGCGAATGCGGCGATAATCAGGCCAATCCAAAACGCTGTCAAGAACCAAAATGCAATAAAGTCACCGCCTGGGAACAGGCGAAATAGTCATCATGAAAACCTCAAACCAAACCTTTCTTAAAATAAAAACATTAAAAATCAATTATTTAAAAAACAAATTAGCGTATACACGTGATCGTCGCAGGGGATCAGACGTGCACAGCCGATAGAAAATCGGCCACCAGCAACGACCTTGCGGTGAAAAACAGATGAAAGCGGGTTCGCCGTAAAAAAGACAACTCGAACAGGTTGTCATACAGCAGCAGTTGCCGTGCAGGACATCGCAGGCATGAAAAAACCGCGCAGTGCGCGGTTTTTTTGAAGTCGCCTGGGCTCAGCGCTTGGCGATGATATACACCGCATGAATGATGCCCGGGAAATAGCCGCACAGGGTCAGCAGGATATTCAGCCAAAAGGCGCCGCCGAAACCGACCTGCAGAAAAACGCCGAGAGGCGGGAGAAGAATGGCGATCAGAATGCGGATCAGATCCATGATGTATGTCCTATTGGGTTGGCCCGGCTGGGCGATACCTGACAATCGACTTCGCTGCGGCCAACGGGTTCAAGGAAAATCCCCGCCCTACCGCGCCTCGGGGGCTCTGCGGCGCCCCTTGGGATATCTGTCCGCAGCGCTGTGCGGGCAACTATAGTGTCCTGACTGAATCTTCAACCACTCCTCTGCGAGAGAATCCTCATGAGCAAGACTTATAAAGTCGCCGTCCTGGTCGGCAGCCTGCGCAAGGCGTCGATCAACCGCAAACTCGCCTTGGCACTGGCCGACCTGGCACCCCAGAACCTGAGTCTGAAAATCGTCGAAATTGGTGATCTTCCCTTGTATAACGAAGACATCGACGTCGATCCGGCACCCGCTACTTACAGCCACTTCCGCGCCCAGGTGAAGGCGGCGGATGCCGTGCTGTTCATCACCCCTGAATACAACCGCTCGATTCCCGCCCCTCTCAAGAATGCCGTCGACGTAGGTTCGCGCCCCTACGGCCAGAGCGCGTTCAGCGGCAAGCCGGCTGGCGTGGTGAGCGCCTCCCCAGGTGCAGTGGGCGGTTTCGGTGCCAACCATCAACTGCGCCAGGCGCTGGTGTTTCTCGATATGCCCCTGCTGCAACAGCCGGAAGCCTACCTGGGCGGCGCCGGCAACTTCTTCGATGAAAGCGGCAAGCTGAGCGACGGTATCAGGCCGTTCCTGCAGAAATTCATCGACGCCTATGCCGCCTGGGTCGAGAAAATTGCCGAGGACTGATCGCCGCCAATCAGGGAGCCCGCCTGCCGGGCTCCCTCTCAATTGAAAAAGCCTCTCAATCAGGTCTAGAGTACCGCCTTTGCCGGGCCAGACGATTTGCGTCTGCAGTACGACGAGGCGCAACCATGAACGATTCGGCCGAGAAGCTGGATATCTTCCTGTCCTGCCGCAGGGCACTGGTCAACTATGCGGCGCAGATCACCCGGGATCGGGATCGTGCCGAGGATGTCGTTCAGGAAGCCTATCTGCGCCTGCATCCCCTGCAGCGCCCCGAGCTTCAAGCCATCGAACAGCCCGTTGCCTACCTGTATCGCATCGTGCGCAACCTTGCCCTCGACATGCGCCTGAGCGAAGCCCGCGAACAGAGGCGCCACGCCATGCCGCCGGACTGGCTGCTGCCCACTCTGGTCGCCGGCCCCGAAGAGGCCTGCCTGCACAGCGATGAGCTGGAGCAGCTGTCCAGCGCACTGGCGGATCTGCCGGAGCAAAGCCGCCGCGCCTTGGAGATGCACCGCCTGGGTGGCAAGACCCTGGCGCAGATCGCCGAACAGCTTGGTGTGTCTTTGGCCACAGCTCACCGCCTGGTGCGTGACGCGCTGGTACGCCTGGCCCGCGCCCTGCCCGCTGATGGCCCACGAGAGCAGCAGTGTGATTGACTCCCCAGGCGATACCGACGACCTGCTCGAACAGGCTGCCGACTGGCACCTGCGCCTCAGCGAAACGCCGGCCTCGCGAGCGGATTTCGAGCGCTGGCTGGCGCAGAGCCCGGCGCACCGCCACGCCTGGCAACAGATCGAACGGGTCTTGGGCGGCATCGCGCAACTGCGTGCCCCTCCGGCGCAAGCCGCTCAACCGGCCGACCTCCGGCGGCCGCGGCGCAAACGCCGCTGGTTGTCCGCTGCGCTGGCGGCCGGTATCGCTGCGCTGGCGATCCTCAGCTATCCCCAGGCCGCCTTGCACTGGCAGGCGGACTACATCACCGCCGCCGGGGAAACCCGCACGCTGACCCTGGCCGACGGCTCGCAGGTCACCCTTGGCCCGCGCAGTGCCTTGCGCAGCGAATACCGCAGCGAACGCCGTGACCTGCAGCTACTGGCCGGCCAGGCGTTCTTCGATGTGCAGCGCGATGCCGGCCGGCCCTTCGTGGTCAAGGCCGGTAGCAGCGAAGTGCGGGTACTCGGCACCGCGTTCGAAGTCGACCTGGGCGAACGTTATCTGGATGTAGCCGTACAGCGTGGCCTGGTGCGCGTAAGCAGCCAGGTCGATGGCGCCAGCAGCGAAGATGACCTTCGCCCTGGTGAAGGTCTGCGCCAGGACAGGTTCAGCGGCACCGTGCAGCATCTGCGTGTCGACAGAGCGCGTGTGGCAGCCTGGCGACGTGGCCAGTTGTTCGTGGAGAACGCCAGCGTCGGCGAAATCCTTGAACAGATGCGCCGCTACACACCGGGCTGGATCGTGCTTGCCGACCCGGCCCTGGCTGAACGACGCCTGAGCGGCATCTACGACATGCGCGACCCGGACCGTGCCCTCGGCGCCCTGGCTCAATCGCTATCGGCCCCCAGCCGGCGCATGACGCCCTGGGTACGGGTACTGGGAACCCCTTGATCGCATCGCGCGGCAGGCAACCCTAAAAAAATCCCTCGGCGATGAAAAAAAACGCCGAGGGTGTCGTCTTTACAACCGTAAATTTGAGAATCCCTCTCAAACGTTAACGATATGTATGAAGGACGACAGCATGCTGGTGCCGCGTTTGCGCTTTTCTCCTCGACTCGCCTTGCGTTTCGGCATCGGCTGCCTCGCCGCCCCCTGCCTGCTGCTCGGCTCGCTTCCGAGCGTGGCACAGAGCGCCCTGCAGGCGCCAGGCAGCGGCGAAGACCAGCAACGCCATGCGTTCTCCATCGCCAGCCAACCGCTGGCCTCGGCGCTCGCTACCTTCGGCAGCCAACGGGGCATCCAGGTCAGTTTCGACGCGCGCCTTGCCGAAGGCCTGAACGCACCGGCGGTGCAGGGCAACTACAGCGAGCGGCAGGCGCTCGATCTGCTGTTGCAAGGCTCCGGCCTGGGCTGGACGCTCACCCCGGAACGCACCCTGCTGCTGTCCCCGCAGAACAGCAGCGGCTCGATGGCCCTGGCGCCGTCGACCATCAGCGCCAGCGGCGAGCACGAGTATGCCGATGGCCCGGTCAGCGGTTACCGCGCCACCCGCAGCGCCACTGGCAGCAAGACCGACAGCGCCCTGCGCGACATCCCGCAGTCCATCCAGGTGGTGCCCCGCCAGGTTCTCGAGGACCAGCAACTCAACCAGTTGGCCGACGCCCTGGTCAACGTCAGCAGCGTGCAGCGCGGCAACTCCCACGGTGGCTCCACCGAGAGCTTCGTGGTGCGCGGCTTCCACTCCCGTACCTACGCGGTCGACGGCATGCTGATGAACCCACTTGTATCGCGCCCTGAAGTGATCAGCGATCTGGTCAACGTCGAACGCGTGGAAGTGCTCAAGGGCCCGGCCTCGGTGCTTTACGGCCAGGGCGACCCCGGCGGGCTGATCAACCTGGTGACCCGCAAACCGACGTTCACGCCGGAGACCCGGATCAAGGCCCAGGCCGGCAGCGAAGACTTCTACCGCCTGGAGGTCAACGCCAGCGGCCCGCTGGACGAAGCGAAAACCCTGGCCGGGCGCATCGCCATCGCCGGGCAGACCGAAAGCAGCTTCCGCGATACCTTCCGCGACAACCGCCACACCTACATCTCCCCTACGTTGCGCTGGGAGCCGTCCGAATACACCCGGGTCGATGGTGGCCTGGAGTACACCAACCAGACCAGCCAGTTCGACCGCGGCGTGATCCCGCAGAACGGCCGCATCAGCATGAAGCCGGAGCGCTTCCTGCACGAGCCCTGGTCCCACGACGACGCCAACAAGGTCGCAGCCTGGTGGCGTGTCGAGCATGACGTCAATGACTGGCTGACCCTGCGCCAGTCGACCCGCTGGGACGAGTCGGACAAACAGCGCTACGTCGTCGACCTACGCGACATGCGCGCCGACGGCCGCACTCTGCGCCGCCGCGCCACCGACGGCAAGGAAGCCGTACGCACTCTGGACATGCAGTTCGAGGCCATCGCCCGCTTCGCCACTGGCGGCCTGCAACACACGGCCCTGGTCGGCGTCGAATACCTCGACGGCGACCTGCATGCCGCCAGCGACCGTGCGCCGCTGGCCGATATCGATATCTACCAGCCGGTCTACGGTGCGGTGCCCGGCACATTCACCTACGGCGGCGGCTCGGAGTACGAGCTGGAAACCCAGAGCCTGTACCTGCAGGATCAGATCGACCTGAGCAGCCAGTGGAAACTGCTGGTCGGGGCTCGCTACGACAGCACCCGGCAGAAGAACCTGACCATCGAAGACGACTACAGCGAGGTTGCTAACAACCTCGATCCGGAAAAGGTCTCCCCGCGCATCGGCCTGGTCTACCAGCCCAGCGATCGGCTGTCGCTCTACGCAAGCTACAGCACCTCGTTCGTCCCTCAGGGCGATATCGATCGCTCGGGGCGGCCTCTGGACCCGGAGCAAGGCAAGCAGTTCGAAGTGGGCGCCAAGGTCGAGCTGATGCCACAGCGCCTGAGCGCCACGCTGGCGGCGTTCCAGTTGACCCGGGAAAACCTCGCCAGTACCGACCCGGAGATAGAGGATCGCGCCATCCAGACCGGCGAACAGCGCGTGCGTGGCGTCGAGCTGGATATCGTCGGCGAACCGATGGACGGCTGGCACATCATCGCCAACGCCAGCGTGCTCAATGCCGAACTGACCCAGCACACGCCCAGCGCTGATTCACTGCTGCGTGAAGGCAACAAGCTGCAGGGCGTGCCCACCCTGAGCGGCTCGCTGTGGAGCAGCTACCAGTTGCAGTCCGGCAGCCTGAAGGGGTTGGGCTTCGGTGCCGGGGTGATCGCCGTGGGCGCCCGCGAGGGCAATCTGGAGAACAGCTACGACGTTTCCGGCTACACGCGCTTCGACGCCAGCCTGTTCTACGACCTCAGCGAACAGGTTCGCGTGTCGCTCAATGGACGCAACCTCACCGATCGCGAGTATCTGGAAACCGTCGCCTCCACCGATGGCAACTACTACGGCGAGCCGGCCTCGCTGCTGGCCACCCTCAGCGCGAAATTCTAGCCATGCACGACACCTTCACGGCCCGGGAGCTGGCCGCGGCGTACGGGCGGGTGCTGCACAAGCGTCTGCTGATCTGCGCGGCACTGCTGGTGGCGGTGTTCATCAGCCTGGTGCTGGATATCGCCATCGGCTCCACGCTGTTTTCGCCTGGTGAAGTGCTGGGTGCGCTGTTCACACCCCAGACGGTGGATATCGACACGCAGGTGATCGTCCGCGAACTGCGTCTGCCCTTCGCGTTGATGGCGGTGCTGGTCGGCGTGGCCCTCTCGCTGGCCGGTGCGGAAATGCAGACGGTGCTGGGTAATCCCCTGGCCGATCCCTTCACCCTCGGTCTGTCCTCCGCCGCCTCGCTCGGAGCGGCGCTGGCCATCGTCCTCAACCTGGGCATGCCCGGTGTACCGGATAGTGCCCTGGTGACCCTGAACGCCTTCTTCTTCGCCTTCGCCTCGGTGCTCCTGCTACAGGGCGTCGCGCGCCTGGCTGGCGGCGTGCAGACCCTGCTGCTGTTCGGTATCGCCCTGGTGTTCTGCTACAACGCGCTGGTCGCCCTGTTGCAATACATCGCCGCACCCGACGCCCTGCAACAACTGGTGTTCTGGAGCCTCGGCAGCCTGACCCGCTCCAGCTGGCCTGCCGTGCAGACCCTCGCCCTGATGGTGGTGCTGACCATTCCCTTCAGCCTGCGCGCGGCCTGGCCACTGACAGCCCTGCGCCTCGGCGAGGAGCGTGCGCTGACCCTGGGTATCGATGTCGGCCGCCTGCGTTTCGGCTCGCTGCTGCGCATCAGCCTGCTGGCCGCCACGGCGGTGGCCTTCGTCGGCACCATCGGTTTCATCGGCCTGGTCGGCCCGCATATCGCACGCCTGCTGATCGGCGAGGATCACCGCTTCTTCCTGCCGGTCAGCGCGCTGGTCGGTGCACTGGTGATGTCCCTCGCCTCGATCGCCAGCAAGCTGGTGATTGCTGGCGTGATCCTGCCGGTGGGTATCGTCACCGCACTGATCGGCGTGCCGCTGTTCATGACGCTGCTGCTGCGCCAGGGGCGGCGCCCATGACTGCGCCAGCCCTGACGATTGCCGGGCTGCAGGTGCACTGCCGTGGCACGCAGATTCTCCATGGCATTGATCTGCCCGCCATTGAGCCGGGGACGCTGGTGGCGCTGGTCGGCCCCAATGGCGCCGGCAAGTCCACGCTGCTACGCAGCCTGGCAGGGCTGCTGCCCACGACCGGCAGCCTGCTCCTGGGCGAGCTGGACCTGCTGCGCTGCTCGCGCCGCGAGCGCGCGCAGCAGATGGGTTTCATGCCCCAGCAATTGCCCGACGGTATCGCCATGAGCGTACTGGAAACCCTGCTCGGCGCCCTGCATGCCGGCCAGACCGGTCACACGCCGGGCGCCATGCAGCGAGCCCATGGCGTGCTGGAGCAGCTTGGCATCGTGCACCTGGCCATGCGCCCGCTCGAGCAGTTGTCCGGTGGTCAGCGACAACTGGTGAGCCTGGCTCAGGCGATGATTCGCGAGCCATCGCTGCTGCTCGACGAACCCACCAGCGCCCTCGATCTGCACCACCAGAACCGGGTGATGGGCACTGTGCGCGGTCTTGCCGACCAGGGCCGAATCGTCGTCGTGGTGCTGCATGACCTGGCCCTCGCCGCGCGCTGGGCAGATCGCCTGGTGGTGCTCGCCAACGGCCGCGTGCAGGCCAGCGGCAGCCCACAACGGACGCTCACTCCGGCGCTGCTGGCGGAGGTCTACAAGGTCGATGCACGGGTCGAAACCTGTAGCCGTGGCCACCTGCAAATTGCCGTGGATGCTTCGCTGTGATGCTTCGTGCTGCGCTGGCGGTGATCCTGCTGCTGACAGGCGCTGCCGTCCTCGCCGATGACTATCCACGCACCGTGATCGACCTCGCCGGCCGTGAGGTGCGCATCGAGGCACCGCCGCAGCGGATCCTGCTGCAGGACAGCAATGACCTGCTGGCCCTGGCCATTCTCGAGCGTGAAGCGCCACTGGCCCGCGTGGTGGCCTTCAATAACAACCTGCGCGGCTCGGATCCCAGCCTCTGGCAACTGCTGGTGGAACGCTGGCCAGCTGCCGCCCAGATACCGACACTGGGCTTTTCCTCCGCCGGGGATGTGGATATCGAGCGCGTCATTCGCCTTCACCCGGACTTGCTGGTGGTGCGTCTGGAGGCCAGGCCGGCCGTGGAAAACAGCGTGCTTGGCAGCCTGCTCGAACGCCTGGGCATCCCGTTGATCTACGTCGACAGCCAGGATGACCCGCTGCGCAACGTACCGCGCAGCCTGTTGCTGCTCGGAGACGTACTGAATCGCCAGGCTCGCGCACGGGCCTACGTCGACGCCTATCAGGCAAAACTCCACGACTTGCAGCGACGCAGCGGTGACCTCCCCAAACCCCGGGTGTTCATCGAAGCCCGAGCGGGCCAGGCCGGCAGCGGTAGCTGTTGTCATACCCAGGGCGACAAGGGCTGGGGGGCGCTGGTCAAGGCGCTCGGCGCGACCAATCTGGGCTCGCGGCTGCTGCTTGGCGACTCCGGAGACGTCGCCCTGGAGATGCTTATCCGCAGCAAACCGGATCATTACGTGATGACCGGCACTCAGCGCCTGCGTGAAGGCGTGGGTGCTTTGCCGCTCGGCTATCGTGCCGACCCAGGCGCCGTGCAGGATCATCTTCACCGCCTGCTGCAACGGCCGGGCTTCGAGCGCATCCGCCAGGCGCCGAACCACTGCGTCCACGGCCTTTACCATCAGTTCTACAACAGCATGTTCAACGTCATCGGCGTCGAATACCTGGCCAGCATGCTCTGGCCGCAAGCCTTCGCCGACCTCGATGAGGAGGCCAGCTATCGCGCCTGGATCGCTCGCTTCACCGAACTACCCGACGCGCCACTGGTATTCTCCGCCCGCCACTGCGGCATCGATGAGGCAACCCCATGAAAACCCTGCTGAGCACCCTGCGCGCCTGGGCCAAGGCGCTCAAACGTCAGATCATCCTGCTCTGGCTCTGCTGCCGTCAGCCAGACATGCCCTGGCCAGCCAAGCTGCTGGGCATCGCCGTGGTGCTGTATGCCGTCAGCCCGGTGGACCTGATCCCGGATTTCATTCCGGTGCTCGGCCTGCTCGACGACTTGCTGCTGTTGCCGCTGGGCATCGCTCTGGCCGTGCGCCTGACGCCTGCCGAGTTGATCCAGCGTTGTCGCCCGCAAGCCGAACGCCTGGCCGACACGCGCATCGGCGGGCGTGGTCGCTGGGTGGCGGCGGCAAGCATCGTGGCGCTCTGGGTGCTGCTCGCAGCACTGGTCTGGCGCGGGCTTCGGGGATGACAACGATCAGATGAAGAGCAGGGCCGGCGCCTCGGCAGGCGGGCTGGCAGTTGGACGATAAGTAAGGCATTGGCAGCGGCCATGAAACACGTCATCGGGTGTGACTGACTTTATTCGCCCCAAAAAGAAAACCCCGCCGAGGCGGGGTTTTTCAGTCTGTATCCTGACATCCTTGATCAGCGCGCCATCCTGGCAGCGTCCCACGTATCCCTGTCTGCTTCATTGCGCTTCCTGCGCTAAGTCCTTGAAGTAAAGATTACGCTTCGCCTGCAAATGCCAATAGTGGCTAAAGGCAGAACTGCGTGTAAGCATTGGCCTACACGCTGAAGGCCAACGACAGCGCGGACCACACCCCGTCAGAACTGCTCGGCATCGAGCAGGTACAGGCTTTCGCTGCCAGCGCTCACCGACGCACTCAGGGAATGGATGCGTGGCAGCAGGCGAGCGAAGTAGAAACGCGCGGTGCCCAGCTTGCTGGCGTAGAAATCCTCCTGCCCTTCCTTACCCAGTGCCGCCTTGGCCATCATTGCCCACATGTAGGCGTAGGCGGTGTAACCGAACAGGTGCAGGTACTCCACCGAGGCCGCGCCGATCTCGTTGGGGTTGCTCCGTGCGCGCTCGAGCAGTGCCGTGGTTTGCGCCTCCAGGATGGCGACCGCAGCCAGCAGCGGCTCGCTGAACTCGGCAGGCGGAGCATCCGCAGCGCTGGCGAAGCCACGGATCTCATCGGTGAAATGCCGGGAGAAGGCGCCACCACTGCCAACCACCTTGCGACCGACCAGATCCAGCGCCTGGATACCATTGGTGCCTTCGTAGATCTGCGTGATGCGGCAGTCGCGAACCAGTTGCTCCTGGCCCCACTCCCGCACGTAGCCATGCCCACCGAACACCTGCTGGCCGTGAAGGGTGGTTTCCAGGCCGAGATCGGTCAGGAACGCCTTGGCTACCGGAGTCAGCAGCGCCACCAGTTCTTCGGCGCGCTGGCGGGTGATCGGATCTTCGCTGAACTTGGCGGTGTCGAGCTGCATCGCGACATAACTGGAAAAAGCGCGCCCGCCCTCGTTGAGCGCCTTCATGGTCAGCAACATACGGCGCACGTCCGGATGGACGATGATCGGGTCGGCCGCCTTGTCCTTGGCCACGGCACCAGTTGGCGCACGGCTCTGGATACGCTCGCGGGCATATTCGATGGCGCTCTGGTAGGAACGCTCACCGGTCGACAGCCCCTGGATGCCGACCCCCAGTCGCTCGTAATTCATCATGGTGAACATGGCGGCCAGGCCGCGGTTCGGCGCGTCGATGATGTAACCGGTGGCACCATCGAAGTTCATTACACAGGTGCTCGATGCCTTGATGCCCATCTTGTGCTCGATGGAGCCACAGGACAGCGCATTGCGCTCGCCCAGCGAGCCATCGGCATTGACCAGGAACTTGGGCACCAGAAACAGCGAAATGCCCTTGGGCCCGGCCGGTGCATCGGGCAGCTTGGCCAGTACCAGGTGAATGATGTTCTCGGTCAGGTCGTGTTCGCCACCGGTGATGAAGATCTTGGTGCCGCTGACGGTGTAGCTGCCATCGGCCCGAGGCTCGGCCTTGGTACGGATGATGCCCAGGTCGGTGCCGGCATGGGGTTCGGTCAGGCACATGGAACCGGCCCAGACGCCGGCATACAGGTTCGGCAGATAAGCCTGCTTCAGCTCTTCGCTGGCGTGCGCGTTGATCGACAGGCAGGCCCCGGCAGTCAGCATCGGATACAGGCCGAAAGACAAGCTGGACGCGTTGACCATTTCCTCGACCTGGGCGGAAATCACCTTGGGCATGCCCATGCCGCCGAACCGGGGATCACCGCCCACGCCGACCCAGCCGCCCTCGGCGTACGCCTTGTAAGCATCGATAAAGCCGGCTGGCGTGGTGACCACGCCGTCGGCCCAGGAGCAGCCCTCTTCATCGCTGGCGCGATTGAGTGGGGCGATCAGGCCCGCGGTGATCTTGCCGGCCTCCTCGAGGATCGCATTGGCGGTGTCCTCATCGACGACCTCCGCCAGGGCAGGCAATTGCGCCCACAGTTTGGAGACCTGGAGGACCTCGTTGAGCACGAAGCGCATGTCACGCAGGGGAGCTTTGTAATCGGCCATGGGAAGTCCTCGGTAGCACGTTCAGAAGCCGAGTCTAGCCCAACAACTTTTCAGACACATAGGGTCGTGTCGTGACCGGTCAGCCACTGATCGATCACACAGACAATCAGCCGCGCTCGGCCTTCAACTTGACTGCGCCGCGCCGCTGAACCTGACTGCTCACGCAATTGCGCCCTGCGCTCTTGGCACCATAGAGGGCTTTGTCGGCAGCCTTGAGAACCTCCTCCACACTGCGCTGCTCCTCGCCACGCTGAGCCACCCCGATACTCACCGTCACGGAGACATGGGTGGCGGCGGAACCCCGGCGGCGCTGACGCCCCAACTGGTCATCGCTCGGGCGCTGCTGGCCATCGCGCAACTGAATCCGGTAGCGCTCGACGGTCTGGCGTATCGCTTCCAGATGCGGCAGGCACTGTTCGATGGTCTTGCCGGGAAACACCAGGGTGAATTCCTCTCCGCCATAGCGGTAGACCTTGCCACCGCCGCCGACCCTGCGCAGCTGACTGGCGACCACACGCAGCACCTGATCACCGACATCATGACCGTGGGTATCGTTGAATTTCTTGAAGTGGTCGACATCTGCCATGGCGAGTACGTAACTGCGCCCCAAGCGCTGCAGTCGCTCGTTAAGCGCACGCCGACCCGGCAACCCGGTGAGCTCGTCTCGGAAGGCCATCTGGTAGGCCTCGTGCGCCACACCGACAACGATCATCAGCATCACCACGCTGGACATCACCTGCAGCGCGTGAGGCTGGATGAAGGTATTGGGCAGCATCCACAACAGGGCGATCACGCCGACGCACTGCACCGCATGTACCGGGCGTGGCGTGCGCAGGTACTGCGCCAGCAGTGCGACGATGACCAGCAGGAACAGCGGATAGGCCAGTTGCACGAGGCTCATCCACTCGGCGTGCAGGGCGGGCCAGCGGATCACCGACAACCACTGCTCGAGCGCCTGCGGATAGCGTCGCGCAAGCGCCGCGGCCACGGCACAAACTGCCAGCAGCACCGCAAGGCGGGCGACCAGATCCTGGATCAGGTGGGTGCGCTCGCGCCACAGGGCGAACAACCCGTAGAGCGTGGGCAGCAACAGGCTGCAGAGGTGAAAGACCAGCGCCGCGTCGTCACGTACCTGACCGAAGGTTCGGTAATGGTCGGCCTGTTCGTCGAGCACGAAATACCCCAGGTAGAGCACCAGCAGCAGGAACAGCTCGCGCTGCCGGCCATAGACCATGCAGAACGTGCCACCCAGCAGCAGCAACAGGGTCGGCAAGACATTGAAAAGTGACGTGAAGAAGTCGGTCAGATTCGGCAAGGTCGCGGCCAGCAATCCGCCACCGAGCAGCAGCAACGCTGGCAGGAAGTGTCCCAAGCGCAAGGCGGTTAGGCGCGACAAGACGAGCTCCGCAATGACCAGAAAGAGACTGGCATTCTGCCTGTATTTGGTCAGCTACGCACGAGATCCGAGCATCTCACCACTGCAGGTCGTGCCGCAGTACCTCAGCCGATACCAGCCCGGAAGACAGACATAAAAAACCGCGACCCACTGGGCCGCGGTTCTTGCAACGCATGGGCAATCAGTAACCCAGGGCGAAATCTTCCTCGTTCATGTCCATCAGGCTGCTTGCGCCAGACAGCATGCTCGCGACGTGGGTGCGGGTCCGCGGCAGGATGCGCGCGTAGTAGAACTGTGCGGTCTGCAGCTTGGCCTTGTAGAAGGCCTGGTCACCCTCGCCCGAAGCGATCTTCTCGGCGGCGACACGCGCCATGTCGGCCCAGAAGTAAGCCAGACAGGCGTAGCCGGAGTACATCAGGTAGTCCACCGAGGCGGCACCGACTTCCTCACGATCCTTCATGGCAGCCATGCCGATCTTCAGGGTCAGTTCACCCCACTCCTTGTTCAACTTGGCCAGCGGCTCGACGAACGCCCTGATGGCTTCGCTGCCTTCGTTGGCCTGGCAGAACTTGTGGACGATCTTGGTGAAGCCCTTGAGCGCTTCACCCTGGGTCATCAGCACCTTGCGACCGAGCAGGTCGAGGGCCTGAACGCCGGTGGTGCCTTCGTACATCATCGAGATCCGGCAATCACGCAGGTTCTGCTCCATGCCCCACTCGCTGATGAAGCCGTGGCCACCGTAGATCTGCATGCCGTGGGAGGCCGATTCAAACCCCACCTCGGTCATGAACGCCTTGGCGATCGGAGTCAGGAAGGCCATCAGGCCATCCGCAGCTTTCTTCTGCTCCTCATCCTGACTGTGCTTGAGGATATCCACCTGCTTGGCGGTGAAGTAGACCATCGCCCGGTTGCCCTCGGCGAAGGCCTTCATGGTCAGCAGCATGCGGCGCACATCGGGATGCACGATGATCGGGTCGGCCGCTTTTTCCGGCGCTTTCGGGCCAGTCAGCGAACGCATCTGCAGGCGATCACGGGCGTACTTGATACCCCCCTGGAAGCCGAGCTCGGCATGCGCCAGGCCCTGCAGAGCAGTGCCCAGGCGGGCAGTGTTCATGAAGGTGAACATGCAGTTCAGGCCCTTGTTGGGCGGGCCGATCAAAAAACCGGTGGCGGCATCGAAGTTCATCACGCAGGTGGCGTTGCCGTGAATGCCCATCTTGTGCTCGAGGGAGCCACAGCTCACGCCGTTGCGCTCGCCGATGCCACCTTCGGCGCTGGGCAGGAACTTCGGCACGATGAACAGGGAAATCCCTTTGGTACCAGCCGGCGCATCCGGCAGGCGAGCCAGCACGATGTGCACGATGTTATCGGCCATGTCGTGCTCACCGGCCGAGATGAAGATCTTGGTGCCGGAGATTTTGTAGGAACCGTCCGCCTGAGGTTCGGCACGGGTACGCAGCATGCCCAGGTCGGTGCCGCAGTGGGCTTCGGTCAGACACATGGTACCGGTCCATTCGCCGGACACCAGCTTGGTCAGGTAGGTGTGCTGCTGTTCGGGCGTGCCGTGCGCGGAAATGGTATTCATCGCGCCATGGGACAGGCCCGGGTACATGCCCCACGACCAGTTGGCAGTGCCGACCATCTCGCTGACTGCCAGGCCAAGCGACTCCGGCAGGCCCTGGCCGCCATGCTCGAGGTCATGGGCCAGGCTCGGCCAACCGCCTTCGACGAACTGCTTGTAGGCTTCCTTGAAGCCTGTCGGCGTCTTCACGCCGGACTCGCTCCAGGTGCAGCCTTCGGTATCGCCCACGCGATTCAGCGGAGAGAGCACCTGCTCGCAGAACTTGGCACCTTCCTCGAGGATGGCATCGACCATGTCTGGCGTGGCGTCCTGGCAGCCGGGCAGGCTCTGGTAATGCGCTTCATAGCCGAGCAGTTCGTCACGAACGAAACGGATATCACGCAAGGGGGCCTTGTATTCAGGCATAGCGGGTACCTCTGCGGGTGGTCTCTTATGTTTGGGATGACCGATGGGCGGTCGTTTGCAGAATGGTCATACAGGTGCGGTCAGTTGCCATGCAGCAACTCAAACGCATGTTTGAAACATACGTTTACGCCCATTTGCTGTCAAGGCCCGCCGCGGGCTGCTCAGACGCGCAGGTCGAGCAGCCCGGAAGGCTTATGATCGGCTGCAGAAGCCGCGTAAAGGCTGATGGCAACGGATCCCGGGCGGGCCTCAGGATCGGCGGACGTGACCGACGGGTCGTCGCTTTCCTTGCCCGCTTCGTCGGCGGGCGTCTGCTTGCCTTCGGCTTCGCTGCGCTGCAACGCGGCAAGCTCGGTACGGGCCACCGCCATCTGCGCCTGAGCCTGGCTGGCGACACTGCGATCCTGGGCCGACGGTTCGGCGGGCGCCAGCGCAGCCCGGATCACGATCTGCATCTTGCTCAGCGTCGCCTGCGGATCGTTGGCAACCGCACCAACGTCAATGCTCACCTCCCCCGAGGATGCATAGCGCTTGCCGTCCGGCCCTCGGGTGTAGGAATAGGTGGGCGCCCCGGCATGCACGCCACCGACCGCGGCGTGGGCCTGTTCGTGGGTACGCACCTCACGATCACGGTTGGCCAGTTCGGCGATCTCGAGCTGCATTACCTGCTCCTCGCGCGTGGTGCGAGGCTGCTCGCCGGGCTTGCCGGAGCTGGAGGCGTCTTCTGGCTGATCCTGCTCTTCCTGCGCCGTCGCAGTCTTTGCAGAGTCGGCTTCGGCAGCGGGCGCCACGGGAGCGAAAGCGGCCCGGGCAAGGTCGGGGGAACTGGCGGACTCGACAGGGCGCGGCACGCTGAGCAGCGCCGGCATCATGGAATGGTAGGAGGAGGAGAAGCCAGCAAGCTGCATGTCGTACTCCGTCCTGGAGTCGAGCGCCCGGCTGGGCGCTGCGATTTAGGCGGTAACGTCGATCAAGGTGCCCAGCACCTTGTCCGCGGTTGCCACGACCCGGGCGCCCGCCTGGGCTTCGTACTGACCGACGCGCATCTCGACCATGCTGTCGGCTATGTCCGAGCGGGCAGCGGACGGCTCATTGGCCTGGGCACGCTCGGCTGTCACCGGCGCACTGGCGATGTCACCGGCAGCCTGCTCGACGCGACGCTGACCGGACTGAATGGTATTGACGCCAGCGGTGAATGCGCTGGTGGATGAAATCTGCATGGACGTCTCCTGCTGCAGGAACTGCGTGACGTGTATTTAAGCAGAAGCCGCTTAAAAAACGTACAACCAAAAAACTAGGATATACCCACTGCTATAGCAGCAATCGCGATAAATCCAGGTACCGGGCCACCTGCTCCGGCGAGGCCGATGAGAGATGCGGCACCTGGCCGATGCAAGGCGCCGAAAGGCGTTGGCTCAGGGTCTCGAGATTGTCAGACAGCCGTGCCGTATGCGGATCGACGACATTGGCCACCCATCCCGCCAGTGGCACCCCGTCTCGCCGAATCGCCTCGGCGCTCAGCACCGCGTGGTTGATGCAACCCAGGCGCACACCCACCACCAGGATGACCGGAAGCGCCAGTACGCCAGCCAGATCGGACAAAGTGGCCGTACCGGTCAGGGGCACGCGCCAGCCCCCTGCCCCTTCGACCAGGGTGAAGTCAGCCCCCTTGTCGAGAATCGTCCGAACCGCTGCCTGCAACTGCGAGACCTCGAGCAGCACCCCCTCGTCGCGGGCGGCCAGATGCGGCGCGATGGCCGCCGCGAAGGCCCTGGGGTTCACCTCTTCGTAGCGCAGCGGCAGGCTGCACTGGGCGAGCAGTGCCAGGGCATCATCGTTGCGCAGCCCTTCGGCGGTGAGCTGACAGCCGGAGGCCACCGGCTTGGCCGCCGCCGTCGACAGCCCGGCGGCACGGGCCGCATGCAACAGGCCGGCAGCGATGGTGGTCTTGCCGATCTCGGTGTCGGTACCCGTGACGAAATAAGCTGCACTCATGAGCGAAATTCCTTTTGCAGCACGCCATAGACGACCTGGTAGGTGCAAGGCAGACCCTCCGGCTGGCGCTGCTGCTCGTAGGCATCGGCGAGCGCACGCAGACGGGCACGCCCCGTCAGCCCAGCCGGGCGACCGGCATTCAGGTTGTGGGCACCCAGTGCCTTGAGGCCGTGGGTGAGGCTGCGCAGATCCGGGTAGTGGAGGCGGTGCGCCTGAAGCTGCAAGCCCTGCACCTGCAGGCCGCTGGCGGCGCACAGCGCCTGATAGTCTTCGATACGGCGAAAGCGGTTGACGTGCACGAAGCCGTCCACGGTCTGCCAGCTGTCACGCAATTCCTGCAAGGTACCGACGCACAGGCTGCTGAACGCCAGCACGCCGCCCGGTCGCAAGACCCTGCGTGCCTCGCCGAGCACGGCCTGGAAGTCGGCGCACCACTGCAAGGCCAGGCTCGAGAAAATCAGATCACAGCTCTGGTCGCGCAACGGCAACTGTTCGGCGTCTCCGGCCAGGTAGTTGTGTGCACGGCCTTGCTGCCGGGCGTGGTGCAACATGCCTTCGGCGATGTCCAGCGAGAGCCCCTGGGCGAGGGGAAACCATTCGGTCAGTACCCGGCTGAAGTGGCCGGTACCACAACCAAGGTCGAGCCAGCGCCCCGGTTGGGTGGACGACGGCAGGCGCCACAGCAATCGGCGGCCCACATCGCGCTGCAATTCGGCAACGCTGTCATAACTGCCAGCGGCCCTGGAAAAGGAAGCCGCCACACGGCGCTTGTCAGGCCGCTCGTCCACGCTGCGCCTCCATGAACCCGAGCAGCAGGGCGGCTACTTGCCCGGGGCGCTCCATCACCACGGCATGGCTCGCGCCTTCGACACTGCGCACCGCGGCTGCCGGCTGCACGGCCTGAACGGCGGCTGCGGCCCCGGCCGGCACCAACGCATCGGCGCTGGCGAACAGGTGTAGCTGCGGCCCCTCGAACTGCGACAGCGCGGAGCGGGTATCGAGCGTTGCGAGCAGGTCGAGCCCAGCCAGAGAGTCGCCGCCTGCCTGTGCCAGCAACGTGCGGGACAGCCCCCGGGCATCGGTAGCGCCCTGGCTGCACAGCATAGCGAAGCGCTTGAGGGTTGCCGTCGGGTGCTGCCGGTATGAAGAGTAAAACGCCTCGAAGGTGCTCACCGGCATCGCGGCAGGCCAGTCATCGCGGGTAACGAAGGAGGCATTGCTCGCCAGTGTCAGCAAGCCGGGACAATCCGTAGCACGCCGCGCGGCCAGCAGGCAGGCGAGCATACCGCCCAGGGACCAGCCCCCCAGCCAGGCGCCACGGGGCAGGCGCTCGTCCAGCCGGTCGAGACACCATTCCAGTTGCCCATGCTCGAGCAATGGTAGCGGCTCGATATCGACCTGCAGCCCGGGACCGAGCGCATCGACCAGCGGCTGCAGCGGTGCACAGCCAAGTCCCCAGCCGGGCAGCAGGATCAGCCGTTCGACCATCACCGCGGTGCTCCTGGCAAATGCGCCCGGCAATCGGCGAGAGCCTGCAGCAGGCGATCGACGTGGGCGAGTTCATGGGCGGCAGACAGGGTGACCCGCAGCCGTGCACTGCCAGCCGGCACGGTGGGCGGGCGAATCGCGGTGACCAGAAGGCCGTGCTCGCGCAGCGCCTGAGACAAGGCGACGGCGCGGCCACTGTCGCCGATCAGGATCGGCTGGATCGGCGTGTCACTGTCCATCAGTCGCAGGCCTATGCTCGCGGCGCCCTCGCGGAAGCGGCGGATCAGCGTGGCCAGGTGCTCGCGCCGCCAGTGCTCGCTGCGCAGCAGCTCGAGACTCTTCAGGGTGGCACAGGCCAACGCCGGCGGCTGGCTGGTGGTGTAGATGTACGGCCGCGCGAACTGCACCAGCGCCTCGATCAGGTCGTCGCTGCCGGCGACGAAGGCGCCGGCGGTGCCGAACGCCTTGCCAAGGGTGCCGACCAGTACCGGCACGTCGCGCAGGCCGAGGCCGAAATGCTCGACCACACCGCCGCCCGTTTCGCCCAGGGTGCCGAAACCATGGGCGTCATCGACCATCAGCCAGGCATCCTTGCGACGGGCCTCGGCGCACAATGCAGGCAAATCCGCCACGTCGCCGTCCATGCTGAACACACCGTCGCAGACCACCAGGGTATTGCCCTCGGCCTTGTCCAGGCGCGTGGCGAGGCTGCCGCTGTCGTTATGCAGGTAGCGCGAGAAGCGCGCGCCGCTGAGCAGGCCGGCATCCAGCAACGAGGCATGGTTGAGGCGATCTTCGAGCACCGTGTCGCCCTTGCCGACCAGGGCCGTGACGGTCCCCAGGTTGGCCATGTAGCCCGTGGAGAACAGCAGCGCACGAGGCCGCCCGGTGAAGTCGGCCAAGGCCTCCTCCAATTCATGGTGCGGCGTGCTGTGGCCGATCACCAGATGCGAAGCACCACCACCGACGCCCCAGCGTCGTGCGCCGGCGCGCCAGGCCTCGACCACCAGCGGGTGGTTGGCCAGGCCGAGGTAGTCGTTTGAACAGAACGCCAGCAACGGGCGGCCGTCCACCTCCACCAGCGGCCCTTGCGGGCTGCCCAGCAAGGGCCGCTGGCGATAGAGATCGGCGGCACGACGCTCGGCCAGGCGAGCGGCAAGATCGAAAGGCATGTAAAAGCTCCAGGCTGCAAGCCACAAGCTGCAAGCGGCGCAACCATCCAGATCGCACCGCGGCGCTTGTCACTTGTGGCTGTTCTCAGACCGCGGCGTCGTAGAACAGCCGGGAATCGCGCTGTTCGACCAATGCCTGCTCGATGGCGGCCTGATGCACCTCGTCGGCGTGCTCTTCGCGCGCTTCCGGCTGGATGCCGAGGCGTGCGAACAGTTGCATGTCCTTGTCGGCCTGGGGGTTGGCGGTGGTCAGCAGTTTTTCACCGTAGAAAATCGAGTTGGCGCCGGCGAAGAATGCCAGGGCCTGCATTTGCTCGTTCATCGCCTCTCGGCCGGCGGAGAGACGCACATGGGATTTCGGCATCATGATGCGCGCCACCGCCAGCATGCGGATGAAGTCGAAGGGATCGACATCTTCCTCGTTGGCCAATGGCGTGCCCTCGACCTTGACCAGCATGTTGATCGGCACCGACTCCGGGTGCTCCGGCAGGTTGGCCAGCTGGATCAGCAGGCCGGCGCGGTCATCCAGCGACTCGCCCATGCCGAGGATGCCGCCGGAGCAGATCTTCATGCCGGCGTCACGCACGTAAGCCAGGGTCTGCAGGCGCTCGCTGTAGGTACGGGTGGTGATGATGCTGCCGTAGAACTCTGGCGAGGTGTCGAGGTTGTGGTTGTAGTAGTCAAGGCCCGCTTCGGCCAGGGCAGCGGTCTGCTCCTTGTCGAGCTTGCCCAGGGTCATGCAGGTTTCCAGGCCCAGGGCCTTGACGCCTTCGACCATCTTCAGCACGTAGGGCATGTCCTTGGCGGACGGGTGCTTCCAGGCCGCGCCCATGCAGAAGCGGGTCGAGCCGATGGCCTTGGCCTCGGCGGCGGCCTCCAGCACCTTCTGCACTTCCATGAGTTTCTGCTTGTCCAGGCCGGTGTTGTAGTGACCGGACTGCGGACAGTATTTGCAGTCCTCCGGGCAGGCACCGGTCTTGATCGACAGCAGCGTCGAGACCTGCACGCGGTTGGCGTCGAAGTGCGCACGGTGCACGCTCTGGGCGTGGAACAGCAGGTCGTTGAACGGTTGTTCGAACAGTGCCCGGACGTCAGCCAGGCTCCAATCGTGACGCAGGGTGGCAGCGGTACTAGCGCTCATGGGGGCGAGTCCTTATCTACAGGCGGCCTGCTACAGTCGAAGCAGACCCAACACGGATGTGCGGCATAGTTAAGGAAGCGCCATGCACTGTCAACCACGCAACTTAACTAGAGTTTACAACTGGTTAAAAATAAAACAGACCTGCCTGCTCTGCGATGAGGCCGTTAACAGGCGCCTGCCACTTTGTACGCAGTGCGACGACGAGCTTCCATGGCTCGGTCCGCAGTGCCAGGTCTGCGCGCTGCCCCTTGCCGTCGACGGGCTTGTCTGCGGCAATTGCCTGAAACGCCCTCCGGCGTTCGGCAAGGTCGAGGCGCCGTGGCGCTATGAATTCCCGATCGATGCGCTGATCAACCGCTTCAAGCATCAGGCTCGCTGGCCCATCGGCCGGCTGCTTGGCGACCTGCTCGCTCGCCATCTGGCGCACGGCTTCAGCGAAGGGCTGCCCCGGCCAGAAGTGTTGCTGCCCGTGCCGCTTTCATCCAGACGCCAGCGCCAGCGCGGCTTCAACCAGGCACAGATGCTGGCCCAGGTGGTCGGGCAGGCGCTGCAGATTCGCCAGCGCAGCGACTGGCTGGAGCGCATTGGCGACACCCCGGCCCAGCAGCGGCTCGATGCGGCCGCCCGCCGCCGCAACCTGCGCGGCGCCTTTCGGGTACGGCCCGGGGCGCAGGTAACGGCGCGGCACGTGGCCCTGGTCGATGACGTACTGACCACGGGGGCCACGGCGCAGGAACTCGCCCGCCTGCTGATCCGCGCCGGCGCGAGCCGCGTGGATGTCTATTGCCTGGCCCGCACGCCCGCGCCGGGCGATCATTGACGACGGGCTGGGACGTCGCGCACAGTGGCCGGCCGCCGTGCTTACCGCTGCCCAGCCCATGACCACCCTCTCGCTGCTTGCCCAACACGTGACCCGCCGTCCACAACGCATCGCCCTGCTCGAACAGATTGCCGCGCAGGGCTCGATCACCCGCGCGGCCAAAGCCGCAGGCATGAGCTACAAGGCGGCCTGGGACGCCATCGATGAGCTGAACAATCTGGCCGATCAACCGCTCGTCGCACGCAGCGTGGGCGGCAAGGGCGGTGGCGGCGCACGCCTGACGCCGGTCGGTGAACGCCTGCTGCAGTTGCACCAACGTCTGCAGGCGATACAGGCCGAGGTGTTGCAGGCCGTCGAAAACGATGTCGACCTGCACGTGCTCGGTCGCCTGATGCTGCGTACCAGCGCACGTAACCAGCTCAGCGGGCGGGTACGGACGATCCAGCCCCAAGGCGGCAACGACCTGATCGAGATCGAGCTGCCCGGCGGCTCGCTGATCCAGGCGCAGATCACCCGCAGCAGCACCGCGCACTTGCAACTGCAGCCCGGGGCGCCCCTGATGGTGCTGATCAAGGCCGGCTGGCTGCAGCTCAGCCAGCCAGGCCAGGCTGCTGATCCGACGCTCAACGCGTTGCTGGGGACGATCGAGCGGATTCTGCCCGAGGCCGATGGCCCCGGCGAAGTGCGCATCGCCCTGCCCAACGGGCAAACGCTGTGTGCCCTGGCCTGTGCCGAACAGCTCGACAGGCAGGGGCTGATGGCAGGTAGCCCGGTACGCGCCCAGTTCGCCGCCAGCCAGGTGCTGCTGGGCACGCAGGTCTGACGTTCGAATAGTCGCCGTGGCGTGCGTCCCCAGGCGTTACACTCTGCGGCCAACCGACGGAGCCGCCCATGTCCCACCCTTTCGCAGCCCTCACCCCTGACCTGGTACTGGATGCCGTCGAGAGCCTTGGCTATCTCAGCGACGCCCGCGTGCTGGCGTTGAACAGCTACGAGAACCGCGTCTATCAGGTCGGCATCGAGGGGGAAACCCCGCTGATCGCCAAGTTCTACCGGCCGGGTCGCTGGAGCGATGCGGCGATCCGCGAAGAACATACCTTCAGCGCTGAGCTGGCCGACTGCGATGTGCCCGTGGTGGCGCCATTGCAACGCGATGGCGAAACCCTGTTCGCGCACGCCGGTTTTCGCTTCTCGCTGTTTCCGCGCCGTGGCGGACGTGCACCCGAGCCCGGCAACCTCGATCAGCTGTATCGACTCGGGCAACTGCTCGGGCGCCTGCATGCGGTCGGTTCGCTGCGCCCGTTCGAGCACCGCGAATCCTTGCGGGTCGACAACTTCGGCCATGCCTCCCTGGCGACCTTGCTGGAGGGCAACTTCGTGCCGCGCAGCCTGCTGCCCGCCTACGAGTCGGTGGCCCGCGATCTGCTCAAGCGCCTGGATCAACTGTTCGCGCAAAACCCCGTGCAGGCGATCCGCCTGCACGGCGACTGCCATCCGGGCAACCTGCTGTGCCGCGACGAGACCTTTCACATGGTCGACCTGGATGACTGCCGCATGGGCCCTGCCATCCAGGACCTGTGGATGATGCTGGCCGGCGAACGCCACGAGCGGCTCGGCCAGATCGCCGAGCTGGTCGACGGCTATCAGGAATTCCACGACTTCAACCCCCGCGAGCTACCGCTGATCGAGGGCCTGCGCTCCCTGCGGCTGATGCACTACAGCGCCTGGCTGGCGCGGCGCTGGGACGATCCGGCCTTTCCACAGAGCTTCCCCTGGTTCGGCAGCGAACGCTACTGGGGCGAGCAGATCCTGATGTTGCGCGAACAGCTCTCGGCGCTGGATGAAGAGCCGCTGAAACTGTTTTGAACCGTCACTGCGGGCGATAAAAACTGAACGCACGGACAACTCCCGCACTAGAATGATGCGTTCCTCCCCACCTCCACGAGAACTTGCATGGCCACCGCAGACCTGCGCCGCGGCTACATCCTGGGCCTCTCGGCCTATGTCATCTGGGGCCTGTTCCCGCTCTATTTCAAGGCGATCCAGGCGGTTCCGCCGGTGGAAATCATCGTCCATCGGGCGCTCTGGTCTGCCGTGTTCGGCGCGCTGTTGCTGCTGGTCTGGAAGCACCCGGGCTGGCTGCGTGAGCTGCTCGCCCACCCCAGGCGCTTCGCGGTACTGGCCATCAGTGGCTCGCTGATCGCCGGCAACTGGCTGGTCTACGTATGGGCGGTGAACAACGGGCGCATGCTCGAGGCCAGCCTGGGTTATTACATCAACCCGCTGGTCAACGTACTGCTCGGCATGCTGATCCTCGGTGAGCGACTGCGCCGCCTGCAGTGGATCGCCGTTGGCCTGGCCGCAACCGGCGTCGCCCAGCAACTGTGGCAAGTCGGCAGTTTGCCCTGGGTGTCGCTGGCGCTGGCGCTGAGCTTCGCCACCTACGGACTGATTCGCAAGAAGGCGCCTGTCGCCGCGCTGCCCGGGCTGGTGGTGGAAACCTGGCTGTTACTGCCGCTGGCCATCGGCTGGATTCTTCTACACCCCACGGCGGTGAGCAGCCAAGCGGCATTCTGGACCACTAGCGAAGCGTTGTGGCTGATGGCGGCCGGCCCCGTCACGCTGATTCCGCTGGTGTGCTTCAACGCCGCGGCGCGCCACCTGCCCTACACCACCCTGGGCTTCCTGCAATACGTCGCACCGACCCTGGTACTGCTGCTGGCGGTATTCGTTTTCGATGAGCATTTCGACCCAGGCAAGCTGGTGGCCTTCCTGTTCATCTGGGCAGGCCTGGCGGTCTACAGCATCGATGCCTGGCTGACCCTGCGCAAGCCCTAGCAACGGCTGATGGAGGCAGGCATTCGCTGCGCGGATGCCTGCCGCCGTCGACCGATGAGCGCCCCCTAAAAATCCGACCACCAGCGATTGCAGGGCGTAGTTGCATCCTGCAATCATATGCGAATAGTTATCGCTTTATTTCTCCTTATTCGCGGAGTGACGTGTGTCGGTCGGGGAATCCACGCATCAGCAACTGACGGGACAGCTTTATCGCGATCACCGCGACTGGCTGCTCGGCTGGCTGCGCAAAAGCCTGAGTTGCCCCCAGCGCGCCGAGGACCTCAGCCAGGACACCTTCGTCCGGGTACTCGGCAAGCCCGACCTGCAGCAGCTGCGCGAACCTCGCGCCCTGCTCGGCACCATCGCCCGTGGTCTGCTGATCGACCATTTCCGCCGCAACGCCGTTGAACGCGCGTACCTGGAGGAACTGAGCCGCACCCCTGAAACCCTGTACGTCAGCCCGGAAGAACAGGCGCTGGTACTCGAAGCGCTGCGCGAGATAGACCGCTTGCTCGGCACGCTGTCGCTCAAGGCGCGCAGCGCCTTCCTCTACAACCGCCTGGACGGCCTTGGCCATGCCGAGATCGCGGAGCGCCTTGGCGTGTCGGTTCCACGAGTACGCCAGTACCTCGCCCAGGCGGTACGACAGTGTTACATCGCGCTGTACGGAGAACCCACGGCATGATCGCCGCCTCTGCGCCGGTCAGCAATCGGGTACTGGAGGCGGCCATCGATTGGCAGCTGTGTCTCGATTCGGGCAGGACCAGCGAACGGGAAAAGATGGAGTTCCAGCGCTGGCTGGCCAACGACCCCGAACATGTACGCGCCTGGAAACAGCTGACAGGGCTGGATCAACAACTCGCCGTCGCGGCGGCCCCCGCCGCACGCAATGCACTGCTGCGGCGCCCGGCAACCAGCCGCAGGCGCAACGCGGGCGGATTGCTCGGCCTGTTGCTGGTCGGCGTGCTGGGCCTTGGCCTGCTCCACCAACAGCGCCCCCTGGGCGATTGGCTGGCCGATGAGATGACGGCTGCCGGCGAACAGCGGGAACTGCAGCTGGCGGATCGTAGCCGGCTACGCCTGAACAGCCGCAGCGCCCTGGATATCGACTTGAACTCCAAAGAGCGTCGACTGTTCCTGCGCAGTGGCGAGATTCTCGTGGAAACCGCCCATGGCGACCCACGCCCGTTCCTGGTCGAGACGGCGCATGGCACCTTGCGCGCCCTGGGCACCCGCTTTCTGGTGCGCGAAACAGGCCAGGGCACTCAACTGATCGTGCTGCAGTCGGCCGTGGCCGCACAGCCGCGTTACGCCACGGGCGAGCGGATCATCCAGCAGGGTGAGCAGGTGTCGATGAGCAGCGGCGCCCTGGGCGCCAGCCTACCCGCGCCGCCCGCCGCGGACGCCTGGATGCACGGCATGCTAGTGGTGGAGAACGTCCGCCTGGCCGACCTGCTGGAGCAACTGGGCGACTACCAGAACGGCCACCTGGGTGTCGACGACGCTATCGCCGACCTGCGCATCAGCGGCAGCTTCCCGCTGCGCGACCTGGATCTGGCATTGGCCGCACTTCCGGCAAGCTTGCCGGTGGAGGTGAAACGCTACACCGATTGGTGGATCAGGATCGTGCCGCAGGCGCCAAGCTCGCAGTAAGCCTATTTTTCACGGCGGCCCTATCACTTTCTGCATCTGCTTCGGCATTAGGAAATCGAGACTCATTTCCTACCAGGAGCTGCCCGCGATGTCGATGTTCAGCCGTACCCCGTTCCGCCCGAGCATGCTGGTCGCCGCCATGGCGTTGGCCAGCCTGCCGATGTTCAGCCAGGCCCAGTCAGCCGAATCCGCCGTGCGCACCTATCAGTTGCCTGCGGCTCCGCTGGCCAGTTCACTCAGCCAGATCGCCGGCCAGGCCGGGGTGGTGCTGAGCATCGAGCCGAGCCTGACCGCAGGCAAGACCGCCCAGCCGGTACAAGGGCAGTTCGACACCGCCAGCGCCCTGCGCCAGGCACTCTCCGGTACCGGTCTGATGCTGGTGCCGGGCACGGCGGGTACCTACAGCGTGCAGCCGGTGACGGACAGCGCCGCGCTGGCCTTGCCGGAAACCAGCATCAGCGCCAACAGCAACGGCGAAAGCGCATGGGGCCCGACCACGGGCTACCTGGCATCCCGCACGGCGGCTGGTACCAAGACGGATACCGCGATCCTCGAAGCACCACGTTCCATCTCCGTGGCGACACGTGAGCAGATGCAGGACCGCAAGGTGCAGAATCTGGATGACGCCGTCCGCTACATGCCCGGCGTGATCGCCAGCAGCTATGGCAGTGACAGCCGTGCGGAGTGGATGAAAATCCGTGGTTTCGAACCGATCCAGGTACTCGACGGCTTGCCACTGCCAAAGGGCACCTACGTGATGCCCAAGCTGGAAACCTGGAACCTGGAGCGCGTCGCCGTGCTGCGTGGCCCGGCCTCCTCGGTATACGGCCAAACGCCTCCCGGCGGCCTGCTGGATATGGTCAGCCGGCGCCCGGAGGATGTCAGCAGCAATGAGGTGCAACTGCAGGTCGGCACCTTCCAGCACAAGCAGATCAGCTTCGACAGTACCGGCCGCGTGGATGATGACGGTCGTTTCCTGTATCGCATCGGTGGGGTAGTACGCGACAGCGGTACCGCCATCGAGCATATCGACGACCAGCGTTATAACCTGGCCCCCAGCCTGACCTGGAATATATCCGATGACACCAAGCTGACCTTTCTCAGCCAGTTCAATCGCGACGATACCGGCACCACCAGCCAGTTCCTCCCGCTGCAGGGCACCAAGCTGGCGACCCCGGCCGGCAAGGTGGACTACCACAAGAACCTGGGCGACCCGAACTGGGAGTTCTACGACAAGACCTACTACGCCCTGGGCTATGCCTTCGAGCATCGCATCAACGATGCATGGCAGTTCCGTCAAAACCTGCGCTACACGAAGAGCGACCTGGAATTCCAGAGCATCACGGCGGGTGGCTTCGCAACCGCGGTGGCAGATGACGGCACGCTATCGCGTGGTGCCAATGTGGTTAATGAGGATATCAGCCAGTTTGCGGTCGACAATAACCTGCAGGCCGATTTCGACACTGGCGCACTGAAACACACCCTGCTGCTCGGTCTGGATTACCAATGGGTCAATACCAATTACCAATGGTTGTTCGGTTCGGCTCCAGCCAGCAACATCATTACTCCGATATACGGCC
The DNA here is from genome assembly GCF_900100535.1 of Phytopseudomonas flavescens. GTDB lineage: Bacteria > Pseudomonadota > Gammaproteobacteria > Pseudomonadales > Pseudomonadaceae > Aquipseudomonas > Aquipseudomonas flavescens. The sequence continues at coordinate 133,880 of NZ_FNDG01000008.1, forward strand.
AGGACTTCAGCAACGTGTCCTATACCGCTTTCCAGGATTACAACCAGAAACGCCACGGCACAGGCCTCTATATCCAAGATCAGATCGCCCTTGATAAGTGGCGCCTGACCCTGGGCGGACGCCAGGACTGGTTAAGTACCGACACCACGTTCTATAACGCCGGCAATGCCGAAGACAGCCGTCGCGACAGTGCGTTCAGTGGCAATGCCGCGTTGAGTTACGTGTTTGACTCCGGATTTACGCCTTATGTGTCCTACGCCGAATCGTTCCAGGCAGAAGCCGGAGGCAGCGGCGGTCGCACCTTCCGTCCCAGCACCGGCAAGCAGTATGAACTGGGCATCAAGTACCAGCCGCCGGGCAGCGACATGCTGTTCACTGCTGCCGCCTATGACCTGAAGCGGCAGAACATCATCACCACCAGTACAGCCGGCGCCACCGAGCCTGTTCGAGAAGTTCAAGTTCGCGGCCTGGAACTGGAAGCGGTGGGCAACGTCAACGACAACCTGAAAATCACGGCTGCCTATACCTACGCGAACAGCAAGATGACGAAAGTCGGCGACCCACGGGACAAGAACAGAGCCTTGCCCCTGACGCCGGAGAACCAGGCATCAGTCTGGGCTGACTACACATGGAATAACGGCGCACTGGACGGCTTTGGTGTTGGTTTCGGGGCGCGCTATATCGGGGAAACCAACAACATTGCCGTAGGCAGCATGGGCTTCGTACGTGATGCATCGGACGGTCATACACGCTCCTACACTGTCTACGACGCCGCGCTACGCTACGATCTGGGCAAATTCAACAGTACACTTGAAGGTGCCAGTGTTGCACTGAATGCCAAGAACCTGTTCGACAAGGAATACCTGTCGACCTGCGATGGCTTCTACTGCTACTACGGCGACCCACGCAGCGTGATCGCCAGTGTCGACTACAAGTGGTGATCAGTTAGCCGTGCAACGACAAGGCCGCCCAGTGGGCGGCCTTGTCGTTTGGTGATGCCACTAGCCTTCCATCCGCAACTTCAATTCCACCATCAGATCGTCCGCCAGAGTTTCCAGGGATGCCTGCAACGTGTTCAACGGCAGGCCTTCAGGAACCGCCAGGATGGCTTCGGCGTGGAACAAGGGCTCACCACTCATCGGCGCCGGGGTGACCTCGGTGACCAGGCTTTCCAGGTTGACGCCGTTATCCGCCAGCAGCCGGGTGATATCACGCACGATACCTGGACGGTCATTGCCCAGTAGATCCAGATGGATCGACTTCCAGGTGCAATCCGGCTCGGCACCAGCCGAGGCGAGCTGCACGCGAATGCCCTGGGCGCCCAGCTCGTTCAGTGCGTCCATCAGCGCCCCATGGGACGCAACGGGGACCTCCACACGCAGGATACCCGCGAACTGCCCCGCCATCCGCGACATGCGGCTTTCCAGCCAGTTACCGTCATGCCTGGCCACGCACTGGGCGACACGCTCGACCAGGCCCGGTTGATCCTGGGCGATAACGGTCAGTATCAGATGATCCATGTTGGCTTCCTCTTGCAATGGCGGCTCAGCTCAGATCGAGCCAGTAGGTGTGAAAGACCGCATCGCGAACATAGCCGAGGCGCTCGTACAGCGACTGCGCGGCCAGGTTGCTGTTTGCCGTTTCCAGCTGCAGGCCACAGCCGCCATTGGCCCGCACGTGCAGCCTGGCAGCGTCCAGCAGCCGCTCGCCCACTCCCTGGCGACGCGTGCACTCATCGACGAACAGGTCACTGAGCAACCAGCTCGGTTTCAGCGCCAGCGACGCGAACAGGGGATAGAGTTGCACGAAGCCCTGCGCATTGCCCGACGTGTCACGGGACAGCAACAACGTCGAATCGCCTCGTTGCAGGCGCGCCGCCAGAAACGCCCGTATTTCTGCCACGCTCTTGTCCACCCGATAAAAATCCAGATAGGCCGCGAACAAAGGCACCAGGTCATCGAGATCGGCAAGGGTAGCGACGCTGATCGGCATGATCGACTCCTCGAAACTGATCTGCAGTATAGGTCGCGGCATTGCCACCGCCCTGGAGGATGTACGACCAAGGTCGTGGTGAACATTTCCGGACTGTTTTTCCCGATTCGTTCATGTAGTATCCAAAAATACCCACTACATAAATCAACCCCAGTCCTGCTGGTTGTGGAAAACCCCGCTCACGAAGCATCTCCAGACACGCCACATCGATGCCGGTAGCCGTCTACAACGGCCCTGACAATGGCCTGCCTGCGTAGCATCGAGGGTTCCATCGATACAGTGGCTAAGCGAAGCAGAGAGGCGAGAGATGACAGAGCGTATTCAAGTCGGTGGCCTGCAGGTCGCCAAGGTGCTGTTCGATTTCATCAACCACGAAGCCATTCCCGGCAGCGGCATCGACGCCGATGCGTTCTGGGCCGGTGCCGATGCCGTATTCCGCGACCTGGCACCAGAGAACCGCGCCCTGCTCGACCAGCGCGACCGGTTGCAGGCGCAGATCGACGGCTGGCACCGCGAGCGCGCCGGCAAGCCTCACGACCCGGAGGCCTACAAGGCCTTCCTAGAGCAGATCGGCTACCTGCTGCCGCAGCCGGATCAGGTGCAGGCCAGCACCGAAAACGTCGATGAGGAAATCGCCCGACTTGCCGGCCCGCAATTGGTGGTGCCGGTGATGAATGCACGCTTCGCCCTCAACGCCTCCAATGCGCGCTGGGGCTCACTGTACGATGCGCTGTACGGTACCGACGCGATCAGTGAGGAAGGCGGCGCCGAAAAGGGCAAGGCCTATAACCGGGTGCGTGGCGACAAGGTCATCGCCCTGGCCCGCGCCTTCCTCGACGAGAGCGCGCCACTGGCCACCGGCTCCCATGCCGATGCCACCGGCTATCGCATCGAGGGCAACACGTTGCTGGTCAGCCTTGCCGGTGGCGAAATCAGTGGGTTGCGAGAGGCCGACCAGTTGGTCGGCTTCCAGGGCGAGGCCAGTGCGCCGATCGCCATCCTGCTGCGCCATAACGGCCTGCACGTCGAGATCCAGATCGACCCGGACAGTCCGGTCGGCAGCACCGATGCGGCAGGCGTGAAAGACCTGCTGATGGAATCCGCGCTGACCACCATCATGGACTGCGAAGACTCGGTGGCCGCCGTCGATGCCGACGACAAGACCCTGGTCTACCGCAACTGGCTGGGCCTGATGAAGGGCGACCTCAGCGAACAGGTCAGCAAGGGCGGCAGTACCTTCACGCGCACCATGAACCCGGATCGCGTCTATACGCGCCCGAACGGCGGCGAGCTGACCCTGCACGGGCGCAGCCTGCTGTTCGTGCGCAACGTCGGCCACCTGATGACCAATCCGGCGGTACTCGACGTGGCGGGCAACGAACTGCCCGAGGGCATTCTCGATGCGCTGTGCACCGGCCTCGCCGCGCTGCACGACCTCAATGGCAACAACAGCCGCGCCAACACCCGCACCGGCTCGGTGTACATCGTCAAACCGAAGATGCACGGACCCGAGGAAGTGGCGTTCACCAGCGAGCTGTTCGGCCGCGTCGAACAAGTACTGGGCCTGCCGCGCAATACCCTGAAGGTCGGCATCATGGACGAGGAGCGCCGTACCACCGTCAACCTCAAGGCCTGCATCGCCGCCGCCAGCGAACGCGTGGTGTTCATCAACACCGGCTTCCTCGACCGCACCGGCGACGAAATCCACACCTCCATGGAAGCCGGCGCCGTGGTGCGCAAGGCGGCCATGAAAAGCGAGAAGTGGATCGGCGCCTACGAGAACAACAATGTCGACGTCGGCCTGGCCACCGGCCTGCAGGGCCGCGCGCAGATCGGCAAGGGCATGTGGGCCATGCCCGACCTGATGGCCGCCATGCTCGAGCAGAAGATCGGCCACCCTCTGGCCGGCGCCAACACCGCCTGGGTCCCCTCGCCGACCGCCGCCACCCTGCACGCCCTGCACTACCACAAGGTCGATGTGTTCGCCCGTCAGGCCGAACTGGCCAAACGCACGCCGGCCTCACTGCAAGACATCCTCAGCATTCCCCTGGCGCCGAATACCGACTGGAGTGCCGAGGAAATCCGCAACGAGCTGGACAACAACGCCCAGAGTATCCTCGGCTACGTGGTGCGCTGGATCGACCAGGGCGTGGGTTGCTCCAAGGTGCCGGACATTCATGACATCGGCCTGATGGAAGACCGCGCCACCCTGCGTATCTCCAGCCAGTTGCTGGCCAACTGGCTGCGCCATGGCGTGGTCAGTGCGGAGCAGGTGCTGGAGAGCTTCAGGCGCATGGCCCCGGTGGTCGATCGACAGAATGCGGGCGACCCGCTGTACCGGCCGATGGCAACGGATCTGGACGGCAATATCGCCTTCCAGGCTGCCCTGGAACTGGTACTCGAAGGTGCCCGGCAACCCAACGGGTATACCGAACCGGTGCTGCACCGCCGCCGCCGCGAGCTGAAGGCCAGCCTGGCGCGCTGAGCGTCAACGCAAAAGAAGAAAACCGCCGAAAGGCGGTTTTCTTTTGGGCGGGATCAAACATCGACCCTGGGTATCGCTGCGCTCAACCACAGGCGACGGGTCGCGGTTGTAGCCTGGCGTTGAGCGCAGCGATACCCAGGTTTTCATCTTGCCGGCTGCGCCGCCAGCCGACGTTGCTGCCAACGATAGGCGGAGAAACGCTTCGGTGCCTCGTACAGCCAGTTGATACCCAGCGCCTGGAGAATCTTCGCTGCGATGATCGGCAGCACCACGCCCGCCAGGCAGCCGGCGACGATATGCAGGGTGTCGTCTTTGATACCCAGGAACTTGCTCAGAATCACCCGCATGCCACTGCCGGCGAGGATATGCATGAGGAAAATCGGCATCGACAACGCGCCCAGGGTCAGTACCCAGCCCAGCGGGCGGCGCGCCAGCACCATGCACAGGCTGACACTGAACAGGATGCCAATGAAGGCCACTACCAGCGAGGCCGCACCGCGATCCGTATAAACGAGGCCGAGCGGGCCATGGAACAGATACTGCGCCACGACGAAAGCCAGGCCGCTGCCCAGCGCGAATGCCGAAGCACGTGGTTCGATGCTGTCTCTGACCTGGTTGAACCAGACCCCAAGGGCGAAGAACACGAAATTCTGCGCCAGGAACACCAGCGCGGCGACCCGCGGCGTCCAGGTTTGCAACAGGTAGAACAGCGCACTGAGTACCAGCAGCGGCAGGAAAGCCCGGGTGGAGAAACTGCGATAGAGCAGGATCGCCAGGCAGAACGCGGCGAACAGCGCATACAGGAACCAGAACTGCGCCCGTGGCGACCACAGCAGCGCCAGCACCTCGCCCATGCCGACACCACCATTGGTGTAGCGCGCCAGTACCACTTCGATGCTGCCCTGCAACAGCGACCAGAGCACGAAGGGGTAGAAAATGGTATCGATCTTGTTGCAGAACAAACCGCCGCTGCCGCGATTGTTCAGCGAATGCCAGAAGAACAGCCCGGACAGGAAGAAGAACAGCGGCATGTGGAAGGTGTAGATGACGCTGTCCACCAGCCAGTGGAAATCCACGTTCTCGGTGATGATGCCGCCGTTGAGCAAGCCACGCACCACATGGCCATAGACCACCAGCAGGATGCCGATGGCCTTGGCGTAATCCACCCAGAGATTGCGGTTCGTCATGTGAGCGTCCTTGGAGCTGAGAGGCGTATCGCGGAAGGGACAGCGACGTGCGAACACGTCGCCGGACAGATCAGAGCGTCGGCCGGCGCTCAGGTTCCCGGACCGATGCTGGTGCAGTTACCGCCGCCCAGGTACTTCTGCAACACCGCCCACTGGGGTCGGTCGACGCCCTTGATCGGTTCGATCGACAGCTTGTGCTTGCCCCACGACGGGCCGGCTGCCCAGTAGGTGAACGGGATGCAATGCTTCTGCAGGTAGGCGAGGGTCTCGTCCAGCGCCTGCAGGCCGCTTTCATCGTCGGCAGGGACGCCGAACTCGCCGATATGGCCTTTCTTGTTGTGCTCGATCAGCCAGTTGACGAAGGGCTGAATGCGCTTGACGCCGATCTGTGGATCCAGGTTGGGCGCCAGTGCCTGCTTGTAGCTGCCACTGCTGTCAGGGTCGATATACATGTGTGCGGAATAGACCAGGTTGTTCGCCGGGTCCTTCAGATTGAGCAGCTCATCGTTGAGTTTCGGCCACTGGGTCGCCGAGGAATATTGCGCGCCCTCGACGTACACCGCGTTCTTCGAATCGTACTTGCGCACCCCGTCGATGCCGGCCTGGGCCACTTCCGGCCAGAACTTGTTGGCCGCCCCATAGGGCTCGTTCATCAGGTCATAGGAATACACCGCGGGATTATTGCCCCAGCGCGCGGCGATACGCTCCATGAGGTTCTTGTAGGCGGAGATCGGCACATCGTCGCTGCCGATCACCTTGTCGTAGTAACGCCCGTAGTTGTGCACGTCGAGCATCACCTCGATGCCGCTCTGGTGCGCTTCGGTCAGGGTCTTGTCGATCAGCTTGGCGTAGCTCTCGTCGAACTCGCCATTGGCCTCCGGTTGCAGGCGTTCCCACTGGATGGAGAAGCGTACCCAACTGATGCCCTTCTGCTGCCACTTGACGTAGTAGCCCGGTGGCGGGAAGAAGAAGTTGGTGCCGTGCTTGCCGGGAATGTGCGAGCTGGCGAATGCTGCGCCAGCCACGTTGATGCCGATCAGTTCGATGGGCTTCTGCTGCGCGCTGACACTGCATGCCAGCACGGCACCGAGCCCGAGGGCCACGGCGCGGCCAAGAAGGTTGCCGTTCATTTTGCCTCTCCTCTGTCTGCGCCAGTGAACCAAGCGCTACGGATTAAAAAAACATCTCAGACAAACAGGACGCCAAATGGTCGCAGAGGTTCACGACAGGCCGCGCTAATCTCGCGACAATCGGCCGGTTTCGCGGCGGGCCGCGCGGCCAGGCAAAGCGGCCTAGACTTACGTCCTATGTCGATGCCCGGCGCAGACCGCCACCATGTGGCCACGAGAACACAGGGAAAACGCGTGATGAAAGCAACGGGCGACTTCGTCCAGGCGGGAAAGACCGCGGTGCAGCAGAACATCCATGGCACCATGGAGTTTCTGCACAAGTTTCCGCCCTTCAACCAGATGGACACCGCCCACCTCGCCTACCTGGTCGAACACTGTCAGCTGCGTTTCTACGGCGAGGGCGACACCATCATCCACCCCGACGATGGCCCGGTGCAGCACCTGCACATCGTCAAGCAGGGCCGGGTACACGGCCAGCGTCCGCACTCCGCACGGCGCGGCACGGAAACCACCTTCGAGATCACCAGCGGCGAGTGCTTCCCCATGGCCGCGCTGATCGGCGAGCGCGCCACGCGCACCGCTCACCTGGCCGCCGGAGACACCTTCTGCCTGCTGCTCGACAAGGCCGCCTTCGCCCGCCTGTTCGCGCAATCCACGCCGTTGCGCGATTTCGCCCTGCGCGGCGTCAGCAGCCTGCTCGATCAGGTCAACCAGCAGGTGCAGATGCGCGCGGTGGAAACCCTCGGCTCGCAGTACTCGCTGGATACCCGCCTGGGCGAGCTGGCCATGCGCCAGCCGATTTCCTGCGCCCCGCACACGCCGCTGCGCGATGCCGTGCGGCTGATGCACGAACAGCAGGTCGGCAGCATCGTCATCGTCGATCCCGGCCTGCGCCCACAGGGCATCTTCACCCTGCGTGACCTGCGCCGCGCAGTGGCGGACGGCAGCTCGCTGGAACAGCCGATCGACAGCCTGATGACCCAGGCGCCGTTCCACCTGCCGCCGAGCGCCAGCGCCTTCGACGCGGCCATCGCCATGACCGAACGGCACATCGCCCACGTCTGCCTGGTGGAACAGGGCAAGCTGTGCGGCGTGGTTTCCGAACGCGACCTGTTTTCCCTGCAGCGCGTCGACCTGGTGCACCTGGCCCGCACCATTCGCCACGCCGGCCGGGTGGACACCCTGGAGGCGCTGCGAGAAGACATACGCCAGCTGGTCGACCGCATGCTCGCCCACGGTGCCAGCGCCAGCCAGATCACCCATATCGTCACCCTGCTCAACGACCATACCGTGTGCCGGGTGATCGAACTGACCCTCGAAGACCTGGGCGACCCCGGCGTGTCGTTCAGTTGGCTGTGCTTCGGCAGCGAGGGGCGGCGCGAGCAGACCCTGCATACCGATCAGGACAATGGCATTCTCTTCGAGGCCACGGACGGCGCGGAAGCGGCGGCGATTCGCGGTCGCCTGTTGCCGCTGGCCATGGAGATCAATCAACGCCTGGCACGCTGCGGCTTCAGCCTGTGCAAGGGCGACATCATGGCGGGCAACCCGCAGTTGTGCCTGTCGCGCCAGGAATGGTCGAAACGCTTTGCCGGTTTCATTCGCGAGGCCTCGCCGGAGAACCTGCTGGCCTCGACCATCTACTTCGACCTGCGCACCGTGTGGGGCGACGCCTGCGGTTGCGAAACGCTGCGCGACGAGCTGCTCGGGCAGGTCGCCGATAACCGCCTGTTCCAGCGCATGATGGCCGAGAACGCCCTGCGCCAGCGGCCACCCGTTGGGCGCTTCCGGGATTTCCTGGTGGCCCGTCGCGGCGCCGAGAAGGACACCCTGGACCTCAAGGCCCAGGGCCTGACGCCTTTCGTCGACGGCGCCCGCCTGCTGGCCCTGGCCCATGGCGTCAAGGCCTGCAATACCCAGCAGCGCCTGCGCGAACTGATCGACCACGGGGTCATCGATCCGCTGGATGGTGCGGCCTATGAAGAGGCCTATCACTTCATCCAGCAGACGCGACTGCAACAGCACCAGCTGCAGGCGCGCCAGTCCCAGCCGTATTCCAACCGCCTCGACCCGGACAGCCTCAACCACCTGGACCGGCGCATCCTTCGTGAATCCTTTCGCCAGGCCCAGCGCCTGCAAAGCAGCCTGACGCTACGCTACCAGTTATGAACGCACTCACCTGGCTGACCCGCCGCCACACGACCCTGCCCCCTGAACAGCAACGCCGTCGCGATGCGCTACCTGCCCCAGCCGGGCCAGATGAAACACCGCTAGCGCAGCAACGCCTGGTGGTGCTCGACCTGGAAACCAGCGGGCTGGACATGAAGCGCGACCAGGTGCTGTCGATCGGTGCGGTGGTCATCGACAACGGTGCCATCCAGCTTGGCCAGCAATTCGAATGCACCCTGCACCGCGACGATCACCGGGTCAGCGCCAGCGTGCTGATCCACGGCCTGGCACCCAGTGCCATCGCCGCCGGCATCGAGCCGGGTGAAGCGCTGCTGGCATTCATGGAGTTTCTCGGCGACAGCCCGCTGCTGGCCTTCCACGCCGGTTTCGACCAGCGCATGCTCGCCCGCGCCCTGAAGGACACCCTCAACCTGCGCCTGCGCCATGCCTTCTTCGACGTTGCCGAACTGGCCCCCCTGCTCTGCCCCCAGGCAGAAATCCGCAATGGCGGGCTGGACGACTGGACGAAACATTTCGACCTGCAGGTGCAGCAACGCCACCACGCCAGCGCCGACGCCCTGGTTACCGCCGAACTGGCGCTGATCCTGTTCAGCCGCGCCCGCAAGCAGCAGGTCGACAGCCTCAAGGCCCTGCAACAGTGCTTGAAGAGCTGGCGCCAGCGTCAGCAGGGACCATCCTGGTGAACGCTCAGGCCTGGGCTGGGCGCCACTGACCAGGCCGCGGCAGATCGATCTCCACGAAGCGCGCCGGTCTCGGCCCCTCGATCACGTCGGCGGTGTCGAGCAGCCAGCGCAACAACCGCTGTTGCAACGCCTGTTCGACATCGCCGTGTGAACCACCGGCCAGGTTGACCAGTTCGTGGGGGTCGCTGGGCCGGTGGTAAAGCTCGGCGGGCTCGTAGAGCCGCCAGACATAGGTCCACTCCCGGTTGCGCAAGGCCACCACCTTGCCGACCAGCTCCGGCCGATCATGTTGCAACTGCGCCTTCTGGTCATAGGGGAAGGTCGCACGCTCGAACAGCTCGGCCTCCTCGACGCGAAAGCCGCCTTCGCTGAATACCTCCAGCCGGTGCTCGGCTGCGGGCTCACGCAAACAGCGTTCGAAGGAACGCCCGTAGTGCTGGTGGGCAGGGCTGATGCCAGCCAGGTGCAGCAAGGTTGGGAACAAGTCGATCAGTTCGATCAACGCAGCGCTTTTCGCCCCCTGGGCGACATCCGGTCCGGCGACGATCAGGGGGGTTCTGACCAGGCATTCGTTGACCCCGGCCGGCCATTTTTCCACCGCCCCGTAGTCGCCCAGGTATTCGCCATGGTCGGAGAAGAACGCAGTGAACAGCTCCCCCTCTCCCCCACTGCGCGCCACCGCCTGCTGCAAGCGGCCGACGTGCATGTCGAGACGCGAGATCATGCCGTAGTAGACCGCACGGATTTCCTGCCAGTCGCGATCCTGCAGGCGATCCCAGCCATGCCGGCGGATCAGTTCGGCGAAGAAGCCGGGCTGGGCTCCACGCGCCTGCCGAGGCAGCTCGATGCCGCTTCGTGGGTACATGGAAAACCAGGGCTCCTCAACCTGGAAAGGTGGATGCGGGAAGATCAACGGCACATACAGCAGCCACGGCTCGCGCGGCGGCGCCTGCAGCCAGCGCTCCGCGCTGCGGATCACCGCTTCGTCGAAATCGATGACATCCGGCTCGCGGCTACCCAGATAGTGCGCCCTGGGCAGAGGCCCCTCGTCGCTGGGTGGGTGGTTGGCGAAGAAGTCGCGAAAGTCCAGCAGCGCCGGGTCGGCAAAGCCATGTTCGTGCAGCGCGAGTTCCGCCGCACCGGCGCCGAAGGTATCGCCGCGGCTGCCGGCATGCACCACGTGATAGCCGGCCTCCTTGAAGCTCTGCAAGAAGTTCGCTTCGTCGGGCTGTAGCAGATGCTGCAAGGTACGGTGGCCGCGCACATGGGGATAGCGCCCGGTGATGAAGGAGACCCGCGAGGGTGAGCAGACGCTGTGCTGGGTGAACGCCTCGCTGAAACGTACGCCACCGGCCGCCAGGCGATCCAGGTTGGGCGTACGCACCGGGGTGCTGGCAAAGCCCGGCAGGCAGTCGGCACGCAATTGATCGGCAACGATGACGAGGAAATTGGGACGCGAAGTCATTGCAGCAATCCTGAAGACAGAAGAAGGAAGCGCCGGGCGCTGTCGGGTAGAGCGTCCGCTGGCCCTGCCTGCGGATACCGTGGGTCAGAAATCCTTGCGCGCCTGGATACCGACGTAGCGTTCGTCGTCGCGCGGCACCCAGCGCCTTACGTTGCTGGTGCTGTCGATGATGTAGGGCGTATAGGACTTGTCCGCCAGGTTCTTGGCCAGCAGTGCCACGCGCCAGCCCTGGTTGTAGTCGGCCAGGGCCACGCTGGCGTTCCAGATGCCGTAGGCACCCTGGACGGTATCGGGGTTCTGGTCGAGGCTGAACTGCACCTCGCTCTGCCAGTTGTAATCACTGCTCAGCTCCAGATCCAGGCCGTTGCCCAGGGGGATGCCGTAGTCGGCGCGCACATAGGTCTTCCAGTCCGGCGTGAAGGGCAGCGGCTCGCCGTCGATGTTGCAGCTGGCGGCTGCCGCCGGCGGGCACTGGAAGCGGTCGATGCGGGCATGGGTGTAGGCCACGGAGCCGGAGAAACGCAATTGCCGGGTCGCCTGCCAGGCGCTGTCCAGCTCGACGCCCTGGGTGCGCACCGAGCCGGCGTTGATCAGGCGGGTCACCGGCGAGCCGGCGATCTGGTCGTAGAAGTTGGCCTGGTAGTCGTCGTAGTCACTGCGAAACAGCGCCAGGTTAGCGGTCAGGCGCTGGCCGGGGCCGGCGTACTTGAGGCCGATCTCGTAGGAGTTGGAGGTTTCCGGGTCCAGCGGCTCGATATCCGCCTCGTACATCTGGAAGTAGACGTTGTACGCCGGGCCCTTGTAGCCGCGCGAGTAGGTGGCGTAGCCGGTCAGGTGCTCGCTGAAGTCGTGCTGCAGGCCCAGGCGGCCGGATATGCCGTTGTCGCTGTGCGAGCCGGACGAGGCGTAGGACGGGCGGATCGATGGCACCGAGGTGGCCGAGGTGGAGATCCGCCAGTGATCGTATTCGACCTCGTCATGGGTGGCCCGCAGGCCGACGATCAGCCGCCAGTCATCGCGGAGATTCAGGGTGCCCTCGCCAAACAGCGCATAGCTGTCGTTGCTCGCGCTGAATTCGCCATGGCCCAGGGTGTCGCCGTAGCCCGGCGCCAGGGAGCGACGCTGGTAGGCCTCGTCGGAGTTGCCGTGGAACAGGTAGAGTCCGGTGACATATTCGAGAAAGCGGCCGGATGGCGATGCCAGGCGCAGCTCCTGGCTGAACTGGTCGAAATCGACCTGGCCGTAGTCATGGATGGCCCGCACCGGCAGCGCAGCCAGGGCGTCCTGATCCTGGTGCTGGGTGTTGTCCCAACCGCGCCAGGCGCTGATCGAGGTCAGGGTGTGCTGGCCGAGGCGCCAGTCGACCTGGGCGGACAGGCCCTTGTGGGTGTCCTCGGCATAGGTCTTGTAGTCGTTCTGCACCTGGCGGTTGCGCGCGCCGGCGACGGCCGGGGCGAAGCTGCCGGCGAAAGCGCTACTGGCCCACGATGGTACGCCGTTGGGCGTGCTGTCCTCGCCCTCCAGGTAGTCGCCGATCAGCGTGAGGCGCAGCGTCTCGTTCGGGGTGAAGTACAGCTTGCCGCGCACGCCCTGGCGGTCGTAGCCATTGACCGTCCGGCCATCGTGGACATTGCGCACATTGCCGTCGTAGCGGCCCCACAGGGTGCTCAGTGAACCCTTCAGGGTTTCGCTGAGTCGCCCGCCGATGCCGAAGCGCAGGCGGTTCTCGTTGCCCTTGCCGTAGAACCCGTAATCGACGAACCCCTGGGTCTCGTCGGGCGCCTCGCGGCTGATCACGTTGAGCACGCCGGCCGAGGCATTGCGACCGAACAGCGTGCCCTGGGGCCCGCGCAGCACTTCGATGCGCTCGACATCCATCAGGTCCAGGGTGGACTGCCCCGGCCGCCCGTACACCACCCCATCGACCACCGTGGCCACACTGGGCTCGACGCCCGGGGACGTGGAGATGGTGCCGACCCCGCGTACGAACAGCGAAGAATCCTTGCTCGACGCGGTGGCACGGTAGTTGAGACTGGGCACCTGCTGCACCAGGCCGGCGATGTTGTTGCGGTTGTCACGTTCCAGTTGTTCGCCATCGACCACCGACACCGCCACGGGTACCTTTTGTAAAGAGGCTTCACGGCGGGTGGCGGTGACCGTGACGGTTTTCAATGCCGTGGCGCCAGCCTGCGGCACCGGGGTGCTCGACTCGGCGGCGGAGGCAGCGCTGGAACTGGCGAGGACGGCGAGTGCCAGCCAGGAGAGGCGATGGGATGGGGCAAGGGCACGATGGCTTGGCATGGGTGGTTCCCAGCCCCGCGTTTGCCGCGGGGCCCTGGCAGATGGATAAGGTTATAGAAAATGGTTCTTACGCCGGAAATCCCGTAGCCCGTAATCTCGGCATGGGTTCTCATGCCGGAAAGTTTTAACAAATGGCATGCACTGCTGAAAAATTCATTAAACGCATCGTTCCATGACTTGAAGGTCTGCTGATGGATTTACGTCAACTCAGGCATTTCGTAGCCCTGGCCAAGCACCTCAATTTCACCCGTGCGGCACAGGAGTCGTGCATCACCCAATCGGCCTTCAGCCGCAGCATTCAGGGTCTGGAGCACGAATTGGGCGTGCCTCTGGTCGAGCGCAACAACCGAGGCACGTTGCTCACCGCCAAGGGCGAGGCGCTGCGCGCACGCGCCCACCAGCTGCTGGAAGCCGCCGACAACCTGCGTGACGATCTGGTGCTGCAACCGCCGCAGGCCGAGCACCAAGTGCTGAGTTTCGGCACCGGGGTACTGCCCACTGCCCGTCTGCTGCCACAGGCCATTGCACGGTTCGTACAGCGCTATCCGCAGGTCAAGATCGACATGCGTTGCCAGTGGCTCCACGATCTGCTTGCGATGCTCGACGATGGGCAGATCAGCTTTCTGGTCGCGGATCTTCGCCACATCGACATCGGTACCCGGCACCTGGTACGCCCTTTGCGCTTTCGCCATTTCGGCCTGTTCTGCCGGGAAGGCCATCCGTTGCTGCGACGCGCCCGGGTCGCTTTCGACGACTTGGCCGACCATCCCCTGATCGGCTCGGCCCTGCCCTACGAGATCCACCACATGCTGCTCAGCCGACTGAGCCGCGGCGCGCTGCCGCTCAACCTGGAATGCCTGTTCATCGACATGCTGCCGACGATCATCGGTGAGTCCGATGCCATAGGCATCGCCCCGCTGGAAGTGCTCGATCCCTTGCTCGCCAGCGGAAACTTCCAGCGCCTGCAATGCCACGACGAGCCGGATCAGATGCGCGACGGCGGTGCCTGCCTGGGTCTGGTGCAGTTGCATGCGGCGGTGCTGCCGGCACCGGCCCAGTATCTGGCCGACGCCATCCTGCACGACGAGGCGCAGCGCCAGCAACGACAAGCGGTGGCCCACCGCGGCATCTCCAGCCTGGAACCCGGCGCCCTGTCATAGCGCTGAGCGGCGAGGCTGGGGTCTGTCGACGTTTCAGCGCGCGGCGCCGCTGCCGTCGTAGTCCGGCCACAGGCCTTGCAGGCGCTGGCGCTCGATCGCCGACTCGACGAACGCCGGAGCGAACCACGCCTGTACTGCGAACGGCTTGCGGATCAGGCGCAATTGCGCGGCCTGTTCGATGCTGCTGGCGAAACTGTCCTGCAGGAACCGATCCAGGCGTGGGGAGAAACGAAAACGCGGATCGCTGTCGCCCATTTCCTCAGTCAGTAGCCAGAGCGGCATACCGCTCTTCTGCGCCTGGGCGGCCAGGTACGCGGGCAGCGCCTCGGGCTGCGACACCTTGGCCAACTCGGCAACCAGGACGTCGATCAGGCGCTGCGTCACCTCGGGATAACGCTGGATGAAAGCGGCGTCGGCAACCAGTCCACCCTGGGTGGTCGCCTGCGGCCCGAGGGCCAGCGTGCTCAGTGGAATATCGAGACCCTGCTCACGCAGCCGCAACAGGTAGAGGTTCGACCAGGTGGCGTCGATATGCCCGGCCGCCAACGCAGCGCGGGCGGCACTCCAGTCAAGGTTGACTACCTTGAGGTCGCGCTCGCTCAGGCCGGCGCCATGCAGCAAGCGATCGAAGGACAGCTGGTCGGCGGTACCGCGGTAGATGGCCACGCGCTTGCCCTTGAGGTCGGCGACCTCGCGGATACCGGCCTGTGGTGTGGCGGCAAGAAACAGATTGCTGCCCCGCTGGCCCAGCAGCAGGCGGGTATCGAGACCCTGGGCACGACCGATGATCGCGGGCAGGTCGCCGAGCAGCGCGAAGTCCAGTTGGCGGTTGGCCAGAGCCTCGTTGATGGCGGGACCGGCGCCCTTGAAGAAATGCCACTCGACCTCGATACCGTCGGCAGCGAAGGCCTTTTCCAACAGTCGATGGTGCTGGACGTCGCCAAGCGGTCCGGTGGCGACAGGCTTATCGCCCGGGCTCAGATCGGGCAAGCCGATGCGTACCGCCTGGGGTGCTTCGCGAGCCCAGGCCGGGTGGCTGGCGAAAGGCAGCATGGCCACCATCAGTACAACGAAATATCCACGCAAGGTCTTCATCGTCTCTGCCCATGAAGGAGTCGAAGGCGCATTGCGCAAGAACGCGGTCGACAACACCAACGCTTTCGCCGCATGCCGCCATGTCCTCCCTGCATGGGCGGTTCGCCTCAGAGCAGATCGCGCATCAACAAGGCGTACTGCAGTTCCACCCCGGCCGGCACCGGCAGGTACACGACGTGGCCATCGCCGGGCGCCACGCCGATCGATTCAGCGGCGCGGCTTTGCAAATGTTCCAGGGTAAAACGCAGGTTACCTTTGGGCGTCATCAGCTCCAGGCCATCGCCCACGGCGAAGCGGTTCTTCACCCGCACTTCGGCCAGTTCGCCACGGCGCTCGCCGGTCAGTTCACCGACGAATTGCTGGCGCTCGGAGAGCGAGCTGCCGTGCTGGTAGTTCTGGTACTCGTCGTGCACATGGCGGCGCAGGAAGCCCTCGGTGTAACCGCGGTGGGCCAGCGACTCCAGGCTGTCCATCAGGCCACGGTCGAAGGGCCGGCCGGCCACCGCGTCGTCGATGGCCTGGCGATACACCTGGGCGGTACGGGCACAGTAGTAATGGGACTTGGTGCGCCCTTCGATCTTCAGCGAGTGCACGCCCATCTTCAGCAGGTGCTCGACGTGCTGCACGGCGCGCAGATCCCGCGAGTTCATGATGTAGGTGCCGTGCTCGTCTTCGAAGATGGGCATCTGCTGCTCGCCATCCTCGAGCAGGAACACCTGCTCGCTCGGCGCGCCGATCCCCAGGGTCGGCTCCACCTGGCGAACGATCTCGCCCAGCTCGTTCTCGCTTGCCGCTTTCATGTCGTACTGCCAGCGGCAGGCATTGGTGCAGGCGCCCTGGTTGGGGTCACGGCGATTGAGGTAGCCCGACAGCAGGCAACGCCCGGAGTAAGCCATGCACAGCGCGCCATGGACGAACACTTCCAGCTCCATGTCCGGTACCTGGGCACGGATTTCCTCGATCTCCGCCAGGGACAATTCCCGCGAGAGGATCACCCGCGTCAGCCCCTGCCCCTGCCAGAACGCCACACTCGCCCAGTTCACCGCGTTGGCCTGCACCGACAGGTGGATGGGCATCCGTGGGTAACGACCGCGCACCAGCATGATCAGGCCGGGGTCGGACATGATCAGTGCGTCGGGTGCCATGTCGATCACCGGCTGCAGGTCGTCCAGAAAGGTCTTCAACTTGGCATTGTGCGGCGCGATGTTGACCACCACGTAGAAACGCTTGCCCAGGGCGTGTGCCTCGCGGATGCCCTGGGCCAGATGGGCATGGTCGAACTCGTTGTTGCGAACCCGCAGGCTGTAGCGTGGCTGCCCGGCATATACCGCATCGGCGCCGTAGGCGAAGGCGTAGCGCATGTTTTTCAGGCTGCCGGCCGGGGACAGCAGTTCGGGACGAAACACGGAGCTGGGCATGACGGCACGGACTCACAAAAAACAGGGCCGGCAATTCTGCAGAGCTCGGCCACCGCGCCCATTGATCTGTGTCTATGACGGCGTTCTCGTGGTCGGCCTCGGCGACCGCCGGCCATCCGGCCAGGGGGTGGCAAACAACAAGGCGATGCAGCGCGCCAGTCGCCGCCCCTGGCTACGCTCCTCACGCAACCCGACGCGCCCACTCATCGCCGGTACCACAGGCGGAAGAAGCCCAGTGCGAACAGCAGGCCGATCTGCATCATGGCCACGCACAGTTGCAGAAACGACTGCACGGCGCTGTTCGCCGTCGCATCGTTCACGCCAGTCAAGGCATTCCAGAAAGGCTCGGGCAATAGCTGCAGGCCAAGCTGGGCGAAAGGCCAGCCGCTGAGCATCAGCAGCTCGATCCAGTCGAAGCGGCCGACGAACATCATGGCGATCAGCAGCATGCCGGCGATGCACAGGCCAAGGACGAAGCAGGCGGAAAATTGCAGTAACAGGCGCATGGCAGTCTCCAGAGGGCGTGCGACCCGCACGCCCCGGCAAGGTAATCAGGGGGTCATCTGGGTTTCGCCGGTGGCCGGGCGGCCCACGCCGTACCAGTCGAGCTTGCGGGTCAGCACCATCACACTGCCCAGCACGCCGAACACCAGCAGCGAGCCCATCAGCAGGGCGTAGTCTTCGGCACCGAGCAGGCCGTAGAGCAGCCCGTACAAGGCGGCCAGCAACACGCCGAACGCAGCGCCTCGCGACCAGCTGTGCAGCACGCTGCTGACGTAGAAGGTGTTCAGCGCCACGCAGCCCAGGGCGGACAATGCATAGGCGCTGGCGAACCCCAGGTGCTCGGAGAGCGACAGCAACAGCAGGTAGAACAGCGCCAGCGACAGGCCCACCAGGGCGTACTGCACCGGGTGCACGGCCAGGCGCTTGAGCACCTCGAAGAGAAAGAACACCGCGAAGGTCAGGGTGACGAACAGCAGCGCGTACTTGATCGCCCGGTCGGCCTTGAGGTACTGGTCCACCGGCTCGATGAAGCTCACCCCGAACGTCCTGCTCTGCATGGCCGAGCAGGAGCCGCTGACGCAACTGCTCAACGCCTCCTGCATGTCGGTGGCGAAGAAGCTGGTCTGCCATTTGGCGGTGAAGCCCTGCTCGGTCACGTCGCGCTGGCTCGGCAGGAATTCACCGACGAAGCTCGGGTGCGGCCAGTCCGAACGCAGGGTGACCTGGCTTTCGCGGCCGACCGGGGTGATGCTCAGTTGCTCGGTGCCCTGCAGCTTCAGGTCGAAGGCGAAGGTATAGACCTGATCCTCGCGGGTGTCAGGCGCTGGCAGCACAACGTGCACGCCGCTGCCGAAGCGTTCGTCGCCGCTGCCCGGCTCGACGCTCAGGCTGGCGCCGTTGAGCTGCAGCCTGAGGTCATTGCCGATGCCGCGTACATCGCTGATGCCGACGGCGATGAAGGGCGCCTCGAAACGGTAGGCGTCGACGTCGCCGATACCGTAGTTGGCCGGCACCCGGAATTCGCCGCCGACCTTGCTATCGCTGTGGTAGAGGCGCGCCTGGTAGATACCGCGGTAACGCAGCTCGGTGCGCACGTCGCCATCGAGGGTGAAGCGCTCGGGCAGGAAGTACAGGCGGCCCTGTTCGGTGGACTCCTCCAGATGACGCTCGTCGCTGTCCTTGCGGGTTTTCCAGACAAGCACTCTCTTGCGGTACGGCACCACCAGAACAGGCCCGGTGATCTGCTGGGCATAACTGGAGCTGCGGGCAATATCGCGCAGTACGTCGTCGCGGGCACCTTGGCGCTCGCCGACCAGGCCATCGATCAGCAACAGGGGAATCATCAACAACAGAATCAACAGGGCGATGGTGCCCAGTTTCAACATCAGGCTTCGGTTCATGGCACAGCGCTCCGTGCGGTTGGGATGCACGCAGTCTGGCCACGCCCCGTGAAGGCAGCGTGGAGTAGAGATGGAGAATCTGTGGTCGTTGTGCGGGCAGCCAGGCGCCTGGCGCCGGCGCTGCGCCGTCAGGACACCCGGTTCGGCGCAGGCCGCTCTCGACGCTGAGCATCACTCGCCGCGGATGTACTGTTCCAGGTGCTGGATCAGGTGTTCCTGGGCACTGATGATGTCTTTCACCAGGTCTCCGATCGACAGCAGGCCGACCAACTGGCCATCGTCCACCACCGGGAGGTGGCGAAGACGACCGCTGGTCATCAGTTCCATGCAGCGTCGGCTGTCTTCCCCGCTGGTCACGGTGATCACCTTGCCGGTCATGATGTCACTGACCTTGAGGTTGGCCGGCGACCGCTCCTGCACGGCCACCTTGCGCACATAGTCGCGCTCGCTGACGATGCCGGCCAGACGCTCGCCCTCGAGCACCACCAGGGCGCCGATGCCCTTTTCGGCCATCAGTTTCACCGCCGCGAAGACACTGCTGTCGGGCGTGACGCTGTATACGTTGGAAATCGGCTTGCTCTTCAGCACTTCGGCCACGGTCTTTTTCATGCGCGTTCTTCCTGTCCCGGTCGATTGGCGATCCGTTTCAGGATAGCCAACGCACACGCATCCGTACGCCGTGCGTCCCGGAGGGTCGTTGACGGCTTCTTAGCGGTCGTTAACGCAGGTTCAACGCACGAAGCACAGGCTCACTTCCACACCATCGGCACGGTTGGCGATGCTCAGGGTCGCGCCATGCAGATCGACCACTTCCTGCACGAAATTGAGCCCCAGGCCGGTGCTCTTGCGCCCGGTGGCCGGACGCGCCAGGGAGTAGAAGCGCTCGGTCAGGCGCGCTAGCGCGTAATCCGGGATCGCCGGCCCCTGGTTGAACAGGCGCAGTCGCAGATGCTTATCGTCGCTCTCGGTGGCAAAGCGGATCAGCCCGCCCGGCGGCGTGAAGTCCAGTGCATTGTCGAGCAGGTTGGCCAACGCCTGGCGTAGCAGGAACCGTTCACCAGGCACCGTGTGGCTGGCCGCCACGCGGTTGTCCACCTGCACACCGCTGCGCTCGATACGCGCCACCTGCGCCTGGACCAGGCTGTCGACCAATGGCTGCAGCGCCACCGCCACTCGTTCTTCCAGGCCCCGGCGCTGTTCGACCTGGGCCAGATGCAGCAGGCGTTCGACGAGGTTCTGCAAGCGCTCGCCCTGCTCCGCGATATTGGCCACGAAGCGCTGTTGCTGGGCCGCGGGCATAGGGGTCTCCAACAGCTCGGCAGCCCCACGGATCGCCGCCAGGGGGCTTTTCAATTCATGGGTGAGGGTATGCACGTAGCGCTCGACGTAGGCCTTGCCCTCCAGCTCGGTGCGCATGCGCTCCACCGCCTGGGCCAGTTGCCCGAGCTCACCGCCACGCACCCTGGGCAACGCGGCCCGCTGCCCCTCGCTGACCGCCTGTGCATAACGGGTCAGGCGACGCAACGAGCCGCTCAACCACCAACTGAGCAGCCCGCCGACCAGCAGGCCGAGGCCGATCAGCCCGGCCCCCAGCCAGCCAAGGCGTCGCTGCGAACGTTCGATGTAGGGCTGCAGGGTGCGATTGGGCTTGGCCACCGATACCACGCCGAGGATCCGCCCGCCATCGACGATGGGCGCCGCCACGTACATCACCGAAGAGTCGGGATCGTTGGGATCTTCACGGGTCGAGCGCACCCCGTAGCGGCCATGCAGGGTCAGGTAGACATCGTTCCAGCGCGAATAGTCCTGGCCCACCGCCAGGCCGCTGGAGTCCAGCAACACGATGCCCTGGTCGTCGGTGACGTAGATGCGATGGTTGACCTGGTTCTTCGCCACCCCCCAGATCTGCGCCTGAGGCTGGCGCCGTCCGTAGGCCTTGAGCAGTTCAGGCAATCGCCCCTGGGTCAGTTGGCCGGACTTGACGTCTTCACGGAGAACCTCGGCCAGCAGGTGCGCGGTGTCGACCAGGGTTTCCTCGGTGGACTGCCGCACCCCAGGGCGGATTTCATCCATCACCGTGCTCAGCACGAACCAGCCGGACAAGCCGACGAACAGGAAATACACCAGGAAAATACGTACCCCTAGCGGCATCAGCGAACTCCCCGCAAGGCGCCCATCGGCCTACTCCAGCTTGAGGCTGTAGCCCAGGCCACGATGCGTCTGAATCGGCTCGGCCTGGGGCGCGACCTGGCGCAGTTTGGCGCGCAGGCTCTTGATATGGCTGTCGATATTGCGCTCGTAGCCGGCATCCACTGCGACACCCAGTGCATCGAGCAATTGCTCGCGGCTGAATACGCGCTCCGGCTGCGCGAGCAGGCATTGCAGCAGCTGGAATTCCAGACGGGTAAGGCTCAAGCGCTGGCCAT
Organism: Phytopseudomonas flavescens; assembly: GCF_900100535.1. Taxonomy (GTDB): domain Bacteria; phylum Pseudomonadota; class Gammaproteobacteria; order Pseudomonadales; family Pseudomonadaceae; genus Aquipseudomonas; species Aquipseudomonas flavescens. The sequence goes on from NZ_FNDG01000008.1 coordinate 155,316, forward strand.
GGTAGTCGATACGCACCCGCTCGCTGTCGATGCGGAACGGCCCATCGACAGGCCTGGCGGCACCCTCACGAGGGCCGACACGCTTGAGGATGGCTTTGACACGGGCCGCCACTTCACGGGGGCTGAAAGGTTTTACCACGTAGTCATCGGCGCCTATTTCCAGGCCCACCACGCGGTCGATCTCGTCGCTGCGCGCGGTGAGGAACATCACCGGCACCTCGGAAAAACGCCGCAGCCGCTTGCAGGTTTCGAAGCCGCTGATGTCCGGCAGCCCGACGTCCAGGATCACCAGATCGAAGGTTTCACGTTCCAGCAGCGCCAGCGCGTCGCCGGCAAGGGTCGCCCAACGGGTGGCGAAGCCCTCGGCTTGCAGGGCATACACCAGGGTATCGGCAATCGCGGCTTCATCTTCGACGATAAGGACAGTCGCCATGCTGGCACCCTTGCGGCACTTGGGCTGCGGAGCCTGCGCGTGCAGGCGCTTCTCGTCAATAGCCAGCAGCCTCGCACGGCTATGCACAAAAGGGGTGGATCAGTCTGTGGATAAGCTTGGCATGAAGCGCTATGGCCCTCGAAAAATGGGCGCTGCAGCCATGCGGTCATTATTTGAGCAATCACTTACCCACAGATTGAAATCACCCAAACCCCTGTAATAAAACAAGTTTAGTCAATAGATAACAGCATCTTTCGCGGCCTGTATCGGTGCACAATTTGCGTGGATGAAGTTGTGGATAATCCTTGTATGGAGACCGCCACGTCGCGTAAAACCTGGCTTGCAAGGCATCGTACATTTTATGACCATCTTCGCCAGCCCCTGAAAAAGGTTGCAAATCCGCCATTTCCGCTGGCGGTGGTTGAGCAGATGGCCAATCGCCCCATAACGCTATACACAGTTATGGTGGAGTAATCTGTGGATAAGCTCGGGATGACAGGCAGCCAAGCGGGTGAGCCGCGGCCTGCAGAGCACTGTACAGTTTTCGAACAGGTTTACCGAAAGACCTTCAAGCCGCTGTATTTACTTGACTTTAGCGGCTCGGGAAGGTGCGGAAACGCCACTTGGCCGGGTTATTCGCTATACACAGTTATCGTGGAAGAACCTGTGGACAACCCTGGGAATAGTCGCTGCAGGCCATGCTACCCATGGCCTGCAAGCAAGCGTTCATTTTCTGAGCGATGCTGCCGAGCCGCCCTCAATCGACCCGGAAACGCCCGGTGTTCTGCGCCAGGGTCTCGCTGCCGCGACGCAGTTGTTCACTGGCGTCACTGACCATGCGCGCGCCGTCGAGCAATGCACGGGCGGCCTGGTCGACCTGCTGGATATTGTGGCTGACCTCATCGGCGGTGGCGGCCTGCTGCTCGGCGGCGGTGGCGATCTGCGCCAGACGATCGCTGACCCGTTGCACCGACTCGACGATGCCATCGAGATCCGCACTCATCGCCAGCACGTTGTCCACATCGCCTTCGGCCTGCTGCATGGCTTGTTCCATCTCGGCCACAGACTGGCCGACCACCTTGTGCAGATCGCCTACCGTCTGGGCGATTTCGGCCGTGGAATTCTGGGTACGTTGCGACAGTGAGCGCACCTCGTCGGCGACCACCGCAAAACCGCGACCTTGCTCGCCCGCGCGTGCCGCCTCGATGGCGGCGTTGAGCGCCAGCAGGTTGGTCTGTTCGGCGATCCCCTTGATCACGTCGACCACACGGGTGATCTGCTCGGTCTGCTTGCGCAACTGCTGCAGGGTCGACGCACTGCCCGCCAGGCGGCCGCTGAGTTCGCGCATGCTGGCACTGGTGTGGGCACTGCGCTGGTTGCTCTGGACGGCGATCTCACGGGTCTGGCCGGCCTCCCGGGCGGCCTGTTCGCAGCTCTGTGCCACGCTCTGGGCAGTAGCGGCCATCTGCGTGGCCGCCGTGGCGATCTGGCTCATCTGCGCCTGTTGCCGCTCGACCGCTGCCAGCGAACTGCTGGCCTGGCTCCCCAGACCCTGGACCGTCTGGTCGAGATGCTGCCCTTCGCGGCCAACGCCCTGCATCGAGTCGCGCACACGGGCCACGGCACCGTTCAACGCCGTGGAGATCGCCGCCAGGTCGTCAGCCCCGTGGACCTGCACGCATACCCGCAGGTCACCGTCGCACAGGCCTTCGGCGGCCTGGATGATGCCGGCGGTACCACGACGGATGGAGGCGTTGAGGCACAGCAGCAAGTACAGCGCCAGCAGGGTCAGCGCGGCGAAGATCAGCACGGTGCGCAGCATGCCTTGCTCGGCCTGGTTCCGGTAATCGCCAAGGCTGGCATTGAACTGCTCGAATACCGCCTGGCGCAGCGTCAGCAATTGCGCCTCCAGGCTCTGCACCTGCTGCACGAACTGCGCAGGCTGCAGCACCATGGGGCTGGCCTCGAACATATCGCGGTCGATCTCGGCGAGGAACTGCTGCAGGCCCTGCTCGGCCTGCGCGAAGGGCTGCTGCAAACGCAGCATGGCAGGCGCAGAGCTACGCTCCAAAGCAGTGCGCGCCTTGATTATCTGTGCACCAGATTGCTCCAGCGAACGGCGCAGGTCACGCACCAGCACGCGGTTCTGCAGGGTGAAATGCTGCGCCACCAGCGAACCGTAGCCCTGGCTGGCGAAACTGCCGAGGTTTTCTGCCAGGCGCGGCAGGGTGAAGGTCAGTTGCTCCATCATCAGGTAGGTATCGAGATAGGGATCCAGTATCAGGCTACTGTCCGTGGCCACCAGCTCGCGCAGCACCACCAGCTGCGAAAGGGTGTTCTGGTAACGCTCCAGGGCATCGAGCAGCGCCATTTTACCCAGCACGGCCAGATCCAGTTCCCCCACCGACGTTCGCAACGCGTCCAGCTGGCGCCTGGTTTCCTCACTCGGGGAGTTCAGTGCCAGCTGCCCGGCAGCCGCTGCAAGCGCATCACCGAGCTTGCTGCCGCGTTCGCGCAACAGGCCTTCGGCCGCCTTGTCGTTACCCTTCCAGCGGGCCAGCAGGAAGCGCTGCTCGAGCAGTTCCTGCTCCACGGCCCCCAGGGCATTGATCCCCTGCATGCCGTCAAGCTCGCGGTTCAGTGTCCCGATACGCTCGAGATTACCGCTCAGAATCACCCAGAGCGCATAGCCCAGGGGAATGATGAACAGCACGAACAGCAACTGGAACTTGCGGGTGAAACTGATGCGCTCCAGCACACGCACACCCGGTTTGAGCAATCCCCACATACCGCACCTCGAAACAGGCGCCACAGGCACACAACGCTGTGGCAATGTGCCATTTCGAGGCAAGAATCACGCCTGAGTGAACGAATGCCGACAATGCGCCCGGCCGTTCAGCAACGAGGCTGTTCGGCGGTATAACGATGGGCCGGATCGATGGCCGCATCCAGTTTGCGAATGGCGCTCGCGCCGATCAGCAAGGGGTAATCGAAATGGCTGCGATCGGTCAGGTTGACCTCGATGGTACGTTTCTCTTCACCCAGGCAGATGTCCATGGCGACCACCGGCCGCGCGGAATAGGAAGGTTCCTCGGAACGGCCCTCCTCGGCGCGGTTCTTGATTTCGATGACGCGAGCCAGCGGCTTCTCGAAGACCTGATCATTGGCATCGTCGATGGCCAGGCGGAAACGCACCCAGTCTTCGCCATCACGCTGGAATCGTTCGATATCCCGGGCCGATAGCGATGCGCTCATGGCCCCCGTGTCCATCTTGGCCTTGAGGGTCTGGCCGATCTGCGGCAGTTGAATGTATTCGTAGCGACCGTACAGGGTCGGCTGATTGGCCATTGCCGGCAGAGTAACGGCTGCAGCCAGCAAGGCTAGAACGGTTTTCACTCCTGAGCGTCCTTATGCTGAATAGACAGCATTGGGACTGGTTCATGAGGCAATGGTTCTAAAAACCTGCCAAGCAATCATTGCCCAGAACGGCCCCTGAGGAGCCGCAACAGGGCGAAAGCAGCCGTAGGGTGGATGACGCTCTTTTCATCCACCATCGCGCTCGCAGAGCGGTGGACGGATCGGGCCGCGTAGGTGAAGCGTCGTCCACCCTACAAATGACTGCTATCGCCTTTGAAGCGACCTTGGCCGTCGCGCTATAGCACCTGGCGCAGAAATGCCTGGGCGCGGGGATCCTGCGGCTGGGCGAAGAACTGTGCGGGCGGTGCGTCTTCCAGCAGCTTGCCGTGATCGAAGAACAGCACGCGGTCCGCCACTTCACGGGCAAAGCCCATTTCGTGGGTGACGCAGACCATGGTCATGCCCTCGACGGCCAGTTGCTTCATCACGTCGAGCACTTCGCCGACCATTTCCGGGTCGAGGGCCGAAGTGGGCTCGTCGAACAGCATCACCTTGGGATCCATGCACAGGGCCCGGGCGATGGCCACACGCTGCTGCTGGCCGCCGGACAGCCGCGACGGAAACTCGCCCGCCTTCTGGCCGATACCAACCTTGTCCAGCAGCGCACGGGCCTTGGCCTCGCGCTCGGCCTTGCCACGCTTGCGTACCACTTTCTGGGCCAGACAGAGGTTTTCCAGTACGGTCATGTGCGGGAACAGGTTGAAGTGCTGGAACACCATGCCGACTTCCCGGCGGTAGGCGTTGATATCGGTTTTCGGGTTGGCCAGGTCGAGGCCGTCGATGCTCACCGACCCGTCGTCCAGCTCTTCCAGGCCGTTGAGGCAGCGCAGGAAGGTCGACTTGCCGGAGCCGGACGGGCCGATCACCACCAGCACTTCGCCCCGCGCCACCCGAGTGGTCACACCGTCGACGGCGCGAACCTGCTGGCCCCGGGCGTCGAATACCTTGATCAGATCACGGACTTCAATCACTTTGCGCGAGCCTCCGTTCCAGGCGATTGGCGATCTGCGACAACGGCAGGTTGATCAACAGGTAGAGCGCGGCCACGCAGAACCAGATCTCGAACGTGGAGAACGAGGTGGTGATGGCTTCGCGGCCGCTCTTGGTCAGTTCGGTGATGGCGATCACCGAGACCAGCGAGGTGTCCTTGACCAGGCTGATGAACTGCCCGGCCAGTGGTGGCAGCACACGCTTGAAGGCCTGCGGCAGAATCACGTGGCGCATCGATTGCGCCGCACTCAACCCCAGGGAGCGGGCCGCTTCGCCCTGGCCGCGAACGATGGATTGCACACCGGCACGCACGATCTCCCCCACGTAGGCGCCGGTGAACAGCGCCAGCGCCGCCACCCCGGCGAATTCGCGAGACAGGTTGAGTACCGTGCCGATGAAGAAATAGAAAATGAAAATCTGCACCAGCAGCGGTGTGCCGCGTACCAGCTCGACATAGACCGTCGACAGATGACGCAGCGTCGGGTTGGCCGAGAGCCGGCACAGGCCGGTGACCAGCCCGATCAGCAGGCCAGATACGCCCGCCGCCACGGATATCCACAGCGTCGTCCAGAGCCCCCAGAGCAGCGGTCCGGCAGCCCAGTGACGATTGACGCCGACGACATCGCCCTCGGCCACGTCGTCACCCTCGCTGAACTGCAGGCTATCGCTTGCCACGCTGAGTTGCTGCTGCTCACCGCTTTCGCCAAGCAGCGTGACCAGCGCCTCGCCACCTTGCCGGCTGACGCTCTCGACACGGCTGTAGTCAGCCGCCCGCTGCGCCTCCTCCGCGTGGTAGGCGAAGTACTGGGGAACGCGATTCCAGCGCCACTCATAGGAAATCAGCGAGGTGGAATACCAGATCAGCAAGGCGCCCACGACCAGGATCAGACCGGTCAGCAGGTGCCAGGGCCACTGGGCTTTCTTCTGTTTAGCCACGGCGAGTGTCTACCCATTGAGTTGCAAACATGACAGCGCGCGGACGAGCCGCGCGCTGGGTGCAGCGGAACAGAGCCGTAGGCCCTATTCCATATCCTTGAGCCAGTTGGTGCTCTTGAACCACTTGGCATGGATGCGATCGTAGGTGCCATCTTCGCGGATCTGGTGCAGCCAGTTATTGATCCAGTTGATGCTGTCGTAGTCGCCCTTCTTCAGGCCGAAGGCCAGGGGCTCGAAGGTGAATGGCTGGTCGAGGAACACCAGCTTGCCGGCGCCAGCCTTGTTCACCGCGACGACGTTGTAAGGCGCGTCGTAGATGAAGGCATCGGCCTTGCCGTTGACCACGTCCATCACCGCTTCCTGCTCGTTGTCGAAGCCGCTGTACTTGGCCTGGGCGATCAGCTTCTTGGCGACCATCTCACCGGTGGTACCGATCTTCGAGGTGATGCGGTAGTCGGCGCTGTTCAGATCCTTGTAGCTCTTCACCTTGTCCGCCAGCTCCTTGCGGATCAGCAGGGTCTGGCCGACCACGATGAAGGGCTCGGAGAAGTTGATGCGCAGGTTGCGCTCCTGCGTCAGGGTCATGCCCGAGCCGATCATGTCGAACTTGTCGGTCAGCAGTGCAGGGATGATGCCGTCATACGAGGTGGACACCAGTTCCAGCTTGACGTCCATGGCCTTGGCCATGGCCTTGAGCAGGTCGACTTCGAAGCCGATGATCTCGCCACGCTTGTCGGTCATTTCGAAGGGCATGTAGGTCGGGTCCATACCCACGCGCAGGGTTCCGCGCTTGACCGCGTCATCGATGACGCCAGCCTGGGCAAGGCCCGCGAAGGCACAGACGGATAACAGCAGTGAGGCGACCAGCTTTTTCATTCTTGCTCCTGAAGGGCAGACAGTCGTAAGCGCCCGGAATAGGTCACGCACCGTGGTGGTGCAGGCGACAGGCCATGGGGAAAGGCGGCGCGGCATGCTAACCGTGATCGCCGTAGATAGCGAGATATCAACGCCAGATCAGCGACAAACAGTACCAGCCAGCGGGGAACGGCAAGGCAAGAAGCAGGCCAGGAGACGCGCCGGCTCAGGTTTCCAGCAGCAGGGTCACCGGGCCATCGTTGATCAGGTGCACCTGCATGTGCGCGCCGAAGCGTCCGCAGGCGACCTGAGGATGCTGCGCCCGGGCCTGCTCGAACAGATGCCCGAACAGCGCCTCGCCCTGGGCAGGTGGCGCGGCGCTGGAGAAGCCCGGGCGCAGTCCGCTGCGGGTATCGGCAGCCAGGGTGAACTGCGAAACCAGCAGCAGACCGCCACCGACCTCCTTGAGCGACAGGTTCATCTTGCCCGCCTCGTCGCTGAACACCCGGTAATTGAGCAACTTGTGCAGCAGCCTGGCGCAACTGGCCTCGCTGTCCTGCGGCTCGATGCCAACCAGCACCAGCAGGCCCTGCTCGATGGCACCGACGGTCTCTCCGGCGACGTCGACCCTGGCACTGGCGACGCGCTGCAGCAGTGCCTTCATGCTTCGTCGGGTGCCAGGTCGAGCAGGCGATGGGCGATCTCGTCGGCGGCGCGTACCAGCGCATCGGCGATGCCGGGCTCGGCGGCCGCGTGGCCCGCCTCGCGGATGATCTGCAGTTCGCTGTTGGGCCATGCCTGGTGCAGCGCCCAGGCATTGTCCAGCGGGCAGATCACGTCGTAGCGGCCATGCACGATGATGCCCGGCAGGTGGGCGATCTTCGGCATGTCACGCAGCAGTTGATCGGGCTCGAGGAAGGCATCGTTGACGAAATAGTGGCATTCGATGCGGGCGATCGACAGCGCACGCAGGCTTTCTGCGAAACGATCGACCACCTGCGGGTTGGGCCGCAGCGTGGCGGTGCGCCCTTCCCAGCACGACCAGGCCTTGGCCGCGTGCATCTGGGCGATCTGGTCGGCGCCGGTCAGGCGTTTGTGGAACGCCCGCATCAGGTCGCCGTGCTCCTCGGCGGGAATCGGCGCCAAGTAATCCTGCCAGTAATCCGGGAACAGCCGGCTGGCGCCCTCCTGGTAGAACCATTTGAACTCCTGCGGCCGGCACAGGAAGATGCCGCGCAGGATCAGCGCCTGCACCCGATCCGGGTGGGCCTGGGCATAGGCCAGCGACAGGGTCGAGCCCCAGGAACCGCCGAACAGCACCCATTTGTCGATGCCCAGGTGCTCGCGGATCCGTTCCATGTCGGCGACCAGATCCCAGGTGGTGTTGTTCTCCAGGCTGGCGTGGGGCGTGGAGCGGCCACAGCCGCGCTGATCGAAAGTGACGATGCGATACAGGTTGGGGTCGAAGTAACGGCGGCTCGCCGAATCGCAACCGGCGCCAGGGCCGCCATGCACGAACAGCACCGGCAGACCATCCGCCGAGCCGCTCTCATCGACATAGAGAACGTGCGGGGCATCCACCGCCAGCTCGTGACGGGCGTACGGTTTGATCTCCGGATACAGCGTCTGCATGGTGCGCTCCTGAGGAAGATTTGAGGTAGGCTCGGGCCGCCCGCACGTGGAACGGGCTGTTGCGCTCGTCCAGGCATCATAACCATGAAAAAGGAATTCAGCATGTCGATCGGGAAATTTGCCCTGCCCCTGCTGTTCGCCATCCTGTTGACGGGGTGCCGCACGGACGATGACCCGCAGGCGACGCTCGAAACGGCCGTGCAGCAGCTGCAGGACAATCTCGAGGCGAAGAAGACCGCTGCCGTGCTCGACCAACTGCACGGCGAATTCCTCGCCCAGCAGGTCAATGATCGAGATTGGGCGAAACGCACCATGACGCTGCTGTTTCTGCGCCACAACAACATCAAGGTACTCGCCCTGAGCAAGAACAGCCGCATCGACACCACCTACCGCGACAAGGGTTACACCGACGCGCAGGTGGCGCTGGTCGGTGCCGAGGGCCTGATTCCCGACAGCGCACGGCATTTCAGCGTGAAACTCGAATGGTGGCAGGACGACGGCGAATGGAAGCTGGCAAGGCTGGAGTGGGATTGAGGCGTCGGTGACGAACGTACTGGCGAATAGCAGGGTGGGTGGAGGCGCACTCGGTATGCCGATCACTCTCGATGCAGGGCGCCATAACCCACCACCGGTGCACCACCCGATACCGCCTGATGGGTTACGCAGCGCCCACGACTGGATTGCCTGCCCCTTCATTGCTCGGCGCTGCTCACCCGTCCTACGCGTCCAGCCGAACCACAGAACGATGACGGTTCAACGGATTCAGGCCGGGTAACCCTCCTTTCCCCACGCCAGCACCCCTTCCAGCAATTGCTTGAGCACCACCCGCGTCGGCTCGGCCAGGTCCGGGCGATAGCGGAACGGCTCAACCTCTTCCATGTAAGTGCTCTGGCACAACTCCAGTTGCACGGCGTGAATATCCTGCGCCGGGTCACCATAATGCCGGGTGATGTGGCCACCCTTGAAGCGCCCGTTGAGTACATGGGTGTACTGAGGATGCCTGGCGCAGATGGCCTCCAACTGGCTGGCCAGCTCTGGATCACAGGCGGCGCCGTTGAAGGTGCCGAGATTGAAGTCCGGCAACTTGCCGTCGAACAGGTGCGGGATCACCGAGCGGATCGAGTGCGCATCGAACAGCAAGGCATAACCAAACTCGGCCTTGAGGCGCGCCAGCTCCTCCTGCAGGGTTCGGTGATACGGACCCCAGATTTTTTGCAGGTAGGTCACGCGCTCTTCTTCAGACGGCTCATGTCCTTCACGGAACAACGGCACGCCGTCGAACAGGGTAGCCGGATACAGGCCGGTGGTGGCACCGACGTACAGCGGCTTGTCGTCCGATGGCCGGTTCAGGTCGATGACAAACCGCGAATACTCGCCCGACAGGGTGCTGGCGCCCAGTTCTTCGGCAAAGTCATACAGCTCGGGGATGTGCCAGTCGGTGTCCGGCAGGCTTCGTGCCTCGGGGATCAACCCGGCGTCCACCGCAGGCGTCAGGCGCAGGCCGGCGTGGGGCATGCTGATCAGCAGCGGCGTGCGGCCTTGTTTGAAGTTCAGAACCTTATCCACAACAACACTCCTCAGACGGTGACGTCGACGCCATGGCGCACGACGCGTTTATCCAGTTCGCCGCCCAGCCAGTAGGCCAGGTCGGCGGGGCGATCAATCTGCCAGGCGACAAAATCCGCGACCTTGCCCACTTCCAGCGAGCCATGGGTCGCGCCCATGCCCAGCGCGGTGGCCGCGTGTTGGGTGGCGCCGGCCAAGGCTTCTTCCGGGGTCATGCGGAACAGCGTGCAGGCCATGTTCAGCATCAGGCGCACCGACAACGCCGGCGAGGTGCCGGGGTTGAGGTCGCTGGCGATGGCGATCTTCACGCCGTGTTTGCGCAGCGCGTCCATCGGCGGCAACTGGGTTTCGCGCAAAAAGTAGAACGCGCCCGGCAGCAACACCGCGACCGTGCCGGAGGCGGCCATGGCGATCGCATCTTCTTCGGTCATGAACTCCAGATGGTCAGCCGACAATGCGTGGTAACGCGCAGCCAGGCTGGCGCCATGCAAGGAGGAAAGCTGCTCGGCATGCAGCTTCACCGGCAGGCCGAGTTGCTGCGCGACAATGAACACGCGCTCCACCTGCTCCGGGGAAAACGCCAGGTATTCGCAGAACGCATCCACCGCATCCACCAGACCTTCCGCCGCCAGGGCTGGCAGCATCTCGTTGCAGATGTGCTCGATGTAAGCGTCGGCACGATCCTTGTACTCCGGCGGCAGCGCGTGGGCCGCCAGGCAGGTGGCGCGCACGCTGACCGGCAGCGCTTCGCCGAGGCGCCGGGCCACGCGTAACATCTTGCGCTCGTTGGCCAGGTCCAGGCCGTAGCCGGACTTGATCTCCACCGTGGTCACGCCGTCGCGCAGCAGACTGCGCAGGCGCTTGTGGGCGCTGTCGAACAATTCATCTTCCGTGGCGGCACGGGTGGCGCGCACGGTGCTGGCAATACCGCCTCCCTTGGCGGCGATTTCGGCGTAGCTCACGCCTTCGAGGCGCTGCTCGAATTCGCCGCTGCGATTGCCACCGAACACCGTGTGGGTGTGGCAGTCGATCAGCCCGGGGGTCACCCACGCGCCGTGCAAGTCATGCACCTGGGCGTAATCCGCCGTCGGCACCTGGCTGCGGGGGCCGATCCATTCGATGAGCGAACCCGCGGTGACCATGGCGACATCCTCGATGATCGAGTATTTGCCGTGGGCCATGGTTGCGACATGGCAGTGTTGCCAGAGGGTTTTCATCCACAGTCCTCGTCTGGTGGGCGGTTAGAGACTAGGCAGCAGCTTCGCGGTAATCAGCGCGCTCAGGCACCGCGAAGCCAGCAACTCGGTGGCCGCATGAATGTCTGGCGCAAAGAACCGGTCCAGCTCATAGAACGACACCTCGCTGCGAAGCAGCGCCCTCGCCTGCTCCAGTTTCGGCGACGTATTCAGGCCGTTGCGCAGATCCAGCCCCTGGGCGGCAGCCAGCCACTCGACCGCGAGAATGCCGCGGGTGTTCTCGGCCATTTCCCACAGGCGCTTGCCGGCAGCCGGGGCCATCGATACGTGGTCTTCCTGGTTGGCCGAGGTCGGCAGGCTGTCGACACTGTGCGGGTGGGCCAACGCCTTGTTCTCGCTGGCCAGTGCCGCCGCCGTCACCTGGGCAATCATGAAACCGGAGTTGACCCCGCCATTGCCCACCAGGAACGGCGGCAATTGCGACATGTGCTTGTCCATCATCAGCGAGATGCGGCGTTCGCTCAGCGAGCCGATTTCAGCGATGGCCAGCGCCATGTTATCCGCGGCCATCGCCACCGGTTCGGCGTGGAAGTTGCCGCCGGAGATCACCTCGCCTTCGGTGGCAAACACCAGCGGGTTATCCGACACGGCGTTGGCTTCCACCACCAGCACTTCAGCCGCCTGGCGGAACTGGGTCAGGCAGGCGCCCATGACTTGTGGTTGGCAACGCAGGGAGTACGGGTCTTGCACCTTGTCGCAGTTCTGATGCGACTGCGAGACCTGGCTGCTTTCGCCCAACAGGTCACGGTAGGCCGCCGCCGCATCGATCTGCCCACGCTGGCCGCGCGCCGCATGAATGCGCGCGTCGAACGGCGAGCGCGAGCCCAGCACGGCTTCCACGGTCAGCGCGCCGCAAGCCAGGGCGCCGGCGAACAAATCTTCGCCCTCGAACAGGCCGCGCAGGGCATACGCGGTTGACACCTGGGTGCCATTGAGCAGCGCCAGGCCTTCTTTGGCGGCAAGAGTCAGCGGGGTCAGGCCGGCGACTTTCAGCGCTTCGGGGGCTTCCAGCCATTCGCCCTTGTAGCGCGCCTTGCCTTCGCCGAGCAGCACCAGCGACATATGCGCCAAGGGTGCCAAGTCGCCGGATGCACCGACCGAGCCTTTGAGCGGAATGTGCGGGTAGACCTCGGCGTTGATCAGTGCGATCAGCGCGTCGATCACCTGGCGACGAATCCCGGAGAACCCACGGCTCAGGCTGTTGACCTTGAGTACCATGACCAGACGCACCAGCGCATCGCTGATCGGCTCACCGACGCCGGCGGCGTGGGACAGCACCAGGGAACGCTGCAGGTTTTCCAGGTCTTCGCTGGCGATACGGGTCGAGGCCAGCAGGCCGAAACCGGTGTTGATGCCGTAGGCGGTGCGATTCTCGGCGAGAATCTGCTCCACGCAGGCCACGCTGGCTTCGATCTGCGCCGTGGCACCGTCATCCAGGGTGAGGGTTACCGGCTGCTGGTAGATGGCCCGCAGCTGGGCAAGGCTCAGTTGGCCTGGAATCAGATTTAGCGCAGTCACATTCATGCTCCTTTGAATTGTTCTTCTGAATAAGTGTTAGTGCAAATTGGGAAAAGTTTGGTGCAGCAAGGCGGTGTCTTTGAGCAGTGCGGCAGCGCTCGCGATGTCCGGCGCCAGCCAGCGGTCCTGCTCATAGGCCGGGACCACTTCACGCAACAGGCGCCAGGCGCTATCGGTGCCTGCGCCGAAGCGCCGGTCCTTGAGAAACTCGAAGGCCTGGGCCGCCAGCAGGTACTCGATGGCGAGAATCTGGGTCACGTTGGCCAACAGCTGATGCAGCTTGAGCGCGGCATTGGTGCCCATGCTCAGGTGATCTTCCTGCAGGCCCGAGGTGACGAAATTGTCGAGCACCGCCGGTTGCGCCAACTGGCGGTTTTGCCCGCACAGCGAGGCGGCGACGTACTGCACGATCATCATCCCGGAGTTGACCCCGGGGTTGCTGACCAGGAACGCCGGCAAGCCGCTGACGTGCGGGTTGATCAGACGGTCGAGGCGGCGCTCGGCCACCGAGCCGATTTCGGCCATGGCAATCGCCAGCATGTCCGCCGCCAACGCCACTGACTGCCCGTGCGGGTTGGCCTGGGACACCACGCGGTAGTTGTCCGGGGTGCCGAGTACCAGCGGGTTGTCGGTGGCGCTGTTGAGTTCGGTCTCGATCTGGCGAGTGGCATGCTCCACCTGGTCGCGTGCTGCGCCGTGGATCTGCGGGATCGAGCGGATGCTCAGCGCATCCTGGGTGCGAATGCCTTTGCTGCTGGCGATCACTTCACTGCCATCGAGCAAGGCGCGCAGGTTGATACCCACGTGCTGCATGCCGGGGTGCGGCTTGAGGGCGATGATGGCTTCGTCGAACGCGTCGATCTGGCCACGCTGGGCCTCGAAACTCATGGCGCCGATCACGTCGGCCCATTGCAGCAAATGGTGCGCATCGGCCAGGGCCAGGCAGCTCAGGCCGGTCATGCACGGCGTGCCGTTGACCAGGCACAGGCCGTCCTTGGCACCGAGTACCACCGGCTGCAAACCTTCTGCGCTCAGGGCCTGTTGTGCGGGGACGATCTGGCCACGGTAGCTCACGTGGCCGACACCCAGCAGGGCCACACCGACGTGCGCCATATGGGTCAGATAACCCACCGAACCCTGGGACGGCACCTGCGGCGTAATGCCGTGGTTGAGCAGCGCCAGCAGCGCCTCGACCACCTGACGATGAATGCCGGATCTGCCGTGGCTGTAATTGATGATGGCCGCGCAGATGATCGCCCGAACCTGCTCGTCGGCCAGTACCACACCAACGCCACAAGCATGGCTGAGCAAGGTGTTGCTCGACAACCGGCTCAGTTGTTCGTCCTCGAGCGAGACGTTGCACAGCGCGCCCAGCCCGGTATTGACGCCATAGGCGCGCTCACCACTGGCGACGATGCGCTGCACGATGGCCTGGGCATTGTCGATGCACGCCCAGGCCTGGCCCGAGAGTTCAAGCACCGCGCCGTGGCGGGCGACGGCGACCACGTCCTGCCAGCGCATTGGGGCGTCGGCGATGACGACTTTTTCAGCCTGGGACAGCGTTCGTCTCTCGAACTTGATCGTTGCACCGCTCATCACACCACCGCCGCCCGACGTTGCACGAAACGGTCGACATACTCGTCAGCCGGCGAATGCAGAATCTCTTTTGGCGTGCCGACCTGGATCAGACGGCCATCCTTGAGGATGGCGATTCGGTTGCCGATGCGCACCGCCTCGTCGAGATCATGGGTGATGAACACGATGGTCTTGTGCAGCGTTTTCTGCAGTTCCAGCAACTGATCCTGCATCTCGGCGCGGATCAGTGGGTCGAGGGCGCTGAAGGCTTCGTCCATCAGGATGATGTCGGTGTCGGCCGCCAAGGCGCGGGCCAGGCCCACCCGCTGGCGCATACCGCCGGAGAGCTGGTGCGGGTATTTGTTTTCGTAGCCCTTGAGGCCCACGGTTTCGATCCAATGCAGGGCGCGTTCGGCGCAGACCTGCTTGGTTTCACCACGCACTTTCAAGCCGTAGGCAACGTTGTCGAGCACGCTCTTGTGCGGCAGCAGGCCGAAGCTCTGGAACACCATGCTGATCTTGTGCCGACGGAATTGGCGCAGAGCTTCCATGTCGAGCTTGAGGATGTCTTCGCCATCCACCAGGATCACCCCGCTGGAGGGATCGATCAGCCGGTTGAAGTGGCGCACCAGGGTCGATTTGCCAGAGCCCGACAGGCCCATGATCACGAAAATCTCACCCGTGCCGATGCTCAGGGACAGGTCGTTGACCCCGACCACACAACCGGTTTCGCTCAACACCTGATCCTTGCTTTTACCCTGGCCGACCATGACCAAGGCATCCTTGGCGCGATGACCGAAAATCTTGAAGACGTTTTTGACTTCGATCTTGCTCACGGTTGCGTCACTCATTTGCTCACCTCATGCCGTGGCCGACCGTATGCCTGGGTAATGCGGTCGAAGACCACCGCGAGAATCACGATCGCCAGACCGGCCTCGAGCCCACGCCCCACGTTGAGGGTCTGGATCCCCACCAACACGTCCTCCCCCAAGCCGCGGGCCCCGATCATCGAGGCGATCACCACCATCGAAAGTGCCATCATGGTGGTCTGGTTGATTCCAGCCATGATGCTCGGCAGGGCCAAGGGCAACTGCACGCCGAACAGTTGCTGCCAGCGGTTGGCACCAAAGGCGTTGATCGCCTCCATGACCTCGCCGTCGACCTGGCGAATCCCCAGGTCGGTGAGACGGATCAGCGGCGGCGCGGCGTAGATCACCGTGGCGAAAATCGCCGGGACCTTACCCAGGCCGAACAGCATCAGCACCGGAATCAGGTACACGAAACTGGGCATGGTCTGCATGATGTCCAGCAGCGGCATCAGCACCGAACGCAGGCGGTTGCTGCGGGCGGAAAGAATCCCCAGGGGAATGCCGACCAGTACCGCGATCAGCGTGGCCACCAGCATCAGCGCCAGGGTCTGCATCAGCTTGTCCCACAGCCCGACCGCGCCCACCAGGAACAGCAGCCCGACAAGCACTGCGGTGGTCATCAGCTTGCGGGTCGAGTGCCAGGCAATGCCGCCGACGATCGCCAGCATCAGCCACCAGGGGGCCGCACGCAGCCCTCCTTCAAGGTTGACGATGGCCCATAGCAAGGTATCGGAAATGTGCCGGAATACATCGCCGTAATGGGTTACCAGCGAGTCGACCCAGCCATTGACCCAGTCGGCGATGGAAAAGGTGAAGCGTTCAGGAAACATAAGCGTCTCTCGAGCAAAAGAGGTGTGGCGCAGCTACCCAAGGCCCTCATGGCCACCGAAAAGTACGCCCTACAAAGCCGCATCGATTTTCTTGGCGGCGTCGTCGCTCACCCATGGGTGCCAGATCTCGGGATGTTCCTTGAGAAAGATCCTGGCCAGCTTCGGCGACTCGATGCGCTCTTTGGTCATCCGGGCGAGATTCTGGTTGAGCAGGTCGATCGGCAGATTGGCCTTTTCCAACACCGCCACCAACTCCGGGGCTTCATCGTGGAAAGTCCTGGACAGGCCGACCTTGATGCTCACGCTTTTATCCACGCCTGGCTTTTCTTCCAGCTTGACCAGATCCACCTGGCCCATCAGCGGGGTTGGCGACCAGTAGTAGAAAAGAATCGGCTCGCCACGCCTGTAGCTCGACAGTACCGCTGCATCCAGAGCGGGGCCGGTACCCGGACGGAAGTTGGTGTAACTGTTCTCCAGGCCATAGCTCTTGAGCATCTCGCTGTTGTCCAGCTCACAGGTCCAGCCAGCCGGGCAGTTGTAGAAACGGCCCTTGGACGGCTCTTCCTGGTCCTTGAACACCGAGGCGTACTTGGCCAGGTCGGCGATGTTTTTCAGGTCCGGTGCCTTGGGTTCCAGCTTGCGCTTGGCGTCACCCTCGATCACATAGCGCGGCACGTACCAGCCTTCGATCGCACCTACCACCGGGGCGCCGACACCGACGACTTTGCCGGCCTTGTTCCAGACTTCGCTGCGGCCAATCCATTCTTCGGCGAAGATTTGGATGTCGTTGCTGCTCAGGGCGTTTTCCATGGTGATGGAGTTACCCGGCAGAGTATCGGTCTGACAGTCGTAACCCTTCTCCAAGACGAACTGCAGCACATCAGTGAGCAACATGCCGCTTTCCCAGTTCAGGCCTGCGAATTTCACCGGCTTGCCGGATTCGCACCAGTCGGCCGCCTGGGCGCCAGCGCAGGCCAGCAAACCTGCAGAGAGCAAGGTGGCTAACAGGGTCTTATGCATTTTCATTGTTTTGACGCTCCCAATCTTGAAATGGATTACGGCAGTCAGTAGGCGTCCCGCCCTGTCCACGTCCCATCAGGCTTGTGCAGCCAGCCCGGTTGTTGTTGGTATGGCGCCCTGCTCTACCGGCAGGATCAGGTGATCGGGCACCGTGCCGTGCCATTTTTTTGCACACAGGAAATACAGCGCGGCCGGCAGCACCAGACCGATGATCCAGGAAATATCCACATCACCCAGCGCGTCCACCAGCGGGCCGGTGTAGAACGTGGTGGAGATGAACGGCAACTGCACCAGCACGCCGAAGACATAGACGCTGATACCCAGCAGGTTCCAGCGCCCGTAGCGGCCGTCCGGGTCGGCCAGCGCCGGCACGTCATAGCGCTCGCGGGTGATGCAGTAGTAGTCCACCAGGTTGATCGCGCTCCAGGGCGTGAAGAACGCCAGCAGGAACAAGATGAAGGACTTGAATGCCCCCAGGAACGAGTGCTGGCCGAGCAACGCGATCAGGGTCGCGGTACCGACGATGGCCAGCACGAACACCAGGCGCTGTACACGCGTGACCTCCAGGCGACCACGAAAGCCGCTGATGATGGTCGCGATGCACATGAAGCTGCCGTAGGAGTTCAGCGTGGAGATAGTCACCTTGCCGAACGCGATGCTGAAATACAGCAGAGCCGCCGTGGCCCCCGTACCGCCCAGGCCCACGATATAGGCCACTTCATGACCGGCAAATTTCCCGTTGGACATCGCAGCGGCAAACACGCCGAGTACCATCGCCACCTGTGCACCCACGACCGAACCTGCGCCAGCGGCGAAAAAGGTTTTCAGCGATGAAGTCTTGCTTGGCAGGTAACGCGAGTAGTCCGCCACGTAAGGGCCGAAAGCGATCTGCCAGGAGGCCGCGAGCGACACCGCCAGCAGGAAGCTGCTCCAGCTGAAGTGGCGGATTTGCAGGAGTGCGCCGACGTCGGTCTGACTGATCAGGCGGCTGAACAGGTAGACAAAGGCAATCACGCCAAGGACGCTGGCAACGCGGCCGATGAAGTGGATCACCCGGTAACCCAGCACCGTGAGCAGCACGATGACACTGGCGAAGATCAGGATCCCGACGCTGTCGCTGACCCCGAACAACTGGCCCAGCGCCTGCCCGGACAGCACGGTGCCGGTTGCGGTGAAACCGAGGTACATCAAACAGACCAGTACGATAGGAATCGCCGCGCCATACACGCCGAACTGCACCCGGCTGGAGATCATCTGCGGCAGGCCCAGCTTGGGCCCTTGCGCCGCGTGCAACGCCATGACGCCGCCGCCGATGAGTTGACCGATAAACAGCCCGATCAACGACCAGAACACATCACCGCCCAGCACCACGGCCAAGGCCCCGGTGACAATCGCGGTGATCTGCAGGTTGGCGCCCATCCACAGGGTGAACTGGCTAAACAGACGACCGTGTCTTTCCGCTTCCGGGATGTAGTCGATCGAACGCCTTTCGATCAACGGGATGGTGTCGTTTGCAGCCATGTGTATTCAACCTCTGGTGGATTGTTTTCTGAGTAGTGCTGGCTTACTTGATCATCGGGAGATTGAGGCCCTGCTCTTTGGCGCAGTCGATCGCGATCTGGTAACCGGCATCGGCGTGACGCATCACACCGGTGGCCGGGTCGTTGTGCAGCACGCGGGCAATGCGCTCGGCTGCTTCGTCGGTGCCGTCGCAGACGATCACCATGCCGGAGTGCTGGGAGAAGCCCATGCCCACGCCGCCACCGTGGTGCAGCGACACCCAGGTCGCGCCGCTCGCGGTATTCAGCAAGGCGTTGAGCAGTGGCCAGTCGGACACGGCGTCGGAACCGTCCTGCATGGCTTCGGTTTCGCGGTTGGGGCTGGCCACCGAGCCGGAGTCCAGGTGGTCACGGCCGATCACCACCGGCGCCGACAGCTCGCCGCTGCGCACCATTTCGTTGAACGCCAGGCCGAGCTTGGCGCGCTGGCCCAGCCCGACCCAGCAGATGCGTGCTGGCAGGCCCTGGAAGCTGATGCGCTCGCGGGCCATGTCCAGCCAGTTGTGCAGGTGCGCGTCGTCCGGGATCAGCTCTTTGACTTTGGCGTCGGTCTTGTAGATGTCTTGCGGCTCGCCGGACAGCGCCGCCCAGCGGAACGGGCCGATGCCACGGCAGAACAGCGGACGGATGTAGGCCGGGACGAAACCTGGGAAGGCGAAGGCGTTTTCCACGCCTTCTTCCTGGGCCATCTGGCGGATGTTGTTGCCGTAGTCGAAGGTTGGAATGCCTTCTTTCTGGAACTCGAGCATGGCTTTGACATGCACGGCCATCGACTGCTTGGCGGCCTTGATCACGGCAGCCGGTTCGGTCTTGGCGCGGGCGCGGTATTCGTCCCAGGTCCAGCCGGCCGGCAGGTAACCGTTGAGGGGGTCGTGGGCGCTGGTCTGGTCGGTGACCATGTCCGGGCGCACGCCGCGTTTGACCAGTTCCGGCAGGATTTCCGCCGCGTTGCCCAGCAGGGCGATGGAGATGGCCTTGCCTTCCTGGGTGTATTTGGCGATGCGCGCCAGGGCGTCGTCGAGGTCGGTGGCTTGCTCGTCGACGTAACGGCTGTTCAGGCGGAAGTCGATGCTGACCTGCTGGCACTCGATGTTCAGCGAGCAGGCACCGGCCAGGGTTGCGGCCAGTGGCTGTGCGCCGCCCATGCCACCGAGGCCGGCGGTGAGGACCCAGCGGCCTTTGAGGTCGCTGTTGTAATGCTGGCGCCCGGCCTCGACGAAGGTTTCGTAGGTGCCCTGGACGATGCCCTGGCTGCCGATATAGATCCAGCTGCCGGCGGTCATCTGGCCGTACATGGCCAGGCCCTTGGCATCCAGTTCGTTGAAGTGTTCCCAGCTGGCCCAGTGCGGTACCAGGTTGGAGTTGGCGATCAGCACGCGCGGGGCGTTGCTGTGGGTCTTGAACACGCCGACCGGCTTGCCGGACTGCACCAGCAGGGTTTCGTCGTCATTCAGGTGGGTGAGGCTCTCGACGATCTGGTCGTAGCACTCCCAGTTGCGCGCCGCACGGCCGATGCCGCCGTACACCACCAGCTCTTTCGGGTTTTCGGCCACTTGCGGGTCGAGGTTGTTCATCAGCATGCGCAGGGGCGCTTCGGTCAGCCAGCTCTTTGCGGTCAGCTGGTTACCGCGCGAGGCGCGGATTTCGGTGTCACGGGCTTTTGTAAAACAGGCCGTAACAGGTTTCTGGGTATTGTCAGTCACGCAAAATACTCCTCAGCGATCAATTCAAGCCAACCCCTGGCAGCGGGCACGCCGGCCTGTGCGCATGGTTACGCGACAAGCGAATCAGTGAACGTTGCAGAGAGATCGGAGCGATCTCACACGCACACATATGTACTTGTACATACAAGCATATGCAATCAAAAGACCAACTTGCTGGAAAGCGCTATCAGAAAAATCAAGAAGAGAGCTTCAGCCTCCAGTATCAGAAGGCTTAGCAGGGCGGCAGGGTTGCAGAGGCGTTTCGAGAGAACGCAGGAATCGGCTAGACCAGTGTGATTTCGCCCCACACTGGGGCACTTGGTAACAAGTTGGTGCACACTAAAGAGCAGACGGGAAGTAACAGGCGTCGCGAGCGATGCCGAAGTGACGGCGTTTCGTATCAGCGCGCCGTCAGTTCGATCACGCAGCAGGCAGCACTGACGACAACTTCCACCAGGGCGGAACTACCGTCCAATCGCAGGCAATCGTGCAGGCCGAGTTGGGCGTTACTACCGTCGATGCTCACGCCCAGCGATTCGCTGACGCTGAACACCAGCACCGTTGCGGCGCAAGTGAAAAAACGCTGTTCGACGGCCAGCCACTGCAACCGGGCACCATAACGTTCAGGCGCATAGATCAGATTGAAGTCGCGGATCGCCCCGCCCAGCAAGGTGCAGGACACCTGGCTATCACCGCCGAAAGTGAATGGGTCAAGGGGTAACAGGCATCGGGTGCTGTCACCGTCGACGCACAAGGTCATGCCATCACCCTGCAACACGGTAATCACACGCTGGTAGCCGGCAAATATCGAGAAACCGCCCGACTCGCCAATCTCGGCAATCGACAGGCGCCAACCAAAACCATCGAGTCCAACCCCTGCATCGCGGGTGATTTCTGCGGTGCTGCCGCTGCCGTTCTTCCATGGCATGCGTGAGTAATCGCGCGCGCGAAAAACCTTCAATTGACTCATCGCCAGCCTACTTTTGAAAGCGCCCTTCGAGACGGTGACGCGAGCCTGGGTGGATCAGACGCGCTGCCGTCACCGGCAGGCGACCTGACCAGGTACGCCGGCGGATCAGCAGACAGGGCTCGCCTTTTTCGATCTGCAACAACTTGCATTCGGCCGGCTCGGCCAGAATCGCTTCGACCACGTGCTCGCCTTCGGTCAGCGGTGCGATCTGGTTCAGGTAGGCGTATGGCGTCTGCAGCGTGAAATCCTGCTTTAGGTAGTCCGGCGCCACCAGCGCGTTGACGAAGCGGTCTTCAATCTGCACTGGAATACCGTTTTCGTAATGCACGATCAGTGAGTGAAAAACCTTCTGCCCCTCGCGCATGTCCAGCGCCAGTGCGCGCTCTGAACCCGCCGCCTGTTCGTCGAGCGTGATGACCTGGCAAGAGTGGCGATGGCCCCGCGCAGCAATCTCGTCAGCGATATTGTGCACTTCGAACAGCGCGGACTGGCTCTTCGGCTCGGCAACGAATGTACCCACACCCTGCATCCGCACCAGCAAGCCATCGGCCGTCATTTCGCGCAGCGCACGGTTGATGGTCATGCGGCTGAAACCGAGCTGACTGACCAGTTCGCTCTCGGACGGCACGCGGTAATGTGGCGGCCAATTACCGCTATCGATCTGCTGTGTGATCATCTGTTTGACGCGGGCGTACAAAGGCGCCGGACTGTCGTCCATCTTCGCGGCCAACGGGGAGACGGGAGGCGGAGTCGGCACGGCTGATCCCTGTTCATCTGATTAAGGTGGCTAGCTTGCCGGAGTTTACCGAGCCCGCAAACACCTGTATATGTATATACAACTAAAAACGCAGCAGGGTATTCGAATCATGCCTGCCTTCTTTGCCGAACGCGCGCTACTGCCTAGCGGATGGGCCAACGATGTACGCCTTGAGGTCGCTGCCGATGGCCAGCTGACCCACGTCCAGGCCGACTCCAGCGCAGATGGCGCCGAGCGCCTGGCTGGCCCGTTGCTACCAGGCATGCCGAATCTGCACTCGCATGCATTCCAGCGTGCCATGGCCGGGCTGGCGGAAGTGGCCGGCAATCCGAATGACAGTTTCTGGACCTGGCGGGAGCTGATGTATCGGCTTGTCGGCAAAATCAATCCCGACCAGCTTGGTGTCATCGCTCGTCAGCTGTATATCGAGATGCTCAAGGCTGGCTACACCTCGGTGACCGAATTCCATTACGTGCACCACGACGTCAGCGGCCAGCCGTACAACGACCCGACGGAACTGTCTCGACAAATCAGCCAGGCTGCCGTCAGCAGCGGCATTGGCCTGACTCTGGCACCCGTGCTCTACAGCCACTCCGGTTTCGGTGGCCAGGCACCCAATGATGGCCAGCGACGGTTTATCAATGGCACCGAAAACTACCTGAACCTGCAAACGCGCCTGCAACCGATCCTTGCAGCACAACCGGCGCAGCACCTGGCCCTGTGCTTTCACTCCCTGCGCGCGGTCACACCACCACAGATCACGGAAGTACTGGCCGCCAGCGACAAGACCTCCCCCGTGCACATCCACATTGCCGAGCAGCAGAAAGAAGTCGACGACTGCCTGGCATGGAGCGGCAAGCGTCCGTTGCAATGGCTGTACGACAACATCGAAGTCGATGAACGCTGGTGCCTGGTGCACGCCACTCACGCCAATCAGCAAGAGGTGACCCTCATGGCAAGGAGCCGAGCGGTTGCCGGCTTATGCCTGACCACCGAAGCCAACCTGGGAGACGGGATTTTCCCCGCGGTGGACTTCCTCGCCCAGGGCGGGCGCATGGGCATTGGCTCCGACAGCCATGTGTCTCTGAGCGTGGTCGAGGAGTTACGCTGGCTGGAGTACGGGCAGCGACTCAGGGATCAGCGGCGTAATCGCTTGTACCACAGCGATCAACCGATGATCGGGCGCACGCTGTTCGACGCGGCACTTCAGGGCGGAGCACAGGCGCTGGGGCAACCGATCGGTGAGCTGGCGGTTGGCAAACGTGCAGACTGGCTGGTACTCGATGGCGCCGATCCCTACCTGGCAACGGCCCATGCTGATGCCATTCTCAACCGCTGGCTGTTTGCTGGCGGCAGTCGCCAAGTGCGCGACGTGATGGTCAACGGCAACTGGGTCGTGCGCCAGGGGCGGCATGCCGATGAGGAAGAGAGCGCCAGCAGTTTCACTAAGACCCTGCGAAGCCTGCTGGGCTGAGCAGCACACCAGCCCTGCTGGCAGCATTTTTTCATACCCGACGCACGGCCACATCGAGACGCCCCAATCGCCTCTACGCCACGCATTTTCAGGGCTTGTCTTGCCCGGAACGCCAGATCAGTTCGTCGGTATCGTATCCTTGGGCGCGGGCCACCGAGAGGAGTTCATCGCGAACTTCATTGGAGATCTTCGGGGTGCGCGCGAGCAGCCACAGGTACTTGTGATTCGGGTGGCCGACCAACGCGCTCTGGTAGTCATCATCCAGGTCGAGCACCCAGTACTCGCCCTTGCTCACACCCGGCAGCAGGCGGCTGAACCAGTTGTCGAAGGTCACCCAGAGCTTGTCGGTCTTGCCCTCGACCTGGGGTACGGCGCGGCCTTCGACCTGCTGCCACTCGCCGCTGGCCGTGCGACAACGGTTGGTCACCGACACACTGCCATCGTCCTGCAGGCCGTATCGCGCTTCGGACTCCACGCAGTTGCGCTGGAAGAACATCGGCAGGCGCGCCACCTCGTACCAGGTGCCTTGATAACGCTGGAGATCGACCGACTCGACGGTCTTCGGTGGCGCCACGCCGGTGCCAGAATTGGCACAACCGGCCAATAACACCGCACCCAGCGCCAGGCACCCCATCGCACGCTTGTTCATCACTTCAACCCTTTGGCAGAGAACATCATCACCTTGTCACCGGCGTACTGGACGCTGATGAAGCTCACCTGGTCACCCCAGGTACAGCTGGACATGCCCAGCGCGCCGGAACACTCCGTGGCGCTACCGAGCAGGTCTTCGACCTCGGCCTTGGTCATGCCCGAATAGAGTTTGGCGTAGTTGTCCTGATTGACCTTGCCGCAGGCGGCCAGAACGACGCAGGTCGCCAGCAGCACGAGAGAACGCAAGCGCATGAGGGGTAACTCCAGTAGTCCAGTTGTCACATGCCGGTTCGACGTCAGAAGCCCGAGCCCGGTTCCAGCAGAAAGCGCAACTCC
Source organism: Phytopseudomonas flavescens (assembly GCF_900100535.1). GTDB lineage: Bacteria > Pseudomonadota > Gammaproteobacteria > Pseudomonadales > Pseudomonadaceae > Aquipseudomonas > Aquipseudomonas flavescens. The sequence goes on from NZ_FNDG01000008.1 coordinate 179,663, forward strand.
TCGTCGGTACTGCTGCGCCCGAGGATTTCGTTGCGATGAGGGAAGCGCCCGAAGCGCTCGATGATGCGCAGATGCCGGTCGGCGTAGTCGAGAAAGCCGGCGAACAACTCACGCTCGGCGTCTGCCGCAGACTCGCTCAGTTCGCCGAACAGTTGCATGGCGCGCAGCTGTTGCGGGACGCTCTCGGCGTGTTCGAACACCAGGTAGATGAATACCCGATGGATCGCTGGCAACTGCCGGTCCCAGCCGAGGGTGACGCCCTCTTCGACCAGCGGCTGCGCCAGCGAGTCGCCGGCAAAGGCCAGAGGCGTGTCGCGATAGATCATGCGTGGCAACTGGTCGAGCAGCAGCACCTTGGCCAGCCAGCCGTGCGGATGCTCTGACCAATCCTGCAAACCGCCAGCGAGCGCCTGTTCGACCAGCGAGCCAAAGCGCTCACGCGCCTCGGCATCCTGCTCGTCACGCTTGCCGAACCACAGCCCGTTGCGTGCGGCAGCAGCTTCCACAGCCGAGGTGGAAGAGCCGAACCACCAGTCCAGCAAAGACGCCCAGGGCTGCATCTGCATCGATCAGCCCTGGTGGTAGCCGGTAACGCGCTCGACTTCTTCCTTGGAACCCAGGAACACCGGCACACGCTGGTGCAGGGAGGTCGGCTGGATGTCGAGGATGCGCTGCACGCCGTCGGTGGAAGCACCACCGGCCTGCTCGATGATGAAGGACATCGGGTTGGCTTCGTACATCAGACGCAGCTTGCCGGCCTTGCCAGGCTCGCGGTCGTCGCGTGGGTACATGAACAGGCCGCCACGGGTCAGGATGCGGTGCACGTCGGCAACCATCGAGGCGATCCAGCGCATGTTGTAGTTCTTGTTCAGCGGGCCTTCCTTGCCGGCCAGCAGCTCGTCCACATAACGCTGTACCGGGGCTTCCCAGTGACGCTGGTTGGACATGTTGATGGCGAATTCGGCGGTGCTTTCCGGGACGCTGATGTTGTCGTGGGTCAGCACGAAGCTGCCCAGCTCGCGATCCAGGGTGAAGCCCATGACACCGTTGCCCAGGGTCAGGATCAGCATGGTCTGCGGGCCGTAGATGGCGTAACCGGCAGCGACCTGCTGGGTGCCCGGCTGGTGGAAGGCCTTCTCGTCGAGGCTCTCGTTCTGGCTCAGGTATTCGTTCGGGCAGCGCAGCACCGAGAAGATGGTGCCGACCGACACGTTGACGTCGATGTTCGACGAGCCATCGAGCGGATCGAACACCAACAGGTAGGCACCTTTGGGGTACTTGCCGGGGATCTGGTAGGCGTTGTCCATTTCCTCGGAGGCCATGCCGGCCAGGTGGCCGCCCCACTCGTTGGCTTCGAGCAGGATGTCGTTGGAGATCACGTCGAGCTTCTTCTGCACTTCGCCCTGCACGTTCTCGGTGCCCATGCTGCCGAGCACGCCGCCGAGGGCGCCCTTGGACACCGCATGGCTGATTTCCTTGCATGCGCGGGCCACTACTTCGATCAGGAAGCGCAGATCGGCCGGGGTATTTTGACTACGGGTCTGCTCGATGAGGTAGCGACTCAGGGTAACGCGGGACATGAAGGACTCCGGAAGGAAGGTAATCGGAAGGAGTTTAACCCTTTCCAGGAACGGGCGCCTCAGCAGCAGGCGGCGCGACGCGAGGCAACAGGCTGCATACACGGTTGCGCCCACCACGTTTGGCTTGGTACAGGGCGGTATCGGCGACCCGCAGCAACTCGTCGAGCACCAGGCCCTGCTCCGGCCACAACGCGAGGCCTGCCGACAGGGTCACATGACGCACACCACTACGGGTTTCGATCGGTTTTCGCGCCAGCCCCCGGCAGATGGCTTCGAGGCGTTTGCTCGCCTCCAGCGAATCGGCACCGGGCAAAATCAGCAGGAACTCTTCGCCGCCGATACGAAAGACCGTATCGGAACTGCGCAAGTTCACCAGCAGATGCTGCGCCACGCTCTTGAGCACATCGTCGCCGTCGAGATGACCGTGCTCATCGTTGAGCTGCTTGAAGTGGTCCAGGTCGATCAGCGCCAGTGACACCGGGGAATTTTCACGCCTGGCCCGGGCCAGTTCGCGTGCGAACAGGTCATCCAGATGACGCCGGTTGTACAAGCCGGTCAGCGGGTCGCAGAGCGCCTGCTCGCGCAGTTGCTCGTGCAGGGTGGTGATGGTGCGCAGGCGTTCCTCGCTGAGCGCCAGCGCCTCGGCCAGCTTCAGCTTGGTGAGCTGACGCTGGGTGACGTCACGCAAGTAGAGCATCTGCCCGAGAATCAGGGTGCCCTGGCGGGTGACCCGTTCGATGGCGCGCACGCGCACCTCGAAGTAGCGCTCGGAGCTGGTCAGCATCAGCAGTTGATCCTGCTGGCCGTCCTGCTCCAGCAGCAGCGCCTGCAGATCATTGCCGAAGCCCGGCCACTCCTGGAGCGTGCGCCCCTGCCAGCCAGGATCCAGCCCGCACAGCCGAAGGGCTGCCTGGTTGGCCTCGATCACCCGCCACTGGGTGTCGACCACCAGCACTGGGTCGGGCAACGCCTCCAGCAACAGATGCCGAGCCACGGGGAGCAGGTCGAACAGCCGTACGCCAAGAATCAGCCAGGAGAAGGCAACCAGGGTGAAGACGAAGCTGAAGGGGGTCGGGTCGACACCGAACACCACCCGGCCGAACACCACGTAGGCGATATTGGCCGACCAGGGCACCGCGGTGATCAGCACGAACGCCAGGTAGTGGCGCCTGTGCACGCCGTGGCTGGTGAGCGCGGCGCGCAGCACCACCCCGAGGCTGAAGCTCATGAACAGGTAGACGTACACCGCCGTGGCGTAGAACAGCGGGCCATGTTGATAACGGATCGGCGCGCCCGGCTCAGCGGATAGCGGCCCGGTCCCGGCCCCATAGAACAGGCCGTGCCACGGATTGCTCAGCACCACCAGCCAGATCAGCACCGGCGCGACGATCAGGCCGAGCACCGAATGCCGGGCCAGGGGTTTGCGCACGCTGTTGACGTACTGCCAGAGAAACACCGCCCAGAAGGTCGGCACGGAAACGATACCCGGCCAGGACAACGTGGCCCAGAACAGCTTGCAGCCGGGCGATACCGATGCGACTTCGAGGCCGGCCATGGCCATCCACCACATGCTCGCCAGTTGCATCAGAATGAAGGTGTCACGACCAGGGAAATCACGTTGATGGATGACCCAGCGTGCCAGCAGCACCCCGCCGATGCAGACCAGGGCCGTCAGCAGCACGGCAGCGTCGAATTGCCAGGCAGAGCCGATGCAGGCGTTCATGCCTCCCCCTCGCCAGCCACACGGCAGCGAACGGCGATTCGATACGCAAGGCCTGGCCCTGTGCGGCACGACAGGGCAAGCAAGGAAGAAGTATCCATTCCAACACAGCTCGGGGTAGAAGCCAGGGCACGCGGCCTGTCGCCGTATGCTCAGCCGGGCTGACGACCTGTCGGGGCGGCAGCTGGGTACGGCGCAACGTGGGGCGATAAGATACTGCAAATCACCTGCTTTTCAGGAGGTTTTTATCGCCTCGCCAGCCTGGATGTGCAACCAACCGGCGGATGCCTGTTCACAAATTCGCCAACATCGTTATGATCGCGCGCCGCCAACCACGCGAAGCCCCCCTGAGATGAAAAGCAATCTTATCGCCGCCGCGGAAATAGACCGTCTCGATACCTGGGCGAGGTACCACAGCGACATGTGCCACAGCTGCATTTCCAGCTGCTGCCAGTTGCCGGTCGAGGTGCGCCTCGCCGACCTGATCCGCATTGGCGTGGTCGACGAGTTCGAGCGAGGTGATCCGCCGAAGAACATCGCCAGGCGCCTGCAGAAAGACGGCCTGGTCGAGCGTTTCAACCAGAAGTCCGGGATCTTCACCCTGACGCGCATGAGCAACAACGACTGCTATTACCTGGATCGCAAGAGCCGGCTGTGCAGCATCTATGAACGCCGTCCGGACACCTGTCGCAACCACCCGAAGGTCGGCCCGCGCCCGGGCTACTGCGCCTGGCGACCGAAGTGATCGGCCACGGGCGCCTGGTCAGGAACGCCCCCTGGAGGCACGCAACAGGCTGAGCGCCATCAGCGCCAGCACACCGACCCCGGCCAGCAACACGGCCCACAGGCCGATGCGCGTCCAGTCTGTCCCCGGCTTATGGGTAACCACCACCGGCGACACCTCGACCTCAGGGATCCCGCCACTGATGGTGGCCTGGCCCATGCGCTGCAACCGCGACGCGGTAAAACCCGGCACCAGGGTCGTCACTGGCAGGCTGCCGGCAGACGCACCTGCGCGGCCGAGGGCCAGCCGATAGGGCGGGTCGCCGCGGACCAGAAACAGCAGCTCGGTCGCGCGCAGGGCCACGCTCAGGCGCGGCTCCCCCTGCCCCAGGCCGCCACCGCGGCTATCGACCTGCAGACGCAACTGAGCGACGGGCGATTGCGCCAGCTCGATCTGATCCTGCACCACCTCTTGCCCATCGACCGGCAGGCGATAAAGCACCGAACTGGCCAGGGGCGTCCAGGGCGCAGTACCGTCCCGGCGCCCCTGCAGCAACACCGGAGCCAGGCTGTTGGCCTGCTCGACCTCGATGCGCAGCCGCTCGAGGGGCAAGGCCAGCGGCAATGTCCAGGTAATGCCCTGCTCGCTCGCCTGGCCTTTCAGCGCCGCCGACCAGATCAGCGCCGCAGGCTCGGCGCTGCTGCGCGTGCCGCTGACGCTGGCAGCACTCAGGCTGACCGCCTGCTCGGGCGCCAGCCACAGCAGGCGCAGGTAACGCGCCCGGGTGGACGGCAATTCCACGTCGCTCTTGTCGATGCGCTGGCCATTGAAACTCAACCGAGCGATCTGCCCCTCGCCCAGTGGCCGCCAATGGTCCAGGTCATCGCTGGCCTCGATGCTGAAGCGCTGGAAGCCTTCGCTCTCGGCACGCCACTGCAGATGCAGGCGCTGCAGGGGGAAATCAGTGGCACTGACGTCCAGCAGCCAGCCTCGCAGTACATCGGCAGCGGCGGTGGGCTCGGCGGCGGCACTCAGCTCGATGATCGAGCCGTCGTTACCGCGCTGTATCCGCACGCTCGGCGAGGCGTCGCGGCGGCCCGTCGGGCCACGCAGCGGAAACAGACGCAGATCGGCCCGTTGCTGGCTCTCGGCGAAGCGCTCTGCACCGGGAATCAGGCTGTAGGCCAGGCGTTCGCCTGCGCCGTTGAATACACGCAGATCGCGAAAGTCGGCATACCTGGCGGCGAGATGAGCCGCCATCGGCAATTGCACTCGGTACCAGGGCCCCTCGCCACGCAGCGTCAGTGGCACGCTCAGCGCATAGTCGCCCGGGCTTTCACCGACCTCGGCTGCCGCTGCAGAAACGGCCACACCCAACATGAGCAGCGCCGCCGCCACACGCAGGCTCATGCCGGCACCTGCGTTTCACGCCCTTGTCGGGGGGGCAGCGGGGCGAAATAGCCCACCACCAGCAACAGCACGCCGACACCGATGAAGGAAATGATCCGTTCCAGGCTGCCGCTGTTGCCCAGGTCGACGAAGAACAGCTTCACGACCACCACCGCGATCAGCGCCGCGCCCGTCATCCACAGATCACGACGAGCGCGCAGGTGCCCGACGATGGTCAGGCTCAGGGCGATCAGTGTCCAGACGATGGACAGGCCGGCCTGCACCAGGCGCGAATCGATCAAGGCATCCAGCTGGAACGGCACCTGCCCCCAATGGAATGCGCTACGACAGACCATCATGGTCAACAGGGCGAACAACGAGGCGCCGATCACCGCCTGGGCTGCCAGTTGCCTCTGCCTCGGCTCGACAGGCAACGCGGACAACCCGTCCCGGGCCCAACGCTGCACGGCGAAGAGCACGAACAGCATGCCCAGTTCCAGGGGGTTGACCAGCGGCACGTAGGGCAGCGGTTCCGCAGAACCGTCACTGAGCAGATTGACCAGCCAGAACCAGCCCAGCAGAAGGACTGCCACCGGTATGGCCGCATAGCTGCGGTACTCCTGTGGATAAGACGCTACGGGCCAGGGCAGTGGGCGGCGCAGGCTCATCAGCATCAGGAAGGCACACGGCACCAGTACCCAGCCCAGCCAGCGCCAGGCGTTGTAGTGTTCGGCCAGGGCGAGGAACAGGAAGCGCAGCTGCAGCGCCGGTACGCCCAGCAGCAGCCAGCAACCGAGCACGTGGCCGATGCGGATCAACGCCTCCGGCACCAGCCCCTGAAGGCGGCGCAGCATCAGGACATGCAGGGCGAACAACGCTGGCCAGGCGAGCCAGCCGAGCGCTGCCAATGGCTGATAGCTCAGGTGCCAGGTGAGCAGCACGACGCCGAACCCCAACGGCACCAGCGCGAGGCTGAACACCGCCAGTGCCGGCCAGCGCTGACGCAGGGCGAACAAGGTGGTAGCGGCCAGGCTGAGTACGGCAACCAGCAGGAATGCATGCCCCTCCAGGTGGTCCGGCACGAAGCGGGAAATTTCGCTCAGCGCCGCCATTAACCACCAGGCCGCGCACCAGAACAGCGCCACGTGCGACAGCTCCTGCACATCCAGCGGCAGCAGGTCGGAGCGGGTCACGCGCCCCGCGAGGTACAGGCGCCAGGCGCAGAACAGGCCCGCCATGGCCAGCAGCGCCGGCGCCCAGAACGTCATATGGGCCAGCGGCCGCAGGGCCTCGGCGACCACGCTCTGATCGAGGCCGTCGCTGAAGGTCAGGTAGATCATCCCACCAAGCACCTGCACGACGAAGGCGCTGATCAGCATACTGCGCGCGCCTAGATGCAAGCCGGCCAGCAGCGTCACCACGCCCGCCACGGCCCAGGCGGCGGCAGTGCCATAGGGGCCGAAGCACAGAGGAGCCATCAGGTAGAGAAATGCCAGACCAACACAGGCCAGCACGGGTTGCAGCTGGCGCTCGCGATCCGCCACCCGGTTTCCCGCAGCACGCACCTGCAGGAAACTGAACAGCAGTGCCGCACCGAGCATCAACGCGCCGAGCGCTGACCCCTCGAGGACGGTCTCATCGCCGGGGCGCACGCTCCACAGGTAGGCCAGGGCCGCGCCCGCCTGCAGCAGCAGGGCGAACAGACGCGCGAACAGCCGTTGCTGACGCAGCGCCAGCCAGTACAGGCCTGCGCCCTCCACCGCCCAGGCCGCGGAAGTCCAGCGCGCATCCAGGCCCAATGGGATGGCCAGGGTGGCGAAAATCACCCCCAGCGCCAGGCAGGTCTCCATCAGCAGTACCGCACGCCCTGGCGCACGCGCAACCAGTAGGCGGGCCAGCAGCATGTACAACAGGCCCATGGCCAGAGCACTGAACGCCGGCCCGAAAGGCAGGTGCTGAACCACCGCGTATTGCAGGCCGAAGCCCACCAGTGGCGTGCCGAACAGCACACTGCCATCGACGTAACCGGCCTGGCGCGCCGACCACTTGAGCAGGGCCTCGCGGGAGTCGTTTTCCGGCGCGGTCGGTGCCTCGAGCAGGCGCCTCCGGGCGAACAGCAGACCGATGGCGACGTACATCAGGAAGAACAGCAGCAGGAACGCCTGGGTGCTGAGCCACAGGTCCGCGGTGTAGGAGCGCAGGCCCCAGGCCAGGCCGATGCCGAAGGTGCCGACGAAACCGATCAGATTGAGCTCGCGCCAGGCCTTGAACCAGGCGATGGCGAAGATCCCCGCGTTGAGCAAGGCGAAATAGCTGAACAGGGCGACGTGACTACCACCACCACTGGAGGCCAGGATCGGTGCGGCGAAACCACCCAGCGCCGCCGCCGCGGCCAGGCCACGGGCGTCCTGCAGGATGGCCAGCACGGCCGAGCAGAGGGTCACCACCACCAGCAGCAGCATCGCCACCTGCGGGGAAAGCAGAGGATGCAGACGCATGGCCGCGAACACCGTCAGGTACAACACGGCGATGCCGCCACCCTGCATCAGCAAGGCATAGGCCGGGCGCCGCTGGCGCAACCACCAGCCCAGCGCCAGCAGGGCGATCGCCGCCAGCGCCACGCCGGCGTAGCGCAACTCGATGGCCACCACCACCCGCTCGGAGGCGTAGCGCAGCAGGAAGGCCAGGCCCAGGAACAGCAGCACAAGGCCCACGCGCAAGACGGTGTTGCCGCCGAGCAGCCAGTCCCGCGCCGCAGCGATGCCACGCTCGAGCCAGGTCGGCGCTGGCAGCTCGGTAACCCGCGCCGCGGCTGGCGGGGGCGTCGTAGCAGCTGGCTCCACGGCTGGCCCGGGGCTCGGCTGTGCAGTTGGCGTGACAGCAGGCAGTACCAGTTCGAGTTCCCACTTACGCGCGCCGGTTGGTTCGACCGGGGCCGTCGCGGCCGATTGCACAGGGGCCTGAACCGGCCGCACGTCGTCCTGCTCGGGCAGCACTTCGCTGCGCGGCTGCGCAGCGTCCTGCTCGAGGCGCAGCAGACGCTCGTGCAGGTCGCCGGTACCCTGGTTGAAGCGGGCAATCAGTTGCGCCAGGGACTTGCGCAGCGCCTCATGCTGCGCCTGCAGGGCATGCAGCGCGAGCGCCTGCCCTGCCGCCAGCCCGAGCAGGGCACCCAGCGCCGCCCCGGCCATCGCCTCGCCATTGGTCGCGCCCAGCAACAGCGCCCCGAGCACCAGCCCGACCAGCATGAAAATCCACTGCATGCACTCGCATCCTTGAAGAGAAAACCATCCATGCCGGGCGCGGGCCTGGCGGAACCGGCAGTATATGGGCTTCACACGTTCAGATGATGGCGTCGCTCACAATTGTGGACGACGGCAATGGAACGGCAAAACCCGGCAATTCTTTCGCACCGATACTGACAACGAGAAAGGTGACTTGTCATGGCAGCGGGCAAGATTTCCGGGTGCGCTTGCCGTTGTCAGAGCGATTACCGCCCACAAAAAAGCCCCCGCAGGCTCTCGCCGGCGGGGGCTCTTCAATCAGCTAGAAGCGGATCAGTTCTTGGCTTTCTTGGCAGCGCGGGTACGCTCGCCTTCGTCGAGGATCTTCTTGCGCAGACGGATCGACTTCGGCGTCACTTCGCACAATTCATCGTCCTGGATGAATTCCAGAGCCTGTTCCAGGGTGAAGCGGACCGGCGGAACCAGCGCGATGGTTTCGTCTTTACCCGAAGCACGCATGTTGTCGAGCTTCTTGCCCTTGGTCGGGTTGACGCCCAGGTCGTTGTCGCGGCTGTTCAGACCGATGATCTGACCGTTGTAGATTTCCTGGCCGTGCTCGACGAACAGCTTGCCGCGCGCCTGCAGGGTTTCCAGGGAGTAGGTCAGCGCCTTGCCGGTATCGATCGACACCAGTACGCCATTCTGACGGCCGGACATGTGGCCTGACTTCATCACGTCGTAACGATCGAAGATCGAGGTCAGGATGCCTGCACCGTTGGTCAGGGTCAGGAAAGCGTTACGGAAGCCGATCAGACCACGGGCCGGGATGTTGTATTCCAGGCGTACGCGACCTTTGCCGTCCGGCACCATGTTGCTCAGGTCGCCTTTACGCAGACCCATTTCTTCCATGACCTTGCCCTGGGATTCTTCCGGGATGTCGATGGTGACGTTTTCGTACGGCTCGTGCTTGGCACCGTCGACTTCACGGATGATCACTTCCGGACGACCAACGCCCATTTCGAAGCCTTCGCGGCGCATGTTCTCGATCAGTACCGACAGGTGCAGCTCACCACGGCCGGAGACCTTGAACTTGTCGGCCGAGTCGCCTTCCTCGACGCGCAGGGCCACGTTGTACAGCAGCTCCTTGTCCAGACGCTCCTTGATGTTACGGCTGGTGACGAACTTGCCTTCCTTGCCGCAGAACGGCGAATCGTTGACCTGGAAGGTCATGGATACGGTCGGCTCGTCAACGGTCAGCGGGGTCATCGCTTCGACGTTGTTCTGGTCGCACAGGGTGTCGGAGATGAACAGCTCGTCCATGCCGCTGACGCAGACGATATCGCCGGCAGTGGCTTCTTCGACGTCCACACGGTGCAGACCGTGGTGGCCCATCAGCTTGAGGATACGGCCGTTACGCTTCTTGCCGTTGACGTCGATGGCGGTCACCGGGGTGTTCGGCTTGACGCGACCACGGGCGATACGGCCGACACCGATGATGCCCAGGAAGCTGTTGTAGTCCAGTGCAGAGATCTGCATCTGGAACGGGCCGTCGACGTCGACCTTCGGCGCTGGAACGTGGTCGACGATGGCCTGGTACAGCGGGGTCAGGTCTTCAGCCATGTCGGTGTGATCCAGACCGGCGATGCCGTTCAGGGCCGAGGCGTAGACGACTTGGAAGTCCAGCTGTTCTTCGGTGGCACCGAGGTTGTCGAACAGGTCGAAGATCTGGTCCATGACCCAATCCGGACGCGCGCCCGGACGGTCGATCTTGTTGATCACCACGATCGGACGCAGGCCGGCTTCGAAGGCCTTCTTGGTCACGAAGCGGGTTTGCGGCATCGGGCCGTCCTGGGCGTCAACGACCAGCAGTACGGAGTCGACCATCGACATCACGCGCTCTACTTCACCGCCGAAGTCGGCGTGGCCGGGGGTGTCGACGATATTGATGCGGTAGTTGTTCCACTTGATGGCGGTGTTCTTGGCCAGAATGGTAATGCCGCGCTCTTTTTCCTGGTCGTTGCTGTCCATCACGCGCTCGTCGTTGAGCTCGCTGCGCTCCAGGGTGCCGGACTGACGCAGCAGGGCGTCAACCAGGGTGGTCTTGCCATGGTCAACGTGGGCGATGATGGCGATGTTGCGTAGATTCTCGATCACAGTAGTGGTCTCGTAGGTTGGGTCGGGCTACCCAGCAGTTGCATTCAGCGGCCCAACGCGAAAAATCGGGATAAGGATAAAGGCAGTTCGTTAACGCGGTGTGGCGACATGGCCGCCGCGGATCGGGTCGGGAGGTCGGTGGCGGATACTGCCGCCATTCAGACCAGGCGTTTTATGCCGGACGATAAACGCGCACATTGGCATGCCCCTCGTTCAGCAGGTGATGAGCATGCAAGCGGCTCATCACGCCCTTGTCGCAGTAAAGGAGGTACTGGCGGCTAGCATCCAGCTCCTTGAAACGGTTGTTCAATGCGTAGAACGGCATGGCCTGCACGTCGACGCCGGCCAATTGCAGCGGCTGATCCTCGACCCGATCGGGATGACGGATGTCGATGACCACATGGCTGGGCAGCGCCTCGGCCAGCTCCTCGACCCGAATGTCCTGGCCCAGTTCTTCGATCACCCGGTCTATCGGCAGCAGGCGTGCCCGCTCCAGCGCGCGCTCGAGCACCGCCATGTCGAACTGCTGCTCTTCGTGGACGACGCGATGCGGCTTGGCCTTGGTGGTCGGGTTCACCGAGATGACCCCGCAATACTCCGGCATGTGGCGGGCGAACTCGGCGGTGCCGATGGCTTCGGCGGTGTCGATGATGTCCTGCTTGTGGCTGGCGATCAGCGGACGCAGCACCAGCTTTTCGGTGACCGAATCGATTACCGAGAGGTTCGGCAGGGTCTGGCTGGAGACCTGGCTGATCGCCTCGCCGGTGACCAGCGCGTCGATCTGCAGGCGCTCGGCCAGACGACTGGCGACGCGCAGCATCATACGCTTGAGGGTCACGCCCATGTAGCTGTTGTCGACCTTGCCGAGAATCTCGGCGAGCACGTCCTCGAATGGCACGCTGATGAACAGCACGCGCTGCGAGCGGCCATATTTCTGCCACAGGTAGTGGGCGACTTCCATCACCCCCAGCTCGTGGGCACGGCCGCCGAGGTTGAAGAAGCAGAAGTGGGTCATCAGGCCGCGACGCATGATCTGGTAGGCGGCGACGGTGGAGTCGAAGCCACCGGACATCAGCACCAGCGTCTGCTCCAGCGAGCCCAGCGGATAGCCGCCCATGCCCGGATGCTGATGGTGGATGACGAACAGGCGCTGGTCGCGAATCTCGATGCGCACTTCGATCTCGGGGTTCTTCAGGTCGATACCGGCGGCGCCGCATTGCTGGCGCAACTGGCTGCCGACATGGCGCTCGACATCGACGGAGGAATACGGATGCCGGCCTCCACGCTTGCAGCGCACCGAGAAGATTCTGCCGGGCAGCAGATCCGCATAATGACGCTTGCACTTCTCGACGATGTCGTCGAAATCACCCAGCGGGTATTCGTCGATCTGCAGGAAATGAACGATGCCCGGCACACAGCTGAGGCGCTCGATGATCTCCTGCTGGCACCTGGCGTCGGTGACCTCGGTCTTCACCTCCAGATTGTCCCAGACACCGGTCACCTGCAGCTGCGCATCGAGATCACGCGTGACTGCACGGATGTTCTTGGCCAACTGCCGGATGAAGTTCTTGCGAACCGGCGGGCTCTTGATGGTGATTTCCGGGAAGACTTTGACGATCAGTTTCATGGGAGCAAATGTCGGGCGCCAGGGCCTGAAAAACTGGGGCGCGGATTATAGCGGAAATTGCTCAAGCTTTGATCAAAAATACTCAGATAATCCTATTTCGCACCAATAAAGAGCATGCCGACAAATATTCGCACCAATAAAGCGCCAAGACAGCACCTCTCACCCTACTCATATCCGCGCCAGCACTGGTTTTCAGGGCATGACACCATCACGGGGCACTGGCATGCAAATTGCTCCCTTGTGAGGCAGGGTGTCCTGGCAGACCATCTTGCCCGGCGTCACGAACTCAAAAGAAGGGTCATCGAAGACCCTATCCACCTGGAGGACAACATGTCTAAGGCTGTTCAACTGATCAAAGAACACGACGTGAAGTGGGTCGACCTGCGCTTCACCGACACCAAGGGCAAGCAGCACCACGTGACCATGCCGGCCCGTGATGCCCTGGACGACGAATTCTTCGAAGTCGGCAAGATGTTCGATGGCTCCTCCATCCACGGCTGGAAAGGCATCGAAGCCTCCGACATGATCCTCCTGCCGGACGACAGCACTGCCGTTCTCGACCCGTTCACCGAAGAGCCGACCCTGATCCTGGTCTGCGACATCATCGAACCGAGCACCATGCAGGGCTACGACCGCGACCCGCGCTCCATCGCCCGCCGTGCCGAGGAATACCTGAAGAGCACCGGGATCGGCGACACCGTATTCGTCGGCCCTGAGCCCGAGTTCTTCATCTTCGACGAAGTGAAGTTCAAATCCGATATCTCCGGTTCGATGTTCAAGATCTACTCCGAACAAGGCTCCTGGATGACCGACCAGGACGTCGAAGGCGGCAACAAGGGCCATCGCCCAGCCGTCAAAGGCGGTTACTTCCCGGTTCCGCCGTGCGACCACGACCACGAAATCCGCACCGCCATGTGTAATGCCCTGGAAGAAATGGGCCTTACCGTCGAAGTTCACCACCATGAAGTGGCGACTGCCGGCCAGAACGAAATCGGCGTCAAGTTCAACACCCTGGTGGCCAAGGCCGACGAAACCCAGACCCTGAAGTACTGCGTGCACAACGTGGCCGACGCCTACGGCAAGACCGCCACCTTCATGCCGAAGCCGCTGTACGGCGATAACGGCTCGGGCATGCACGTGCACATCTCGGTTTCCAAGGACGGCAAGAACACCTTCGCCGGCGAAGGCTATGCCGGCCTGTCCGAGACCGCGCTGTACTTCATCGGCGGCATCATCAAGCACGGCAAGGCGCTGAACGGCTTCACCAACCCGTCGACCAACTCCTACAAGCGTCTGGTTCCGGGCTTCGAAGCACCGGTCATGCTGGCCTACTCGGCTCGCAACCGCTCCGCCTCGATCCGTATCCCGTACGTTTCCAGCCCGAAAGCCCGCCGCATCGAAGCGCGCTTCCCGGATCCGGCCGCCAACCCGTACCTGGCCTTCGCCGCGCTGCTGATGGCCGGCCTCGACGGTATCCAGAACAAGATCCACCCTGGCGACGCTGCGGACAAGAACCTGTACGACCTGCCGCCGGAAGAAGGCAAGCTGATCCCGCAGGTGTGCGGCAGCCTGAAAGAAGCCCTCGAAGAGCTGGACAAGGGCCGCGCATTCCTGACCAAGGGCGGGGTATTCTCCGACGACTTCATCGATGCCTACATCGAGCTGAAATCGGAAGAAGAAATCAAGGTACGCACCTTCGTGCACCCGCTGGAATACGATCTGTACTACAGCGTCTAAGCCAGCCTCGCTGCACCTGACAGCGTGACGAAACCTCCCCGGTGCTGCCGGGGAGGTTTTTTTATGGCTGTCGTTTCACGAACGAACGCAAATCCCTGGTGCAGCGCGCTTGCCAGTATGCCGCCGCGGTGCAAGGCTATCGACATCATCCTGACCGGAGACCGGCCCCATGCGCCGCACGCTCGCTTGCCTGTTGCTGATACTGGCCCTGCCGGTCAGCGCGCAGATCTACAAGTACACCGATGCCAACGGCAACACGGTGTTCACCAACCAGCCCCCCGAGGGCAGCAAGGCCGAGAGTGTCGAGCTGAAGCCGATCAATACCACGGAGTCGGCGGCCGCGCCTGCGCAGCCTGCCACGCCCCGACTGAGCGAGATGCCTCAGCATCCTTATCAGATACTGGAGCTGCGCGACCTGCCCAGTGACGAAGCGCTACGGGCCAACAACGGCACCTTCTCGGTGGGCGTCAGCATCGAGCCCCGCCTGGGCCCGGGCCATAGCCTGCGCCTGATCCTGGACGGCAAGCCCTACGGCTCGCCCAGCAACGCGCCGCGCCTGCAACTGAACCAGGTCGACCGCGGCGAGCACAGCCTGGCGGTGGCCGTCATGCAGGGCGAGCAGGTCATCCAGCAAAGCGAGACACGCACCTTCACGGTGCAACGTGTCAGCACCAACAGCCCGGCCCGAGGCAAGTGAACAGGATGCGTGCGCTGCTTTTCGGTCTTCTGCTGGTCGCCGTGCCAGGCGTTGCCCAGGTCTATACCTACGTGGACGCCGAAGGTAATCGGGTGTTCACCGACCGACCGCGGGACGCCAATGCCAAGCAGATACAGATGGCGCCCTCCAACCGCATCGAGCCGCCCCAGGCACGCACCGTCGAACCCGCAACGCCTGCGCCGAGCATGCCGATACTCGGCTACGAGCTGCTGAGAATCACCATCCCGCAACCGGATGCGACCATCAACGATAACGCCGGTAACCTGATCGTCACGGTCGACAGCGACCCGGCCCTGCATCCAGGCCACAGCTACCGCCTGCTGCTCGACGGCCAGCCGGTCGGCAGCGCCGGTCGCAGCCCGGTGTTCCGGCTGGAAAACGTCGACCGCGGCACGCACCAGATCGCCGTGGAAATCATCACCGAGGGCGGTATCATCGTCGAGCGCACGCCCGCCCAGCCCTTCCACATGAAGCGTGTTTCCCTGGCCCAGAAGCGCAAGGTTCGCCCCTGCAAGAAAACCGATTACGGGGTGCGTCCCGAGTGCCCGCTCGAGGACAAGCCGAAAGAGGACGACAACGGCATCATCAGCATCCTGCCCTTCCTGTAAGCCTCCGGCCCGATAGCGCCGCGGCACACGCGGCCGACATCGCTCGTAACCGCCGCCACCAATTCGCACCAATAAAGTGCACTCTCGCGCACCGATTTCTATACTCGTCCCAAATTGGGACGCGGCGATTTTCATCGTTGCGCCGAAAAGTTGCCAAATCCGGCCCATCGCGCCTTTGCGCGCGTCTTTACAGGGCTTTGGTTTGCTTCTTGCATTTTCTCCCGCACTGCCGGATGGCCCGAGGTGCACCTCGCCCGCCATGCTCGCCGGCGCTTCCGCTGCAAACCGCACGAGGAACGACTTTTGGCTGGCCCACACACGCAACGCGATACGCCACGCCGCGCCACGCTGCCAGAGGACGAGCATCGCCGTGTCCCGACATGCCTCGCCCAGGGATCGCTGACGGCCTGCCTGGCGGACCCTGCGCCATGATGATCAACGACTCCCTGCATCGTCTGCTGCTCGACAACCTGACCACGGCCACGCTGCTGCTCAATGCCGACCTGCGCCTGGAGTACATGAACCCCGCCGCCGAAATGCTTCTGGCGGTCAGCGGCCAACGCAGCCACGGCCAGTTCATCAGCGAGCTGTTCACGGAAACCCGCGAAGCCCTGGGCGCGCTGCGCCAGGCGGTGGCCGAAGCGCACCCGTTCAACAAGCGCGAGGCCGTGCTGACCACCCAGACCGGGCAGAGCCTGACCGTCGATTACGCCGTGACGCCGGTGCTCAGCCGTGGCGAAACCATGCTGCTGCTCGAGGTACACCCCCGTGATCGCCTCCTGCGCATCACCAAGGAAGAGGCTCAGCTCTCCAAACAGGAGACCACCAAACTACTGGTGCGCGGCCTGGCCCACGAGATCAAGAACCCACTCGGCGGGATTCGCGGCGCCGCCCAGTTGCTGGCCCGCGAGCTGCCCGAGGAAAGCCTCAAGGATTACACCAACGTCATCATCGAGGAATCGGATCGCCTGCGTAACCTGGTCGATCGCATGCTCGGCTCCAACAAGCTGCCGTCCCTGGCGATCACCAATGTGCATGAAGTGCTGGAGCGCGTCGCCAGCCTGGTCGAGGCCGAGAGTCAGGGCAGCATCGTACTGGTGCGCGACTACGACCCGAGCATCCCGGACCTGGTCATCGACCGCGAGCAGATGATCCAGGCCGTGCTCAACATCGTGCGCAACGCCATGCAGGCGATCGGCGCCAAGCCCGAACCACGCCCCGGGCGCATCACCCTGCGCACGCGCACCCTGCGGCAGTTCACCATCGGCTACGTGCGCCATCGCCTGGTGACCAAGATCGAGATCATCGACAACGGTCCGGGTATCGCTGCGGAACTGCAGGAAACCATCTTCTATCCCATGGTCAGCGGGCGTGCCGACGGTACCGGCCTGGGCCTGGCGATCACCCAGAACATCATCAGTCAGCATCAAGGCCTGATCGAATGCGTGAGCCATCCTGGCCACACCGTGTTCTCGATCTTTCTGCCGCTGGAACAAGGAGCAACTCCGACATGAGCCGCAGTGAAACCGTATGGATCGTTGACGACGACCGCTCCATCCGCTGGGTCCTGGAAAAGGCCTTGCAACAGGAAGGCATGAGCACCCAGAGCTTCGACAGCGCCGACGGCGTGCTCGGCCGCCTGACCCGGCAGCAGCCGGACGTGATCATCTCCGACATCCGCATGCCCGGCTCCAGCGGCCTGGAGTTGCTGGCCAGGATCCGCGAGATGCATCCGCGCCTGCCGGTGATCATCATGACTGCCCATTCTGACCTGGACAGTGCCGTGGCGTCTTACCAGGGCGGTGCCTTCGAGTACCTGCCCAAGCCGTTCGATGTCGACGAGGCGGTGTCGCTGGTCAAGCGTGCCAACCAGCACGCCCAGGAGCAGCAGGGCCTGCACGTTCCGGCGGTGCAATCGCGCACGCCGGAAATCATCGGCGAAGCGCCGGCGATGCAGGAAGTGTTTCGCGCCATCGGTCGGCTCTCGCACTCCAACATCACGGTGCTGATCAACGGCGAGTCGGGCACCGGCAAGGAGCTGGTTGCCCATGCCCTGCACCGCCATAGCCCGCGGGCAGCGTCGCCGTTCATCGCCCTGAACATGGCAGCGATCCCCAAGGACCTGATGGAGTCCGAACTGTTCGGCCATGAGAAAGGTGCCTTCACCGGCGCTGCCAACCAGCGCCGCGGACGTTTCGAGCAAGCCGATGGCGGCACCCTGTTTCTCGACGAGATCGGCGATATGCCGGCCGACACCCAGACCCGCCTGCTGCGTGTGCTGGCCGATGGCGAGTTCTACCGGGTCGGCGGGCACACACCGGTGAAAGTGGACGTGCGTATCATCGCCGCCACCCACCAGAACCTGGAAAGCCTGGTGACGGCCGGCAAGTTTCGCGAAGACCTGTTCCACCGCCTCAACGTCATCCGCATTCATATCCCGCGTCTGTCGGATCGCCGGGAGGACATCCCGACCCTGGCCCGGCACTTCCTCAGCCGTGCCGCCACCGAGCTGGCGGTCGAGCCCAAGCTGTTGAAGAGCGAAACCGAGGATTACCTGCAGCAGTTGGCCTGGCCGGGCAACGTGCGCCAGTTGGAGAACACCTGCCGCTGGATCACCGTGATGGCTTCGGGCCGTGAGGTGCACGTCGGCGACCTGCCGCCCGAACTGCTCGTCCAGCCCCAGGACAATGCACCGGTCAGCAACTGGGAACAGGCGCTGCGCCAGTGGGCCGATCAGGCCCTGGGCCGCGGCCAGTCGAACCTGCTCGACAGCGCCGTGCCGGCGTTCGAGCGGATCATGATCGAGACCGCCCTCAAGCACACCGCCGGGCGCCGCCGCGATGCGGCCATCCTGCTGGGCTGGGGTCGCAATACCCTGACCCGCAAGATCAAGGAACTGGGCATGAACGTCGACGGTTCCGAAGAAGACGACAGCGACGACAACTGAGCCATCGCCTGCACCACGACGAGGGGATCAACGGCCCCTGGAGCGCACAAGCCCCGTCCGACCGGATGGGGCCCTCACGGCACTCAGGAGCCGCTTTGCTCGGCCAGGGCGACGGCCTTGAACATGGCGCGGCGCTTGTTGAGGGTTTCTTCCCACTCCAGCGCCGGCACCGAGTCGGCGACGATGCCGGCGCCGGCCTGGACGTGCAGCTCACCGTCCTTGATCACCGCCGTGCGAATGGCGATGGCGGTGTCCATGTTGCCGTTCCAGGCGTAGTAACCGACCGCCCCACCGTAGACACCGCGCTTGACCGGCTCGAGCTCGTCGATGATTTCCATGGCACGGATCTTCGGCGCGCCGGACAGAGTGCCGGCAGGCAGAATGGCGCGCAGGGCATCCATGGCGGTGAGGCCCTTTTTCAGCTCGCCAGTGACATTGGAGACGATGTGCATGACGTTGGAATAACGCTCGATGACCATCTTCTCGGTAAGCTTCACCGAGCCGATTTCCGAGACGCGTCCGGTGTCGTTGCGGCCCAGGTCGATCAGCATCAGGTGCTCGGCGACTTCCTTGGCGTCGGCCAGCAGGTCTTCTTCCAGCGCCAGGTCGGCCTCCTCGGTGGCCCCGCGCGGGCGGGTACCGGCGATGGGGCGCACGGTGACCAGGTTGTCTTCGACGCGCACCAGCACTTCGGGCGACGAGCCGACGACGTGGAAGTCACCGAAGTTGAAGAAGTACATGTAGGGCGTCGGGTTGATGCAGCGCAGTGCCCGGTAGAGGTCGATGGGCGCGGCCTGGAAAGGGATCGACATGCGCTGGGAGATCACCACCTGCATGCAGTCGCCGGCCAGGATGTAATCCTTGATGGCGTTGACCGAGCGTTCGTAGTCGTCGCGGCTGAAGCTGGAGCGGAACGACGGCTCTTCACCCGCCGCCTTGTTCAGGTCCACGCCGAGACGCGGCGTGAAGGGCTGACGCAGTTTGTGCAGGATGGCCTGCAGCTGCTCCTGGCCACGCTCGAAGGCGTCGGGCTCGGCCGGGTCGACCAGCACGATGGCGTGCATCTTGCCGGCCAGGTTGTCGAACACCACCACGGCGTCGGAGACCATCAGCAGGATGTCCGGGGTGCCCAGGGTGTCAGGATTGACGCTTCCGGCCAGCTTCGGCTCCACGTAACGTACGCTGTCGTAGGCGAAGTAGCCGACCAGGCCGCCGTTGAAACGCGGCAGGCCGGCAATGGTCGGTACGCGGTAGCGAGCCTTGAAGGTCTCGACGAACTCCAGCGGGTCGGCGCATTCGTGGTGCTCGACGTCGACGCCGTCGGTGCTCACCACGAGGCTGTGGTCGTGCACACGCAGTACGGTGCGCGCCGGCAGGCCGATGATCGAATAGCGGCCCCATTTCTCACCGCCCTGCACCGATTCGAGCAGGTAGGAATTGGGCGCATCGGCCAGTTTCAGGTAGATCGACAGCGGCGTATCGAAGTCGGCGATGGTTTCGCAGGCGAGCGGAATGCGGTTGTAGCCTTCGGCGGCCAAACGCAGGAATTCTTCATGGATCATGATCAGCCTCGTGGCTTGGGAAATCGGTCGGGGCAAACAGGCCGCGCACGGCGGCAGGACGAAATCAGGCGCGCCAGCGCCAGCGGGCCAGGGCCTTGATGACCTTCATCCAGAGTTTGCAGGTGACCACCACGGGCGTATCTCGAAGAGGGGGAAACGACGAGCGGCCAAGGTAGCGCAGCCGCTCGGTTCAGGCAACCCAATGTCGTTGGCGCCGTCGGTCGTAGGGTGGACATGGGCGCGTAGCCGACGCTTCAGCCGTCCACCGGCAAGATCGCCTCGGTGGATCGATAAAGCGCGATCCACCCTACAACAGCTCGGCGAGGTTATCGACCAGCAGGCTCGGCTCTTCCTCGGCCACCGGGCGACCGTGGTTGTAGCCGTAGCTGACCGCCACGCAGGGCACGTTGGCAGCGCGGGCAGCGAGCACGTCGTTGCGCGAGTCGCCAACGAACAGCGACTGCGCCGCGCTCACCCCGGCCAGGCGCATGACCTGCACCAGCGCGGCCGGATCGGGCTTCTGCTGCGGCAGGGTATCGCCGCCGACGATCCAGCGGAAATAACCGCCGAGGCCGACCTGTTCCAGCAGTGGCGCGACGAAACGCTCCGGCTTGTTGGTCACCACGGCCAGCTCGACGGCAGCGGTGCTCAGCGCTTCGAGCAGTTCGTGTACGCCTGGGTACAGGGTGATCAGGTCGTGGCAGTCCGCGTATATATCGAGAAAGCGCGCCAGCGCCGCCTCGGTTTCGGCCTCGCCTACCGACGAGTGCTCCAGGCCACCGGCCAGGGCACGGCGCACCAGCACGCGCACGCCGTTACCGACCCACTTGCGCACCTGTTCGACGCCAGCCTGCTGACGACCCAACTCAGTCAGCATACGGTCGACGGCGGTGGCCAGATCCGGTACCGAATCGACCAGGGTGCCGTCCAGGTCGAACATCACCAGGCGCGGCAACTCGCCGCCGCACAACCGGCGCAGGGCGATCATCCACGCACCTGCGCCAGTTCGGCACGCATGGCATCGATCACGGCCTTGTAGTCCGGCTGGTTGAAAATCGCCGAGCCGGCGACGAAGGTGTCGGCGCCGGCCTCGGCGATCTCGCGGATGTTCCTGGCGCTGACGCCACCATCGATCTCCAGGCGGATATCACGGCCGCTGGCGTCGATCAGGGCGCGGGCCTCGCGCAGCTTGTCGAGGGTGCCGGGGATGAACGCCTGGCCTCCAAAACCGGGGTTGACGCTCATCAGCAGGATCATGTCGACCTTGTCCATCACGTACTTGAGCACCTCCAGAGAGGTCGCCGGGTTGAACACCAGGCCAGCCTTGGCGCCGCCGCTCTTGATCAGTTGCAGGCTGCGATCGACGTGCTGGGACGCCTCGGGATGGAAGGTGACGTAGCTGGCACCGGCGTCGAGGAAGTCGCCAATGATGCGGTCCACCGGACTAACCATCAGGTGCACGTCAATCGGCGCGGTGATCCCATACTTGCGCAGCGCCGAGCAGACCATCGGGCCGATGGTCAGGTTGGGCACGTAGTGGTTGTCCATGACATCGAAGTGCACGATGTCCGCGCCAGCGGCGAGCACGTTGTCCACTTCCTCGCCCAGGCGGGCGAAGTCGGCGGAAAGGATCGACGGGGCAATGGCGAAGGGTTGCATGGCGCACCTCTGAGTGCTTGGTCACGGTGGCGCGCATTGTAACGACTGACAGGCCTTTGATCGACAGGCGCACGGCTTGGAGTCTGCACCGCTCGTAGCTTGGGTTGAGCGCAGCCCCCGGGTGGCGCTACGCTCGGACCGGGCTACATGCCAGAGCAGATGCCCACGCACAAACGCGCTCACTGAAGATGGCGGCGGTAGTCGTAGGGTGGACGACGCTTCACCCGTCCACCGTGCAACGACCACCATGGTGGATGAAAAGAGCGTCATCCACCCTACATGCTGGCGGAGGCGAGATGGGAGCTATTCGATGGGAGCGCGCCCTGCAACGGTGGCCGAACGCCCACCCCACACGAGCCTGCGCCCATAGCCGGTGGCGAGCGACGCGATACCCAGGAGCTTCCCCGGATTGTCACCCTGCCAGATCCAGGCTTCCTGCACGCTGATCGGCTTTTCTACCACGCCTCATGCCTCGCAAGAGCCGCTCAAATACCCAGGCAGAGATACTTGATCTCCAGATACTCGTCGAGGCCGTACCTGGAGCCCTCGCGGCCCAGGCCAGAGGCTTTCATGCCGCCGAACGGCGCCACCTCGTTGGAGATCAGCCCGGTATTGATACCGACCATACCGTACTCCAGCGCCTCGGCCACCCGGAAGGTACGGCCCAGATCGCGGGTGTAGAAGTAGCAGGCCAGACCGAACTCGGTGTCGTTGGCCTGGCGTACCACGTCGGCTTCGTCGCTGAAGCGAAACAGCGGCGCCAGCGGGCCGAAGGTTTCCTCGCGGGCGACACGCATCTCGGTGGTTACGTCTGCCAGCACGGTCGGCTCGAAAAAGTTGCCACCCAGCGCCTTGCCGCCCTGCAAGACCCTGGCACCTTTCTCCAGCGCATCGGCCAGGTGCGCCTGCACCTTGGCCACGGCGTTGCCGTCGATCAGCGGGCCGGTGGTCACACCCGCCTCGCTACCCTGACCGACCTTGAGTTGGCCAACCGCTGCCGCGAGCTTCTCGGCAAAGGCGTCGTACACCGCGTCGTGGACATAGATGCGATTGGCGCAGACGCAGGTCTGCCCGGCATTGCGGTACTTGGCGACCATGGCGCCCTCCACCGCGGCATCCAGGTCGGCATCGGCGAAGACGATGAAGGGCGCGTTGCCACCCAGCTCCAGGGACAGTTTCTTGAGCGTCGCCGCGCACTGCTCCATGAGCTTGATGCCGACACCGGTGGAGCCGGTGAACGACAGCTTGCGCACGATGGGATTGGCGCACAGCTCAAAGCCCACTTCACGGGAGCGCTCGGCGTCGGCCGGCAATACGCTGAACAGCCCGGCTGGAATACCGGCACGCTCGGCCAGTACGGCCAGAGCCAGCGCGCTGAAAGGCGTTTGCGGCGCAGGTTTGAGTACCATGGCGCAGCCAGCCGCCAGGGCCGGGCCAGCCTTGCGGGTGATCATCGCCGCGGGGAAATTCCAGGGCGTGATCGCAGCGGTCACGCCGACCGGCTCCTTGGTCACCAGCAGGCGCTTGTCGGCCTGATGACCGGGGATGGTATCGCCATAGACGCGCTTGGCTTCCTCGGCGAACCACTCGATGAACGAGGCGGCATACAGCACTTCGCCGCGTGCCTCGCTCAGTGGCTTGCCCTGCTCGGCCGTCATGATCTGCGCCAGGTCTTCCTGGTTGGCGAGCATCAGCTCGTACCAGTTGCGCAGGCGCGCAGCACGCTCCTTGGCGGTCAGCGCGCGCCAGGCCGGCTGGGCATCACGGGCAGCATCGATGGCCGCTCGGGTCTGGGCAGCGCTCAGGTTCGGCACACGGCCGAGGGACTGACCATTGGCCGGATTGAAGATTTCCGTGCTGGCGCCATCGCTGGCGTCGCGCCACTGGCCATTGATATAGGCCTGATGACGCAGCAGATCGGGATCGTTGAGTTTCATGATCACTCCAGTGGCCGGGAGCCGTCGGCTCCCGGATCGATAGTTAGTCTTTGCCGACCGGTTCGGCAGGCGGCAGGTCCTTGCTGAACGTCTGGTCGTTCTCGCCGCGGAAGAAGCGGGTGCCATAGATCAGCAGGCACAGGCCGAGACCGATGGCGAACGCCCAGCCGGCGCCCTTGATCGCCAGCACCGCGCCGATCACCCCGGCAATGCCCAGATCGCGCTGGCTGCGCGCTTCCATGATGCCCAGGCGTACGCTCACGTAGCCCTGAATGAGCAGGGTCAGCGCCAGGGCCACACCAAGAATCGGCTGCACCAGGGTCACCACTGGCAACAGCAGCAAGCCGGTGTTGGTGCCCCAGCGGAACGAACCGACGCCACCATAGATGGACTTCATCGCCTTGGCGCCGCCCTTGAAACGCTCGGTGATCACCACCTGCATGGCGGCCCACTGCGGGCCGCACATGGCCACATCGGGACCGAGGATGCTCATCAGCGCGTTACGCCCGCCGAACAGCAGGTGCGAGCGGTTGGGATCGAAGTCGATCTTCTCGTCGCGGCGCACCTTGCCGCCCTCGTCGAGAATCGCCTGGTTGCTCAGTACGTCGCCGAACACCACCAGATAGGCGGCCAGCACGGTGGGGATGGCGGTGACGAACATCATCAGCGGTGGTAGCCCCAAGCCGAACACGGTGTATTCGTTCCACAGGGTGATGAAGTCGGGCTTGCTGATGCCCCACTCGATGCTCGGCCAGGGTGCTTCGCCGAAGATCGGCGCAACGATCACCGCCAGCAGGATGATCGGGAAGATGCCCAGCTTGGCGAAGTTCCACCAGAAGCGGTTGCGCTTCTTCAGCTCCTGGAAGTGCATGGAGAACACCAGGTAGAAGGCCACGCCGATGGCGATGGAGATCGTCCACGGAAAGGCGTCGAAGCGGCCGCCCTCCTTGAACACGGTGACCACCGCACTGAGCCCGGCGCCCATGATGATTCCGGCCTTGAGCGCCGAGGGCACCAGCGACACCACCCTGCGCGCCATGCCGGTCATGCCCAGACTGATGGAGAATATCCCCAGCATCAACTGGAAGGCGATCAGCGCATGCACCCGCTCCGGGCCCTCCGGGAACTGGCTGCAATAGGCCATGAGCATGGGGATGGCCGGGGTGATCCAGCCCGGCACCACCGGGTCACCGAGCAGGTGGTGGATCAGGTACAGCAGGCCGTTGAGCATGACCACCGCCAGCGCCACCTCGAAGGGCATGCCGAGGAATTCGGTCATCAGCGGGATCGCCGCCAGATCCACCGCGCACATCAGCAGGCCCTGCAGGTAGTCGGAGATTTCGAAGCGGTAATGGATGAAAGGCAGACGCAGCTTGAATGGCCCAAGGGGCGTGTAGGGCGCTTCCGGGCCTTGTTGGTGCAGTTCGGACATTTGGATTACCAATGTTATTAGTATGGACGTAAACCAGTACGCCCCGGCAGAACCGGGGCGCGTCATCAGCTGTTGCAGGTGCTCAATAGGCGGCGCGGTAGATCTGCTCGATATCGCCGGCCGTCAGGCGACGCGGGTTGTTGCGCATCAGGCGGTCGATCTTGCTGGCCTCCTCGGCCATGGCCGGGATGGCATCCTCCGGCACGCCGAAGCTGCGCATGCCCTTGGGGATATCGACACTGGCGCACAGCTCGGCCATGGCCTCGACGGCCAGGTCGGCAGCGGCCTTGTCGCTCAGACCAAAGGTCTGCACGCCCATGGCGGTGGCTATCTCGGCCATGCGCTCGACGCAGGCCAGCTTGTTCCAGGCCATCACGTAGGGCAGCAGCAGTGCGTTGCTGACCCCGTGGGCGATATTGAAACGCCCGCCCAACGGGTAGGCCAGGGCGTGCACGGCGCCGACACCGGCGTTGCCGAATGCCATGCCGGCCATCAGGCTGGCGGTGGCCATGTCTTCACGGGCGACGAGGTCGGCCGGGTTGGCGTAGGCCTTGGGCAGCGCCTTGCTGATCAGCTTGATGGCGCCAATGGCCAGCGCATCGGTGATCGGCGAGGCATTCACCGACAGGTACGACTCCACGGCATGCACCAGGGCATCGACGCCACTGGCTGCCGTCACGCTGCGCGGGCAGGTGAGGGTCATCAGCGGGCTGACGAGGGCGACGTCGGGCAACAGGTAATCGCTGACGATGCCTTTTTTCAGTTGCGCCTGCTTGTCGGAAAGAATGGACACGTTGGTCACTTCCGAACCGGTACCGGCCGTGGTCGGAATGGCGATCAGCGGAGGGCCTTTACGCTTGACCTGATCGACACCGAACAGCTCCTCCAACGCGCCGTCATGGCCGACGTAACCGGCCACCGCCTTGGCGATATCGATGGCGCTGCCGCCACCGACGCCGATCAGAGCATCATGACCGCCCGCTCGGTACACCTTGGCGCAGGCCTCGACGATGGCGATCTCCGGCTCCGGCTCGACGCCATCGAAGATGCCATAGGCGCGCTCGCCCAGTTGCTTGAGAACGTGCTCGACGGTGCCCGACTTGATCAGCATGGCATCGGTGACGATCAGCGGGTTCTCTATGTTCAGACGGGGCAGTTCGTTCGCCAGCTGCTCGACGGCGCCTTGGCCGGTCAGCAGCTTATTGGCGATCTTGAATGCGGCAATACTCATCATCAGGCCCTTTTATGTGGTGTTCAGCTGTGCGGGTTCGGGCCTGTCATAGCGATTCCTGTGCCAGCCTGACGAAACCCTTGCCGTAGACGGGTTGCGTCGATTTGCCACAGGCTATCGGGATGCTGCAGCGATCAGCAAATGGATCAGAAAGACCTCGCCCGATCCATTTTCCGATCAGCCTTGCTCCCAGCGTTTCATCTTCTGCACCAGGGTGGCCTGGCTCAAGCCGAGCACGCGGGCGGCTTCGCGGGTGGTCTTGTGCCGCACCAGGGCGTTGCGGATCAGCCGGCGCTCGAGCTGTTCGACCTGCTTGCGCAACGGCAGCAGGCTGTCGTCACTGGCGTCCCGTTCACTGCTGCGCATCTCTTCGGGCAGGTCGAAGAGTTCGACGGCAGCACCGCTGCAGGTGACCACCAGGCGCTCGACCAGATTGATCAGTTCGCGGATGTTGCCCGACCAGGAATAGTCGGTCAGCGCGTCCAGGGCCTCCAGCCCCCACTCGAGCTCGCGCCCGTAGCGCTGATTGAATTCGGCCAGGTAGAAGTCGAGCAGCGGCTGGATTTCCTCGCGCCGCTCACGCAGTGCCGGAATGTGGATGGGTACCACGTTGAGCCGGTAATAGAGATCGGCGCGAAAACGCCCTTCGCCGACCATGGCGCGCAGGTCATGGTGGGTGGCGGTGACGATACGTACGTCCACCTCCTTCAGTTCCAGGCCGCCGACCGGAATGAAACGACTTTCCTCGATGACCTTGAGCAACTTCACCTGCAAGGCCAGCGGCAGGTCGCCGATCTCGTCGAGAAATACCGTGCCGTGGTGCGCCAGCTCCAGCAGGCCGCGCTTGCCCTTGCTGCCGGCGCCGGTAAAAGCCCCGGGCACGTAGCCGAACAGCTCCGCCTCGATCAGGTTTTCCGGCAAGGCACCGCAGTTCAGCGCCAGGAACGGCTGCGCGGCCCGTGGGCTGCTCTTGTGGATGTACTGGGCGATCAGCGTCTTGCCCACACCGGTCTCGCCCTGCAGCAGCACCTTCACATCACTGGCGGCGACCTGGCGGGCCTGAGCGAATACCCGCCCGGATGCCGGGTGATCGGCCACCGGTGAAGCGTCGAGCAGATCGTCGCGCTGGCCGGCATGCAGGCGCGCGGTGCTGTTGCGCAGTTGCTTGAGCTGCTGCAACTCGTCGCGCTCGTGCTTCATGCGCAGCAATTCGGTCATGTCGCGCACGGTGCTGACCACGTAGCGAACCTGGCCTTCGGCGGTGAAGATCGGCGTGCCACTGACCAGCAGGCGCTTGCCCTGGCTGACGCTCTGCATCAGCGACAGCGCCCTGCCCTCCTTGAGCACCCGCAGCGACACCGACTGGGAAATCACCCCCTGCTCGACCAGCGCCTGCATGTGCTGGCCGACCACATCCTCGCTGCGCAGCCCGGTGAGCCGCTCGTAGGCACCGTTGACCTTGAGGGTGATGCCATCGGCATCGGTGATGTACACGCCATCGTGCAGCGCATCGAGCAGCTCGCGAAAACTGGGATCGTCGAAATCCATGGGGCTTTCCGGGGGAACGCGGGAGAGCGCAGCAGTCTACCCGCATGCACTCACCAGGCATAAAAAATGGCCGGGAGCCATTTTTAACGTCGCTCGCGACGGCCCGCAGGGTGGCCGCCAAGGATGGCGGGCCATAAAAAAACCGCCGCAACCGAGGGTGTGCGGCGGTTACGAAGCGTAGAAACTTATTCGGCCTGAGTGCGCAGCTTCTCGCTACGCCCGCGCAGCCATTCCAGGGTCAGCAGCAGCAGGATGGAGAAGCCGATCAGCAGGGTCGCGGCAGCGGCGATGGTCGGGCTGAGGTTCTCGCGGATACCGCTGAACATCTGTCGTGGCAGGGTCACCTGCTCGGGGCCGGCGAGGAACAGGGTGACCACCACCTCATCGAAGGAGGTGGCGAAGGCGAACAGCGCGCCACTGATCACGCCTGGCGCGATCAACGGCAGGGTTACCCGGCGGAACGCGGTGATCGGTGAGGCGCCAAGGCTGGCCGCAGCCCGTACCAGGTTGTAGTTGAACCCCTGCAGGGTGGCCGACACGGTGATGATCACGAACGGCACGCCCAATACCGCGTGCACCACGATCAGCGACAGGTAGCCGTTGGCAAGGCCGAGCGGCGCGAAGAACAGGTAGCTGGCGACCCCGACGATCACCACCGGCACTACCATCGGCGAAATCAGCAGGCTCATCACCAGCGCCTTGCCACGGAACTCCGAGCGGGTCAGGCCGATGGCCGCCAGGGTACCCAGGACCATGGCCAGGATAGTCGCCGCCGGGGCGATGACCAGGCTGTTCTTCAATGCCCGCATCCAGCCGGCCGAGCCGAAGAAGTCCTCGTACCAGCGCATCGAGAAGCCCTGCATCGGGTAGATCAGGAAGGTGCCGGAGTTGAACGACAGCGGCACGATCACCAGGATCGGCAGCACCAGGAACAGCAACACCAGGCCGCAGAGCAGGCGCAGGCCGTAGTACCAGGCGCGCTCCACGGGAGACATGTAAGGGCTCAGCATTTCTCAATCTCCATTCCATAAGCAGGTCGTTGAAAAACGACCTGCGTTGCCGCTACTTCGCTAACGTTTTTCAATCGCCTGCTAACCCAGACGCAGACGACCAGCGCCCACCAGCCAGCTGTACACCACGTAGAGCAGCAGCGTGGCGACCAGCAGCAAACCGCCCAGTGCGGTGGCCATGCCCCAGTTGATGGTGGTGTTGGTGTAGAAGGCGACGAAGTAGCTGACCATCTGGTCGCTCGGGCTGCCGAGCAGCGCCGGGGTGATGTAGTAGCCGATGGACAGGATGAACACCAGCAGGCAACCCGCGCCGACGCCGGCCAGGGTCTGCGGGAAATACACCCGCCAGAAACTGGCGAACGGATGACAGCCGAGGGAGATCGCCGCCCGCATGTAGCTCGGCGAGATGCCCTTCATCACGCTGTAGATCGGCAGGATCATGAACGGCAGCATGATGTGCACCATGGAGATGTACACGCCGGTACGGTTGAAGACCAGCTCCAGCGGCTGATCGATGAAACCGAGCTTGATCAGCGCCGAATTGATCAGCCCGCCCGACTGCAGCAGCACGATCCAGGCGGCGACGCGCACCAGGATCGAGGTCCAGAATGGCAACAGCACCATGATCATCAGCAGGTTGCCCTGGCGGGTCGGCAGGTTGGCCAGCAGGTAGGCCAGCGGATAGGCCAGCGCCAGGCAGATGGCGGTGATCACCGCGCCCATCCAGAAGGTGCGGGCGAAGATGTCCAGGTAGATGGCCTGATCCGGCGTGGTCTTGACCACGGCGCCGCTGTCGTCGATGCGGTGATCCAGCGCAGCGAGCAGGTAATACGGCGTCCAGGCGCTGGTGTTGCGGCGGATCACCTGCCAATAGGCAGGGTCGCCCCAGCGCTCGTCGAAAGACTCCAGCGCATCCTTGTAGGAGGCCGGCTCGGCCTCGAACGGCAGTGCACGCCCGGTCTTGGCCAGCAGGCTGCGGTAACCGGCCAGCTCCATGTTCAGGCGCTTGGACAGATCACCCAGCTTCTGCTGCTCACGGGCCTCGGCCAGATCCAGTGCCAGCGCCTGGTAGACAGCCTCGGCGGGCAGGCCACGGCCGTCCCAGGTGTCGATGGCGGCAACGGTTCTCGGCATCGAGCCGATCACGTCCGGGTTGTCCACGCTGCGGTTGAGCAGCGCCACGATCGGCACCAGAAAGGTGAGGACGAGAAACAGCACCAGGGGCAGGATCAATGCCTGGGACTTGAGGCGATTCATCCGCTCGGCACGCGCCAGACGCTGCTTGAGCGAGGGGCCGGCGACCTCTGCATGGGGCACTGCTAGGGCCATGGGGCTAACTCCGGTGAAACAGATGAGAAATTCGGGGGAAGAGCCAGAGCGCCTGCATGCAGGCGCTCCTTAACCACAAGGGGTAGTACAGCGAGGGACTCGGGCCTTACTTCGCGGCCCAGGCGTTGAAGCGCTGCTCCAGCACCTCGCCGAAGTCGGCCCAGAAAGTCACGTCCATGGCCACCTGGTTGGCGATGTTCTGCGGGGCGGTCGGCAGGTCGGCGGCGACCTTGGCGTCCAGCAGGTCGACCGCTTTCGGGTTGACCGGCCCATAGGCGATGTTTTCCGAATAGGTCTTCTGGTTCTCCGGCTGCAGGGTGTAGGCGATGAATTTCAGGGCCTCGTCCTTGTTCTTCGCGCCTTTCGGGATGGCCCAGGCATCGAAGTCGTAGATGCCACCGTCCCACACCACTTTCAGGCTGCTGCCCTCTTTCTGGGTGGCGGCGATACGGCCGTTGTAGGCCGAGCTCATGACCACGTCACCGGAAGCGAGATACTGCGGCGGCTGGGCACCGGCTTCCCACCACTGGATGTAGGGCTTGAGCTCGTCGAGTTTCTTGAACGCGCGCTCCTGGCCGTCCTTGCTCGCCAGCACCTTGTAGACGTCTTTCGGCGCGACGCCGTCGGCCATCAGGGCGAACTCGAGGGTGTACTTGGCGCCCTTGCGCAGGCCACGCTTGCCGGGGAATTTCTTCACGTCCCAGAAATCGGCCCAACTGGTTGGCGCGGTGCTCAGCTTGTCGGCGTTGTAGGCCATGACGGTCGACCAGACGAAGAAGCCGACGCCACACAGGGAGGCGGCCCCCGGTACCAGGGCTTTCTTGTCGCCGACCACCGCGTAGTCGATCTCTTCGAACAGGTCTTCGTCGCAACCACGTGCCAGCTCGGGCGATTCCACTTCGACCAGGTCCCACGACACGCTGTTGGTGTCGACCATGGCCTTGACCTTGGCCATTTCACCGTTGTACTCGCCGGCGATGATCTTGCCGTTGCCTGCCGCTTCCCACGGCTGGTAGTAGGCCTTGACCTGGGCATCCTTGTTGGCGCCACCAAAGTTGATGACGGTGAGGTTCGCGGCGTGAACCTGTGCAGCGCAGACCAGCCCCAGTGTCAGCGCGGAAAGGGAGAATAGCTTCGACATTTTTATGTTGGCTCCAAGTGCTGTGGTAAAGCGCAAAACGCCGATCATTCCGCGGACAGCGGATCAAGGGCGCGGACGTGCTCGACCTGCCAGCCGAGCGGAATCACGTCGCCGACGGCGAGCGCGGGATCGAGCTCGGCAATCGGCTGTTTGACGAAGAAATCGGCCTTGCCACATACCTCCAGGCGAACCCGTACATGGTCACCCAGGTAGATGAACTCCGACACACGACCAGAAAAGCGGTTATCGCAGCCCTCTGCAGCGGTATTCAGGCGAATGCGCTCGGGGCGAATCGACAGGCTCACCGCATCGCCAGGCTGGCCGACATTGACGGCCAGGGCCCGGACCTTCTCGCCGCGACTCAACTGCACGGTGCAGTTGTCACCATTGCGTTCCACCAACTGGCCGGCAAATCGGTTGTTCTCGCCGATGAACTGGGCGACGAAGGTATTGCGCGGCGCCTCGTAGAGTTCTCGCGGCGGAGCGATCTGCTGGATCTCGCCCTGATGGAACACGGCGACGCGGTCGGACATGGTCAGCGCTTCGCTCTGGTCGTGGGTCACGTACACCACGGTCACGCCCAGGCGTTGGTGGATGTGCTTGATTTCCATCTGCATGTGTTCGCGCAGTTGCTTGTCCAGCGCGCCGAGGGGTTCGTCCATCAGCACCAATTGCGGCTCGAACACCAGCGCACGGGCCAGGGCCACGCGCTGCTGCTGGCCACCGGAGAGCTGCGCCGGGTAACGACCGGAGAAAGCGTCGAGCTGAACCATGGACAGCGCACGCTTGACCCGCTCACCGACGTCGGCCTTGCTCATGCCACGCACGCTGAGGGGGAATGCCAGGTTCTCGGCGACGGTCATGTGCGGGAACAGTGCGTAGTTCTGGAACACCATGCCGATGTCGCGTTTGTGCGGCGGCACGTTGTTCAGGCGCTTGCCGGCCAGGGTGATCTCCCCGGCCGTGGGCGTCTCGAAACCGGCCAGCATCATCAGGCTGGTGGTCTTGCCGGAGCCGGACGGCCCGAGCAGGGTCAGGAACTCGCCCTTGCGGATGTCCAGGTTGAGGTCCTTGACGATCAGGTTCTCGCCGTCGTAGCTCTTTTGCACGCCACGAAAGCTGACCAGGATGTCGCTCGAAGAAGTGTCGCCCATTACCGCACCTGCCTGTTGTTCTACCGTGCCCCAAGACTAGAACCGGCGATAGGAGCTGCAAATCGGGCGTAATGACACTTTGCTATAAGGCAGTCGGAAAGGTGTCTGTAGGGCGATTCCTACAACGATGTCGCAAATGGACAAGCCTGCGGACAGCGAGCCCGATTCCGTCAGGCAGCATGCCCCGCCAGGGTGTCGTGAACAGACAAGAGGCGCATCAGACCAGCTTGTGCTCGACCGCGTAGCGCACCAGGTCGGCGACCGAATTGAGGTTGAGCTTCTGCATCAGGCGCGCTTTATGGGTGCTGATGGTCTTGCTGCTGAGCGCCAGGTGGGCGGCGATCTCGTTGACGCCCTCACCCTGCACCAGGCGCTCGAATACCGAGAACTCACGTTCGGAAAGCCGCGCGTGTGGGGGGCGCGAGTCGGTCAGGCCGACCTCGAAGACCATGCGGTCGGCCAGGTCCGGGTCGATGTAACGCCCACCGGCGGCCACCTTGCGGATCGCGGTGAGCAGCAGGGCCGGGTCGCTGTCCTTGGTGGCATAGCCGGCCGCACCGATCTTCAACGCGCGGGCGGCCATCTGCGCCTCGTCATGCATCGACAGCACCAGAATCGCCGGCGGCTGGGCCAGGGCGCGAATGCGCGGAATCGCTTCCAGGCCGTTGACGCCGGGCATCGAGATGTCCAGCAAGACCACTTCACAGGGCGTGTTGCGCAAGGTCTCCAGCAACTGCTCGCCGTTGCTCGCCTCCCCGGCCACTTGCAGGTCACGGGCCATGCCGATCAGTTGCTTGATGCCTTCACGGACGATGGTGTGGTCTTCGGCTACCAGTACTCGGATCACGTGTTCCCCCTGTTCACTTTTCGGACACACACTCGCTCAGCGGCACCCTCACCCGTAACAGGGTACCCTCGCCGGGGCGACTGTCGAGGGTCAATTGCCCGCCGAGCATCAGCACCCGCTCGCGCATGCCCACCAGGCCGAAGGAGTCGGCCCGCACCGCAGCGGGATGGAAACCGCGGCCGTCATCGCCGATCGACAGGCGCAGGCTGTCGCCCAACAGCTCCAGGCGTACGGTCACCGTGTGCGCTTCGGCATGACGCAGGACGTTGGTCAGCGACTCCTGAAGGATGCGGAACAGCCCGGTCGCCTTGGCGTCGCTCAGCGGCGGTACGCTCTCGGGCACCTCGACCAGGCAGGGAATCTGCGTACGTGCCTCGAAGCGCCGCGCCTGCCATTCGATGGCCGAGGCGATACCGGCATCCAGGATCGGCGGGCGCAGTGCCGTGGCCACATCGCGCACCAGTTGGAACAACTGGGCGATCAGCTTCTTCATGTTGTCCAGGCGCTCGCGCAGGCCGGGGTCGAGATCGGCGAAGCCCAGCTCGCACATCGAGGTTTCCAGCTTGAGCACAGTGAGCACCTGGCCCAGCTCGTCGTGCACCTCCCGGGCGATACGGGCCTTTTCCTCCTCGCGCACGCTCTCCAGGTGAGCCGACAGATCGCGCAGACGCACCTGCGATTCGGCCAGCGCCAGCTCGTTGCGCTTGTTCTCGCTGATGTCCCAGACCACGCCGTCCCAGATCAGCCGACCGTCGGCCATGCGCCTGGCCATGGCCTTGATGTCGACCCAGCGCGACTCACCGGCGTGGGTGAGCATGCGCCCCTGCCAGTGCCAATCGCTGTCGCTGGCGAAGGCGCGCTCCTGGACGCGGTGGTAGTCGGCCTTGTCGTCCGGGTGCACCAGGCTGCGCAGGCCGTGATCGGGCGCCAGCAGCGTCGAGGCCCGATAACCGACCAGGCTTTCGCTGCCCTCGCCGATGAAGGCGAACAACGCCGGATCGCCAGGCCGCGCACGCTCCAGGCGAAACACCACGCCAGGCACGTTGGCGGCGATGCCCTGCAGCCGCGCCTCGCTCTCCTGCAGCGCGGCCAGGGCACGCCGACGCTCGGTGACATCGGTGATGAACACCACCAGGTATTCGGTATCGCGGTACTGCAGGAAACTCAGCGAGACGTCCACCGGCAAGCGGCTGCCATCGGCCCGCAGGCATTCGGTCTCGAAGCTCGGCGGCCGCTCGTCACCACTGCGCGCCAGCCGCCACAGGTTGAGCCAGCGGTCCATGTTCAGGTCCGGCTCGAAATCACTCAGCGGCCGGTCGACCACGCCGCCCGCGCGACAACCGAGCATCGTCTCCGCCGCGCGGTTGGCGTAACGCACATGACTGTCCCAGTTGACCCAGAGGATGCCCACCGTGCTGTTATCGATGGAGAACTGCGACAACCGCAGGGCATCACGCGCGACCTCGCGCAGCTCGATCTCGTGGCGCGCAGCGAGCAGGCGAAACTCCAGGGTATCGCGCTGGCGCCGCACCCAGAGCGCCAACAGCAACGCGAACACCAGTAGCAGGCCGAGCAGCAGACTGATCCCCCGCCAGAAGCTCGCCGACGCATCCTGCTGTTGATAACTCGGTGGCAGCCAGCGGCTGTGCAGGTCATCCAGCTCCCGGGCCGGCACACTGCGCAACGCGACATCGACGATGGCCGACAGCTCTGGCCAGTCACGCCTGCTGGCGACGCGCAGCAACTGCGGAAACCCGATATCGCCGACGATCGCCAGCCCCAGGAACTCCGCCTCACGGGACAGGCGCCCCAGTTGCGCCTCATCGAGCACCGCGTAGCTGGCCTGCTGGTTGAGCACCCGCTGCAGGGCCTGGCGCGGCGAGCTGGCGGTCTCCAGCTTGAGCTTCGGGTAGCTGCTGTGCAGATAGTCGAGTACCGCCTGCGATACTTTCATGGCGATCGGCGAGCGCCCGTCGAGCTGCTCGAGATCGACCGCCCCGCCACTGCCGCGCTCGCCGATCAGCAGATGCGATACACGCAGGAAGGGATCGGAAAACACCCAGCGACGCAGCCCCGCGGGGGTCTGGCCAAGGCCACTGGCGAGGTCGATCTGATCGTTGTGCAGCGCCAGCTCCAACTCCTCCTGGGTCTGGAAGGTTCGCCAGCGCAATTGCACGCCCATCAACGTGGCCAGCATGTGCATCACCTCGACATTGGCACCGGTAAGACGGTGCAGACGTCGGTCGAGCTGGGCATAGGGCGCCTGCAGGACGACACCGGCACGCAATACCGGGTGCTCGGCCAGCCAGCGCTGCTGCGCAGCATCGAAGATTGCAGCGGGCCCGGGCGGCGGCTCATCCGCCCACAGCAGTCTCGGCACGCTCAGCATCAGGAGAAACAGCCAGCGGTGGATCATGCTCGGATACCGAAAAACGCGAGGAGACAGCGAGGGCGAACGCGCGCTGCGAAAGCAGCATTAAGCTACATCAGGGCCTGACAAATCCACGACAAGTTAGGGTCTGTTACCGTGCCCGCACGATCGGGCCGTGCCCATGGCTTGCGTTGAAACGCCAACAGAACCTAGTCTCTAGGCGCTATCCACCTCGAGCCCTACGATGACGCGCTTCCGACACCTGCCCCCCTACGCGCTGTGCCTGGCGCTGCTGGCGCCCAGCCTGCTCGCCCTGGGCGATCAGAGCCCGCCGTCCGAAGCCGGCGCCAAGACCGATACCAAGCCCGAGCAGCGCGCGCCTCTGGCCGAACGCAGTGACCTCGAGGCCCTGGCACTCGAACGCCAGCTGGCGGCCAACGAGCAGCAACGCCTCGACGCCGCCGGCACGCCGTTTCTCGCCCTCTGGCTGCCAGCCAACGATCCGGCCCCCAAGGGGGCGGTGATTCTGCTACCGGGGGATGACGAAAGCGCCGACGCGCCGCGGGTCATCGGTCCGCTGCGGCAGAAATTGCCGGATGCCGGCTGGCACAGCCTGAGTGTAAGCCTGCCGGATCCCCAGGGCGCCAACCTGCCACTGCGCAGCGCCGAGCCGGCCCCGACCGGCGGCGACTCGACGGCCGGAAAGCCTGCGGAAAAACCTGCCGAGCCAGCCGCTGCAGAGCCGCCCTCCCCCAGCGAAGCGGCGCAAACCGCAGAAGCCGCGCGTGCCGCTCATCTCGAGCGGGTGTTCGCGCGTATCGACGCAGGCATCGCCTTTGCCGGGCAGCAACAGGCCAAGCGCGTGGTGCTGCTGGGCCACGGCAGCGGGGCTTACTGGGCCGCCCGCTATATCGCCGAACGCAAGCCGGCCAATGTCAGCCACCTGCTGCTGGTGGATATCAGCCAGCCGGAAGGCTTCGACTCGCCGCTCAATGACCTGCTGGCGCAGCTCAAGGCCAGCGTCGGTGACTTCTATTACCGCGACAGTCCCACCGCGCGACAGGCCGCGCTGTTGCGCAAGCAACTGAGCCAGCGGCAGAAGCAGCCCGCTTTCGTGCAGGTCGGCCTGGACGCCCTGCCGGGCAACCCGGACGTGGCCGAAGAGCAGTTGTACCGGCGCTTGCGCGGCTGGCTCGACAAACAGGCGGGCGGCGGTAAATAGGCTTTCGGCAAGGCGGCCCCGGACCGGCCTGAGTCAGCCAGGCATCCTTTCCGCTCCAGGCGCCGCCTACGTTGCGGTCAGCGGAAGCCCCGGCGCTGGCGAATCAACGCATAGGCGTTGTGCAGTTCGCGGGTCGCTTCGGTGGCTTCGCGAACCTTTTCCGGGGCCGCGCCGCTGCCGGCCATCTTGTCGGGGTGATGACGGCTGAGCAGGCGCCGATAGGCTTTCTTGACCTGCTGGGCATCACTGTCGGCATTCACCCCGAGCAGACGCAACGCCTGCTGATAGGTGTCAGGGGCTGCGGTCGGTGGCCCACGCCGCGGCGCGCACGCTGCACTCAGCGCGTCCTGGGCGGCGGCCGACACCCCCAGCCATTTGCCCCACAGCAGAATCAGCTCGCGCTCGGCCTGCCCCACGCGACCATCGGCCCAGGCCATGCGCCAGCAGGCGCGCAACAGGGCGTCCGCATCACCACGGCGGCGCTGCAGGGGGCCATGCAGGTTGTCCTGCCCGGTCTTGCCACGGGAAAAGGCCTCGATGGCGCCGGCCTTCGCCGCCTCGCCAACGGCCAGGCGCTGCATCTCGGCACGGGCCTGGCGGATGTGCGCCTGCTGCACCACGCCATCGCTCTTGGCTAGGCGACCGAGCATGACGAACAACAATTGCTCGTCGCCGACCGCCGGCGTGCTGCGCAGTCGCTCGAACAGCCTCTTCCAGCCACGCAGGCCGAGGCGCCGGTCGAGCACCTGGCCAAGCAGGCCGCCGAGCAGCAGCCCGGGAATGCTCGCCAGGGCATAGCCCGCCACGGCACCGACCAGCGTCAGGGGCCAGTACATCTCAGCGCCCGCCCATCAGCAGGCGTTCGACCTCAGCCAGGCGCTCATGGGTGCCGACATCCACCCAGCAACCGGAGAACCGCTCGCCACTCACCGCCCCTGCCGCCATGGCATTGCGCAGCAGCGGGGCGAGCTTGAAGGCGCCCGGCCGGCAGCCCTCGAACAACGCCGCGTGCAGCACGGCGATACCGCTGTAGGTCAGGCTGTCGCGGCCTGCTACGGCATCTGCGACCTGGCCGTCCTGCAGCAGGAAGTCGCCTTGCGGGTGGTGTGGCGGATTGTCCACCAACACCAGATGCGCCTGCCCGCGCAGTGGACGGCGCAGGGTGGCGAAATCGTAATCCGTGAAGATATCGCCATTGACCACCACGAATGGCTCGTCACCCAGCAATGGCAGGGCCTTGAAGATCCCCCCTCCGGTTTCCAGCGGCTCCCCCTCTGCCGAATAGCGAATGCGCACGCCATAACGCTCGCCCTCGCCGAGATAATCCTCGATCTGCTGACCGAGCCAGGCGTGATTGACCACCAGTTCGTTAAAACCGGCGCGGGCCAGGGCCCGCACGTGGTAGTCGATCAGCGGCACACCGGCGGCCTTGACCAGGGGTTTGGGCGTGTGCAGCGTCAGCGGCCGCAGCCGCTCACCCTTGCCAGCGGCGAGAATCATGGCCTTCATCGAGCGGCCTCCACCTGTTTGAGCTGAGCAAGCAATTCAGCAAGCTCCGCCAGCTCCGGTCGCCTGCCGAGTACCGCTTCTATATAAGCGAAGAAACGCGGCACGTCGGCCAGGTAGCGCGGCTTGCCGTCCCGGTGGCAGATGCGCGCGAAGATGCCGATCACCTTGAGGTGACGCTGCACCCCCATCAGGTCGCTGGCCCGCAGGAAGTCCTGCACATCCTCCTGTACCGGTATGCCCACGGCACGGGCCTGCTGCCAGTAACCCTCGAGCCAGGCCTGCACGCGCGCCTCCGGCCAACTGAGGAAAGCATCCTTGAACAGGCTGGTGACGTCGTAGGTAACGGGGCCATAGACGGCGTCCTGAAAGTCCAGCACACCGGGATTGGGCTCGCTGATCATCAGGTTGCGCGGCATGTAGTCGCGGTGTACCAGCACCTTGGGCTGGGCCAGGGCACTGTCGGTCAGCAGCCTGCAGATACGCTCCCAGGCCGCCTGCTGCGCGGCATCGAAGGTGATGCCCAACTCCCGGGCGACGTACCAGTCGGGGAACAATTGCAGCTCCCGGCGCAGCAGGGCATCGTCGTAGTGCGGCAATGACGCATCCATCGGCAACCGCTGATAGGCCAGCAAGGCATCGATGGCAGGCGCGAACAGGCTGTCGGCATTGTCGCCGTCGATCACATCCAGGTAGGTCTGGCGTCCCAGGTCACTGAGCAGCAGGAAACCCTGCTCGAGATCCGCCGCATGGATATGCGGCACATTGAGCCCGGCATGCGCCAGCAAGGCAGCCACGTCGACGAACGGTCGGCAATTTTCCTGCGGCGGCGGCGCATCCATGACGATCAGGCTGCGGCCAGCGGCCTGCCAACGGAAATACCGGCGAAAGCTGGCGTCGCTGCTGGCCGCTTGCAGCGGGGCCTCTGGCACTTCCCCCCACTGCCTGGAGGCGAATAGCTCCTGCAACTGAGGGGCGAGCCACTGTTGCAGGCGTTGCAGACGTACATCGTGATCAGGCATTACAAGGGTCTCCGACGGCGCTAGCCGTTGCGCGGGTCATGCTTTATTATCCAGCATCTTTTTCAGCCCATCGAGAGGCGTGCGGCCCCTGGGCCAAAAGCGCACAGGAAGCCCGGAAAACAAGATGGCAGTAAAATACCCCGCTTTTCGTAAGAAATTCCCGCTTCTGGTAACGGGTGGCCTGCTGGCCATGCAGCCCTTCGCCAGTCCGTTCGCCACCGCTGCCGAACAGTTCGATTGCCAGGCATCGCCTGCTGGCGGTTGGGCCTGTGCACCGAAGACCAGTACGGCCAATCTACCGGTCCGTCCGACGCACAGCGCCAATTCGGTGAGCACAGGCACAGGCACAGGAGCAACGGTAGCGGCCAAGCCTGATACCAAGGCCGCACCGACGCAAGTCACCGAAAGTGGTGGCCGCGCGCTGGCCTCGCGCAGTGCAGACTACAGCCACCTCGACTGGGTTCCGCGCGAACAGTTGACCAGCGCACAGTTGGCCGAGATTGGCCCTTCCTGCTCCGGCGCCTACATCGAGCCAAGCCGACCCGGCATGAACGACACGACGCCGATGAGCGAGGCACCGATGTTCGTTTCCGCCCGCGCCTCGCGCTATCAGCAGGAAGAGCAGGTCGCCACCCTCGCCGGTGATGTGGTCGTGCGACAGGCCGGCATGCAGGTCGAGGCGGACGAAGCCAACCTGCACCAGGCTGAAAACCGTGGCGAGCTGGTCGGCAACGTGCGCCTGCGCGACAAGGGCGCCCTGGTCGTCGGCGACCGGGCAGAGCTGCAGCTCGACAACGGCGAGGCGAAGATCGACAACGCCGAGTACGTGATGCACGCCGCTCACGTGCGCGGCAGCGCGGCCTACGCCAAACGCGAAGAAACCGCGATCATCCGCCTCAAGGATGGTACCTACACCAGTTGCGAACCTGGCAGCAACACCTGGCACCTGACGGGTAACAACATCACCCTGAACCCGGCGACCGGCTTCGGCACCGCCACCAACGTCACCCTGCGGGTCAAGGATTTCCCGGCGTTCTATACACCGTATATCTACTTCCCGATCGATGACCGTCGCCAGTCCGGCTTCCTGCCGCCGAGTTTCGGCAGCTCGAGCGACAACGGCCTGACCCTGCAGACCCCTTACTATTTCAACCTGGCGCCGAACTTCGACGCCACCCTGTACCCGACCTACATGGCCGATCGTGGCCTGCTGCTCGAAGGCGAGTTCCGCTACCTGACCCGCAACAGCGAAGGTCAGGTCGGTGCCGCCTACCTCGACGACAGCAATGACGATCGCGAGCTGCAGTCCAGTTACAAGGACCAGCGCTGGATGTACAGCTGGCAGCACAAGCAGGGCCTGAATGAGCGCCTGCTGGCCGAGGTCGACTACACCGATATCAGCGACCCGTACTACTTCCAGGATCTGGATACCGACCTGGGCCTCGACATCAATACCTACGTCGACCAGCGCGGCACCCTGACCTGGCGCGGTGACAGCTACACGGCCAGCCTCAATGCCCACGCCTACGAGTTGGCCACCATCACCGACGTGACGCCCTACGACCGCCTGCCGCAGATCACCCTGGACGGCACATTGCCGTTCCAGCCCGGTGGCCTGAACTTCACCTACGGTACTGAGCTGGTGCGTTTTGATCGCGACCTGCGTGATGGTTTCTACATCGACAAGAATGGCAACCCCGAAGCACGCTGGAACGATGCAAACATCAGTGGCCTGGCCCGTGCCAATGGCACGCGACTGCATGTGGAGCCAGGTGTCAGTCTGCCGCTGGACTGGAGCTGGGGCTTCGTCAAACCCCAGGTCAAGTACCTGCAAACTAACTATGATCTGGATCTCGATCAGCAAGGCAAGGATACGTTGCTCGCTGGCGAGCAGTACAACAGCAGTCAGAGCCGCGGCGTCGGCCTGTTCAGCGTCGACAGTGGCCTGTACTTCGACCGCGACACTTCGCTGTTCGGCCGCGAAGCCCGTCAGACCCTCGAACCACGCCTGTTCTATCTCTACGTCCCCGAGGAAGACCAGACCGATATCCCGGTATTCGACAGCGGCGAAAGCAGCTTCAGCTATGCCTCGCTGTGGCGAGAAAATCGTTTCAGCGGCAAGGATCGTATTGGCGACGAGAACAAACTGTCTTTCGGCGTGACCAGCCGCTGGATCGAGCCCAACGGTTTCGAGCGCCAACGCTTCAGCATCGGCCAGGCCTTCTACTTCGAAGACCGCAAGGTACAGATGCCCGGTATCGACTATCGTGACCGCGACGAGGCGCAGTCTTCGGTATCGCCTTATGCCCTGGAATACATGTATCGCTACAACCAGGACTGGCGCTTCACCTCGGACTTCAACTGGGATCCGGACAGCCACCGCACCCGCTCGGGCAGCGCGATGTTCCACTACCAGCCAGCCGACAACCCGCGCAAGATCGTCAATGCCGGTTATCGCTACCGCAATGACACCCTGAACTACAACCAGCAATCCGGCCTGTGGTCCTACGGGGGCGATTATGGGACACCCAGCGACCCTTACTACATCAAGGACTACTACAAGATCGACCAGCATGACTTCTCCGTCATCTGGCCCATCGGCCCGCAGTGGAGCGTCATTTCCCGCTGGCAGTACGACTACGGCCGCAACCGTACCCTGGAAGCCTTCGGTGGTTTCGAGTACGACAGCTGCTGCTGGAAGCTGCGCGTCATCAACCGCTACTGGATCGACTACGACGAGGTCAGCCTCAACCCCTCGCGCAACGACGAGCCGGATAACGGCATCTTCCTGCAAATCGTCCTCAAGGGCCTGGGCGGCGTGACTGGCAACAACGTCGAGACTTTCCTCGACAAAGGCATTCAAGGTTATCGTGAACGTGAAGATCAAGCTTTCTGAGTGTGTGCGCCCGTTGCTGATGGGCGCACTGTTTCTGGGTACCGCGGCGCACGCCGATGTACAGCCCCTCAACCGCGTGGTGGCGATCGTCGATAACGACGTGATCATGCAGACTCAGCTCGACGCCCGCGTCCGCGAGGTGCAACAGACCATCGCCAAGCGCGGCGCCGAGGTGCCGCCGGCCGATGTCCTGACCCAGCAGGTGCTGGATCGCCTGATCATCGAGAACATCCAGTTGCAGATGGGCGAGCGCTCCGGCATCCGCATCAGCGACGAAGAACTGAACCAGGCCATCACCACCATCGCCCAGCGCAACGGCATGAGTATCGAGCAGTTCCGTGCCGCGCTGGCCCAGGACGGCCTGTCGTTCAACGAGGCCCGCGACCAGGTTTCCCGCGAGATGGTCATCAGCCGCGTACGCCAGCGCCGGGTGGCCGAGCGCATCCAGGTGACGGAGCAGGAAGTGAAGAACTTCCTGGCGTCCGATCTGGGCAAGATGCAACTGTCGGAAGAGTTCCACCTGGCCAATATCGTCGTCCCGGTCCAGGAAAACGCCTCCTCCAAAGCGCTGCAGACCGCCGAGCGCCGCGCTCAGGACATCTACCAGCAGGCCCGCCAGGGCGCCGACTTCGGTCAGTTGGCGATCGCCAACTCGGCCAGTGAAACTGCGCTGGACGGCGGCGACATGGGTTGGCGCAAGGCCGCTCAACTGCCGCCGCCCTTCGACAGCATGCTAGGCGCCATGAGCGTCGGCGACGTGACCGAGCCGGTCCGCACACCGGGCGGTTTCATTCTGCTCAAGGTGCTGGAAAAGCGTGGTGGCGAGGCCGCCGCCGTACGTGACGAAGTGAACGTGCGCCACATCCTGATCAAGCCCAGCGAGATCCGCAGCGAAGCCGAAGCCCAGGTTCTGGCGGAGCGTCTCTACCAGCGCATCCAATCCGGGGAAGACTTCGCCGAACTGGCGAAAAGCTTTTCCGAAGATCCCGGCTCGGCCCTCAATGGCGGCAGCCTGAACTGGATAGACCCCAACGCGTTGGTTCCCGAGTTCCGCGAAGTGATGAACAACACCGCCAGCGGTGAGGTCTCCAAGCCATTCAAGAGCCAGTTCGGCTGGCACGTCCTGCAGGTCATGGGCCGTCGTGCCACCGACAGCAGCGAGCAGGTGCGTGAGCAACAGGCACTCAACCTGTTGCGCAACCGCAAGTACGAGGAAGAACTGCAGACCTGGCTACGCCAGATCCGCGACGAGGCCTACGTGGAAATCAAGCTGTAGATACAGTGTGATGCTGCACTGAAGAGCCCGGCCCAGCGCCGGGCTTTTTCATTTGCGCCTGCGCTAGAATCCCCAACGCCCTGCCCTCGAGAGCCGATCATGACCCACTGCCTGCGTTTCGCCCTCACCCCCGGAGAACCCGCCGGCATCGGCCCGGACCTGTGCCTGCTGCTCGCCCGCGAACGCCAGGCCCATGCACTGGTCTGCATCGCCAGCACGGCACTGATGCGGGAGCGCGCC
Organism: Phytopseudomonas flavescens; assembly: GCF_900100535.1. Classification (GTDB taxonomy): domain Bacteria; phylum Pseudomonadota; class Gammaproteobacteria; order Pseudomonadales; family Pseudomonadaceae; genus Aquipseudomonas; species Aquipseudomonas flavescens. Next base: position 223,474 of record NZ_FNDG01000008.1, read on the forward strand.
GGGCAACTGGGGCTGGATATCAGACTGATCGAAACCGGCCCCGGTGACTGGCCGCAGCAGCCGGCCCCTGCCGGTAGCCTGCATGTGTGGGATACACCACTGGGGCGCCCGGTGAGAACCGGCCAACTGGACCAGGCCAACGCGGCCTACGTACTGCACACCCTGACCCGGGCGGGCCAGGGCTGCCTGAACGGCGACTTCGCCGGGCTGATCACCGCCCCGGTGCACAAAGGCATCATCAACGAGGCCGGCATCGCGTTTTCCGGCCACACGGAGTTTCTCGCCGACCTGACACATACCGAGCAGGTGGTGATGATGCTGGCAACCCGCGGCCTGCGGGTTGCCCTGGTGACCACCCACCTACCGATCAAGGAAGTGGCCGGCGCAATCAGCGCAGAGCGCCTGCAGCGCGTGACACGCATCCTGCATGCCGACCTGCGCACCAAGTTCGGTATCGCCGAACCACGCATCCTGGTCTGCGGGCTCAATCCTCACGCCGGTGAAGGCGGTCACCTCGGCCGCGAGGAAATCGACATCATCGAGCCCGCACTGCAACGCCTGCGTAGCGAGGGCATGAACCTGATCGGCCCATTGCCGGCCGACACGCTGTTCACGCCAAAGCATCTGGAGCACTGCGACGCGGTGCTGGCCATGTACCACGACCAGGGGCTGCCGGTACTCAAGTACCAAGGCTTCGGCGCCGCCGTGAACGTGACCCTGGGCCTGCCGATCATTCGCACCTCGGTCGACCACGGCACTGCCCTGGATCTGGCCGGCAGCGGCCGGATCGATTGCGGCAGCCTGCAGGTCGCGCTGGAGACCGCCTATGAAATGGCCCAGGCTGGCCGCATGCTGAACGCGACAAGCCACAAGTCGAAGCGCTGAAGCGGCACAGACACGTTCCCTGCTAAACTGCGCGTTTTCGCCTGATCGCTTTACGCGCTTGCTTGACGCTTGCGGTTTGAAGCCTGGAGCTGCTTTCCCGATGTCCGAGCCTTACCAACACCGTGCGCGCAAACGTTTCGGTCAGAACTTTCTCCACGATGCCGGCGTGATCCATCGCATCCTGCGCGCCATCCATGCACGCGACAGCGATCACCTGCTGGAGATCGGCCCGGGCCAGGGCGCGCTGACCGAAGGGCTGCTCAGCAGTGGCGCCACCCTGGACGTGATCGAGCTGGATCTCGACCTGATCCCCATTCTGGAAGCCAGGTTCGCCAGCGAGCCACGCTTTCGCCTGAATCAGGGCGATGCCCTGAAGTTCGACTTCGCCCGCCTGCAGGCGGAGCCTGGCAGCCTGCGGGTGGTCGGCAACCTGCCCTACAACATCTCTACGCCACTGATTTTCCACCTGCTGTCCAATGCCCACCTGATCCGCGACATGCACTTCATGCTGCAGAAGGAGGTGGTCGAACGCCTGGCGGCCGGCCCTGGCGGCGGCGACTGGGGTCGACTGTCGATCATGGTGCAGTACCACTGCCAGGTGGAGCACCTGTTCAATGTCGGCCCCGGCGCCTTCAATCCGCCCCCCAAGGTGGACTCGGCCATCGTCCGCCTGACGCCGCACAAACAACTGCCACACCCGGCCAAGGACCACCACCTCCTCGAGCGCGTGGTGCGTGAAGCGTTCAATCAGCGCCGCAAGACCCTGCGCAATACCCTCAAGGCCCTACTTCCCGCCAGCGCGATCGAAGCCGCTGGCGTGGACGGCAGCCTGCGCCCGGAACAGCTGGATCTGGCCGCCTTCGTGCGCCTGGCCGATCAGTTGGCGGAACAATCCGCTCCCTCGCTCACCTGACTTGCCGAGTGCCCATGTCCGACCCTCGCTACCAGATAGACGTCAGCATCATCACCCGCTACCTGCCGGAACAATCGCAACCGCAGCAGAACCGCTTCGCGTTCGCCTACGACGTGACCATCGCCAACACCGGCAGCCTGGCAGCGCAATTGATGTCGCGCCACTGGCTGATCACCGATGGCAACGGCCAGGTTCAGGAGGTGCGGGGGGCAGGTGTGATTGGCGAGCAACCGCTGATCCAGCCCGGCACCAGCCACCGCTACAGCAGCGGTACGCTGATGGCGACCCAGGTCGGCACCATGCAGGGCAGCTACCAGATGATCGCCGACGACGGCCGGCGTTTCGAAGCGCCCATCGCACCCTTCCGCCTCGCCGTCCCCGGCGCCCTGCACTGATGGCGACCTACGCCGTCGGTGATCTGCAGGGGTGCCTGAAACCGCTGCAGTGCCTGCTGCAGCGCGTTGCCTTCGACCCCGGGCGCGACCACCTGTGGCTGGTCGGCGATCTGGTCAACCGTGGCCCTGATTCACTGGAAACCCTGCGTTTCCTGTACCGCATGCGTCATGCGCTGGTCTGCGTACTGGGCAACCACGACCTGCACCTGCTGGCCGCCTCGCGCAACATCGAGCGCCTCAAGCGCGGCGACACCCTGCGCGAAATCCTCGACGCAGAGGACCGCGACGACTTGCTCGACTGGCTGCGCAGGCAGAAGCTGCTGCATTACGACGAGCAGCGCGACATGGCCCTGGTACACGCGGGTATCCCCCCGCAATGGAACATGGCCAAGGCGCTCCGGCGCGCGGCCGAAGTCGAGAATGCACTGGCCGATGACGCGCTTTACCCGATGTTTCTCGACGGCATGTATGGCAACGAGCCAGCCCGCTGGGACAAGCAACTGCATGGCGTGACGCGGCTGCGGGTGATCACCAACTACTTCACCCGCATGCGTTTCTGCAAGGCCGATGGCACCCTGGATCTGAAGAGCAAGGAGGGCATCGCCACGGCACCGGCCGGCTATCAACCCTGGTTCAGCCACAAACAGCGCAAGACCCGCGCACAGAAGATCGTCTTCGGTCACTGGGCCTCTTTGGAGGGGCGTTGCGATGAGCCCGGCGTGTTCGCCCTGGACTCGGGCTGTGTGTGGGGTGGCAGCATGACCCTGATGAACATCGACAGCGGCGAATACCATCGCTGCGACTGTAGTGAGGAAACAGCATGAGCGAGTTCAAACGCATTGCCCCGGAGCAGGCCCGAACCTTGCGCGAGAGTGGCGCGGTGGTTGTCGATATCCGCGATCCACAGAGCTTCGCTGCCGGGCACATCCGCGGCTCGCAGCACCTGGATAACCACTCCCTGGCGGACTTCATCGCCAAGGCCGATCTGGATGGCCCGGTGATCGTCGCCTGCTATCACGGCAACTCCAGCCAGAGCGCAGCAGCCTATCTCGCGGGGCAGGGCTTCTCCGATGTCTACAGCCTCGACGGCGGCTTCGAGCTCTGGCGGACCACCTACCCCGAGGAAACCGCTTCCAGCCAACCTGAATAGACATGGCCGGGAACCTGATATCCGTCGGTTGACCGGCAGGCCCGCAACATGGCGTTCCTGTATGGATCGCGGCGTACCGCCCGTGCAAAGCCCCCCCATTCCGACAAAAGGTTTATCTGACCGGCAACAAGCCGCGAGTCCTTGTCGGCGTCGCTCGCGGTGGCCCATGGGGGTAGACCGGGAGCAAGGCGCATAATTTTTTTTTGCCGCCAGGCCCGCGCCAGCACTGGGCTCGGCTCCCTCCGTAGCGACGCAGGAGCGCGGCTGTCGGCGATCGCGCCTTGATCTTGGCGATTCCGAACTATCCTTACCCCAGGCCATCCCAATTCAGGTAGCCGGCCAATCGGCCGAACGGGCCATCGGTAACCACCTTCAGCAGACAGTCAGGCCATGCAACCACTGGTCATGGCGGGAGAAGGCAGCCGATACGCCGCGCGGGTCACGCACCCGGCGGTGGCTGTCCTCGAACCTGCCACGCCACGGACGGGCCGACCACGGGGTTCTGACGGATGCAGGGGGTGCTCGGGGAATTCATTCCGGTCGCACAAGCGCCCGGGCAGTACACCCGCTCGACCGATCCCGGCCGCTTCCAAGCATCGAGCGAGGTGAAGTCATGAGCATTTTCAGTCACTTCCAGCAACGATTCGAGGCGACTCGCCAGGAGGAGTACTCGCTGCAGGAATACCTCGAACTGTGCAAACAGGACCGCAGCGCCTATGCCAGTGCCTCGGAGCGGCTACTGATGGCGATCGGTGAACCGGAGCTGATCGATACCTCGCACACCCCGCGCTTGTCGCGGATTTTCTCCAACAAGGTGATTCGCCGCTATCCCGCCTTTGCCGACTTCCATGGCATGGAAGAATGCATCGAGCAGATCGTGTCCTACTTCCGTCATGCGGCACAGGGCCTGGAGGAGAAGAAACAGATCCTCTACCTGCTGGGGCCGGTCGGTGGCGGCAAATCGTCCCTGGCCGAAAAGCTCAAGCAACTGATGGAGAAGGTACCCTTCTACGCCATCAAGGGCTCGCCGGTCTTCGAGTCGCCGCTGGGCCTGTTCAATGCGGCCGAGGATGCGGCGATCCTCGAAGAGGATTACGGGATCCAGCGGCGCTACCTGGGCAGCATCATGTCGCCCTGGGCCAGCAAGCGCCTGGCCGAGTTCGGCGGTGACATCAGCCAGTTCCGGGTGGTCAAGCTCTACCCCTCGATCCTCAACCAGATCGCCATCGCCAAGACCGAGCCCGGTGACGAGAACAACCAGGACATCTCGGCGCTGGTCGGCAAGGTGGACATTCGCAAGCTCGAGGAATACCCCCAGAACGATGCCGACGCCTACAGCTACTCGGGCGCGTTGTGCCGGGCCAACCAGGGCCTGATGGAATTCGTCGAGATGTTCAAGGCGCCGATCAAGGTGCTGCACCCGCTGCTCACTGCGACCCAGGAGGGCAACTACAACAGCACCGAGGGCCTGGGCGCGATTCCCTACAACGGCATCCTGCTGGCCCACTCCAACGAATCGGAATGGCACACTTTCCGCAACAACAAGAACAACGAGGCGTTCATCGACCGCATCTACATCGTCAAGGTGCCCTACTGCCTGCGCGTCAACGACGAGATCAAGATCTACGACAAGCTGTTGATCAGTAGCTCACTGGCCAACGCCCACTGCGCGCCGGACACCCTGAAGATGCTGGCCCAGTTCTCCACCCTGTCGCGGCTCAAGGAGCCGGACAACTCCAACATCTACTCGAAGATGCGCGTCTACGACGGCGAGAACCTCAAGGACACCGATCCCAAGGCCAAGTCGATTCAGGAATACCGTGATGCCGCCGGCGTCGACGAAGGCATGAACGGTCTGTCCACCCGATTCGCCTTCAAGATTCTCTCCAAGGTGTTCAACTTCGACCCCCATGAAATCGCCGCCAACCCGGTGCATCTGCTGTACGTGCTGGAACAGCAGATCGAACAGGAACAGTTTCCCGGCGAAGTGCGCGAGCGCTATCTGCGCTTCATCAAGGAATACCTGGCGCCGCGCTACATCGAATTCATCGGCAAGGAGATCCAGACCGCCTACCTGGAATCCTACAGCGAGTACGGCCAGAACATCTTCGACCGTTACGTGCTGTACGCCGATTTCTGGATTCAGGATCAAGAGTACCGCGACCCGGAGACCGGCGAAATTCTCAATCGCGTGGCCCTCAACGAGGAACTGGAGAAAATCGAGAAGCCGGCTGGCATCAGCAACCCGAAAGACTTCCGCAACGAAATCGTCAACTTCGTGCTGCGCGCTCGCGCCAACAATAACGGCAAGAACCCGACCTGGCTGAGCTACGAGAAGCTGCGCGTGGTGATCGAGAAGAAAATGTTCTCCAACACCGAGGATCTGCTGCCCGTCATCAGCTTCAACGCCAAGGCCAGCAAGGAGGATCAGCAGAAGCACAACGACTTCGTCAAACGCATGGTCGAGCGCGGCTACACAGAGAAGCAGGTGCGCCTGCTGTCCGAGTGGTATTTGCGCGTACGTAAATCGCAGTAAGCGGCCTCAGGATTCAGGTCCCGGCACCGAGCAAGCCGTGGCCTGGAGCCTGCAGTGCCCGGAGGGCTTGTATGAGCTACGTGATCGACCGTCGCCTGAATGGCAAGAACAAGAGTACGGTGAACCGCCAACGGTTCATCCGTCGTTACCGTGATCACATCAAGAAGGCCGTGGAGGAGGCGGTCGGCCGCCGCTCCATCACCGACATGGAACACGGCGAGCAGATCAGTATTCCAGGCAGGGACATCGACGAACCGGTGCTGCACCACGGCCGGGGCGGCAAGCAGACCGTGGTGCATCCCGGCAACAAGGAGTTCATCGCCGGCGAGCGCATCGCACGCCCCCAGGGCGGCGGGGGCGGCCAGGGGGCTGGCAAGGCCAGCAACTCCGGCGAGGGCATGGACGAGTTCGTCTTCCAGATCACCCAGGAAGAATTCCTCGACTTCATGTTCGAGGACCTCGAGCTGCCCAACCTGGTCAAGCGCCACCTGACCGGCGCCGAGACCTTCAAGACCGTCCGCGCGGGTATCAGCAGCGAGGGCAATCCATCACGGATCAACATCATCCGCACCTTGCGCTCGGCCCATGCCCGACGCATCGCGCTGTCCGGCAGCAGCCGGGCGAAGCTGCGTGAAGCCAAGGCGGAACTGGAACGTCTGCGCCGTGAAGAGCCGGACAACTTCGGCGACATCCAGCTTCTCGAAGCCGACATCGAGCGGCTCAGTGCGCGTATTCACCGTGTTCCGTTTCTCGACACCTTCGACCTCAAGTACAACCTGCTGGTCAAGCACCCTACCCCCAGCTCCAAGGCCGTGATGTTCTGCCTGATGGACGTTTCCGGCTCCATGACCCAGGCCACCAAGGATGTCGCCAAGCGCTTCTTCATCCTGCTGTACCTGTTTCTCAAGCGCAATTACGACAAGATCGACGTGGTCTTCATCCGCCACCACACCAGTGCCAAGGAAGTGGATGAAGAAGAATTCTTCTACTCGCGGGAGACCGGCGGCACCATCGTATCCAGCGCCCTGAAAATGATGCAGGAGATCATGGCCGAGCGTTACCCGGTCAACGAGTGGAACATCTATGGCGCCCAGGCTTCGGACGGCGATAACTGGAACGACGACTCGCCGGTGTGCCGCGATATCCTGATCAAGCAGATCATGCCCTTCGTGCAGTACTTCACCTACGTGGAAATCACCCCGCGCGAGCACCAGGCCCTGTGGTTCGAATATCAGCGGGTCGCCGAGGCCTTCGACGAGACCTTCGCCCAGCAGCAACTGGTATCGGCAGGCGACATCTACCCGGTATTCCGCGAATTGTTCCAGCGGAGGCTTTCGACATGAGCAGCAAGAAACGCCAGCCGCTATCCACCGGCTCGGAATGGACCTTCGAGCTGATCCGCGACTACGACCGGGAAATCAGCCGGCTCGCCGAACGCTATGCACTGGATACCTACCCGAACCAGATCGAGGTGATCACCGCCGAGCAGATGATGGATGCCTACGCCTCCGTGGGCATGCCGCTGGGCTATCACCACTGGTCGTACGGCAAGCAATTCCTCAGCACAGAGAAATCCTACAGCCGCGGCCAGATGGGCCTGGCGTACGAAATCGTGATCAATTCCGACCCCTGTATCGCCTACCTGATGGAAGAGAACACCATCACCATGCAGGCGCTGGTGATCGCCCATGCCTGCTATGGCCACAACAGCTTTTTCAAGGGCAATTACCTGTTCCGCACCTGGACGGACGCCAGCTCGATCATCGATTACCTGGTGTTCGCCAAGCAGTACATCACCCAGTGCGAAGAGCGCCATGGCATCGATGCGGTCGAGGACCTGATCGACTCCTGCCACGCCCTGATGAACTACGGCGTGGACCGCTACAAACGTCCGTACCCGATATCCGCGGAGGAGGAGCGCCGTCGCCAGAAGGACCGCGAAGAGCACCTGCAGCGGCAGATCAACGACCTGTGGCGCACCATTCCCAAGAGTGCCAGCAAGTCCGGTGACGGCGACAACAAGCGCTTTCCGGCGGAGCCTCAGGAGAACATCCTGTACTTTCTGGAAAAGCACGCCCCGCTGCTGGAGCCCTGGCAGCGCGAGGTGATCCGCATCGTGCGCAAGATTGCCCAGTACTTCTACCCGCAGCGCCAGACCCAGGTCATGAACGAGGGCTGGGCGACGTTCTGGCACTACACCCTGATGAACGACCTGTACGACGAAGGCCTGGTCACCGACGGCTTCATGATGGAGTTCCTGCAGTCGCACACCAGCGTGGTGTTCCAGCCCTCCTTCGACAGCCCCTATTACAGCGGCATCAACCCCTATGCACTGGGCTTCGCCATGTACCGCGACATCCGCCGTATCTGCGAAGCCCCCACCGAGGAAGATCGCCACTGGTTCCCGGACATCGCCGGCAGCGACTGGCTGAGCACCCTGAAATTCGCCATGACCAGCTTCAAGGACGAGAGCTTCATCCTGCAGTACCTGTCACCCAAGGTGATCCGCGACCTGAAGCTGTTCAGCATTCTCGACGATGATCAGAAGGACGAATTGACCGTTCCGGCCATCCATGACGAGCCGGGTTACCGGACTATCCGCGAAACCCTGGCCGCCCAATACAACCTGGGCAATCGCGAGCCCAACGTGCAGATCTGGAGCATCGACCGCCGTGGTGACCGCTCGCTGACCCTGCGCCACTTCCAGCACGACCGCAAACCCCTGGGCAGTTCCACCGAGGAAGTGCTCAGGCACCTGCACCGCCTGTGGGGATTCGATATCCACCTGCAGACCCTGCAGGGCGAGCAAATCGTCAATACCCAGCATGTCCCACCCAGGGGCGACGCGGCCGCGAACGGCGAATTCCCGCGCCTGGATCTGCACATCCCGCCGCTCTGAAAAGCGGGCCCGCCGGGGCCCGTGCTCTGCCCACGACGACAGCCTCCTGCACAGCGGTTATCCTTTGCCGATGACGGAGAACCCTATGCTCATCTACAAAGTTGGCGGTGCCGTCCGCGATCGCCTGCTCGGCCGCCCGGTCACCGAGATCGACTGGGTGGTGGTTGGCGCCACCGCCGAGGCCATGCTGGAAGCGGGCTATCGCCCGGTCGGCGCGGATTTCCCGGTGTTCCTGCATCCACGAACAGGCGAGGAGTACGCCTTGGCGCGCACCGAGCGCAAGAGTGGTCGCGGCTACGGCGGCTTCACCTTTCACGCCAGCCCGGAAGTGACTCTGGAAGAGGACCTGATCCGCCGCGACCTGACCATCAACGCCATCGCCGAAGACCGGGATGGCAGGCTCATCGACCCCTACGGCGGGCAACGCGACCTGGCCGCCAAACAGCTGCGCCATGTCTCGCCGGCTTTCGCCGAGGATCCCCTGCGCGTGCTGCGCGTGGCACGCTTCGCCGCCCGCTATGCACCGCTGGGCTTCAGCGTGGCGGCCGAGACCCTGGCGCTGATGCGCCAACTGGCCGAATCGGGCGAGCTGGACGCTCTGACCCCGGAACGCAGCTGGAAGGAAATATCCCGAGCCTTGATGGAGCCACGCCCCGACGTTTTCATCCAGGTACTGCACGACTGTACAGCTCTGGCAGCCATGCTGCCTGAAGTGGATGCGCTGTTCGGGGTACCGCAGCCACCCGCCCACCACCCGGAGATAGATACCGGCATTCACGTGCTGGCCGTGCTGCGCCAGTGCGCCGACCACGGCCAACCGTTGCCGGTTCGCTGGGCCTGCCTGCTGCACGACGTGGGCAAGGGCCTGACCGAGCCCGCCGAGTGGCCCCGGCATATCGCCCACGAACAGCGTGGCATCCCGCTGATCCAGGCGATCAACAAACGCTGCAGGGTTCCCCGGGAATGTCAGGAGCTGGCCGAACTGGTCGGGGAGTTCCACACCCATGCCCATCGCGCCCTGGAACTACGGGCCTCGACGCTGCTGGAGCTGATGCAGCGCTTCGACGTGTTCCGCCGCCCGCAGCGCTTCGAGGCCTTCGTCGCCGCCAGCGAAATGGATGCCCGGGGTCGTCATGGCCTGGAACAGCGTGAATACCCGCAAGCCCGCTATCTGCTGGACGCCATGCAGGCGGTTCGCAAGGTGGCCGTGCAGCCACTGCTCGAGCGCGGTTACAAGGGCGCGGAACTGGGGGAAGCGCTGAGTCGTGAACGTCTCGCCGCACTTGAGGCGTTCAAGCATGGCAATGGCAAAGAACAGGATCAGGGCTAGGGTCCGTTGGCGTTTCAGCGCGAGCCGCGTTGCCATGCAAAATCGCGCCCTAGGGCGACGGCAGCAACTCGGCAGGCGTCAGCTCGGTACCGCGCCACTGAAACGACACCGGCCACAGCTGCTGCTCGATGCGCGCCTCGCGCCACAACTGGGCGAAGCTGTGCCCGACGCCCGGGTGCTCGACGTCGGGTACCAGCAGGGCCAGCGGCCTGAGCACGAAGGCGTTGCTGAGGATTTCCGCACGGGGCAGCACCAGGCCATCGAAGTTGCCCACCAGGGCGTCGTACATCAGCACGTCGATATCCAGTGGCAAGCCTTTACGATCCGGGGCATAGCGGCCGTTGTCGGCTTCGATGAACTTCAACCGGCGGTCCAGCTCGAGCAACGGCAAGGCGGTCTGCCCGGCAATCACCAGATTGAAGAACGGACCGCTCTTGATGCCCACCGCCAGGCTTTCGAAAACCGGCGAACAGCGCATGTCGGTGACGATCTCGGCCAGGGCGTCGAGGCCGGCGCACAAATGCGCCTCACGCTCCATGTTGCTGCCCAGGCCCAGCAGTATCGGGGTTAGCGGCATCCGCGCTCGATCTCCACGCCAACACCACCATGGGCGGCGGGCACGGCGCCCGGCTTGGTCAGGCGCAAACGCACCCAGGGGATGCCGAACTCGCTCATCAGCACCTCGACCAGGCGCTCTGCGAAGGTTTCCACGAGGATGAACTGCGACTCGCTGGCGAACGCCTGGATACGCGTGGACAGCGAGGCGTAATCCAGCGCCTTGCTCAGGTCATCGTCTTCGGCCGCCGGCCGGTTGTCCCAACCCAGCCACAGATCCAGCTGCAGGCATTGGCGGATGGTGCGTTCCCAGTCGTAGGCACCGATGACGGTATCGACTTCCAGACCCGCGATAAACACTGTGTCCAAGCATGCTCTCCACGGCACGACAAGCTCGTCGTACCTCGTTAGAATCGGGCATCCCCCGGCGCGGAATGGATACCATGTTTTGGTTGCTGGCGATCCTCGCCTACCTGCTCGGCTCGCTGTCCTTCGCTATCCTGCTCAGCCGCATGACCGGTCTGGCGGATCCCCGCGCCAGTGGTTCGGGTAATCCCGGCGCCACCAACATGCTGAGGGTCGCGGGCAAGCGACTGGCCATTCTCACGCTGATTGGCGATCTGTTCAAAGGTTTGCTGCCGGTTGTGCTTGCCGACCACCTGGGATTCGGGCTGCAGCAGCAGGCCTGGCTGGGGCTGGCGGCCGTGGTCGGGCATCTTTATCCGATCTACTTCCGCTTTCGCGGCGGCAAAGGCGTCGCCACCGCAGCCGGCATGCTGCTGGGCCTGTACCCGCCAGCGGCGCTGCTGGCGTTGGGCACCTGGCTGCTGACCTTCACGCTGACCCGTACCAGCTCCCTCGCCGCACTGACCGCAGCGCCGCTGACCTTGCCGCTGCTCGCCTGGCAACAACCGGAAGCATTGCTGCCGACGTGCGTGCTGAGTGGGCTGATCGTCTGGCGCCACCGTGGCAATCTACGCGATCTGTGGGCTGGCCGTGAGCGGCATTTCTAAGGGCAGCGTCAAGCCACAAGCAACATCCCACTCTCGTTCAGCTTTCTACACGAGGCCCGCAGCCAGGCAGATCTTCCATCGGCCAGCGTGCCTGCACGCTGATCGCCAGGTCCTGATGCTGCCCGGCCAGCAGACGCTGGCAGCCGGCGTAGGCGATCATTGCGCCATTGTCGGTACAGAATGCCGGACGGGCGTAGAAGACCTTGCCCTTCAACGCTGCCAGCATGTCCTCCAGCGACAGGCGCAGCGCCTGGTTGGCGCTGACACCGCCGGCGATCACCAGGCTGTCGAGCCCCGTCTGCTTGAGCGCACGGCGGCATTTGATGGTCAGCGTCTCGACCACCGCCTGCTGGAACGCCTGGGCCACGTCGCAGCGGGTCTGCTCGCTGTCGTCACCATTGGCGCAGCACTGCTGCCAGGTATTGAGGGTAAAGGTCTTGAGGCCGCTGAAACTGAAGTCCAGACCAGGGCGATCGGTCATCGGCCGCGGGAACGCGAAACGCCCCGGCGTGCCACGCTCGGCGAGCCGGGCGATTTCCGGGCCGCCGGGGTAACGCAGGCCCATCAGCTTGGCGGTCTTGTCGAACGCCTCGCCGGCAGCATCGTCCAGCGACTCGCCGAGTAACTGGTACTCGCCGATGCCATCGACCCGCACCAGTTGAGTGTGCCCGCCCGACACCAGCAAGGCGACGAACGGAAAAGCTGGTGGAGTCGGCTCTAGCATGGGTGCCAGCAGATGCCCCTCCATGTGGTGCACGCCGATGGCCGGGATATCCCAGGCAAACGCCAGCGCCTGGGCGCAGGAGGCACCGACCAGCAGCGCGCCGACCAGCCCCGGCCCGGCAGTGTAGGCGATGGCGTCGATATCGCTGGCCACGCAGCCGGCGTCGTCCAGCACCTGGCGGATCAGCGGCAGCATGCGTTTGACATGATCGCGGGAGGCCAGCTCAGGCACCACGCCGCCATAGGCGCGGTGCAGGTCGATCTGGCTGAACAGCGCATCGGCGAGCAGCCCGCGCTCGCTGTCGTAGAGCGCGACGCCGGTCTCGTCGCACGAAGTTTCCAATCCCAGCACAAGCATGGTTTCGCCTCGAGGTTGAGCAGTCCGGCAGCCCGCCGGGCGTGAAAGGCCGGCATGATAATCGTCGCCAAGCGGCGCAGACCAGTGCTTTTCGATCAGAGGCTTTGCATTCCGGTCGACGAGGCGGTAACATCCGCAACCCTTAAAAACCTGTGATCTTTCCGTGCCATTGCCGGAAGACACAAACCTCCGGTAATAAAGAAGGTAGCTCTGGATGCCAGCCGTCAAAGTTAAAGAGAACGAACCCTTCGACGTAGCTCTGCGTCGTTTCAAGCGCTCCTGCGAAAAAGCCGGTGTTCTGGCCGAAGTTCGTAGCCGCGAATTCTACGAAAAGCCGACCGCCGAGCGTAAGCGCAAAGCCGCTGCCGCCGTCAAGCGTCACGCCAAGAAAGTGCAGCGCGAACAGCGCCGCAGCGTTCGCCTGTACTAATAGGGTACACGCAACGTCCGAATGCCCGGCTTACCCCGGGCATCATCGTCAAAGACTCCGCATCGCCACCCGGCGAATGATCGGAGTTTTTGCGTTCTTGCCGCTATCGCTTGCCGTGTTATCACGGCACCACTGAGCACTTATGGCCGGCCTGATCCCGCAAACCTTCATCGATGACCTGCTCAACCGCACCGATATCGTCGATGTGGTGAGTTCGCGCATCCAACTGAAGAAGACCGGCAAGAACTACAGCGCCTGCTGCCCGTTCCACAAGGAGAAGTCCCCCTCCTTCACCGTCAGCCCGGACAAGCAGTTCTACTACTGTTTCGGCTGTGGCGCCGGCGGCAACGCCCTGGGCTTCGTGATGGATCACGACCAGATGGAGTTCCCCCAGGCGGTCGAGGAACTGGCCAAACGTGCCGGCATGGACGTGCCGCGCGAGGACGGCGGACGCGGCGTCAAACCGCGGCAACCAAGCGATTCGCCACTCTATGCGTTGCTCAAGGCGGCGGCTGACTTCTACCGCCAGGCACTGAAGAGTCACCCACAGCGCCGTGCGGCGGTCGACTACCTGAAAGGCCGTGGGCTGTCCGGCGAGATCGCCAGGGACTTCGGCCTGGGCTTCGCGCCGCCGGGCTGGGACAACCTGCTCAAACACCTGTCCGGCGACAGCCTGCAACACAAGGCGATGATCGACGCCGGCCTGCTGGTGGAAAACCCGGACAGCGGCAAACGCTACGACCGCTTCCGCGACCGGGTGATCTTTCCCATCCACGACAGCCGTGGCCGCGTCATCGCCTTTGGCGGCCGAGTCCTGGGTGACGACAAGCCCAAGTACCTGAACTCGCCGGAAACCCCGGTGTTCCACAAGGGCCAGGAACTCTACGGCCTGTACGAGGCACGCAAGCACAACCGCAACCTCGACGAGATCATGGTGGTCGAGGGTTACATGGACGTCATCGCCCTCGCCCAGCAAGGCCTGCGCAATGCCGTGGCGACCCTGGGGACGGCGACCAGCGAGGAGCACCTCAAGCGCCTGTTCCGCCTGGTGCCAAGCGTACTGTTCTGCTTCGACGGCGACCAGGCCGGCCGCAACGCCGCCTGGCGCGCACTGGAAGCCGCCCTGCCGAACCTGCAGGACGGCCGCCGCGCTCGCTTCCTGTTTCTGCCCGACGGCGAGGATCCGGACACCCTGGTGCGCAGCGAGGGCACCGACGCGTTTCGCGCACGCATCCAGCAGCATGCACAGCCACTGGCTGACTACTTCTTCCAGCAACTCAGCGAAGAGGCCGACCCTCGCTCCCTGGAGGGCAAGGCCCACCTGGTCACTCTGGCCGCCCCCCTGATCGACAAGATTCCCGGCACCACCCTGCGCGCCCTGATGCGCCAGCGCCTGACCCAGATCACCGGCCTCAGCACCGACGCCCTGAGCCAGATGGCAGCGCCACCAGCCCGCCAGGTACGACCCGCACCCGCACAGCAGGACAACGAGCACCACGTACCGCACCTCGAAGCCATCCCCGATAGCGCCTATTACGACGCAGCGCCAAGCCATCAAGAGCAGCAACCGGCTCAGGCCTTCGAGCGCCCAGCCAGAAAGCAGGGCAAGGGCGAGTGGAAAAAAGACGGTGGCAAGTGGAACAAGAGAGGCCGCGACGATTACCACCCGCCGCGCACCGCGGTAAGTGTCGAGTCACCTCACCTGAGCGCGCTGCGTAGCCTGCTGCATCACCCCGAACTGGCGCAAAGGGTCGATGATGTCAGCAATTTCGCAGCCGAAGGCGACACTTATGCACAACTGCTGGTAGCCTTGGTAGGCACCCTGCAGAAGCAGCCGGCCCTGCGCTCGCTGCAACTGATCGCGCGCTGGCATGGCACCGAACAGGGTCGCCTGCTCAAGGTACTGGCAGAAAAAGAATGGTTAATCGATCAGGACAACCTTGAACGGCAGTTTTTCGACACCATAACTACACTTGTCCATAGCCAGTCGCTAAGACGGCGCGAAACCGCTCTGCGCAGCATCATGCAGAAAAGCCCGAGCGAACTCACCGACGAGGAAAAGGCCCTGCTCCGTGAGCATTACAGCAGCCTCGCCTCGCCCAGCAAGACCCCAACTGGCGCCTGAGCGCCTAGCTGAGGTATAATCCTCGGCTTGTTTTCAGCCCGCCAAGACCTTCAGTGGATAGGGTGTTATGTCCGGAAAAGCGCAACAGCAATCTCGTATCAAAGAGTTGATCACCCTGGGTCGTGAGCAGAAGTATCTGACTTACGCAGAGGTCAACGACCACCTGCCCGAGGATATTTCAGATCCCGAGCAGGTGGAAGACATCATCCGCATGATCAACGACATGGGGATCCCGGTACACGAGAGTGCTCCGGATGCAGACGCCCTGATGCTGGCTGACGCCGACACCGACGAAGCCGCCGCCGAAGAAGCCGCAGCTGCCTTGGCTGCGGTGGAAACCGACATCGGTCGCACCACCGATCCCGTGCGCATGTACATGCGTGAAATGGGTACCGTGGAACTGCTGACCCGTGAAGGCGAAATCGAAATCGCCAAACGCATCGAGGAAGGCATCCGTGAAGTGATGGGCGCAGTCGCTCACTTCCCGGGGACCGTCGACAGCATTCTCGCCGAATACACTCGCGTCACCACCGAGGGCGGCCGCCTGGTCGAAGTACTCAGTGGCTACATCGACCCGGATGATGGCAGCGTCCCTGCCGAAGCCGCTGCTCCCGTGCCCGCGGCGGCCGGTGACGCTGCCGACAAGGACGACGAGGAAGAAGACGGCGACAGTGACGACGAGGAAGAGGAAGGCGACGGCGGCCCGGATCCGGAAGAGGCCCTGCGCCGCTTCACGGCGGTCTCCGACCAGCTGGAAATCGCCAAGAAAGCGCTGAAGAAGCATGGCCGCAGCAGCAAACAGGCGATTCAGGAGCTCAAGGCCCTGGCCGAGCTGTTCATGCCGATCAAGTTGGTGCCCAAGCAATACGACGCCCTGGTGGTGCGCGTGCGTGAAGCGCTGGACCGCCTGCGTGGTCAGGAACGCGCCATCATGCAGCTGTGCGTACGTGATGCACGCATGCCGCGCGCCGACTTCCTGCGCCTGTTCCCGGGCAACGAAGTGGATCTGGACTGGGCCGCGAGCCTGGCCAAGGGCAAGTCCAAATATGCGGAAGCCATCGGCAACCTGCAGGCGGACATCCAGCGCTGCCAGCAGAAGCTGATCGCCCTGCAGACCGAAAGCGACCTGACCCTGGCCGAGATCAAGGACATCAACCGTCGCATGTCGATCGGTGAGGCGAAAGCCCGCCGCGCGAAGAAAGAGATGGTCGAAGCCAACCTGCGCCTGGTGATCTCGATCGCCAAGAAGTACACCAACCGTGGTCTGCAATTCCTCGATCTGATCCAGGAAGGCAACATCGGCCTGATGAAGGCGGTGGACAAGTTCGAATACCGTCGTGGCTACAAGTTCTCGACCTATGCCACCTGGTGGATCCGTCAGGCGATCACTCGCTCGATCGCCGACCAGGCCCGCACCATCCGTATTCCGGTGCACATGATCGAGACGATCAACAAGCTCAACCGCATCTCCCGTCAGATGCTTCAGGAAATGGGCCGCGAGCCTACTCCGGAAGAGCTGGGTGAGCGCATGGAAATGCCCGAGGACAAGATCCGCAAGGTATTGAAGATCGCCAAAGAGCCGATCTCCATGGAAACCCCGATCGGCGACGACGAAGATTCGCACCTGGGCGACTTCATCGAGGATTCCACCATGCAATCGCCGATCGACGTGGCGACCGTGGAAAGCCTCAAGGAAGCCACCCGCGAAGTCCTGGCCGGCCTCACTGCACGTGAAGCCAAGGTACTGCGCATGCGCTTCGGTATCGACATGAACACTGACCACACCCTCGAGGAAGTGGGCAAACAGTTCGATGTCACCCGTGAGCGTATTCGTCAGATCGAAGCCAAGGCGCTGCGCAAGCTGCGTCACCCGACCCGTAGCGAACACCTGCGCTCGTTCCTCGACGAGTAAGGGTTCACGGGAATGAAAAATGCCGGACAGCGCGAGCTGCCCGGCATTTTTTTATCCGTGGGAAAACTAGGCGCTCAGCGCGGCGAAGCCCTGGCGAATCGTTTCCTCGGGCAGGTTGTCGCCGATGAAGACGATCACGCTCTCACGTTTCTCGTCAGGGCTCCACTCGCTGTCCCAATCGAAACCATAAAGCCGCAACACACCCTGGAACACCATGCGACGGTCTTCCCCGGCAATGCTCAGCACGCCCTTGTAGCGCAACAGTGAATTACCGTGCTCCTCCAACAGCTCTTCCATGAATCCGGAAAGCCGGTCCAGATCCAGCGGCGTATCGCTGGTGAGCACCAGCGTGGAGATACGGTCGCTGTTCTTGCCAGGTGCAACCGGGCGCAGGCTCGGTGCGATATCAGCGTTGAGGTTGAAACCACGCACGTCGAGCAGTTCGCCCAGGTCGATGCGACCGTGCTCGACCACACGGATCGGCGCCCGCCGGTTGATGCGCTGCAAACGCGCGACCAATGCCTCACGGCTGGCCTCATCGACCAGATCGGTCTTGCTCAGCAGGATGCGATCAGCGAAGCCGACCTGCGCCTGGGCGATGGTTTCCTGCAGGTGGCGCTCGGCGTTGGCGGCATCCACCAGGGTGATGATGCCGTCCAGCACATAGCGCTCGCACAGCTCCTGCGTGGCGAAGAAGGTTTGCGCCACCGGCGCCGGATCGGCGAGCCCCGTGCATTCGATCACCAGGCGGTCGAAAACCAGCTCACCGCTGTCGAGCTTCTCCAGCAGCAGGAACAGTGCCTTTTCCAACTCGACATGGATCGAACAACATACGCAGCCATTGGCCAGGGTCATCACCTGCACCGGCTCGCTGCCGAGCAACCGACTGTCGATCGGCACTTCGCTGTATTCGTTCTCGATGACCGCGATCTTCAGGCCGTGCTCGGCCTTCAGCACATGCCGCAACAGGGTGGTCTTGCCGGCACCGAGAAAGCCGCTGAGCACGGTGACCGGAATGGGGGAAAGGCACATGGGCGTTCCTTGACGCGACAGGTTTCGGGCGACGGCTACTGGTAGGCAGCCGACTCCCTTGGCCTGGAGGTGGTAAGACAACACAAAATCGATGGCGGTGAACTACCTGCGCAGTCACCGCCATCGGCTTGCAGCTTGAGGCTTGCCGCTACCTTAGCAGCAGCGGATCGGCCGCCCCTTGCCGCCACCATAACGCGCTTCCTGGCGCTCGCGGAAGAAGGCTTCGTAGCTCATTACCGGCTTGTCCGGATGCTTCCTGGCCATGTGCTCGACATAGGTGTCGTAGTCGGGCATGCCCACCAGCATCCGTGCGGCCTGGCCGAGGTACTTGCCCATGCGGCTGAGGTCATTGAACACGAGCGACCTCCGGTGCGTCGGCGGGAAGCGCCTGGTAAGGCGCTTCCTGATCGGTGCGCAACTCCTTGCGCCAGGCGGCACGACCGACCTTGACGGCATAGAACAGCACGCTCAGCACCACGAACAGGAACAGCACGGTGAGCGTGGCGTTGGTGTAGGCGTTGAAGATCACGTGCTGCATCTGCCCGAGATCCTTGGCCGGCGCGAGGATCTGACCGGCGTCCACAGCAGCCTGGTACTTCTTCGCCAGGGCAAGGAAGCCGACTGCCGGGTTCGGATCAAGCAGCTTGATCAGCCCTGCGGTGGTGGTGCAGATCAGCAGCCAGGTGGCCGGGATCAGCGTTACCCACACGTAGCGCTCACGCTTCATCTTGATCAGTACCACGGTACCGAGCATCAGCGCGATGCCGGCGAGCATCTGGTTGGAGATGCCGAACAGCGGCCACAGGGTGTTGATGCCACCCAGCGGATCGATCACGCCCTGATAAAGCAGCCAGCCCCACAGCGCCACGCAGCCGGCAGTGGCGATAACGTTGGCGAACCAGGACTCGGTCTTCTTCAGCGAAGGCACGAAGTTGCCCAGCAGATCCTGCAGCATGAAGCGCCCGGCACGGGTACCGGCGTCGACCGCAGTAAGGATGAACAGCGCCTCGAAGAGGATCGCGAAGTGGTACCAGAACGCCATGGTGTTCTCACCCGGCAGCACGCTGTGGAGGATCTGCGCGATACCCACGGCAAGGGTCGGCGCACCACCGGCACGGGCCAGGATGGTGTTCTCGCCGATGTCCCGGGCGACCGCTTCCAACTCTTGCGGGGTGATCACGAACCCCCAACTGCTGACTGCGGCGGCAACCGACTGGACATCCGAACCGACTAGGGCGGCAGGGCTGTTCATGGCGAAATACACGCCCGGCTCGATCACCGAAGCGGCGACCATCGCCATGATCGCCACGAAGGACTCCATCAACATGCCGCCATAGCCGATGTAACGGGCATGGGACTCGTTGGCGAGCAGCTTGGGCGTGGTACCGGAGCTGATCAGCGCGTGGAACCCGGAGACCGCACCGCAGGCGATGGTGATGAACAGGAAGGGGAATAGCGTGCCCTTCCACACCGGGCCGGTGCCGTCGGTGAACTGGGTCAGGGCCGGCATTTTCAGCTCGGGCATGACCACCAGAATGCCGATGGCCAGGGCGATGATGGTGCCGATCTTCAGGAAGGTCGACAGGTAGTCACGCGGTGCGAGGATCAGCCATACCGGCAACACCGCCGCGACGAAGCCATAACCGATCAGCATCCAGGTGATCTGCACGCCGGTGAAGGTGAAGGCCGGCCCCCACACGGGATCGGCGGCGATCACGCCGCCCAGCCAGATGGAACCGAGCAGCAGGATCACCCCGATCAGGGAAATCTCGCCGATGCGCCCGGGCCGGATATAACGCATGTAGATGCCCATGAACATGGCGATGGGAATGGTCGCCATCACCGTGAACATGCCCCAGGGACTTTCCGCCAGCGCCTTGACCACGATCAGAGAGAGCACCGCGAGGATGATGATCATGATCAGGAAAGCGCCGAACAGGGCGATGGTACCGGGTATCTGGCCCATTTCCTCGCGCACCAGCTCGCCCAGTGAGCGGCCGTTACGGCGCGTGGAAATGAACAGCACCATGAAGTCCTGCACCGCACCGGCGAGAACCACACCGGCGATCAGCCAGAGCGTGCCCGGCAGGTAGCCCATCTGCGCGGCGAGGACCGGGCCGACCAGCGGACCGGCGCCAGCGATGGCGGCAAAGTGGTGGCCGAAGAGGATGTGCTTGTTGGTGGGGACGTAGTCCAGGCCGTCATTGTTGAGTACGGCGGGGGTGGCGCGGGTGGGGTCGAGCTGCATCACCTTGGTGGAGATGAACAGGCTGTAGTACCGGTAAGCGACGAGATAGATCGCCACGGCAGCGACGACAATCCACAGGGCGTTGATCGACTCACCGCGATTCAGCGCCACCGTACCCAGCGCGAAGGCGCCCAGCAAGGCGACGGCGAACCAGGCGATATGGCTGGCCATTCTGGTCATTGAATCTCTCCTGCCGCAGACCTTGACCCGCGGCACTCATTGTTATTGTCGTGCCCCGAAAGCAGAGCCTGTTCACGCTCCACGCCAGAGTCCTGCGAGGAGCAGGCGCCCTGCCAAGGCAAGCGATGACGGGCATTGGGCTGGCAATCAAGCGTGCTTGAAACGCAGCAGCGGATCGTGAACGGGTTCTTAGAGCTCCGCAACTATCCATATAAGTACCCTTTACGGTAATTCGCAAAACTACCCACACCCATCCACGTAGAACTACGCAGAGCAATACCGGCCGCGTGACCGCTCACGGCCCGGTTTTGTGTATGCTCTGCCAGCCCACGCGCAAGGCGGCCAGGGCGCCCGCGCCCTCCTCCAGCCCACCGACCTCTCCTGCCTGGAGTGAATCGATGCAACTCAAACACAAGATCGTCGCGCTCAGCCTGTTGCCGATGCTGCTGGCCGTGGCCGTGGTCTGCCTGCTGGTTCTGGTGCAGAACCAGCGCCTGGGCAACCAGCAGGCCCAGCTCATCGAACACAGCATCCTGGGCAGCAAGCAGGCCGAACTCAAGCACTACGTGGAGATGGCGCTGAGCACCATCGAGCCGCTGTACGGGAGTGGCGACGATGACGACGACACCAAGCGTCAGGTTCTGGCCCTGCTGGCGCGGATCAACTTCGGCAGTGACGGTTACTTCTTCGTCTACGACCGCAATGGCCGGAACCTGATGCACCCGCGCCAGAGCGGGCTGGTCGGCCAGGACCTGTGGAACATGACCGACTCCCATGGTTTGCTGGTGATCCAGGCGTTGATCCGCAGTGCTGCGCAAGGCGACGGCTTTCAGCGCTACGGCTGGCAGAAACCCTCGACCGGCCAGTTGGCCGACAAGCTCGCCTACGTGACCCTGCTCGAGCGCTGGGGCTGGATGCTCGGTACCGGCATCTACCTGGAGGACGTCGACAATGCCATCGCCCAGGTTCGCCACGACGTCGGCAGCGGCATTCGCACCACCATGCTCGCCATCGCGGTGGTCGCCCTGATCGCCGTGCTGCTGGTGTTCGCCAGCGGGCTGACCCTCAATGTCAGCGAGCATCGTCTCGCCGACCGCAAGTTGCAGCAGTTGACCCAGCGCATCATCACCTCCCAGGAAGAAGAACGCTCGCGCCTGTCCCGCGAGCTGCACGACGGCATCAGCCAGTTGCTGGTGTCGATCAAGTTCAAGTTCGAACTGGCCAGCCACGAGCTGGAAGCCGGCAAGGCCAGTGCCGCACAGACCCTGCGCCTGGGCGTCGAGCGCCTGGCCGGGGCAATCGGCGAAGTCCGCCGTATCTCCCACGACCTGCACCCCTCACTGCTCGATACTCTGGGCCTGGCTTCGGCGATCGGCCAGCTGGCCAGTGAGTTCGAACAGCGCAGCGGGCTCAGCGTGGCCTATGAGAACAGCCTCGGCGATATTCGCCTGAGCGACGACGTGAACGTGGCCCTGTTCCGCATCCTCCAGGAAGCACTGGCCAATATCGAACGCCACGCCCAGGCAAGCCGCGTGGCGATCAGCCTGACCGGCAACCGCCGCAGCGTGAACCTGCGCATCAACGATGACGGCGGCGGTTTCAGCCTGCGCGAGGCCGAACAACACAGCGGCATTGGCCTGCGCAATATCCGCGAGCGGGTCGAACACTTCGGCGGCGATTTCGCCATCACCTCGAACTCATCGGGCACCGAACTGAACGTGGCCCTGCTACTCTGCGCCGTCACACCCGCCACTCAGGATCCGCAGTGATGAAGACGATCCGCATCGCCCTCGTCGACGACCATGTGCTGGTGCGCGACGGCATACGTACCCTGCTGTCGATGGTCGATCACTTCGAGATCGTCGGCGAAGCCGGCAGTGGCAGCGAGGCACTGCAGCTGGTAGCGCGCGAACAGCCCGATATCCTGCTGATGGACATCGGCCTCAAGGACATCAACGGCCTCGAGCTGACCGCCATCATCAAGAAGCGCCACCCGCCGATCAAGGTGCTGATCCTCAGCATGTACGATAATCAGGAGTACGTCAGCAGCTCGTTGCGCGTGGGCGCCTCGGGGTACGTACTCAAGGAGGCGCCCTCCCAGGAAATCATTTCGGCGATCGACGTACTGGCGGTTGGCGGCCGCTTTTACAGCGGCGACGTGGCGCACAAGCTCGCCCAGGAGGACACCGAGGAAGGCGAGCTGACGCCGCGCGAGCGCCAGGTCCTGCTGATGATGGCTCAGGGGCTGAATAACAAGGCGATGGCCAGAGAACTGCAAATCAGCGTGCGCACGGTGGAAACCTACCGCCTGAACATTCGCCGCAAGCTGGACATCGAAAAGCCCGCCGACCTGGTCAGACACGCCATGGAATACGGCTGGGCACCCGAAGTCTCGCCTACCTGCCCGCCATCGTGAGCCTACTCATGTACCCCCTGCATGGGTTTCGGCGCCGACGCTCCATCGGCTGGCGACAGCAGTGAGCTGGCTTAGCTATAGTGGATGAAACAAACAGAGGACACCTCCAATGAGCGACACCCACGAACGCCGACGTTTCCAGCGCATCGCCTTCGATGCACCCGCTGAGATCGTCCAGGGCGAGCGGATCTGGCAAGTGGAGCTTCACGACATCTCGTTCAAGGGCGTGCTGGTTCGCCGCCCGTGGAACTGGGAAGGCGGTAGCGGTGAGGATTATCTGCTGCGCGTCAATCTCGCGGACAAACTGCAAGTGGTGATGCAGGTCGAGCTGGTGCACCGCGAAGAGCGCGTGCTGGGCTTCCTGTGTCACCACATCGACCTCGATTCCATGAGCCACCTGCGCCGCCTGGTCGAACTCAACCTGGGTGACGATCAACTGCTGGAGCGCGAGCTGGCGGCACTGTGCGGGGACGACTGAGCGCCATGCGGCGTCCTGCCGCGCCTGGGCTCCGGCAATGATTGACTTCGGTCAAGATTCGCTGATGTGCCGAATCGCAGGATAGAGACGAACCCAACAGGGGAACATTCCCCACGGAGGCATCGTCATGATCAGCGCCCCTATCGCCCAGGCACTCGACTTCCCTTCGCAGCGTCAGGCACAGCGCCCGGCACGCCCCAGCGCCTGGCTGGCTCGTATCGGCCAGCGCATGCAGCGCCGCCGGCAGGCTGATGCAGTCTGCCCGGTCCACTGAGACAGGTTTGGCCAGGCGCGGGGGCGCTTACTCGAAGAGCGCGTCCAGGGCCTGTTCGAGGCGGGTCACGGCAACCACCTGCAGGCCCGCCGGGGGCTCTTTCGGTGCATTGCCCCTGGGCACGATGGCACGCTTGAAGCCGTGCTTGGCCGCCTCCTTGAGACGCTCCTGACCACTGGGCACCGGACGTATTTCGCCTGACAGGCCGACTTCGCCAAACACCAACAGATCGTGCGGCAGCGGCCGGTTGCGCAGGCTGGACATCACCGCCGCCATCAGCGCCAGGTCGGAGGCGGTCTCCAGCACCTTCACCCCACCGACCACGTTGAGGAATACGTCCTGGTCATAGGTGGGTATGCCGCCATGCCGATGCAGCACCGCCAGCAGCATGGCCAGGCGGTTCTGGTCCAGCCCCAGGGTCACCCGGCGCGGGTTGGCCATGTGGCTGGTGTCGACCAGCGCCTGCACTTCCACCAGCATCGGCCGGGTGCCTTCCCAGGTCGCCATGACGATGCTGCCCGGCACTTCCTCCTGAGCCCGGGTGAGGAAGATCGCCGAAGGGTTGGAGACTTCCTTGAGGCCCTTGTCGGTCATGCCGAACACGCCCAGCTCGTTGATCGCGCCAAAACGGTTCTTCACCGCGCGCAGCAGGCGCAGGCGGCCATCGGGATCGCCCTCGAAATACAACACGGTGTCGACCATGTGCTCCAGCACCCGCGGCCCGGCCAGCGCGCCTTCCTTGGTGACGTGGCCGACCAGAAAGATCGCCGTACCGCTCTGCTTGGCGTAGCGCACCAGCAAGGCTGCGCTCTCGCGTACCTGGGCGACACCACCGGGCGCCGATTGCAACTGCTCGGTGAAGATGGTCTGGATCGAGTCGATCACCATCACCTTGGGTCGCTCCTGGCGAGCGGTGGCGATGATGCTTTCGATGCAGGTCTCGGTCATCACCTTGAGCTTGTCCTCGGGCAAGCCCAGGCGCCGGGCACGCATCGCCACCTGCTGTTGGGATTCCTCGCCGGTGACGTAGAGCGCCGGGAAACGCTGGGCGACGTTACACAGCGTCTGCAGCAGGATGGTCGACTTGCCGATGCCGGGATCGCCACCGATCAGCACCACCGAGCCATCGACCAGCCCCCCACCGAGCACCCGGTCGAGTTCAGCAGAAGCGGTGGAAAAGCGCGGCATCTCCTCGACACTGACTTCGGCAAGGGTCTTCAACTGAGCCTGGGCGCCAGCCCAGCCCGTACGCCCGCTGGGCGTCGCCGCACCGGCTTCGAGCATGGTTTCGGTCAGGGTATTCCAGGCGCCGCACTCACCGCACTGCCCGGCCCACTTGGGAAAGGTCGCGCCGCACTCGGTGCAGCCATACAAGCGTTTGGCCTTGGCCATGGCAATCGTCCTGCTGGAAAGCGAAGGCCGAAACGATACCGAACAACTGGATAAATTTACAGACATTCAGCGCACAGACCCTAGCAGCAGGCAGAGCAGACGCCGATAATGCAACGCTCACCCGCGAGCGACCTGCCATGTCCATCGAACTCGTCCCTGCCAGCGCCGAGCAACTGCCGCTGATCAGCAACCTCTACCAGTTCTACGCCTACGAGTCCTCGGACTGGGAGCAGGAGGACGTCGAAATCGATGGGCGCTTTTATGTTCATCAACCGCACCTGCAGCGCTATTGGCAGGCCGAGGGCTGGAGCGCACAGCTGATCCTGGTGGATGGCTTCATCGCCGGCTTTCTGTTGCTGGAGGCTTATGACGAGCGGGGCGAGGCAACGATGGAATTCGCCGACCTGTTCGTTCTACGCAAATACCGCCGCCTGGGCATCGGGCGGGCGGTGCTGCAGCAGGTGGCAAACGACGGTCGCCGCTGGCTGATCTGCTGTTACCAGCAGGACGAACAGGCCAGCGCCTTCTGCGAACAGGTGCTGGGCGAGCTGCCGCTGAACGTGGAAGAACTGGACGCGACCGAGGATGCCCCCGGGCTGCGCCGCTTTATGCTGCAGCCTTAGCCCGGTGCGATATCCGTCGCAGCCTGCGGTCGGGCACGGCGATACCCGGGAGTCGGCAGCGCTCTCGGCAATGGCTGCGCAGGAGAGCACAGCCCGCAGCGAGCGGCGTCAGCGCGAGCAGTTGTTGCCGCAGTTGCAGCATCCACCTTCGGCCTTGCGAACCTGGCGAGCCAGATCCTCACGCAACCCGGAGCGCTGCAGCTTGAGCGCCGAGAGCGGCAAACCGTCAGGCCGCTCGATGCCATTCTCGATACGGGCGATGCGCCGTTCCACATCGTCGTACTGTTCGGCAAGTGCCGCGTAGGCCGGGTTGCTGCGCAGCGAGGGCTGCAATGGCGCTTCGGGCTGGGCAGAGTAATCGATATGCATGGCCATGCTTCCAGATGGATGAGTTGGGGCCACTGTAGGCGTGGACACGCCGTGCGATATTGATCCCCGTCAACGCTCCCTGCAGCGCCTGCAGGCGTGCACTGGCTGTTTGCAGGCCGCCTTTTGCGGTTGCCGACGAGAATCACTCCTTTAATCAGGTCGGACAATTTCCAGGCCAGGGGGTCACAAGCGATGCGCGCGGCCCGGGGCCTGTTAACACTACCGCCCGGCCCTGCGGGTTGCGCGAAAAATCTTGCCATGCGTTGTTGGAGGACTTGGCAAGGGAAAACGCGGACGGCTAGTCCATTCCCTGCGTCCTCCGTCTAGCGGATCGCCGCCCGGCCTGGCGAGATTTTGCGCAGCAACGCGGCTTGCGCGGTAGCGTTAACAGGCCCCAAAGGCGGTGTATGGCACACGAGCAGGAGTGATTTACACTTCAGCGCACGAATCGGACTGAAAGGAGTTGTAAATGGGCATCATCAACGAGTTCAAGGCGTTCGCCGTGAAGGGCAATGTCGTCGACATGGCGGTCGGTATCATTATTGGTGCCGCCTTCGGCAAGATCGTCTCGTCGTTCGTCGGCGACGTGATCATGCCACCACTGGGCCTGCTGATCGGAGGGGTGGACTTCTCCGACCTGGCGATCACCCTGAAGGCCGCCCAGGGCGATCTGCCCGCCGTGGTGCTGGCCTACGGGAAATTCATCCAGACGGTGATCGATTTCATCATCGTCGCCTTCGCCATCTTCATGGGTGTCAAGGCAATCAACCGCCTCAAGCGTGAAGAGGCCGTGGCGCCTTCGGTACCGCCAGCGCCGACGCCACAGGAACTGCTGCTGGGCGAGATCCGCGATCTGCTCAAGGATCAGCAGCGCAGGGATTGATGCAAACACCGCAAGCGATAACGGCGCCTCAGAGGCGCCGTTATCGTTCATGCGGGCAGCTTACATGGCCTATTGGCCAGTTGCGGGCTTCAGCAACACCCGCGTGACCCGGCGTTCCTTGACCTCGATCACGGTCAGCCCCCAGCCCAGGTACTCGACCTTGTCGCCGATCAGCGGCAGACGATCGAGCAGGCTCATGGCCAGGCCGGCCAGGGTCTGGTAATCGTCCGTCGGGCGTGCGGCGAAATCCAGTCGATCGCGCAACACCGCCAGGTTGACCGCACCGTTGACGCGATACCCCCCCTCCACTTCCTCGACATCCGGGCCCTCCACCTCGCTGGCATCCGGCAGCTCGCCGGCAATGGCTTCGAGAATGTCGGTCAGGGTCAGCAGGCCTTCGAAACCACCGAACTCGTTGACCACGAAGGCCACGTGAGTGGAACCCTGGCGCATCTGCTCCAAGGCACTGAGCACACTGGAGCTGTCCGGCAGGTTGATCGGCGCACGCACCAGGCTTTCGATATCCGGCTGCTGGCCCTTGAGCAATTCCTTGAACAACTCCTTCTTGTGGATGTAGCCCAGGGGCTCGTCACGGGAGTCGTCGCGGGTTACCACAAGCCGCGAGTGCGGCGAATCGAGCAGTGCCTGATGGATCTTCTCGGGGGCATCGTCGAGGTTGATGCGGTCGACCTCCATGCGGTCGGTCATGACCTTCTGGATCGACATTTCCGCCATGTTCAGCACGCCGCTGATCATCACCCGCTCGCGGCGGTCGAACAGCGCGGTCTCGCCCTGTTCGCCTTCGAGCATGTCGGCGATGTCCTCGCCCACCTCGTCGGCCTGCACCTTGCCGCCGAGCATGCGCATCACCGCATGGGCGGTGCGGTCACGCAGACCGCGCTGGCCCTGCAGGCTGCGCTTGCGGCGCGAACGGGCAACCTGGTTGAACAGTTCGATGAGGATCGAGAAACCGATGGCCGCGTACAGGTAGCCTTTCGGAATGTGGAAGCCCAGGCCTTCGGCCGTCAGGCTGAAGCCGATCATCATCAGGAAGCCCAGGCACAGCATGATCACCGTCGGGCGCGCGTTGACGAAGGCCGTCAGCGGCTTGCTGGCGACGATCATCAGGCCGATGGAGATGATCACCGCGATCATCATCACCTCAAGGTGCTCGACCATACCCACGGCGGTGATCACCGCGTCCAGGGAAAACACCGCGTCGAGCACGATGATCTGCGCCACCACCGGCCAGAACTTGGCGTAGGTGCGCGCGCCGCCAGGCTGGTGCACACGGCCTTCGAGGCGTTCGTGCAGTTCCATGGTGGCCTTGAACAGCAGGAACACCCCCCCGAAGAGCATGATCAGGTCGCGTCCGGAGAAGGACTTGCCGAACACCTCGATCAGCGGATCGGTCAGCGTGACCAACCAGGCCATGCTGGCCAGCAGGCCGAGGCGCATGATCAGCGCCAGGCTCAGGCCGATCACTCGCGCGCGGTCACGCTGCTCGGGCGGCAGCTTGTCGGCGAGGATGGCGATGAACACCAGGTTGTCGATGCCCAGGACGATTTCCAGGACGATCAGGGTCAACAGGCCAAGCCAGGCCGTCGGATCGGCGATCCATTCCATTTAGTGTGTAGCTCTCTCTAGGGGAAAACGCAGGCAGCCGAACGCGGCGCGCATGCACAGGGCAGGCACGGAAAGTCTCGGCTGATGGGAAGAATGCGCAACGTTCGGCTGCGCGGAAGGCTGGCACCGGGCGGTGCTGCCTTTGGGAAGTACCGCCCTCGTCCATAACGGCGAGGGCGATCGTCTACTGTCGCTGTCCATGAAGACCGGATAGTGGAAAACAGACCACGCAATCTACTGGAGCGCGAGTCACACTGAAAGCGCTGAGTTTGTAACGGCGCTTTACATGCCTGGCGAAAACCTCGCGAGCGCACCGGGTTTCCACAAGGTCTGTTTACCAGTAGTTTTCCACGGCCACCTGCCCGGGACGACGGGTCAGGCTCAGGTTCAGGCCCCGCGCCTTCAGGCGCTGGCGGATGTCGTCGATCATCTGCGGGTTGCCACAGATCATCAGCCGCGAATGCTCGGGCGTCAGTTGCAGGCCTGCGGCACGCTCCAGCTCGCCGCTGTCGAGCAGCTCGGTGATACGCGCATTCAGGCAACCAGGTGCCTGTTCGCGGGTAATCACCGGCAGGTAGATGAGTTTGTGAGCGTATTCGGCCAGGTGTTCCAGATCGGCGAAACCGTGAATCATCGGCTGATAGGCCAGTTCGGCGACGGAACGTGCGCTGTACACCAGGACGATACGTTCGAAACGCTCCCAGGCCTCGAAGTCCTGCAGCATCGACAGGAACGGCGCGATGCCGGTGCCGCTGCCAAGCAGCCACAGGTCGCGGCCATCGATGAAGCGATCGAGGGTCAGGTAGCCCGTCGCCATTTTCTCCACCAGCAGGGTGTCGTCTGCACGCAGACGACTCAGTTCGCTGGTGAACTCACCACCCGGCACGACGATGGAAAAGAACTCCAGATGCTCGTCGTGGGGCGCGCAGACCAGCGAGTAGGCACGCCAGACCAGCGTGCCGTCGGCCTTCTCCACACCGAGGCGGACGAACTGCCCGGCGCGAAAACGAAACCCCGCATCCCGGGTGGTACGCAGGGTGAACAGGCTCGGGGTCAGGGTCTGCACCTCGAGCAGGGTCTGGCGGGTGAACGTGTCTTCGCTGCTCATCGGCGGCTCCATCGGGACTCAGGCCCGTAGTGTCGCGCAAAGCCGCAGCCGGAAACACCGGTAAAGATCAGGGAAAACGCCAGACCGAGACCAACGGGTGAGTGGATCTCGGCGGGATCGGCGGTGGATAAGCTTGGCGTTATTCCACCCTACGCCAGCAAACGCGGCCAAGAGCGTTTGCTGGCGCTGCGGTTTACAGGGCGTCGCGGCTGCTGGCGCCATCGACCAGGCGGGCGATGCCCAGCGGGTTGGCGTTCTTCAGGGCATCGGGCAGCAGCGCGTCCGGGCAGTTCTGGTAGCACACCGGGCGCAGGAAGCGGTCGATGGCCAGGGTGCCGACCGAGGTGCCACGGGCATCGGAGGTCGCCGGGTACGGGCCACCGTGGACCATGGAATCACAGACTTCCACGCCGGTCGGGTAGCCGTTGAACAGCACGCGACCGACCTTCTGCTCGAGCAGCGCGAACAGCGCGAACAGCGCTTCGCTACCGGGCAGGTCGCCCGGCTCGCTGAGCAGGGTGGCGGTCAACTGGCCGTGCAGGCCATCGATGGCCTTGAGCAGCTCGGCCTGATCGGCCACTTCGACGACGATGGTGGTCGGCCCGAAGACTTCTTCCTGCAGCAGTTCGTCGCCGTTCAGCAACAGGCTGACGTCGGCCTTGAACAGTTGCGGACGGGCCTGGTTGCCTTCCTGCCTGGCGCCGGTCAGGTGGGTGATGCCGGTGTGTGCGTTGAGCGCTTCCAGGCCTTTGACATAGCTCTTCAGGGTGCCGGCATTGAGCATGGTCTGCGGCGGCTGCTCGGCCATCTTGGCGGTGAAGCTTTGCAGGAAGGCGCTGAACTCAGGCGAACGAACGCCGATCACCAGACCCGGGTTGGTGCAGAACTGACCGCAGCCCATGACCACCGACCCCGCCAGCTCGCCGGCGATCTTCTCGCCACGGGCCTTGAGGGCCTCGGGCAGCAGGATCACCGGGTTGATGCTGCTCATCTCGGCGAACACCGGGATCGGTTGCGGGCGCGCCGCGGCCATGTCGCACAGGGCGCGACCGCCTTTCAGCGAACCGGTGAAGCCAACGGCCTGGATGGCCGGGTGCTTGACCAGCGCCTCGCCGACGCCACTGCCGTAGATCATGTTGAACACACCCTTCGGTGCGCCGGTTTTCTCGGCAGCGCGCAGGATGGCTTCGCCTACGAATGCAGCGGTAGCCATGTGGCCGCTGTGCGCCTTGAACACCACCGGGCAGCCAGCGGCCAGCGCGGAAGCGGTGTCACCGCCAGCGGTGGAGAAGG
>NZ_FNDG01000037.1 GCF_900100535.1 Phytopseudomonas flavescens
CTGTCCGACAAGGTCGGGCGACGGCCGATCCTGATCGCCTTCGGCGTGCTGGGCACGCTGTTCACCTACCCGATCCTCACCACCCTGCACACCGTGCAGAGCTGGTGGGGCGCGTTCTTCCTGATCATGGCGGCGCTGATCATCGTCAGCGGCTACACCTCGATCAACGCGGTGGTGAAGGCCGAGCTGTTCCCCACCGAGATTCGCGCCCTGGGCGTCGGCCTGCCCTACGCATTGACGGTGTCGATCTTCGGCGGCACCGCCGAGTACGTGGCGCTGTGGTTCAAGAGCGTGGGCATGGAAAGCGGCTTCTACTGGTACGTCACCGGCTGCATCGCCTGCTCGCTGCTGGTCTACGTGTTCATGAGGGATACCCGCACCCACTCGCGAATGAACGACGACTGATTCCCCGCCCGCCCCCTCGCTACACGCGGCAGGCGGCCATTGCCGCGCGTAGCGACTCCGCATCCTGGGGGCTGGCGAAGATCAGCTCGAGCCTCGAGTCCTTGCGCCACTCGCTGTTCTGCCAGTGCAGCGCCTGCCCCTCCAGGGCATTGACCGCCAGCCAGCCGGCGTTGGTCTGCAGCACCAGCTTGGCGCGCCGCCACGGCAGCGGCGTCAGCCACTGCTGCACCCGCAGCAGGTCGAAACGCTGGCTGGGGTGCCAGCGCCAACCGATGCTCCAGCCCTCGGGCTGATACTGAACCAGGCAGATCGGCGCCTCGGCGCTGCGCCAGACGGCGACGGGAGGTAACGGGCCATCCGGCAGGGCGCCGCTATCGGTCACGCTGACCCCTACGGCCGCTACCGGCAGCCGGTCGAACGGCAACCTGCCCTGGGTGGTCCAGTACAGCGCATGGGGCAGGCTTCGCCGGATGCGCCCACGGGCTGCGTCATCGACCTCTTCGCTCTTGTTCAGCACCAGTAGCCCGGCGTAGGGCAAGGCGTCGCGCTGGCTCTCGGCGAACGGCACGTCGGCGGCCAGGGCAGCGGCGTCGAGCACCATCAGCAGCGGCTGCACGGCCAGCACACCTGCCCAGGGCGCCTGGCGCAGTTGCTCCAGCAGACTCAGCGGATGCCCGAGCCCGGATGGCTCGATGAACAGGCGATCCGGCCTGGCCTTGCGCAGCAGACGGCCCAGGCCGACCTGAAAGGGCAGCCCATTGACGCAGCACAAGCAGCCACCGGCCACCTCGCTGACGCTCAGGCCATCTTCGTCACGACTGAGCAGCGCAGCGTCCAGGCCGACCTGCCCGAACTCGTTGATCAGCACCGCCCAGCGCTGATCCGCGGGCCGCTGCGCCAGCAACTGACGGATCAGGCTGGTCTTGCCGGCGCCCAGCGGGCCGGCGATCAGGTGGGTGGGTATCTGCTTCAACATGGCGCCATGGTGAAGGCTCGACGACACGGAGGAAAGCCCGGCTTGCGATAACCTCGCCACACCCCCTACAGTTCCCCATCATTTTCTGGAGTGTGGAGCGATGCGCCGCTTGTTGCCGCTGGTGTTGTGCTGTGTGTCCGGCCTGGCCTGGGGCGACGCCTGTGTGGTGCACAGCCAGGCCGAGCGACTGGACGTGAAAGTCTGCCAGCAGAACCGCAACATTCCGCCGAACCTGTTCCGCAACGGTTTCTGCAAACCCGAACTCAAGGGCCAGAAGACCCAGGTCAGCTTCGTCGAGCAGTGCCCCAGCGGCGCCTTTGGCGTATGCCGCGGCGCCAAGGTGCTGAACACACCGT
The DNA here is from genome assembly GCF_900100535.1 of Phytopseudomonas flavescens. GTDB lineage: Bacteria > Pseudomonadota > Gammaproteobacteria > Pseudomonadales > Pseudomonadaceae > Aquipseudomonas > Aquipseudomonas flavescens. The sequence continues at coordinate 1,738 of NZ_FNDG01000037.1, forward strand.
ACCAGCAGGACATTCACTACTACGGCGTGGCCAAAGACGCCAACTACCTGAAACCTTTCTGCGAGCGGCAGAGCAGAGGGGTGTGGTTCGCTTACTGAGCCCGGGGGCGTCGATCCATTACCTTGGCCACCACCCCGACCTGGATGCCAGCCGCGCCGAGGCGGCACGTACCTGGTCGGTATCGTACTGACAGCCCAGCGTTTCCTGCCAGTCGCTGAACAGTGCTTGTCACCCGATGTGTACGCCGATTAACATGAGAATAATTCTCATGTAATCCTCGGCAACGGATGCCTGCAGGCCTCCAGGGATACCCACGGTCATTTTCGTGAATGGCCTGCCTGCTGCCGGTCGTCTCTGCCACGCAAGCAAGGAATCAGCTGGCATGACCCCCACCGACGTCCCCCGGCAGGCTGCCGAAAGCACCCGGGGCTTCAGCCTCTGGCCATTGATGTTCGAGACCTTCGCCTGCACCGTAGCGGTGATGTCCTTCGTGGTGTTGATCGGCCCCCTGGCCAGGGTGCTGGGCCTGGCACCCTGGCAAGCCGGCGCCACCGTGGCGGTGGTGGGCATCACCTGGGCGCTGCTGGCACGAGCATGGGGCGCCGCCAGTGATCGGCTGGGACGGCGGCGCGTGCTGCTCGGTGGTCTGTGCGGCTTCGTGATTGCCTATACCGCCCTGGCCCTGTTCGTCATCGTCGCCCTTGACCGGCTGCCGCCGGCCTGGCTGGCCTTTGCCGTGATCGTCGTGTTGCGCGGCCTGGCAGGTGCCTTCTACGCCGCCATCCCCGCCACTTCGGCAGCCCTGGTCGCCGATCACCTGGCCCCGGAAAACCGCACCAGGGCCATGGCCAGCATCGGCGCCGCCACCGCGGTCGGCATGGTTGCCGGGCCGGGGCTGGCAGGATGGCTGGCGGTGTACGACCTGCGCCTGCCGCTGTACCTCACCACCCTGCTACCGCTGCTGGCCCTGCTGGTGATGTGGCGCTGGCTACCGCGCAGCGAACACCATGCGCCGCCCGGCAGGGCACCGCTGCGCATTGCCGATGCGCGTCTGCGCCGGGCACTGGCCGTGGGCTTCGCGGCCATGTTCAGCGTCACCGCCGCCCAGGTCACCGTGGGTTTTTTCGCCCTCGATCGCCTGCAGTTGCCCTCTTCCGAGGCCGCACGCAGCGCCGGTATCGCCCTCACTGCCGTCGGCGTGGCGCTGATCCTCTCCCAGGTACTGGTGCGCCTGCTGAACTGGTCGCCGATGCGCTTGATCCGCGTCGGCGGCGTGGTCGCGGCCGCAGGTTTCGGCTCGGTCATGCTGGCCGACAGCTCGGTGCAGCTGTGGGCCGGGTTCTTCGTTTCCGCGGCCGGCATGGGCTGGGTATTTCCCTCGGTGTCGGCGCTGGCGGTGAATGCCGTCGAACCTCATGAGAAAGGTGCCGCCGCCGGCACACTGGGAGCGGCACACGGCATGGGCATGATCAGTGGCCCGCTGCTCGGCACGCTGGTCTACGAGTTCGACAGCGGTGCGCCCTACGCCCTGATCGCGGTTCTGTTGCTGGCCACCGTGCTGTGGCCACACCGCCAGCTGGCGGCGCCATGACGCCCCTCGACGTGCTGCTGGCGCTCGCCATCGGCCTGTTCTCTGCGCCTGCCGGCCCGCGCGCGCACGCTGCGGCTGTCTAGCGGATTGATACTGGCAGAACAGCGTGCCGATGGAAGCCCTGGCCAGCCACGGCTACGCGGTGTATGCCGCGCAGCAGACCCTCGCGGACGACCTACGCATCGCCATGGTCAGCGCGCCGACCTGGCTGGCAGACCGACTGTTGGTGTATGACCGGCTGCAGGCCGGCCAGGTACCGGGCAGCGGCACCGAGGTAGCGACGGCCGGCGAGTTGGGCATGTCCTATGGCGGTTCGGTATCGGGCGCGGTGTGCATGGTCGAGCCGCGTTGCTCGGCGCTACCCCGAGCGAAATCCTGCTTGGCGTGCCGAATGCCTTCGTGCCGGGGTTGTTCGGCCACTACCTGCGCCAGCAGGACGTGATTTCCGCGGCTCCAGTTCGTGCGCGACCAGGACTGGGCCCTACGATAACAGCCCGGTGCGCCAATGGTGGCTGAGCAAGGAAGAAACCTAGCGCGCCGCCTTCGAGCGCTGAGCCGCTCCACCCTCCGCCGTCATACGGCTGTCATGCCCATGGGTTTAACTGAAGGCTCTCTTCGCAGCAGGTCAGGCACCTGCTGCCTTACTCAGCTGCGCTCTTGCGCAGCTTTTTTTTGCCCGACCATCCCTGCCGGCCATCCGATGCAGCCGGCGAGGAAACCGCTGCCGACGATTCCTTTCGCCCTTCCCAGCATTGCAGCGGACAGGCTCAGCCAGCGAACAGCAGGTCCAGGCAGTCCAGCCGTTTACGATAGGAACGCCGGACTTCCAGCGCCTGCTCGAGGGTCACCGCGACGAAGCGGGCCTTCTGGTTGGGCTGCATCTGGCCGACCAGATCGAGGTCGGCGCTGATCACCGTGCCGATCATCGCGTAGCCGCCACCGGAGACCGCATCGCGGTTCAGCACGATGGGTTCGAGCCCGGCGGGCACCTGGATCGAGCCGATGGGGTAACAGCTGTCGACGATGTTCGACGGATCGGAGCCGGCGCCGAAAGGCTGCTCCCGTGGTTGGAAGCTCAGGGCGTTACCGCCCTTGTAGCGGTAGCCGATGCGGTCGGCCTCGGAGCCGACGGTCCAGGTGTCGGCGAAGAAACTGCGTTTCGCCTCGTCGCTCAGGCGATGGTGATAGAGGCCCGTCACCACCCGCAAGGTGACCTCGCCGCCCAGGCCCTGGCGCAGCGCCATGGGCAGGCTGGCGCCGACCCTGCCGCGTCCGCTGGGCGTGCCGACCGGCAAGCGGTCACCGGCTTCCAGGCGCCGTCCCTGGAAACCGCCCAGGCCACCGAGTGCATAGGTCGAGCGGCTGCCGAGCACCGGCGGCACGTCGATCCCGCCGGCCACCGCCAGGTAGGTGCGGGCGCCGAGCCGGGGGAAGTCGAAGCGCAGCACCTGGCCGGCCTTGACCGCGAAGGCGGTGTCGGGCGGTATCTCCACGCCGTCCAGGCGCACCGCCATGTGCGCTCCGCTGACGGCAACCAGCGCCGCCTCGGCGAAGGCCAGCTCGGGCCCCAGCAGGGTGCATTCGAGGGCCGCCGCCCCCGGCGGATTGCCCACCAGGCGGTTGGCCGCGCTGAGGGCGTAGCGATCCAGCGCGCCGGATGGCGGAATGCCCAGGTGGTAGTAGCCTTCGCGGCCCAGGTCCTGCACCGACGTGGCCAGACCCGGCTTGATGACTTCGATCATGCCAGCACCTCCTGCAAGGTTTTCGGGTAGCCGACCGGATCGGCGAGAAAGGCATCCAGGGAAAAGCTCAACGGGTGGATGCGCAGGTCGAAGCGCCCGGCCTCCACCTCGTCGAGGGCCAGGTCGTAGGACGCGCGGTCGATGGGCTTGAACTGCACGATATCGCCCGGCCGGAAGAACACCATGTGTTCCTTCAGGTAGCCGAGGCGCTGCTGCGGATCGTAGATCGGCGCGGGAGTAACGCCGAACATCTGGTAGCCGCCGGCCCCCCGTACCGAGTAGATGCAGCCGAAGCAGCCACCGTGGCCGAGGGTCTGCTTCGGCGTGTCGGTGCGTGGCCGCAGGTACTTGGGCACCTGCAGCTGGCGCTGGCGCTCGACCATCTGGAACATGAACGGCAGGCCGGCGACGAAGCCCACCATGGAGACGAACCACGGCGCACCGCTGTGGGCAGCGATGAACGCGTCGACATCCGCGAGGCCGTTGATCCGTGCCGCGTACTGCAGGTCGGTGGCGTCCGGATCCTGGTGACGATCGCGAAAACGCATCAGCGTCTCGTGGGTCCAGGGGTCGCCATACAGCACCGGGATCTCGATGATGCGGGTCTGCAGGGTACGTTCGGCCACCGCCTCGACCTCGGCGCGGCGCACCGCGTCGAGCAAGGCTTGCGGGGCGATGCGATCGGGATCGAAGCGGATCTGGAACGAGGCATTGGCCAGGCACACGTCCAGCACGCCGTCCAGCTGCAGGCGCTGCACGGCGCGGGTCACCGCCATGCCCGTGAAGAAGGCCTCCAGCGACATGCTCTCGCTGACCTCGGCGAACAGGTGCTCGTCGGCACCGAAGCTGTAACGGATCGGGTCGTTCATGCTGCACCTCCGTGGTGACGCGCCGTCAGCCAGGTTTCCAGACTACCGGTATGCAAATAGGCTGCCTGCTGGCAGAGATGGCCGAGCAGTTGCTTGTGCAGGCCCATGGCCGCGCCCTGAATCGACGAGCGGCCTGGCGACCACCTGGCCGGGATCCGGCGGGTCACCGTCCTCGACGCCACGGACGGTGATGCGGCCGGCAACCTCCGCGCTCAGTTCGGGGAACCGCCTCATGACCTCGAAGAACGGTGCCCCATCGAGCGAGGCCGGGCGATAGAAGAGTCCCGGTACCGGGGGTAATGACGGCGTGCTCGGCCATGTCCAATTCCTCTTGGCATCGTGATGGAAAAGGCAGACGAAGTGGGATGTAACCTGGAACCCGGCGTCTGTGCGCGCGGTATTCGAAGAGCGGCTCAGCCGGGCGCGCGCACCGCGATGCCGGCGCGATCCAGCGCCGTGCGGGTCGCCTGCACCAGGCCCAGGGCACCCGGGGTATCGCTGTGCAGACAGATCGAATCGAACGCGATGGCCAGGTCCTCGCCCTCCACCGTGCGCACGCGGCCACTCTGGCAGGCCCGCACCACGCGAGCCGCCACCGCGGCCGGGTCCAGGGCGCCGACCTGGCGAGTGAAGACGATCGAGCCGCTCAGGTCATAGTCGCGGTCGGCGTAGAACTCGCGGATCACGGGTTGTCCCCGTTCGCCGGCGACACGTTCGAGCACCGAGCCGGGCATGCAGTAGAGCAGCAGGTGCGGGTCGACGCGCTGCAGTTGGTCGACCAGCAGGCGCGCCGCCTCCTCGTCGCGCGCCAGGTGCATGTAGAGCGCGCCATGGGGTTTCACGTGCTGCAGTTTCAGCCCTTGGGCACGGGCCAGCTCGCGCAGTGCGCCGAGTTGGTAGAGCAGGTCGTCGGCCAGTTCGCGGGCGGTGGCATTGATGTGCCGGCGACCGAACCCCACCAGGTCGCGGAAGCCGGGGTGGGCGCCTACCGCGACGCCCAGCCGGGCGGCCTGTTCGAGGGTGCGGCGCATGGTGCCTGGATCGCCGGCGTGGAAACCGGTGGCGATGTTGGCCGAGCTGATGTGGGCCATCAGCGCCTCGTCGACACCATCGCCGATGGTCCAGGGGCCGAAGCCCTCGCCCATGTCGGAATTGAAATCCACCGTGAACATCGCACGCTCCTGGTTCGGGGTCACCTGCATGGCAAGGTAGAATGCCCCCTACCCCTTGGGAAGATCTATTATCAGATAGCCGCTCTTCTGAAAATCAGATAATACTGCCCGGTCTTCCCTTCCCCGGGCCCTGCTCATGTCCCTGACCCTGCGGCAGATCCGCTACTTCGTCGCCACTGCCGAAATCGGCCAGATCTCCCAGGCGGCGCTGCACCTGAACATATCCCAGTCGGCGGTGACCACGGCGATCAAGGAGCTGGAGGCGCTGCTGGGGGTGCAGCTGTTCCTGCGCTCGGCCCAGGGCATGGGCCTCACCGAGGCCGGCCGGCACTTCCTCAACCGGGCCTACGTGATCCTGCGCAGCGTCGACGATGCGCTCAGCAGCCCGCTGCCGGAACAGCGCGCCAGCGGCGTGCTCAACCTCGCCGCCAGCTACACGGTGCTCGGCTACTTCCTGCCGCACCACCTGCAGCGCCTGGCGCACTGGCATCCCGACGTGAGCATCCGGGTCCACGAGCACGAGCGCAGGGTGATCGAGCAGCAGCTGCTGGACGGGCACATCGACATGGCCGTGGTGCTCACCGCCAACCTGACCCATGCCGATATCGTCTCGCAGACGCTGTTCAATTCCGAACGGCGCCTGTGGCTGCCCGCCCATCATCCGCTGTGCCAGCGCACCAGCGTCAGCCTCGCCGAGGTCGCCCGCGAGCCCTACATCCTGCTCACCGTGGACGAAGCCGAACAGAGCGCCATGCGCTACTGGCAGCAGGCCGCTGCGACACCCAACGTGCAGGTGCGCACCAGCTCCGTGGAGGCGGTGCGCAGCATGGTCGCCAACGGCAGCGGCGTGGCCATCCTGTCCGACCTGGTGCATCGCCCCTGGTCCCTGGAAGGCAAGCGCATCGAAACCCTGGCCATCGCCGATCCGGTGACGCCCATGAGCGTCGGCCTGGCCTGGCACCGGGAACGCCAGTTCACCCCGGCCATGCAAGCCCTGCGCCACTACTTCCACGCCGCCTTCCTGGCGCCCCAGCAGTTGTCCGCACGACGTTAGAAGCTGTTCGCGATCTTCGTGCACCTTGGGAACGCCTGTTCCGATCGATCCACGGGAACAAGGCGATAGCAGACCTAGGGTGGATGACGCTCTTTTCATCCACCCCCGCGATCGCAGAGCGGTGGACGGGTCGGGCCGCGTAGGTGAAGCGTCGGCTACGCGCCCCGGTCCACCCTACGAAACTACTTCCACGCTGCCTTCCTGGCGCCTCAGCAGTTGTCCGCGCGACGTTAGAAACTGTTCGCGATCTTCGTGTATCTTGCGAACGCCTGTTCCGATGGATCGACGGGAACAAGGCGATAGCAGCCGTAGGGTGGATGACGCTCTTTTCATCCACCATCGCGATCGCAGAGCGGTGGACGGATCGGGCCGCGTAGGTGAAGCGTCGGCTACGCGCCCCGCTCCACCCTACAAATGACCGCTAACGCCACTTTGCGGTCATCGCGCAGGAACCTGCGGCGAAAGATCGTGAACAGGCGCTTGGCGAACGAGCCGAACCTGGTGTGGCGCCAGCCGTCCACGTAGCCGACCACCACCAATCTGTTAGGCCAGCCAGTCCAGGGTAAGCAACAGACGCCGCTCTCCAGCCGGCAATGCCGGCGAGCGATGCACCAGGCCGCGGTTCTCGTTGCCGACCCAGCGCTCGCCCTTGAGCAGCGCGACATGCCCGCAGCCGATCTGCTCGACCACGGCATGCTGCGCGGGCAACGCCCGCGGCCCACCGAGGTGCTGGCGCGCCATCGCGCCTTCGCGCAGCCATTGACTGCCGGGACCGGCATAGCTGGTGATCAGCCGCAACGGCACACGGTCGACGTGGAAACGCGGACACATGGCGCCATCCAGCGCGCGCAGGCGCAAACCGATGCTGCGGGCGTCGAGCAGACAGGCATAGGCGCTCACCAGCCAGGCCACATCGGCGAGAAACGCCGCCTGGCCAGGGATATCGGCATAGGCGGCGAGCAGGCCGGCGAGTCGCGGCTCGCCCTGTTCGTCGTCCAGATCGATGCTCAGGGACTGGGCCAGCGGCTCACCCTGGGCCAGCAACTGCTCGGCGAAGGCGGCGAGGTGCGCGGGTAGCGCCCGCTGCCAGACCGCCAGATTGACTTCGTCATGCAGCGCTTCGGTAAGCACTTCGATGTCGTCGCGCTGCACCTGCCGGGGCCAGCACCGTGGCTCGAAGGCGAGGATCATGCGGCCGCCTGCCAGGGGCCGAAGGGGTCGGGCAGCAGGCGCCAGGCTTCGGTGCCAGCGGCCATCTCGGCATCGGTGAGCAGACAATCGTCCAGCTCCGCGTGCAGCCGTGCGAAGTCGATGTTCTGGCCGATGAACACCAGTTCCTGGCGGCAGTCGCCGCTGGCGGCATCCCACTGGCGGATGATGGTCTTGAGGCCATCGTCATCCTGGGGCCACTGGCTCTTCGGCACGAAGCGCCACCAGCGCCCGGCCAGGCCGTGGCGCATCAGGCCACCGGCCTGGGACCAGCTGCCGGCCTCCTGGTACTTGCTGGCCAGCCAGAAGAAGCCCTTGGAACGCAGCAGCCGGCCGTTGACCCATTCACGGTTGAGAAAATCGAAGAAACGTTGCGGGTGAAAGGGCCGGCGCGCCCGGTAGGCACTGGAGGCGATGCCGTATGCCTCGCTCTCCGGCAGGTGCTCGCCACGCAGTTCCTTGAGCCAACCGGGCGACGCGGCGGCGTGCTCGAAATCGAACAGGCCGGTGTCGAGAATGGCCGCCAGCGGCGCCGCGCCCATGCTCATCGGCAGGATCCGCGCGCGGGTATTGAGGCCACGCAGGATGGCAGTCAACTCTTCGCGCTCGGCCTGGCTGATGAGATCGATCTTGCTGATCAGCAGCACGTCGGCGAACTCCACCTGCTCGATCAGCAGGTCGCTGATCGAGCGCTCGTCTTCTTCACCGAGGGTTTCGCCACGGCTGGCCAGGCTCCGGGCGGCCTGGAAGTCGGGCAGGAAATTCACCCCGTCGACCACCGTGACCAGGGTGTCCAGGCGCGCCAGGTCGGCCAGGCTCTGGCCCTGCTCGTCGCGAAAGGTGAAGGTTTCGGCCACCGGCAGCGGCTCGGAGATACCGGTGGACTCGATCAGCAGGTAGTCGAAACGGCCGTCACGGGCCAGCTTGCTGACTTCCTCGAGCAGATCCTCGCGCAGGGTGCAGCAGATGCAGCCGTTGCTCATTTCGACCAGCTTCTCTTCGGCGCGGTTGAGGCTGACGCCTTTCTGCACCTCGCTGCCATCGATGTTGATCTCGCTCATGTCGTTGACGATCACCGCGACGCGCAGGCCGTCGCGGTTCCTCAGCACATGGTTGAGCAGGGTGCTCTTGCCGGCGCCGAGAAAGCCGGACAACACGGTTACGGGAAGACGGTCGGGCATGGCGGGTTCCTCATCAGCATCAGGTTCACAGGTCACGTTGGTGGCGTTCGCGCTGTTCCTCGCGTTCTTTCGCCTCGATACACAGGTCGGTGGTCGGCCGCAGCAACAGGCGGCGCAGGCCGATCGGCTCGCCGGTCTCGCGGCACCAGCCGTACTCGCCGCGCGCCAGGCGCTCGAGGGCCTGGTCGATCTTGTCGAGCAGCTTCTTTTCCCGCTCCAGCAGGCGCAGCTGCCACTGGCGCTGTTCCTCGCGGCTGGCCATGTCGACCTCGTCGGACGGCCGCTCCTGCTCGCGCAGGGCGCCGAACTCGTCCTCGATGCGCTGCTGCAGAGCCTGGCGCTGCTGGTGCAGCAGTTCGTGGAAGAACGCCTGCTGCGCCTCGTTCATGTAGGCATCGGCGGGCAGGGAGAGCAGTTCATCGGCTGTCATGGCGGGCTCACTGGATCGACTATAAGTGTTATAACATAACATTTAAAGCCAAATGCCAATGACCTCTCGCAAGGGTGACCGATGAACCACCAGACCCACCTGCCTGACATCGCTGCCCAGCGCAGCGCCGGCCCCGCCGCTACGCTCGACTGGGTCGGCATGCGCGGCATCGCCCTGCCCGTGCGGATAGCGGAGCAGACCCTCAATGCGCGGATCGATGCCGGCGTGAGCCTGGACGACGGCCATACGCGCGGCATTCACATGTCACGCCTGTACCTGGCGCTGGCGGAGCTGCAGCGCGAACCACTGTCGCCGGCTTCGTTGCGCCAGGTGTTGCACGGCTTTCTGGACAGCCACCAGGGGCTGTCGCTGTGTGCCTATCTGGATCTGCGCGGCGAGTGGCTGATCGAGCGCCCGGCGCTGGTCAGCCCACTGTCCGGCTACAAGGCCTATCCATTGACCATCCGCGCGCACCTCGACCCGGGCGGCTTTCATCTGCAGCTGGGGTTGCAGCTGGGCTACTCGTCGACCTGCCCCTGCTCGGCAGCCCTGGCGCGGCAATTGATCCAGCAGCGCTTCAGCGACGATTTCGCCGCGTGCCCGCCGGACTTCGAGCAGGTGCTTGCCTGGCTGGGCAGCAGCTCCGGCATCGTCGCCACGCCGCACAGCCAGCGCAGCGAGGCGAAGATTCGCATTCGCCTGCCAGGCGATGCGAGCACCCTGCCCTTGATCGACCTGCTCGACCGCGCGGAGTCCGCCCTGGGCACCGCCGTACAGACCGCCGTGAAACGCGCCGACGAACAAGCCTTCGCCCTGGCCAACGGCCAGAACCTGATGTTCTGCGAGGACGCCGCCCGCCGCCTGCATGAGGCGGTCCTGGCCATGCCGGGCGTCAGCGGCTTGCATATCCAGGTCACCCACGCCGAAAGCCTGCATGCCCATGACGCAGTGGCCTGCGCCAGCCACAACTGGCGCTGAGACACACAGGGGACGCCTGGCCAGGACGCTGCGCGTTCGTTGCACCTTCAGCGAAGTGACCGCAGTCGGGGCGCGGAGCGCCTCAAAGGTTCCCAAACAGCGCTCGGGAACCCTCATCCTTGTGCAATTCATACCTGCCTAAAACAACCCTTTTTAGTCGGCTGGCGCTCTCCCTGATTGCTGCCAAGGCGGCGCTGTGCCTGACGTTCAGAGAGGCTTGCATATTGCGTATTCTGGTATACCATAATACCTAACACCAACCAGCCAGAGGTGCTGTCATGAGTTTCGAGATTCGCAAGATTGTCAGCTATGTAGAAGAAACCCTGATCGAAGGCGGCAAGGCCACCGACAAGCCGGTCACCATGGTCGGCCTGGCCGTGGTGATCAAGAACCCCTGGGTGGGCAACGGCTTCGTCGAAGACCTCAAGCCGGTGATCAAGGCCAACTGCTCCGAGCTGGGCGAACTGATGGTCGCACGCCTGACCGCCGCCATCGGCGGTGCCGACAAGATCGAGGCCTACGGCAAGGCCGCCGTGGTCGGCGCCGATGGTGAAATCGAACACGCTTCGGCGGTCATCCACACCCTGCGTTTCGGCAACCACTACCGCGAAGCGGTGCAGGCCAAGAGCTACCTGAGCTTCACCAACAAGCGCGGCGGCCCAGGCACCTCGATCCAGATTCCGATGATGCACAAGGATGACGAAGGCCTGCGCTCGCACTACATCACCCTGGAAATGCAGATCGAAGATGCGCCGCGCGCCGACGAGATCGTCGTGGTACTGGGTGCCGCCAACGGGGGCCGCCTGCATCCGCGCATCGGCAACCGTTACATCGATCTGGAAGAACTGGCCGCCGAGAAGGCGCAGTGATCGGGAGCAGGCCATGATTCGGCATCTCGCTGAACGCACTCCCGCCGGCACCAGTTACCGGGTGATCGGCCAGGGCCAGCCCGTGGTGTTGATCCACGGTGTCGGCCTGACCAAGGACATGTGGGGCGGCCAGGTGGTCGGCCTGGCCCAGCATTTCCAGGTCATCGTCTATGACATGCTCGGCCACGGCGATAGCCCGCGCCCGGCGGCGGACACCGACCTGGCCGGTTATGCCGAGCAGTTGCGTGAACTGCTCGATCACCTGGGCCTGGCACAGGCCATGGTGATCGGCTTCTCCATGGGCGGCCTGGTGGCTCGCGCCTTCGCGCTGCACCATCCGCAGCGCATCGCTGCCCTGGTGGTGCTCAACAGCGTGTTCAACCGCAGCCCCGAACAGCGTGCCAGCGTCATCGAACGCACCGCCCAGGCTGCCGAACATGGCCCTGACGCCAATGCCGAGGCCGCGCTGTCGCGCTGGTTCAGCCGTGAATACCAGGCCGCCAACCCGGCGCAGATCGCCGCCATCCGCCAGACCCTGGCCGGCAACGATGCCCAGGGCTATCTGACCACCTATACGCTGTTCGCCACTCAGGACATGTATCGCGCCGACGACCTGGCCGAGATCCGCGTGCCGACCCTGATCGCCACCGGTGAGCTCGATCCGGGCTCGACGCCGCAGATGGCCGAACGGCTGGCGCAGCGCATTCCAGGTGCCAGAGCCGTGGTGCTGGCCGAACAACGGCATATGATGCCGGTGGAATCGCCGCGCCTGGTCAACCAGATGCTGCTGGAATTTCTCGGAGAAGCCAGCCAACTGCAGAACACTGCAAAGGGGATCGTCGCATGACACTCGCACGCTATCAGATGTGCATTGACGGCCAGTGGCTCGACGCGCAGTCCGGCAAGACCTTCGAGAGCCTCGACCCGGCCCGCGCGCAGGCCTGGGCGGTGCTCCCGGATGCCGGCGGCGAAGACGTCGAGCGCGCCGTGCAGGCCGCTCAGGCGGCGTTCGACAGCCCGGCCTGGCGCAACCTGAGCGCCACCGCGCGGGGCAAACTGCTGCGTCGCCTCGGTGACCTGATCGCCGAGAACAAGGAAGCCCTGGCCCAGCTGGAGAGCCGTGACAACGGCAAGCTGATCCGCGAAACCCGCGGCCAGGTCGGCTACCTGCCGGAATTCTTCCACTACACCGCGGGCCTGGCCGACAAGCTCGAAGGCGGCACCCTGCCCCTCGACAAGCCGGACATGTTCGCCTACACCAGCCACGAGCCGATTGGCGTGGTGGCCGGGATCATCCCCTGGAACAGTCCGCTGTACCTGACCGCGATCAAGCTCGCGCCAGCTCTGGCGGCGGGCAACACCATCGTGCTCAAGCCCTCGGAACATGCCTCGGCGACCATTCTCGAGCTGGCCCGTCTGGCACTCGAGGCGGGCTTCCCGGCCGGCGTGGTCAACGTGGTCACTGGCTACGGGCCGACCACCGGCGCGGCCCTGACCAGTCATCCGCTGGTACGCAAGATCGCCTTCACCGGCGGCGCCGCCACCGCCCGCCATGTGGTGCGCGCCAGTGCGGAGAATTTCGCCAAGCTGTCGCTGGAACTGGGCGGCAAGTCGCCGAACATCATCTTCGCCGACGCCGATCTCGACAGCGCCGTGAACGGCGTGGTCGCCGGCATCTACGCCGCCTCCGGGCAGAGTTGCGTGGCCGGGTCGCGGCTGCTGGTGCAGGACAGCATCTACGACGAATTCGTCGAACGCCTGGTCGAACGCGCCAAGCGCATCCGCATCGGCAACCCGCAGGACGACGCCAGCGAGATGGGCCCCATGGCCACCGCCCAGCAACTGGCCGTGGTCGAGCGCCTGGTCGCCACTGCCGTCGCCGAAGGCGCGACGTTGCGCCTGGGTGGCAAACGCCCCGAGGTCGACGGCGAAGGCTGGTACTACGAGCCGACCCTGTTCGAGTGCGACGACCATTCGATGACCATCATGCAGGAAGAAGTCTTCGGCCCCGTGGCCTCGGTGATCCGCTTCAAGGACGAAGCCGAAGCGCTGGCCATGGCCAACGACTCGCAGTTCGGCCTTGCCGCCGGTATCTGGACCCGCGACCTTGGCCGCGCCCATCGCCTGGCCAAAGGCGTGCGATCAGGCATCATATGGGTCAACACCTACCGTGCCGTATCGGCCATGGCGCCGATCGGCGGCTTCAAGAACAGCGGCTACGGCCGTGAAAGCGGCATCGACTCGGTACTCGCCTACACCGAACTGAAAACGGTGTGGATCAACCTGTCGCAAGCGCCGATGCCCGACCCGTTCGTGATGCGCTGAGCGCATCGAGGAAAGTACACATGATCGAACCCGGACTGTACAAATCCGTCATGGCCGCCTTCCCCTCGGGAGTGACCATCGTCACCACCCTGGGCCCGGATGGCGGCATCGTCGGCATCACCGCCAGCGCCTTCAGCGCGCTGTCGATCGACCCTGCCCTGGTGCTGTTCTGCCCCAACTACAGCTCCGACTCCTACCCGGTGCTGCGCGACAGCAAGCGCTTCGCCATCCACCTGCTGTCCGCCGAGCAGCAGGCCGAAGCCTATGCCTTCGCCGGCAAGGGCAAGGACAAGGCCGCAGGCATCGAATGGACGCTCAGCGAGCAGGGCAACCCACTGCTGAACAACGCTGCGGCGATCATCGAGTGCGAGCTGTGGCGCGAGTACGACGGCGGTGACCACGCCATCATGGTCGGTGCCGTGAAGAACCTGATTCTGCCCGAGGTCGCCCCGGTGCCGATGATCTATCACCGCGGCAAGCTCGGCGCACTTCCGGCGTTGGCCTGATCGACTTGGCTTCGGCGAGAACCTAAACCACCTTTGTAGGGTGGACCGGGGCGCGTAGCCGACGCCTCATCTACGCGGCCCGACCCGTCCACCGCTCTGCAATCGCAATGGTGGACAAAAAAAGCGTTGTCCACCCTACGATCCTGAACAGGCTCTAGGTTCCTCGCCGGTAGCGGTAAGAATTCCTCTTTTTACGGCCGCGTTCACTCACCCTCGAGCGCGGCCTGTTTTATTTCGGAGTCGCCATGACACCTGAAGCGTCGCGTCTGTTTCGTCAGTACGCCTACCTCGATGGCCAGTGGTTGGCCGCCGATGGCGGCGGCTCTCAGTCCATCTTCAACCCCGCCAATGGCGAAGAGATCGGCCGGGTACCCGACATGGGCAGCGCCGAAGCCCAGCGCGCCATCTCCGCCGCCAACGCTGCCTGGCCAGCCTGGCGTGCGTGCACCGCCAAGGAACGCAGTACGGTGCTCAAGCGCTGGCATGCGCTGATCCTGGAAAACGCCGACGCACTGGCCGAGATCCTCACCCTGGAACAAGGCAAGCCGCTGGCCGAAGCCAGGGGCGAAGTGCTCTACGCCGCCAGCTTCATCGAGTGGTTCGCCGAGGAAGCCAAGCGCATCTATGGCGACACCATTCCCAGCCACAAGCCCGATGCACGCATCGTCGTGACCAAGGAGCCGATTGGCGTGGTCGCAGCCATCACGCCGTGGAATTTCCCGGCGGCGATGATCACCCGCAAGGTCGGCCCGGCGTTGGCCGCCGGTTGCCCGTGCATCGTCAAGCCGGCACCGGAAACGCCGTTCTCCGCACTGGCGCTGGCGGTGCTCGCCGAGGAAGCGGGCATTCCCCCTGGCATCTTCAACGTGATCACCGGCGACGCAGTGGCCATCGGCAACGAACTGTGCGCCAGCGCCACGGTGCGCAAGCTGTCGTTCACCGGCTCCACGCCGATCGGCAAGCTGTTGATGCAGCAGTGCGCCAGCACCCTGAAAAAGGTCTCCCTGGAACTGGGCGGCAATGCACCGTTCATCGTCTTCGACGATGCCGATCTGGAGCGTGCGGTGGACGGCGCGCTGATCGCCAAATTCCGCAATGCCGGGCAGACCTGCGTATGCGTGAACCGCTTTCTGGTTCAGGACGGTATCCATGACGCCTTCGTGGCCCGCCTGGCCGAGCGCGTAGGCGAGCTGAAGGTCGCCGATGGTTTTACCGAAGGCGCGCAACAGGGCCCGCTGATCAATGAGCGGGCTGTGGATAAAGTCGCTGATCACGTCGCCGACGCCCTGGGCAAGGGCGCCAGGCTGGTCTGCGGCGGCGAGCGTCACGCACTGGGCCACGGTTTCTATCAGCCCACGGTACTGGCCGAGGTCACCACCGGCATGAAGGTCGCACGCGAGGAAACCTTCGGCCCACTGGCCGCTGTGTTCCGTTTCCGCGACGAAGCCGAAGCGCTACATATGGCCAACGATACCGAGTTCGGCCTGGCCGCTTATTGCTACACCCGCGACCTCGGCCGAGCCTGGCGCATGAGCGAGGGCTTGGAGTACGGCATGGTCGGCATCAACGAAGGGCTGATTTCCACCGAAGTGGCGCCGTTCGGCGGCATCAAGGCGTCGGGCCTGGGCCGCGAAGGTTCGCACTATGGCATCGACGATTATCTGGAAATCAAATACACCCTGATGGGTGGGCTTTGAGGTTAAGGCGACAGGGTTAAGGCGATAGCAGTCATTTGTAGATACCGTCTTGCCCGTTACCTTGCAAGCGCCAATTCGGCATCAAAAGGCATTCCCGATTTCAGCACGCCGTAGGCGATACACAGCAACTTGCGCATCGCCGCGCAGACGATCTGTTTGCCGGTTTTGCCTTTGGCTCTCATGCGCTCGGCCATTGCCCGTATCGCCGCGTTATGCGTTATGGACACCAAGCCGGGCATATACAGCCCTGCGCGTAAGATGGCCGAGCCGGTGCGAGATATCCGTGTTTGGCCTTTGAATTTCCCGGACTCCTGTAGCCTGGGATTGAGCCCCGCATAGGCCGTCACAGCACGGCTGCTGTCAAACCTGTGCAGATCGCCCAGTTCGGCCAGC
>NZ_FNDG01000039.1 GCF_900100535.1 Phytopseudomonas flavescens
CTGCGCCTGATCGGGGTCGTAACCGAGCAGGTCGAGCATGTAGTCGGAGCTGAGGAAGCGGTTCAGTTCGGTCAGCGCCGGGTTGGTTTCGATCAGGTACTTGTGCGGTTGTACCAGCGGGCTGACCGCCAAGCCCTGGGCGCGGGGGGGCTGCTCGGCCTCGCCAGCCTGGCTGCCCGCCGGGGCGATGGTCACCTCGGTGGAGGACAGGGCATCGATGGCGGCACGGTCAACGGTTTCACGCGGCCCGCTGCTCACCTCCGTGTCGTCCAGCAGCACATCGGTCGAGGAACCACCGGCAATGGTCGAACCGACCAGCCCGGGCGCCACCTGGATGAGCGGCTGGTCACCGAGCTGGATGACACTGGACTGGCCGGGCAGGCCGGCCTGTTCACGCTCGCTGGTCTGCAGCTGTGCGGCGCCGACCTGCAGCCCGCCCGGCTGGTCGATCTGCACGGCCGTTGCCTCGGCGCCACCGCCAGCGCTTTGCCGCTGCATCTGCTCGAGGGTGGTGCTGGCCAGCGACCACTGCTGGCCGGAGGCGGCTTCGCGCACCTGGCTGCCGCTGCCGCTCTGGCCGCTGAGGCGGAACAGCCCGTTCTGCCCACTGGGCAGGCTGAACCCCGGCAGGGTCAGCGGGTTGACCTGCTGCTGGGCGAGGTCGGGAGGGAGTTGGGCGTTGAGGCTGATCGAGACAAACGGGGCAGAGTCGATGTCAGTCGATCCACTGCGGTTTCCGCTGATGGCATGCGTCGAGGCTGGGCGCGTTACGCCGTTGCCGATGCTTTGCGTGGCGCTGATGGCGATATCGCCGCCCGCCTGGATGATACCGGCATAACGTTGATCACCGCTGCTCAGAACCTTGCGGCTACCGTAGCTGTGAAGTTCTTGCTCGAAATCACCGTCGCTGATGATGCGAGCAATGGCGCCCGCAATCTCATCCACACGTTGAGGATCGTATCCGTCACTCTCATGCCAATACTGTTGAGTGAATGAGCGTGCATTGTTCTGGTGACGGACAATGTATTTGCCATCCATCCGCACGAGCCGGAACATTCTCGTGGTTTCGATTTCACCTTCCTCGACTCCACTGTTATCCAGTTGGCCAAGGTCACCGAAAAGGTCGCCGCCAGCGCTGATCAGGCTGCTGCTGTTCGTCAGTACATCGCCTTCGATGCGCAGGTCGCCACCCGCTACGATCTGGGACATGGCACTGGCAGCACTGACCTGCAACCGGTCACGCTGCGTGATTTCGAACCAGGAGCTGCGTTTGCCACTGCAATCGACGCCTGGCTGGACACAGAAACGTTCGTCGATGCGAGCACTGTAGATGCCGGACTCGACAAGCAGGTGATCACGCTTGTTGTCGAGGATGCCGACCTGCAGTGTCATATTGCCGAGCGCTTCCAGCGTCGCGGACAGGTTTTCCAGATGACTGGCCTGCTGGCCTGCGGCATCCCTGGCCAGGAACAGGTCACCCAGGCTGTAGACATCCGCATAGCGGTTGCTGAAGGTATCGACGTACAGCGCCATATCGGCGCCACTGAACAGCAGGCCATCCTCGTTGACCAGGCTGGGCGTGGTCAGGGTCAGGCGCCCGGCACTGCCCAGGGTGCCCTGGTTGCTCAGGCTGGCGGCGCTGAGGATCAGCTCGGCGGCTGCGGTGAGACGGCCCTGGTTGAGCAGTGCCCCGCCCAGCGCGAAGGTGGCCGAACCACCGGCGGTGATGCTGGCCAGGTTCGGCAGGGTCAGGCTGGCAGCCTTGAAGTCGAGGTCGCCGAGACTGCTCAGGCGGCCATCGCCGCTGTAGCTACCGCTTAGGTCGAGGCTGAGGTTGCCGTCGCTGGCGATCAGGCCGTGGTTGACCCAGGTGCCGCCCTTGCCGCTGAAGGAGTGGGTGGCCAGCAGTTGCCCGCTGGCGGTCTGCTCGAAGCTGCCGACCTCGAGGGTCAGGTGCCCGGCCTGGAGGATGCTGTCGTTGCTCCAGCTATCGGCCTTGAGGGTCAGCCCACCCTGGGTGACGAAGCGGCCGCCCGCTCCGGCGACCTGTGCCAGGGCGACACCGAACTCGCCAGCGCCGGCGTGCATCAGTTGACCGTCCTGGTTGGCCAGGCTGCCTAGGCTCAGGGTCAGGTCGTGGCTGGCGGTTTCCAGGGTGCCGCCCCGGTTGTCCAACAGCCCGCCCAGGGCGAAGAAGGTGCTGCCGCCGGTACCGAAGGCGCGCAACTGGCCGCCCTGGTTGTTCAGGTTCGCGCCCCGAACCCGCAGGCCGCCACGGCTTTCGACGATACCCTGCTGGTTGCTCAGGACAGCGCTGGCGCTGTGTTCCAGGGTGATGTCGGCCGCCCCCACCTTGCCACCACGGTTGTCCAGGTCGCCGCCACTCAGCAACAGATCGCCCTGGGCGTAGAACACACCGCCCTGGTTATCGAAGGCGCCGGCCTGTAGCGTGGCCGCGCCGCCCAAGGCGTGGATGCGTCCGGCCGTGTTGTCGAGGTTGCCAGCGGCCAGCAGGTCGAGGCGCTGGCCCTGGATCAGGCCGCCCTGCCCGCTGGCGCCGTTGCGCAGCCAGCCGTCCAGGCGGGTGCGCACCCAGCCTTCCAGGCTGGCGAGGGTACCCTGGCGGTTGTCGAGGCTGGCGGCGCTGAGTTCGACAGCGCCCGCGCGGCTCTGCAGGGTGCCGCCGAGGTTGAGCACATCGCCGCGACTGTCGAGGGTCAGGTCGCTCTGCCCCTGGATGGCGCCGGCACTGTTGTCCAGGCGAGCGCTGACAAGGATGACGCCGGCGTCGCGGCTGTAGATCAGGCCGTCGCCATGGTTGTCGATGGCACCGCTGGCGTCGACCTCGAGAGCGCCGTTGGCGGCCAGGGTGCCCTTGTCACTGTTGTCGAAGCTGGCGACGCCGAGGGTCGCGCTTCCCTGGCTGGCCAGGGTACCGCCCTGGTTGTTCAGCACATCGGCGTCGATGCGCAGCGGCCCGCCACTGGCCAGTTGCCCGGCCGCGTTGTCCAGCGTGCCGTCGACGGCGAGACGGGTAGCGCCGCTGGCGCTGATGCGGCCACCGGCATTGTCCAGCTCGGTGCCGGAGAACGTCAGATCCTGGAGGGCCAGCAGCAGCCCCGCCGTATTGCTCAGGCGCCCGGCGTCGATGACCAGGGCCTGAGCGGCGTCGATCTGCCCGCCGCGATTGTCCAGATCCTGGGCGCTCCGCAGGTGCTGACCGGCGCCGCTTGAGAGGATACCCCGGTCGCTGTTGTCCAGGCTGGCAGCGGCGACGTCGAGGCGGCCACCGGCCACCAGGGCGCCTTCGCCGCTGTTGAGCAGCGCGCCGGCGAGCTGTACGTCAAGGTCGCCATCGCGGCTGGAAAGGGTGCCGAGCTGGCGGTTGTCGAGGTCGGTGCCGGTCAGCCGCAGGCCCTGCCAGCCGGAAAGCAGACCACTACGATTGTCGCCGTTGCCCAGCGCGAGGCGCAGCCAGTCGCGGCTGATCAGGCGTCCGCCACGGTTGTCCAGGCTGGCGGCGGCCAGGGCCAGTATGCCGAAGCTGGAAATCTCGCCGCCACGGTTGTCGAGATCGCGCAGGTTGCTGAGGGTCAGCGGGCCGTTGCTGGCGATCAGGCCTTGCTGGTTATCCAGCTCGCCCTGGCGCAGGTCGAGGGTCAGGGCGCTTGCACCGATCAAGGTCCCTTGCTGCTGGGTCAGGCGGCCAAGGGTCAGCGCCAGGTCGCCTTTGGCCGAGACTTCACCACCGCGGCTGGAATCGAGTGAAGCGGCGTCCAGCGTCAAGGTACCCTGGCTGTTGATAAGGCCCGCGTCGCGATTGTCCACGGCGCCGCTGACGGTCAGCCCCATGGCGTTGCCGGCCAACAGGGTACCGCCGGCGTTGCCCAGCGCAGCGCTGTCGATGAGCAGGTCGCCGCCGCCCTGGATCAGGCCCTTACCGGCATTGTCCAGGGTACCGCTGAGGCCGATGTCGAGGTCGCTGCGGGCGAACAGGCTGCCGCCCCCATTGGCCAGGCTACCGGCACGCAGATCGATGCCTTGGGCGCTGATCAAGCCGGCGAGGTTGTCGAGCACACCCTGGATACGCAGGCTCAGGTTCCGTTCGGACAACAGTCGGCCCTGGGTGTTGTCCAGGCTTTGCGCGGCCAGGACGAAGCCTTGGCTGCTGGACATTTCGCCTTGCCGATTGCTCACCGCGCCGAGGTTGTTCAACAGCAGTTGGCCGGGGGCATGCAACAGGCCACCGTCGTTGTTCAGGGCGCCGCCGTTGAGGTCGAGAGCGAGGCGGCTCTGGCTGAACAGTTCGCCATCCTGCTGCTGCAAACCCGTAAGGCTGGCCACCAAGGCACCGCTGCTGGCGATACGGCCCTGGGCGTTATCAACCTGACCCGCTTGCAGATCGAGTGTGGCGCCGCCGCTCAGGCGGCCCTGAGTATTGTCGAAAGCACCGGTGACCAGCTCCAGCGCCTGGACGGCGGACATCCGCCCGAGATGGTTGTCCAGCCCGGCACTGCGCAGGATCAGGCCGGCATCGGTGAGAACCTGCCCGCGCTGATTGCTCAATACACCCTGGCTGGTGATGTGCAGGGCGCCGGCACTGGAAAGGCCGCCCTGGGTGTTGTCGATCCGGGCGGCGTTGACTTCCAGGACGCCTTCGCTGCTGAGCAGGCCCTTGGCATTGAGCAGTTGGCCATCGTGGGCGGGGTTGCCGGCGCGGGCGGTGAGCGCGATCAGCAGAGCCGTGTCGCTGGCGACAGTGCCACCAGCATTGTCCAGGTGGGCGCCCGTCAGGCGGAGCCCGTCCTTGCCATAGACATGGCCCAGGTTGCGGTTGAGCAAGCGGCCGGCGGTGAGGTTCAGGTGTGCCGCCAGCAAGCGACCGCCGTCGCTGTTGTCCAGCGTCGTGGAGAGCAGGGTCGCACCGGCGCGGCTGGAGATTTCCCCCGCGCGGTTGTCGACCTCGTCCACGGTCAGCTTCAGTTGGGCATTGGCGGCGATCAGGCCATGCTGGTTGTCCAGGCGCTCGCCGGTGAGCTGCAGAGCGCCTTCGGCGAGCAGTTCGCCGTCCACTTGGGTCAACTGACCAATCTCGGCAACCAGGTCGCCCTGGCTGGCGATCTGTCCGCCACTGTTATCGAGCCCAGCGGCCCGTAGATCCAGCCGCGCGCCACTGAGCAGGGAGCCACCACGGTTGACCACTGCGCCGCTCACCTCGAGACCCAGAGCGGCCTGGCTACGCAGCAACCCGTCAGCGCTGTTGTCCAGCGCGGCGGCGGCGAGATAGACCTGACGACCCGCCAGGCTGCCGCCACGGTTGTCCAGGCTGCCGTCGAGCGTGACGCTCAGGTCCTGTTCGCTGATGAGCTTGCCGGCGGCATTGTCCAGGCTTGTCGCCGCCAGACTGAAGCCGCTGCGGCTGGAGATTTCCCCGCCACGGTTGCTCACCGCGCCGAGGTTGTTCAACGACAGCGCGCCCGGGGCGTTGATGAAGCCGCCGTCGTTGTTCAGGGCACCGCCTTGCAGGTCAAGAGCGAGGCTGCTCTGGCTGAACAGTTCGCCATCCTGCTGGGCCAGGCTGCTGGCACGCAGTACCAGCGGCCCGGACGCTGCGATGCGGCCGCGCGCATTGCTCAACTGCCCCGCCTGCAGATGCAGCGCGGCACCGCCGCTCAGGCGACCGTCGCTGTTATCGAAGGCGCCGGTAGCGAGCTTCAGTACGCCAGCGGCGGAGATCAGGCCGCTACGGTTGTCCAGCCCGGTACTGCGCAACAGCAGGCCGGCATCGCTGAGGACGCGCCCAGCCTGGTTGAGCACCTGACCCTGGCTGGTCAGTTGCAGGGTGCCCGCAGTGGAGAGACTGCCCCGGGTATTGTCGAGCCCTTCGACGCTGAGCGTCAGGCTGCCTTCGCTGCCGAGCTGCCCGCCGTTGTTGAGCAGGCGACCATCGAGGGCGGCGTTGCCAGCCTGGGCTGCCAGTTCGATCAGCAGCGCCTGATCGCTGATCGCGCTGCCGCCGCCATTGTCCAGCCGAGCCCCCGTCAGGCGGGCCTCTTCCCTGCCGTAAATCAGGCCCTGGTTGCGATTGAGCAGGCGCTCGCTGGTGATATTCAGGTGCGCGGCCAGCAGTTGCCCGCCGTCGCTGTTGTCGAGGCGACGACTTTCCAGGCTGGCCCTGGCCTGGCTGGAGATTTCCCCGCCACGGTTGTCGATATCGGCGACGTCGACAAGCAACTCACCATTGGCGGCCAGCAGGCCGTCACGGTTGTCCAGGGTCTGCCCGGTGAGATGCAGCGTGCCTTCGGCCAGCAGTTCGCCTGCGGTCTGGTTCAGGCTGCCGACGTCGGCGATCAGGTCGCCGCGGCTGGAGACACGGCCGGCGCCGTTCTCCAGGCGGGCGGCGGCGAGATCCAGGCCGTTGGCGCTGACCAGCCCGACCAGGTTGGACAGGGTCCCCTGAACACGCAGGGTCAGTTTTTTAGCGGACAGCAGCTTGCCGCCGTCGTTGTCCAGGCTGCCCGCCGCCAGGGTAAAGCCTTCGCTGCTGGAAATTTCGCCGCCACGGTTGCGCACGGCGCCAAGATTGCTCAGCAGCAGGACCCCGGAAGTGTTGAGCAAGCCGGCGTCGTTGTTCAGCGCGCCACCGCCCAGATCCAGGCTCAGGCTGTGCTGGCTGAACAGTTCGCCGCCTTGCTGGTCGAGCCCCGTGGCCCTCAGGACCAGCGGACCGGTAGCGGCGATACGGCCATGGCCATTGCTCACCTGCTCGGCGACGAGGTCGAGGCGATCCAGAGCGATGAGCTTGCCCTGGGTATTGTCCAGCACGCCGCTGCTGACAGTCGTCGCACCCTGGCCTTCGATCCGCCCCTGGCGGTTGTCCAGGCTGGCGGTGCCGAGGCTCAGGCGGCCTTCACTGGACACCAGCCCCGCGTCATTGACCAGGCGACCGTCGCGCTCGAGGTCACCGGCACGGGCGGTCAGTTCGAGGGTCAGGCGCTTGTCGCTGGCCAGGGTGCCGGCGGTGTTATCCAGGTGGGCGCCTTGCACCTGTGTTTCATCCCGGCCATAGATCAGGCCCTGGTTGCGGTTGAACAGACGTTCGGCGGTCAACGTCAGATGCGCGGCCAGCAGTTGGCCGTGGTCGCTGTTGTCCAGGCGGCTCGTGTCGAGGGTCGCCTTGGCCTGGCTGGAGATTTCCCCGCCACGGTTGTCGATCTCGCCAACCCTCAGGGTCAGGCCGCCGTTGGCGGCCAGCAGGCCGCTGCGATTGTCCAGTATCTCGCCGGTGACACGCAGTGCGCCTTCGGCCAGCAGTTCGCCGGCAACCTGATTCAGGCTGCCGACCTCGGCGACCAGGTCGCCACGGCTGGATACGCGCCCAGCGGCGTTTTCCAGCCGGGCCGCGCTCAGATCCAGGCCATTGGCGCGAACCAGCCCGGTCTGGTTGTCGAGCAGGCTCTGGATGCGCAGGGCCAGGTTTTGCTCCGAAAGCACCCGCCCAGCCTGGTTGTCCAGGGTGCTCGCGGCCAGGGTGAAGCCCTGGCGACTGGAAATCTCCCCGTCGCGATTGCTCAGCGTGCCGAGGTTGTTCAATACCAGTGCGCCCGGGGCGTTGAGCAGGCCGCCGTCGTTATTCAAGGTACCGCCGTGCAGATCCAGGCTCAGGCTGCCCTGGCTGGCTAACACACCGCCCTGCTGATCCAGGCCGCTGGCGCTCAACAGCAGTGATTGCGTGGCCAGGATGCGGCCGTCGCGGTTGGCGACCTGCCCCGCCAGGAGATCCAGCGTGGTGCCCGCCGAGATCAGGCCTTCGCCATTGTCCAGCCCGGAGCTGCGCAACTGCACGAGGCTATCGCCGAGCAGGCGGCCGTCCCGGTTGTCCAGGCTACCCAGGGCGTTGACCGTCAGCGCAGCGGCGCTGGACAACTCGCCCTGACGATTGTCGAGGCGCCCGGCGCTGACACTCAGCGCACCCTCGCTGCCGAGCAGGCCGCCAGCGTTGAGCAGACGGCCATCGAGCTCGCTTTGCCCGGCCCGGCTGACGAGTTCGACGCGCAGGTCTCCGCCACTGGTCAGTGCTGCGTCGCTGTTGTCCAGCCACGCACCGCGCACCAGTACGCTGCCCTCGCCATGGATCAGCCCCTGGTTGCGGTTGGACAGGCGTTCGGCGGTCAACGCCAGATGCGCGCCCAGCAGTTGGCCGTGGTCGCCGTTGTCCAGGAAGGTCGTGTCGAGGGTCACCCCCGACTGGCCGGAGAGGCGGCCGCCCCGGTTGTCGATGCCATCGGTGGCAAGGCTCAGAGCGCCGTTGGCGGCGATCCGGCCGGAGCGGTTGTCCAGGTTCTCGCCGGCCAGCGCCAGGGTCGTTTCGGCGAGCAGCTTGCCGTGCTGGTTGTCCAGATCGGCGACAGCCAGTTGAACGCTCTGCCGGCTGGAGATTTCGCCACCACCGTTATTCAGCTGGCCTACATTGTCGAGACGCAGTGCCTTTTCGGCATTGACCAGCCCCCCCCGGTTGTCCAGGTGGCCGCCAGCGAGATCAATATTCAGCCGGCCCCCGCTGCTGAGCACCCCGGCCTGCTGGGCCAGTTGCGTAGCACGGATCTCCAGCCCCTCGCCGGCACTGACCCGCCCTTGCGCATTGTCGATTTTCTCGCTGACCAGGTCGACGCGCCCGTCGGCGACGATGCGACCCTGCTGGTTGTTCAACTGGCCGGCCTCGACCCGCGTATCGCCCTCGGCCAACAATTGACCGTCACGGTTGTCGAGCGCGCCTTTGGCATCGATGTCCACGTCACGACTGGCGACTACGCTACCGGCATTGCGCACCTGCTGGCCGGCAAGTTCGACACTGCCGGCCTTGTTGCGGCTATTGTCGGCATTGACCCCGGCTTCGACATGCCCCCGAGTCTCGAGGGTCGCCCCGCTGCTCAACGCGACTCGATCCCGAGCGGCCAGGCTGCCGTGGTTCGCCAGATTGCCCTGGGCCCGAACATCGAGCTGGGTTCCGGCGTACACCTGGCCCTGGGTTTCCACCTGCGCGGCCTGGACGGCGATCTGCCCGCTGGCCGCGGCATTGGCGACAGTCAGCTGGCCATTGGCACCGATGCGGATATCCCCGGCGCTGGCCGCCAGGTCGCCCGCCAGCTTCACCCCCACCCCCGCCTCGGTCCCCACCAGGCGAATCGCCCCCGCGTACATGCCGCCCAGCGCCGAACTGTCGATGGCCACCTGCGGCTTGTCGCGGCCGTCGTCGGCCTTGGCCGTGGCCTCCAGCGTCTCGGCGTCCACCGCGTTGCGCCCGGCCACCACGCTCAGGCGATTGGCGTGGATCTCGGCATTGATCTGGGCGCTGCGGGTGATCAGCTCGAACTGGTCGACATTGCTGGCGTTCAGGCCGGCACCCTCGACGACGATATCGCCGCCGTCGACGTCGAAGCCGCTCAGGCGGCCGTCCTCG
>NZ_FNDG01000041.1 GCF_900100535.1 Phytopseudomonas flavescens
TATCTGTCGATAGGTCTTGCGTGCCCGGCGCTGTTCGACAAGACGCTCACGCAAAGCGTCTGAAGTGGCGTGTGGGCAGTGTCTGGGTCGCGATGAACGATCTTGCAGACCCGCCTCACCTTCCTCCCGAAAACGTCTGAGCCATTTGTAGGCGGTTCGAACGCTTACGCCCGCCGCCTGCGCAGCATCTTCGACACGCAAGCCTTGCTCGATACGTTGGATAAGAAGGGCTCGACCTCGAGGTGTAAGACGGGCATGTTTATGTAGGTTCATCCGGGGCTCCTGGAGTGCTTGGTTGGTCGCACTTCCAGAATTCCGGGAATGCCCCGGATGAACAACCTACTGAGAGATCACAGCTAGCGCTGCGTGGCCGCGTTGCCACGGCCTAGGTAGCGGTGGCGGATGCGCTCGACTTCGCCGCTGCGGATCAGCGTCTGCAGGGCGGCATTCCATTTCGGCAATTGATCCGCGTGCCGGCGTTGCAGCTTTATCACCAGGGGGGCATCGCTGAGCTGCGCGCCGCGGGTGAAGCGTCCCTGCTCGAGGGAGCGATCGGCGAGGACATCGGCGAACACATCGTCTCCCACCGCGATGGCGTCGACCCGGTGCAGTAGCAGCAGATCCAGTAATGCCGACTCCCGCGAGGTTTCCACTTTCTCCAGGCGGCCGCTCCCGAGCGCGGCGTCCAGGCTCTGATAGGTGTAGCCGCGCACGATACCGATGCGCAGCCCGCGCATCTGGTCGAGTGGCAGCCCACGCGCCGGATGGTCGTCGAGAAAGTACAGGTACTCGCGAACCTGCAGGTAGGGCTGCGAATACACGAAGCGCTGGTCGGCGTCCGCGGTGTTCCACAGAGGCGAGTCGGCGTAGTTGAGGTCCAGGCGGCCTTCGTCGAGCAGCAGGTTGAGACGGTTGGCGGGATAGAAGACGAAGTCCACCGGTTGACCACTCTTGGCCATGGCCAGGCGTACAATGTCCACGGCGATGCCGCTGGGCTGGCCGTCGGCGTCCTGGAAACTGTAGGGGTGCCATTGCGTGCTACCGCCCAGCAGCGGGTGGGCCCAGCTTGCGCTGCAGCCCAACGACGCCAGCAGAAGGCACCGCCGCAGCACACGACAACGCTTCATCGAAACCCCTTGCCGACTCCATTGAGAGGGCGCCAGTTTAAATCAGCAACTGATGGATTGATGACCGCTCGCGGGGCAAAGCCGGCCAGTCGGCGGTATTCAGGCGCGTCACGTGGTCGCGCCGGGGCACCAACCGCCGGACGGTCGCTGTTTTTTCGGCAACTCTCTGCGCTCGATGATGTCATTTCGTTATCATCATCATCTGCCGTGACAGTCGTGTTACATCAATCCCGGACACGTTGTTGAGCGATAACCGAGAGAAGAACCATGTTGGCACCCAACCCACCCCTTCCCTTGAATGAGCTGAGCCGGCAGGCACTGCTCGACGAGCATCCGTGCTTCTTCGAACAGCGTACCGACCCGTTCCTCGATGAAGTGGTGAAGATGGCTGCGATGTACTTCAAGGTTCCCATTTCGCTGATCACCATCATCGACCGCAAGCGCCAGTGGTTCCGCGCTCGCGTGGGTACCGAGCTGCAGGAAACCCCGCGTGCCGATTCTTTCTGCGCCTACAGCGTGGCGCTCGGCGAAAGCGTGGAGGTCTGCGATGCGGCGCAGGATCCGCGTTTTTGCTGCAACCCCCTGGTCACCGGCGATCCCGGCATCCGCTACTACGCCGGGGTGCCACTGGCCCTGGATGACGGCGTCATCCTCGGCAACCTGTGCGTGATCGGCACCGAGCCGCGGCCGCCCATGTCGGCCGCCGACCTGGGCATGCTGGAGCAGATGGGGCGCCTGGCCATCATCCGTCTCAATGAATTGCGGGCCGCCGCCTACACCGATGGCGCTACCGGGTTGTTCAATCACGTCAAGCTCGACGAAGACGTCAGTGAGGCGTTGAGCAATGGCGACAGCCCGCTTGCCGTCGCCATCGAGCTGGTCTCGCCGATGCAGTTGAACGACATGCTCAAATCCCTCGGCTTTCGTTTCCTCAACGATTTCACCCTGGCGGCGAGAGACACCCTGCAGGCGTTGTTGCCTCCTGGCTGGGGGCTCTACAAGATCAGCGCGTTGCGCTTTGCCTGCTGCGTACCCGCTAACCAGCAGGAACAGGCCGAAGCCGTATTCTCGAGATTGGTGGAGACGTTCGGCAAGCCCATTTATTGCGATGGACTGCCCGTGCTGCCGCAGATCGGCATGGGTGTGCTGCGCCTGAACGCGGATGCGCTGCCGGCCGACTGGATGCGCCTGATCGTCTGCGCGGCAGACGAGGCTCGTACGTCGGGCCGTGGCTGGGCCTACTACGACTGCCGGATGGATGCGGCTCAGCAACGCAGCACCCGTCTGCTCAACGACCTGGCCAACGCGGTGCGCGTCGAGGATCAACTGCGCCTGGTGTTCCAGCCGCGGGTCGACCTGCACAGCGGCGCCTGCCTGTCGGTGGAAGCGCTGCTGCGCTGGGCCCATCCGACGCTGGGCGAGATCAGCCCCGCCGAGTTCATTCCCCTGGCCGAGAAGACGGTCCTGATCCACGCCGTGAGTTTCTGGGTGGTCAATCAGGCCATCAACCAGATCATCGCCTGGCGCCAGAGCGGCCTGATATTGAAAGTGGCCATCAACGTGTGCGCTGCCGACCTCAACAACGACCACCTGGCCGACGAGATCATCCGTTTGCTGGCTCGTCATGACCTGCAGGGGTCCTGCCTGGAGGTGGAGTTCACCGAGAGCGCGCTGATCGGCGATTTCTCGGTGGTGGCCTCGCAGCTCGAACGGCTCAAGGCGATTGGCGTGGAGATCGCCATCGACGACTTCGGCAGTGGCTACAGCAACTGGTCGCACCTGCGCGACATTCCGGCCGATACGGTCAAGCTCGACCGTTCCTTCATGGACAACCTGAGGCCCGGGCAGAAGGACTGGAACATCGTCCGGGCGCTGATCAGCCTGGCCAAGGAACTGGGCCAGCGCGTGGTCGCCGAAGGCATCGAAACCGAGCAGACCCTGCGGATCATCCGCGAGTGGGGGTGCCAGGAGGCGCAGGGCTATTTCATCTCCCGGCCGTTGGAAGTGCCCGCGCTGATTGCCTGGCTGGAAGCGAAAACCGGCGTGCGCGTCATCGAGCAGGGCAGGGTGAGTTGAGGCAGCGCGCCAGGCAGCGATGACCCTGGCGCGGGTTTCTGGCTGTGCGAGCTGATAGCATCGACAGGCGCCCGCCGTCACTGTATGGACGCGTCGCCCCGGCGCGATGGCCAGGGTCGCCATCACCCGACATCCATGTCGCCAGGCGCCAGCGCTGCGCTGCCATCCTGTGGCTCACCCCGATACTCCGCGCTGCAGGTAGCGTACTGTCGCGGCTTCAGTTCTTCAGGGTCTTCGCCGCCGCCTCGCTGTAGGTCTCGGCGCAACTGATGTGATCGCTGCCGTCCCAGCATTCGACGTTCTTCAGGTCCGGCATGTCGTCGCGGTGGAACACCGGCTCCACGCCCTGGCGGCGCTGCGCGTTGTAATGGCTGAGCAGGCGGGCGGCGATGCCGGCCAGCGGCACGATGGCGACCAGGTTGGTCAGCGCCAGCAGCGGCATGAACACATCGGCCATCGCCCAGACCACCGACACCTTCACCACCGAACCGATCAGCACAAAGGCCATCACCAGCACGCCGAACAGATTCAGGCACAGCGTGCTGTCGAACATGTACTGGATGTTCGACTCGCCGTAGTAGTAATTGCCGATCACCGAGGTGAAGGCGAACAGCAGAATGGCGAAGGTCAGGTAATGGATCGCCCAGCCGCCGAGCTGCTCGGCCAGCGCCCACTGGGTCAGGCTGGCGCCCAGGGCGGCGTCGCCGTAGGCGTGGCCCGGGTCGGCGAGAAGGATGATCAGCGCCGTCATGGTGCAGATCACCAGGGTGTCGAAGTACACACCCAGGGTCTGCACCAGGCCCTGTTTGACCGGGTGCGAGACCGATGCCGTGGCGCTGGCATTGGGTACCGAGCCCATGCCCGCTTCGTTGGAGAACAGACCACGGCGCACGCCCATCATGATCGCCGCGCCGATGCCGCCACCGGCAATCTCGCGCCAGCCGAAGGCGTGGGCGACGATATCGGCGAATACGGCCGGCACGTCGCCGATGTTGAGGACGATCACCACCAGGCCGATGCCCAGGTACATCACCGCCATTACCGGCACCACGGTCACCGAGACCTTGGAGATGGTCTGCACGCCGCCGAAGATGATCACGCCGGTCAGTACCGTCAGCGCGATACCGACACCCCAGGCCAGCGTCTCGCTGCCGCCTTCACCGCCGAACGACGTCTGCATGGCATCGACGATGGAGTTGGCTTGCACCGAGTTGAACACCAGGCCGTAGGTGACGCTGATCATCACTGCGAACACCATCGCCAGCCAGCGCCAGCCCAGGGCCCGCTGGATGTAGTAGGCCGGGCCGCCGTGGTAGCGGTACTGCTTGTCCGACTTGTACAACTGCCCCAGGGTCGACTCCACGAACGAGGTCGCGCCACCCACCAGGGCCACCATCCACATCCAGAACACCGCACCCGGCCCCCCCAGCGCGATCGCCGTGGCCACCCCGGCGATATTGCCGGTACCGACCCGCGACGCCGCGGAAATGGTGAAGGCCTTGAAGGAGGAAATCGCCTCCTTGTCGCCATGGTTGCGCTCGAGGATGACCCGGAACATCTCGGGGATCATCCGCAGCTGCACGCCACGGCACACGTAGGTCAGGTACACGCCGCTGAGCAGCAGCATGGGAATGGCGAGGTAAGTCCAGAGCAGGCCGGAGAAGGCATCGAGCAACGCGGACACAGGCGTCTTCCTTTGGTCGTCTTTATTAGGAGGGTCGCGAGGATAGGGCAATACGCCCAAATCCCCAAACCCGATGCCGCTGGCGGCAGGCCGACCTTACCTCCCAGCGCTACTGTTTGCGGTCAGTAGGGACGCGACGCTTCAGGGTAACGAAGTGGCGAGGGAGGGCACCTATGCGCTCTGGGAAGCGCGTTCCAGGGCGAATTGGCAGAGTCGCTTGGCGTTGGCCACTCGACCAGGGGCTTGTGTACCCTCGTCGAGTGGGTGGATGGATAGGCCACTCGCTGTTTGAGCGCTTAGACAGTTGACTCAGTTATTTCCATAGGACCTTGCTGCAGATTTCAGTACCTCGGCGAAGCCGAATATATCGTCTAAGGCTTCAATCGGGTGCCTTGTTTCCTTTTTATCAGCATCAAATGTTCCGATATATTTTTGCGTCCGATTGAAGTGAAGGCGTGCAATGGGTTTACGGTTGTTATCGTCCAGCAGACTGCCAAAGTAGCTTTGCGTATCCCGCGCTGCGATACGCTTGACGTCTACTTCGGTTCGCACGATTGCTTTGATGATGTTGTAGCCTTCGATTTCTTCGGCTGTCGTGATGACCAGATCCTTTTCGACTACATCAACTTGAGCCTGCTCGCTTTTGGGAGCGCTCGTCGGTAGTGCACTGCTCACGATTATGGGTTGGCTAGATCCGGAGAGGGCAGACTTCAAGCGTTCGTTTATCTGATCACTGAGGAACTGCACCGTTGCTTTTCGGGTCAGTAGCGCGAACTGCTCTCTGACTTTTTGCGTAATGGTGCCCTCGTACACACGAGAGGCGAAGAAACGCACAAAATCTTCGTCGGGCTGCTGGAACTGGGTTGCCAGCTCACGCTTGATTTGGCCGACATACTTCAATTCCCCTGCTGCATTGATGATCGAATCGACATCGAATGCTGACTTGGTCAATTTTTGTAGTTCAGGCACTACGTGATCATCGATGTCCAGCAGGTCGAATTCAAGAAATGGCTTTTCGTCCATCTTGTTTGGTGCGTCCAAGTCGGTAAAGAATCGATAGACTTGGCCGTTCGTCAATATGGAGATGCGGGCTGTGGTGACGTGAAAGTTGAATCGCCCCGGCTTTCCTAGACACTTTCCAAGCTCTGGAAATAGCGCTTTTCAAAATCCACTGGCGATAGCTGCATAGCGCTGCTGTGCCGGCGTTTAGGGTTATAAAACATCTCGATGTAATCGAACACATCAGCGCGTGCTTCTTCACGAGTGCCGTAGGTTTTCCGCCTGATGCGTTCGCGCTTCAGCAGTTGGAAAAAGCTCTCTGCCACGGCGTTGTCGTGACAGTTACCGCGCCGGCTCATGCTACTGATTAGGTTGTTGGCCTTGAGGAAACTTTGCCAGTCCAGGCTGCT
>NZ_FNDG01000043.1 GCF_900100535.1 Phytopseudomonas flavescens
TGCCACGCCCGCCCTGAAGTACGTTATCAACGTTAGTACCGATAATCGTGTCGTTACCTGACGTCTGAGACGCATTGATCACGCGTTCGACCAATTGGGCTCGATCCCAGACAGAGCCGTCGGCGAAAACCACTCGTTCAACACCAGTCGAATAAAAATTGTCCAGGGTATCTTTGAGTAGGATCGAACCAGCATCTCCAGCGCCCGGCGAACTCTCCGCAATCACAACCTTCACATCATTTCCGGCACGCACCAGCGTGACCTCATTTGAATTGATATCGGTCAGCTTTAATTGATCAGCTGTACCGTAGCTCTGCCTCTCAGCGATCGTATCGTTTCCATCACCACGCGCGTAGAGATAGGTGTCGTTGCCATTGCCACCACTCAGCACGTCGTCCCCAGTTCCGCCGGAAATCTGATCGTTACCGGAACCTGTAGATATTACATCGCTGCCTGCAAGGCCTTTGACTATATAGTCGACCTGCCCTGTATTTATAATGGAATCATCCAACGAAGACCCGAGCTTAAAGTTTTTGAAAAAAGACTCAACAGCACTCAACTCAGAACTAGATAAACCTGCTGCGAAAACCTCAAGTAACCTATCAAGCCCAGACACATACTTCGACGCTTCGTGGTTCATCAGGCTAACGAGATCCACAATAGATTTTAAAGGAGATACTTCATAATTAGCTTCCAGCTTATGAATCGCGTCATTCGCAGCTAGCGTGAAGCCATCACCGCCCAAACTCAAACGAAATTCACTTAGATATGGAGCGACGTGAACCGCATACATTAGCGATTCATCTACATATTTGACAACCTTAACATAAGCTTCAAGTATTATCGCAGAAGCATTGGGCCCTGGATTCGGAAGTCCGGCGTTAGTTCCGCTTCCCTGGATAAAGGCCTGCCCAAGAAATTTTTCCAATGCATAGAGCTTCCTACCATCAGATATGAACTCTCCGCGACTATTGGGCGCGTACTGCTCAACTCCGGCCCAGTGAAAAATGATGTCATCCAACATGGCAGACCTTAAAGCACGATCTGTCTCATTTACATACAAGGAAACCAGATGCCCAAGAGCACCTGATTCATCCAATGCCATTGCCCGGTGTAAGCTGCTGACATGGCCGAAGCCTGATACGTTAGGCAACGAGGCAATTTCCTGGCTAACCTCAACATCACCAATTTCAACGCTACGCGCCTCATCTTTACTAAACCAGATGTCGTTCATTGCGCGGACTACGCCGTCAGTGTTCACGTACTGTCCGACCTGCAGAACCTTATTACCTTGGGCATCAGTCAAGTTTTTTGATGTGTAAGATAAC
The DNA here is from genome assembly GCF_900100535.1 of Phytopseudomonas flavescens. GTDB lineage: Bacteria > Pseudomonadota > Gammaproteobacteria > Pseudomonadales > Pseudomonadaceae > Aquipseudomonas > Aquipseudomonas flavescens. The sequence goes on from NZ_FNDG01000043.1 coordinate 1,329, forward strand.
CCCAAGCTCTTAACATGCCAGTCTGATAAACTCGACAACTCTCCATTATCAACCTTTCCATTGCTATTGCTATCCTTCCATATTTTCAACTGCTCGAAGAGCTCATCAGAACTGTCGACCTTATCATCGCCATTGCTATCCAACTCAGACAAAGCCAGAAAGCCGTTCGCAGCATTCTGACCATTACCCAACTTTGTGAAATTACCAAACAGCTCTGCTCCGCTATCAATGAGACCATTATCATTACGATCCCACACTAATAACCCATCATCTTTCCCAACCCATCCGGAAAGCTCTGCAAAGCCATTCCCATCATGATCAAAGTTCACGCCTGCAGACCTGGCTATAGTCTCTACGCCATCCCCGTCTAAATCTAGAATAAGCGGTGACACTGTACCCAGGGCGTCCTTAAAAGTTTCCTGAAGATCAGAGATCAAACCATTAGGATCGAGCCAATCTAGGAGCTCTCCAAACGCATCAGCTGCATCGCTGTAAAACTCGCCAACAGAAGACTTCCATGAGTCCGGAACTATAAACTCTACGACTCCGAAAGAAACCAAGGCAGCCGCCAACGCCAACGCTGCACCACCAACGACAGTAGTGGCTGATGACACCATAAACGTACCAAGCAAGGCTCCTGCAAAAGACCCAATCACCGCACTACCAAGGGCAGTTTTGTCACCTGTCTGCGCGGCTTGATAAATTGAGGCGCCGGACAGCGCCAAGCCTGCCCCGGCCATCACTCGCCCCATCATTGCTGACACGGAGGCGTTTTTCAAATTGCTATTAGCCATCGACTTTGCATTGTCTAGTTCTAAAGCAATCTCAGCCTGTAGACCTGCCATAATTTTGGAATAATTTGCTTTGAAACTTTCTGACAATGTCGACTGCCGAACCTTATTCAATAAATCTTCGGACAAATTCAATTTATCTAAATTAGCCAGTGCTCTGTTTTGAGCGGCTATCGCCCAGTCATCTAGCTGCTTCGCAGAGGCAAATGCAAACGTCTCTAACGTGGCAAGAATTGATCCCCAGGCGACTTCATGAACGTTAACATCTGATGCCACAGTTTGATCCGTCATTTCATCATTCTCCCTTTTATTTTCTGTGCGAGATCTTTAACTAGCGAAACCTCAAGCAAAAGCACGTATCCGAACACCCAAATCAACAGCACGTTAGCAAAAAAATACCGAAACGAAGTTTGAAAGAAGAAGTCGACTGGCAGACTGGCGCTGTATGGGAACACAACAACAGATAAGCTTACAGCCATAAGGAAGAAGAGTCCGATTACCGCCCTGGCTATCAACGGCTGCTTTACGAAAGAATATTCAGCCGTTCCGTATGGTATACGCTCATGAAATGATACATAGATTAGAAACGGCGCTAGCACCACGAATAAAAGCGACGAAGCCACTGCTATATTTTCTATGTCGACAGGACTAGCCACACCTGAATTTCTAACTTGATCAAGTTTCAGCTTAAAGATATGACGCAGCCACTCATGCTCAAAAAAGCCGAGAATAAGATAAAGTGCACCCATGAAAATTGCGATAATCAACATCACAAAAACTGGTCTCTTAGCAAGAGACCAGGCAATAAGACACCTAAAATCCTTTTTAATCACAATTCGCGCCCCATGCCAAATAAACCAAAATTAACTATAAACTTTACTTAAAAGTCAACAGGAGAAAGCACACCATTCTACATAACTTTAGGATTCGAGAATAAATGTACTTTTGAAGAAAGGCTGGGTACACAAAACAGAGATACTGAGCGGCATAAGTAGATGAGCCAAAGAGTCAATGATTGACTCGTTCACGGCTGGAATACTCATCATTACGCATCCTTGCATAGAAATGATCAACTACGACTAGCACTGATTATAGTGATCACCTTAAGAACGGCAAGCGTGATGGCATCGCTTAGCGACTATGGTTCTGAAAAGACTCCGAGTCCAAATCCTTCAAAACCAACGGGTTACTAAACAGATAACCCAGTTAAGAATCCTTTCGCCTGTGATTCCGACGAGCGGCACAGCAGATGGAGATTAGAATCGACTCTTCCGAACGCCCAAATGCATAGCAGCACATGGCGAGTAACCCCAGATGCCGATGTTGGTGGTATTAGCGCTCGCCTAAATTAGGCAAGAAGTCGCGACTGGCATCGTAGTTTTCTTTGAGAAAAATGGAAAACTCCTGCAGATCACCAACAGCCAGCATCCCCGCAGCTTGCTTGAGTTTGAAGTTATCGATGATGTAGTCATAGCGAAAATTGTTGTAATCCCGAACCGCCGCGTATAGCTGCCGCTGAGCATTCAACACATCAGCCATGTTGCGAGTCCCAACCCTCAAGCCGACTTCGTTGGCTTCTAATGACATCCGGCCTGACTTAATCGCCTGCAGGCGCGCTGCAATCTGCTCTACTCCAGCATTGATCGCTCGATGAGCGCTTCTGGTCAGCAGAACCACCTCACGCCTGGCGTTCTCGCGATCGTCTTCGCTCTTTGCCAGGAGCTCTACAGATTGGCGCACCTGCGAACGAGTCATGCCGCCGCTATAGAGCGGAATGTTCAGCTCGATGCCGATGCTGCTCTGCGCAACATCATCGCGATAATCGCTGCGACCAAAATCAGATGGGTTGTTGTAGCCGAAACTATCGTTGTCGCCTTTTCGATAGGAAGCAACAACATCGACGGTTGGTGAGAAACCTGACTTGCTCTGCCTAACTCTTTCTTCCGCCGACGTAACCGCATGGTTGGTCGCAAGTAGGTTGAGGTTTTGTTGGGTGGCCGAATCGACCCACGCTGTCGCATCGTTGGGGAATGGTGGGTCTACCGGCATTGAGTGGGCTACGCCGTCGATAGCAACGTATTCGCGTGTTGTTAGTCGATATATGACATCGAAGGCCTCATCGACGTTACGCTGGAAAACCTTTGAATTCGCCTTTGCTAGATCATAGGCAGCCTGCGCATCGAGCACGTCTGTGATGCTGGCAACACCGCCTTCGAGGCGCCCTTGCGCCTGGGCCTGCTGCTCAAGCAGAGCCGATTCCTCAGCACGCGAAGCGGCGAGCGCATCCAGTTGGCGAAGGGTTTCGAAATACGCCTCCGCCACTTTCAGAATAAGCCCCTGCTCCTTGGCTGCGAGTTCCATTTCCGCCTGGGCGACATCGGCCTGAGCGGCCTTGAGCTCAAACCAGCGGTCAAGGCGAAACAGCGGCTGCGTGAGGCTTGCACGAACCGTGGTGCCACTGCGTGAGCGGATGAGTTCAGGCTTATCCCTGTCCAGTCGGGTCGACTCGCTCACCATCCCAGCAGTGATACTTGGCAGCAACCCTGAGCGAGCTTGAGGAGCTGCTTCGGCACGCGCCCGATATTCATGGCGTGCAGCGGACAATTCCGCGTCGTGCAGCGCGGCCTGGGTGTACACCGACAGCAGACTCGCCCTAGTAACGGACAGTCCCTCGGAGCTTTGCGCGAGGGCAGCCACAGGAAGAAGCGCAAGGGTCAAGCCCAGGCAGCCAAAAAGGTATCGCATCAACAATCCTTGTTAGAAACCACGGCAACGTGGCTGCGAATCCTATGAGATTGAAAGATTACGTCAAGGTGAAAATATTGAGGATCCGATGACGTTCAAATTTCCTACTGCAGGCTGAGCTACCGCGAATCGTAAAACTGGCGGTTGGCGAGCAGTTAACAACTCCCTCTTCGCCCCGGCTGCTATCTGCCGTCTGCTGGGTAGCAGGTTTTACGGCTTGAAGCTCTCAGTCAGCGGCTGCTAGTTTCCCTCACAAAAAATCAGTAGCATTTGCTCTGAAGCCCTTCTAAAGGATCCTGCGCCTATAAAGCTGTATTCGCTGAGACCGAGATTGGCAGGAAACCACTACTGGCCCCGCTATCGTAAGAATCAACCACAGAGTCCTACTTTTCACCCAGCGTTAGCCGTGAGGCTCTCGCTTCAGACTTGGTTAACCGGCTCCGGCATATCTCCTGTCCATCGAGCATTCAGATGAATATCAATAGCCCCACCGTAATGGAATACATATGCGTAAATCCCTGATATTAATCCTCACCGCAATTTTGACCGGATGCTTAGACTCCTCTGATCAGCTCACGATTGACAGGGAAAAAAGCCAACTAAGACAGCAATTGAAGATATAACCCGTTGAATCGCCCCTAGTTTCGTAGACACCTCCAAGCCTCATAATGAGGCCCACTAGGAGGTGCCATGAGCAACCAGCGTTACCCCGAAGAATTCAAAATCGAAGCGGTCAAGCAAGTGACCGAGCGTGGCCTTCCTGTAGCCGAAGTGGCAGCGCGGTTAGGTATGTCGGTGCACAGCCTGTATGCCTGGATCAAGCGCTACAGCAAGCCCCAGGAAAAGCGGCAGCAAGAGAACGATCAGCAGGCCGAACTGCGTCGTCTGCGTGCTGAACTCAAGCGAGTGACCGAAGAGCGAGACATCCTAAAAAAGGCCGCCGCGTACTTTGCCAAGGAGTCCGGCTGAAGTACGCCTTCATCAG
>NZ_FNDG01000004.1 GCF_900100535.1 Phytopseudomonas flavescens
GTACTTCAGCCGGACTCCTTGGCAAAGTACGCGGCGGCCTTTTTTAGGATGTCTCGCTCTTCGGTCACTCGCTTGAGTTCAGCACGCAGACGACGCAGTTCGGCCTGCTGATCGTTCTCTTGCTGCCGCTTTTCCTGGGGCTTGCTGTAGCGCTTGATCCAGGCATACAGGCTGTGCACCGACATACCTAACCGCGCTGCCACTTCGGCTACAGGAAGGCCACGCTCGGTCACTTGCTTGACCGCTTCGATTTTGAATTCTTCGGGGTAACGCTGGTTGCTCATGGCACCTCCTAGTGGGCCTCATTATGAGGCTTGGAGGTGTCTACGAAACTAGGGGCGATTCAAGTATCGGAAAAGCTGGCTCGCATGATTGATGTTCAGCGATTCGCCAATTTTCTTGCTTTCGATGAGGATCTGAATCCTCTCGTCCTTGAGAATGGCATAGTCGATTTTCTCCCCCTTCTTTGTTCCTACGTCACAGACAAACTCGGGAACTACCTCCAGTGGATCAAAGACGTCGTAGCCCAACACGTTCTGTATGAACGGCATCACAAAAGCGTTCTTTGTCGCCTCTTCTGTTTGGATCGCTGATTTCTGTTGGCGAATCTTTGCTGCCAGGCTCGCCAGTCGTTCTTCAAACTCCATGACATCTCTCCTTGGTCGGACATGTTTTTATGGCTGTCAGCGATACTTTGGCGCTCTGACTAGCTGATCTGGATAATGCCTTTACATCCTGGCCAGGTCGTACAACCCCAGAACTCTTGGCCTCGGTGCGGTCCTTTCTTCGCCGTGCGTTTTTGCATTGTTGAGCGACAAAATGGGCAACTCGGTGTGTTGGAGGCGGGTTCTGCAATTCCCACCATTGACTTCGCTGACGCTGGTTCACGGCGCGTCTGAATCGGTGCGCGCTTGGCCGCTGCAATCCACTTTTTCAGCTCCACACCATCGACCAACCGGATATTGCGGCCGCTGGCGAATGCCTTGGCTTCGGTCGTAAAGTTCCCAGCGGTGACGACAAAGCCACCGACGGCGCCGTGCGTGACCATGGCACCGAGGAATTCGCGGATGACCGGCACGCCAACCTTGATGGCGCGCCATTGTTTGCACTGGACGATATAACGCTCGCCCTGAGGGCTACGCAGGATCAGATCGACGCCGCCATCCGGGCCATTACCACCAGTTTCGGTGACGCCATAACCCTTCTGGCGCAGCGCCTCGCCGACCAACTGCTCGAATTCCTGCCAGGTGATGTTTTCCAGCGTTCGACCGCCGTGGGTCGCCGCCGCGACCTCGGTGAGCAGTTTGCGGCGGCGTCTGTTGCCAAAAATCGAGGCGATGGCGCCAAGCACGAAAGCTGCAGGGATGATGTACTGGAACGCCATCGCCCAGCCTCGCAAGGCGGCACCGGTCAGATGATCTGAAAACTGGCTGGGGTCGGTAAGGCGTGGCGGGGTAGTTGTGGCGTAGCCGTGCAGCCAGTACCAACTGAGCAGCGCCAGTAAAAGGCTAAGCCACCAGGGCAAGCGACTGGCCATGGAGACAAGGTCTTCGAATACGGAGGTCTTGCGACGTCTGGCCACTTCATTACTTCCCTGTCTGCGGTTGCTGACCTGCAGATGCCATTTCCCTGACTGCTTTCCTTGCAAGTCACCATGGAGCGCCCATTGAAGGACGGTTGCATTGGCCTTGCCATGGAAGGTATGGCGTATCGCTATCAATGAGGGCGACGTTAGCCAATGTGATGGGGGTACGCAAGCCATCCGATGGTAGTAATTGCGTGTTTTTGGCGAGAGGGGCGGGCGGGCTCGCAGAGGCGGGCGCCGCGATCCGGGGACTATGTTGGTGGCTTACTGATGGAGGAGCGATTGGAGTGAGTTCTATTGAGCAACCAGCACCTTGTCGAGCAGCTCATAGCCGGATCTGTCGGTGTAGCCACGGCTGCGGTAGAACCTGCGTGCGGGCTCGTTACCCCGGGACAGTTGCAGCGCGATATGGGTGTAGCCCCGGCGTGCGAATTCGGCTTCGGCGGCGGCCAGTAGTTCTACGCCAACTCCGCTGCCACGCTGGGATGACAGCACGAAGAACTCGTCGATTTCTGCGGTGAGCCCGAGGTATTCGAGGCTGAATACCTGAACGGCCAGCAGATAACCCACTGCGACACCGTCCACCACCGCAATCCAGCCGGCCCCCAGCTCCGGGGTGGAGAGCAGGCGAGTGAGCTGGGTGGCGACGCGCGCTTGATCGAAGCCGGTAATGCCCTCGAAGTCCCAATAGCTGGCGACCAGAGGAAGCAGGGCTGGCACGTCGTTTGGGGCCGCTTGCTGTATGCGCGTCATGTTCTGGATCAGCCTGCTGAATGTGGCACGTGAGACCTCAGGTGAAGTGCGGCATGACAGGCTGTCACTTGCGCTTTATTCGCCCACGGCCTGGATATCGGCAGGATGATAGCCTCGTATGGACGTAGTACGCACTCTACCGGGTAGGTTGGTTGCACCGTGACGAGTGCCATCTCGTGCAGTCGATGCCTCCCAACTTACCCGGAGCTCCAGACTCAGGGAATCAGCCTGGCTTCGCGCAGGTGCTCGAATACGGCGAAGAAGGCTTCGTCGCTGGCCTGATAATCGAGGAAGCCCAGCTTGCGGCTTTTCGACATGTCGGTAACCACTTCGATAGGCCGGCCGAGGTCAGCGTCGGTGTGCCACGGGGAGATCAGGCGGGTGATGTCGGCTTCTGCCAGATCGTGTTTGGCAACCAGCTCCAGCCAGGTTGCGCCATCACCGGCCATCTGTTCTTCCAGCGGTGCAGGCTGGCCTTCGAAAGCGGCGGCTTCGATACCGAACCACTCGGCGATGCGCTGCCACATCCAGCTCCAGCGGAATACGTCACCGTTGACGATGTTGAAGGCCTGGTTGGCGGCCGCCGGTGTGGTCGAGGTCCAGAGCAATTGCTTGGCCAACTGGCGGGCGTCGGTCATGTCGGTCAGGCTGTTCCACTGCACGGCCGAGCCGGGGAAGCGGAACGGCCGGCCGGTTTCCCGGCAGACCGAGGCGTAGACGGCGAGGGTGGTCGCCATGTTCATGGCATTGCCGACTGCCACGCCGGTGATGGTGTGCGGGCGGTGCACGCTCCAGGTGAAGCCATCGCGCCTGGCGGCGGCGAATACTTCGTCTTCCTGGGCGTAGTAGAAGTTCTCCACGTCCAGGCGGCCTTGCTCCTCGCGGAATGGTGTGTGCGGCAGGCTGCCCTTGCCGTAGGCTTCGAACGGGCCGAGGTAATGCTTGAGCCCGGTGACCAGCGCGACATGCTTGACGCTGCCGGCGGCGCGCAGGGCGTCGAGCAGGTGGCGGATCATCGCCGAGTTGACGCGGATGTTCTCCGCTTCGCTGGCCTGGCGCGCCCAGGTGGTCAGGTAGACATGGCTGGGCTTGAGCCCCGCGAGGGCGCTCGCCAGCGAAGCCGGGTCGAGCAGGTCGGCGGCCAGCGGGGTGATGTCGGCGGCGGCCTTGGGGTGACGTGCCAGGCCGGTGACCTGCCAACCCTGATCGGCCAGCAGGCGGGAGGTGGCGCTGCCAACGATGCCGCTGGCGCCAACCACCAGTGCGTGATGTGTCATGAGAGATTCCTTCGAAGATAGAGCATTGGCACCATAGCGATGCTGAACGCTCAAACCAAGACGGCACCAAAAGGTAACCACCCCGATGCAAAGCGGATCACCCGAAGAACAGTGGCGCGAGGACTGTGCGCCGCGCCGTGTGCTGGAACTGTTTTCCACCAAGTGGACGAGCATGATCCTGCACACCTTGCACGCTCGCCACGGCGGCAGCGCACGTGCTGGGGTGCTGCACCGCAGCCTGCCCGGCATCTCTAAGAAAATGCTGGTGCAGACGCTGCGCGAACTGGAAGCCAGTGGGCTGGTGATCCGGCAGGTATACGACAGCGTGCCACCGGCTGTCGATTACTCGCTCACCGAGCTGGGCCAGCGACTGGTCGAGCCCATCGAACTGATCTACGACTGGGCCCGGCAGAACGCTTCGGCCCTCGACGCGCTGCAGCCCAGGCAATCATCGCGCAGGCGTTGATTTTGACGGGGCGGTCGTTCTTGCAGGAGCGCCGATAGGGCACCTCTAAAAACTACCTGCGTTGTCATCGCAACGTTAAAAACAGGCTGGATTGCCAGTCCAGTCAAAATACTCATTTACAGCGCGTAAACTCCGCTTTCTCGCCTGTTTTGCCTCGCGCTGACTGCCTCGCCTATGCGTTTTTAGAGGTGCCCGATAGTAGGTCACGGCCGCTATCGGTTCGCGCCGAGGTCGACGCTCCTGCGGGCTGTGTTTCTGATGGCGCCCACACACCAGGGTGGGCGCCATGTCGCGGTAGCGTCCGATTTGACAGCTTTTCACAACTTGCCTGCCTGGCTTGACGCTACTGTTTTCCTACCGAGCCGGGCGTTAGCGCAGGAGCGAGTCATGGCGGTAGAAAATGTGGGGCAACTCGACAGGGTACCGGGGCAGAGCGATCCTCAACCTGAGTTCGATGCAGCGCTCGCTGAATGGGCGCGGCGCGAACAGGCCCGCGACCAGGCGGCAGCCGCTGGCGATGAGGCCTTCGCCCAAGCTTGAGTGCTTGTCTATGGACGCTGAATAAACCCGTTAAGGTACTCGACCCTATCTTGTGTCTGCTTCAGCAGGCATGCGGTATGGATTGCGCCGAAACCACTGCCTGTCTTTGACTCATACGTCTCGAAGTCACAGCTTGCATCGCGCATCTTGATCCAGGCTCTTTGGGCATGTTTCAAATGGATGTCTTGGGTTTCTGCCGTTGAACGGGATTGAGCACTGTTTTTTTCGTATCTCGATAGCAGGCTTTGGTAGGCAGTGTTCAGCTCAGCATCGGACTTTTTCAGCTCAGCGTTCAAACATTCGTACATCTCTGGTTCGGCGTTGGCAGCTTTGCACGAACCATTTGGTGTTTCTGCGACGGTAGGGGTGCCGCACGGGTATTTCTGGCGCAGCAGGCGAGTGATGGGCGGTGCTGCCAGCTTGCTCCATTCATTGTCTGGAATAGCGGATCCGATTTGCTCGTAGAGTTGCCAGGGAGCAAGCTGTTCAGGGATGCAGGCCCGCTGTGCCGGGGGCAATGACGCATTCAGTACCCGCTGTGTATCCATGATTCCGTAGAGATAGGAGTCACAGTCGAAATGTGAAATCAGCCCGCTGCCCGTTTCTCCAATCACGGTGCAGGCCTCCATGAAGTAGTCGAGCGTTATTGTTTCGTGCTTGTTACGGGTATCGAGCGGTGTAATCGCATTCGCAGCGGAGCTGACTGCAATAAGCATGAGAATGGCTGCCAGTTTCATTTTTTGTCTCTAAGGCTTGATTCGGGGTCGTTCTCAACCCGCTTATTCGATGGCGCCCACGCTCCAGCGTGGGCGCCAGGCGATCAAGAGTCAGTCGCCAGCGGGCACTGTCTTGGTCTTCACGGGCTGAGGTTGAGCCATGCCCTGCGGCCAATAGACGATGCAGCCGGCAGGGGCATTGCCGTAGCAGTTATGCGGGCTGTAGCTGGAAAGGTCTGGTTCAAAGCCCATGTCGCGCATGCACTTGGCCTGTTCCTGAATCTTCTGCACGCCTGCACTCATTTGATCGATGAAATCGCATTGTTCGAGCGCCGTATCGACGTCGGCTTTGGCTTGTCTGGTGGGTTCCCACATTACCCGTGCAGGCTGTGCCGGTTGGTAGTACCAAGCACAGCCTGCAACGCTGGCTGCGATCATCCCTGCAATCAATTTCTTCATACGTCTGTCTTCCCTGTGGTGATTTGAAAATGTGAATGCCTGGCGTGCCGGACATGCTGTCCGGCCGTCACGCCGGCTGCATGCCCGCACGCTTGAGCAGTTGTTTGCAGCGTTCCGACAGGTGCACCACGCGCAGGTGCTTGCCGGCCTTGCTGTAGCGCTCGCGCAGGGTCATCAGGGCGGCGATGGCCGAGTAGTCGACGAAGCTCAGGTGGCGGCAGTCGAGGGTCACGTCGGCAGGGTCGTTGGCGGCGTCGAAGAGGTTGAGGAACGGTGCGGTGGAGGCGAAGAACAGGGTGCCGTGGGGCCGATAGAGCTTGCTGCCGTCGGCTTCGATATGGCAGTCGGCGTAGAGCTCGCGGGCGTGGTGCCAGGCGAAGTTCAGCGCGGCGATGACGATACCGCAGAGTACCGCGGTGGCCAGGTCGGTGAGCACGGTGATGACGGTCACCGCGATGATCACCAGCACGTCGTTCAGCGGCACCTTGCCGAGCACCCGCAGCGAGGCCCAGGCGAAGGTCTGCTGGGCGACCACGAACATCACGCCGACCAGTGCGGCCAGGGGAATCAGTTCGATCAGCGGCGAGAGGAACAGCACGTAGAGCAGGATCATCACCCCGGCGACGATGCCGGAGAGCCGTCCGCGGCCGCCGGAGCTGAGGTTGATCATGGTCTGGCCGATCATCGCGCAACCGCCCATGCCGCCGCACAGGCCGGAGGCGAGGTTGGCCGCGCCCAGGGCCACGCACTCGCGATCCGGGTGGCCGCGGCTTTCGGTGATCTCATCGGTGAGGTTGAGGGTCAGCAGGGTTTCCAGCAGGCCGACCATGGCCATCAGCACGGCGTAGGGGAGGATGATCCACAGGGTCTCCAGGCTCCAGGGAATCTGCGGCAATGCCGGCACGGGCAGGCCGCCGGCGATCTGCGCCATGTCGCCAAGGGTATGGGTGGGCAACTGCAGCGACCAGGTGAGCAGGCCGACGCCGAGGATCGCCGCCAGGGCTGGCGGTATGACGCGGGTCAGGCGCGGCAGGATGTAGACGATGGCCATGGTCAGCGCCACCAGGCCGAGCATCAGGTACAGCTCGTTGCCGGCTATCCAGTGGCCGTCATGCTGGAAGTGTTCCAGTTGCGCCGTGGCAATGACGATGGCCAGGCCGTTGACGAAACCGAGCATCACCGGGTGCGGCACCATGCGCACCAGCTTGCCCAGGCGCAGGGCACCGAAGGCCAGCATGATCAGCCCGCCGAGCAGTACCGTGGCGAGCAGGTAATGCACGCCGTGCTGCACCACCAGGGCGACGATGACCACGGCCATGGAGCCCGCGGCACCGGAAATCATCCCGGGGCGGCCACCGAACAGGGCGGTGATCAGGCAGATGAAGAAGGCGCCATACAGGCCCATCAGCGGGTTGACCTGGGCCACCAGGGCGAAGGCGATGCACTCCGGCACCAACGCGAACGATGAGGTGAGACCGGCCAGCACATCGGCGCGCAAACGGGCGATTTTCATGGTTTACCTGATCAAGCAAGACGGGTGCCCCTGCGCGGAGCAGGGCGTGGCACGGCCTGTGCGGCCTTGGAGTTGGAAGGTTGCCGATGGTAAGGAATCGTCGGGGCGAAGGCCAGTGCCGGGGAGCCGCATGGCGTGGATAGCCATGGCGTCGAGGCCCTGCGACAAAACAACCAGCCGATGAAATGTGGCCTGGCTGGCATTTGCAGCGACCAATAGGTCTAATCTCCTTTTTCTCCGGCGACCAATCGACATTACACTGTCGCCTGCCCAAAAAACGATGACGAGGTAAACGCGTTGATCATTCACCCTAAAGTTCGTGGCTTCATCTGTACCACCACCCACCCGCTGGGTTGCGAGCGCAACGTGGCCGAGCAGATCGAGGCCACGCGCAAACTGGGCGTGCGTAACGACGGTCCCAAGAAGGTCCTGGTCATCGGCGCCTCCAGCGGTTATGGCCTGGCCGCGCGTATCACCGCCGCGTTCGGCTTCGGCGCCGACACCCTGGGGGTGTTCTTCGAGAAGCCGGGCAGCGAAACCAAGGCCGGCACCGCGGGCTGGTACAACTCGGCGGCGTTCGACAAATTCGCCAAGGCAGAAGGCCTGTACAGCAAGTCGATCAATGGCGATGCCTTCTCCGACGAAGCCCGCGCCAAGGTCATCGAGCTGATCAAGAACGACATGGGTGGCAAGGTCGACCTGGTGATCTACTCCCTGGCTTCGCCGGTGCGCAAGCTGCCGCAAAGCGGTGAAGTGATCCGCTCGGCGCTCAAGCCCATCGGCCAGCCGTACAAGTCGACCGCCATCGACACCAACAAGGACACCATCATCGAGGCCGCCATCGAGCCGGCCAACGAGCAGGAAATCGCTGATACCGTCACCGTCATGGGCGGCCAGGACTGGGAACTGTGGATCGACGCACTGGAGCAGGCCGGCGTGCTGGCGCCCCAGGCACGCACCGCCGCATTCAGCTACATCGGTACTGAAATTACCTGGCCGATCTATTGGCACGGTGCGCTGGGCAAGGCCAAGCAGGATCTCGACGAGACCGCCGTACGCCTCGACAAGCGCCTGCAGGCCAATGGCGGTGGCGCCAACGTGGCGGTACTGAAATCGGTCGTGACCCAGGCCAGCGCAGCCATCCCGGTCATGCCGCTGTACCTGTCGATGGTCTTCAGGATCATGAAGGAAAAGGGCCTGCACGAAGGCACCATCGAGCAGTTGAACCGCACCTTCCGCGATTGCCTGTACCGCGCCGACGGTCAGCCGGCCGAAGTGGACAGCGAAGGACGTCTGCGTCTGGACGACTGGGAACTGCGTGATGACGTGCAGGACGCCTGCAAGGCACTGTGGCCGCAAGTGACCACCGAGAACCTGTTCGAATTGACCGACTACGCCGGCTACAAGCGCGAGTTCCTCAAGTTGTTCGGCTTCGAGCGCAGCGACGTCGACTACGACGCCGACGTGGCCACCGACGTTCAGTTCGACGTGGTTCAGCTGTAACCGACCGTTCAGGGGTCAGCAAAAAGGACGCCGCGGCGTCCTTTTCGTTTTCCGGCATGCAGCCTGGCCTGTCAGCCCACTGGCTCGTCGGTATTCACATAACGAGGCACCTTGGCCAACGGCAGGCGGCGTGCCTGTTCGACGCTGATGCCGGGGCGCTTGGGCAGTGGCTCCAGGCGCTGCGGTTGGCCAGTCTGCAGGGCTCGCTCGATGGCGGCGAGGACGCGTACATCGCGCCAGCCCTCGTCACCGTCCGGCTCCGGTTCGCGGTTCTGCAGGATGCAGTCGGAGAAGTACTGGGTCTGGCCGCCGAACTGATCGACCACCGGATGGCTGTGCTCCTTGGTCTCGTCACCGATGATGGCGCGGTAGCTGATCCCCACACCTTCACCGAAGCCGAAGCAGGGCGAGGCTTCGAACTCGCCTTCGCTGCCAATTACCTGCAGGCGCTGGCTGCCGGGCAGGCTGTAGCTGACGGTGAACACTGCCAGACGCTCGTCGGCGAAGCGCAGGGTGACGGTCACGGTATCCGGGGTGTTGATCTCGCGGCCGGGGGTCTGCACGGCCACGGCGCGAACTTCCAGGGGCTCATCGTCGAACAGGTTGCGGACCGCGTTGATCGGGTACGGGCCCATATCGGTCACCGGACCTGCCCAGTAGCCGCTCTGCATACGGTGGTTGGCTGGGTCGACGGTCTGCGTGAAGGTTGCGGTGAACAGCCGCGGGTCGCCGATATCGCCCGAGCGGATGCGATGAATCATTTCCACGGTGCCTGGTTCGAAATGCAGGCGATAGGCGATCATCAACTTGGCACCGGAGCGCTCGGCGGCGGCAGTGATGGCCTTGCAGTCTTCTTCGCTGGTGGCCATGGGCTTTTCCAACAGCACGTGGATGCCTGCCTCGAGGGCAGGTTCGGCGAATTCACGGTGGCGAAAGTTCGGCGTCGCCAGGTAGATGGCATCGATCTCGCCCGAGGCGAGCAGCGTGGGGAATTCGTCGTAGCTGTAGCTCTTGATGTCGTACAGCGCGGCCAGTTCGTCGGCCTTGATGGGGTCGCCGGTCACCAATGCGGTAATCACCGAATTGTCGGTCTGGCCGACGCCGGGCATGAACGCCCCTTGGGAAATCCAGCCACCCGCGACGACTGCGTAACGAACCTTGCCTTGAGCATCGGGCATTTCATCGACTCCTGTGCAACACCGCACTGTATTGTCCGGCTTGTAACAGTCGGCAGGCATCGCTACGCGAAGTTCAGTAAAAGCGCTTGCCGGTCTTCGCATGGCACGGGAAATCATCGAACTTTTCCGTGGTCTGTATGGCCGCCAACCGAGGCGCATCCGTTACATCGTTTATGGAGAGTTGCAATGAAAGCCCTGATTTCCAGTCTGTTGCTCGTCGTCGCCCTGCCGGCGCTGGCCGAGCCCGCGTCCAATCCCCGTTGCGAAGCGAAGGCGGCAGACATCCAGCGACAGCTCCAGGCTGCCGAGGCCGCAGGCCGTGATGGCCAGGTGAAAGGGTTGAACGTCGCGTTGCAGAAGGTGCAGGGCAATTGCACGGACAAGGGGCTGCTGCGTGAGCTGGAAGGCAAGGTCAGCGAAGCACGAGACGAGGTGCGCGAGCGTGAGGCGGACCTGCGCGAAGCTGAATTGAGCGGCGATTCCAGCAGGATCGCCAAGCGTCAGGCCAAGCTGGAGGAAGCCCGCGCGGAACTGCAGCAGGCAGAAACCGAGCTGAGCCCGGCACCCAAGCAGCAGGCTGAATGAAAAAAGGGAGGATGGCCGAACGGCCATCCTCCCTTTTTCACCATGCGGCCCCGGGTAGTCCGGCACCTGCCGTCAGGTTCTGAAACGCCCCACCAGGCCATTCAGTTCGCCGGACAGCGTTTCCAGGCGCTGCGAATCGGTGCGCGCCGAATGCGCCAGCTCCTCGACCAGTTGCGCGTCGGTGTGTATCTGCGCGATGTGCCGGTTGATGTCT
Organism: Phytopseudomonas flavescens; assembly: GCF_900100535.1. GTDB lineage: Bacteria > Pseudomonadota > Gammaproteobacteria > Pseudomonadales > Pseudomonadaceae > Aquipseudomonas > Aquipseudomonas flavescens. Next base: position 10,790 of record NZ_FNDG01000004.1, read on the forward strand.
TCGGCGACCTGGTGCTGCTCTTCGGCGGCCGTGGCGATCTGGCTGTTCTGGTCACGGATCTCGTCGACCGAACTGCGGATCTGCTCGAAGCTGTCGCGTGCCTGCTGGATACGCTCGACACTCTGCAGCGACATGCTCAGGCTGCTCTGCATCTGCTTGGTGACGTCCTGGGTGCGCCTGGCCAGCCCGCCGAGCAGGCCGTCGATTTCACCGGTTGAGTCGGCGGTGCGTTTGGCCAGCGCGCGCACCTCGTCGGCGACCACGGCGAAGCCACGGCCCTGCTCGCCGGCCCGTGCCGCCTCGATGGCCGCGTTGAGGGCCAGCAGGTTGGTCTGCTCGGCAATCGAGCGGATGGTATCGAGAATGGCGTTGATGTTGCTGCTGTCCTGTTCCAGAACCTGCATGGCCTGGGCCGACTTCTGCAGGTTCTCGCTCAGGCGCGAGACGCTGCCGGTGGCTTCGTCGATCTGCAACTGACCATCGTGCACCTGGCGCTGGCCGGCATCGGCCGAGGAGGCCGCCTGGCTGCAGGAGCGAGCCACTTCGTTGGCGGTGGCGACCATTTCGTTGAAAGCAGTGGACACCAGTTCCACGGCTTCGCGCTGGCGGCCCGCCGCATCGTTCATGTCGCGGGCCACCCGGGTGCTGACGTCCGAGGCGCTCTGCAGGTCCGCCGAGGCGCTGCCGATGCGTTGCACCAGGGTGCGGATGGCGCCGAGGAACTGGTTGAACCAGCGTGCCAGCAGAGCGGTTTCGTCATTGCCGCGCACGTCGAGGTTGCGGGTCAGGTCGCCTTCGCCCTGGGCGATGCCTTCCAGGCCGCCGGCCACGCTGCGGATCGGCCGTACGATGAGGCCGGCGAAGCTGGCGCCAACGATGGCGAACAGCACGGCCAGTACCGCGGCGATCACACCAATCTGCCAGGTCAGGCGGGTGGCCTTGGCCATCACCTCGCTGCGTTCGATCAGGCCGATGAAGCGCCAGCCGAGGGCTTTCGATGACCAGACATTGGCCATGTACGGCACGCCGTCCAACTCTATCTCCACCAGCCCGTTTTCCACGCCGGCCAGTTGCGCATAGCCTTCTCCCAGCTCGCTGATCAGCTTGAAGCCATGGGCGGGCTCGCGGGGGTCGACCAGCACGTTGCCGTTGCTTTCCAGCAGCATCAGGTAGCCGCTTTCGCCAAGCTTGATCTGCTTGACCAGCTCGGTGAGCTGCTTGAGCGAAACGTCCAGGCCGAGCACGCCGGCCGGTTGGCCCTGGTCGTTCTCGATGGTGCGCACGGTGCCCATCAGCACCACGTCGTCCGGTGCCCAGTAATAGGCCGAGGTGCGCACCGTCTTGCCTGGCGAGCCCAGGGCAGCCTTGTACCAGGGGCGTACCCGCGGGTCGTAGTTGCTCAACTTGGCGTCGTCGGGCCAGGACGCGTAGCCGCCGTCGGGCTTGCCGATCGACAGATAGGCGGTGCTCGGGTGGCTGGCGGCGAACTCGCCGAACATCTTCAGAAACGCCTGGTTGTTCTCGTTCAACGGTATCTGCGCGGCGTCGGCACCGGAATAATTCTTCAACTCACCGGCGTTGCGTACAGCGGGATGCTTGGCCAGGTACTCGACGTTCTGCGCGATGGCGTCGAGGAACTGAGTCATGGCGTTCTCGATCTGGCGGATCTCGCGATTGCTGCTGTCGAGGAAATCGTCCTGCGCCTGAGCGCGCAGGTTGACCACCACCACGACAGCGACCAGCACGACGGGCACACAGGCGATGGCCGCGAAGGCCCAAGTGAGTTTCTGTTTGATGTTCACGGTAATTCCTGCTCGGGCGAGAAATATTGTTGTTGAAGCGAGAGGCAGTAAATGAAGAACCTTCGGCCTTGTCCCGGCCGTGAACAATGAGTCGGCCGAAGGCTGGCAAACTTGAGTGGTATTTGGTATTCCAGGCAGCCCGCAGGACGCCGCGAAACCGAGCCCGCGACGCCGCCAGCAGGCTTCAGCGGAGGGTGTGGGTGTCCGCCCGGTGCCGCCAGGGCGAATAGTCGAGGTTGACGATAAACACCTGCTGACCCTGGGCGTTGGGCTTCTGCCCGGGTACCAGAGGGACATCGCGCAATGTCGCACAGGCCTGCCCCAGATGATCGAGCAGGCTGTTGTCCTGCTTGAAATCACGACGCCTCAGCCGGTGAGGTTCGATGATCACCTCGCAGCCGAGCACGTTGCGGTGTTCATCCAGCATGCCGATGAAGCGTGCCTTGCCGATGCTGTCGATCGGCTGATCGGCGAACAGGTGTCTCCAGAAGTATGCGCTTCGCTGATTGATGGCGGCGCTCCTGGCCTGGCGAGCGGGATCTACCTGGCGCTCGGGGAACTGCACGGGTGCAACTATCTCGGTGCTCGGGTCTTCATCGAACAGGTGCGGGGGAATGGGCGGCAGAACGGTCTGCCAGCACAGGCTGTTCATCCGCTCAGCCAATTGTGGATTGTAGGCAAAGCCACCGGCGTTCTTTGCGTTGCTGGCGGGGCGCGCCTTGCAATCGAGCAACTGATTCTGGCGGTTCAGGACGTAGACCATCTCGAAACTTCCGACCTGCCACTCCGGGTTCGCCTCGATACCGACGGTGCGCACCGCATTCATGGACGCTAAGACGAAATACTCCTGCGCGAGTTCGTCTGGCGTTTTAGCGGCGGGTGTGGGTGCCTGGGTGCTGCAGGCCGCCAGCAGAAAACTGCTGGCGAGTACTGTCAGGGACTGCTTGAGCATGACATTCCTTGTCTGAGCGTGAAGGGCAGGCAGATTCTACTGCTGCGTGCTACGCCTGCGCTCGCGTCTGCCGGCGTGGATGAACACCAGGATGAACAGGGTGCTGAGCAGCACCACGATGGTCGGGCCAGGGGCGCTGTCGATGAAGAAACTCAGGTACACGCCGCTCAGCGCTGCGCCCACGGCGATGCCGACCGCGGTGAAAAGCATCGCGCCCAAGGTGCGGGTCAGCAAAAAGGCGATGGCGCCGGGAGCGATCAGCAGCGCCACGGTAAGCACGATGCCGATGGCCTTGAGCGCGCCGACGATGGTCAGCGACATCACCGCCAGCAGGCCGTAGTGCAGCAGACGCACCGGCAGGCCGACGGTACGGGCCTGTACCGGATCGAAGGCGTGCAGCAGCAGGTCGCGCCACTTCAGGCCGATGAACGCGCTCACCGCCAGGGCGATCAGCCCGCTTTCCAGCAGGTCCGCCCAGCCAATGCCGAGCATGTCGCCGAACAGGATGTGATCCAGGTGCACGTCGCTGTGAATCTGCGTGTAGAGCAGCAGGCCGAGGCCGAACATGCCGGAGAACACCACGCCCATCAGGGTGTCCTGTTTGATCCGGCTGTTTTCCTTGAGGTAACCCGAGGCCATCGCGCAGAGCATGCCGGCCACGAAGGCGCCGAGCGAGTAGGGCAGGCCGACGATATAGGCGATGACCACGCCGGGAAACACCGCGTGGGCGGTGGCGTCGCCCATCAGTGCCCAGCCCTTGAGCACCAGAAAGCACGACAGCAGCGCGGCGGGGATGGCCACCAGCACGGCGATCAGCAGGGCGTACTGCATGAAGTCGATGTGTAGCGGTTGCAGGAGCATCTCCATGGTCACCTCTCCAGCCGGGCCAGGACGGCACGGCGGCGTGCCGCGAGCAGGCCATGTTTGGGCGCGAAGACGAAAGCCACGAGGAACACGCAGGTCTGCAACACGATGATGATCGCCCCGGTGGCGCCATCGAGAAAGTAGCTGGCATAGGCGCCGATGAAACTGCTCAGGCCGCCGATGCTGGCGGCGATCAGCAGCAGCCGCTCGAAACGGTCACTGAGCAGGTAGGCGGTGGCGCCCGGGGTGACGACCATGGCGATGACCAGAAAGGCGCCGACGGTCTGCATGGCCGCCACGGTGCAGGCGGACAGCAGGATGAAGAAGATCGCCTTCAGCCGCGTCGGGCTGAGGCCGATCGAGCGGGCGTGGTGCTCGTCGAAGAACACCACCATGAGATCCTTCCAGCGCAGTGCCAGTACGGCCAGGGTGATGCCGGCGATCAATAGCAACTGCAGGGTGTCGCCCGGGGTGATGGCGAGGATATTGCCGAGCACGATGGTCTGGATGTTCACCGAGGTCGGTGACAGCGACACCATGAACAGCCCGAGACCGAAGAACGACGAAAAGATCAGGCCGATGATCACGTCTTCCTTGAGCTTGCTGCGCTGGTTGAGGAACAGCATGGCACCTGCCGCCAGCGTGCCGGCACCGAAGGCGCCAAGGGCGAAGGGCAGGCCGAGCATGTAGGCCCCGGCGACGCCGGGCACGATGGAGTGGGCCAGGGCGTCGCCGATCAGCGACCAGCCCTTGAGCATCAGGTACACCGAGAGCAGCGCGCAGACCACGCCGACCAGGGTCGAGACCCACATGGCATTGACCATGTAGCCGTAGGAAAAGGGTTCGAGCAGGGTAGGCACTATTGATCCTTTTCGTCGACACGGCCACGGATGGTCGACTTGCCGTCATAGAGCACCAGCGGGCGCTCGTCGTCGGTGATGATGCCGATCAGCGGCGCGTTGCGGTCGTGCCCTTCGCCCGGCAGTTCGAAGTGGCGCAGCACGCCGCCGAACGTGCGCTCGAGGTTCTCGCGGGTGAACACCGATTGGGTGGGACCGTAAGCGAGCACCGTACGTGCCAGCAGCACGGTGCGGTCGCAGAATTCCGGCACGCTGCCCAGGTTGTGAGTGGATACCAGCATCACCCGGCCTTCGTCGCGCAATTCGCCGAGCAGCCGCACGATGGCATCCTCGGTCTTCACGTCGACCCCGGTGAACGGCTCGTCCAGCAGGATGACCCGTGAATCCTGGGCCAGGGCGCGGGCAAGAAACACGCGCTTCTTCTGCCCGCCGGACAGCTCGCCGATCTGCCGCTTGCGCAGATCGCTCATGCCGACCCGCGTCAGGGCCGTGTCCACGGCTTCGCGGTCGGCCGCACGGGGACGACGCAGCATGCCCATGTGGCCGTAGCGGCCCATCATCACCACGTCCTCGACCAGCACCGGAAAATTCCAGTCGACGTCTTCGCTTTGCGGCACGTAGGCGATCAGGTTGCGCTTCAAGGCATCGCGCACCGGCATGTCGAGCACGCGGATGCTGCCCTGGGCCAGGTTCACGAAGCCCATGATGGCCTTGAACAGCGTCGACTTGCCGCTGCCGTTGACGCCTACCAGGGCGGTGATGCTGCCGCCCGGGCTGGCGAAGCTGGCGTTGCGCAAGGCGGTGTGGCCGTTGCGGTAGGTCACGCTGATGTCATCGACACGAATGCCGTCGAAGCTGTCCTTTTCGTGCTGGGCGTTTGGCATTATTCGGCCAGCCCGTCAGCGATGGTCTGTGAGGTGACGCGCAGCAGGTCGAGGTAGGTGGGTACCGGGCCGCTCGGTTCGCTGAGGGAGTCGACGTAGAGCACGCCGCCGTACTTGGCGCCGGTTTCCCGGGCGACCTGCTGGGCCGGCGAGGCGGAAATGGTGCTTTCGCTGAACACAGCGGGAATCTGGTTGGCGCGCACGGCGTCGATCACTTTGCGCACCTGTTGCGGGGTGCCCTGCTGGTCGGCGTTGATCGGCCACAGGTACAGCTCCTTGAGGCCGAAATCGCGTGCCAGGTAGCTGAATGCGCCTTCGCTGGAAACCAGCCAGCGGCGGTTTTCCGGAATCGCCTGCAGGCGTTCGCGGATCGGTGCCACGGTGGCCTGGATGCGTGCCTTGTAGGCCTCGGCATTGGCCTTGTAGGTCTCGGCGTTGGCGGCGTCGTGCTCGACCAGCGCATCGCGGATGTTGTCGATGTAGATCATCGCCGAGTCCGGAGACATCCAGGCATGGGGGTTGGGTTTGCCGCTGTACGGGCCTTCGGCGATACCGATCGGCTCGATGCCGTCGCTGAGGGTGGCGGCGGGTACGTCCTGCAGGCGCTGCAGGAACCGTTCGAACCACAGCTCCAGATTCATGCCGTTACGCAGGATCAGCTGCGCGTCCCGGGCTTTGAGGATATCCCCCGGCGTGGGCTGGTAATTGTGGATTTCCGCGCCCGGTTTGGTGATCGATTCGACCACGGCCGCGTCACCGGCTACCTGGCGAGCCATGTCGGCGAGCACGGTGAAGGTGGTGACGACCTTGAATTTGCCGTCGGCGCTGGCCAACTGCGGCAGCAGGATCAGAAGGAGGGCGGCGAGCAGGGGAGCGAGTGTGCGCGAACGGTTCCTGTTGATCATCTTCATCCTCGTATGGCGTGACCGGTCATATCAGCGGGTGCAGGGCGTCACCCGAACCAGAGCTGCCACTTTACTGATAAAAGACTGCTAATGAAAACTATTGTCATTAGAGATTTGTTTGCGCTGACAACCGCTATCGCCTGTGCAAGAGGCACAACGCTGGAGCATCGCCGCCCGCTCAGAACCACCTTGGGGTCTGTACGAAAAGTCTCCGAGCGAAGGTCAGGCGAGGCTACAATCGGTGAGCAACGCACCGGGCCCGCATCCGAGGTTACGAGCTGTAAATGAGCATTGCGAACCGATTTTCAACGACGCATCACCGACCCTAGCATCCGAGGGCGGCGTCGTCGGCTTGGTTCCCGTAACCCGACTGGCGTCGCCATGCCACTGCGACCTGGCCTGGCCGCGCTGCCGGTTTCGCGGTGTGAGGCGCCGTTGCGGCGCACCCACCATCAGCGGGCCTGCTCCCGGCCATCTGGCGACCGGGAACCGTACGGGGGCGATGCCTCAGTTGCCGCTCTTGATCTTGGTCCAGGCGCGGGTGCGTACCCGTTCGACTTTCTGCGGCAGGGGCTCGACGCTGTAGAGCGTCTTCTGCCCCTCGGCGGTCGGGGTCAGGTCGGCGTTGTCGCTGATCGCCTTGTCCACCAGCAGCATGCCTGGCTTGTTGGGGTTCGGGTAGCCGAGGAAATCACTGATTGGTGCGATCACTTTCGGGTCGAGCAGGTTGTTGAGGAACTCATGGGCTTCCTCGACATTCCTGGCGCTGGCCGGAATTGCGAAGGTGTCGAACCAGATTGGCGCGCCTTCCTTCGGCAGGCGCCATTCGACCTTCACGCCGTTGCCCGCTTCCTTGGCCCGGTTGGCGAACTGGTAGAAGCTGCCCGAATAGCCGATGGCCACGCAGATGTCGCCGTTGGCGATGTCGGTCATGTACTTGGCCGAGTGGAAATAGGTCACGTACGGGCGGATGCTCATCATCAGCTCGGTGGCCTTGTCGTAGTCAGCCGGGTTGCTGCTGTTCGGCGGCAAACCCAGGTAGTGCAGCGCCAGCGGCAAAATCTCGTTCGGCGCATCGAGCATGGCGACGCCGCATTGCTTGAGCTTCTCCATGTTCTCGGGTTTGAACACCAGATCCCAGCTGTCCACGGGCGCATCGGCGCCGAGGGCGGCCTTGACCTTGTCCGGATTGAAGCCGATCAGCACGGTGCCATACATGTAGGGCACGCCGTACTGGTTGCCGGGGTCGTTGGTCTCCAGCAGCTTGAGCAGCGCGGGGTCGAGGTTCTTCCAGTTGGGCAGCTTGCTCTTGTCGAGTTTCTGGAACACGCCGGCCTTGATCTGGGTGTCGAGGAACATGTTGGACGGCACCACCAGGTCGTAGCCCGAGTTGCCGGTGAGCAGTTTGGCTTCCAGCGCCTCGTTGGTTTCGAAGGTATCCCAGGTCAGCTTGACGCCGCTTTTCTGCTCGAAGTCCTTGAGGGTCTGCGGCAGGATGTAGTCGGCCCAGTTGTAGACCCGCAGCTCCCGGGCCTCGGCCATGGCGCTGCCGACCAGCAGGGTCGCGCCGCAGAGGGTGGCGCCGAACAGACGGTGGAGATTTTTCATCGTTATGTGCTCCGAGTTTTCGTAGTTGTCGGCAGTAGGCTCAGGCGCCTTCGAAACCTTCCAGGACGTTCACCGCATTGACGCCGATCTCCTCGACGGCATAGCCCCCTTCCATCACGAACAGGGTGGGTTTGCCGAGGCGGGCGATGCGTTCGCCCATGCGCAGGTAGTCGGGGCTATCGAGCTTGAACTGGGAAATCGGGTCTTCCTTGAAGGTGTCCACGCCCAGCGACACCACGATCACGTCCGCCGCGTAATCGTCGATGCGCGCGCAGGCGCTTTCCAGCGCTGCGCTCCATTGCTCCCAGGCACTGCCGGAAGCCAGCGGCAGATTGAGGTTGAAGCCTTCTCCGGCGCCTGCGCCAAGCTCGTCCTGGTAACCGAGGAAGAACGGGAATTCGAAGGCCGGGTGGCCGTGGATCGAGACGAACAGCACGTCGCTGCGGTCGTAGAAGATCGACTGGGTGCCATTGCCGTGGTGATAGTCCACGTCGAGGATGGCGACCCGTTTGCAGCCCTGATCCAGGAAGGCCTGAGCGGCGATGGCGGCATTGTTCAGGTAGCAGTAGCCACCCATCAGGTCGGCAGCAGCGTGGTGGCCTGGTGGGCGACAGAGGGCGAAGGCGCCAGTGGCACCATCGCTGATAAGCTTCTGCCCGCTAAGGGCGACCTGGGCGGCACTCCAGGCGGCCTGCCAGGTGCCGGCGGTAATCGGTGCGCCGCCGTCGAAACTGTAATAACCCAGCTGACCATGCAGGTTGTCCGGTACCACGCTGCGCAGGGTGCGGGCCGGCCAGGTGAAGGGCATCAGGTCACCGTCACGCCCCATGGCGGCCCAGCGTGCCCAGGCGCCTTCGAAAAAACTCAGGTAGTCGCGGTGATGAATGCGTTCGATCGGCGCCCGGCCGAAGTCGCTCGGGGTGATGACCTCACCCAATCGCTGCTGGCGCACGCGGGCGAGCACATGGTCGGCCCGCGAGGGCATTTCGAAACAGGGCTTGAGCTCCCCGTCGATGATTTCGCAGCGACCATGATGCAGGTGATGGTCATCGCTGTAGATCGTACGCATGCTCGATTCTCCGACTGGGATGCCTGCATTCTTTGCCCGGAACCGATTCTGGTGAAATGAGCGCAACGGCCAAAAAGGGATAGATGTGGCCACGAAATGGCGCGCCAGCGATCCGTATCGGTGCAGGTCCTAAGCGTTGGCCGGGCGCCGATAGCGGCTGGGTGAAACACCGCTCCAGCGCTGGAAGGCATGCCGGAAACTGGCGGTCTCGCTGTAGCCCAGCGCTTCGGCGATACGCGCGACGGGCAGCCGCTCCTGGTCCAGCAACTGGCGTGCCTGCTCGAAGCGCAACTCATCGAGCAGGGTCTGGTAGCTGCTGCCGACCTCCTGCAACTGGCGGCGCAGGGTGCGCGACGAGCAACGCAACTGGCGCGCCAGTCCATCCAGGCCGGGCGCCATTGGCAACTGGCTGGCGAGCAACTGGCGGACGCGGGAAATCAGCGCCTGGTGGGAGATGAACTCGCGGTTCAATTGGCGGCAGCGTTCCAAGGTGTCGCGGTGGGTTACCGGGTCTGCCAGGGGCAGGCGCCGATCCAGCCACTGGCTGTCGAAAACGATGGCGTTGTCGGCGGCATTGAAGCGTACCGCGCAGGCGAAATCCCGGCGGTACTGACGCTGGTAACGGGGTGCCCTATGGCTGAAACGGGCCGCCTCCAGGGGCAGGGGGCGGCCCAGCAGGTCGTCGCAGATCAGCTTCAGAGAGGCCAGGCAGAACTCGGTGTTGAAGGTCTCCAGTTCGGCCGTATCGCGATAATGGCTGGCCTCGATCCAGGCGCGCGAACCGTCGCGGTGCAGCCGCAGATCGAAGAGTGTGCCAAGCAGCGCGGGAAAACTGAAGGCCACCGCCAGTGCCTCACCCAATGTCGGCGCCGAAAGCAGGCTGAAGCCCAGCAGGCCGTAGGACGACACATGCATGCGCCTGCCGAGCAGCAAGCCGAGATCCTGGCGCCAACCGGTGGCGTTGCGGAACACCTGGCGTTCCTGGGCGATGCTGATGCGCATCTCCGGGCGCTGCAGATCCGCTGCGGCGATGCCGCTGCCGGCCAGGAGCTCATGGGCATTGCAATCGCCGTTCTGGCAAAGGGTATCGAGGGCCAGAACGACGGCATGCAGGGTGGTCAGGTGGGAGTGCAGCATGGCGAAGGCCTTCTCGGAACAGACCCGAGAACGAGGCAATAAGCGTGCCTTGCGCCTGATGCACAGCGTCCTCAGGGTTTGCGCTGAAGCGCGGCGCTGCCCCATGTAGGAGAAGGTAACGCCGAGCCGGCCGGTCGTCTGGCGTTGAGCGAAGCGATACCCAGGGCATGCTTTCCGGATGTCGCGGCGCTCGACCTGGGCGATTTAGAGCGCCACGGCCATCAGGGTGCCGACGTGTACGACGATGTCGCAAGCCGGGTCCTGATCGGGCCAGCCCAGCAACTGCGAGGGCAGGATCAGGTGCGCGGAGGAGGAGACGGGAATGAATTCGGTAGTGCCCTGGATGAGCGAGAGGATGAGCAGGTGGAGTCAGTCCAAGGGCTTCCATAAGAGGGCGTGAGTGAACGCGGACTGCGGGTACGAATCGGTGAGCGCAATTTTTCTCCAAGCTGTCGATCGATTCCTCGAAAATCGTTTGCATGACAGGCCGCTTGGCTACGGATTTGCTATCGTGTGTGCCCCCGGCCGGATGCTCCCTGCCGTGACCTCCCGAAGATCCCACGAGATTTCTCCATGCACCGCGCAGCATCGCCCGCACCTGGCCGGCCCCTGACCCGTAGCGACTACAAGACCCTGTCCCTCTCTGCCCTGGGCGGCGCGCTGGAGTTTTACGACTTCATCATCTATGTGTTCTTCGCCACGGTGGTCGGCAAGCTGTTCTTCCCGCCGGACATGCCTGACTGGCTGCGCATGCTGCAGACCTTCGGCATCTTTGCAGCGGGCTACCTGGCGCGCCCTCTGGGCGGCATCATCATGGCGCATTTCGGCGACCTGATCGGCCGCAAGCGCATGTTCACCCTGAGCATCCTCATGATGGCGGTACCGACGCTGATCATGGGCCTGCTGCCGACCTACGCGCAGATCGGCATTTTCGCGCCGCTGCTGTTGCTGCTCATGCGCATGATCCAGGGGGCGGCGATCGGCGGCGAGGTGCCTGGCGCCTGGGTGTTCGTGTCCGAGCACGTACCGGCGCGTCACATCGGCTACGCGTGCGGCACGCTGACCTGTGGCCTGACTTCCGGCATCCTGCTCGGCTCGCTGATGGCCACCCTGATCAACAGCCTCTACACCGAACAGGAAGTGCTCGACTGGGCCTGGCGCCTGCCGTTCCTGCTCGGTGGCGTCTTCGGCCTGTTCGCCGTGTACCTGCGCCAATGGTTGCACGAAACACCGGTGTTCACCGAAATGCAGCAGCGCAAGGCGCTGTCCGAAGAGTTGCCGCTGAAAACCGTGGTACGCGATCATCGCGGCGCGGTGGCGGTTTCGATGCTGCTGACCTGGCTGCTGTCGGCTGGCATCGTGGTGGCGATCCTGATGACGCCGACCTTCCTGCAGACGTTCTATGGGTTCGACGCCGTGACCTCGCTGCAGGCCAATAGCCTGGCCATCGTCATGCTCAGCATCGGTTGCGTCATCAGCGGTGCGTTGTGCGATCGCCTCGGTGCCGGCCGCGTGCTGGTGGTCGGCTGCAGTGCGTTGGCGGTTTCGGTCTGGTTGTTCTTCAGCGGCCTGCATGCCAACCCGCACTGGCTGTTCCCGTTGTATGCGCTGGTCGGCCTGTTCGTCGGCACCATCGGCGCGGTGCCGTTCGTGATGGTCAACGCCTTTCCGCCGCGAGTGCGCTTCAGCGGGCTGTCGTTCTCCTACAACATGGCCTACGCGGTGTTCGGTGGCCTGACCCCGGTGGCCGTCTCCCTGCTGGTGAAATGGAGCCCGCTGGGGCCGGCCTATTACTTGATCGCGCTATGCGCACTGGGCGTCGTCATCGGTCTGGGTTTGTTGCGCAACGGCCGATGAACGCGTGCCTATTCCGTTTCACCAGGCCAAGCCGGTATGGTGCGTACACGACATCAAGGAGAAGCCCATGAGCCTTTACGGCGATTACGATTCGCAGAACATCTTCGCCAAGATCATTCGTGGCGAGATGCCCTGCTATAGGCTGTACGAAGACGACGACGTACTGGTGTTCCTCGACCTGTTCCCGCAGTCCTTCGGCCACACGCTGGTGATTCCCAAGCGCGCCGAGGCTCGCAATCTCCTCGAGATCGATGCCGAGAACCTGACCAGCCTGACCCTGGCTGTCCAGAAGGTCGCCCGTGTACTGGCCGACGAACTGAAGCCCGACGGCGTGCAGATCGCACAGTTCAACGGTGCGCCGGCAGGGCAGACCGTCTATCACATCCATGTGCACGTGATTCCGCGCTTCACCGAGCAGGGTTTGCAGAACCATGCCAGCGGCAAAGCCGACCCGGCCGAGCTGGAGAAGCTGCAGGCCAGGCTGGCGAAGCGTTTCCAGACGGTTTGAATACGAAGGCCCTTCGCTATTGCGGCAGGGCTTCAGCGGCAGTAGAAGAGGCGGGAGCGCGCGTATAGCCAAACGCTCTCGTTGTCCGCCATTGCGACTATCGCGCAATGGATGGATAGAGGCCGCCTGCGGGAGCAAGCAAGCGACGACACTCGTCAGGGCCTCAGCCGCCGCCGTTTCAGCCACTGGCTCAACCATTCGTAACCGCTGACCATCAGGATGCCGCACAGCACCAGCAGGGCGCCGGCGATGAAGTTGATTTCCAGCGGCTCGTCGAGCAGCCATACGCCGAACACGATGCCGAACATCGGCGTCATGAACGACAACACGCCCAGTCGCGAGGCGAGGTAATTGCGCAGCAGCCAGAACCAGGCCAGGAAGCTCGCGAACGATACCAGTAGCGCCTGGAACGCCAGGCTGCCTATTGCCAGCGGGGTCGGGTTGAAACGCAGTTGCCCGGTCAGTGTGCAGACCAGCATCAGCAGCAGGAAACCGCCAAGCAACTGGTAGAGCAGCGTCTGCGTCACCGGCGCGCTGGATAGCCGTGAGCAACGCACCACCACCGTGGTCGCGCCCCAGGCCATCGCGCCGAGCACGCCGAGGAGATCGCCGAGTACCTGCTGACCGCTATCGCGCGTGGCGTGATCGGGGGCGCGCCCGGCGAAGGCCACCACGATACCCACGAAGGCTACCCCGATGCCCAGCCACTGCAGCCGTTTCAGTCGCTCGGCAGGCAACCGCCAGTGCAGTCCCAGCGCGGCGAAGATCGGCGCGGTGTAGAGGAAAATAACCATGTGCGAGGCGCTGGTCCGGCGCAGACCCTCGCCGACCAGCATGAATTCCATCGCGAATAAAAAGCCGATCACTAGACCCGGCCGCCAGTTGCCTGCACGCAGCGACAGGCCGTCGCGGCGCCAGACCATCAGCAGCACGACCAAGACGGCAGCGATCCCGGAGCGCAGGGCGAGCATCAGCATCGGCGTGACATCCTCGGCCGCCGCCTTGAGTATCACCTGCTGCAGTCCCCAGACCATGCACAGCACGACCATCATGGTCCCGGCCAGCCCGTCGATATTCTTGCGCGTGTCCATGGGTCGCCTGCTGGAGGAATCGCCGGTCATTATGGTACTGGCGATTTCTACTGATATAGTCCAAAGCCGACAGTGCATAGCGGTTATCCGCCAGAGCGATGAGCACCGACGCCCCGCGACTGCAGATCCCCCCGTTCAGCGATGCCTTGCCGGCGCCGCTGTTCTTTCGCATGGCCAGTGTGCCGGCACACGCGACCTATCCACGGCATCGTCACCCCTGGGGCGAGTTCGTCTACGCCTTTAGCGGCGTCATGGAAATCGAGGTCGAGGGACGTCATTACCTGGCGCCGCCGCAGTACGGTATCTGGCTGCCACCTGATCTGGAACACATCGGTTTCAATCGTCATGCGGCCTGCCACTGCTCCCTGTATGTTATCCCCGAGCATTGCCGCGAACTGCCTTGCGCGCCCTGTGCTCTGAGCCTGACGCCGCTGGTACGTGCCCTGCTCGACGACCTGCGCGAGTCTCCGGCCGAGGCCTCGCGGCAGGCCGAGAACCAGCGGCAGTTGCAACTGCTGTTGGACAAGCTGGCCAGGGCACCCAAGGTCGGCAGCTACCTGCCCAGTTCCAGCGACCCGCTGCTGGGACCCGTGCTTCGGCAGTTGACCGGCAATCCCGCCGACCCCCGTTGCCTGGCGCAACTGGCGAGCCTGGCCAACACCACCGAACGCACCCTGATGCGTCGCTGCCGGCGGGATCTGGGCATGTCCTTCGCACAGTGGCGGCAGCGCCTGCGTGTGGTGGCCGCGCTGGCCCAGCTGGAGCGCGGCCACACGGTGGAGCACATCGCCCTCGATCTGGGCTACAGCAGTGCATCGGCGTTCATCAGCATGTTTCGGCGGCTGATGGGCGTGTCGCCCGATGAATACCGCAAGGGCAATCTGCCGCGACAACGTTAGACGCCCGCCAGGAATCTCTGCGTGAGTGCCGCTTGGATTTATGGCACTGTCGAGACCGCGTGCCGGTCATATCCGGCAACCTCACCGCGATTCCCATGGAGGGAACCCATGCGTTCGATCTTTGCCGTACTGCCTCTGCTGGCGTTGGTTGGCTGTTCTTCGTATCAGGCTGATGCCGATAAGCTCGTGAGCGTGCCGGCCGAGCGCCTGCTGGCGCATCAGGCGCCGGTCAACGGTGGCGGCGAGGTCGTGGTCACCCGTGATCTCGGCCTGATGGGCGGTGGTTGCTACGTCGCGGTGCTGGTCGATCGGCGAATCGCCGCACGCATTGCGGTGGGCGAGCAGGCGCGTTTTCAGTTACCGGCAGGTAGGCATATTCTCGGCATCACTGCCGATACCCAGGACCCAACCCTCTGCGGCAAGGGGCGCCTCAACCGTGAAGTGGCGGTCAAGGTCGAGGCCAGCGGCAGTGCGGAGTTGCGTATCGTCAGCCAGAACCGCGGCGGCTTCGATATCCAGCAGCAGTGATCGTTGTTCAGCGCGAGCCGCGTCGGGCATGCGGGTCAGCTGGTCACCCGGGCTTGGACGCCTGTTCGACGTGCCATGCCCAGGCAAAGATCGCCAGTCCGGCAAGTGCCGTTACCGCGCCGATGTAACCCGTCGACGTCCAGCCGAAGCCGGCGCTGATCGCCAGGCCGCCGAGCCAAGGGCCCAGCGCATTGGCGATGTTGAAGGCAGCGTGATTGGAAGCGGCGGCCAGGGTCTGGGCGCCGGTCGCCACATCCATCAGGTGGGTCTGCAGGGCCGGTGAAAGCGCCGCGATGGTACCCAGGGCGAGAATCGCCGGCAGCATCGTCCAGATCGAATGGCTGGCCGCAGGCAGCATGAGCAGCAGCAGCGCGCTCCAGAGCAGTATCCAGGCTACCGACTTGAACTGCAGGCGGTCGAACAGCCAGCCGCCTGCCATGTTGCCGAGGATGCAGCCGACGCCGAATACCGCCATGGCGACCGGGATCATGCCGGGGCGAACCTGGGTGACTTCCAGCAGTGTCGGGGCCATGTAGCTGAATACGCAGAACATCCCCGCGAAACCGATCGAGCCGATACCGAGGGCGAGCCAGATGGGCGCACGGTTGAAGGCGCGCAACTCGTTGATCGGGCTGCTGCGCACCTGGTCACGGTCGAGCGGCAGGAACAGGGCGACCATTGCCACGGTCAGCAGGGCAATCACGCTGACCAGGGCGAAGGCATAGCGCCAACTGACGCTCTGCCCCAGCCAGGTGGCCAGTGGGTTGCCGACCAGAATGGCCACGCTCAGGCCCATCAGCACGCGGCTCACCGCCTTGGCGCGCTTGTGCGGCGGTGCCATCGAGGCGGCGACCAGCATGGCGACACCGAAATACGCGCCGTGGGGCAGCCCGGCGAAGAAGCGGAATACCAGCAGCGATGAATAGCCGGGCGCCAGCGCGCTGGCCAGGTTGCCCACGGCGAATACGCCCATCAACAGCAGCAACAGGTTCTTGCGCAGCAGGCGTGCGCCCAGCAGCGCCAGGATCGGCGCGCCGACCACCACGCCAAGGGCGTAGCTGCTGATCAGGTGACCGACCTGCGGCTCGCTGACGCCCAGGTCACTGGCTACGTTGGGCATCAAGCCCATGATCGAGAATTCGCTGGTGCCGATGGCGAAACCGCCAAGTGCCAGGGCCAGTTCGATCAGCAGGATCGCCCCCGCGCTCAGGCGAGTGGAGTCGTGGGCGGGGCCACTCATGGGTCTACCTCGATAAGGTGCGGCGAATCAGGCGGGGCATTATTCACGCATTGGGCCGTCGAGAAAACCGCTTTGTTGCGCAGCCTCGCTCAGCGGTAGCGCTGCAGGATGGCCGTGAATTCACCGTCGCGCTCCATTTCTTCCATGGCGCGCAGCAACTGCATGGTGGGTACGTCCGGTGCGTCGCGAACCAGGCAGGCGGCCATGTCGCGGGCCAGCTCATGGACTTCGTACAGTGTGTGGGCATCGTCGCTCTGGCGGTTGTACCAGTGCAGCGCGAGCTCGTTGCTGATCGCATATTCGTAACGTCCGGCTGCGAGCTTGCTCAGTACCAGGCCCTGGGTGCGGCCGTCGTTGCGCAGCAGCTTGCCGGTCATGAACAGGGTATGCAGCGTCGGGTAGGAGAAACCGAGCACCGTGCCTATCGATTGCCTGGGCAGCTCGTCTGGGCTTGTCGGCCGCGGGCTGCGGCCAACCAGCAGATCGCGCTGCATCATGAAGGGAATGCTCCACAGGTATCCCGGGTAGTCCTCGCTTAGCCACCCAGGGTTCACGTAGCAGCGCACGTCTATTTCGTTGTGCAACAGGGCGCGCTGAACGCGCAGGCGCGGCATTACCAGCAGTTGGGCTGGGCGGCCGATCTTTGCTGCCAGCCGCATGGGCAAGTCATGGAGGATGCCACCGACCGCTTCGCCGTGGCGTATATCGACCAGCGGCATGACGCCGCTTTCGGTGATCGAGAAGCGTATTGGCCGTTCCTCGGCGATGCAGCAGAGGCTGAACAGGGCAAGCAAGGCGGCGCACAGGCGTGAGTACAGGTAGCGAACCTGGCGCGATTGGCTGTGGTCGGAAACAATCGGTTGTCTGGAGTCGATGCGCTGCTGGGGCATGGTGACGGGACTTCCTCGTCCGTTGCGGTAGGCGGAAACTTTAGATTATTGTTTTGAAAGGCTTTTTATATGGGTCGATTGACTGAGCATATTGGATTGATGGTTTCAATCAATGGGCTCTTCGACGCATATGGGGCTACTATCTCTCCTGTAAATTTTTCAACCCTCCAAGGAGTTCACTGATGTCTTTGATTAACACTCAAGTCCAGCCGTTCAAGGTCAATGCATTTCACAATGGCAAATTCATCGAAGTCACCGAAGAAAGCCTGAAGGGCAAGTGGTCGGTACTGATCTTCATGCCGGCAGCTTTCACCTTCAACTGCCCGACCGAGATCGAAGACGCCGCCAACAACTACGAAGCCTTCCAGAAGGCCGGCGCCGAGGTGTACATCGTCACCACCGACACCCACTTCTCCCACAAGGTATGGCACGAAACGTCGCCTGCCGTCGGCAAGGCCCGCTTCCCGCTGATCGGCGACCCGACTCACCAGCTCACCAATGCATTCGGCGTGCACATCGCTGAAGAAGGCCTGGCACTGCGCGGCACCTTCGTGATCAACCCGGAAGGCCAGATCAAGACCGTCGAAATCCACTCCAACGAGATCGCTCGTGACGTGGCCGAGACCCTGCGCAAGCTGCAAGCAGCCCAATACACCGCTGCTCACCCGGGCGAAGTCTGCCCGGCCAAGTGGAAAGAAGGCGCTCAGACTCTGGCTCCTTCCCTGGACCTGGTCGGCAAAATCTAAAAACGGTCGGGAAACTACTGGGCGTCGCTCGCTACGTTTCCCAATCCGTTTTACGCGCTCATCAAATCAATAACTGATTTGGAAGCGCGCCCGAGCGCCCGGGCGTAACCCGTCCGGGCGTTTTATTGCCCGAATTTCGTCATTGAGGACTCGTTTATGTTGGACGCCACGCTTAAAACCCAGTTGAAGGCCTACCTGGAGAAGGTCAGCCAGCCGTTCGAGATCGTCGCGTCCCTCGATGACAGCGACAAATCCCAGGAGCTGAAAGGCCTGCTCGACGACATCGTCAGCCTGACCGACAAGATCACCCTGAACACCGATGGCACCGACGCCCGCGTGCCGTCGTTCGCCCTGAATCGCCCCAACGGCAACATCAGCCTGCGCTTCGCCGGCCTGCCGATGGGCCACGAATTCACCTCGCTGGTGCTGGCCCTGCTGCAAGTCGGTGGTCACCCGTCGAAGCTGGCGGCCGAAGTGATCGAGCAGATCGCCGGCCTCGAAGGTGAATTCAACTTCGAGACCTACTTCTCGCTGTCCTGCCAGAACTGCCCGGACGTGGTCCAGGCGCTGAACCTGATGGCCGTGCTCAACCCCAACATTCGCCACGTGGCCATCGACGGCGCGCTGTTCCAGGACGAAGTCGAGTCCCGGCAGATCATGTCGGTGCCGAGCATCTACCTGAACGGCGAGCTGTTCGGCCAGGGCCGCATGGACGCCGAGCAGATCCTCGCCAAGATCGACACCGGCGCCTCGGCCCGTGATGCGGTCAAGCTGAACGCCAAGGACGCCTTCGACGTGCTGGTCATCGGCGGTGGCCCGGCCGGTGCTGCGGCAGCCATCTACGCCGCCCGTAAAGGCATCCGTACCGGTGTCGCCGCCGAGCGCTTCGGCGGTCAGGTGCTCGATACCATGGCCATCGAGAACTTCATCTCGGTCCAGGAAACCGAAGGCCCGAAACTGGCCCGCGCCCTGGAAGAGCACGTCAGGCAGTACGACGTCGACATCATGAACCTGCAGCGTGCCAGCGCGCTGATTCCGGCCACCAGCGCTGGCGGTCTGCACGAGGTGAAGTTCGAGAGCGGCGCGAGCCTGAAAGCCAAGACCGTGATCCTGTCCACCGGTGCGCGCTGGAGAGAGATGAACGTGCCCGGCGAGAAGGACTACCGCAACAAGGGCGTGGCCTACTGCCCGCACTGTGACGGCCCGCTGTTCAAGGGCAAGCGCGTGGCAGTGGTCGGCGGCGGCAACTCCGGCGTGGAAGCGGCCATCGACCTGGCGGGTATCGTTGCCGAAGTGACACTGCTGGAATACGACAGCAAGCTGCGTGCCGATGCCGTGTTGCAGAAAAAGCTCTACAGCCTGCCCAACGTCAAGGTGATCACCAGTGCCCTGACCAGCGAAGTGAAGGGCGATGGCCAGAAGGTCACTGGCCTGATCTACAAGGACCGCAACTCCGATGAGTTCGTCCCGCTGCAGTTGGAGGGAATCTTCGTGCAGATCGGCCTGCTGCCTAACTCCGAGTGGTTGAAGGGCTCGGTGGAGCTGTCGGAGCGTGGCGAGATCATCGTCGACGCTCGTGGTGAAACCTCGCTGCCCGGCATCTTCGCCGCAGGTGACGTGACCACGGTGCCGTACAAGCAGATCGTCATCGCCGTAGGCGAGGGCGCCAAAGCTTCGCTGAGCGCTTTCGATCACCTGATCCGCAGCTGATGCGCTGAGCCGCACGTATGAAAGGCGGGCCCTGGTGGCCCGCCTTTTTCATTCCTGCTTTCCTGGGATCCGTCAGGCACGACGCTTTCTATCCGCTCCCTACCGGTGTCAGCGCTTGTCCGCTCGGCCAGGCCTGATTCCTTCAGGGCAGGTCGATCGGTTTTGCCAGGCGCGTTTCCAGGGCGTGCGCCTGTTCGAGTAACGGTTCGAGTGCCTCTTTCGCCTGCGGACCCTGGGAAAAGCGCTGCCGCGGTGCGAGGATGCAGCAGGTATGGCAAGCGTATCGCGTGTGGACGATCCCCTGCCGAAGGGCATCGCGATTACCGATTGCTGCAGGGCATAGGGAGGCATCATGCTGACGTTATACGGCTACTGGCGCTCCAGCGCCGCCTACCGGGTGCGTATCGCGCTCAACCTGAAGGGGCTCGCTTACCGGCAGGTTGCGGTGCACCTGGTACGCGACGGGGGTGAGCAGCATGCTGATGCCTACCGGGCGCTGAATCCCCAGGGGCTGGTACCGCTGCTGGTGGATGAGGAAAATGCTGGGACACGGATCGCCCAGTCCCTGGCGATTCTCGAATACCTCGACGAGGTCTTCCCGGTGCCGCCGATATTGCCCGGCGACCCGGCACAGCGCGCGGCGGTCAGGGCTCTGGCGCTGCATATCGCCTGTGAGGTGCATCCGCTCGACAACCTGCGGGTGCTGCAGTATCTCGAGCGCGAGCTTGGCGTCAGCGAGGAGGGCAGGAACGCCTGGTACCGGCACTGGGTGGCCCAGGGCCTGGCCGCCGTGGAGCAGGGGTTGGTGGCGTACGGTGAAACATTTTCCCTGGGCAAGCGGCCCGGCTATCTGGAAGCCTGTTTGCTTCCACAGGTGTACAATGCGCGCCGTTTCGACTGTGACCTCGATGCGTACCCACGCATCCTCGCTCTGACCGCACGCTGTGAAGCGCTCGAGGCGTTCCGGCAAGCCGCACCGGATGCCCAGCCCGACGCGCAGTGAGCCGTCGGCCGCTAATGACCGCGAGACAGCCACGCCATTCCGCCAGGCCACGAGCCTGGCGGGTTCGATCCCGTCACGGTCGATCACCCACAGGTGACAGATGCCAAGCGAAATGCTCCAGACAGGCCCGCTCAAGCGTGGCCTGAAGAACCGTCATATCCAATTGATTGCCCTGGGCGGTGCCATCGGTACCGGTCTGTTCCTCGGTTCGGCCGGGGTCATGGCCTCAGCCGGACCATCGATGATCCTCGGCTACGCGATTGGCGGCTTCATCGCCTTCCTGATCATGCGCCAGCTTGGCGAGATGATCGTCGAAGAGCCGGTGGCCGGCTCCTTCAGCCATTTCGCCCACGCCTACTGGGGCCCATTCGCGGGCTTCCTCTCGGGTTGGAACTACTGGGTACTCTACGTGCTGGTCGGCATGGCCGAGCTCACGGCGGTGGGCAAGTACGTACAGTACTGGTGGCCGGAGGTGCCGACCTGGGCCACCGCGGCGGTGTTCTTCGTGGCCATCAACGCCATCAACCTCAGCAACGTGCGGGTATTCGGCGAGGCGGAGTTCTGGTTCTCGATCATCAAGGTGGTGGCCATCCTCGGCATGATCCTGCTCGGCGGCTATCTGCTGTTCAGCGGTGCGGGCGGTGAGCAGGCCTCGGTGAGCAACCTGTGGAGCCACGGCGGCTTCTTCCCCAATGGCATCTCGGGGCTGGTGATGATGATGGCCATCATCATGTTTTCCTTCGGTGGCCTGGAGCTGGTCGGCATCACTGCGGCCGAAGCCGATCAGCCGAGGACGGTGATCCCCAAGGCGATCAACCAGGTGGTCTATCGCATCCTGATCTTCTATATCGGCGCGCTGACCGTGCTGCTGTCGCTGCACCCCTGGGACGATCTGGTGGCGACCCTCACCGCTGGCGGCGATTCCTATGGCAGCAGCCCCTTCGTGCAGATCTTCTCGCTGATCGGCAGTGATACCGCTGCGCATATCCTCAACTTCGTGGTGCTCACCGCGGCGTTGTCGGTCTACAACAGCGGCGTGTACTGCAACAGCCGCATGCTCTACGGACTGGCGGAGCAGGGCAATGCGCCCAGTGCGTTGCTCAAGGTCGACAAGCGCGGTGTGCCGGTGTTGGCGATCTTCTTCTCGGCGGCCTTCACGCTGGTCTGCGTGGTGGTCAACTATTTGGTACCCAAGAGCGCCCTGGAGCTGCTGATGTCCCTGGTGGTCGCCGCGCTGGTGATCAACTGGGCGATGATCAGCCTGGCCCACATAAAATTCCGCAAGGCCATGCAGGCCAAAGGCGTCGAGCCGTCGTTCAAGGCCTTCTGGTTCCCCTTCGCCAACTACCTGTGCCTGGCGTTCGTACTGTTCATCCTGGGTGTGATGCTGTTCATTCCAGGCATTCGCATGTCGGTGTTCGCCATCCCGTTCTGGCTGCTGTTCATCTGGGGCTGCTTCCAGCTGCGCCAGCGTCGGCTCGTTCGCTAGGGTCTGCAACACCCGCAGTGCAAGGCTGCGGGTGTCATTCGTGGCATCTGGCGGGCTGCAACCTTTTGTTGCGCTATGGCAAACCCCAGGATGAATCAAAGGCTATAGTGGCAACGTGATACCTCCGGTTTTTCGCTAAGACTTCGCGTCACGCGGCCGATGACCTCTCCTGAGCCCTGAAGCGTGCCGACACCGCGGCGCTCGGGTACAGCAATCTATAACAATAAATGGAGCTGCTTAGATGGTGCATTCTGCCACTCGACTGTTCGTCGACCTTTCCGTAGGCAAGAAACTTCTGATGGGCTTTGGCCTGGTGCTGTTGCTGACCGTTGCCGTGACCGGCAGTGGTTTCGTTGCCGTGCAGGCGGTGATGAAGGGGCATGCCCAGTCCCTCGGGCTGTCCACCATCGACGCGCAGATACTCGGTGCGAGGCGCATGGAACGCGACTACGCCATCAGCCACAGTGAAGCCGATGCGCAGCGCATGCGTGAGCAGCTCGCCAAGGTGCGTGCCGGCCTGGCCGAGCAGATCGCCAGTGCCACCCCCGCCGAACGTGAACGTCTGCAGGCCATGGATACCGCCACCGCGGACTACCTGCAGCAGTTCGACGCCAGCGTGCAGCAACAGGCCCGCGCCAGCGAAGCCCGTACCCAGATGGGCGAAGCGGCCCAGGAAGCGCGTAGCCAGTTCGAGATGATCGAGCTGGGCATGTACGACGCCGTGCGTGAATTGCGCCTGGCCGGCGATCAACTGCGCGGCAGCGACCCGCTGACCCTGGCGGAAACCGCCTCCAACCTCAGCAAGCGCATGCTCGAACTGCGCGGCCACGAAAGCCAGTTCATCATCGATGGCTCGCCGGCGGCCCTGGAAGACTGGAACTTCGTCAGTTACGACCTGCAATCGTCGGCCAGCGGCCTGATGGTATGGCTCAACGACGATCAGAAGCGCGCGATCGAGGCCGCCCTGGTGGCGCTTGGCACCTACCAGCAGGCGTTCACCAATTTCCAGCAGCTCTACGAACAGAGCAAGGCCAGTGATGCCGCCATGCTGCAGCAGGCCGATCAGGTGCTCGCGCTGGCCGAACAGGCCAAGAATATCGAAGAGCAGAGCATGAGCGATGACAGCCGCAGCGCCATGTTGCTGCTCGGCAGCATGGGCGGGGCCGCCGTGCTGATCGGCCTGTTCGCGGCGCTGAGCATCAGCCGTTCCATCGTCGCACCGCTGCGCCAGACCGTGGCCTTCGCCCAGCGCATCGCCGGCGGAGACCTCAGTCAGGATCTGCCCCAGGATCGCCATGACGAACTCGGCCAGCTGCTCGAGGCCATGCAGGGCATGACCCGCAGCCTGCGCGATCTGGTCGGACGGATTGGCGCCGGGGTTGGGCAGATCGCCGCGGCAGCCGAGCAGCTCTCGGCGATCACTGCCCAGACCAGCGCCGGCGTGCACACCCAGAAGGTCGAAACCGAGCAGATTGCCACCGCCATGCACCAGATGGCCGCCACCGTGCAGGAAGTGGCGCAGAACGCCGAACAGGCTTCCCTGGCCGCCGTCGATGCGGACCGCGAAGCCCAGCAGGGCAATCAGGTGGTGCAGCAGGCCATCGGTGAGATCGGCAGGCTGGCCCGTGAGGTCGAGCAGTCGGCCGAAGCCATGCAAGAGCTGAATCAGGAAAGCGGGCGCATCGGCAGCGTGCTGGAAGTGATCCGCGCGGTCGCCGAGCAGACCAACCTGCTGGCGCTCAACGCCGCCATCGAAGCGGCCCGTGCCGGTGACCAGGGTCGCGGTTTCGCCGTGGTGGCCGATGAAGTGCGCGCCCTGGCACGACGTACCCATGACTCGACCCAGGAAATCGAGAACCTGATCGCCAATCTGCAGCGTCTGGCCGGTGGCGCCTCGGCGCAGATGGAAGGCAGCCGTGCCCTGACCCAGCGCACCGTCAGCCTGGCGGGGGAGGCCGGTGATGCCCTTGGGCGCATCACCCAGGCAGTGAGCACCATCGAGCAGATGAACCAGCAGATCGCCGCCGCCGCCGAACAGCAGAGCGCCGTGGCGGAAACCATCAGCGAGAGCGTGACCCGAGTACGTGATATCGGCGAACAGAGCGCCAGCGCCAGCCAGCAGACCGCCAGCTCGAGCGCCGAACTGGCGCGCCTTGGCGTCGAGCTGCAGGGCCTGGTGCGGCAGTTCCGAACTTGAGGCCGGAGATACCCGGGAGAGGGTCTCCCGGGTATCGCTTCGCTCGACCCAGGCTACGGCTGCTTTCGTTTCACGACTCCGGGGGATGCACGCGAACTCTGTAGCCTGGGTTGAGCCTGCGAAACCCAGGAGGATTTCCCGGGTATCGCTTCGCTCAACCCGGGCTACGGTTCACAACGCCGGGTCTTTCCTGTCGTTCGCGGAGCTGGCGGCTTTGCGGCCTGGGGCCAGGTCGCCAGCCGGTGGTGCGCTGCCGCCTTGCGGATAGTGACTCAGCTCGCTGGCCCAGAGCGCCAGTGGGACCGGTGTCGAGGGCTGCCAGATACGCTGCCAGAGCAGGGCCAGGCGTTGCATGTCGCCACGCTCCGAGGGCCAGCGCTCAATGAATGGCTGCACCTGCCAGGTATCGCCCTTGCGGTGAGCGAAGTCGAAGCGGAACGGGTGGAAACCGGTCATGCCCAGGCGGATATCGGTGACCACCAGATGATCGCCAAGTCGGTCGTAACGCAGCACGTCATTGGTGAACCACTTCAAGCGCTGATGGGCTGGCGAATCGTTCAGCGCCTCGCCCAGTGCGGCCCCGCGGGGCATGCGCTCCAGCACCGGTGGCGCGCCGTCGAACCAGCCGACCAGCGCCTCGTGGTAGTCCTCGCCCTCGATCACGATGACCCGCCACAACAGCGTATTGAACGGCGTCGGCGCGCTGAAGATGGCGTCGGCTTCGATGCCCTGGCGGGCCAGTTCCTGCTCCACCCGGTGCTCGGCCATGTATTTGCCGCCCAGGGTCGAGGCCAGATACAGGGTGGAAAACGCCAGCGCCCAGTTGACCACCGGGTTGGCCCTATCCTTCAGGCCGCTGATCAGCCCATGGATCACCGCGCCAAGCAGCGGCAGGCTGTAGATCGGGTCGATGATGAAGATGCTCGACCAGGCCGCCGGCGTGGGCGCCAGCGGCCAGAGCAGTTGTGTACCGTAACTGGTGAAGGCGTCGAGCAGCGGATGGGTGATCAGTACCAGCCAGATCGCCAGGAACAGCCGTCGCGCCGAATAGCCGGGGTGGGGCCGCCACTGTCGTATCAGCCAGGTCAGCAGCAGGGCGAAGCCGCTGAGCACGAACAGCGAATGACTGAACCCGCGGTGGTAGGTCATCGCTGCCACCGAGTCGCCGTAGTCGATGACCACATCCAGATCCGGCAAGGTGCCCAGCACGGCACCATAAAGCAGCGCCTTGCGCCCCTGCCAGCGCCCCAGCAGGGCGCCCTGAATACTGGCGCCGAGTACGGCTTGGGTAATCGAGTCCATGGTCTTCTCTGAAATGCCTGCGCGGTCGACTACGTTACTTGAGCGCCTTGCACCTTGTATCGGCAAATTTCAAGCAAAGGTTTCAGTCGATGGACCCTAATCCATGTTGCTGACATGGGCGGACACGATCCGCCAGGCGCCCGCGATGCGTATCCAGGTCTGGGTCTGGCGGCCGGTACGCGGGTTGCCCTCACGGCTGAAAGCCATATGGGTGACCGCACTGTCGTTGCCGAAGCTGGTTATCGAGCGCTCGATGATCCGTCGCGACAGCCCGGTCGCCGGCCGGTCATCACGAAACGCCCGGATCGCCGCACTGCCGTAGAGGTTTTCCGTAGCGCCGTAGCGGACCGTATGGGGGCTCTGCCAGAACAGCTGGTCGAGCGTGGCGACGTCGTTGCTGACCAGGGCCTGTTCGTAGCGCTCGAAGGCTGCGCTGACCTGTGCGATGACCAGAGGCTCGTTGAGCGCCGGCTCATCGGCTGCGGGCGATCCGTACAGGCGTGCTGGCGTCTGGCATACGCCGCGCCCGAGCAGGCCCGCTTCACCTCGGGCATCGAGCATGGCGATGGCCACCCGAGGCAGGCTGCCGCGATGGTCGATCCGAGCACTGTCGATGGCGGCGCCCAGACCGAAGGGGGCGAACAGCGGGTGCTGGCCTACCTGCCAGTGCGGTGCGCCAGCCGGGCGCCCCGGCAGCCAGCCGGCCATATCGGCGGCGACGCCCGTGGCGTGCTGCCAGGCCTGGGCACCGAAGCCTGCCGCATCGATCACACCGCTGTCGCCGAGCATGGGACTGATCGGCTCTTCACCCGCTTTCAGGCGCGGGCCCTGTGGCGTGTGGGCCGCGGCGGTGCGCCAGCGCGTGGGCTCGCCAGCCAGCCGGATGCCGACCTCGATACCGTTGCCGGCCAGCCCCACCAGCAACGACCGTGCCGCGGGCTCATCGCATAGCGTGTCGAGCAGCAAATGGCAGGCGGCCATCCACAGCGTCAGGAAGAACAGCGGGGTTTCATCGAGCATCCGCTCGACGCCGTCGGCACCTTCCAGCAGCGGCATCAACCGCGCCTGCAGTGCCTGGCTGGCACCGCTGGTGACGCTGTGCAGGTCGTCACCGCGTTGCAGACCGGCGACTGCCAGGGGCAGCAGATCGATGGGGCCGTTGGCCAGGGCGGTCTGCAACACCCGGGCAAGCTCGCCGTCGCGCCAGGCCAGACGCTCGATCACCGCCTGCTGGCGCGTGCCGAAGCGGATCTGCGGTCCCCGGCCACTGCCCAGGATGGACCAGCAGGGGCGCGGGTTGATCGCAACGGCATCGACCACCTCGACCAGCGTCGTACTCGGTGAAATCACCGCCGCCAGTGGCGTCACCACATTGAAATCCTGAGCCGATTCGAGGCGCACTTCACCGCTGGTGATCAGGTATTGCGCTGCCGCCTCGCTGTCGGCCCAGCCCTCGTGCAGGCAGCAGAGCAGCGCGGATGACAGGATCGGCGCGCTCGGTTGCTGACCGAGACGAAAGGGCGGCCCGGCGTGCAGCAGGGTTCTGTCGGGCAGGTCTATGGCCTCGGCGGCGCTGACCACCCGTTGCCAGACGGGACGCACGGCATACAGCTTTTCCAGTGCTGGCTGCAGATCGGTCATGGGGTTCGCTCGCTCCCTGGAGTGTCTAGATGTCCAGCACCAGCCGGGCGCTGTTACTGCTGGAGCAGCAGATCATCATGCTGCCGCGCCGGGCATGTTCCTCGACCGAGTACACCGAGTCCGCGTGCAGCGGATCGCCTTCCAAGACCTTCACTTCGCAGGCACCGCAAATGCCTTGCTCGCAGGAGTACATGACATCGGCACCGACCTCGAGCAGGGCGCCAAGGATGGTTTCGCCCTTGCAGACCTGCACTTCGGTGCCCGAACGCGCGAGCACCACGGTGAAGGTTTCGCTAGCCGTGGCTGGTGGGCTGGCACCCTGGAAACGCTCCACGCGCACGTGTTCCAGGCCATGGGCGGCGCTCAGCGTCTCGAGGTCGGCGAGCATGCGCAGCGGGCCGCAGCAATAGATCTCGGTGCGCGGGTCGACAGCAGCGAGGATATCGGCGAGGGACTTGCGCCCCGCAGTGCCGGAGACGTGCAGGGTCACGTCATCGCTGCGCTGCAGTGCATCGAGGAACAGGGTCTGTTCGGCAGACCGGCTCCAGTAATGCAGATGCACCCTGCGCCCGGCACCGCGCAGCTCCGCGAGCATCGAGAACAGCGGCGTGATACCGATGCCACCGGCAAGCAGCAGAACCGGGGCATCGCCATCGGCGAGCGCGAAGTGGTTGCGTGGCGGCTGCAGGACGAAGGTCTGGCCGACCCGTGCCTGATCGTGCAGCCAGCGCGAGCCGCCGAGGCCGTCGGCGTCACGCTTGACCGCCACCACATAGCGCTCGGCATCGCACAGTGGAGTGAGCAGCGAGTACGAGCGGATCTGCTCGTTGTGCAGCACGATGTCCAGGTGGGCGCCGGCCTGGACCGCTGCCAGGGGCTGGCCGTCCAGCGGCTGGAATTCGTAGAGCACGATGTCCTGTGCCCCGTAGCGCATGGCCGTGAGGCGGAACGTCGGCGCGAGCGCTTCAGACGGTGCCATAGTTGATACCCATTCCGCGCAGCCAGGCCCGGTACTTCATGCCGAGCAGGTCGGTGCTGTGGTGCAGCTCCTGGCGCAGGTCGGTGGGGATGCGTTCCGGGCGCTGGGTGTCGACGATCGCGCTGTCCTGGGCGTAGACCAGGTCCTGACGGCGACGTACGTCCTCATCGCTGGGCATCGGGTCGAAGTTCATGGCGCAGCAGATGCGCACGATGCTGCGCGTCTCGCTGACCTGCTGCATGGTGAAAAAGGTGCAGAAGCGGTCGTTCTCGTTACCTTCATGGGCGCGCAGCGGGTCGGAAATGATCAGGCGCTTCTTGAAGTAGGCCACGCCCGGGCGCAGGCATTTGTAGGCGTAGTAGGCGATGACCGGCACCTGGCGTGGGTCGCCATACGGCTGGGTGACCTGTACTTCCGAGGTGGCCAGCACGCCATCCTCTTCCCACACCCGGTACTGGCCGATGGGGTCCGGCGCGTCCATCAGGCCGTTGACGCCGGCATGCACGAAGGGAAAGTGGGTCGGGTCGATGAAGTTCTCCAGCGCGCGGTAGCCGGATTTGAACTCGTACGGTCCGCAGACCACCTTCTTGTAGCTGTCGTCGAGCCATTCGGGGAAGGCGGCGATATCCTGCTGCGGTTCACCCAGGCAAGTCCAGATGAAACCGTAAGCCTCCTTCACAGGGTGGGCGATGGCCTTGGCCTTTTTCATCGGCGTTTCGTTGGGCGATGCCGGAATCAGCGTGCACTGCGCGCTGCCGTCGTAGTTCCAGCCGTGGTACGGGCAGATCACCTTGTCGGACGCGATGAAGCCTTTGGACAGGCGTGCGCCACGGTGAATGCACAGGTCTTCCCAGACATAGGCCTGGCCCTTGGAGTCCCGCCAGATCACCAGGTCACGGTCGAACAGGGTGGACGGATACAGCGTGCCCTCTACCACGTCCTCGCTGCTGGCCACCACGTGCCAGTCATTGAGCAGGGCGGGAGCCAGGGGGGCGTCCAGGTTGTTGAGATGCTCTTTGCAATTCATGGGGTCGAACTCCGTTCCTGCACGTAAGGATTCCAGGCCGGCAAAGCGCTGGAGTGAAAGCTCGCAGTGCGCGAATGTTTTCAATGGCCAATGAAAAGCAAGAGGTATGCCACGTTTTTTCTAGGCAGCTGTAACCCAGGCGTGGCCTAATGAGCCGACTTACCTGGATGCCCCATAGTTGCAGCGGGGTTTGGCGGGCTGCCATATAAACGTGCGCAGTTTGAGTGGTATGCCACTTACTTGGGCGGGTGTGCTAGCCTGGCGACGCGAATGCGAACAAGAAGCCTCCTTATCTGGAGGCATGATTCGTGCTGGGGATATCATCGTCTGGCGATGTCGTCGGCGATTCGGGCGGCGACGTGGATGGCGCTGCCGATAGTGGCGAGCTGTGCGAGCGTAGCGACGCAACTGTTCAATCATCAGTGAGTAGCCGGGAGCTACGGAGCGCAATATGGGCAACCAAGAAGTAAAAGCCATGGTCGATGAGGCAGTCAGTCGCTCGAGCCTGTTGGGTCGACCTGGCTTTCTGATACGCCGTCTGCATCAGGTGCACTGCAGCCTGTTCCAGGAGGAAACCCGGGGGCAGGACATCACGCCGGTGCAGTACAGCCTGCTCAGTTCACTGGCAGTATTGGGCGAGCTGGATCAGAACACCATCGCCCAGGCCATCGGCCTCGAGCGTACCAGCGTTGCCGAGGTGATTCCCCGTCTCGAGGCGCGTGGCTTGCTGCTGCGCCGGCAGAGCGAAAAGGACAAGCGCGTCAAGCTGGTGAAGCTGACCCGCAAGGGCAAGACCCTGGTGACCCGCATGAACGATGCCGTGCAGCGCGCCCATGACCGCACGCTGGAGGCGCTGCCGGCCGAAGAGCGCGACCTGTTCATGCTCCAGCTGATCCGCCTGGTGGAGGCCGGCAACGAGGTCAAGAGCGCTCCATTGCGTCTGCAGCCGGCAAAGGCCGACAGCTGATGCCGGGGGCGGCGTCAGCTCAGCTGACGGGCCAGGGCGAGCAGGGCACGGTCGCTGCCCCGAGGGCCGATCAGCGAGACGCCCACCGGCCCATCGGCGCTCTGCAGCAGCGGCACGGATACCTGGGGTAACCCACCGACGCCGGCGATGGCGGTCATGCGCTGGGTTGCCAGGCGAATCTGTTCGACCTGCTCGTCGCTGGCCGTCAAGGCGATCGCCGGGCTGGGTGCCGTCGGCAGGCACAGTACGCCGTCATCGCCGAGCAGGGCATCCAGCTGCCCACGCAATACGCCAAGGCGTTTCTGCGCCGCCGCAGCATCAGCGGCACTGACGCGGCTGGCATTGGCGAAGCGCTCTTTCACCCCAGGACCGAACTGCGGCTGGTGCCGGCTGATCCAGCTGCCGTATTCCTGCCAGGCTTCGAAGGCCTGCAGGGTGCGGAAATCGTTGGCGAAGTCGGCCAGGGACGGCAGTGCCTGCCAGCCATCGCAGGGCAGCGGCAGGCGCGACAGGGTCAGCCAGCTGTTGAATTGCGCCAGCACCGCTTCGCCAGCCTCCTCACGCACGTTGCTGACCAGCAGCACGCGTTGCAGGCGATGTTCACTCGCCGGCAACAGCACCTTGCCGACCCGTTCCAGGGTTTCGCCGTCGCGGGCGAACCAGCCCAGGCAGTCGAAGCTGCGTGCCAGTTGCGCACAATGCGCATAGGTGAGCGCACCGTGGCTGGGGCGCAGCCCGTGAATCCCGCAGTAGCTGGCTGGAATACGGATCGAGCCACCGGTATCGCTGCCCATGGCGAAATCCACCAGGCCTGCGGCAACCACCGATGCCGAGCCGCTCGACGAGCCGCCCGCCGTCGCGCCCGGCACCGCGGGGTTGGGGGGCGTGCCGTAGTGGACGTTGCTGCCAGCCAGGCTGTAGGTCAGCTCGTCGGTGTGGGTCTTGCCCGTCAGCGTGGCACCCGCGGCCAGAAGTTGCTCGATCAGCGGCGAGGTGCTTTGCGCAGGCGGGTGGCTGTCCCGCCACAGCGGGTGACCGCAACCGGTGCGGTGGCCGGCGATTGCCATCACGTCCTTGACCGCGAAGCTCAGGCCGTCGAGGGGGCCCGAACCGGTGGCGGCAAGATGGATCGGATCATCGGTGATCATTCCGTTGGCGAGCTTCATGAGCATGTTCCTGACAGTGAGCGATGAAAGATAACAGGTGAGCGAGCCCGGCACGCATGGTGCCGATAGCCAGGCCGGAATTCATTCGGCCAACGGGCGATATCGCCGGCAAGCCGGCTCCTACAGATGCGATTTCTGCATACCTGTAGGGGCGATCCGATTCTTCACTCAGGCCGCGAAGCTGGAATGGGGCGGCAGGATCGAGGCGACGGCGTCGAAGCGTTCGCCGTCTTTCAGGCAGAACGCCGGTGTCAGCAGGCGGTCGCTGTAGGCGGCGGTGCCTTCGTTATCCTTCAACTGGAAGCGCCCACGCTCATCGTTGAGTACGCTGATGTCGGCCGGGTTGCCGATGGCCAGGGTGCCGAGGTCTTTCGGCAGACCGAACACCTCCACCGGGTTGCAGGTGGCCATGGCCACCACATGGTTGATGGGCAAGCCCAGGGCCAGCATGCTGGTCATCGCCGAGGCCATGGAGAAGCGCTGCTTGCCGAAGAACATGTGCTCGCTATCCGAGTGTTCTTCTGGCGTGCCCGGTGGGGCAGGAACCAGGGTGTTGTAGCCGTGCATGTCGGCGCCAAGGGTGTCGGGAATCACCCCGCCATCGAGAACGATGCGCGCGCACTGGAAGCTGAAGTGCGAGCCGTGACCGACATCCACCTTCAGCCCCATGTCCCTGGCCAGGGTCATGAAGGGGTGCAGCTTGCCGTCGGCGCTGACCACGCCGCCCGGATGACGGGAGAACGGGTGGGCGAGGATATCGCCGGCTTTGAGCATCGGCACCACGTCGGCGAGGATCGAGTCGGGATGCACCGGGCTCGGGTCCCCCGGGCTTGGCCACAGCTGGCCGAAGTGAATGTACAGCGGCATGCTGGCGCGCCGGGAGATCTCCGCGCTCATCGCCATCACATCGCTGCCCCAGCGTTCGAAGCCGCCCAGTTCGGCATGGGCCTTGAAGCCCTTGATGATGTCGGTATTGGCCAGCGCCGCGCGCACGGTCGCGTCGACGTCCACGCACTCCGGGGTATACAGGCTGGGGTAGAAGTGGCCCTCCAGGCCGCCGACCAGATAGGCCGAAAGGTAGGCGAATACGCGGGTTCTCTTGGCCTTGACCACGTGCTCGCGGAACGCCGGCAGCGTCATGCACGATGGGCCGCCCTGGTCGATCAGGGTGGTCACCCCGGAGTGCACGCCGGCGAGGTCGGCATCCAGGCCGAAGCGGCCCGTCACGTATTCGAAGACGTGGCCGTGGGTGTCGATCAGGCCAGGCGTGACCAGCTTGCCGCTGACATCGATCACTGTGGTTGCCGTACCGGCGGCGCCAGGCGCGGTGATCGCCTCGATCCGGCCATCGCTGATGGCAATGTCGAAATTCCCGTCGTATCCCTGGGCGGGGTCGATCAGGTAGCCACCTTTGAGGATTACATCAGCCATTGCTCTTCACCTTCTACTCGTCGCGAACTCAACACAGCGTTGAGGTATGCCCGAGTGGGTGCAACGGCTGTGCCATTCAGGCCGTTTTGGTTTCTGTTTATGGTGCAAGAAATTGATCCATATGGATTTATTTCTGTATTTATAGAGGGGTATACCACTCTTTATGGTTTCGCATAGCGGGTCCGAAATTGTCATCGGTGAACTAAAGTGGGGTATACCACCTATTTCTGCCTTGTTTTGATGCACCCATGAGTCTTCCTTCGCAAAGCCCGGCGTTGCCCGCTGAAAGAACGTCCTCCACCGTCCAGCGAGCATCGCTATCGAGCGGCGCCACTATCGGCACACAGGCTTCGCCCATTTAGGTGGCATACCACCCATATCGCGAGCGCTGTTGGGGCGGACGACGCTTGCCAGGTCGCTCATGAAAAACAGAAGAATTCGCCAACTATCTGACAGATAAGTGTAAAAAATAAATGGCATGCCACTTGCTTTGACCCTTGCGCTGCGCCGGCCGTCCTCTTGCGTGTCCGGATCGATGTCAACGTCAATAACTAGAAGGAAGTCAGCATGTCAGCAATTCGCGACCTTGTTTGCTCCACCGCCGTTGCCAGGGGGCAGGTTGGTAAATCTCTTTCGACCCTCGCGCTGGCACTGGCGACCACCATCGGCGCAGTGTCCATCAGCCAGGCCATGACGGCCGAGGAAGTGAAGGCCCGGGGCTATGTGGTAGTGGCTACCGAAGATGACTACCGCCCCTTCGAGTTCATGGAGAACGGCAAGTCCACCGGCTACGACAACGAGCTCAAGGACCTGGTGGAAAAGGAAACCGGCCTGGAACTGCGTCAGCAGATCATGCCCTGGGCCGGGATTCTCTCCGGCGTCACCAGTGGCAAGTTCGACATGGCGCTGTCTGCGGTCATGGTCACCGCCGAACGCAAGCAGAGCTTCGACTACACCACGCCCACGGCCGAATCGGCGACCTACTACGGGGTGAAGAAGGGCAGCTCGATCAAGACCGCCGAAGACCTGATCGGCAAGGTGGTCGGCGCCGAGACCGGTAGTGCCTTCCTGGCCGAACTCAAGGCGTTCGACGCCAAGCTCAAGGCCAACAAAGGCGAGGGCGTGAAGAAGATCATGGAGTACCACGGCTACCCCGAGGCCTACCAGGATCTCGCCCAGGGCCGTATCGACGCGGTGGTCAACACCGACCTGACCCTGCGCGCACTGGTCAAGGAGCGCGGCGACGTGTTCGAGCTGGGCCATCCCATCGGCGAGCCGGGCTACAAGGCCTGGGCGGTCAAGAAAGGCAATGATGGCGTGCTCGAGGTGATCAACGACGCGCTGCTTAAGATCCGCGAGAGCGGCGAGATGTACCGTCTGCAGGAAAAATGGTTGGGCGTGCGCTTCGAGAACATGCCGCTTGACGTGAACTGATGACACCACCATGAATGCATACGACTACTGGAGCATCCTGCAGGGTGCGTTTGCCACGGTGGGTGTGTCGCTGGTAGGGATCGTGATTGGCATTCCTCTGGGGCTGGGCCTGGCGCTGGTGCGCTGGGCCCAGGTCCCGGTAGCCCGGCAACTGGCCTATGTGTATGTCAGCATCATCAGGTCCTGCCCGGCAGTGACCCTGATCCTGCTGGTCTACTTCGGCCTGCCGCAGTTCGGCATCTCGCTGAGCCCGCTGCTCGCCGCACTGATTTCCCTTTCGGTCACCGCCGCCGCATTCAACTGCGAGATATGGCGCGCGGCCTTGCTGGCTTTCGATCGCCAGCAGTACGACGCGGCGCTGGCCTTCGGCATGCCGCGGCGCATGCGGGTGATGCGCATCGTCCTGCCCCAGGTCTGGCAGTCGAGCCTGCCCGGGCTGGTCAACGAGATGACCATGCTGGTGAAGTCCAGCCCGGCCATCGCGGTGATCGGCATGGTCGAGATCACCCGTGCAGCCCAGCGCGTCGGGGCGAGAACCTATGACCCCTTGCCGCCGCTGCTGGTCGGGCTGTGCCTGTACGTGGCGATCATCTTCCTGCTGGTCAGGCTGCAACGTCGCCTGGAACGCAACGTCCAGGGTCAGGAGGCCGCCGTATGAACCTCAGCGATTTCATCACCGTCTGGCAGCACTATCCGTCCATTCTGGAAGGCTTCATGAACACCCTGGTGTTCATCCTCATCGCCGGCAGCATGTCGCTGCTGCTGGGCATTCTGCTCACGCCACTGCTCATGTCCAACCGCGTGTTCGTTGGTCGCGGCGCTTCGTTCTACTGCGAGTGCATGCGCTGCACGCCGTTTCTGCTGCTGGTGTACCTGATCTATTTCGGGCTGCCATCCGGGGGCATCCAGCTGAGCAACTGGGTGTCGGGCATCGTCGCGCTGATCATCTACAACACCGCCTACATGGCGATCATCCTCAAGGGCGCCTGGAAGGATCTGCCCCACGACACCATCGAGGCGGGCAGGGCGTTCGGCTATCACGGCTTCGGCCTGCTGCGGCGCATCATCATGCCGCCGGTGCTGCTGCGTGCCACGCCAATGATCGGCAACCAGATGATCCAGATCGTCAAGGACAGCGCCTTTCTGGGCATCATCGCCGTGACCGAGCTGACGGCCGCCATCAACGCCGTGCAGTCGACCTACTTCATCCCCTTCGCCAGCTTCCTGTCGGCGGTGCTGATGTACTGGGTGATCTGTCTGGCCATCGAATTGCTCACCAACCTATTTACCCGTTACGCCGAGGTGCGCCGCGCATGAGCAGTCTTATGAACAACGTGGATACGTCCGCAACCAGCAAGGTGCTGCAGGTACAGGGCGTGTCCAAGTCCTTCGGCGCCAACCGCGTGCTGGCGGATGTGTCCCTGGATCTCGAGCGTGGCGAGGTGCTGTGCCTGCTCGGGCCGTCGGGCTGTGGCAAGTCGACCCTGCTGCGCTGCATCAACTGGCTGGAGACGCCGGATGCCGGCAGCATTCGCCTCAACGCCAAGCGCTTCGGCGCGCACAAGGGCGGCGCCCGGATCGGCGATGCCGAGTTGGCGCAGATGCGCTCGCGCATCGGCATGGTATTCCAGCACTTCGCCCTGTGGCCGCACCTCACCGTGCTGGGCAATATCATGGAAGCCCCGGTTCACGTGCAGAAACGCAACCGCAAGCAGGTGCATGACGAAGCCATGGCGCTGCTCGCCAAGGTGGGGCTGGCCGACAAGGCCGGCATGTTCCCGTCGCGGCTCTCGGGTGGGCAGAAGCAGCGGGTCGGCATCGCCCGTGCGCTGGCCATGAAGCCGGACGTGCTGTTGTTCGACGAACCCACCAGCGCCCTGGACCCCATGCTGGTGGGCGAAGTGCTGGAGGTCATGCGCGATCTGGCCGCCGAGGGCGCGACCATGGTGATCGTCACCCATGAAATGGAGTTCGCCCGGCAGGTCGCCAGCCGGATCATCTTCATGGATGGTGGTCACATCGTCGAAAGCGGCTCGCCGCAAGCCTTCTTCAGCGCGCCACAAACGGCCCGCGCCCAGCAGTTTCTGGCGCCGTTCCGGCAGCGCGCCTGAGCCGCGCCGCTGGCCGCGAGCGCTGGTGCCTGGCGACGCTCAGGCGTTATGCTGCGCGGCTCAGCTCATTGCCGGAACCTCCATGCTGGTCATTTCCAACAGCATCCATCTGCCTGACGACGAAGTCGAACTCACCGCCATCCGCGCCCAGGGTGCAGGCGGGCAGAACGTCAACAAGGTGTCCAGCGCCATGCACCTGCGCTTCGACAGCCAGGCGTCGTCCTTGCCGCCGTTCTACAAGGAGCGGCTGCTGGCCCTGCGTGACAGCCGCATCACCGCCGATGGCGTGGTGATCATCAAGGCCCAGCAATACCGAACCCAGGAACAGAACCGCGCCGACGCTTTGGAGCGCCTGGCGGAGCTGATCCGTTGCGCGGGCAAGACCGAAAAGGCCCGCCGCCCCACCAAGCCGACCCTCGGCTCCAAGAAGCGTCGGCTGGAAGGCAAGACCAAGCGCGGGGCGATCAAGGCGGGCAGGGGCAAGGTCGACTTCTAATCCCAGTGCGGAGCGAAGCCCGGATTGGCCAGCCGCTCGCCGCGCTCCAGCTTGGCGATGGCCGCCATGTCCTGCTCGCTGAGCGTCAGCTTCAGTGCACCCAGGTTGCTTTCCAGATTGGCCCTTTTGGTGGACGACGGAATCACCGCGAAGCCCTGCTGCAGTGCCCAGGCCAGTGCGACCTGTGCCGGGTTGGCGGTGTGTTTGGCGGCGATGTCCTGGATCACCGGGTCGGTCATCACCTTGCCGTAGGCCAGGGGCATGTAGGCGGTCAGGTGCACGCCGTGTTCCCGGGCGAACGCTACCACCTTGCGGTTCTGCAGGAAGGGGTGGATTTCCACCTGGTGGGTGGCTATCTGGTCGGCGCCGACCACCTCCATGGCCTGTTGCAGGTGCGCGTTGGTGAAGTTGGACACACCGATCAGCGCGGTCAGGCCAGCGGCCTTGGCCTCCAGCAGGGCAGCCATGTATTCGGCCACCTGCAGCTCGTCATTGGGGGAGGGCCAGTGGATCAGGGTCAGGTCGACCTGCTCGAGGCGCAGCTTGCGCAGGCTTTCCTCGAGGCTGGGGATCAGCTTGTCGGCGCCCAGGTTGTCGGTCCAGATCTTGGTGGTGACGAACAGTTCGCTGCGCGGCACGCCGCTTTCGGCGATGGCCTGGCCCACTTCGGCTTCGTTGCCGTAGATCTGCGCGGTATCGATGTGTCGATAACCAAGCTCCAGGCCGGTGCGTACCGAATCGATCACCTGCTGATCCTTGAGGCGGAAGGTGCCGAGGCCGAGGGCGGGAATCTGTGGCATGTGGGTCTCCTGTCGAATGGGCAACTGTCTGTAGCTGACAGCGATGCCCGGGGGTTGTTGCGCCGGATTCGTGCGCCTGGTCTGTGCCATGGACTTATGCGCAGAAACCGCGTTTCATGCAGAGCATATTTGCGCCGCAATCACGAATGGTCGCCATGAAAACCACCCTCGACGAACTTCTCGCCTTCAGTACCGTAGTGGCCAGCGGCTCCATCAGCGCCGCCGCGCAGCAGCTGGGGCAGACCGCTTCGGGCATCAGTCGCGCCCTCAGCCGGCTGGAAGAAAAGCTCGATGTAACGCTGCTGCAGCGCACCACCCGGCGCCTGGAACTGACCGAGGAGGGCCATGCCTTTCTCGCCCAGGCGCGGCGCATCGTGGCCGGTGTCGAGGAGGCCGAGGAGCAGATGCGCGTGCGCAGGCAGACGCCGGCCGGGCGCTTGCGCGTCAACGCCGCTGCGCCGTTCGTGCTGCATGCGGTGGTGCCGCTGGTCAAAGGCTTTCGCGAGCGTTACCCGAATATCCAGCTGGAGCTGCACAGCAGCGATGAAATCATCGACCTGATCGAGCAGCGCACCGACGTGGCCATCCGCATCGGCCCGCTGCGTGATTCCACCCTGCATGCCCGGCCACTGGGCAGCAATCGCATCCGCGTTCTGGCCAGCCCTGCCTATCTGCAGGAGCGGGGCGTGCCGAACAGTGTCGAGGCGCTGGGCGAGCACAGCCTGCTCGGCTTCACCCAGCCGGAAAGCCTCAACCAGTGGCCGCTGCGCCATGAGCACGGCGACCGCTACGCCATCGAACCCAGCCTGCGGGCCTCCAGTGGCGAGACGCTGCGCCAGCTGGCCTTGAGTGGCGCGGGGATCGTCTGCCTGGCGGACTTCATGACCCACCGCGACCGCGCGTGCGGCGAGCTGGTGCAGGTCCTCGCGGAGCACACCGTGGAGGTTCGCCAGCCGATCCATGCCGTGTACTACCGCAACACCGCACTCACTTCACGCATCACCTGTTTTCTCGACTACCTGAGCAGCGAGCTGGGCCAGACGCTCTGAGTCATCGTGCACGCGCAATGGCGTGAAATGCGCTGGTTTTCGGGGCGCCTTTCGGCGCCGCGCGGCGAGGCTGCAGCGCCCGTTATGCCTGGGCTGCAGCGCCTGTCGAGGTGGCCACAGATATAGGTGGAACTGGCCGAGTGCCACAGGGGTCTAGGATGGTGGTTGATAAGGAGATACCAAAATGACCAAATCCCCGTTCTTTCGTCGTCTGGCTGCCATGTTGGCAGTGTTCCATGTCCTGATGATCGCCCAGGTTCCACTCGCCAATGCCGCGATGATCGGTACGGGTGAAGTGCTCACCGAGCAGCAACAGCAGGTCGACCGTCAGCAACTGCTGTCGATGCTCGACGATCAACAGGTCAAGGAAAAGCTGCTCGCCATGGGCGTCGAGCGTGATCAGGTGGAAAACCGCATCAACAACCTGACCAGCGCCGAACTGTCGCAATTCAATGCTCAGCTCTCTGAAGCCCCGGCCGGTGCCGGTGTGGTCGGCATCATCGTGTTGTTCTTGGTGATCTTCATCATCACCGATATGCTCTGCGCCACAGACCTCTTCAGTTTCGTGAAATGCATAAATCGCTAAGACCGCTCCTCGCTTCACTGCTGATCGTCCTGCTCAGTGCATGCGCCAGGTCTCCGGTACTGTCACCGGAAGCCGAGCGCCTGCCTGAGCGGGTCGAGCTCAGCAGCGTTCCCTTCTATCCGCAGACCGCCTACCAGTGTGGGCCCGCCGCCCTGGCGACCATGCTCAACCAGCGCGGTGTGCTGACCACTCCCGGTTTCCTGCAGGACCAGGTCTACATCCCTGGCCGCGAAGGCAGCCTGCAAGTGGAGATGGTCGCGGCAGCGCGTTCTCACGATCTGCTCGTCTATCCGCTCAAGCCGAAGCTCGATGCGCTGCTGGCCGAAGTGGCCGCTGGCAACCCGGTGCTGGTGCTGCAGAACCTGGCCTTCGACTGGTACCCGCAATGGCACTTCGCGGTGCTGGTGGGGTATGACCGTCGCGAGCAGACGCTGATCTTGCGCTCCGGCACCACCCGCCGCTGGGTGACCGACTTCGCCGCCTTCGACAAGACCTGGGCGCGCGGCAGTCGCTGGGCGGTGGTGACCATGCCGCCAGACACCTTGCCAGCCACCGCCGAACCGACCACCTGGCTCAAGGCCGCCGCGGATCTGGAAGAGGTCGGTCGCAAGGACGTCGCCCAGCACGCCTACCGCACCGCCACCCAGCGCTGGCCGGAGCAGGCCGTGGGCTGGTTCGCCCTGGCCAACAGCCGTTACGCCGGCGGTGACCTGCGCGGCGCCGAAGCAGCGCTTCGCGAAAGCGTCAGCCGCCAGCCGGACTTCGCCGCAGGCTGGTTCAACCTGTCCCAGGTGCTCGACGAACGCGGCTGCAAGGCCGAAGCCACCAGCGCCCGCCAATGCGCCCAGCGCATCGCTCCGGACGACAAGCGCTTCACCGTAATCGGCAAGCAAGGCACCCCAACAGGCCAGTGCAGCGCACCCACCGCGTGCCCGGCCCAGTAAGCCATCCGGCAAAACAGAACGGCGCTCTAGAGCGCCGTCGCAGCCCCGCCTGCCATCGCAATGGTGGAAAAGAAGAGCGTTTTCCACCCTACAAGGGCGGTGCGCATCAGCGTAGCCTGGGTGGCGCGAAGCGATACCCAGGA
The DNA here is from genome assembly GCF_900100535.1 of Phytopseudomonas flavescens. Classification (GTDB taxonomy): domain Bacteria; phylum Pseudomonadota; class Gammaproteobacteria; order Pseudomonadales; family Pseudomonadaceae; genus Aquipseudomonas; species Aquipseudomonas flavescens. The sequence continues at coordinate 51,105 of NZ_FNDG01000004.1, forward strand.
ATAAGCGCTGGCGTTACGACGGCGAGGGCAGGGCGGCTACATGCCTCAAACGTAAAAAACTCAGTTTTTTTAGTCAGTTAGCGAAAAAAGGTGTTGACTCCTCGGCGTGGCTCCGTAGAATGCGCACCCACAGCAGGCACATAGCTCAGTTGGTTAGAGCACCACCTTGACATGGTGGGGGTCGTTGGTTCGAATCCAATTGTGCCTACCAAATTTTAAATGGTCGCTTCGGCGGCCATTTTTTTTGGCCGTCTTGTCAGGCGGTCATGATTCTGAAAGCATCCACCGTTTCACACCTTCCAGTGACTGCGGTTCTGTGGCCAGCCTCACGGCTCCTGCCTCTGTATGGCAGATACGCCACCGGATCGCTTACTGGCTCATCCCAACCCACGTGGCCTTTGGTAGAGGTCACCACTAGGAGAGGAGGCGCCATGCCCATCATTACTCTTCCCGACGGCAGTCAGCGTTCGTTCGATCACCCGGTATCCGTACTCGAGGTGGCGCAATCCATTGGTGCTGGCCTGGCGAAAGCCACCGTCGCCGGCAAGGTCAACGGTCGTCTGGTAGACGCCTGTGACCTCATCGAAGCCGATGCGACCCTGCAGATCATCACGCCCAAGGACGACGAGGGTGTCGAAATCATCCGTCACTCCTGCGCCCACCTGGTCGGCCATGCAGTCAAGCAGCTGTACCCGACTGCGCGCATGGTCATCGGCCCGGTGATCGACGATGGCTTCTATTACGACATCGCCTACGAGCGCCCCTTCACGCCCGATGACGTCACCGCCATCGAAGCGCGCATGAAAGCGCTGATCGACAAGGACTACGACGTCATCAAGAAGGTGACGCCGCGCGCCGAAGTCATCGACCTGTTTACCTCGCGCAGCGAAGACTACAAGCTGCGTCTGGTCGAAGATATGCCGAACGAGCAGGCCATGGGTCTGTACTACCACGAAGAGTACGTGGACATGTGCCGCGGCCCGCACGTGCCCAACACCCGCTTCCTCAAGGCGTTCAAGCTGACCAAGCTGTCCGGCGCCTACTGGCGTGGCGATGCCAAGAACGAGCAGTTGCAGCGCATCTACGGCACCGCATGGGCCGACAAGAAGCAGCTGGCTGCCTACATCCAGCGCATCGAAGAAGCCGAGAAGCGCGATCACCGCAAGATCGGCAAGCGCCTGGACCTGTTCCACACCCAGGAAGAAGCGCCGGGCATGGTGTTCTGGCACCCCAATGGCTGGACCATCTATCAGGTGCTCGAGCAGTACATGCGTGGTGTGCAGCGTGAGAACGGCTACCAGGAAGTCCGTACCCCGCAGGTCGTCGACCGTGTGCTGTGGGAGAAGTCCGGGCACTGGGGCAACTACGCCGACAACATGTTCACCACCGAGTCGGAAAGCCGCGACTACGCCATCAAGCCCATGAACTGCCCGTGCCACGTGCAGATCTTCAACCAGGGCCTGAAGAGCTACCGCGAGCTGCCGCTGCGCCTGGCCGAGTTCGGCTCCTGCCACCGCAACGAAGCATCCGGCGCCCTGCACGGCATCATGCGCGTGCGCGGTTTCACCCAGGACGACGCGCACATCTTCTGCACCGAAGAACAGGTGAAGAAAGAAGCGGCCGACTTCATCAAGCTGACCTTGCAGGTCTATTCGGACTTCGGCTTCAGCGACATCAAGATGAAGCTGTCCACCCGTCCGGCCAAGCGCGTTGGTGACGACGCCTTCTGGGATCGTGCCGAGAAAGCCCTGGCCGACGCCCTGGACGACGCCGGCCTGCCGTGGGAATACCTGCCGGGCGAGGGCGCGTTCTACGGTCCGAAGATCGAATTCACGCTGCTCGACTGCCTTGGCCGTGCCTGGCAGTGCGGCACCCTGCAGTACGACCCGAACATGCCGCAGCGTCTGGAAGCGAGCTACGTTTCCGAAGACAACAGCCGCAAGATTCCGGTCATGCTGCACCGCGCCATCCTCGGTTCCTTCGAGCGTTTCATCGGAATTCTCATCGAACACTACGAGGGTGCCTTTCCGGCATGGCTGGCACCAACCCAGGCGGTGGTCATGAATATCACCGACAAACAGGCCGATTTCGCCCTCGAAGTGGAAAAAACGCTCACTCAAAGCGGCTATCGTGCCAAGTCCGACTTGAGGAACGAGAAGATAGGCTTTAAAATCCGCGAGCATACTTTGCTCAAGGTCCCCTATCTGTTAGTCATCGGGGATCGCGAAGTCGAGACGCAAACTGTCGCTGTGCGTACCCGTGAAGGTGCTGATCTGGGCTCGATGCCCGTCGCCCAATTCAATGAGTTGCTCGCACAAGCGGTTTCCCGGCGCGGTCGCCAAGATTTGGAGTAATCATTATTAAGCGTGAAATGAGACAAGATAAACGAGCTGCACCGAAGGCCCCGATCAACGAGAATATCTCGGCACGCGAGGTTCGGTTAATTGGCGCTGAAGGCGAGCAGATTGGCATCGTCTCTATTGAAGAAGCGCTTAGAATTGCCGAAGACGCCAAGCTGGATCTGGTGGAAATTTCTGCAGATGCATTGCCGCCGGTTTGCCGGATCATGGACTACGGCAAGCACCTCTTCGAAAAGAAGAAGCAGGCAGCGATTGCCAAGAAAAACCAGCACCAGCAGCAGATCAAAGAAATCAAGTTTCGTCCAGGGACGGAAGATGGGGATTACCAGGTAAAACTTCGCAACCTGGTACGTTTCCTGATGGAAGGGGACAAGGCCAAGATCTCTCTGAGATTCCGTGGTCGTGAGATGGCCCACCAGGAGCTGGGTATGGAACTGTTGAAGCGGGTCGAAGCCGACCTCGCCGAACACGGTACCGTCGAACAGCATCCTAAGATGGAAGGACGCCAACTGATGATGGTCATCGCTCCCAAACGCAAGAAGTAACCTCCAGGGCACGGCAGGCCTTATGGTTATCTATATCAACTGAATGCGGAGTATCCGAACATGCCAAAGATGAAAACCAAAAGCGGTGCGGCCAAGCGTTTCCTGAAAACCGCCACCGGCTTCAAGCACAAACACGCTTTCAAGAGCCACATCCTGACCAAGATGTCGACCAAACGTAAGCGTCACCTGCGCGGTAGCACCCTGGTGCATCCGTCTGACGTTGCAAAGGTCGCGCGCATGCTGCGCGTTCGTTAATCTCGGTCAAGATAGAGGAAATAACTCATGGCTCGTGTTAAACGTGGCGTTATCGCTCGTGCTCGTCACAAAAAAATTCTGAAACTCGCTAAAGGCTACTACGGTGCACGTTCGCGCGTATTCCGTGTTGCCAAGCAGGCTGTCATCAAGGCTGGTCAATATGCCTACCGTGACCGTCGTCAGAAAAAACGTCAGTTCCGCGCTCTGTGGATCGCTCGTATCAACGCTGGTGCTCGCGTCAACGGTCTGTCCTACAGCCGCCTGATCGCTGGCCTGAAAAAAGCGTCGATCGAAATCGACCGTAAGGTTCTGGCTGATCTGGCAGTGAACGAAAAAGCGGCGTTTGCTGCGATTGTCGAGAAAGCGAAAGCCGTACTGGCTTAAGTCCCCGACAATCACCGGGTTTCGGCCCGGTGCTGAACGTCACCAATAGGGGAAGAGCCTTCAAGCTCTTCCCCTGTTTCGTATCTGGAGTCTGTAAATGGAAAATCTGGATGTGCTGGTCTCGCAAGCGCTCGAGGCCGTCAGCCACACCGACGATGTGAACGCCCTGGAGCAACTGCGGGTTCACTATCTGGGCAAGAAGGGTGAACTGACCCAGGTGATGAAGACTCTGGGCAACCTGTCTGCCGAAGAACGTCCCAAGGCGGGCGCTCTGATCAACTCGGCCAAGGAGCGCGTCCAGGACGCCCTCAACAGCCGCAAGGACATTCTCGAATCGGCCGCGCTGAGCGCCAAGCTCGCCGCCGAACGTATCGATGTCACCCTGCCGGGCCGTGGCCAGGCATCGGGTGGTCTGCACCCGGTTACCCGTACCCTGGAGCGCGTCGAGCAATTCTTTACGCGCATTGGTTACGGCATCGCCGAAGGCCCCGAAGTTGAGAACGACTACCACAACTTCGAGGCGCTCAACATTCCGGGCCACCACCCGGCGCGTGCCATGCACGACACCTTTTATTTCAACGCCAACATGTTGCTGCGCACCCATACCTCGCCGGTACAGGTACGCACCATGGAGTCCCAGCAGCCGCCGATTCGTATCGTCTGCCCGGGCCGCGTATACCGTTGCGATTCCGATATCACCCACTCGCCGATGTTCCACCAGGTCGAAGGCCTGTTCGTGGACGAGGGCGTGAGCTTCGCCGACCTCAAGGGCACCATCGAGGAATTCCTCCGCGTGTTTTTCGAGAAGCCCCTGGGCGTGCGTTTCCGTCCTTCCTTCTTCCCGTTCACCGAGCCGTCGGCAGAAGTCGACATGCAGTGCGTGATGTGTAGCGGCAAAGGCTGCCGCGTGTGCAAGCAGACCGGCTGGCTGGAAGTGATGGGCTGCGGCATGGTCCACCCGAACGTGCTGCGCATGAGCGGCATCGACCCGGAAAAATACTCCGGCTTCGCTTTCGGCATGGGCGTCGAGCGCCTGGCCATGCTGCGCTACGGGGTGAACGATTTACGGCTGTTCTTTGATAACGATCTGCGGTTCCTGGCGCAATTTCGCTAGCACCTCTCGCAGTTTGTAATCGAATCGGATCAGGAGAACAGACAGTATGAAATTCAGTGAACAGTGGCTGCGTGGCTGGGTAAGCCCGCAGGTTTCCCGTGACGAACTGGTCGCGCGCCTCTCCATGGCCGGCCTCGAAGTCGACAGCGTCAGCCCGGTGGCTGGCGCCTTCAGTGGCGTGATCGTGGGCGAGGTGCTGAGCACCGAGCAGCACCCGGACGCCGACAAGCTGCGCGTGTGCCAGGTCAGCAACGGCAGCGAAACCTTCCAGGTCGTGTGCGGCGCGCCCAACGTGCGCCCCGGCCTGAAGATTCCCTTCGCCATGATCGGCGCCGAGCTGCCCGGCGACTTCAAGATCAAGAAGGCCAAGCTGCGCGGCGTCGAGTCCAACGGCATGCTCTGCTCGGCGTCCGAGCTGCAGATCAGCGACGACAACGACGGCCTGCTCGAACTGCCGGCCGATGCACCGGTTGGCCAGGACATCCGCGAGTACTTCGAACTCAACGACGTCAGCATCGAAGTCGATCTCACCCCCAACCGCGGTGACTGTCTGTCGCTGGCCGGTCTGGCCCGTGAAGTCGGCGCCCTGTACGACGTGCCGGTAACCCGCCCGCGGGTTGCTGCCGTCGCCCCGGCCCACGACGACGTGCGCCCGGTCGAGGTGCTCGCCACCCAGGCCTGCCCGCGTTACCTGGGCCGTGTGGTGCGCAACGTCGACCTCTCCAGACCGACCCCGCGCTGGATGGTCGAGCGCCTGCGTCGTGCTGACGTACGCAGCATCGACGCCGCCGTCGACATCACCAACTACGTTATGCTCGAGCTCGGCCAGCCAATGCACGCCTTCGACCTCGACGTGATCCAGGGTGGCATTCGTGTGCGCATGGCCGAAGAGGGCGAGAAGCTGGTACTGCTCGACGGCCAGGACGTCACCCTGCGTGCCGACACCCTGGTCATCGCCGACCACCAGCGCGCCCTGGCCATCGCCGGCGTGATGGGCGGCGAGCACAGCGGCGTCAGAGACAGCACCCGTGATCTGTTCCTCGAAAGCGCCTTCTTCGACACCATCGCCTTAGCTGGCAAGGCCCGTTCCTATGGCCTGCATACCGACTCTTCGCACCGCTTCGAGCGTGGCGTGGACTGGCAGCTGGCCCGCGAAGCCATGGAGCGCGCCACCTCGTTGCTGCTGGAGATCGTCGGCGGCGAAGCCGGCCCGATCATCGAAGCGGTCGCCGAGGCGCAACTGCCGACCATCGCACCGATCAGCCTGCGTGCCGAGCGCGTCGAGCAGATGCTCGGCATCAAGCTCGACGACGAACTGATCGTCAAGCTGCTCGGTGCACTGGGCCTGGGTATCGAAGGAGGGGCAGGGCAGTGGCAGGTCAAGGTGCCGAGCCACCGCTTCGACATCAGCCTGGAAGTCGACCTGATCGAAGAACTGGCCCGCCTGTACGGCTACAACCGTCTGCCGGTCCGTTACCCGCAAGCGCGCCTGGCGCCGCAGACCAAGGCCGAAGCCGTGGCTGACCTGCCGGTGCTGCGTCGCCTGCTGGTGGCCCGTGGGTACCAGGAAGCGATCACCTACAGCTTCATCGATCCCAAGCTGTACGAACTGTTCAGCCCGGGCGTCAAGCCGCTGACCCTGGCCAACCCGATCTCCGCCGACATGGCCGCCATGCGCGCCTCGCTGTGGCCGGGCCTGGTCAAGGCCGTAGAGCACAACCTCAACCGCCAGCAGTCGCGCGTGCGCCTGTTCGAAAGCGGCCTGCGTTTCGTTGGTCAGCTGGACGAACTCAAGCAGGAGCCGATGCTCGCTGGTGTTATCACTGGCAGTCGCCTGCCGGAGAGTTGGGCCCATGGCCGTGACAGCGTCGACTTCTTCGATGCCAAGGCTGACGTCGAAGCCCTGCTGGCTGCGGCTGGCGACATCGGCAGCTTCGCTTTCGTGCCGGGCGAGCACAGTGCCCTGCATCCGGGCCAGACCGCACGTATCGAGCGGGAAGGGCGTTTGGTCGGCTACGTGGGTGCCATCCACCCGGAACTGGCCAAGACCCTCGGCCTCGATCAGCCACTGTTCCTGTTCGAGCTGCTACTGAGTGAAATCGTCCAGGGTCGCATGCCGGCGTTCAAGGAGCTGTCGCGCTTCCCGGAGGTGCGCCGTGATATCGCGCTGTTGGTCGACCGCGACGTGCCGGCTCAGCATTTGCTGGCCGATATCCGCGAGCAGGCAGGCGAATGGCTTACCGACCTCAGGTTGTTTGATGTTTATCAGGGTAAAGGTATTGATCCGCTTAGAAAAAGCCTTGCCGTCGGCTTGACCTGGCAGCATCCAGCGCGCACTCTAAACGACGATGAGGTGAGTACCGCAACCCAGAACATCCTCACCTCCCTGGAACAAAGGTTCAACGCCACGTTAAGGAACTAGCGTATGGGGGCACTGACGAAAGCTGAAATGGCCGAACGTCTGTACGATGAACTGGGCCTGAACAAGCGAGAGGCCAAGGAGCTGGTAGAACTCTTCTTCGAAGAAATCCGCCAGGCCCTGGAACTCAATGAGCAGGTAAAACTCTCAGGCTTCGGTAACTTCGATCTGCGCGATAAGCGTCAGCGCCCCGGTCGTAATCCAAAAACAGGGGAGGAAATCCCGATCACGGCTCGCCGTGTCGTGACCTTCCGCCCCGGCCAGAAGCTCAAAGCCAGGGTCGAAGCATATGCTGGAACCAAGTCATAACGACGAACTGCCTGTCATACCCGGCAAACGGTATTTCACGATCGGCGAGGTCAGTGAACTCTGTGCGGTGAAACCGCACGTGCTTCGTTACTGGGAGCAGGAGTTTCCGCAGCTAAACCCGGTCAAGCGTCGCGGCAACCGTCGGTATTACCAGCGCCAGGACGTGCTGATGATCCGCCAGATCCGCGCCTTGCTGTACGACCAGGGCTTCACCATCGGCGGCGCACGCCTGCGCCTGACCGGCGACGAAGCCAAAGACGACACCACCCAGTACAAACAGCTCATCAAGCAGATGATCGCCGAGCTGGAGGATGTACTCCACGTCCTGCGCAAATGAATTCGAAGAAAAACCTTCCATAATTCAGATGCTTAGTTTATAGTCTCTCCCGCTTTCGGCTAACGCCAAAGGCACCAGCAACACCCGTCGGGGCGTAGCGCAGCCCGGTAGCGCACTTGCATGGGGTGCAAGGGGTCGAGTGTTCGAATCACTCCGTCCCGACCAAAATACCCTAGAAAATCCAGTCACTTAGCGGTGACTGGATTTTTTTATGCCTGAAGGTTTTTGAAAGCTTCCGATTTTTTGCCCCGCCGGTGATTGTGGCCCTACAGATGCTGTTCCGGTCGTGCCGCCGAGCTAACGGTCATGCGGCCCGGTCTCAGTAGGGTATGATTCCGAAGGAAGGGTTTGCAGGCTAATATGAGACCGTTCAGGTGACCCTGGAAACGGGCGAGGAGGAGTTATGGTGAAGGCAGTCAAGAAAGCCTTGTCTGAGAAAGCTACCCAGGAGCTTGAGGCCCAGATTCCGGAAAAGGCGTCACTGGCAACCAAGCACGCTTATGAAAAAGCCAAAGCTTCTGGCCTAACCGTCCTGCTGTCGAGGGGCGGATTCATAATTGCCGAGCGTGCAGATGGCACTGAGCAGATAGTTCGTGCTTCCAAACCTCGCCGAAAGGTGAAAGCTGGCGTTGCTCTCAAGCTCGGCTCTGGAGTCCTGGTGAATGCCGGGGCCTAGACTCCGTGTCTTCGCGGGTCCCAATGGCTCTGGCAAGAGCACCATCAAACGTATCCTCGATCCTGAGCTGATCTACATTTACGTCAATGCCGATGATCTGGAGCGCGAAGCCAAGGATGGCGGCGCTATCGATCTGGCTCCTTTTGCGATAAATCCCACTCAGCAAGTGTTCCGCGACTTCTTCGTTTCTCATCCTTTGATCGCTAGAGAGCAGTTGGCATCTCAAGCCGAGCATTTCACCATTGCCGGTCAGGCGTTAGTAACCAATGGTATCGAGGTGCAGTCCTATCATGCCTCGGTCATCGCCGACTTCATCAGACACCAGTTGCTTGATCGTGGTGCGAGTTTCACCTTCGAGACAGTCATGTCAGACCGTTCCAAGGTTGAGTTCATCAAAAAGGCCAAGGGCCTCGGGTATCGCACCTACCTGTACTTCGTGGCGACTGAAGATCCAGAGATCAACATCAACAGGGTCGCTATCCGTGTAAGAGAGGGCGGCCATGATGTTACGCCAGATAAAGTGCGTTCCCGCTATGGCAGATGCCTGGAGCTGCTACCCGAAGCTATTCAGGTGACCAGTAGGGCTTATCTCTTCGACAACTCAGGGGCGGAAGCCGTGCTTGAGGTAGAAATTACTGCCGCTTCGACCGTCGAGTTCAAACTCGACGAAGTGCCGGAGTGGTGCAGTGCTGCGGTTGACGCGCTCGAGCAATTAGCTGGAAAAAAATAGACCATTTGTGGGAAAGATGAGCTGTAGGTTGCTGCAGCAAGAGCCGGCGCTGGTCCCGGCGCCTCTTGCTCAACTAATCGACGGCCCGCGCTGGCGACCCAGGTTGTCATAACGCGCTGTTGCCCTGAATCACTGCCGGTGCGCTCTGCCCAAGCGTCTGCTCAATCACGGCTTCCACGGCACCAGGCTGAAGCCGGTGCCGTCGTCGAGTAGGGCATAATGGCCGCTGGCCAGTTGCATACTGCGCCGGTAAGTCCCACTGACGCGCTGGCCCTCAACTGCTGGACGCTACTGCATACCCGTCTGCGCCGAGATCGCTCGCGCCGTAGCGGTAAGCTGTGAATCGCCCATAGGCTCGAACGACCTCGTTTCAACGCCAGCAATGAGGCGGGTTCAGCCGCATCAGGCTCGTCGAGTTGTGGCCGATTCGAGCGCCTGCGCCTGAGTGCAGCGCCCAGCTACAGCGCAGCCGCTTCGCTGTGGTAGTGAACCTGATGTGCCTCGCTTGGCAGCGGCACCTCCCACTTGAACAGCATGCGGCGGATATCCTCGTTACGCAGGCTGGTGTCGCGCCGGGTGTTACGCCGGTAGACCTCTTTCTCGGGCATCTCCAGATACTGAATCTGCACCTTGGCATGGTAGGCGTACAGCAGGTCGAGGGTCTTCTTGCGCATCTGCGCCGACAGGTGCGTGGAGTTCCAGACAAAGGGCTTTTTCTCGCGCAGCAGCGATTTGGCCCGGTCGATGGCGAAGTGCGCGGCGGCGCCTTCGTTCTCGCCATGGCGCAGGCCCAGGGCCTCGCGGGCGTCGTCGAAGGAAATTACCGGCAGATCCGGGTGGTGTTTGGCCACCCAGGTGTTCTTGCCACTGGCCGGAATGCCGGACAGCATGATGACTCGCGAGCCCTCCGGCTCGTGCAGCGGATAGTCGGGATGCACCCGGGCACCCCGGAAGTACTGGATCCGGGTGTAGTCATCGACGAACGCCCGTGGCTCGTACAGGCAGCCTTCCTCGGCGGCCAGCTCGCGAAACAGCTCGATTTCGTCCAGCACGGCCTGCTTGCCCACGTAGGTGCGCCCCTGCATGTCCGCTTCCGCGACCGCGCAGAGCATCCATACCGGCAGCTCCCACGACAGCTTGTGGAGGATGAACTCCGGGCTCTGCCCGCTGCGGTTGCCCGACAGCGCGAAGAACGGCAACTGGTGCACCGAGATGATCCGGCAGACCTGCTCGCGCAGCTCGAAGGGCATGCCGGCCCGCCACAGCAGCAGACGTGCATCTACGGCGCCACGTCGCGAGTGCCCGGGCTGGCCGATGCGCCCGGTTTCGCTATCGATCACCGTGGTGTCCGGTTTCGAGATGTCGTGCAGCAGCGCGGCCAGGAACAGCACCAGGCGCTGTTCCTCGGTCGCATGCTGATAACGCGGTTGCGCGAGCAAAGCCTCGACCACCATGCGGGTGTGAACCCATACGTCGCCCTCGGCGTGGTAGTAAGAATCCTGGGGCGCGCTGGCCAGGCGCAGCAGGGCCGGAATCGCCTCCAGGCACGCCTGCGCGTCGAAGCGCTGGCCCGGTTCTGGAACCAGGCCTTGCAGTTGTTGAATGTCCATTTTGTTGTTCTCCTTCAATAACCAGGCCGCCGACCATCCCAGTCCATCGACAGGCGAGGGGCGTAGAGGTCTACCCCGTCGGCCAGCAGGTTGGGAATGAACGGCTGGTTCGCATGATGCTGGTCCGCATCGAGGATCGCCTGGACAAAGTCCTGGCGAACCCACTTGAGGCGTCCGTTGGTTTGTTTCTCGTCTTCGAGCTTCAGGTACAGGCCTTCCATCACCGTCGACTTGTCGCACTGCCGCCAGGCCCGTTCCAGGTCCAGGCCTTCGCGCTGCACCGTGGCTTCGAAGGCGCTGCGCCATGCCGGTGACTTGGCCTGGGAATCGCCGAGCAGCTCGAGCAGATCCTTGAGCCGCGCCGGTGCCAGCCCTTCATGAAGCACCGGCACCGACAGCACCGGGCCGTCGCGCAGCAACTGGCGCCGAGCCGCGGTCGACAGGAACAGGCCATGGGCCCGATCCCAGATGTCGAACTCGCAGAAGAAGTGCGGCAGGCGGTCGTAGAACACCGAATGCTTCTTGTGCATCCATTCGCCGAACAGCACGTAGCGGTCTTCAAGGCGGCTCAGCAACCAGTCCTCGTGGGCCACGGCCCACTGCTTGAACAGGTTGAACTGGCGCTCCCGACCGCCACCGGTCAGGTAGTGGCCACGCGATTGCAGCAGCAGTTCACCGGCCGCGGAGAAGCTGATGCCGGCATTGGCACCGTCCAGTTTCTCCTCGACGACCAGCCACTGCCCGCTCAGCGAGGCATAACGAACCTGATCGCTATCGGTATCGCCCGGCTGCAGGCGAGAGCTCTCCAGGTGGGGCGTGCGTGGGTATTTGTGTAGCTCGAGGTTTTGCGCATAGGCGCGGAAATCCATGTTCATGGGTTTCCTCCATTGCAATTGGGAAAACCGACGACAAGGGTTCAGGCGGGCAAAATGTGGGAAGCGGCCACGCAAGTGCGCAGGCAGCCATCAGGCACGATGGACCGTCGTCGGTATCAGGCTTGTTGGCTGGAGCAGGGCACTTCGTTCACCACTTGAGAGAGGGGGTGTAAATAGGGGGAGTATTCAACATGCAAAAAAATGAGATGTCAACACTGCACTGGCTGTTGAACGCATAGACTTGGGAGTCGCTAACCCCTTTCGAGTTTTTTGGCTCAGTCTTTTAGTGGCCGCTTGGCAGGGATTCTGCCGTCTTGTTACGTGACTAACCTGTGGGCGCAAAATGTAAGCAGCGCTCAAGGGCTGCCTGGAAATCAAGCTCGCGATCCTCGCCCCGCCAAGCAGCGGATATCCTCCCGCCTAGGCTACGAAGTTTCCGCAACAATTCTAAGAAGGACTCGATCTCCGCTTGCCCCCACTCGGGGCCCATTCGGTAGTCCAAGACCAGGCCGTCGGTAGATACGAAAACGCCTAGGTCGGGGATGACCTGGTTGGTGCCGCGTATGCCGCCAAGAACGACATGAAATGGGTCGGCCAGTCCTCCCGTCACCAAGAGAGCCTCAGCAGAGCCTGAAAATGGCTTTTCGACCTGGGTTGCCCGGATCCATACATATCCGCCGCTGGCTGTAGCGTTTCTAGCTCCCAGTACGTACAGGAGCTCAAAGGCCATGGCTACCAAAGAAGCTGCTTGAAAGGCTATCTCTACTTCTGGAAGAGAGCCGTCATCGTTCGAGAAATACTGCCTCAGTTTCAAAGCCGACCCCCCTTTACGAAAATAAGCATTGCCCTCTCCGGGATCCGAGCCAAGTAAGTAGCGGCTCGGTTTTTCCCTTCAAAATAAAGCCTTGTTATATGATTCGCCCATATGCCGCTGATTAGATGAGCCCAGCATTGCTTGAATGGACTATTGACTAGGTTATCGCGGCGATTAGGCGAAAGGAGATATCAGATTGGCTCGAATGTGGATGGTTCGTGGTGAGGGTGGGGCGCGTTATGACTCGTTCCGGGAGCTTGGAATAGCTGCCATCGGATGGCGTCAGTTGGCCGCTCATGCGAAGCCGGGCTTGAGCCGCAAGCAACTGATAGCGCTTTATCAGTCCATAGAGCCAACGGCAAAGCAGGGCACCTTGATTTCCGGAGCCTCCCAGGTGTGGCGCTTCATCAACGAGATGCAGGTAGGGGATTGGGTCGTTACCTATTCGCCGGCGAATCGACTTTATTTGATTGGTACAGTCACGGGGCCGGTCAAGCATCAACCCGAGCGAGCGGACGAGGGCCTATCACTAGCACGTGAAGTGCAATGGCAACCGCAGGAGCTGGCACGCGACAATTTCAGCAGCACCACTAAAAACAGCCTTGGCTCGACGCTTACTGTGTTCGAGGTGCCCTCTAGTGCTGCTACCGAAGTGCTGTCCGTGTTGAAGGGCAAGCCGGCACCGGTAGCAGAAGAGGATGCCGAAGAGGTGCTGGCTGATCCTTTGGCTGATATCGAAGAGCGTGCTAGGGAGCAGATCAAAGATCTGATCGTCAGCCTGGGCTGCAAGGAGATGCAGGAGCTTGTCGCCGGCATTTTGCGCGCCATGGGTTACAAGACCCAGGTTTCTCCAGATGGCTCGGACCGGGGTAAAGACATCGTGGCTTCCCCTGATGGTTTCGGCTTCGAACACCCACGTATCGTCGTAGAGGTTAAACACCGTAAGGGGCAGATGGGCAGCCAGGACATTCGGGGCTTTCTAGGCGGTCGACACAAAGATGATCGCGGGCTTTATGTAAGCACCGGCGGATTCACCAAGGATGCCCATTACGAGGCTGACCGTGCTTCCATTCCTCTGGCTATGTGGACGTTAGAGCATGTCGTGCGAGCCTTGATCGAGCACTACGACAATACAGATGCCGAGACGAAGCGACTGGTGCCCTTGAAGCGGCTTTATTGGCCTGCTTGATCGTGCCGGTGCTGTATTCAACGTGAAGTTATGCCCGGTAGAGGCTGTTGTTAGCATCATCCGAATTGGATTTAGGCTGGATCATGGATAAGAAATCACTTTCCGAGCGGGATATCTGCAGCAAATACATTGCACCCGCCATCCAGCAGGCTGGCTGGGATATGTACAAGCAAGTGCGTGAGGAAGTCAGCTTTACAAAAGGTCGCATCATTGTCCGCGGCAAACTGCACAGTCGTGGCGAAGCGCGTCGCGCCGATTTCATCCTCTACCACCAGCCCAATCTGCCGCTTGCCGTGATCGAAGCGAAAGACAACAAGCACTCCATCGGCTCCGGCATGCAGCAAGCGTTGGGCTATGCCGAGGCGCTGGACGTACCGTTCGTATTCTCCAGCAATGGTGATGGTTTTCTGTTTCACGACCGTAGCGGAACCAGCAGTCAGGTCGAAACCCAGCTCAGCCTCGATCAGTTTCCTAGCCCTGACGAGTTATGGCAGCGCTACTGTCAATGGAAGGGGTTGGACGGCCAAGCCCGGCACAAGATCGAAGCGCCGTACTACGACGACGGCACCGGCCGTATGCCGCGCTACTACCAAATGAACGCGATAAACCGAACGGTTGAGGCGGTTGCACGTGGGCAGAATCGTGTACTCCTGGTAATGGCTACCGGTACGGGCAAGACCTACACAGCCTTCCAAATCATTTGGCGGCTGTGGAAGTCCAAACAAAAGAAACGCATCCTCTTTCTCGCTGACCGTAACATTCTCGTCGACCAGACCAAAAACAACGACTTCAAGCCATTCGGCAAGGCGATGACCAAGATCGCCAAACGTCAGATCGATACGTCCTACGAGATTTACCTGTCGCTCTATCAGGCCGTCACAGGTAATGACGAAGAGATGAACATCTATAAGCAGTTCTCTCGCGATTTCTTTGATCTGATCGTGATCGACGAATGCCACCGTGGCAGCGCTGCGGAGGATTCCGCCTGGCGCGAGATTCTCGACTACTTCTCCAACGCCACCCATGTCGGCCTCACCGCTACCCCCAAGGAAACCAAAGAGGTATCCAGCATCACCTATTTCGGTGAGCCGGTTTACAGCTACACCTTGAAGCAAGGCATCGAAGACGGCTTCCTCGCACCGTACAAAGTGGTGCGCATCGACTTCGATAAAGACCTGCAAGGCTGGCGACCGCCCAAGGGCATGCTGGACAAGAATGGCGAGTTGATCGAAGACCGCATCTATAACCTCAAGGACATGGATCGCAACCTGGTCATCGAGGCGCGTACCCAGTTGGTGGCGCAAAAGGTTACCGATTTCCTCAAAGCTACCGATCCCTACCAGAAAACCATCGTTTTCTGCGACGACGTCGACCACGCCGAGCGCATGCGCCAGGCGCTGACCAACCTCAATCCGTTGCGTGTTGCTGAAAGCCGCAAGTACGTGATGCGCATTACCGGGGATGACAACGAGGGCAAGGCCGAGCTGGACAACTTCATCAATCCGGAGGAGCGCTACCCGGTGATTGCCACCACCAGCAAGCTGATGACTACTGGGGTCGATGCGCAGACTTGCAAGCTGATCGTGCTCGACCAGCACATCAAGTCGATGACCGAGTTCAAGCAGATCATCGGTCGCGGCACTCGCATCAACGAAGAGTTTGGCAAGTACTGGTTCACCATCATGGATTTCAAAAAAGCCACCGAACTGTTTGCCGACCCAGACTTCGATGGTGAGCCGGTAGTGATCTACAGTCCAGAGGGCGACGCCTCGCCAGTCCCCCCAGACAGCCCGCTCGAAGATGAAGATGGCATCGTTGACGGTGGTGAGTGGTTACCCGAGGAGGGTTCGGATGATGAAGCCACCTCCGATAAGAAGCGCGTCAAGTACGTAATCGACAACCTGCCTGTGTATGTAATTGCCGAGCGCGTACAGTACTACGGTCCGGATGGCCGGCTGATCACCGAGTCGCTGCACGACTACACCCGAGCCTGTGTGAAGAAGCAGTTTGCCTCGCTAGACGACTTCCTTAGGCACTGGAGCGATTCCGAGCAGAAGAGGGTGATCATCGAGGAAATGGCAGCCCAAGGTGTGATGTGGGAGGCACTGGCCGAAGAAGTGGAAAAGAAAATGGGCCAGACGTTCGACCCGTTCGACCTGATCTGCCATGTCGCCTTCGACCAGCCGGCGCTGTCACGTCGTGAGCGTGCCGAGCAGGTGAAAAAGCGCAATTACTTTGCCAGGTATTCCGGCTCAGCCCGCCAGGTGCTGGAAGCGTTGCTGGATAAATATGCCGACACCGGCATCGAGCATATCGAGGACATGAAGATCCTCCAGCTCGATCCTTTCAGCCAGATCGGCGCCCCTATCGAACTGGTCAAGGCGTTTGGCGGCAAGGCTGGCTACAGCAAGGCCATTCACGAGCTCGAGAACGAGCTTTACGCCAGTTAAGTACCACCTAGCGACGGTATGCCAGGGCAGGAATCCAACCTGTCCTGTAGAATTTTGCCCCCGTTGCTGCACGCGTTGAGAGAACTCCATGTCCATTAGTTCCACCATCAAGTCCATCCAAGACATCATGCGCAAGGACGTCGGCGTCGACGGCGATGCGCAACGCATCGGCCAGTTGGTCTGGTTGCTGTTCCTGAAGATCTTCGATGACCGTGAGTTGGAATGGGAGCTGATGGACGACAGCTACCGCTCGCCCATTCCCGACAGCTGCCGCTGGCGTACCTGGGCTGCCGACCCGGAGGGCATGACCGGCGACGCGCTGAAAGACTTTATCGACAACAACCTGTTCCCACAGCTGCAGAACCTGCACGAGTACAGCAACACGTCGTCAGCCTACGTAGTGCGCAGCGTTTTTGAAGACGCTTACAACTACATGAAGTCTGGCCAGTTACTACGCCAGGTGATCAACAAGATTCAGGAAGGGGTGGATTTCAACAAGGCCCAGGAACGTCATGAGTTCGGCAACCTGTACGAGCAACTGCTGCGCGACCTGCAGAGCGCCGGCAACGCCGGGGAGTTCTACACCCCGCGCCCAGTCACCGAGTTTATGGTGCGCATGGTTGATCCTAAGCTGGATGAAAAAGTCATGGACCCTGCCTGCGGTACGGGCGGCTTTCTCACCTGTGCCATTGAGCACAAGCGCAGTCGCTATGTAAAAACAGCTGATGACGAGCGCACCCTGCAAGCCAGTATTTTCGGTGTCGAGAAAAAGCCGCTGCCGCACCTGCTCGCTACTACTAATATGATTCTGCACGGCATCGAAGTCCCTAGCCAGATCCGCCACGACAACACCCTGAGCAAGCCGCTGATCAGCTGGGGCCCGAGTGAGCGCGTGCACTGCATCGTCGCCAACCCGCCATTCGGCGGCATGGAAGAGGACGGCATCGAAACCAACTTCCCTGCCGCCTTCCGCACCCGCGAAACCGCTGACCTGTTTTTGGTGCTGATCATGCAGCTACTCAAGGACGGTGGCCGCGCCGCCGTGGTCCTCCCCGATGGCTTTCTCTTTGGCGAAGGCATCAAGAGCCGCATCAAGGAAAAGCTGCTGACCGAGTGCAATCTGCACACCATCGTTCGCCTGCCCAACGGCGTGTTCAACCCCTACACCGGCATCAAGACCAACCTGCTGTTCTTCACCAAGGGCTCGCCGACCAAACAGGTGTGGTTCTACGAACACCAGTACCCGGCAGGTGTGAAGAACTACTCCAAGACCCGCCCCATGCGTATCGAAGAGTTCGCTGTGGAAGAAGCCTGGTGGGGCAGCGAGGCCGATGGCTTTGCCGCACGGAAAGAGAACGAGTTTGCGTGGAAGGTCGGTATCGGAGAGTTGCAAGCACGCAACTGGAACCTCGACTGCAAGAATCCGCATGTCGGCGAACAGATCAGCCACGACCTTGACGAACTCCTTCGCAACTACGCCAGCCTGCAAGACGAAATCAGCGATCTGCGCGACCAGCTCAAGGCGGTGTTGGCCGAAGCCCTGGAGCGTCAGGTATGACCGCGTTGCTGACCGACAATCTGCCGCTGCTGACCAATGCGCCGAATGGCATCAAAAAGCTCCGCGAGCTGATTCTGGAACTGGCGGTGCGCGGTAAGTTGGTGCCACAGGACGCTAGTGACGGACAAGCGAGCGATTGGCTAGAGCGTATCAAACTAGAAAGAAATCGGCTTTTTGGAGCCGGACTGCTCAAAAAATCAAAACGAACCCCGGATACCACGCTGGATAAGTCAGTTAGCGCAGTTCCACGATCATGGCGCTGGGTAACACTCTCAGAAATCACGCTGGGTATGGACTCCGGGTGGAGTCCAGCGTGCGAGCCAAATCCGTCACAAAGCAATGAAGTTTGGGGAATACTGAAAACTACTGCTGTTCAGGTAATGCAATTTCTCCAAGAGGAAAACAAAGAGCTTCCTGCTCACCTTGAGCCTAGGCCTGATGCCGAGGTGAAAGCTGGAGATATTCTTTTTACTCGCGCTGGGCCGACCAACCGGGTAGGTATTTCTTGCTTGGTAGAAAGCACCAGACCACGCCTCATGATTTCGGACAAAATCATCCGCTTTCATCCAATTGAAGCGGGAACATATGGCCGCTATATAGCCCTCTGCCTAAATTCCGGCAGCACAGCTAGATACTTGGAGATAGCCAAATCCGGTATGGCTGCTAGTCAGGTAAATATCTCGCAGGACAAACTGAAACTAGCCCCTGTACCTTTGGCTCCGCTGCCAGAACAACGTCGCATTGTCGCCAAAGTCGATGAACTGATGGCCCTGTGCGACCGCCTGGAGGCCCAACAGGCCGATGCCGAACGCGCCCACGCCCAACTGGTACAAGCGCTGCTCGACAGCCTGACCCAAGCCAGCGACGCCACCGACTTTGCCGCCAACTGGCAACGCCTGGCCGGACACTTCCACACCCTGTTCGACACCGAACCCAGCATAAACGCCCTCAAGCAAACCCTGCTGCAACTTGCGGTGATGGGCAAACTGGTGCCGCAAGATCCCAGCGATGAGCCGGCTAGTGAGCTGCTTCGTAGAGTTTGGGAGATCAACGATAAGGTAGAGCGGATATTCTCGTCTGAGGCTGGAGGCGATGATGCAGAAGGATGGTTTGGTATTTCGGCTCCTGACGGATGGTGTGTTTGTAGAGTAAGCAATATTGCCGAAGTCAAGCTTGGGAGTACGCCATCAAGAGCAGAGTCAAGCTACTGGGGTGGTGATATACCTTGGGTTAGCTCAGGAGAGGTCGCGGGCACCATAATAAAAAGTACGCGAGAAAAAATTACTCAAGCTGGCTACAAGAACTCAAGCACAGCGATGATTCCTCCAGGCTGTGTACTGATAGCAATGATTGGTCAAGGAAAAACTCGAGGCCAGTCTGCTCTTCTAGAGATCGAGGCGTGCACCAATCAGAATGTTGCAGCATTAATTTTCAATACTGACCTTGTTGCTTCTCCATATGTCTGGCTGTGGGCGCAGGCTATGTACTCGCTTCACCGTGCAGGCGGGCATGGCGGCGCACAGCCAGCACTCAATGCGAAGAAAGTTAAAGCATTTGCATTCCCTCTCCCCCCAACAGCCGAACAACACCGCATTGTCGCCAAAGTCGATCAGCTAATGACCCTCTGCGACCAACTGAAAACCCGCCTGACCCAGGCCCGCCAACTCAACGAACAACTGGCCAGCACCCTGGTCGAACGCGCCCTTGTCGATAATGGTCAACTGGCACCCGTTACCACGGATCAAAAAGCCGCTCGCACCCTACTCGCCGCCGAAATCACTCACCAACTTCACGGTCAACGCACTTTCGGCCAGCGCAAGCTGCAGAAGGTGATTTACCTGGCCGAGCACGCGGCCAGGCTCACCTCCGTGCAGGGTAACTACTTACTCGACGCGGCCGGCCCCCATGATCGCCAATTGATGAGCCAGGTCGAAAACGAGCTGCGCAACCGACAGTGGTACGAGTGTGTCGACCGGGAAAAATTTGGCCATGCCTACCGTGCGCTTTCCAATGCAGGGCAGCATCGGCAGGCGTATGAGAGCGTCTTGCCAGCTGCCGAGCGGGCCACCATTAAGAGGGTCGTCGACTTGATGCGGGACTGGGATACGGATCGCTGCGAAATGACCGTGACCCTTTACGCCGCTTGGAACGACTTCATCATTGAAGGCCGCCCGGTCACCGATGACGCCATCGTGGATGAAGTCCTGCACCGCTGGAACGATGCCAAGCTGCGTTTCAGCAAAAGCCAATGGCTGACAGTGCTTACCGAGATGAAGAAGCACAGCCTTCTGACGCCCAGCGGCTTTGGTAAGCGCACTACGGGCGGAACTCTTACCCTGCCGGGGTTCGAGTAACTCGCAGGAGCAGGGGATAGGCTAGTGTTAAGGAACGCCGAAGCGCAGCGTTGATGCTGTCTTCGGCGTCCGCTGCCTTGTTGGAAGCTGCTCAGCTCGTCCCCACCAGCCTCTGCTGAATCCGACTGATAAACGCCACCTCGAACGCCTTCCTGTCGGTCTCATCCTGCAGGGCGTCCCGCTCGAAAATCATTGCAGCCCATAACCAATGGCTGCGCTTGCCGTTTACCCAGCGTTCTGCCGCGCGGATGCCGTCATGGAAGGCCGGGCGGCAGTCCTTTGACCAAGAGATTGTCAGGCCGGGGTAGCCGTCGTTGGTGGGCAGGGAGGTGGTGGCACCTTTAGTCATGGCGGTCACCCCCATGGGCTTCGCAGCTTGCTCGGCGGTAGAGTACCGTTAGTTCGTTGAGCAGTTCCTGAGCGGCTACGCAGGCCATTCGCACGCGAAGCGAGTCGGGGCGGTTTCGTTCCTTGTGCAGGAGGTCTTCGAGCAGTTCGCTCAACAGGACGGCGCGCAGGTCGGCATCGGCCAGTGCGTTTCGGGTCTGGAAGTTGGCACCGGTAATCGGGCTTGGGCGTCTGGGAAAGTTGAGTACACGGCCGAGTGGGTTAGCCATGGGGCACCTCCCGGGTGGAGGTCTGTGGGCCGTTGGGGCGAGCAGGGTGGTGCCCTGGCGTAAAAGCTGGGTGGCACATTTTCCTTATGCTCCTCGAACTAGTTAAGGAGCCGCCACCGCCGTTGTCACGCGGTTATGGTGACGGACCGTACGAGGGTGACAAACCGGCGTCCGAGGGAACCGGCCAGGCCGAAACCTGCCCCGTACGGCCCGCCATAGAAATGCAGTAGCACGGTATGAAACCGGCTAGGCAATTTGGACGCACCGCGTCCTCGAACATTCAGGTTGTCACACCCGGCCGCGGGATTGACCACGACCCGCGCACTCTAGCCCGCAGGTTTTCAGATGGCAACCTTGCTGGTTGGCTCAGCTGTTACAGCTTCTTTGTCGGGCATCGACTTCAGATATTGACGAGCTGAGGGGGTAGCAGCACGTCGTTAAGCGCCAAGGTCGGGCGGCAGTTCTTTGATCAGGAGATTGTCAGGCCGGGGGTGGTCGTTTGGGGGAGCAGGGTGGTATTTGGCCATGCTGATTATCTCCCTGGATCACTGCAGCCCTACCTCCGCGCCACATCCGAAAAGTAAAACTTGTCGAGCGTATGCCGTGACTGGGTGTACTCGAACTGTCGGCCATCCTGCAGAAAGGTCTGGTTGCTGACGACGATCACGTGGCTCTGGTCGTCCAGATCCAAATGCTTGAGGTCGTCCGCGCTGCGGGGCACGGCTTCGATGGTGCGTTGCGAGTAGCTGATCTGCAGTTGCAAGGTCTTTTCGATGAACTCGTAAATCGAGTGCTCGGCGATGCTGCGATCCAGGCCGGGAATCAGGTCGGCGACGAAGTGGTTGATATCCAGGATCACCCGCCGGCCATCGATACGCCTGACCCGTTTGATGCGGGTGATCAGCGTGCCTTCTTCGCCCTGGATGTGCTCGCAGAGGCTGCCTTCCAGCGGTAGCTGGCTGAGTTCGACCACCTCCGTGCGCACATTGCCGCCCAGCCTGGGGTAGGTCTCCTGAAAGCTGACGATGCCGCCGAGCTGGAATTCGATGGGCGCGCGCGACAGCACGAAGGTGCCCTTGCCGTGGATCTTCTGCGCGAAGCCGCGTTCCTGCAACTGCTCGATGGCCTTGCGCACGGTGCCCCGGCTGGTCTGATAGCGCTCCATCAGCTCGGTTTCCGAGGGCAGGCGGGCGCCGCGTTCCAGGCGTTCGCTGGTGATGCTGGCAAGCAGATCGCTGTAGATCTGGCTGTATTTGCTCATGTGCAGGGCTCGATGCCAGGTTGTCGTCAAGCGAGGAACCTTAGGGAGCGCGTGGCGCTTTGTCTATGGCTTGAGGAGAGGCGGTTGGTGGAAATTCCCGGTCAGCTGGCGCTTTGGCAAACAGGGCTAAACTGGTCTATACGAGTTGTTGATTTAACTCGTATGTACGAGTAAGGTCTTGTCAGGTTGCTCCCTATGCCGCTCTCCAAAAATAAAATCCTCAAAGGATAAAAAGCGCATGAGTCACGATTATTCAGCCATTGCCCGCGACGTGCTGCAGAGCCTCGGCGGCGTCGACAATGTCGAGCAGGCCGCCCATTGCGTGACGCGCCTGCGCCTGTCCCTCAAAGACCCCAAAAAGGTCGATGTGGGGACCTTGAACCAGATTGATCTGGTCAAGGGCTCGTTCTTCACCGGCGGCCTGTACCAGGTGGTAATCGGGCCCGGCGATGTGGAGAAGGTGTATGCCGCGCTGCGCCAGCAGACCGGCCTGGCGGCCATGACCATCGCCGATCTCAAGCAGCAGAGCGCCGCCAAGATCAACGGCATGCAGCGCCTGGTGCGCATCCTCTCCGACGTGTTCATGCCCATCCTGCCGGCGCTGATCATTGCCGGCCTGCTGATGGGGGTGAACAACCTGATTGGCGCCAAGGGCATGTTCATCGAGGGGGTCACCCTGCTCGAGGCGTACCCGGCGCTGGACGGCGTGTGGAGCCTGATTAACCTGATGGCCAATACCTCGTTCGTGTTCCTGCCGGCACTGGTCGGCTGGTCGGCGGCGAAGCGCTTCGGGGGCAGTGAAATCCTCGGCATCGTGCTGGGCCTGATGCTGGTTCACCCGGACCTGCTCAATGCCTGGAACTACGGCAAGGTGGTCGCCGGCCTGGGCGATCAGGGCATGCCGTACTTCGATATCTTCGGCTGGTTCAAGATCGAGAAGGTCGGTTATCAGGGGCAGATCCTGCCGATCCTGCTGGCCGCCTATGTGATGAGCGTGATCGAAAAATGGCTGCGTGCCCGGGTGCCCAATGCCATCCAGCTGCTGGTGGTGCCGATCACCACCATCGTCATTACCGGCGTCCTGGCGCTGGCCCTGATCGGCCCGATCACCCGCCACCTGGGCATCCTGATCACCGAGGGCGTGGTGATGCTGTTCGATTTCGCGCCGTTGATCGGCGGGGCGATCTTCGGCGTGCTGTTCGCGCCGCTGGTGATCACCGGCATGCACCACATGTTCCTGGGCGTGGACCTGCAACTGATCTCCACCCATGGCGGCACCTTCATCTGGCCGATGATCGTGATGTCCAACCTGGCCCAGGGCAGCGCCGCGCTCGGGGTGTTCTACATGACCCGCAACGTGCGGGACAAGAGCATGGCCTCCACCTCGGCCATCTCCGCGTATTTCGGCATCACCGAGCCGGCGATGTTCGGCATCAACCTGCGCTACAAGTACCCGTTCTACGCCGCCCTGGTCGGCTCGGCCATGGGCTGCATCTTCCTGTCGCTGAACAAGGTGCAGTCTTCGGCGATCGGGGTCGGCGGCCTGCCCGGTTTCATTTCCATCATGCCGCAGTACATCCCGGTGTTCATCGTGGGGATGGTCATCGCCATCGCGGTGCCGTTCCTGCTCACCTGCGCCCTCAGCGTGAAGATCGTCCGCCCGGGCTACCGGGTCGCCTGAACCATCGCATTGGCGAGCGGCACTGTTGTGATGTGCCGCTCGTGGTCTTAAAACAGATGAAGGAATAGCGCCATGCAAGACTGGCAGCATTCGGTGATCTACCAGATCTACCCGAAGAGCTTCTACAGCCAAGCCGGCAACCCCACGGGCGACCTGCTCGGCGTGGTCGCCAAGCTCGATTACCTGCAATGGCTGGGTGTCGACTACCTGTGGCTCACGCCTTTTTTGCGCTCGCCACAACGCGACAACGGTTACGACATCAGCGACTACTACGCCATCGACCCCAGCTACGGCAGCATGGCCGACTGCGAGCTGCTGATCGCCGAGGCGGGCAAGCGCGGGATCAAGTTGATGCTCGATATCGTGGTCAACCACACCTCCATCGAGCACGTCTGGTTTCAGCAGGCGCGCAGCAGCCTCGACAGCCCGTACCGCGACTTCTACATCTGGCGCGACCAGCCGAACAACTGGGAATCGAAATTCGGTGGCTCGGCCTGGGAGTACGAGGCGCAGACCGGCCAGTACTACCTGCACCTGTTCGACCACACCCAGGCCGACCTCAACTGGGACAACCCCAAGGTGCGCGAGGAAGTCTTCAGGATGATGCGCTTCTGGCGCGACAAGGGCGTGGGCGGTTTCCGCCTGGACGTGATCAACCTGATTTCCAAGCCGGCCGATTTTCCCGAGGACGCCAGCGACGGGCGCCGCTTCTACACCGACGGCCCGCACGTGCATGAGTACCTGCAGGAAATGCACCGCGAGGTGTTCCAAGGCCAGGAACTGATCAACGTCGGCGAGATGTCTTCCACTTCGCTCGAACACTGCATCCGCTATTCGCGCCCCGACTCGCAAGAGCTGTCGATGACCTTCAATTTCCACCACCTGAAGGTGGACTACCCCAATCAGCAGAAATGGGTGCATGCCGATTTCGACTTCCTGGCGCTCAAGCGCATCCTCTCCGACTGGCAAACCGGCATGCAGGCTGGTGGCGGCTGGAATGCCTTGTTCTGGTGTAACCATGATCAGCCGCGGGTGGTGTCACGCTTTGGCGATGACGGCGAATACCGGGTGCACTCTGCAAAGATGCTCGCCACCGCGCTGCACTTTTTGCAGGGCACGCCGTTCATCTATCAGGGTGAGGAGCTGGGCATGACCAACCCGGGCTTCGACAGCATCGAGCAATACCGCGATGTCGAGACCCTGAATATCTATCGCCTCAAACGCAACGCTGGCGAGAGCGCTGCAGCGATCATGGCCACCATCATGCAGAAGTCCCGTGACAACGGGCGCACGCCGATGCAGTGGAGCAGCGAGGCCAACGCCGGCTTCAGCATGGCCGAACCCTGGATAGGCGTGGCGCGCAATGCCGCGCAGATAAACGTCGCCAACCAGTTCGACGACCCCACATCGGTATTGCACTACTACCGTCGGCTGGTCGCTTTGCGCCGCCAGGAGCCGCTGATCCAGCAGGGTGTCTATCGCCAACTGCTGCCGGAGCATGAGCAGGTGTGGATCTACCTGCGGGAAAGTGAACACGCCCACGAACGCCTGCTGGTGGTGAACAACTTCTACGGCACCGCGTGCGAAGTCGAGCTGCCTGAGCGGGTGATCGATACCGCCAGCCGCCAGCGGGTGGTGATCAGCAATTATCCGGACTGCCAAGCGCGGGGGCGCCAGCTGTACCTCAGGCCTTACGAATCGTTCGTCCTGCACCTCGAGGACAGCTGATCGCTGCCACGCATGCCTTCGCTGTTCTAAGCCTCAACCCAATAAGAAAGACAATGGAGTGGCGCTTGAAAACAAGAATGAATGGCGGCCTTGCCGCCTCCTGTGTCTGCCTGGTGATGCCGTTTGCCGCGCAGGCACTGGAGTTCGCCGGCTACCTGCGCAGTGGTGTCGGCAGCACCGGCAACGGCCACTCGCAGTCATGCTTCAGCCTGCCCGGTGCGCAGTCCAAGTATCGGCTGGGCAACGAATGCGAGCAGTACGCGGAGCTGGAGTTGCGCCAGGACCTGTTGACGCTCGACGACGGCTCGGTGTTCAGCGTCGACGGCATGCTGTCGCTGTTCAACGAATACGACCGTGACCTGACCTTTCAGGGCGACAACGGTGCCGTACGTCTGCCGCAGCTCTATGCCCACTGGTCAAACCTGCCCAGCCTCAATGGCGGCTCGCTGTGGGCCGGCCGGCGTTACTACAAACGTAACGACATTCACATTTCCGATTTCTACTACTGGAACCAGAGCGCCACCGGCGGCGGTATCGAGGACGTGAAGATCGGCGACCTGGAGTACAGCTACGCCTTTTCCCGCAAGGACAATCTTTACCAGAAGGACTACATCACCCGGCACGACTTCAACGTCGCAGGCTTTCGCACCAACCCCGGAGGCGAGCTCGAGTTGGGCTTGAGCTATATCGACAAACCCAGCCGACGCGACACCCATGCCGGATGGGCGGTTACCGCCCAGCACGTGCAGCAGCTGTTTCTGGGCGGCAAGAACACACTGGCGCTGCAATACGGCGAGGGCCCCGGCACCGGCCTGGGCTATACCGGCAACGTCGGCCTGGACGACAACAACAAGAGCTACCGAGTGGTGGAGTTCTTCGACTGGCAGGTAACGTCGCGTTTCGGTGGCCAGTTCCAGGCGCTCTACCAGAAGGACATTCGCCCGGATGGCAACGACCAGCAGTGGATTTCCCTGGGCGTGCGCCCGGCCTATGCGATCACCGAACAATTCAAACTGGTGGCCGAGCTGGGTCACGATCAGGTGCAGGCGCCAGGCGGTACGCGCAAGTTGAGCAAGTTCACCTTCGCGCCCACCTGGTCGCCAAAAGGTCCGGGCTTCTGGGAGCGACCGGAGGTGCGCCTGTACTACACCTATGCAAGCTGGAACGCAGCGGCCCAGCGCGCGGCCAATGACCTGGCCCAGGGGTCGGCGTTGTCCGACAGCGGCGAGTTCGGCTCGTCGCTGCACGGTTCCAATGCCGGGCTGCAAATTGAGTACTGGTGGAAATAAGCGATGTTGCCGCAGTGACCTTGCAACATTCCAAGAACAAAACCGCAGGTGAAGCCATGAGCGTACCTCAACCCTTGCAATTGCTGGCACCGCTGTCCGGGGTGCTGGTGCCCCTTGATCATGTGCCTGACCCGGTGTTCGCCAATCGGGTGATCGGTGACGGCCTGTGCATCGACCCGACGTCGCAGACCCTGTGCGCGCCCCTGGCGGGCGTGGTCAGCGATCTGCAAGCCAGTGGCCACGCCATCACCCTTACCCATGAGGGCGGCGCGCAAATATTGCTGCACATCGGCCTGGATACCGTGAACCTGGCCGGCAAGGGCTTCACCGCCCTGGTGGAAAAAGGCCAGCGCGTCGAGGCTGGCCAGGCGTTGATCGAGTTCGATGCCGACCACATCGCCGTGCACGCGCGCAGCCTGATGACGCTGATGCTGGTGGTCAGCGCCGAGCCGTTCAGTACGCTTGCCGCCGCGAGCGCCAGGGTGGTCAGTGGCCAGCCGTTGTTGGCGCTTGGCCGCGGCGAGCAAGCGGCCACTGCGCCGCTGAATGAAGGCGAGGCGCTGTTCTCGCAACCGATCAGCCTGCCCAATGCCAATGGCCTGCATGCCCGGCCTGCAGCGGTGTTCGCCCAGGCCGCCAAGGGCTTCCAGGCCGATATCCGCTTGCACCGGCAGCAGGACAGCGCCAACGGCAAATCGCTGGTGGCGATCATGGCCATGCAACCGGCCCTTGGCGACATGCTGACGATCAGCGCCACCGGTGAGGATGCCGCAGCGGCCATCGAGACGCTCAGCCAGTTGCTGGCCGATGGCTGCGGTGAGCCGGTGGCACCGGTCGCGGTCAGCGCGCCGGCCATCGAGCCGGCGGCGAAGACCTCGGCGATGTCGCTGCATGGGGTCTGTGCTTCAGCAGGCTCCGCCCTTGGCCAGGTGGTCCAGGTGGTCGAGCGCAAGCTGGACATTGCCGAGTCCGCCAGCGACCCACGCGCCGAGCTGCGAACGCTGGATCGCGCGCTGGCAGAGGCGCTGGCTGCCTTGCAGAAGCTGCGCGATGAGGCGGCAAGCGAGGCACAGGAGGAGATCTTCAAGGCCCATCAGGAGCTGCTGGAAGACCCGAGCCTGCTGGAGCAGGCCCGCCTGCTGATCAGCCAGGGCAAGAGCGCCGCCTTCGCCTGGAACTCGGTGACCGAAGCGACTGCCGAGCTGTTCAAGGCCAGCGGCAACCGGTTTCTGGCCGAGCGTGCACTGGATCTCGCCGATGTCGGGCAGCGGGTACTCAAGTTGATTCTGGATGTGCACGACAGCGCCTGGGTGCTGCCTGAGCAGGCCATCCTGGTTGCCGAGCAACTGACTCCGTCGCAGACCGCGGCACTGGATACCCGCAAGGTGGTGGGCTTTGCCACGGTAGGCGGCGGGGCCACCAGTCACGTCGCGATCCTGGCCCGGGCGCTGGGGCTGCCGGCGGTCTGCGGGCTGCCCCACGAGGTACTGGCCCTGGCCGACGGCACCCGGGT
The DNA here is from genome assembly GCF_900100535.1 of Phytopseudomonas flavescens. Lineage (GTDB taxonomy): Bacteria > Pseudomonadota > Gammaproteobacteria > Pseudomonadales > Pseudomonadaceae > Aquipseudomonas > Aquipseudomonas flavescens. The sequence continues at coordinate 79,173 of NZ_FNDG01000004.1, forward strand.
ACTGCTCGATGCGGACAAGGGCGAGCTGCATCTGGATCCCGATCCTGTTTCCATCGAGCAGTTGCAGGCCGAGCGCGAGCAACGAACCCTGCGTCATCAGCGCGACCTCGAGCAGGCCTCGCTGGCCGCCACCACCCGCGATGGCCATCGCTTCGAGGTAACGGCCAATATCGCCTCGCTGGCGGAAGCCGAGCAGGCGCTGGAGCTGGGCGGGGAGGGCGTAGGGCTGCTGCGTTCCGAGTTTCTCTACCTGGAGCGCGGCAGTGCGCCCAGCCAGGCCGAACAGGCGGCCACCTATAGCGCCATCGCTCGGGCCCTGGGGCCGGAGCGCAATCTGGTGGTGCGCACCCTCGACGTTGGCGGGGACAAGCCGCTGGCCTACGTGCCGATGCAGGCCGAGGCCAATCCGTTTTTAGGCATGCGCGGCATTCGTCTGTGCCTGGAGCGCCCGCAACTGCTACACGAGCAGTTGCGCGCCATCCTGGCGAGCAGCGGCCTGGCGCGGCTGCACATCATGCTGCCGATGGTCAGCCAACTGTCGGAATTGCACCTGGCCCGGCAGATCCTCGAAGAGGAGGCGTCGAGCATCGGCCTCACGACGCTGCCCAAGCTCGGCATCATGATCGAGGTGCCGTCCGCGGCATTGATGGCCGACGTGTTCGCGCCAGAAGTCGACTTCTTCTCGATCGGTACCAACGACCTGACCCAGTACACCCTGGCGATGGACCGCGACCACCCACGGCTGGCCAGCCAGGCTGACAGTTTTCATCCGTCGGTGCTGCGCCTGATCGCAACCACCGTGAAAGCCGCCCACGCCCATGGCAAGTGGGTCGGCGTCTGCGGTGCCATGGCCTCCGAGACGCTTGCCGTGCCGCTGTTGCTGGGCCTTGGGGTGGATGAACTGTCGGCCAGCGTGCCGCTGATTCCGGCCATCAAGGCGGCGATTCGCGACGTCGAACTGCGCGACTGCGAAGCCATCGCGCGCCAGGCGCTGACGCTGCAAAGCGCCGCGCAGGTTCGTGAAGCCCTGCTGTCATGGCGGCCATCGCCGTTACCCCTGTCACCTGTGCTGGAGAGCTGAGCATGTTCAATAAATTGCAAAGTGCCTTCTGGAAGGCCTTGACGCCGGATCTGGTGCCGGACGAGCCCAAGGTGACCACGGCGCCTGACACACTGCTACCGGCCAGCGTCGTCGAGGCCCTGGGTGGCGAGAAAAACCTCGCCTCGCAGCAGCGCGTCGCCATAACGCGCATCCGCGTGCAACTGCGCGACGCTGCTCAGCTCGACCAGGCGGCACTGGAGGCGTCTGGCATGCCCGCGGTCATGGTTCTGGATAAAGGCGTGGTACATGTGCTGACGCCGGTGGAAGTGCCGTTGGCTGAAACCGGCTGATGCGCGGCGTGCCGATCGAATGAGTGATGCCTCCGGCGGTTGGCCAAACCGGGGGTAACACTCCATAGCGTCTCCCGATGAGCTGCACTTATTTAGGTGCCTCGCAGAACACGTGCCACAAGTTGTTCAACACTTTCGTTAATTCCGACGATGCATTCGGTGGGTAACTGTTCTCTGAATTTGGTTCTTTAGTTCGTGGTGATAAATAAAAACCTTGAAAGACTGAAGGAGTAGCACAATGCAGCCGGGGGCTATTTTCATATCATTCGATGCCGTGGCGGTATCGGGTATTACGGTCGAGGCCCTGAAAGTGGCCAGGCAACTCGAGCGCAATGGCATCGCCTGTTATCTCGACGTGGGTTACGACATAAAGGTCGACAAAGGCAACTTCAACAAGCCATACGATGAAGAGAAGGAGATCTACCAGGGGGTGTTCACCCTTGTTCGTGTCGAGGGCATCGACGCCATTCCCCACTACACAGTTCCTTTCATCACACATTTGCATGAAGCGCTGATCGGGCAACGAGTGTCCGTTTCGCCTGAACAGGAAGCGCAACTTCTTGCCGCTGTGCATGAGTCGTCGCAAGCGTTGGCCCGGCGAATCCTCGAGTTGTGGGAATCGCTGAATATCCGATATGTGATCGTCGAAAACGGAACGCTGCCGGAAAACATCATCTACACCCGGGCGCTGTACCAGGCCATCGAAGCCTACGGCAAGGAACATGGCCTGGGAAGCTTCGTGATCTGGCGCGATCACGACCTGATGTGGAACAGTGAAAAAACGCTCATGAAGTATGGCCCCGAGCCTTACCCCCATGCCGTCAAGCCTGTGCGCTCGCCCTATATCCGGTACGTGACTCTCAATAACCACCTGAAAAACCAGCTCGAGCAATGGTGCGATCACCAGGTGCAGGTCGAGGTGCGCAAGAACACCTATGACTTTGAGCGGCAAGGCACGTACCGCAACATCAGGGAAGGCCTGGACATACGCGATAGCGATGTATTGATCGCCCGCACCACGCGCATCATTGCGCAAAAACGCCAGGATCGCGATATCTGGCTGATCTACCGGTTGAACCAGCTTTTCGCCCAGAACGGCAGTGGGCGCAAGGTGTACCTGGTGGTCGCCGGAGACCCCCAGGAGCACCCAGCTTACTTTGCCGCGTTGAATAAACAGGTCAGGGAACTGAACATCGAGCCGTTCGTGAAGTTCGTCGGCTCGTTATCCCACGACTGCATGCCGGCGAAGAAAAACGCGATCACCATCGAGGATCTTTATGACTCCTGCGATCTGGTTTCCTTTCTGACGTCCTGGGGTTATGACAGTTACGGCAACCCCATAGGCGAGTCCATCAGCAGCCAGCGTTGTTACATCACCACCCGCTACGAGTATTACCAGGAAGTGTATGGCCGGCACGGCTTCGAGGCGCCGATCATGAACATTTCACAAGCCAATGATGGGCTGCCGGATGAGGCATTCGTCGATGAAGTTTATCGACTGTTGAACGACAGGTTACTGATGAAAGACATCGCGCGGCGAAACTTCGTTATCGGCCAGCGCGTACTCGCCAATAACGTCGCCGGCATGCTGGACTTGAATGAACCCGGAGGAACTATGCGTGACACCATTTCTGTATCGGTCGTGCTGCCGGTTTATAACGAGCGTGACCGCATCGACACTGTGCTGGAGTCCCTGGTCCAGCAGCAGACCCGGGACGGCCTGATTACCCATGACAGCTACGAGTTGATCATCGTCGACAACAACTCCAGCGATGACTCGGTGCAGAAAATCAACGCCTTCAGGGCGCGCAATCCGTCTCTGGATATCCATGTGATCGAGGAGCGCGTTCAGGGTGTTTCGTCGGCGCGCAAACGGGGCATGGACTACGCCAGCGTGCGTTCGCGGCAGCGCGACCTGCGTCTGGGCACCAGCAGCAGGCACTACATCGCCTCCGCCGACGCCGACTGCACGGTGGACCCTTACTGGTTGCACGCGCTGATCAGAAAGATGGTCGATGAAAGCGCCGACCTCGGCACCTGCAACTATTACTACAACCAAGCTGCCTTTGGTACACGGCCGAACCTGTACGCCGAAATCGACAAGACGCTGCGTTGCCGCGAGATGTCGTTCTCGCTGTTCGGCGGCTTTCCCGACGGCAAGGGGTTTGCCGTCGAACGCACGCTCTATGACAAGGTAGGGGGCATCGAAATCTTCTACCAGTTGCAGAACGGTCGTTTCGTGGAGCACCTCTCCGATGACTGGGACTTCGGCATCCGGATCATCGCCTGGGGCGGCAAACCCGTGTATGCCCATGATTCGCGCATCGAAATCAACAGCCGCCGCGTGGACAGCATTCTGGAGGAGGTCATCAACGGCAAGGCCTATGGTCAGGACGGCATCATCATCATGAAGGATGTGCGCCCGAACGTGGAGCGGCAGCTGCCCACCCTGGCCGACACCAGCGCCGAGCAGTCGCGGCAGGCCTGGGACTACTCGATCAAGGATTACGTGCCCAAGAACATCGTGCTGCCGGCATTGCTCAACCCCCATATCCTGCTGGAAAACAGGGCCGTGCGGGAGTTCTTCGGCGGGCCGGTGGCCGACGGTCTCTACCAGCGTATCCACGAAATCAAATACGAATCACGGGTCATCGATTTCAAACCCATCCATGCCTACAAGACGCCGGCCTATCGCCTCTATTTCGAGTTTCGCGAAGAGCTCTTCAGCGCGCTGCGCCGTGCGGTGGGCGAGGACATCGGCCACCCTCCGGCGTTGCCCGACTGTTTTGCGGCCGTGAGGCCCGAGGACTTCCAGCGCTTCGTCTACTACTTCTGCGAGGACCGTGAATCCGGCGAAGCCCACAACTACTTTGCAAATGGCGGGGTATTCTGATGAACGTCGAAGCGCTGAACTCACTGAACGACATCGACCCCAACTATCCGCTGCCCAGGGTCCATGAGTTTCTCTGCCGCCCGCAAAACAGCGCCATGCTGGACTACGTATTCAACGATCCCTTTGGCTGCCACGTGTTCCCCGGCGATATCGCGGACTACCCGCTGGAGGGCTTCTTCGCGGACATGGACCGTGAAATCGGCCAGGCCCGGCAGATGCACCTGTGGGCCTACATCCCGACCTGTCGTTACCGCTGCCATTTTTGCCAGTACCCCACGGTCATCCTCAATCCCAAGGCCGCGTCGTCACAACAGGTGTTCGTCGACCTGGTGGACTACAACATCAAGGAAGCCAGGATGTGGCTGCAGAAGGTTCCGAGCCTGGCCAACGCGGAGGTGGGCGAATTCAATATCTTCGGCGGCACCCCCTCGCTGCTGCCGGAGCCGGAACTGCGCCGCCTGATGGATTTCTACCTGAGCCATTTCAATTTCTCGGCCGCCACCATGCGTTTCGAAGGCGAGCCGGGCACCCTGACGCGCGACTATCTGCTGTTGTTGAAGGAGCTCGGCTTCACCAAGATCAGCTTTGGCGCGCAGTCCTTCGACGACCGCATCATCTCCGCCTGCGGGCGCATGCACTCGGCCGAAGAATGCGTGCAGACCATCCACCATGCACGGGAAATCGGCCTGGACTGGGTCAGTGTCGACCTCATCTACGGCATGCTGGGGCAGGGCGTGGACGATGTTAAGTACGATCTGGAGAAGGTCCTCGAGCTCGAACTTTCCCATGTGGTCATCACCAAGCTGCACATGGAAGAGTTCATGAAAACCCGCACCGGGGTTTCCGGTGAACGGCAAAGCCACTGGCAAAGAAAAGGCCTGATCGGCACCGACAGCATGACCTTTCCAGGCCTGGGCAAGCAGTACCAGATGCGCGAGCTGGTCGAGCGCTACCTCGCCTCGGGCTATCGCGAACACCCGACCATGTACTTCCACCAGAACCACCAGCAGCCGGAGAAGTGGAAGGGACTCATCACCGATCTGCCAACCCAGTACCCGGAAGTGGCGATCGGCCTCGGGGGCAGCTCGAAGTGCACCCGTTCCGAGGCAATCAACATCACCGGCTACAAGAAATACAAGGAAGCGCTCGACGAAGACCGCCTGCCCATCGAAGGGAGCCGCGGCGTGTCGCCCCTGCAGCGTGAAGTCAACGCCTTCAAGATGGCGCTTTCCACGCTCATCCCCGTGGACGACCAGGTGTTCAGGCAGCGTTTCGAAGGCAGGAGCCTTTACGACAACCTGATCATCAGCCGCACGCTGGACACACTGGTGGAAAAGGCGCTGGTCACCGTGCTGGGCGACATGGTCAGCCTGACGCCCAACGGCGTGACCCTGGTCGAAGCCATCATCAATACGCAATTCGTCGAGCCGCATGCCTGAGGAGGGCCCGCCAATGAAACAGCCAGACGCGTCAGCCGTGCCGGTCTTCAGTCTCTACTACATCGCCATCGATACCGAGGCCGGGGTGACGCCCGAGCAGTTCGAACGCTTCGTGCGCGAGCGGGGCGTGCACATACCCTGTTATCCGGGCTGGAACTGGACCTTGCTGCGCGGCCTGCGCGGCGAGCGGGCCGGGCAATATCTCATGCTGTTCGAAATCGCCAGTGCAGCGCAGCGCGACCTGTACGTGGCCGCCGATGGCAACAAGACCCCGCTGGCACGCCAGTTCTGGCGCGAGCGCCCGCAGGCCCTGGATATACTCGGCCAATGGAAGCGCTATGGCACCTTCAGTGAACTGCCGACCCTCTACACCGACTACCGCCTGCTGGCAGAGAACGCCAGGAGTGACGTGCCCCGGGGCCCACGTTACCTGGAGCGCGCCGGGCAGGAGCCGGTCGCGCGGGTCATCGGCATTCACAACCTGGCGCTGCGCGCAGACGTCGAGGCGCACACCTTCGAGACCTTCATCGCCGAGAACCACCAGCGTATCGAGGACTACCCCGGCTGGAAATTCCGTTTGCTCAAGGGCGAGCGAGGCAATCGGCTGGACCAGTACGTGGTGATGATGGAAATAGCCAGTCTGCAGGCACTCGACGTGTTCTACCCGGAGCCGGATATCGCCACCGACCAGGCGGCGCTGTTTGCCCAGGCCCATCGTGACACCAAGCAGATGTATGAAGAGTGGAAGCAACTCGCTTCGTTTTCCGGCTCGCCACAGATCTATACCGATTACCTGTCGCTGGCGCAGAGCCTGGGCTGAGGGCAGGGATTTTCTTGCGCTTGCAAACCGGGGTGGGCTGCGCTGCATTGCAGCGTAGCCACCGCCGTTCATAACAAAGAACTAGAGTTTCCGGCCATGAATACAGCCTGCCCGAGTGTCGCCGCCAATCGCCTCCGGCAGCGTGCGACCCGCCATATTTTCTTTGTCGCCGGGCTCGGCATGGCGTCCTGGGCGCCGCTGATCCCTTTCGTCAAGTCCCATCTCGGCATCGACGACGGCACACTGGGCCTGTTGTTGTTCTGTATCGCGGCGGGCTCCATGCTGGCCATGCCGCTGGCAGGCCGCGCGATTGCGAGGTTCGGTTGCAAAACCCTGATCCTGATCTGCGCGGCGATTTTCTGTCTGGTGCTGCCCTTCATGATGCTCGCCGGCTCCGTCTGGGAAATGGCGGCTGCATTACTGGTTTTCGGCGCGGTCAATGGCCTGCTGGATGTTTCGATGAATGCCCAGGCGGTCGTCGTCGAGCGTGAAAGCGGGCAGGCCCGAATGTCCGGCTTCCATGGCTTTTACAGCATCGGCTGCGTGGCCGGCGCCGGCGGGGTCACCCTGCTGCTGTGGGCCGGGCTCACGCCGCTGCAAGCCATCGGCCTGATCGTGCTGCTGATCGCGTTTTTCACCCTGTCCGCCCGCGACTTCCTGCTGGCCAGGCGGGTCAGGGATAGCGGTGAGTCCGGCGGTACCTTACAGGCGCTGGCCCACCCCGGGGTCCTGTTCATCGCCGTGCTGTGCTTCTTCGTGTTCCTGATCGAGGGGGCCATGCTGGATTGGTCGGCGGTGTTCCTGCACGCCGAGCGCGGGCTGGAGAAGAGCCATGCCGGGGCCGGTTATACGCTGTATGCGATCGCCGTCGCCGTGTGCCGGTTGTACGGTGACCGCCTGGTCAACGCCTATGGTCGCCAGCGCATGCTGATGCTGGGCGGCGCCTGCGCCTCGCTGGGGCTGCTGCTGGTCGTGGCGATCGATCTGCCAGGCGTTGCACTGGCCGGCTTCGTGCTCACCGGCATCGGCCTGTCCAACATCGTGCCCATCCTGTTCACCGCCGCTGGCAACCAGCCGCAGGTGCCGTCGAGCTTTGCCCTGTCTGCGGTCACCTTGATCGGCTACACGGGCCTGCTAAGCGGCCCGGCACTGATTGGTGGGGTGGCCCGTCACTGGAGCCTGACCGCGGCATTCTCGGCAGGAATCGTGATCATGTTGCTCATTTGTGCCAGTGCCCGACGCATTGCCCGTCACGGCGCCGGCTGATCGGTGTTCTTGTCGCCTCACGTCGTTGCCTCGAGGAGCCCAGGGCTCCGTGCGGTGGCAACGTTTCCAGTGTCCCGTCGCCAACTACCAGGGAGTCATCATGAACCATTTATCCGCGCCTGTTTTCAGCCTGCACTACATCGGCCTCAACCTGAAGAAAGGTGTCACGGCCGAGCATTTCGAAGCGTTCGCCCGCGAACGCGGCATCGAGATTCCGGCTTACCCCGGCTGGCAGTGGACGTTGCTCAAAGGCCTGCGCGGTGAGCGGCAGCATCAATACCTGATGCTGCATGAAGCACCCAGCGCCGAGGACTACGCCCGCTACATCGACGCCAACGGCGATCACACCGCGCTGGCCGAGGCCTTCTGGCAGCAGCGCTCGCAGGCCCTGGAGCTGATCGCCGAATGGAAGACCTTCGCGACCTTCTCCGAGCGACCCACCATTTTCTCGCACTACGCGCTGGTCGCCGAGAATGCCCGCAGCACGCTGCCGGAGGGGCCCAACTACCAGGCGCTTGCCGGGCAGAAACCCGTTGCTCGGGTCGTCGGCATTCATAACCTTGCGCTGCGCCCCGGCGTATCCGCGGCGACCTTCGAACACTTCATCACCAGCAATATCCAGCGAATCGCCGACTATCCGGGGTGGAAGTTCCACATGCTGAAATGCCTGGGTGGCAGCCGCATCGACCAATACGTGGTCATGCTGGAAATCGAAAGCATGGAGTCCCTCAATGCATTCCACCCGGAACTCGATGTCTCTACCGATCGGGCCCTCGAGTTCGTGCGCGAGCATCAGGATGCGGAGCGTATGAACGAAGAGTGGCGCGAGCTGGCATCCTTTTCAGGCGCGCCTCAGCTCTATACGGATTACCTGACCATCGCTGGCAATGGCGGCTGATTGGGGCAGGGCGCCATCATGCATGCGCCCGCCCCAGGCCCCCCGGCCAACTGCCGCAGCTGGCGTCGGAAACGACCTGTAGCGGGCCGGCCGTCTCGGATGCAAGGTCAGTATCAAGTCACGCTGATGATTGTCGGCTTGGGATCCTGGGCATAGGGTATGGAAAATCGCGACGAGGCAGATCGTTAATGGACAGAAAGCCAACGTGGCCACTGACCCTCTATTTTGACGGCGAGTGCCCACTCTGCGCCCGGGAAATAAACACCCTTCGCGGGCGTGCCGCACCAGAGCGTCTGCGCTTCGTCGATATCCGTGATGAAGGTTTCGAGCCCGAATCCATGGCGCTCACCTTTGCCCAGATGGAGTCATTGCTGCACGCCAGGTTTGCCGATGGCACCTGGGTCACCGGCCTGGACGCAACGCTCTGGAGCTGGCGCGCAGCTGGCCTCGGCTTCTGGGCGGCACCCTTGTCGTGGCGCTGGGCCAGGCCGATGCTGAACGTCGCCTATCGGCTTTTTTGCCGCTGGCGCCCGCACCTGGCATGGCTGCCTCACCCTGATGGGGGCACCCGTTGCCAGGGCGACACCTGTGCGGCTGCCAAGGCCAAGCCTCCCCCGCGTAAACGGCCGCCTTTCGAAGAGCATTAAGCGCCACGCTCGATTTGTTGGCAGCCATTCGAGCGATTTTGCGCCCAGCGAAAGGAAGGCACCATCGCTCATGGCGAATGGTCAGAATCAAATCGCTTGCCTGGGATCCATCGCTGCCTTGTTGCCGTCGAAATCCTCGGGCTCCACGGGCGGCGCTTCGTCTGGCAGCGACGTCGGCTCGCTATCGGTGCCGGGGTCCAGGCCCTCATCGTCCTCGTTGGCGTGGTCTCTGCCCGGCTGCTGGGCCATGGGCTGTCTGACCGCACTCACCGAGCTCAGCCGAGTGGGAGTAGCAACGGCTTGGGGCGCGACATAGCCTGGGTTCCCCTGGTAGTGGGGCGTCCCATCTTTAAGACTCATAACTTTCATGACGGTGTACCTCGAAGTGGGCCAACGAGTTGGGCTACTTCATCCGAGCGGGGCCCGGTCAGTCCCGCGGATACCTGCAGGAGCGCATCAAACGGATCTGCCAACTGCGAAGTTACAAGAAGGGAATCTGCAGCGCCTGAGAACGACTTTTCGCTCTGCATCGCCGGCATCCAAGCATATCCGCCATTGGCGGTGGTGTTTTGCACTCCTCGCTCATACAGGAGCTCGAAAGCTTTCGCTATTACAGAGGCTGTCGAGTAGGTCACGACTGCCTTGGGAGGGGAACTGTCATTGCTTGAAAAGTATTCAGTCAACTCAGGTGCTAATGACTCTGGGCTACTGTTGCTGCAGTTTGCCATCAGGGCACATATGACGCTGCCTCGCACTCTCGGGTGCTGGTGTGACGATGGTGCCCTCTGCGCCGAGTGATGATGCAATCGGTCATGCAGGATAACGAAGGCAGATTCAGCCGATGTCTTGCAGGTCGCGGTTTGGGGGCCACAGGGAGGGGCGGAAGCCCGTTTGCCGGGTTTCCGCCTGTCGCAGTCAGAGGTCTTTCTTCAGTTCCTTGTCTATATGCTTGTCAGCCTTGTGTCGTTCCTTGCTGTCATGATCGATGCCTTTATCGATTTCCTTGTCGCTGTGTTCAACGCCTTTCTCGACTTCCTTGACATCATGCTCGACGCCCTTATCGAGATCCCGGTTGTCCTGGCGAATGCTTTTTTCGGTAGGGCTTTCCGCCACGGCTACTGGTGCCAGTGTCGCTGAAAGAAATATGGCGGCAGTCAGGCTAAGGGCGATATTGCGCATAGGGAGTCTCCATTTCGCTCAATGTCCAGCCCCTCATGGGCTGTTCACGTTTAAATCTAGTCAGAGAAACTGCGCGATGGTGCGCAGTTTGTCGGAATCTGCCATTGGTGCTGCAGCCTGTGGTGGCTACACTTGACGAGTAATTACGAGAAGGAACTCGATATGACTGCCATTACCGCGCCTGACCTTTCTCTCGCCGACATCGCCCGGGATATCGGCCTCGATTCGAACCAGATCGAGGCCTGGGTGACGCAGGCCAATCCCTTCTCGGACGGTAGCGGGTACACCCTGCATCTGCGCCTCGATACGCCGGCTGACGTGCTGGCGCTGTTACCCGGCAGCGATAAGGCCGGCCGCTTCGTGGTCGCGTATGAGGATTCGCTGGTGCGCCAGCGCCGCCGGGGCTGACCCGGCCTCTCGCAATTGCCAGCATGGCGGGGTATCCATGCGGCCATCCAGGACAGCGAGTCATCGATCGCAAATTAGGTTGAACCAAGCCGGGCGACACTGCGTCTCTGTAATAGCAAAGTGATATTGCTCGTGTGCGAGCACCACGGCATCGTCAGTTCGATGGGTGAATCATCGCGACATCGGCTGGGATGCCGTCTTACCACCGCGCTCGGAGCGCGGGCTGGCCCAACAACAAGTCTCCAGTTTTTTGATCACTTGAGTTTTGCAGTTGGAGCGATCCATGAATACCTGGTTTGGCAATATCGGCGTCACCTTCAAACTGGCTCTGGGGTTCGGCCTCGTGCTGTTCTTGACCATGGTCCTGGCCTTGACCGGCTGGACCAGCCTGAGCAGCGTGGTGCAACGCAGTGACCGCATGACGGACGTCAACGACCTCACCCACACCCTGACGGACCTGCGGGTCGCGCGGCTGCAGTATCTGCTCGCCAATGGGGCGCCGGCTGAGGCCGACAAGCTGCAACAGCAAATCCGCTTGCTCGCTCAGCGGCAGCAGGAAATCCTGCCGTATTTCCGTAACCCGGAGAACGTTCGGCTGCTCAAGGCGCAGGTCGCGGTGGTCGAGCAGTACCAGAAGTTCTATGACAGGACCAACGCCGTATATTCCACTGCCAACAAGACGCGTACCGAAATGGTCGACCTGGCGGATCGGGCTGGCGAACTGATCGACAGGGTCAAGAACGAAGTGGCCCGTAGTGCCGCTGGTGACCAGGCGAGTTTCGCGCGCTATCAGGCCATCGCGCAGACCAAGGACGATGTACAGACCCTGCGTTACCGCGTGCTCAGCTACACCGCGGACGTCAGCGAGCGCAGCGAGCAGGCGCTGAATCAGCAGATCGAGCAGGTGGGTCAGGGGCTCGATGCCCTGACGGCGGTATTCGCCAGCGATTATCGCGAGCAGATTCAGCAGCTCGAGGCGACGGTCACGGCCTATCGCAGCTTGCTGGGTACTTACCGTACCGCCACCGAAGAGCGTGTGGCGATGCGTGACGCCATGACCGCCCAGGTGCAGGATATCGTCAAGAGCAGCGACGCCTTGCTGCAGATGCAGGTGGCGCTGCGTGACAGCGATACGGCTTCTGCCAATAGCATGATGATCGGTGCCACGTTGCTGGCCTTGCTGGTCGGCATTCTCGCGGCCTGGCTGATCACTCGGCAGATTACCCGGCCGCTGCAGGAAACCCTAGACGCGGTGGAGCGTATCACCAGCGGTGACCTTTCCCAGACCCTGCAGGTCAGCCGCCGTGACGAGCTTGGGGTACTGCAGCAGGGCATCCAGCGCATGGGCAGCACGCTGCGTGAGCTGATCGCTGGCATTCGCGACGGCGTGACGCAGATCGCCAGCGCTGCCGAAGAGCTTTCGGCGGTCACCGAACAGACCAGTGCCGGGGTCAATAACCAGAAGGTGGAGACTGACCAGGTGGCGACGGCCATGCAGGAGATGTCGGCCACTGTACAGGAGGTTGCACGCAGTGCTGCCGAGGCCTCCCAGGCCGCTGCCGATGCCGATCACGAGGCCAGCCAGGGCGATCGGGTGGTGGCACAGGCCATCGCACAGATCGATCGCCTTGCCGCGGAAGTGACCCGCTCCACCGATGCCATGACCGAACTGCAAGGCGAGAGCAAGAAGATCGGTGGGGTGATGGACGTGATCAAGGCGGTAGCCGAGCAGACCAATCTGCTGGCGCTCAACGCCGCCATCGAAGCGGCGCGTGCCGGCGAGGCCGGGCGTGGGTTCGCCGTGGTGGCCGACGAAGTGCGCGGCTTGGCGCAGCGCACGCAGAAGTCCACCGAAGAGATCGAGGGCCTGGTCGCCGGCTTGCAGCAGGGAACCCAGCAGGTAGCGGCCATCATGCATGGTAGCCGGGAGTTGACCGACAGTTCCGTGGCGCTGACCCGCAAGGCCGGTGACGCGCTGGGAGCGATCACCCGCAAGGTGTCGAGCATCCAGGCGATGAACCAGCAGATCGCCGCCGCTGCCGAGCAGCAGGGTGCGGTTGCCGAGGAGATCAGCCGTAGCGTGGTCAATGTGCGCGATATTTCCGAACAGACCGCAGAGGCCAGTGAGGAAACCGCCGCGTCGAGCATCGAACTGGCGCGCTTGGGCAACCAGTTGCAGATGATGGTCAGCCACTTCCGCGTGTAAGTAGCCAGGCTGGAAACGTTGCCGCCATGCGCAGGGAGGCCGTCGTCCGTGACCGGGCGGCGGCTTCTCGCGTGGTGGGGAAGGCGTACTAGCATCTCTGGGCTCGATCACGTAATAGGCATTACCTATAGGGGCACTGTCTTTTTCCAATTTAGTCCTGACGATGGGCTCTCGTAGCCTTGTGGGAGCGCACGACGCGCTTGGAACCATAAAAAAACGAGGATTCATCCATGAAACCCAGGACTTCATGGGCACCCGCCCTTGGCTTGATGACGGCGACACTGTCCGCCTCCCTGTTCAGCTTTTCCGCTCATGCGGCACCCTTGACCCGCGACAACGGTGCGCCGGTCGGCGACAACCAGAATTCGCAGACCGCTAGCAGCACCGGCCCCACGCTGCTGCAGGACGCGCAATTGATCCAGAAGCTGCAGCGCTTCGACCGCGAGCGCATCCCCGAGCGGGTGGTGCACGCGCGTGGTACCGGCGCCCATGGTGAGTTTACGGCCAGTGCCGACATCTCCGACCTGACCCGCGCCAAGGTCTTCACCAAGGGCACCACCACGCCGGTTTTCGTGCGCTTCTCCAGCGTGGTGCATGGCAACCACTCCCCGGAAACCCTGCGTGATCCGCGCGGCTTCGCCACCAAGTTCTACACCAGCGAAGGCAATTGGGACCTGGTCGGCAACAACTTCCCGACCTTCTTCATTCGCGATGCCATCAAGTTCCCGGACATGGTGCATGCCTTCAAACCCGACCCGAACACCAACTACGGCAGCAACCGTACGCAGTTCGACTTCTTCAGCCACGTGCCCGAAGCGACGCGTACCCTGACGCTGCTGTATTCCAACGAGGGCACCCCGGCCACCTACCGGCAGATGAATGGCAACGGCGTGCACGCCTACAAGCTGGTCAACGACAAGAACGAGTACCGCTACGTCAAGTTCCAGTGGCGCAGCCTGCAGGGCATCAAGAACAACGACCCGCAGCAGTCCGAGCAGATCCAGGGCAAGGACTTCAACCACATGAGCCGCGACCTGATCACCACGATCAATGCCGGCGATTACCCGAAGTGGGATCTGTACATTCAGGTGCTCGAGCCGGCCGACCTGGCCAAGTACGACTTCGATCCGCTGGACGCCACCAAGATCTGGCCGGACGTGCCCTACAAGAAGATCGGCCAGATGGTGCTGAACAAGAACCCGGATAACGTGTTCCAGGAAACCGAGCAGGTCGCCATGGCACCGTCCAACCTGGTACCGGGCATCGAGCCGTCCGAGGATCGCCTGCTGCAGGGGCGGCTGTTCTCCTATGCCGACACGCAGATGTACCGTCTGGGTGCCAACCACGCGTTCCTGCCGATCAACCAGGCCAAGGTCGCGGTCAACAATGGCAACCAGGATGGCGCGGCGAACAATGGCCACACCACCACCGAGGTCAACTACGAGCCCAGCCGCATCAACCCGCGGCCTGCCAGTGAGCATGCGCGCTACAGCAACCTGCCACTGAGCGGTAGCACCGAGCAGAAGAAGATCCAGCGTGAGCAGAACTTCCAGCAGGCCGGCGAGCTGTATCGTTCTTACGACAAGAAGATGCAGGGCGACCTGATCGCCAGCCTGGGCGGTGCCCTGGCGGAGGCGGAAGACGACAGCAAGCACATCATGCTGTCGTTCTTCTACAAGGCCGATGCGCAGTATGGCGAAGGGCTGACCAAAGTCGCCAAGGGCGATCTGCCTCGGGTCAAGTCGCTGGCTGCCAAGCTGCAGGACTGACCCAGCGCCGGCCCACGCCGGTTACTCCGTGGCGCACGGCCCCGAGCGGGCCATGCGCCAGGGTTTCCCAAAACCGGGAGCGGCCGGTGGCCGTTCGGGAGGTTCCCATGTTGCGTACCCTCTGCTTTGCGCTGGCGTTGACCGGTGCGACTCCGCTGCTGGCCGATACCCCGCCCGCCGGCGATGCCGAGCACATTCAGGCGCAACTGCGCACTTACTACTTCGACGCGGCGCGGGCGGGCAATACCGCGATGCTCGACGAATTCATCCAGGCCGGCTACGACCTCAACACGGCCGACGAAAAGGGCTATACGGCCTTGATCCTGGCGGCCTACCACGGCCACCGCGAGGCGGTGGAGCGCCTGCTGAGCGCCGGTGCCGACGCCTGTGCCCAGGATCGCCGCGGCAACACCGCTCTGATGGGCGCGATCTTCAAAGGCGAGGTGCGCATCGCCAAACGGCTGCTCGATGCCGACTGCAGCCCTGATCAGCGTAACGGCAGCGGCCAGACGGCGGCCATGTACGCGGCGCTGTTCCAGCGCAAGGACATGCTCGACGCCCTGGCCAGCAAAGGCGCCGACATGAGCGCCGAGGATGCCTTCGGCAATAACCCTCAGCGCCTGGTGCAAGGCGACATTCGCACGCGCTGGTCACAGGCGCAGCCGTAAGGCGCGCTCCCGCTACCTTGGAACGCGACAGGCAAGGCACAGTGCCGACTGCGGTTTGCGAGGCAATGACGGATACCCTCGGCACCAGGTCGATGGCTGGTTGCCGGTATACCGTTGGTCAGAAAACGTCCCGCCGGCCGGCATTGACCGGCGCGCTCTGGGCTGCAGGTGCCACGCTAGAAGAGGCTCCACGTCCTGGCCAGGCAAAGGCTCTGCCTGGACCGGCGCAAGTGATCAGCGTTTTGCAGGCATACGTCAATCGACACCGATGGGACTATGCAGGTTTGGCCGCAAGTGTCGCGGCGGATGCCGGCTGGCGTGCCCATCGAATCAGCAGACAAGGACGCGACCAGCATGGCCGATTTCCACAACGCCGACCTGCGGGTCGTACCGCGTATCGTCAGTGACATGGAGCGACAGGGGTACTCCGTCATCGAAGGCTTTCTCTCCGAGGAGCAATTGCAGACAGCCCGCGCCCATGTGCATCACGAAGTGCGGCGGCACCACCACGAGTACTTCGCCATGCAGGGTCGGGATGCCGTGAAGGGCAGCATCTTCGAGGAAATGAGCGTATCGCCCCAGCTCATGGCGCTATTCCGGGACATCTACCAGGCCGGCGTCGGCCAGCCGCCACGCTCTCCCGACATCTTCCCCGCATTGCGCTGCCTGCAAGGCAGAACCGGCAAGCGCGAGTCGTATTATTTCCATTACGACGCTGCGGCACTGACCGCACTCATTCCCCTGGTCATTCCGAGCGAAGGCCGCGATTGCGGGGACTTCATCTTCTTCCCCAACCTGCGCAACATCCGCAGCAACCTGTACGTCAACATTCTGGAAAAGGCGCTGATGCAGAACACCCTGACCCAGAAGCTGATGACCTTCGCCGTCAAGCGGGGCTGGCTCAAACCGCAGAAGATCAAGATCGTGCCGGGCAACGCCTATTTCTTCTGGGGTTATCGTTCGCTGCACGCCAACGAACCCTGCGACCCGAATGCGCTGCGCTCCACCGTGCTGCTGCATTACGGCGAACCGCACAGCCGCGATAACCTCGCCTCGAAGCTTCTGCTCGGCTGGAATTTTCGCCGCGCCCGGGTCATCAACGAACGTACCCGGCGCCAGGACGTGGGTAGCTGACACCTGAACTTCGTTGACGTTTCACGCCCCGGCCCTGGTGGGGCAGCCATCGGTATTGGCCTGGGGCCCCGCCAGGGTTTTCTCGTGACCCCGCGGGGCTGGGCGTTGCGTCGCCTTCCCCTGGCTCGCTGGCAGGCGTTCTGCGTGCCGGGTCTCGCGATTTTTCTGCCTGGGCTACCCGCATCGGTGATGCCCCGCTGGCCTGGCGCCCCAATGAACGGGATGTTGCCCGTGCACAGCCAGGAGCCCTGGAGGGTTTCGGTGAGCGACATGCCTTCAGATCGTCAATTGGCCCGCCAGCTTGGCCTGTCCGAAGCGTATGCGGAGGCGTATCGCTGTACACCGTGAAGCATGGCGGCCACTGGCGAGTGATATTCGCCGCTGCCATGCCACTGACCCCGCGCGCCAGGTGCCCGGCTGCATGACGGTGATCGTTCCCGACCTGAAGGATCGTGCGGACTGAGGTGCCGAACGATCGGTTTCGCCGGTCGAGCGCTGTCCAGCGTTGGTCCCACCAGTATCACTCCCTCGTCGGCGGCTGTCGTGCGGTGAGTGGCGCAATGGCTTCCTCCATTTTCGAGCCATGCCCATGGCTATCAATCCACAGACCACCGACAGCGATGCCGCTGGCTGCGCCGTGCATGATCATTCGGCCGGCTGGCGCAGAACTTTAATCGTATTTCCCCTAAGGAGTCGTAGGGGATCCCCCGATTTTTCCGAAAAGCTGACGTCAATAATCTAGCCAGCATATTCAGCGGGGGTGCGCCAGTGTTGATCAGGGTCTTGTTGTGGGGAGCGATCATCGTGGGATTGGCCGGATTCTGGTTCGGCCTGTCGTGGCTGGCGTTGGTGAGCCTGGCGCTGGTCGCTGTCGCTTCGCTGTTGCCGCACCGCCAGGCGCCGGCCGAGGCGGTGAGCGAGCCCCAGGAAAATCTGGTGACGCCGAGCACCGACGCGCTGTTGCTGACCCTGCTGCCCGCCTGGGAGCAGAACCTCAGCCAGACCCGTACCCTGCTGGCCGAGCAGGTCAGCCAGTTGCTTGGCCGCTTCACCGGCCTGGGCCAGCGTTTGGGCGATACCCTGACCACCTCCGAGCAGGTGATCGGCGGTTCCGGAGTCAGCGACGGGCTGCGGCGTGCCCAGGAAAGCCTGGGTGAAGTCACCCGTGCCTTTCACACCGCCGGTGAGCGCAAGAACCAGTTGCTCGGCACCATCAGCAGCCTGGACGCCTATGCCAACGAACTGCAGGGCATGTCCAAGCGGGTTCAGGATATCGCCAACCAGACCAACCTGCTGGCGCTCAACGCGGCCATCGAGGCGGCGCGGGCTGGCGAGCATGGCCGGGGCTTCTCGGTGGTGGCGGATGAGGTGCGCAAGCTATCGAACCTGTCGGCCGAGACCGGCCAGCGCATGGTCGAGAAGGTCGGCGAGATCAATGGCGCGATCCGCAACACGGTGGCCGCCGCTGGTGAACTGACCGCCACCGAGGAGAGCAACCTGGGCTACCTGGATCAGGTTGCCGGTGAACTGATGCAGGGCCTTACCGGCAACCTGCAGGAGCTGTCCACGGCATCCGAGCAGTTGCAGCGCGATACCCGCCATGCGCAAGGCGATATCCAGGAAATCGTGGTCAACCTGCAGGTGCAGGATCGTACCGATCAGATGCTCGATCACTTGCAGCGCGACCTGGCTCGCCTGCAGCAGGGCGTGCAGGACGGCCAGGCCCATGCCGCCGACCCGCGTGCCTGGCTGGAGACCTTCCGCCGCAACTTCACCACGGACGAGGAGCGTCATGGTCGTCGTCGCGTGACCGAGTCCGAAATCACCTTCTTCTAACATTCCGCCGGAGCTCTCTTGCCATGTCCAAGACCATTCTCATCGTCGATGACTCATCCTCCATGCGCCAACTGGTGAGGATGACCCTGAGCGGCGCCGGTCACCAGGTGATCGAGGCGGTCGATGGCCGCGATGCGCTGACCAAGCTCAACGGCCAGAAGATCAACCTGGTGATCAGCGATGTGAACATGCCGAATCTGGATGGCATCGGCCTGGTCAAGGCGATCAAGGCCAAGAACGAATACCGCTTCACGCCGATCGTCATGCTGACTACCGAGAGCGAGCAGGGCAAGAAGGCCGAGGGCCAGGCGGCGGGTGCCAAGGCGTGGATCGTCAAGCCCTTCCAACCGGCGCAGTTGCTGGCCGCCGTCGACAAGCTGGTGGGCTGATGTTCCAGCGTCTGGAGAGCCAGGCCGGGCTGCTGCACCTGCAGGCACGTGCCAATCTGACCATCTACGAGGTCGCCGAGGCGCGTAGCGCGCTGCTGGCGCTGGGTGCCGGCGAGCTGCCGGGCGCCTGCGTGCTGGATCTGACGACGGTGGAGGAACTGGACTACGCCGGGGTGCAACTGCTGCTGGCCTGGCAGCGCCACCTGGCAGAGGCCGGCAGTGTGCTGTCACTGGCAGGCGTTGGCGAGCCCTTGCGTGAAGTGCTGGCCCTCCTGCAACTCAACGCCCAGTTACCGCTGCAAAACTGAAGGGAGGCATCCATGCTCGACAAGGATCAATGGGGCCAGTTGCTGCTCGGTTTCGTCGAGGAAGCGCGTGATCTGGTCAAGCAGGCCGAAGATCATCTGTTGCAGTTGGAGACGGCGCCGAGCGATGCCGAGGCGATCAATGGCCTGTTCCGTGCCATGCATACCCTCAAGGGCTCGGCCGGGCTTTTTTCCCTGACCCCCATCGTGCAGTTCACCCATCACCTCGAGAGCCTGCTGATGGCGGTGCGCGATGGCCTGCGGCCGTTGCAGCCGGGGCAGGTGTCCACCCTGCTGCGCTGTCTCGATGAAGTCGCCTCGATGGTCGAGATGATCGATGTCGACAGCGGCACCCTGGACGTGGACGCCACCCACCAGGCTCAGTTGCTGCAAGCCCTGGAGGTCGATCCGCCGGCGTCGCAGGTGATCGCATCGAGTGCAGCCCCGGTCGCCAGCCACTGCTCCGGGAACGGCTCTCTGGAGCGCTGTGCGAGCTGCGTACAAGAGTCTGCCTGGCACATTTCCCTGCGCTTCGATGCCGAGTTGCTGCGCAATGGCTTCGATCCCATCGCCTTCGTGCGCTACCTGCAGCGCCTGGGCGATCTGCTCACCGTGCGGGTCATCGACGATGGCCTGCCGGCGCTCGCCGAGCTGGATGCCGAGGCCTGCTATGCCGGCCTGGAAATCGACCTGTGCAGTGAGGCCGGCAAGGCGCAGATCGAAGAGGTGTTCGAGTTCATCCAGGATTTCTGCACCCTGCGTATCCTGCCGCCGGACAGTGCCCTGGACGATTACATCCGCCTGATCCAGGCGCTGCCGGAAACCGATGAGCGGATCGGCTCGATCCTGGTCACGGCCGGTCTGCTCACCGATCACGAGCTGGAGCAGGGGCTGGCCCTGCAGGCCGAAGCCACCGCGCTGAAACCGCCGCTCGGCGCGGTACTGGTGGAGGAGGGCATGGTCGCGCCGCAGGCGGTGAATGCCGCCCTGGCCAAGCAGAAGGCGGTGCGCGAGCGCAAGCCGAGCGAGAGCGCCCAGGTACGTGTCGCGGCGCACAAGCTCGACGAACTGATCGACCTGGTCGGCGAACTGGTGATCGGCGCCGCCGGCGCCCAGTTGCAGGCCCAGCTGCATGGCAACCTGGCCTGCATGGAGAGCACCCAGACCCTCAACCAGTACGTCGAACAGATTCGCGAGGTGGCGCTCAAGCTGCGCATGATCGAGATCGGCGACACCTTCAATCGTTTCCACCGGGTGGTGCGCGACGTCAGCCAGCAACTGGGCAAGGATATCCGCCTCGAGATCCGTGGCGCCGACACCGACCTGGACAAGTCGGTCATCGACAAGCTCGCCGATCCGCTCACCCATCTGGTGCGCAACGCCATCGACCATGGCATCGAGTCGGCCGAGCAGCGCCTGGCCGCTGGCAAAGCCGCCGAAGGGCGGTTATTGCTCAACGCCTACCACGAGTCGGGAATGATCGTCATCGAAGTCAGTGACGACGGCCGCGGCCTCAATACCGCACGGATCCGCGCCAAAGCCATCGAGCGTGGCCTGGTCGACGCCCAGGCCAACCTGTCCGACGAAGACGTGCACATGCTGATCTTCGCCGCCGGCTTTTCCACCGCGGATGCAGTGTCCGACCTGTCCGGGCGCGGCGTGGGCATGGATGTGGTACGCAGTGCCATCGACGCCCTGCGCGGCAGTATCGAGATCGACTCGCGGCCCGGCCAGGGCAGTACCTTCCGCATCCGCCTGCCGCTGACCCTGGCGATCATCGACGGCTTCCACGTCAGCCTGGGCGAGGAGCACTTCGTGGTACCGCTGGACATGGTCACCGAGTGCCTGGAACTGGGTGACACACCGCTGACCGAGGGGGCCTACGGTTGCCTCGACCTGCGGGGCCGGCCACTGCCGTGCATCGACCTGGCAGCCCACTTCCGTCTGCCGGCCGGTCGCGGCAAGCGACGCAACGTGGTGGTGGTCAACATCGGCCGCCAGCAGGCCGGCCTGATCGTCGACCACCTGCATGGCGAGCTGCAGGCCGTGATCAAGCCGCTCGGCCTGCTGTTCCAGCACCTGCCGGGCATTGGCGGGTCGACCATCCTGGGCTCCGGGCAAATCGCTCTGATCCTCGACATCGTCAGCCTGTTCCGCAATTTGCAACAAAACGTCGAGCTCGACTCTCGCTCAACCCAGCCGCGTCCGGAAATGATCGGCACGTAGGAGAAACCCCTATGAAATTCATCCGCAACATGAAGATCGGCGTGCGCCTGATCGCCGGCTTCACCCTGGTGGTGATCCTGACCGCCCTGGTCGGCGCCCTGGGTATCTTCAACCTGGCCAAGGTCAACCAGCTTTCCGACCAGATGTACGAGCGCGAAATGATGGCGCTCGACCACATGCAGAACGCCAACCTGGACCTGGTGTATGCCGGTCGCCACTTGCGTAGCGTGATGCTCGCCACTTCCGTACAGGAGCGCGAGACCACGTTGGCCCAAGTGAGCAAGGCGCTGAAGTCGATGCACGAGAACCTGGAGAAGGCCCGGCCGAGCTTCAGCACGCCGGAGGCCCGGGCGCAGCTGGAGACCCTGGACCGCGAGCTGGCCGAGTACGAAGCCACCGTTGCCAAGGTGCTGGAGCTGAACAAGCCAACCGACAGGCTGGCCGAAGCCAGTGAATCCACCGCCCTGCTGCCGCAACTGCGCCAGGACGGCAATGCCGCCGACCGTACCATCGGCAGCCTGGTCGATCAGAAGAAGATGCGCGCCAAGGAGGCCAACGACGGCATCACCACCATCTACGAGGGATCGCGCCTGCAGATGATCGTCCTGGTGCTGATCGCCGCCGTGGTTGGTTTCGCCATCGGCATCTTCGTCACCCGCAGCATCACCCACCCGCTGAACCGCGCAGTGGCGCTGGCCGACGACCTGGCCAAAGGCGACCTGAGTGGTTCGGTGACGGTCGACCGTCGCGACGAAACCGGGCGCCTGCTGGCTTCCATGAATGGCATGGCCGAGCGCCTGCGCACGGTGATCGGTGATGTGCGCAGCGCCGCCGACCAGCTGTCCTCGGCCTCGGAAGAAGTCAGCGCCACGTCCCAGTCCCTGAGCCAGGCCGCCACCGAACAGGCTGCCGGGGTGGAGGAGACCACCGCGTCGGTCGAGCAGATGTCCGCCTCCATCGCGCAGAACACCGACAGCGCCCAGGTCACCGACGGTATCGCCGGCAAGGCGGCCAACGATGCGGTCGACGGTGGCCGCGCGGTTGAAGACATGGTGCGCGCCATGAAGCAGATCGCCGACAAGATCGGCATCATCGACGACATCGCCTACCAGACCAACCTGCTGGCGCTGAACGCCGCCATCGAGGCGGCGCGTGCCGGCGATCATGGCAAGGGCTTCGCGGTGGTGGCCGCCGAGGTGCGCAAACTGGCCGAGCGCAGCCAGGTGGCAGCCCAGGAAATCGGTGGCGTGGCCAGCAGCAGCGTGCAACTGGCCGAGAAGGCCGGCGCCCTGCTGCAACAGATCGTGCCGAACATCCAGCGCACCTCGGATCTGGTGCAGGAAATCACCGCTGCGTCCCAGGAGCAGAGTGCCGGCGCCGCGCAGATCAACATCGCCATGGGCCAGATGAACCAGATCACCCAGCAGAACGCCTCGGCCTCCGAGGAGCTGGCTGCCACCGCCGAGGAAATGAACGCTCAGGCCGGGCAGTTGCAGGAACTGATCAGCTACTTCCGCCTGGGCGCTGCCGAGGTGCGCAGCTCCTCGTTGCCAGTGGCGACTTCGCGTACCGCGGTGGTGCGTGAACTGCGGCAGAGCTCGCGACGTGGCGTGGCGAACCTGGCCGACGATGGCCAATTCGTCAGCTTCAACTGAGGGGGGCGAGCGATGAATGCGTTGCTGGAGGCCGACGCCACCACCACCCAGTACCTGTCCTTTCGGGTACGCGACACGCGCTACGGGCTGCCGATCGACGGCGTGCGGGAAATCATCGAGTACGGCCGGGTCACCGGGGTGCCGATGATGCCCGAGTTCATCCACGGCGTGATCAACCTGCGCGGCAGCGTGGTGCCGGTGCTCGACCTGGCGGCGCGCTTCGGCCAGCCACGCAGTGTGGCGGGCCGGCGCACCTGTATCGTGATCATCGAACTGAACCTGCAGGGTGTCGACCAGCGCATCGGCCTGGTGGTCGATGCGGTTGACGCGGTGCTGGACATCGAGGCCAGTGAAATCGAGGCGGCGCCGGCCTTCGGCGTGGGTATCCGCACCGAATTCATCGCCGGCATGGCGCGCGATGAACGCGGTTTCACCATCATCCTGGATGTGCCGCGAATCCTTTCGCTGGACGATATCCTGCACCTGATCCAGGCCAGGCAGGCCGTCTGATGAGCAGTGAGAACGGGCTGCCGTCACTGGCCGACGAGGATTTCCGCCACCTGCAAAAAATGATGAACGATGTGTCCGGCATCAAGCTGGCCGACCACAAGCGCATGCTGGTGGCCGGCCGCCTGATGTCGCGCCTGCGCGCGCGGGCGGTGGAGAGCTACCGGGAGTACGTGCAACTGATTCGTCAGGCGGGCGAGGAGAGCGAGCGGCGCCTGGTGATCGACCTGCTGACCACCAACGAGACCTATTTCTTCCGCGAGCCCCAGCACTTCGTCTTTCTAGGCGAATGGGCCAAGCGCCAGAAGCGCTCGCTGCGGCTGTGGAGCGCAGCCAGTTCGTCGGGGGAGGAAGCGTTCAGCATGGCCATCACCCTGGCCGAGCAGGCCAGCCACCCGGATTGGTCGATCAAGGCCAGCGACCTCAGCCAGCGCATCCTCGAGAAAGCGCGGCGCGCGACCTATTCCATGGAACAGGCCCGGCAGTTTCCCGAGGGGCTGCTCAAACGCCACTGCCTGCGGGGAATTGGTGAGAGCGACGGCCTGTTTCGCGTGCGTGACGAACTGCGCCAGCGCGTGCGGTTCGAGGAGGTCAACCTGATGCAACCGCTGCCGGCGGACATCGGTACCTTCGACGCGATTTTCCTGCGCAACGTGCTGATCTACTTTTCCACCACCGACAAGGCGGCCATCGTGCGCCAGCTCCTGAGCTGCCTGCGCCCCGGCGGCCTGTTGTTCATTGGTCATGCCGAAACCCTGCACGGCATGAACCTACCGCTGCGCAGCATTCGGCCTTCGGTTTTCGAGCGGTCATGAGGAACCATTCAGGATGTCCACACCGATCAAGGTTTTCATCGTCGACGACTCGGCGCTGGTTCGCCAGGTGCTCAGTACCTGCCTCGGTAATCACCCGGGGATCGAGGTCATCGGCCAGGCGGCCGACCCGCTGTTCGCCCTGGAGAAGATGAAGCGCCAGTGGCCGGACGTGCTGCTGCTCGACGTGGAGATGCCGCGCATGGACGGCATCACCTTTCTCAAGAAGATCATGGCCGAGCGGCCGACCCCCTGCATCATCTGCTCGTCGCTGACCGAGGCCGGCGCACCCTTGACGCTGGAGGCGCTGGCGGCGGGAGCCGTGGGGGTCTTCACCAAGGCACGCCTGGGGCTCAAGGAAAACCTGCAGCAGCTTTCCGGCGATCTGATCCGGCAGATCGAACAGGCCTCGCGCAGTCGTCCTCGGGCGCTGCCGGTACGCGCCGTGGAAACGGCACCAGCCAGCCCCCGGCCGAGCATCGCCGCCGAGCCGATGCGCTTCAGCACCACCGACCGGGTCATCGCCCTGGGCACCTCGACGGGCGGCACCCAGGCGCTGGAGGTGCTGCTCAGCCGCCTGCCGGTGGATTGTCCGGGTATCGTGGTGGTGCAGCACATGCCGGAGAAGTTCACCGCCGCCTTCGCCCAGCGCCTCAACGGCCTGTGCCGCATCGAGGTGCGCGAGGCCCGGCATATGGACCGCATCCTGCCGGGGCTGGCGCTGATCGCCCCCGGTGGTCGCCACCTGCAGGTCAAGCGCAGTGGCGCGCAGTACGTGGTGGAGGTGCTCGACGGGCCACCGGTGAACCGCCACAAACCGTCGGTGGACGTGCTGTTCCGCTCGGTGGCCAGGCACGTCGGGCAGAACGCCCTGGGGGTGATCATGACCGGTATGGGCGACGATGGCGCCCGTGGCCTGTTGACCATGCGTGAGGCGGGGGCCTGCACCATTGCCCAGGACGAAGCCAGCTGCGTGGTGTTCGGCATGCCCAAGGAGGCCCTCAAGCTGGGCGCCGCGCAGCTCAGTGAATCGCTGAGCAACCTGCCACGCACCATTCTCCAGCATGTCGGCTACGCTCCCTGTTGAGCCGTTGGCCGCTGCATGCGCCCGGTAGCGCGTCTACCGGCGGCAGCGTCCTGAGCCGCTCGCCGCTGTCCAGCGGATCGCTGGCTCGACAGCGACGAGCCCGTGGATTCGGCCTGCCAGGGTTGGCTCCTGAACGCGGACGCTGGCTGCCTGCTGGGCAACTGCGCCGCGATGAACATCCGCTGTCACGGATCCGGGTCGCACCGGATCTCCCGGGCGTGATAGCGTATTGCCGTTCCTCGGCGTGGCGCACCTCCAAATACGACTATGCTCTGTACTGGTAGATCCGGTCGCTTCTGGACGGCGCGATACGGGTCGGTCGTGGCTGCCGAGGATAGCCGCAACCCCATTTTGGATCGAGACAAGAGAACGTGCCATGACGTGCAGGTTGCTGCTGGCCGATGACCACGCGCTGATACGCGTTGGCGTGAAGGCGATGGTCAATGAACTGGAAGGTTACGAGGTGGTGGGGGAGGCCGAAGACGGCGATCAGGCTATCGCCATGGCTCGCTCTCTGCTGCCCGATATCATTCTCCTCGATGTGTCGATGAACCGTCTCAGCGGCCTGGAGGCGCTGGCGGTGATCGGTCGCGAAGTGCCCTGCGCGCGCATCCTCATGCTGTCGATGCACACCGACGCCAAGGTGGTTCTCGAGGCCCTCGAGCGAGGTGCTGCCGGCTATCTGCTGAAAGACGCGGCGATGTCCGAGCTGCACCTGGCGTTACGCGCCGTGGGCCGTGGCGATCGTTATCTGAGCGCGGCGGTGGCCCGTTACGTGATCGACCAGGCGCTGGGCCATGTCAAGACGATTCCGGCGGACAGCAACCTGACCCCGCGGCAGATCGAGATGCTGCGCCTGATCACCCGTGGAGCCTCCACCCGTGCCATCGCCGATGGTCTTGGCCTGAGCGTGAAAACCGTCGAGGCGCATCGCGCACAGATCATGCGCCGCCTGCGCATCCACGATATCCCGGGCCTGGTGCTGTATGCCGTGCGCGAAGGGCTGATCACCCCCGACGATTGAGTCGCAAGCCGCATGGCGATGTGACAGGTGCAGCGGCAGCCCGATCGCCAGCATGCCGGCCAGCAGGAGCAGGGTCGTTGGCACGGTCGCGCCGCAGGCAAGCGCGAGGATGAGCAGGCCCAGCTGTATCAGCATCAGGCGCCGCCTTTCCATGCGACCGCCCTGCGGGACGAGCAGCAGCAGGGCGAGGGCGCAGCCGATCTGCGTAGCGCTGATCACGCCGCCTACCGCTGCCGGGGTGTGGGCGGGCTCGATGGCTGAGCGCGACATGTGCTGATTCCTGTCTGGTTTTAATTTGAAACCCGATAAGGCTATTTCTTGAGTTTCAATTTGCAACTACATGCCCTGTTCAGCGACAGCGGGCAGCCCTTATTTCGGGTTCGTGCGTTGTCTATCCGGGTGTCTTGGCCCCGGCTCGATGAGGTGCAAAGTTGTCATGGCCTTGCGGGTTCGGGGCTGGCCCTGTCATCGTTCGCCGGGAAGTTTTAAAGTGCAACCGGATAGCTGGAAGCCCTGCCTGCCGACAGGCGCCAGAGGACGTACCACCATGGCCAAGCGCAAACGCCTCGACGATTCACCCTGCCCGGTAGCCCGCGCAGTCGACCTGGTGGGGGATCGCTGGTGCCTGCTGATCATCCGCGATGCCTTCGATGGCGTGCGGCGATTCGGTGCTTTCCAGTCCAGCCTGGGCATTGCCCGCAACATCCTTGCCGATCGCCTGCGTGCGCTGGAGCACGCAGGCATCTTCCAGGCCGCCCCGGCAGCGGACGGCTCCGCGTATCAGGATTACCTGCTGACGCCCCGGGGTGAATCGCTGTTCCCGGTGCTGGTTTCGATGCGCCAGTGGGGCGAAGGCCATCTGTTCGCCCGGAGCGAAGCCCTCTCGACACGGGTCGAGCGCAGTTCCGGCAAGCCGCTTGCCAGGTTGCTGCCGACCGGACGTGACGGTCAGCCACTGGCGGCGGCGGATACCTGCGTGAAGAAACTGCCGACATCCGCTGCATCGCCCGCCAGCTCCTGAACGTGGCTGGCGCCGAGACGGCGCATTCGCATCCCCCTCCTGCGCCTCGCTCTGTCATCATTCACCGTCTGATTCTGCACACTCAGGAACCCCATCCATGTCGGCGCTGAACCCCGGTCTGATCGTGATCCATGGCAATCGCCTCGAGGAACTGAGGGCGTTGGCGGTGGAGTGGATGCGCATGTATCCGTTACGGCCGCTGGAGAACGAAGTGCTGCTGGTGCAGAGCAACGGCATCGCCCAGTGGCTCAAGCTGGCCCTGGCCGAGCAGGAGGGCTGCGGCATCGCCGCGGCCACGGATGTGAGCCTGCCGGCACGCTTTCTTTGGCAGGCGTACCGCAGCGTGCTGGGCAGCGAGGCGATTCCCCAGCAGTCGCCGCTGGACAAGGCACCGCTTACCTGGCGGCTGATGCGCCTGCTGCCGAGTCTGTTGGGCGAGCCCTGTTTCGCGCCGTTGCGGCGCTTTCTGGCGGACGATGCCGACCTGCGTAAACGCCATCAACTGGCCGAGCGCCTGGCCGATCTGTTCGACCAGTACCAGGTGTACCGCGCCGACTGGTTGGCGGACTGGGCCGAAGGGCGCGATCAGTTGCGCACGGCCCGCGGCGGTGTGCATGAGCTGGACGAAAGCGCGTTGTGGCAACCGCTGCTGTGGCGCACGTTGCTGGCGGATGTAGGCGATGAACACCTGGCCCAGAGCCGCGCGGGTGTGCATCCGCGCTTCGTCGCCAAACTGGCCGAGCTGGAGGCGCCGCCCCGTGGCCTGCCACGCCGGGTCACGGTGTTCGGCATCTCCTCGTTGCCGGCGCAGATGCTTGAGGCGCTGGCGGCCATGGCGCGCTTCAGCCAGGTGATGCTCTACGTGCAGAACCCGTCGCAGCACCACTGGGGCGATATCGTCGAAGACAAGGATCTGCTGCGCCACGCGTATCGCCGGCACAAGCGCAAGTCGGGCGGGCAGGCTGGGCAAGTCGGCCAATTGGGGCTGTTCGACGCGGTGGAGCTGCATCAGCATGGCCAGCCGCTGTTGGCATCCTGGGGCAAGCAGGGGCGCGACTACATCAACCTGCTCGATCAGTACGACGAGCCGCAGCGCTACCGCGAGCATTTCGAGCGCATCGACCTGTTCAGCACTACGGACGAGAGCACGCTGCTCGGCCAATTGCAGAGCGACATTCTCGACCTGCGCCCGGTAGAAGAGAGCCGCACGCATTGGCCCGCTGTCGATCCCGTACAGGATAATTCTCTGCGTTTTCAGGTCGCCCACAGCGCCCAGCGTGAGGTGGAGGTGCTGCACGATCATCTGCTCGCCGCCTTCAGCGCGGACCCGACGCTGCGCCCGCGGGACATCATCGTCATGGTGCCCGACGTGAACAGCTACGCGGCGCAGATTCGCGCGGTGTTCGGCCAGTTCGCCAGCGACGATCCGCGCTTCATTCCCTTCACCCTGGCGGACCAGGGGCTGCGCGGCAAGGAGCCGCTGGTGATCGCCCTGGAGCATCTGCTGCGTCTGCCGGACAGCCGCTTCAGCGTCAGCGAGATTCTCGACCTGCTGGACGTAGCCGCGGTGCGAGCCCGTTTCGCTATTCCCGAAGACCAGCTGTCGGTGTTGCGCCGCTGGCTGGAGGGCGCTGGTGTGCGCTGGGGGCTGGACGCCGAGCAGCGCGAAGGCCTTGGCCTGGGTGCCGGGCTGGAGCAGAACAGCTGGCGCTTCGGCCTGCGCCGCATGCTGCTCGGCTACGCCGTGGGCGGTGCCGGCGCGCGCGCGGGCATCGAGCCCTATGACGAGATCGGCGGCCTGGATGCCGCGCTGATCGGCCCGCTGACGCGCCTGCTGGACGTGCTGGAAACACATTGCGACAGCCTTGCCGAGACGCTGCTGCCGGTGACCTGGGGCGAGCGTTTGCGAGCGCTGCTGGACGACTTCTTCCTGCCCCAGGACGAGCGCGACGAAGTGCTGCGCAACCAGGCCCAGGATGCCCTGGAAAGCTGGCTGGAACTCTGCGACGCGGCCACGCTGGAAGAAGCCCTGCCGCTGGCCGTAGTCCGTGAAGCCTGGCTGGGCGGGCTCGACCAGGGTGGGCTCAGCCAGCGCTTCCTGGCGGGCGCGGTGAACGTTTGCACGCTGATGCCGATGCGCGCCATCCCGTTTCGTCACCTGTGCCTGCTGGGCATGAATGATGGCGACTACCCGCGCAGCCAGGCGCCGCTGGACTTCGACCTGATGGGCGGCGACTACCGCCCCGGCGACCGCTCGCGCCGTGAAGACGACCGCTACCTGCTGCTCGAAGCGCTGCTGGCGGTGCGCGAGCGCCTGTATATCAGTTGGGTAGGGCGCAGCATTCGCGACAACACCGAGCGACCGCCTTCGGTACTGGTCGGCCAGTTGCGCGACCATTTGGCCAGCGCCTGGCGCCTGGCCGATGGCGGCGATCTGCTCCACGCCCTGACCACCGAACACCCGCTGCAACCCTTCAGCCGCCGTTACTTTTCCGGCAGCGGGCCGCTGTTCAGCTATGTGCACGAGTGGGCTGCGTCGCACCGTGCACCGCTGGCTCAGCCCGCCGAACAGCCACTGGGTGCTTACCTGGCGGATGCCGCGCTCAATCTGGAAAAGCTGCAGCGCTTTCTGCGCGACCCGGTGAAGCACTTCTTCATCGTGCGCCTCAAGGTGCACCTGGACGAAACCGAGCAGGCCGAGCTGGATAGCGAACCCTTCGCCCTGGATGGCTTGCAGCGTCACCAGATCCAGCAGGAGCTGCTGCAGGCTGCAGCCCTGGCGCTGCAAGAGAACCAAGGTGTCGACGCGGCGCTGACGCGGGCCGCGCGGCGCATCCAGCGCAGCGGTCTGTTGCCGGTGGCGGGTTTCGGTGATCGTCTGCGCGCGCAACTGCTCGAACCGATGCCGGAGCAACTGCGCGGTTACCAAGCCCTGCTGGCGCGCTGGCCCGATCGTCTGCCGTCGCCGATTCGCCTGAGTTTCGCCCATGCCGGCCTGGAACTCGAAGACTGGCTCGGCGAACTGCGCAGTGCCGGCGACGCCCTGGCCCGCCTGGAGCTGCAAGCGGGTGGCCTGAAGCGCAAGGATCGTTCGCTGAAGTGGCACCGCCTGCTCAGGCCCTGGATCAGCCATGTGGTGGCCGCGGCCTGCGGGCATCCGCTCACCACCCTGCTGGTCGCCGAAGACGTGCGCCTGGCCTTCGAGCCGCTGGCTCGGGCCGAGGGCGAGCGCATCCTGCGTCAGTGGCTGCAAGCCTATGCCGAGGGCATGCAGGCACCGCTGCCGGTGGCGATCAGAACGGTCGCGGCCTGGTTCGCTCAGCTCGACAAGGACGAGGATGAGGACAAGGCGATAGACGCCGCGCGCAAGGTCTACGAAGGCGGCCACCTGGTCACCGGCGAAGTGCAGCAGAGCGCCAGCCTGGCTCGCCAGTACCCGGGCTTCGACGCCCTGCTGCACAACGGTCAGTTCGCCCACTGGGGCGCCGTGCTCTACAAATCATTGCTCGATGCAGACATTGCCGAACTCAAGGACGACCAGCCATGAGCCAGCCTACACGCCCCCTGGCGCTGCGTTTTCCGCTGCACGGCAGCCGCCTGATCGAGGCCAGCGCCGGTACCGGCAAGACTTACACCATCTCGGCGCTGTACCTGCGCCTGATCCTCCAGCATGGCGGTGAAGCCGCCTTTCGCGAGCCGCTGCTGCCGCCGCAGATTCTGGTGGTGACCTTCACCGACGCCGCCAGCCGGGAACTGCGTGACCGTATCCGTGCGCGCCTGGTGCAGGCGGCCACGGTGTTTCGCGGTGATGCCGAAGGCGACGTCCTGCTCACCACCCTGAAGGCCGACTTCGCCTCCACCCAATGGCCCGAGTGCGCCCGGCGCCTGGAGTTGGCCGCGCAGTGGATGGACGAGGCGGCGGTGTCGACCATTCACGGCTGGTGCCAGCGCATGCTGCGCGAGCACGCCTTCGACAGCGGCAGCCTGTTCAGCCAGACCCTGGAAACCGACCACAGTGAGCTGCTCGCCGAGGTGGTGCGCGACTACTGGCGCCAGCACTGCTATCCGCTGCAGGGCCTGGCCCTCGAATGGGTGGCGGAGCACTGGGGCGCGCCGGGTGAGCTGGGCCTGCGTATCCGCCCGTTGCTTGGCGAAGACCACGATGGCGCCGCCCTGGCGCTGGGCGATCTGCTGGATGGAACCTTGCAGGCGCGTCAGCG
The DNA here is from genome assembly GCF_900100535.1 of Phytopseudomonas flavescens. GTDB lineage: Bacteria > Pseudomonadota > Gammaproteobacteria > Pseudomonadales > Pseudomonadaceae > Aquipseudomonas > Aquipseudomonas flavescens. The sequence continues at coordinate 110,974 of NZ_FNDG01000004.1, forward strand.
CGCGCTGATCGCCCTCAAGCAACCCTGGGCAGCCTGGGCCGACGAGTTGCAGGGCCTGCTCGAGCAGGCGGCAGCCGAGAAGCAGGTCGATGCCAGAAAGCTGCAGGCGCGTTTCTACGTGCCCTGGTTCGACAAGCTGCGCGCCTGGGCCCTGGGCGATGACGAAGCACTGGATATCGGCAACGGCTTCACTCGGTTGACCCCGGATGGCCTGGCCGAGGCCTGGAAGGTGGGGGCGCCGCCTGCGCATCCGGCACTGGATGCCATGGCCACGCTCAAGGCGCATCTCGACGGGCTGCCCGCACCGGGCGATGCCGCGCTGCGCCACGCCGCCGCCTGGATCCGCCAGCGCTTCGACCGCGAGAAACGTCAGCGCGCCGAGATGGGCTTCGATGACATGCTCAGCCGCCTGGACGACGCCCTGCAGGGTGACAGCGGCCCGCGCCTGGCCGAGGTGATTCGCCAGCAGTTCCCGGTGGCACTGATCGACGAATTCCAGGACACCGACCCGCTGCAATACCGCATTTTTGACACGCTCTACCAAGTTGAGGCCAATAGATCGGATTGTGGCCTGTTTATGATCGGCGACCCCAAGCAGGCCATCTATTCGTTTCGCGGCGCGGATATCCACACCTACCTGCGTGCACGCCGTGCCACCGCCGGGCGGCATTACAACCTGGACACCAACTTCCGCTCCAGCGAGCCCATGGTCGAGGCGGTCAACGGGCTGTTCCAGCTGGCCGAGTCACGCGAGGGCGGGCAGGGCGCCTTTCTGCTGCGCGACGACCTGCCGTTCATTGCGGTCGGCGCTCAGGGGCGCAAGGACGTCTGGACCGTCGAGGGCGAGGCGCAGCCGGCGCTCAACCTCTGGCAACTGCCCAGCGACGAGGCGGTTGCCAAGGGGCGTTATCTGGACGCCCTGGCCGGTAGCGCCGCGGCAGAAATCGTCCGCCTGCTGGTGCTTGGCCAGCAGCAGCGCGCCGGTTTTCTCAAGGGCGACGAGCTGACGGCCCTGCGGCCCAGCGACATCGCCGTGCTGGTGCGCGATTTCAAGGAAGCCCAGGCGATTCGTGGCGAGCTGGCCATGCGCGGCGTACGCAGCGTGTACCTGTCGGACAAGGACTCGGTGTTCGACACGGTGGAAGCCCATGACCTGCTGCTGTGGCTGCGCGCCTGCGCCGAGCCCGATCAGGATCGCCCGCTGCGTGCGGCATTGGCCAGTTCGACCCTGGGCCTGAGCCTGGCCGAGCTGGAACAGCTGAACCTCGACGAGCGCTTCTGGGAGGCGCGGGTCATGCAATTTCGTGGTTACCGCCAGCGCTGGCAGCGCCAGGGCGTGCTGCCGATGTTGCGCCAGTTGCTGCAGGATTTCGGCCTGCCACAGCGACTGATGAGCCGTCCTGACGGCGAACGAGTGCTGACCAACCTGCTGCACCTGGCCGAGTTGCTGCAGCTGGCCGCCGCCGAACTGGACGGCGAACTGGCGCTGATCCGTCATCTTGGCGAGTCCCTGGCCGGGCGCGGTCAGGCTGCCGAGGAGCAGGTGCTGCGCCTGGAAAGCGACGATGCGCTGGTGCGCGTGGTGACCATCCACAAATCCAAGGGCCTGGAATACCCGCTGGTGTTCCTGCCCTTCATCTGTTCATTCCGCCCGCTGGACGACAAGAAACCGCTGCAGGTCCACGACGGCGAGCGCCGCCGTCTGCTGCTCAAACCCGACGAGGCCAGCCTGGCCCAGGCCGAGCAGGAGCGTCTGGGCGAGGACCTGCGCCTGCTCTACGTGGCATTGACCCGGGCCCAGCACGCCTGCTGGCTGGGTATTGCGGACCTGAAGATCGGTACCGCCAAGACCTCGCGGCTGCACCAGTGCGCGCTCGGTTATCTGCTCGGTGGCGGGCAACCCCTGGCGCAGAGCGCGCAACTGAGCGACTGGCTGAGCCCGCTGGCCGATCCCCCCCGCTGCGTGGCGCTGCCGGCACCGGTTGCCAGTGAGCAGCAGTACCGTGCGCCGGATGCCAACGCCTTCGAGCCGCAGTGGCGCACGCCATCACGCCGTGCTGCCGAGCATTGGTGGATCGCCTCCTACAGTGCCTTGCGCATGGAGGAGGGCGAGGCCAGTACGGTGGAGCGCCACCCGTTGGATCGCCACGACGACGTGTCCCCGGACAGCTCGGCCGTGCAGATCGCCAGTGACGACGAGCGCCCGGCACTGGCGCTGGAGCAGATTCCGCTCTCCGCCCAGGGCCTGCACCGTTTTCCGCGCGGGTCGAACCCCGGCACCTTCCTCCATGGCCTGCTGGAAATCGCTGCGGCGGAAGGCTTCGCGGCCATGGCGGCGGCGCCGGACGTACTGCGTGAGCACCTGGCGCGGCGCTGCCAGCGACGTGGCCTGGCAACCTGGATCGAGCCGCTGTGGCTGTGGCTGCTGGGCCTGTTGGTGCAGCCCATGGCGCTGGGTAACGGCCAGTCGGTGAGCCTGGCGACCCTGGGCGAGTACCAGGCCGAGCTGGAGTTCTGGTTCGAGGCCCGGCGGGTCGACGTGCTGCGTCTGGATGCGCTGGTGCAACGCGCTGAAATGCCCGGCGTGGCGCGCCCGCGGCTGAGCCCGGATACCTTGAATGGCATGTTCAAGGGCTTTATCGACCTGGTGTTCGAGCATGATGGGCGTTACTACGTGGTCGACTACAAGTCCAACTGGCTGGGCGCCGACGAGCAGGCCTATACCGCTGACGCCATGAGCGCTGCCGTGGCCAGCCACCGCTACGACCTGCAGTACGTGCTCTACGTGTTGGCCCTGCATCGCCACTTGCGGCTGCGCCTGGCCGATTACGACTACGACCGGCACCTGGGCGGCGCCCTGTACCTGTTCCTGCGCGCACCGGGGGCCGGGCAGTACCTGGCGCGGCCGGAGCGGGCGCTGATCGAAAAACTGGACGCGCTGTTTCTCGGCGAGCCCGTAGAGGTGCTGGCATGACGCCGATGCTCGACAACCGTGAAGGTCTGTTCGCCCTGTTGGCCGCCTGGAGCGAGCGCGGCTGGCTGCGCGAGCTGGATCGTACCCTGGCGCATTTCTTCGCCGAGCTCGACCCCGAGGCATCGCCCTTGCTGCTGCTGGCAGCGGCGCTGGCCAGCCATCAACTGGGTCAGGGGCATGTGTGCCTCGACCTGCAGGCCACCCTGGCCGATGCGGATTCGGCGCTGTCGCTGCCGCCGGAAGGCGAGGATGCCGAGGGCGTCAGCCTGCTGCCTTCCGAGGTGCTGGCGGGTCTGAGCGCCGATGCCTGGCTGGCGGCCTGCGCGAACAGCGCGCTGCTGCAGGATGCCGAGGATGAGGTCGCGCCGCTGGTACTACGCGGCACCTGCCTGTATCTGCGCCGTTACTGGGATTACGAGCGCAGCGTCGCCGGGGATATTGGCGAGCGCTTGCAGGCCCCGGCGGATGCGCCGGCCGATCTCGCTCAGCGCCTGGCGGTGCTGTTTCCCGAGCCCCTGGAACTGGGTGGTCAGCGCCTCACCGACTGGCAGAAACTGGCCTGCGCCCTGGCGGCGCGGGGGCGCTTCACGCTGATCACCGGCGGCCCCGGCACGGGCAAGACCACCACCGTGGTACGCCTGCTGGCGCTGCTGCAGGCGGCCGCGCTGGATCAGGGCGCGCCGTTGCGCCTGAGCCTGGCGGCGCCTACCGGCAAGGCGGCGGCGCGGCTGACCGAGTCCATCGGTGCGCAGGTGGCGACGCTGCCCGTCAGCGAAACGGTGCGCGAGCAGATCCCCAAGACGGTCACCACCCTGCACCGTCTGTTGGGCAGCCGGCCGGACAGTCGGCACTTCCGTCATCACGCCGCCAACCCGTTGCCGCTGGATGTGCTGGTGGTCGACGAAGCCTCGATGATCGACCTGGAAATGATGGCCAATCTGCTCGATGCGCTGCCGATGCATGCGCGGCTGATCCTGCTTGGCGACAAAGACCAACTGGCCTCGGTGGAGGCGGGGGCGGTGCTCGGCGATTTGTGCCGTGATGCCGAGGCGGGCGGTTACAGCCAGGCCACCGGCGAGTGGCTGGCGCGGCAGACTGGCGAGCGGATTGACGATGTGCAATTGCAGGCGGGAGAGCGGGCGCTGTCGCAGCACATCGTCATGCTCCGCCATTCCCGGCGCTTCGCCGGGGGCTCCGGTATCGGGCGTCTGGCCCTGGCGGTGAATCGCGGTGCAGCCATGGAGGCTCGCGAGGTGCTCGCCGCCGCTGGCGCGGACCTGTACCAACTGCGTCTGGCGGGTGAGCAGGACCGCGCTTTCGAACGCTTGCTGCTCGATGGTTTGCCAGGCGGCGAGCAACGCCCGGTGGGTTATGCCGACTACCTGAGCGTTCTCCGTGAGCAGCGCCCTGGTCTGTCCGACGGTGAGGAGCGCTGGGATGCCTGGGCCGCCAGCGTGCTGGCGGCGTTCGATCGTTTTCAACTGCTGTGTGCGGTACGCAAGGGCCCCTGGGGCGTCGAGGCGCTCAACGGGCGCATCGCCCATGCGCTGTTGCAGCGCGGGCTGATCGAACAGGAGCATGGCTGGTATGAAGGCCGGCCGGTTTTGGTCACGCGCAACGACTATGGCCTCGGCTTGATGAATGGCGATATTGGCATCGCCCTGCGCTTGCCCGAGCCGGCACTGGAGGCGGGTGGCCCATTGCGCTCGGCGCTGCGTGTGGTGTTCCCGCGCAACGACGGTTCGGGCAGCCTGCGCTCGATCCTGCCCAGCCGCCTCGGCGCCGTGGAAACCGTGTTCGCCATGACCGTGCACAAATCCCAGGGCTCGGAGTTCGCCCATTGCGCCCTGGTGTTGCCGGATAACCTCAACCCGGTGCTGACCAAGGAGCTGGTCTACACCGGCATCACCCGCGCCCGGGATTGCTTCAGCCTCATCGAAAGCCGCGCCGGCGTATTCGAAACCGCCATCGGGCGCCGCGTCGAACGCCGCAGCGGGTTATGGGAGCGGTTGGCTGCAGAGTAGCCGTAGATACCGTCTTGCCCATTACCTCGCAAGGGCTAATTCGGTATCCATTGAGTAGGGTGGACGACGCTTTATCCGTCCACCACTCGGTAACCTTGGTGGTGGATGAAAACAGCGCCATCCACCCTACATGGATGAGCACAGCCAAGGGTGGATAGGTTGGGCGGCGCAGGTAAAGCATGATCCACCCTGCGAAGCCGGACGATCCAAGATTCGGTAGCCCGTGGTTGAGCGTAGCGATACCCGGGAGTGCCTTGCGAATGCTGCCCTGGGTATCGCTGCGCTCAACGCCAGGCTACGTTGTTGTCCTCGGCTGATCAGCAATCCTCACTAGCCAGTCACTCTGCGCAGGCGCAGCCCGGCGATCAGGCCGATAAAGCAGAACACAGCGAACAGCCAGCCGGAGGCGGCGCCGGCCATGATGCCGGAGAGCAGGGTGCCGACGGTGCAGCCGAGTGCGAGCATGCCGCCCAGACCGAGCAGTATGCCCCCGACCAAGTTGCGCAGCGCTTCCCGGGCGCCTGGCCAGCGCGGTGTGCAATCGCCGGCGAGCAGGGCGCTGGCCCAGGCGGCGAGGACGAGACCGAGAATGAACAGGCCATTGTTCGACATCAGGGTTTCTTTCACCACCGTGGCGCAGCCGGAAAAACCGTCCAGGCCTTCCAGGCGTTCGGGCAGCCAGCCCAGGCCATTGGCGGCGGTGCGCGACAGGCTGCCGAGCTCGGCGGTGACGCCCAGCGGACCGACGCGCAGGTAGGCCGCCAGCGCCAGTGTGCCGATGAGGATGCCGCCAACCCAGGTTGGCCAGCGTGCGCCGAACAGCAGCTCACGCAGGCCATCGTGCGCTTGCCGGGGGGCCTGATCCTTGCGGTAGCGCAGCAGCAGATGCGCCAGGCCGCCAAGCAGCGCCAGTTGCAGCAGCAACGAGCCGCCATAACCGAGTTGAGCCGGCAGCCAGATCACCGGCGCCTCCTGAATGCTCGCCAGGTACAGGGTGTTCCAGCTCAGAAAGCCTAAAAAGAAACCCACCAGTGCACCGAGCAGTGCCAGCACCGAAGCCAGGGCGCCTTCGCCCAATCGGTACAGGTGGGCGCTGATGCACGACCCGGAAATTGCCATGCCCAGGCCGAACAGGGTGGCGCCCAGCGCCAGAACCCAGCTAAGTGGGCCGATATGCGCATCCGGCGGTAGACGGCCACTGGCAGGATCCGGCAGGAAAGCGCCGAAGGCTGCGTGATAGCCCAGGGTGCCGACCGCCAGGGCGGCGAGAATGCCGAGCAGCCCGCGCGGGTCACGGTGTTCGATGAAATCGCGACTGACGCAGAAGAAGCAAAAGCGCGAACGCTGCAGCAGTACGCCGAACAGGCCGCCTGCCAGCAGCGAAAAGCTCAGGGCTCGCCCTTCGTTGCTCGGCGTGGCCAGCAACCAGGCGGCTATGGCCAGGGCGAACAGAATCAGGGTGGCGCTGCTGGTGCGCAAGATGGGCATGGAAGGTCGCTCCATTGACGGTTGTCCGTTGGGTGCAATCGGGCAGGTAATGATCGCGGCAGATCCGGGGTATCGCTTCGCTCAACGCCGGGCTACGGGATCCGTCGAGGACGCCCATGAAAAATCGCCGGGAGCGATTTTTAACGTCGCTTGCGACGGCCTGCAGGGTGGCCTCCAGGGATGGCAGGCCATAAAAAAGGGGCGGACGCCATGCCTGGCGCGTCCGCCCCGTCAAAGGGTGTCTGTCGAGGGTTACTTGCCGCCCCAGACCGTGCCGGCGACGTTGACCACGGGTACGCCGACGGCATTGCCGTATTCGGTCCAGGAGCCGTCGTAGTTGCGTACGTCGTAGCCGAGGATTTTCTTCAAGGCGAACCAGGTGTGGCTGGAGCGCTCACCGATACGGCAGTAAGTGATGATCGGCTTGCTGCCGTCGATGCCCACGGCTGCGTAAACTTTCTTCAGCTCTTCGGCGGATTTGAAGGTGCCGTCGGCGGCGACTGCCTGGCCCCACGGAACGTTGACGGCGCCCGGTACGTGGCCAGCGCGCACGGCCAGTTCCTGAACGCCCTGAGGCGCGAAGACCTTACCGTTGTATTCGTCGGCGGAACGGATATCCACCAGTTGCGCGTCGCTGCGTTTTTCCGCGGCGGCCAGTACGTCCGGCAGGAAGGCGCGCAGCTCCTTGTTGGCAGCCTTGAGGTTGACGTTGCCATTGCCCGGGCTGCTGGCGCGGTTGCTCAGGGTGCGTTTTTCCGCTTCCCATTTGACCCGCCCGCCATCGAGCAGCTTCACGTTTTCCACGCCGTAGACATCGAACACCCAGGCGCCCCAGGCGGCGAACCAGTTGTTGTTGTCGCCATAGAGAATGGTGGTGGTGTCGTTCGAAACGCCGGATTTGCGCAGCAGGTTCTGCAGGTCTTCCTGGCTGGCGATGTCACGTTTCACCGGATCGACCAGGTCACTGTGCCAGGCCAGGTTGACCGCGCCGGGAATGTGGCCGCGCTCATACACGCCAGGCACCACGCTGACTTCGATGATGCGTACTTTGGGATTGTCGAGGTTCTTCTCCAGCCAGTCGGTGCTGACCAGAAACTCGCTAGCCGCCCAGGTGGGCGCTGACAGCAGGCTGGCGACGGCGATCACGCCTGCGCCGAACAGGGAACGAATGTGCATGTGAGGCTCCTTTTCATCTGATGCGATAGGCGTTGTTGGGGCGGTGTCGTGGCAGTTTTTACTGTGGCCTGCCATCGCTGGCCGCCACCCTGCGAGCCGTCGGCGGAGCCAACGTCAAGAATCGCTCCCGGCGATTTTTTGATCGTCATGGCCCTTCTCCCTGTGATGCGCTCTGGCGTCAGCGCTGCTCTGGCGCCCAGGTGGCGACGTCCACGGCATTCACCGGTGCGGGCAGCAGGCCTTCCTTGTAGAAGGCGTCGGCGATCTTCTGCTGCTCGTTCAGGCTGCCCGGCAGTACTGCGCGAACCTGATAGCTGCGACGTGCGTTGGCTTTCTCGACGATGGCCGGGTCCAGATTTCCCCATAGCGGGCCGAGCAGTTCGGCGGCCTCACGAGGGTTGCTGCGTACCCAGTCGCCGGTCTTTTCCAGTTCGGCGAATACGCTTTCCAGCACCTTGGGGTTGGCTTTGGCGAAGCGGGTGCTGGTCAGGTAATAGCGCTGGTAGTCGGCTAGGCCCTCGCCATCGGCAAGGGTGCGGGTCGGCAGTTGCTGCTGGGCACCGCTGAGGAAGGGTTCCCAGGTCACCCAGGCATCCACGCGCCGGTTCTCGAAGGCGGCGCGGCCGTCGGCGGGTGTCAGGTAGGCGGGCTGGATATCGCTGAACCTGAGGCCGGCCTTGGCCAGTGCGGCGATCAGCAGGTAATGGCTACCAGCGGCTTTGGTGACGGCGATTCGCTTGCCCTTGAGGTCGGCCAGGGTCTTGATCGGCGAGTCTTCGCGAACGATCACCGCCTGGGCGCCCGGCGAAGGAGCTTCCTGGGCGAAGTAGGTAAGCTCGGCGCCCGCTGCCTGGGCGAATACCGGCACGGTATCGGCGACGTCCGCGGACAGGTCGATATTGCCGACGTTCAGTGATTCCAGCAGCGGCTGGCCACTGGGGAATTCGTGCCAGCTGATGGTCACGTCCTGATCGGCCAGCACCTTCTCCAGCGTGCCTTGGCTTTTCAGGATGCTGATCAGGGTCGAAGACTTCTGGTAGCCGATACGCAGGTTTTCAGCGTGGGCCTGGGGCAGGGCGAGCAGCAGGCTGGCGGCGATCAGCATGGGGCGCAGCAGTGACATGGTAAGCCTCATCTATGGCGTGGCCAGCCATGGATGAGGCGGGTCACGGGACGTTCTGGGTTCAGCAGGGTGTCCGGTGATCCGGTAGAGGCAAACTAGGCGATCTAAAAAATACGAGGCCAATAATTTAAAGGAATTAGCTTAGATGGAATCGCAGGCAGGCCGACGCGCCAGTATCCACGCCGTCCTAAAAGCCTTGAGCTGACGCGATGCCGGTATACCAGGGGGAACGTAAAGACGGCATAGCGTGGCGTTTCAGTAGTTGTAAGTAAGCATTTCAGGGCACCTGTACACCGGCAGCGTCGAGCATCTCGACCAGACGAATCAGGGGCAGGCCGATCAGGCTGTTGACGTCATCACCCTCGGTGCTGCGGAACAGGCTGATGCCCAGGCCTTCGGCCTTGAAGCTGCCAGCGCAGTCGTAAGGTTCTTCTGCTTTCAGATAGCGCTCTATCTGCTCCGCGCTCAGGGTGCGAAAATGCACCGTATAAGGAACGCAGTCGACCTGGCAGGAGCCGTTGCGGCTGTCGAGCAGCGCGAGGCCGGTAAGAAAGCTGACGCTCCTGCCGCTTGCCGCACTGAGTTGTGCGTGGGCGCGCTGGTAATCGTGGGGTTTGCCGAGTATCTGCCCATCGAGCACGGCGACCTGGTCGGAGCCGATGATCAGGTGCGAAGCGAAACGCCCGGCCAGCGCCTGGGCTTTCTCCTCGGCCAGACGGCGTACCAGCGCTTCGGCGCATTCGCCGGCCTGGCGAGACTCGTCGATGCTCGGTGCAGCCCACTGGAAGGGCTGGCGCAGACGGCTGAGCAGCTCGCGGCGGTAAGGGGAACTGGAGGCGAGAACCAGGGTTGACATCGGCATTGACCTCGAGCGTTGTGGGCAGCGGATTCTAGCTGTCGGCAAAGGGGCTGGACAGGCGGAATTTCCTTTGACAGCGCACGGCCGCATCCATAGAATGCGGCGCCTATGTCAAATGGCCCGATTCCACCTCACGTTGATCCACGCAAACTCGCCGATCGTGGTGCCACCCTTCAGGGTGAGTTGCCGCTAGCCGATTTGTCGAGGCTCTGCGACCCTCTTGCCGATAACGGCGGCAACGTGCGCGCGAAGTTTTCCTTCGAGCGTGACGAGCGCCATGCTGTGGTCATACACAGCCAGCTAGAGGTCGAAGTCAAGATGGTTTGCCAGCGTTGTCTGGATCAGGTCACCCTGCCGATCCTCAGCGAGTGTGATTACGCTGTGGTGAAGGAAGGCGCGAATACCCAGTCCGTGCCGCAAGGCTATGACGTACTGGAAATGGGTGAAGATCCTCTGGATCTGCTGGCATTGGTCGAGGATGAGCTGTTGCTCGCCTTGCCCATCGTGCCGGTTCATGACCCGAAAGATTGCCAGCAGCCGGCGGGCCTCAATGAGCCCGAATCGAGCGAGGACGGGGTGACGCGGTCCAACCCGTTCAGTGTATTGGCACAGTTAAAGCGTGACCCAAACGTTTAGGAGTTTACTAGTATGGCTGTTCAGCAGAACAAAAAATCCCGTTCCGCCCGTGACATGCGTCGTTCGCACGATGCGCTCGAGGGTAACGCTCTGTCCGTAGAGAAGAGCACCGGTGAAGTTCACCTGCGCCACCATGTATCGCCGGAAGGTGTTTACCGTGGTCGCAAAGTGATCGACAAGGGCGCTGACGAGTAAATCTTGTCCGCTCCGATCATCGCGATCGATGCAATGGGTGGGGACTTCGGTCCCCACTGCATTGTTCCGGCCAGCGTCGCCTGTCTGGCTGAGTTCCCCTCGCTACACCTGGTCCTCGTTGGCCAAGCATCCCTTATCGAAACCTTGATCGCTGGTATTCCCGGTGTCGATCACTCGCGCCTGCAAATCGAGCATGCTGCCGAGTCCATCGACATGGGCGAGCGTCCAGGCCAGGCCCTGCGCGGCAAGCCGGACTCCTCCATGCGTGTGGCGCTCGAAATGGTGCGGGACGGGCGAGCCGATGCTTGCGTGAGTGCCGGTAACACCGGGGCGCTGATGGCCCTGTCGCGGCATGTGCTGAAAACCCTGCCGGGCATCGACCGGCCAGCGATGATCGCGGCCATCCCGAGCCGCAATGGTACCTGCCATCTGCTGGATTTGGGGGCCAACGTCGACTGCACGGCTGAACACCTGTGCCAGTTCGCGATCATGGGGGCGGTGGCTGCCGAGGTGCAGGGTGTGGTGTCGCCGCGTGTTGCTCTGCTGAATGTCGGCAGCGAGCAAACCAAGGGCAATCAGCAGGTCAAACAGGCCGCTGCGCTGCTCGAAAGGGTCGAGGGACTCAACTATGTCGGCTTCGTCGAGGGGGATGGGCTGTATCGCGGCGGCGCCGACGTGCTGGTGTGCGATGGCTTCGTCGGCAACGTTCTGTTGAAGTCCAGTGAAGGGCTGGTGATCATGATGGTGTCGCGGTTCGAAGCGCTGTTTCGCAGTACGCTGCTGGGTCGCGTGGCGGGTCTGCTGGCATTGCCGCTGCTGCGCCGGCTGCGTGGCGAGCTAGCGCCTGCGCGGCACAATGGCGCGAGCTTTCTCGGCTTGCAGGGCATCGTGGTGAAGAGCCATGGCAGTGCCGGGCCGGATGGTATAAAGAGCGCCATTCGCCGGGCGATGACCGATGTGCAGGAACGTTTGCCACGGCGACTGAGCGGTCGCATTCAGGACTTGATTCGCAATATGTGACCACTTGCGATGGCGAACCATCCAAAATGTCAGTTTTCGAGCGCTTGCCAAGGGTAAGCGTTAATTTTCGACGAGAAGATCACTAGGGGAACCGTTCCATGTCTGCATCCCTCGCATTCGTCTTTCCAGGTCAGGGCTCGCAAGCCCTGGCCATGCTGGCCGCACATGGCGCAGAGCACGCCCTGATCCTCGACACCTTTGGCGAGGCGTCGAGTGCCCTGGGTTATGACCTGTGGGCATTGACTCAGCAAGGCCCGGAAGAGCAGCTCAACCAGACCGACAAGACCCAGCCTGCCATTCTGGCTGCCTCCATCGCCCTGTGGCGTCTGTGGTTGGCCGAAGGCGGTGCGGGCCCGGCATTCGTCGCCGGGCACAGCCTGGGTGAGTACAGCGCGCTGGTCGCTGCCGGCTCTATCGGCTTCGCCGAAGCGGTGAAGCTGGTCGAGCTGCGTGGCCAACTGATGCAGCAGGCCGTACCGGCCGGGCAGGGCGGCATGGCAGCGATCCTCGGCCTGGAAGATGCCGACGTGCAGGCCGCCTGCGCCGAGGCGGCCCAGGGCGAAGTGGTCAGTGCGGTGAACTACAACGCACCCGGCCAGGTGGTCATCGCCGGTTCCGCCGCTGCGGTGGCTCGTGCTGTCGAGGCCTGCAAGGCCCGTGGCGCCAAGCGCGCGCTGCCGCTGCCGGTCAGCGTGCCGTCACATTGCGAGCTGATGCGCCCGGCTGCCGAGCGCTTCGCCGAATCCGTCGCCGCCATTGCCTGGCAAGCGCCGCAGATCCCGCTGGTGCAGAACGTCAGTGCCGCGGTGGTAGCTGATCTGGATACCCTCAAGCGCGACCTGCTGGCTCAGTTGTACAGCCCGGTACGCTGGGTCGAGTCGATGGTTCGCCTCGGCGAGCAGGGTGTGACTGATCTGCTCGAATGTGGCCCGGGCAAAGTGCTCTCGGGCCTGAACAAGCGTTGTGTCAAGGGCGTCAACACGCACAACCTCGACACCCCCGAGGCCTTTGCCGCTGCGCGCGCCGCACTGGCCTGAACAAGGAGAATGCTATGAGTCTGCAAGGTAAGGTTGCACTGGTCACTGGCGCGAGCCGCGGCATTGGCCAGGCGATTGCCCTGGAGCTGGGTCGTCAGGGTGCCGTGGTCATCGGTACCGCTACGTCCGAGGCAGGTGCCGAGCGCATCGCCGCCACCCTCAAGGAAAACGCTGTCGAAGGTACCGGGCTGATGCTCGACGTGAGCAACGACGAATCCGTCGCGGCCACCCTGGAAAAGATCCAGAAGGATTTCGGCCAGGTGCTGGTGCTGGTCAACAATGCCGGTATCACCCGTGACAACCTGATGCTGCGCATGAAAGACGACGAGTGGTACGACGTCATCGATACCAACCTCAACAGCCTCTATCGTCTGTCGAAGGCGGTGCTGCGCGGCATGACCAAGGCGCGTTTCGGGCGTATCATCAACATCGGTTCGGTGGTGGGGGCCATGGGCAACGCCGGCCAGGTGAATTATGCAGCGGCCAAGGCTGGCCTCGAGGGGTTCGGTCGTGCGCTGGCCCGTGAGGTCGGTTCACGCTCGATCACCGTGAATGCGGTGGCGCCGGGTTTCATCGATACCGATATGACCCGTGAATTGCCGGAAGCACAGCGCGAGATGTTGCTCGCACAGATTCCGCTGGGCCGTCTGGGGCAGGCGCAGGAGATCGCTAACGTGGTTTCTTTCCTTGCCTCCGATGGCGCAGCCTACGTCACGGGGGCTACCATCCCTGTGAACGGTGGGATGTACATGAGCTGAATACAGGCGCTGCCATCGGCGAACGTCTTCGATTCAACGCAGACTTGGTGGTGAACTGCCGGTTTGCAAACGAGATCGTCGGCGCATTTCCGTGGGCGCCATCGGCTTTCAGCTTGAAAAGCTGAAAACCCTTTCTATACACTTGCCGGCACAACCAGCTGGCTGGATTTGTCCAATAGGAGTGACAACACGTGAGCACCATCGAAGAACGCGTCAAGAAAATCGTTGCCGAGCAACTGGGCGTGAAGGAAGAAGAAGTAACCAACAGCGCTTCCTTCGTTGAAGACCTGGGTGCCGACTCGCTTGACACCGTTGAGCTGGTGATGGCTCTCGAAGAAGAATTCGAGACCGAGATCCCGGACGAACAAGCCGAGAAGATCACCACTGTTCAGGAAGCCATCGACTACGTTACTGCGCACGCGCAATAAGCAGTTCGTCGCTTCCCGAATCGGAAAAGCCGCACGTCTGCAAAGGCGTGCGGCTTTTCTTTGACGGGTCACCGTAAAAAAGCAAGAAAAGCGCCGACGGCGTCTTTCCGCTCGGGTACAACACCCTGAGCCAATCGCCGGATGACAATTTGCCTGGGCAAAGGCTTGCCAGGTGCATCGAGGCGTCGAAAAACCTGAATAAGAGGAGATTGCTGTGTCGCGTAGACGCGTCGTGGTTACCGGTATGGGCATGTTGTCGCCACTGGGTAACGATGTGCCGAGCAGCTGGCAGGGCATTCTGGCCGGCCGCAGTGGCATCGGCCTGATCGAACACACGGATCTTTCTGCCTTTTCCACCCGCTTTGGTGGTTCGGTGAAGAATTTCGATGTCGAGCCCTACCTGTCCGCCAAAGAGGCGCGCAAGCTCGACCTGTTCATCCAGTACGGCCTGGCGGCCAGCTTCCAGGCGGCGCGAGATGCCGGCCTGGAAATCACCGACGCCAATCGTGACCGTATCGGTGTGGCCATGGGCTCCGGCATCGGCGGCCTGACCAACATCGAGAACAACTGTAAGTCGTTGCATGAGCAAGGGCCGCGGCGTATTTCACCGTTCTTCGTGCCGGGCTCGATCATCAACATGATTTCCGGTTTCCTGTCGATCCACCTGGGTCTGCAGGGCCCCAACTACGCCATCGCCACTGCCTGTACCACGGGTACCCACTGCATTGGCATGGCGGCGCGCAACATCGCCTATGGCGAGGCCGACGTGATGATCGCCGGTGGCGCCGAGATGGCTGCCTGTGGTCTGGGCATGGGCGGCTTCGGAGCAGCTCGCGCACTGTCCACCCGCAACGACGAGCCGACCAAAGCCAGCCGTCCGTGGGACAAGGGCCGTGACGGTTTCGTGCTGTCCGACGGTGCCGGTGCACTGGTGCTCGAGGAACTCGAGCACGCCAAGGCCCGTGGCGCGACCATCTACGCCGAACTGATCGGTTTCGGTATGAGTGGCGATGCCTTCCACATGACCTCGCCACCCGAGGACGGTGCCGGTGCCGCCCGCTGCATGGCAAATGCCCTGCGTGATGCCGGCATCCAGCCATCGGACGTGCAATACATCAACGCCCACGGCACTTCCACCTCAGCGGGCGACAAGGCCGAAGTGGCCGCGATCAAGACGGTATTTGGCGATCACGCTCACGCCCTGGCGGTCAGCTCGACCAAGTCGATGACCGGCCACCTGCTGGGGGCAGCGGGCGCAGTGGAGGCGATCTTCAGCGTGCTGGCGATACGTGATCAGGTTGCACCGCCAACCATCAACCTGGACGAGCCGGACGAAGGCTGTGACCTGGACTTCGTGCCCCACGAAGCGCGCAAGATGCCGATCGAGGTGGCGCTGTCCAACTCCTTCGGGTTCGGTGGTACCAATGGCTCGCTGGTATTCCGCCGGTACGCCGATTGATGCTCGCCTGGGTCGATGGCCGGCAGGCCACGTCGCTGTCCCTCGTGGATCGCGGCCTGGCCTACGGGGACGGCCTGTTCGAGACCATGGCGGTGCAGGGCGGTCGTGCGCTGCTGCTCGAGCGCCATCTGGCACGGCTTATCGCGGGCTGTACGCGGCTGCGTATCGATCTGGATGCGGATCGCTTGCGCAGCGAACTGTCCGCCTTCTGTGTCGAGCTGGGGCAGGGCGTTGCCAAGCTGATCGTCACCCGCGGTGACGGCCAGCGGGGGTATGCCCCATCTGCCGGAGCACCGCGACACATTCTTCAGGCCGGCGCCATGCCGGCTTATCCGCCGCAGCATGGCGAAAGCGGTATCCGCCTGTTCCCCTGTGAGACCCGCCTGGCCGAGCAACCGCTGCTGGCCGGTCTCAAACACCTCAACCGCCTGGAACAGGTACTGGCCCGCGCCGAATGGCAGGACGCCGAGCATGCCGAAGGTCTGGTGCGCGATGTGTCCGGGCGGGTGGTCGAGGGCGTGTTCAGCAACCTGTTCCTGGTGCGTGATGGTGTGCTCTCGACCCCTGAGCTGAGTCGCTGCGGCGTGGCCGGGGTGATGCGTGCCGAGCTGCTGGAGCAGGCGCAAGCCCTGGGTATCATCTGCCAGGTGCGTGATATCGAGTGGGACGAGCTGCTGGCCGCGGATGAAGTCTTTCTCTGCAACAGCCTGTACGGGGTGTGGCCGGTACGTGAGTTGCAGGAGCGTCACTGGTCGGTCGGGCCGCTCACCCGTAAACTGCAGGCTGTTGCCCGTCATCTACTGGACTGTTGATTCGTGATTCGCAAATTACTGCTGGTGCTGGAAATTGCCGTGGTGCTCGCCGGCCTTACCCTGGGCTTCGTGGCCTGGCAACAGCACCGCGCCCTCGAACAGCCGCTGGCGCTGGGTGAAGAGCGCCTGATCGACGTGCCTGTCGGGGCCACGCCGGGCGGCGTGCTCAACCGCCTGGAGGCGGATGGTGTGATCGATGGTGCGTTGTGGTTGCGCCTGTACTGGCGCTTCAATTTGCAGGGCCAGCCGCTGCACAGCGGCGAGTACCGCCTGACCCCCGACCTGCGGGCCCGCGACCTGCTCGACCTGTGGCGGCGCGGCGAGGTGGTGCAATACAGCCTGACCCTGGTCGAAGGCTGGAGTTTTCGTCAGGTGCGGGCTGCTCTGGCGCGTCAGGACAAGCTGGAACTGACCCTCAGCGAGCTGAGCGACGCCGACCTCATGGCCAGGCTTGGCGAGCCTGGGCTCAATCCGGAAGGGCGTTTCTTCCCCGATACCTACCGTTATGTGCGCGGCATGAGCGATGTGGATCTGCTCAAGCAGGCTCGCAAGCGTCTGCAGGTGGTGCTCGACGAAGAATGGGCGAAGCGCGCCGAGCCCCTGCCTTACAAGGATTCCTACGAGGCGCTGATCATGGCCTCGATGATCGAGAAGGAAACCGGCGTGCCCGAGGAGCGTGGCGAGATCGCTGGTGTATTCGTGCGCCGACTGGCCGCCGGCATGCGCCTGCAGACCGACCCGACGGTGATTTTCGGCCTCGGCGAGCGTTATCAGGGGCGTATCACCCGCGCCCACCTGCGTGAACCGACCCCCTATAACACCTACACCATCGACGGCATGCCGCCCACGCCCATCGCCCTGGTCGGTCGTGAGGCGATCCATGCGGCGCTGCACCCGGTGCCCGGCAAGACCCTGTACTTCGTCGCCCGCGGTGATGGCAGCCATGTGTTTTCGGAAACCCTCGACGCGCACAACAATGCCGTGCGCGAGTACCAGTTGAAACGCCGGGCGGACTACCGCTCCAGCCCGGCGCCCATCCCCCGCAACAGCGATAAGGACAACCAGTGAGCGGCTTGTTTATCACCCTGGAAGGCCCTGAGGGCGCCGGCAAGAGCACTAATCGGGACTACTTGGCGGCGTTGTTGCGCGAACAGGGGATCGACGTACTGCTGACCCGCGAACCCGGTGGTACGCCGCTGGCCGAGCGCGTGCGCGAGCTGCTCCTGGCACCGAGTGACGAACCCATGGCCAGCGATACCGAGCTGTTGCTGGTGTTCGCGGCGCGCGCCCAGCATCTGGCACGGGTGATCGTACCGGCACTGCAGCGTGGTGCGGTGGTGCTGTGTGACCGCTTTACCGATGCCACGTACGCCTATCAGGGCGGTGGCCGTGGCCTGGATATGCAGCGCATCGCCCAGCTGGAGCATTTCGTTCAGGGTGCGCTGCGTCCGGACCTGACCCTGGTGTTCGATCTGCCGGTCGAGGTCGGCCTGGCGCGCGCGGCTGCCCGTGGTCGCCTGGATCGGTTCGAGCAGGAAGGTCGCGATTTCTTCGAAGCGGTACGTAGCACCTACCTGCAACGAGCCAATGCCGAGCCGGCCCGTTATCGCATCCTCGATGCCGCCCAGTCGCTCGAGGCCGTGCAGCGTGATCTCGAGGCGCTGCTGCCACAGTTGTTGGAGCTGCAGCGTGGCTGATGTCTATCCCTGGCAGGCGGCGCTCTGGCAGCAACTGGCCGGGCGCACGCAGCATGCCCATGCCTACCTGCTGCATGGCCCTGCCGGCATAGGCAAGCGAGCGCTGGCCGAGCGTCTGATGGCGCTGTTGCTGTGCAAGTCGCCAGTGGCGCAGCAGGCCTGCGGGCAGTGCAAGTCGTGCCATCTGCTGGCAGCCGGCAGCCACCCTGACAACTACGTGCTCGAGCCGGAGGAGGCCGACAAGCCGATCAAGGTCGATCAGGTGCGGGCGCTGGTCAATTTCGTGGTGCAGACGGCGCAACTGGGCGGGCGCAAGGTGATTCTCCTCGAGCCCACCGAGGCGATGAACCTGAACGCTGCCAATGCCCTGCTCAAGAGCCTGGAGGAGCCTTCGGGCGACACCGTGCTGCTGTTGATCAGCCATCAGCCGAGTCGTCTGCTGCCGACCATCAAGAGCCGTTGCGTGCAGCAGGCCTGCCCGCTGCCCAGCGAGGCGGTGAGTTTGCAGTGGCTGAGCGAGGCGCTGCCGGGCAATTCCGAGCAGGAGATCCGCGAATTGCTGTACCTGGCGGCGGGCTCACCGCTGGCGGCGGTCAGGCTGCAGGCGCAAGGTGTGCGCGAGCAGCGTGCGCTGGTCGCCGAGGGCGTGAAGAAGCTGCACAAGCAGCAGATTTCAGCCAGCCAACTGGCCGAGAGCTGGAACACCGTACCCTTGCCACTGCTGTTCGACTGGTTCTGCGACTGGGCGCATTTGATCTTGCGTTATCAGTTGACGTGCGATGAGCAGAGCCTTGGCCCGACGGACATGGGCAAGGTCGTGCAGTACCTGGCCCAGAAGGCGGCGCAGGGCAAAGTGCTGCACATGCAGGAGTGGTTGTTGCAGCAGCGGCAGAAAGTGCTGGGCAAGGCCAATCTCAACCGTGTGCTGCTTCTCGAAGCCCTGCTGGTGCAGTGGGCAAGCCTGCCTGGACCGGGATAGAATCGATGCCACGCCACGACATCAGGAATCATGCATGAGCTTGCCACCGAATCTGGGGCCCCGTAATGGCATCCTGTCCCTGACCATCAAGGACAAGTCCGTGCTTTATGCCGCCTACATGCCCTTCATCAAGAACGGCGGCCTGTTCATCCCCACGAACAAGAGCTACAAGCTTGGCGATGAAGTGTTCATGCTCCTCAACCTGATGGACGAACCGGAAAAGATCCCGGTTGCCGGCAAGGTGGTGTGGATAACCCCCAAGGGCGCCCAGGGCAATCGCGCCGCTGGCGTGGGCGTGCAGTTCAACGAGGGTGACAATACCGCCCGCAACAAGATCGAGACTTACCTGGCCGGCGCCCTCAAGTCCGATCGCCCCACCCATACGATGTAAGCGCTGCGAACTACCCGCTGCAGGCGACGAGTTACCTGCGACTCACCTGCGGCTCGGGGCGTGCCGCTCGAGACTTTATCCCATGCTTATAGATTCCCACTGCCACCTCGATCGCCTCGAGCTGGCCGCCCGCGGCGGTTCGCTGGACGAAGCGCTGGCTGCCGCGCGCGCTCGCGGTGTCGGCCATTTCCTGTGCATTGGCGTGAGTGCCGACAACGCCGCCACCGTACGCGAGCTGGCGCAGCGCTACGCCGACGTCGACTGCTCCGTCGGCATCCACCCGCTCGATCTCGAACCTGGCAGCGCCCCGGCGCTGGACTGGCTGCTCACCGAGCTGGATCACCCTGGCGTTGTCGCCATCGGCGAAACCGGCCTGGACTATCACTACGAGCCGGAAGCCGCCGAGCTGCAACAGGAGGCTTTCCGCCTGCATCTGCAGGCTGCGCAGATCACCGGCAAGCCGGTGATCGTGCATACCCGCGAAGCCCGTGCCGACACCCTGGCGCTGCTGCGCGAAGCGGCGCTGCCCCAGGGCGGCGTGCTGCACTGCTTCACCGAGGACTGGGAGATGGCCAGGGCGGCGCTGGATATCGGTTTCTATATTTCCCTGTCCGGCATCGTCACCTTCCGCAACGCCGATGCGCTGCGCGAGGTCGCTCGCCATGTGCCGGCCGATCGCCTGCTGGTAGAGACCGATTCGCCGTACCTGGCGCCCATCCCGCACCGTGGCAAGCCCAACCTGCCGGAGTACGTGCGTGATGTCGCCGAGTATCTGGCCGTGCTGCGTGGCGTCAGCTACGAAGAGCTGGCGCGGCAGACGGGCGAGAACTTCAAGCGCCTGTTCCCGCTGGCCCGGGTGGCCTGAACCGCCGTCACCGGGATTGCGCGCAAAAAATCGCCCGGAGCGATTTCTGACGTCGCGCAGCGACGGCCCGAAGGGTGGCCGCCATGGACGGCAGGCTACAAAAAATCGCCCGGAGCGATTTTTGACGTCGCGCAGCGACGGCCCGAAGGGTGGCCGCCATGGACGGCAGGCCACAAAAAAAACCCGGTTTCGCGCAGAAGCCGGGTCAAGACCTTTAGGAGTCAAGCGAAGTGCGCGGTCCTCGGCACTCCGGCCGCTGCGACACTTGGGGGGGATGCCGCACCGGTATCTGAAGTATTGGCCATGTGCGGCAGACGTCCATCTCCGGCGTTAAACGGATTTGGAATATTTTTCCCATCGTTGAGTGCTATTCGCTGGCGAGGCCCCACAGCAGTTTCAGGGTGTGATCGATGACCCGTGACTCGGTGTAGAAATGCGGTGACAGGCGAATGCCGCCGCCACGCTGGGCGCAGATCACCTGCTCGCCCTTGAGGCGCTCGTGCAGGGTGCGATTGTCCCAGCCCGTCAGGGAGAACGTCAGGATACCGGCGCGCTTCTCGCGCTCGATGACGCTGCGCAACTGCACACCGGGGATGTCCCGCAGGCCATCGAGCAGCCACTGCACGCGCTCGTGCACCGCCTGTTCGACCTGGGGCATGCCCACCTCTTCGAGCAGCGACAGGCTCGCTTCCAGTGCCATGGCGCCGAGCATGTTGGGGCTGCCGCATTCGAAGCGTCTGGCACTGCGCGCCGGTTGCCAGTCGTCACGGTCGTAGTCGCCGGCGTGCTCGAGCATGTGCCAGCCGTATTCGTGCAGGGTCAACTGCTCGCGCAGATCCTGACGGCAATAGAACACGCCCAGGCCTTCAGGGCCAAGCAACCACTTGTGGCCGTCGGCCATGGCAAAGGCGCAGCCGTTGCTTTGCACATCCATGCTCATGGCACCCAGCTGCTGGATGGCATCGACGCATAGCAGAACGCCGCGCCGCTCGCAGCCCGCCCCCAGGCGTTGCAGATCCAGGCGCAAACCGCTGGCGTACTGCACTGCACTGATGGCCATCAGGCGGGTGCGCGGCGTACAGGCGGCGAGCAGGGCGCTTTCGGCATCGCCGTCTTGCAGGTCGACCTGGACGACTTCAACGCCCTGCGGGCGCAGTGCTTCCCAGACGATGCGGTTGGATGGGAACTCCTCGGTGCTGATGATGACTTGGTCACCGTCGCGCCAGTCCAGGCCGAAGGCCACGAACGACAGGGCTTCCGACGTGTTCTTGAGCAGCGCGATGTCGGCTCGCGAGGGGGCATTGAGCAGTCGCGCCAGGCGCTCGCGCAGGCGCCGTTCTGTTTCCAGCCATTGCGGATAATCACGGGCGCCGGTGGTGATGTTCTCGCGAGCGAAGCGTTCTACGGCCCGTGCGGTGCGTGCCGGCCAGGGGGCGACTGCAGCGTGGTTCAGGTAGTAGAGATCGGCCGGTTGGGGAAACTCGTCGATGATGGCATTCATGAGCGCGTGATCCGTGCAATTTGGCGTTAGTTAGGCATAATACCGGACTTGAATTCCGACCTTGTCATTTCCTCATGCAGAAAGAACCCCGCAAGATCCGTGAGTTTCGCCGCCGCGAGCAGGAGATTCTCGACATCGCCCTGAAACTCTTCCTCGAGCAGGGCGAGGACAGCGTGACCGTGGAGATGATTGCAGACGCCGTGGGTATCGGCAAAGGCACCATCTACAAGCATTTCAAGTCGAAGGCGGAGATCTACCTGCGGCTGATGCTCGACTACGAGCGTGATCTGAACGAGTTGCTGCATTCGTCCGATATCGACCGTGACAAGGAAGCGCTGTCGCGGGCCTATTTCGAGTTCCGCATGCGTGACCCGCAACGCTACCGACTGTTCGATCGCCTGGAAGAAAAGGTGGTCAAGGGTAATCAGGTGCCTGAGCTGGTGGAGCAGTTGCACAGCATCCGCGCCTCCAATTTCGAGCGCCTCACCCAGTTGATCAAGGGGCGTATCGCCGAAGGCAAGCTCGAAGACGTGCCCCCGTACTTCCACTATTGCGCTGCCTGGGCGCTGGTGCATGGGGCCGTGGCGCTCTATCACTCGCCGTTCTGGAGCAATGTGCTTGAAGATCAGGAAGGCTTCTTCCAGTTCCTGATGGATATCGGTGTGCGTATGGGCAACAAGCGCAAGCGCGATAGCGAGACGCCTCCCGCCTGATCCTGACGGCGTGGTGCGGATGCCACTGAGCCGACTGGCGCGAAACCTGCTTGGAGCAGTCATTCGCCGGTTTTCCGTCGCCGGTATCGGGAGAGTTCACATGCGTAATCTGTTCGCCCTGGCCATATTGCTGAGCCTGGTTGGCTGCATGAATGTCAGCGACATGGCCGATGGCGCCACTTACCATCTGCGTGACGCGGGGGTGCTGGATCACAGCAAGGTAAGGCGTTCGGCGTCCTGGCGGCTGCAGGGCGATTCGTTCATCTACATCGCCCAGGGGCACTTCGCGCCAACTGGCAAGCACGCCTACCCGAGGCCCAATGTGGTGGCCGAGGAGGCGTTCCGCGGTTTCGTCGAATACTTCCCCATGGTACGTCGCGCCAAGGCACCTGTCGGCTTGGATGAAGCGCTGGGCGAAGCCCGTGCCGCGGGTGCCCATTACCTGCTCTACACCCGCTTCGCCTATGCCGATGACCGCATCGGCACCATGGAAGAGTGGGAGGATCAGGAGGCTTTCGATCGGCTCGGCACCGACCGCAGCGTGCTGCAGTTGATGCTGAT
Organism: Phytopseudomonas flavescens; assembly: GCF_900100535.1. GTDB lineage: Bacteria > Pseudomonadota > Gammaproteobacteria > Pseudomonadales > Pseudomonadaceae > Aquipseudomonas > Aquipseudomonas flavescens. Next base: position 133,670 of record NZ_FNDG01000004.1, read on the forward strand.
CGAGACCAATACTCGCTATCTGGTGGATACCGCGCGGATCCGCAGCCGTGGTGGCTTCCTGACATTTTACGACGGCAAGCCCGAGGATCTCATCCGCGCGCCGCTCGAGGATTATGCGCGTACACTGCTCGGATTCAGTCGTTGAGGGCACTGCCTGGTGCTCCACAGGGCGTGAGGAAGGTTGATGAGTGAACGCGACAAGGCCGGTGACCTGCTGGCGCAGATTCCGCCAGCGGGCAGCAAGGGCATGCCGCCGGTGCATTTGTGGAATCCCGATTTCTGCGGCGACATCGACATGCGTATCGCCCGTGACGGCTCGTGGTTCTACATGGGGACACCCATTGGCCGGCCAGCCATGGTGCGCCTGTTCTCGACGATCATTCTCCGTGATGGCGACGACTATTTTCTGGTCACGCCGGTAGAAAAGGTCGGTATCAAGGTCGATGACGCGCCTTTCGTGGCAGTCTCCGTGCAGGTGACGGGGCAGGGTGAAGGGCAGGTGCTGCGCTTCGTCAGCAATGTCGGCGACGAGGTGGAGGCAGGCGCCGAGCACCCGTTGCGGGTCGAACTGGATGCGCAGACCCAGGAGCCCTCACCCTATGTGCATGTGCGGGCCAACCTGGAAGCGCTGATCCATCGCAACGTCTTCTACCAATTGGTCGAGCTGGCGCAAGCCCGTGAAATCGACGGCCAGCCTTGGCTGGGCGTGTGGAGTGGTGGCGTGTTCTTTCCCATCGGGCCGCTGGAATAGCAGCAATAAAAAAGGCTCCCTAGGGAGCCTTTTGGGGGTGATTTTTGCCGGCCTTGCGAGCTAGAGCCCTGCAAGGCCTAGGCGGCCCCGCAAAAACAGGCGAGGACGCGGAGTGTACTGTTGTACATCAGCGGTCCGAGTCTGTTTTTAACGCCGCAGGGCCCAGGGCCGACGCGCAGCTGGCCGTAGTCACATGTTGGGGTAGTTGGGCCCACCCGTACCCTCCGGCGCCACCCAGGTGATGTTCTGGGCCGGGTCCTTGATGTCGCAGGTCTTGCAGTGTACGCAGTTCTGCGCGTTGATCTGGAAGCGCTTGCTGCCATCGTCGTTGGCGACCACTTCGTACACGCCGGCCGGGCAGTAGCGCTGCGCCGGTTCGTCGTACAGCGGCAGGTTCTTGTCGATCGGGATGCTTGGATCGGCCAGCTTGAGGTGGCAGGGCTGCTCTTCTTCGTGGTTGGTGTTGGAAAGGAACACCGAACTCAGTTTGTCGAAGCTGAGCTTGCCGTCCGGTTTCGGGTAGTCGATCTTCCTGCTCTCTGCTGCAGGCTTGAGGCAGGCGTAGTCCGGCTTGTTGTCGTGCAGGGTGAAGGGCAGCTTGCCGGCGAACAGGTTCTGATCGACCCAGTTGATGCCGCCACCGACCACGGCGCCGTATTTGTGGATCGCTGCGCCGAAGTTGCGGCTGCGCAGCAGTTCGTCGTACAGCCAGCTGGCCTTGAAGGCGTCGACATAGCTGCCCAGCTCGTCGCCACCCTGGCGACCGGCGGCCAGGGCTTCGGCGATGGCCTCGGCGGCCAGCATGCCGGACTTCATGGCGGTATGGCTGCCTTTGATCTTGGCGAAATTGAGGGTGCCGAGGTCGCAGCCGATCAGGGCGCCGCCGGGGAATACCATCTTCGGCAGCGAGTTCAGGCCACCCTTGGCTATGGCGCGGGCGCCGTAGGCGACACGCTTGCCGCCCTCCAGGTACTGCTTGAATACCGGATGATGCTTGAGGCGCTGGAACTCGTCGAAGGGCGACAGGTGCGGGTTGGTGTAGGAGAGGTCGATGATCAGGCCGACCACCACCTGGTTGTTTTCCAGGTGATAGAGGAAGGAGCCGCCGGTGTTCTCGGTGCCCATGATGTCCATCGGCCAACCCACGGTGTGCACCACCAGGCCCTGCTGGTGCTTGCTCGGCTCGATGTCCCAGATTTCCTTGATGCCGATCCCGTAGTGCTGGGCGTCGGCTTCGCTGTCGAGCTGATATTTCTTGATCAGTTGCTTGCCGAGGTGGCCGCGGCAGCCTTCGGCGAACAGTGTGTACTTGGCGCGCAGTTCCATGCCGGGGGTGTAGTAGCCGTCCTTGGGATTGCCTTCGCGGTCGACGCCCAGGTCGCCGGTGACGATGCCGCGAACCACACCGCTTTCATCGATCAGTGCCTCCTGCGCGGCGAAGCCGGGATAGATTTCCACGCCGAGATTCTCGGCCTGCTGGGCCAGCCAGCGGCACAGATTGCCGAGGGAGATGATATAGTTGCCTTCGTTGTGCATGGTCTTGGGCACGAAGAAACCCGGAACCTTGATGGAGCTGTCGGCATCTTTCAGCACATAGATGTCGTCGCCCTTTACCGGTGTATTGAGCGGTGCGCCCAGTTCCTTCCAGTCGGGGAACAGCTCTTCCAGGGCACGCGGCTCGAAGACCGCACCGGACAGGATGTGGGCACCGACTTCGGAGCCTTTCTCGACCACGCAAACGCTGATTTCCTGGCCTGCCTCGGCGGCCTTCTGCTTCAGGCGACAAGCGGCGGACAGACCGGCGGGGCCGGCGCCGACGATGACGACGTCGAACTCCATAAATTCGCGTTCCACGGGCTATCTCCTCATCAAAGGCTCTCTAATTTTTCATGGCGAGCCGGCATCCTTCCCAAGGCACGCCCGCGCAGTATATAGGCAGCCTTGATAGGGGCCAATACAAACGTTTGTTTGAATTTCTGTAGGCCTGCTAGAATCGGGCTACAACACGAATGGCTATCAACCAGGCCGTATTGACCGAGCCAGGTGTGACGGTCAAGATACGGGCGGTTTTGCGCTCGCCGCCTGAGCTATGGTGTCTGCTTGTCTGCATCACCCGCATGCTCGCTTCTGGCGACATTCCTATTCACCGGAGAGTAACGAGGAATCCATGAAGGTTCTTGTAGCTGTCAAACGAGTGGTCGATTACAACGTCAAGGTTCGTGTCAAACCGGACAATAGCGGCGTCGATCTTGCCAACGTCAAGATGTCGATGAACCCTTTCTGCGAAATCGCCGTTGAAGAGGCCGTGCGCCTGAAAGAGAAGGGCGTCGCCAGTGAAATCGTGGTCGTCTCCATCGGCCCAGCCCAGGCCCAGGAACAATTGCGTACCGCGCTGGCACTGGGCGCCGATCGCGCCGTGCTGGTCGAGTCGGCCGAAGAGCTGAACTCCCTGGCGGTCGCCAAGCTGCTCAAGGCCGTGGTCGACAAGGAGCAGCCGCAGCTTGTCATCCTCGGCAAGCAGGCCATCGACAGCGACAACAACCAGACCGGCCAGATGCTGGCTGCGCTGACCGGCTACGCCCAGGGTACCTTCGCCTCCAAGGTGGAAGTCAGCGGCGACAAGGTCAACGTCACCCGTGAGATCGACGGCGGTCTGCAAACCGTTGCGCTGAACCTGCCGGCCATCGTCACCACCGACCTGCGCCTGAACGAGCCGCGTTACGCCTCGCTGCCGAACATCATGAAGGCCAAGAAAAAGCCGCTGGAAACCCTGACCCCTGACGCGCTGGGCGTTTCCACTGCCTCCACCGTCAAGACCATCAAGGTCGAAGCGCCAGCTGCACGCGGTGCGGGTATCAAGGTCAAGTCGGTTGCCGAACTGGTCGAGAAACTGAAAACCGAAGCGAAGGTGATCTAAATGACTATCCTGGTTATCGCTGAACACACCCATTCCGCGCTGGCACCAGCGACCCTCAACACCGTCGCTGCCGCCCAAGCCATCGGTGGCGACATTCACGTGCTGGTCGCCGGCCAGGGCGTTGGCGCTGCCGCTGAAGCGGCTGCCAAGATCGCTGGCGTCGCCAAGGTACTGGTTGCCGACAATGCCGCATTCGCTCATCAGTTGCCGGAAAACGTCGCGCCGCTGGTTGCCGAGCTCGGCAAGGCCTACAGCCACGTCCTGGCTGCCGCCACCAGCAACGGCAAGAACATCCTGCCGCGCGTCGCTGCACAGCTGGACGTCGACCAGATCTCCGAGATCGTCTCCGTGGAGAGCCCGGACACCTTCAAGCGTCCGATCTATGCCGGTAACGCCATCGCTACCGTGCAATCCTCCGCTGCCGTGAAAGTGATCACCGTGCGTGCCACCGGTTTTGACGCCGTGGCGGCCGAAGGCGGTTCCGCTGCCATCGAGAACGTTTCGGCGGGCGGCGATGCCGGCAAGTCGGCGTTCGTCGGTGAAGAGCTGGCCAAGTCCGATCGTCCGGAACTGACCGCTGCCAAGATCGTGGTCTCTGGTGGTCGCGGCATGCAGAATGGCGACAACTTCAAGCACCTGTACACCCTGGCCGACAAACTCGGCGCAGCGGTCGGCGCTTCCCGTGCTGCGGTCGACGCCGGTTTCGTGCCGAACGACATGCAGGTCGGCCAGACCGGCAAGATCGTCGCCCCGCAGCTGTACATCGCGGTCGGCATCAGCGGTGCCATCCAGCATCTGGCTGGCATGAAGGACTCCAAGGTGATCGTCGCGATCAACAAGGACGAAGAGGCACCGATCTTCCAGGTTGCCGACTATGGCCTGGTGGCCGATCTGTTCGAAGCCGTGCCGGAGCTGGAAAAGCTGGTCTGATCCCGCTGTTTCTGCACCCAGAGAACCCGCTCATTCGAGCGGGTTTTTTAATGGTCTGCCATCCCTCAGGCCTGGTCCTCCCCGGGTTCGGCGCCAAGGTGCAGGAGTAGGCTGCGCATCGGCGGGGACAGCGCCTGCCAGGCACCGAAGCAAAGGCACAACTGACGGCGTGCCCAGTCATCGCTCAGGGATACCGTCCGCAATCCGTGGCGGCGCCGGTAGCGGCTGGCGGTGGTTAGCGGGACGATGCCCAGGCCGACGCCATGGGCGACCATCTGGCACAGGCCTTCGAAGGTTTTCAGGCGAATGCGCAGGGTCGGCTCACCGCCAGCCGAGCGGGCGTGATCGAGGATGTGGTCCTGCAAGGCGTTGCCCGCTGCCAGGCCGACGAAGGGCTCGTCGAGCACATCGGCCAGCTGCAGCGTGGTCTGGTCTGCCAGGCGGTGCTCGGTGGGCATGATCAGAACCAGATGATCCTTCGCCACAGGCTGCATGTGCAGGCCCTGGGCCTCGACGGCGTCGGACACGATGCCGGCCTCGGCCAGGCCGCTGCCGATGAGCCCGACGATCTCGGCGCTGGTGCGCTCCTTGAGTTCGAGCTGCAGCCCTGGGCGCTGGGCCAGCCAGGGCGCGAGTCGGGGCGGCAGGAAATCGGTCAGCGCAGCGGTATTGGCATACAGATGCAGCGTGCCCCGCGCGCCCTTGGCGAAGTCACGTAACTCGTCCTGAAGCAGCGACTGCTGGTCGAGGATCAGGCGCCCATGGTGCGCCAGGGTCTCGCCTGCTTCGGTCGGCGCTACGCCACGCGGCAGGCGCAGCAGCAGTGGTACGCCGGCGTCTCGCTCGAGGTTGCGCAGCCGCTCGCTGGCCGAGGCCAGGGCGAGGTTCGCCAGGGTTGCGCCGCGGGTGATGCTGCCGGCCTCGAGAACGTGCAGGAAGAGGCGCAGGTCGGCCAGATCCGGTCGCATGTCAGTACTCCTCAGCCTTCGGAAAAACCAGAGGATACGATGAAAGATCCTGATTGTGCGCAAGCGGCCTCGCAGGCCAAATGGGCGCATGAACGAATCCTTGTCCCTGTTGTTACCACTGACGCTGATCTTCCTCGTGGCCGGAGTGGTCAAGGGCGTGACCGGCATGGGCCTGCCCACGGTTGCCATGGGCCTGCTGGCGACCTTCATGTCGCCAGCGGCGGCTGCTGCCCTACTGGTCATCCCCTCGCTGGTCAGCAACCTCTGGCAGAGCCTGGCGGGGCCGGCCACGGCGAGTCTGTTGCGGCGCCTGTGGCCGATGGCGCTGGGTATTGTGCTGGGCACCCTGAGCAGTACGGTGCTGCTGGTGAGGGTCGATCCATCCTGGTCTGCCTTCGGGTTGGGATGCGCGCTGCTGGCCTACGCCAGCTATGCCCTGGCGTCTCCGGTCATCTCGGTGCCCGCGCGATGGGAGCCAAGGCTGTCGCCGCTGATAGGGATCGTCACCGGGCTGATCACCGGGGGAACCGGGGTTTTCGTGATGCCGGCGGTTCCCTATCTGCAGGCGCTGCGCCTGAGCAAGGACGAACTGGTACAGGCGCTAGGCCTGTCCTTCACGGTTTCCACCCTGGCGTTGGCGGGCGGCTTGCTGCTGCAGGGCGCCTTGCGTACTGACCAGTTGGGATTGTCGTCGCTGGCGGTGATTCCGGCCTTGCTGGGAATGTGGCTGGGGCAGTCGATTCGTGCGCGCCTGAGTCCAAGGCATTTCCGCCTGTGTTTTCTGTGGTTTCTGCTGATTCTAGGGCTCGAGCTGATTTCGCGGCCTTTCTTCTGACACCTGAAGGCAGTCGTTCCCTGCCGGTGCCATCGAAACAGGAGCAGGCATGATGCATGGTCTTCGTCCTATTGCCGTTCTGGAGTACCTGCGCCGCCAACTGGACGGCTCCCTCGCGGTCGAGCATGCCACCCACATGCGCTATCCCACGGCGATCTCGCAACTGCTCGGCTTTCGCCTCGTCGCGGTCGACGAGGCCATGGCGGTGATCGAGTTGCAGGCCGATGCGCTACGCCATGGCAACCAGCAGGGCACCGTGCATGGCGGGCTACTCTGCGAGCTGGCCGATGCCGCCATCGGTACAGCGCATTCCACGCTGATGCTGGACGGCGAGAGTTTTACCAGCATCGACCTGAAGGCGACCTTCCTTCGTCCGGTCTGGAAGGGGCGCCTGCAAGCCCATGCCTGGGCCGAACACCGTGGGCGTACGATCAGCCACTACCGCTGCGAGGTACGGACGGAGGACGGCAAGGTGCTGGCGAGCATCTCCAGTGCGGTCATGACCCTGCGTGGCGACAGTGCCCATGGACGATGACCGGCGTACCCCTCCAGTCCAGCGGGCCCTGCCTGATCGATAGCCGGCTACTGCTTCCTGCTCGAGGCTTCCATCCCATGGGCACCGATGAACTGCAGGTACTGCGCTGCGGTTTCCTTCGGGCATTCGAGCATCGGCGCGTGGCCGCAGCCTTTCATGATCACTACGGTGGCGTCCGCCAGCAATGGCTTCATCACCTCGATGGCGGACATGTCGCTGATACGGTCCTGGTCGCCCCAGAGCAGCAGAGTCGGTGCGCCGATCCGCTGCAGTTCGGGCTCCAGGGGCAGGTAGCGTTGTTGCAGATGGTCGAAAACCAGCCGCTGATGTGCGCTGTCATCGACGGCCCGTTGTGCCAGGTACTGGTGAAGGTGCTCGGGCAGTTGGGGCGGGGCGACGAACAGCCAGTCCAGCAACGGATCTAACTGGGTGGGAAGCTCCCCCTGCAGGGGATTGTCACCCTGCTCTCGGGTACGCTGGAACCCTGTGTCGCGCCGTGGCGTGCCGATGCCGGCATTGGCCATCAGGGCCAGGCTGGTGACGTGCTGGGGGTAGCGGGCAGCGTAGAGCGCGGCGATATGCCCGCCCATGGAGTGGCCGACCAGGTGCAGGCGCCTGATCGACAATGCATCGACGAAAGCAGCCAGGCGTTCGGTCTGTGTACCGACATCGTAGCTGCCGTGTGGCCGGTCACTGGCGCCGAAACCGGGCAGGTCCACGGCGATGACGTGATAGCGCTCGGTGAGATCCCGGGCGAACCACAGCCAGGTGCTCTTGTCGGCCCCGAAGCCGTGAACCAGCAGCACGGTCTCGGCATCCGGTGGGCCTCCCTGGTAATAGCTGATCTCCAGGTCGTTCACGCTGATGCGGTGCGCGTGAAACCCGGTGCGCCATTGCTCGATGGATCGATAGGCCGTGAGTTGCGCCGCTGGCGAGAGGTAAAGCAGCGTCCCTGCGGCAAGGATCAGAAGGACGAATACGGCGAGAATCATTTTCTTCATGCGGCGTCTTATCGCTGATTATCCAGGTCGTATGAGCTAGCATGTCATGATTCTTCAGTCACGGAACGACTGGCTAGTATGTGAACCGAGAGAATAACGATGGGCGAGCGAAGTTTAGTCAGGTCTGGTCTGCTGCTCATCGGCTTGTTGCTGGCCGGTGGCGCCCAGGCCGCCGGCAAATGCGAGCGGCTGGTCGCTACCGGCAATCCCGAGTACCCGCCTTACCTGTGGCGCGACCCACAGAACCCGGGGCAACTGATCGGCGCCACCGTCGATCTGCTCAAGGCGGTTTCCAAGGAGCTTGGCGTCGGCATCGAGGTGGTCTACGCCGGCCCCTGGTCGAGAGCCCAGGAGGAGGTACGTACCGGGCGCATCGACATGCTCGCCGGTGCCTTCCTGACCATCCCGCGCCTGGAAATCATGGACTTCGTGCACCCGGCCTTCCTGTCGACACCGAGCGTGGTCTGGGTGCGCAAGGGCAGCGACTTCCCCTACGTAGGCTGGGCCGACCTGCAGGGGCGTACTGGCGACACCCTGGTCAACAACAGCTTCGGGCAGACGTTCGATGCCTATGCCAGGGACAACCTGACCCTCGAAGGTGTCTCCAGCCTGACCCAGGCGTTCCAGAAGCTGCTGCTGGGGCGTACCGACTATGTGCTCTACGAGCGCTATCCAGGGCAGGCGCTGGCGTCGACCCTGGGCCTGCAGGATGATCTGCAGGTGCTCGACCCGCCGGTTTCCAGTGAGGGCTTGCACTTGGCGCTGTCCCACAACTCGGCGTGCAACGACCCCTGGCTGCGCGGACAACTGGCCAGGAAAATGACAGAATTCACCGCCGCCGGCATGCCGCAAACCCTTCTGCAACGCAACTTGCAACGCTGGAAGGAACAACAGCCTCAGCCGGCCGCCAGTGTTCCGAATCAGTAGGACGTACCCGTGATCTATCGATATACCAGCGCCGCGCTGGCGGTGCTTTTGCTGCAAGGCTGTGCCACTGATCCCGCGCCTTCCGAACAGATGCGCCTTACCGAACAGGTCATCGAACAGGCCCGCACCGTCGCCGCGGGCGAGACCGTTGCCGAACTGAGCCAGGCCGAAGCCAAGCTCGCCAAGGCCCGTTCGGCGATGGACGAGCAAGCGTATCGAACTGCCCGTGTGCAGGCCGAGCAGGCCGAACTCGATGCGCGCCTGGCCGAGGCTCGGGTGCTGACGCTGCGCAGCCAGGCGCAGCTGGCCGAGCTGAACCGCCGTATCAAGCGCTTGCGCGATCAACTGGGAGCTACGCCATGAGCCCTTTGCGTATAGGCGCCGCGGCACTGACGGGTGCCTTGCTGGCAGGCTGTGCCGGCCTGGATGACCAGCACAGCGCCACGCTCGACGCTGCCCGGACCAGCTTCCAGTCGGTCAGGGAGGATCCTCAGGTGCTGCGTAGCGCGCCCAAGGATGTGATCCGCGCCGGCGAATCCCTGGGACGTGCCGAGCGGTTGGCCGGCTATTGGGGCAGCAGCGACGATGTGGCCCATTACGCCTACCTGAGCCAGCGCTACAGCGAGATCGCCCGTGAGCATGCACAACTCGCCCTGGACGAGGAGAATGCGGCGCGCCTGGAGCTTGAACGCCAGCGCCTGCAATTGGCGCTGCGTGAGGCCAAGTTGACCAGCGTGCAGGCGCAGAACGCGTGGCTCGAGGAGCAGATCGTCAGCCTGGCGACGGCGCAGACCGATCGCGGCCTGGTGATGACCCTTGGTGATGTGCTGTTCGACGCCGGTGAGGTGCACCTCAAGGCCAGCGCCAATCGCACGATATTGAAGCTGGTGCAGTTTCTGCAGTTGAACCCACGGCGGGTGGTGCGTATCGAGGGCTACACCGACAGCAGCGGCAAGCGTGAGGAGAATCTGCAGCTGTCCCGCGACCGCGCGCAGACCGTCGCCGATGCGCTGATCGATCTGGGTATCGATGCCAGGCGCATCGAGGTGCAAGGCTTTGGCGAAGGCTTTCCGGTGGCGGAAAATGCCTCGGCCAAGGGCAAGGCGCAGAATCGTCGCGTCGAGATCCTGTTCTCCGACGAGCAGGGGCGGCTAGGCGCCACTCGCTAGGGAGCACGGCTCAGCAAGAACCCCGCTACTGTCTTCCGGTGCGGGGTTTTTTATCGCCTTTGGGCGCAGGCGAACCCTGCTCGTCGCCTGCGCCTGGAGAACACCCTATCCTTGTCTGGCAAGCGGCTGTATCGGCGAGATATTTCAGTGTTGTACCGGTACAGAAATATTTAGTTAGAGTACTGTTATGGTTCAGTCCCGGGATGAAGCGGTCATGACCAATCTGTTGCTCTATCAGCGTATCGCTCAGCAGTTGGCGGACGATATCCGTCGTGGCGTTTATCAGCCCGGTGAGCGGGTACCATCGGTGCGCAAGCTGAGTGCCCAGCTCAGCGTCAGCCACGCCACGGTGCTGCAGGCCTATGCCAATCTCGAAGACCTCGGCCTGATCCGTGCGCGCCCGCAATCGGGCTTCTATGTCCACCAGACGCCAGCGCTGACCGCCGATACCCCTGATATCGCTCGGGTCGAGCGGCCTGGTCTGGTGACACGCAGCAGTATCATCAATCAGGTGCTGGGCGAAGCGCGCCGAGAGGGAGTGTTTCCCCTCGGGGCAGCGGTGCCCCACGTCGACTACTTGCCGGTTCGGGCGCTGCACCAGCAGCTTGCCAAGGTGACCCGTTTCCAGAGCCCGCGAGCGTTCAGCTACATGTTCAGCCCTGGTTTCGAACCGCTGCGCCGCCAGGTGGCGATCCGCATGCGCGACGCGGGCGTGCTGGTCGACCCCTCCGAGGTGGTGATTACCCATGGTTGCGTGGACGCCCTGCAGATGTCCCTGCGGGTGATGACCCGCCCCGGTGACCTGATCGCCACCGAGTCGCCGACCTATTACGGCTTGCTGCAACTGGCCGACCTGCTTGGTCTCAAGGTCATCGAGATTCCCAGTGATCCCACCACGGGCATCAGTGTCGAGGCCCTGCAACTGGCTGCCAGCCAGTGGCCGATCAAGGCACTGGTGCTCACCGCGCGCCTGAGCAACCCCCTGGGCGGCACCATTCCCGAGGCTCGGCAGAAACAACTGCTGCGCCTGGCCAGCGACTTCGATATCCAGATCGTCGAGGACGATATCTACGGCGAACTGATGTTCGAGCAGGGCCGCACCAAGGCGCTCAAGGCCGGGGATCCGGAGGGGCGCGTGGTGTACTGCTCGAGTTTTTCCAAGACCCTCTCGCCCGGGGTACGGATCGGTTGGATCATCGCTGGCAAATACCATGACGAAATCCAACGCCTGCAGATGTTCACCACCCATTCGGCCTGTAGCGTCACCCAGATGGCGGTGGCGGCCTACCTGGAGAACGGTGGCTACGACCGTCATCTGCGGCACATCCGCCAGGAGTACCGCAAGAACCTCAGTGCCTTCCAGCTGGCGGTGCAGCAGCACTTTCCCGAGGGCACGCAGATCACCCGGCCCAATGGCGGTTTCATCCTCTGGGTCAGCCTGCCGGCGCGGGTCAACACCAAGGATCTGCACGTCAGCGCCTTGCAGCAGGGCATCAGCATCGCCCCGGGGTTGATCTTCAGCAATACCGAGCAGTTCAACCACTGCGTGCGCCTCAACTGCGGCATTCCGTGGAACCGCGAAGCGGAACGCGCGCTGATGACCCTGGGCATGCTGGCCAGCCAGCTCTGCCAGGAGGCGACAACCAGCGGCTTCTAGGGGCTGTTGACGTTTCAGCGCGAGCCGCAGGGCCGGGGCCGTTTTGCCGCTATGCGGCGTTTCTCGCCGGCTCATTTAGCCCGCTAAACTTCGCGGCTGTGTGACCCACAGGGATATGGGAAATGCCGCCAGCCCGCCGGGAGCGGGCGCGGCCCTTGCCTCGCGGCAAAACGGGCTGCGGCGCGGCCGTGCGTGAAACGTCAACAGACCCTGGGGAACCGTGTCCTTTGAACAGGTTCTTGAGCAATCGCGACACGGCGTCCCGCCTCGCCAGTAGGCAGGCGACTGCTGAGGGTCATCGCCCATCACGGCCTGCCGAACGGCAAGCACCTGGTGTTTTCATCTGCCCCCATTCGCCCGCGTGGAAGGCAGCAGGATGGCCAGGATCCCCAGCAGCGGCAGAAACGAACACAGGAAAAACACGTATTCGATGCCGTGAGTATCCGCCAGATAGCCCAGAAACGCGCCGCCGACACCGCCGAACCCGAACATCAAACCGAAGAACAGGCCTGCGATCATGCCCACGTTGCCGGGCATCAGTTCCTGGGCGAAGACCACGATCGCGGAAAACGCCGAAGCGAGAATGAAGCCGATGACCATGCTCAGTATGCCTGTCCAGAACAGGTCGACGTGGGGCAGTGCCAGGGTGAACGGGGCAGCGCCGAGAATGGAGAACCAGATCACTTTTCTACGCCCGACCTTATCGCCAATCGGCCCGCCGAAGAAGGTGCCCGCAGCCACCGAACCGAGAAACAGGAACAGATACAGCTGGGAGTCGGCGATGGAAACACCGAATTTCTCGATCAGGTAGAAGGTGAAGAAGCTGGTGAGGCCGGCCATGTAGAAATACTTGGAAAACACCAGCAGTGCCAGCACCGCCAACGCAGCGACCACCCGTTGCTTCGACAGCCCGTGCATTGCCTGGCCACCCTGCTTGAGCCTGAACAGGTCGAGGTGTGTGCGGTACCAGCGGCTCAGGCCATAGAGCACCAGGATTGCCAATACCGCGAACAGGCCGAACCAGGCGACGTGGCCCTGACCGTAAGGAATGACGATGGCCGCTGCCAGTAGCGGGCCGAGGGCGCTGCCCGTGTTGCCGCCGACCTGGAAGGTCGACTGCGCCAGGCCGAAGCGGCCGCCCGAGGCAAGCCGTGCAATCCTCGAAGCCTCCGGGTGGAAGGTCGAAGAGCCTATGCCGATCAGCGCCGAAGCCAGCAGGATGGCCGCAAAGCTGCCAACCGAGGCCAGCAGTAGGATGCCGACCAGGGTGCACAGTGAGCCGGCAGGCAGCAGCCAGGGTTTGGGGTGGCGATCGGTGTGATAGCCGACCCAGGGTTGCAATAGCGATGCGGTGAGCTGGAATACCAGGGTAATCAGGCCTACCTGGGCGAAGGTCAGCCCATAATTGGCCTTGAGTACCGGGTAGATCGACGGCAGTACCGCCTGGATCAGGTCATTGATCAGATGGGCCAGGGCGCAGGCGCCGATCACGCGCATGACCAGGGGGCTGGTCTGGCCAGCGAGTGATGTGGCCGCAGTTGCAGGGGAAGTGGAACGGGTGGGCATACGAGACGCTTCCAGGCAAGGCAGCGTGCTTGGCGGGCAGTCTGCCCGACGCAAATGCGCTGCTGGATTTCAGGGATTGACGCTATCCTAAGGGCGGTAAAAATGCCTGTCTCACGAGAATAGGGGCAGGACTATCTCGAAAAAGGCGAAATGATCAAATCACTGAATGAACTCGTTACCGAGATCGATGCCGTGGACTGGCAGGTCAGGTGCAGCGCTACCGATTACCCGAGCGATTGGCATATCGCGCCTCATAGCCATAACAAGCATCAGCTGATTTACGCCATTCAGGGCGTCATGATTGTGCGCTCGGCATTGGGGCAATGGATCGTGCCACCAAGCCGAGGCCTGTGGATGCCAAGTGGGAACCTTCATGAGGTTCGCTGCGTAGGCCCGGTGAAGATGCGCAGCGTTTTCGTGCGACCCGATGAGCTGATGGATTTACCAGGCCAAACCAGGGCCGTGAGCATTTCTCCTCTGCTGAGCGAACTGATCAAGACCTCTGTCTACATAGTGGAGCCCTACCTGCAGGACTCGCGCGAAGCGAGGGTTATGGGCCTGATTCTGGACGAGCTTGCCGTCTTGCCGACCTTGCCGCTGCATCTCCCGCAGCCGACGGATCCTCGGATCGCGGTGATCTGTTCGACCTTGCTGGCGGATCCCGGAGACAGCTCCACACTGGCTGACTGGAGTGCTCGGTTGAAGCTGGACGAGAAGACCATTCAGCGGCTGTTTCAAAAAGCCACGGCCATGACCTTTGGTCAGTGGCGTCAACAGGCTCGCCTGCTTCTCGCGCTGGAGCGGATTGCCGAGGGCGAGAAGGTCATCACCATCGCCGGAGAACTCGGCTACGAAAGCCCAAGCGCCTTCGCCTGCATGTTCAAGAGGCAATTCGGCACCACGCCCAGTCAGTTTTTCCGATAAAGCTGTCGCCTGTGCCGTCACGAGCGCCCCGGCAGCCGGCACAACCGCGTTTGCGAGGGCGCTGCGCGCTGGTGCGACGAGTGCGGCGCTGGCGGTTCGAGCAGGTTTTATGCTCACGGGCTCGATAGCCGATTACCGGCTGCACAGGTGCCCGTTAACCCCGAACGTGAGCGGCCTGCGTCTACTGGATCGAAGCGTTCTTTCGATCCAGGAGCCGCACCATGAAAATGATTTCCCAACTGCTGTTGTGCAGCCTTGCCAGCGGCGTCGTACTGTCGCTGGTGGCGTGCCGTGCCAGCTACAACGATGCTACCGAAGCGCCACGTAGCGAGCCGCGGGTCGCCGCCGCAGCCGCTTCGATCCAGGAGCCGATCCTTCCGGCACCGATGATCACCCGCATGGTCGTACCCGTGACCGGCAGTCACCGTGACACCGCGGTCGCCGAGGCCAGCCGCGAGCGCTACCAGCGCCTGGCCGGCAATCCCGTGCAGTCCGTGGCCGAGGCGCCGCTGTCGACCTTCGGCATCGACGTGGATACCGGTAGCTACGCCAATGTGCGGCGCTTCCTGAACCAGGGACGGTTACCACCGGCCGAGGCGGTGCGCCTGGAAGAGCTGGTCAATTACTTCCCCTACGCCTATCCCATGCCCCACGGCGAGGTACCGTTCGGGGTCGCCAGCGAGCTGGCAGTGACGCCCTGGAACCCGCAGAGCCGCCTGCTGCGTATTGCCATCAAGGCGTCAGACCTGCAGGCCGCCGAGTTGCCGGCCGCCAACCTGGTATTCCTGGTCGACGTGTCCGGCTCCATGGATCGCCCCGAGGGCCTGCCGCTGGTGCAGGGCACCCTGAAACTGCTGGTCGACCAGTTGCGTGGCCAGGATCGAGTCTCGCTGGTGGCTTATGCCGGTGACGCCAGCGTGTTACTGGAGCCGACCTCGGGCACGCGCAAGGCCGACATCCGCGCGGCTATCGAGCAGTTGCGGGCCGGCGGTTCGACGGCGGGGGAGTCGGGCATCCAGCTCGCCTACCAGCAGGCGCAGAAAGGCTTCATCAGAGGCGGCATCAATCGCATCCTGCTGGCCACCGATGGCGACTTCAATGTCGGCATCAGCGACTTCGAGAGCCTCAAGGCGTTGGCTGCCGACAAACGCAAGAGCGGTATCTCACTGACCACCCTGGGTTTTGGCACCGGCAATTACAACGAACGACTGATGGAGCAACTGGCCGACGCCGGGGATGGCAACTACGCCTACATCGACAACCTGCGCGAGGCGCGCAAGGTGCTGGTCGAACAGCTCGCCTCGACCCTGGCCACGGTCGCCCGTGACGTGAAGATTCAGGTCGAATTCAACCCGGCTCAGGTCAGCGAGTACCGTCTGCTCGGTTACGAGAACCGCACGCTGAAGCGTGAAGACTTCAGCAACGACAAGGTCGACGCTGGCGACATCGGTGCCGGGCACAGCGTGACCGCGCTGTACGAGATCGTGCCGGTCGGCAACCAAGGCTGGCTGGAGCCGCTGCGCTATCGGCAGGCGGCGCAAGCGACCTCGGGCGACAGCGAGCTGGCCTGGCTGCGTATCCGTTACAAGACGCCCGAGCAGAACCACAGCCGTCTGCTGGAGACCGCCATCCAGGCGCCTGTGTCCTACACGCCAATCGCCAACGCCAGTGAGGATCTGCGCTTCGCGGCCTCCGTGGCAGCCTTCGCCCAGCAACTGAGCGGCGGCAGCTACACCGGGAACTTCGACTGGGCCGCTACGGCGGCGTTGGCGCGGGGCAGCCGTGGCGACGATCGGTTCGGCCTGCGAAATGAGTTCGTGCAACTGGTGGAACTGGCGCAAAGCCTGCAAACTGGCGGTTCCCGCGCCACCGGAGTTGACTGAGTGTGACTGCCAATCCGCCAATCGTCGTCGAGCCCGACGATGCCGAGTTGTTGCGTCGTTACCGGGCTGGCGATGCCGCGTCCTTTACGCCGCTCTACGAGCGGCATCGCCTGGGGCTGTTTCGATTCCTGCTGGGTTTGTGCGGCGACCACGCGGTCGCCGAAGAGGTCTTCCAGGACACCTGGATGAGCCTGATCCGCAGCGAGTCCCTGCAGCGCGAGGCAGCGGTGCTGTTCAAGACCTGGCTGTACCAGATCGCCCGCAATCGCCTGATCGACCACTGGCGCAGGCATGGCAAGCGCCAACAGCGCGAGGATGCGTTCGATGAGCAGTTGCATGATCGAGCAAGCGGCGACCCAGATCCTGAGCGACAACTCAGCCTCAGCCAGGATCAGGCGCGAATCCAGGCTGCACTCGATGACCTGCCGGCGGAGCAGCGCGAGGTCTTTCTGCTGCGCGCCCATGCCGATCTGGCTTTGCACGAGATTGCCGAGCTGACCCACACCCCCGCAGAAACGGTAAAAAGCCGCCTGCGCTACGCGATGCAGAAGCTGCGTCGCCTGCTCAGCGTGGCCGAAGAGGTGTCACCATGAACGACCATTCCCACGATCTGGCGCGTGATGAGGAGGCTCTGCTGGGGCATGTGCGCACCTACCACCGCGAGCAGCCATCGTCGACGCTGGATGCCCGTATCCTGGCGGCTGCCGTCGAGGCTGCTGTGCCACGCAAGCCTGAAACCCAGGGTGCCTGGCAGCGTTTGCTGGGCTGGCTGGCTGGTGCCTCCGGGCGCGGGCGCTGGTCGGCAGCCTTCGGCTGCGTCGCGGTGCTCGGTCTGGGGCTCGGCTTGGGGCTGAAAACCCTTGAACAGGCCCCGCCCGCTGATGACATGGCGCCTGCGCCGATGGCACTGCAGGCCTTGCCGAGCCCTGCCGAGCATTCGGTGCTGGCGCATGCGGAGCAGGCACCGAAGATCGTCGCGCGTATGGCGGCCAGGACACCACCCCTGCCGGACGAGGTACTCAACGCGCTTCGCGAGATCGCCGAGCTGCGCGCACGCGGCGAGGGCGAGCAGGCGCAGCGGCGGGTCGAACGCCTGGCGGCGCAGCATCCCGGCCTGGATGTCGAGGCAGAGGTGCGCAATGTGACGCACCCCTGATGCCCGCGTGCATCGACAGGTGGTGATGCCATTCGGCAGCCCGGTTGGCGTTATTGCCCAGGCGTTTTAGAATCAATAGTAACGTCACTGCGCGAACCGCCCCGATGACTCCGATGCGATATCTGTTGCCGATAATCCTTGCAGTGCTACTGAGTGCCTGTGGCTCCGATGAGCAAGGTGGGGATACCCCGCGCAAGGGCAGCGAGCCGGCAGTGGCAGACCGCGAGCCCGCCCGTCCGCAAGCGCCCGTCCAGCCCATCGAGCAGCCCGCCAAGGCGAAGGTTGAAGATGTCGCACCGGTTACCCGGCCTGCTGCTGCCGAGAAAAAAGCCGAAACAGTCGCGCCTAAAAAAGTGGCGGAGCGGGCCAGGGTCGAGAAAAAACCGCAGAAAGTGGTCAAGGCAGCGCCCAGGACCAAGCTGGATCTCAGCCTGCCGGTGGAGCTGACCGCCAAGCTCGATGCCGAAAACAGGGGCGCCGAGAATGGAGTGCCACCTATCCTCCCGGCGTTTTTCGAAGAGAAGAAACCTTCGCTCGACCCGTTTCAGCTCAGCGGCAAGTTGCTGACTGGAGAGGCCGGTTCCGAGTATTCGAATTCGTTGGAAGGCGCCGAGCTGCATTTCGAATTTCGGCGCTAAGGCTGGTTCGCAGCCTTGCTCTTCCGTCCCGCAAGCCGCAAGCGCTGAGCGCGCGGCGACCGCTGTCGATTTACAGGCTCAACCAAGACGCAGCGGATAGCTCAGCGTAACGAAATGCAGGATGTTGACCAAACCGTGGAGAGCGATGGCGATGCTCAGTCGGCCGCTCAGCTGAAAAGCCAGCCCATAGCCGAGCCCGGCGACGGTCGCCACCACCGCGAAGCCCGGGCTGAACGGGATGTGTGCAGCCCCGAACAGCAGGGCGGCGCAGAGAATCCCCGGCCAGACGCCCAGCCACTCGACCAGGCGCTGTTGCAGCAGACCACGAAACAACAGCTCCTCCGCCAGTACGGCCACGCCCAGGTTGATAATCAGCCAGGGCCAGAGCATCTCCGGCCACTTCGGCTGCCAGCCCACGACCCCCAGCAGCAGTGCCAGACCAGGTACCGTCAGCAGCGTCGCCGCATATACCGCTACCGTCAGCATCGGCTTGTCGCCTTGCCTCGGGGGCTGGCCAAGCCACCAGGCGAGCAGGGTGCAACCCACCAGCAGTTTGTCCCACGAAAGCCGCAGCAGGAAGGGCGGCGCGTCGCTGCTGATTCGCTCCGGGTCGCCAAGGATCCAGGGAGCGAAGCCGGGCAGCAGGTGCGCGGCCAGTAACAGGCTGGCAATCATCACCAGGCCGTCCCGGAACCTCGCGGGCAGGCGGTTGGGGGCAAGCACCAGGGCGATGAACAGGCAGGCGACGAGCAACCCCATGGGCTCGATAAAGCCCAGGGTCACGCCGGCGGCGAGGGGGAAAAGCGGCAATAGCAGTCGGGGAGATAAGGGCATTGCGCCTCCTGAGCGGAGGCGCAGTTTACAGCGCTCGAAAGGGATCAGCGATCCTGAGCGTCCTTGGCATCCTGCTCGACGTTACGCTCGTGGATGCGTTTCAGTTGCTCGTCGCTGAGCGGCAGCTTCTTCGCCGTATCACGCAGCATGAACAGGCCACCGACGATGGAGCCGATCGCCACAATCAGGATCAACCAGGCATACCAGGGCATGTGCGACTCCTTCTATGGATAGGTGAGCCTCGGTGTCGATCGGCTCTGTACGGAAGACCGTCTGTCGGTTGTCTTCGTTCAGCTTAAAGCAGCGCCAGGTGGGCTGATGACGGTGAATCAACGCGCCTGATCCACCATTGCCCATACCGTTCTAACGGCGGACCTGTTTCAGCGTCTCGGCAATCATGAACGCCAGCTCCAGTGACTGATCGGCGTTCATCCGCGGGTCGCAATGGGTGTGATAGCGGTCAGACAGGCCGGCTTCGGTAATCGGCTTGGCACCGCCGATGCACTCGGTGACGTCCTGGCCGGTCATCTCGATATGGATGCCGCCCGCATAGCTACCCTCGGCGTTGTGGACGGCGAAGAACTGACGAACCTCGGCGAGAATCTGCGCGAAGTCGCGGGTCTTGTAGCCGCTCGATGCCTTGATGGTGTTGCCGTGCATCGGGTCGCTGCTCCACAGCACCTGGCGGCCCTCGCGCTGCACGCTGCGGATCAGGCGCGGCAGGCCGGCTTCGACCTTGTCGGCGCCCATGCGCACGATCAGGTTGAGGCGACCTGGGTCATTGTCCGGGTTGAGGATGTCGATCAGGCGGATCAGGTCCTCGTCGGTCATGCTCGGGCCAACCTTGACGCCGATGGGATTACCCACGCCGCGCAGGAATTCGACATGGGCGCCGTCCACCTGGCGGGTGCGGTCGCCGATCCACAGCATGTGTGCCGAGCAGTCGTAGAAGCCGCCCGTCAGGCTGTCGCGGCGCACGAAGGCTTCTTCGTAGTTG
Organism: Phytopseudomonas flavescens; assembly: GCF_900100535.1. Lineage (GTDB taxonomy): Bacteria > Pseudomonadota > Gammaproteobacteria > Pseudomonadales > Pseudomonadaceae > Aquipseudomonas > Aquipseudomonas flavescens. The sequence continues at coordinate 153,358 of NZ_FNDG01000004.1, forward strand.
AGCAGCAGGGCTTCGTGGGCGGTGAAGAAGCTGGTTTCGCGAACCTGCGCCGCGCCGTCCATGCCGCAGGCGCGCATGAACGCCAGGGTCTCGTCGATGCGATCGGCCAACTGGTGATACTTCTGAGCCAGTGCCGAGTTGGCGATGAAGTTCAGGTTCCACTGGTGGACCTGATGCAGGTCGGCGAAGCCGCCCTGTGCGAAGGCGCGCAACAGGTTCAGCGAGGCAGTGGACTGGTGATAGGCCTGCAGCAGGCGCTGAGGGTCGGGAGCGCGGCTGATTGGATCGAAGCCGATGCCGTTGACGATATCGCCACGGTAGGCGGGCAGGGTGACGCCGTCGATGGTTTCGTCATTGGCCGAACGCGGCTTGGCGAACTGGCCGGCCATACGCCCGACTTTGACCACCGGGCAGCCTGCTGCGAACGTCATGACGATGGCCATCTGCAGCAGCACCTTGAAGGTGTCGCGGATCTTCGCCGCACTGAACTCGGCGAAGCTCTCCGCGCAGTCGCCGCCCTGCAGCAGGAATGCCCGGCCCTGGGTCACCTCGGCGAACTGCTTGCGCAGTTCCCGCGCCTCGCCAGCGAATACCAGCGGCGGGAAGCTGGCCAGGGTCTGCTCGACCTTGTTCAGTTGCGCGGCATCCGGGTAGACAGGTTGTTGCTGGATGGCTTTGCTTCTCCAGCTATCGGGACTCCAAGGCTGACTCATGGCGGCATCTCTTGTTGGTGATCGGTCATGGTAACCGATCACCGGGTGCGCCAAGGCCCGCTGAGGCTATCGTCAGGCATTTATCGCGTGACCTGAGTGCGCGCAATCATCGACAATCGATGCCAGCCCGGCCTGAGCCGGGGAGCGCGATGGTGGAGAATCTGCGTATGCCTGGCTTGCCTCCGATGGAGGAAATGAAGGACGAGGTGCTGCTGGCCGAGGTGCACGACGCCTTTGGCGTGATCCGTGTGGTGGAAATCGGCGAATACCGCTTTCTCGAGTTTGGCGAGTCGATCGAGCAGAGCTGTGTGTTCACTGCCGATCCGAGCTGGCTGGAATACGACTACACCCGCGCCATGTTCGCTGGCGCGCTGTGCCACGAGGCAGCGGAGACGGCGCTGTTCCTCGGCCTGGGTGCCGGCAACCTGACTCAGGCGTGCCTGAAATTCCTGTCGCTGGAGGATGTCGAGATCATCGAGCTGCGCCCCGATGTGCCGCGCCTGGCCATGGAGTACCTCGGCCTGGAAGACGATCCGCGCCTGACCATGCGCATCGGTGATGCCATGGAACTGTTGTCCAGCGCAGAAAGCGCGGACCTGATCTTCGTCGACCTCTATACCGACACCGGCCCGGGTGTCGGCCATCTGGCCTGGCGCTTCCTCGATGATTGCCGCGCCAAGCTCAATCCCGGTGGCTGGCTGATCATCAATCAATGGGCTGGTGACGATGGCAAGCCGTTGGGCGCCGCGCTGCTGCGTGGCCTCTACCACCGGCATTACTGGGAGTGCCCGGTGGTCGAGGGCAACGTGGTGGTGTTGGTGCCGGCCGCGCTGGACCAGCAGTTCGACCGCGAGGCGGTGAGTCGCCGTGCCGCCGCCTTGCAGGCGCGGCTCGGCTATTCGCTGCAGCCATTGATAGATGCTGTTCGCATGGCCAGCTGAGTCAGGAATTAAACGTTGTCCGCAATGTCCCTCTAGGGTTGCGCTGTTCACGGCACATGGGTTACTCATCCGTGCGTTCGATGACAGCGACGGACTTAGAGACCATTCAGACGGAGCAATGCCATGAGCGAACAAGACCTTCCCACGGTGTATCGAGCCTACCTCGATTGCCTCAATCGTCAGGACTGGCCGAAGCTGGGAAATTTCGTTCACGACGATGCGGTGCACAACGGTCGACGCCTGGGGCTCACCGGTTATCGGGAGATGCTCGAGCGTGATTTCCAGGAGATCCCGGACCTGCGGTTCACCGTCCGGCTGCTGACCTGCGAGGAGTCGATCATCGCCAGCCGCCTGGATTTTCACTGTTCGCCCAAAGGCCGCTTTCTCGATCTGCCGGTCAATGGCCGCAGGGTCTCCTTCAGCGAGAACGTGTTCTATGCGTTCCGCGACGGCAAGATCGCCGAGGTCTGGTCGGTGGTCGACAAGGGTTCGATCGAAGCGCAGTTGACCAGTCGGGCCTGACCCCTCGATCAGCCAGCCTGTGGCGCTGCGGCACAACGCCGCGGCGGGCTGCCGCAGGCCGATTCGACGACTTTATTGTTTGAAAAAAAGCACATGCGTAGGGAAATTCCGGTATAGTGCGCGCCGGCCAATTCATGGCCACGTTCAAGTAGTGCAACTCGCCCGGAAGCTATTTTCGGCAGCCAGTCCGCCAAGCGGGCTATCTTGACGATTCACTTTTCACCACGTTTTCGCAAATCCCCGCCGACATGGCTGCCAGGGTGACCCACAAGGTCCTACATGGCATGTGCAGCTTTGGAACATGGGTCTTTGCGGATGCACTAGAGGCAGACCCATGACCCAGGAAACCGGCGGCTTCGCCGCACTCGGCCTTCACGCCAATATTCTCTCCGCCCTGACCGCCGTCGGCTACGAAGAGCCTTCGCCCATTCAGTACCAGGCCATTCCGGTGATTCTTTCCGGCCAGGACATGATCGGCCAGGCCCAGACCGGTACTGGCAAGACTGCAGCGTTCGCGCTGCCGATCCTGTCGAAAATCGATCCAGCCAAGCGTGAGCCCCAGGCACTGATTCTGGCGCCGACCCGCGAGCTGGCCCTGCAGGTCGCCACCGCGTTTGAAACCTACTCCAAGCAGATGCCTGGCCTCAACGTGGTCGCCGTCTACGGCGGTGCGCCGATGGGGCCGCAACTCAAGGCCATTCGCCAGGGTGCGCAGGTTATCGTTGCCACCCCGGGCCGTCTGGTCGACCACCTGCGTCGCGACGAGAAAGTGCTGTCGACCATCCAGTATCTGGTGCTCGACGAAGCGGACGAAATGCTCAAGCTGGGCTTCATGGATGACCTCGAAGTGATCTTCGAAGCCATGCCGAAAAGCCGCCAGAGCGTGCTGTTCTCCGCGACCCTGCCGCACTCGATCCGCGCCATCGCTGAAAAGCACCTGCGCGATCCGCAGCACATCAAGATCGCGGCCAAGACGCAGACCGTCTCGCGTATCGAGCAGGCGCACCTGATGATCCATGCCGATCAGAAGACCAATGCCGTGCTGCGCCTGCTGGAAGTCGAGGAATTCGACGCGCTGATCGCCTTCGTACGTACCAAGCAGGCGACCCTGGATCTGGCCGCGGCGCTGGAAGCCAAGGGTTACAAGGCTGCCGCCCTGAACGGCGACATCGCCCAGAACCAGCGTGAGCGCGTGATCGAGTCCCTCAAGGATGGCCGTCTGGACATCGTCGTCGCTACCGACGTCGCTGCCCGTGGTATCGACGTCCCGCGCATCACTCACGTGTTCAACGTCGACATGCCGTACGACCCCGAGTCCTACGTACACCGTATCGGCCGCACCGGCCGTGCCGGTCGCGAAGGCCGTGCGCTGCTGCTGGTCACGCCGCGCGAGCGTCGCATGCTGCAGGTGATCGAGCGCGTCACCGGCCAGAAGGTCGGTGAGGTCAAACTGCCGAACGCCCAGCAGGTTCTGGATGCGCGTATCAAGAAGTTGACCAACGGCTTGGCGCCGCTGGTGGCCGAAGCCGAGGCCAGCCACGGTGAGCTGCTCGACCGCCTGACCGCCGATATCGGTTGCAGCCCTCGTGCGCTGGCCGCTGCGCTGTTGAAGAAGGCCACCAACGGCCAACCTCTGGACCTGGCCAGTGTCGAGCGTGAGCAGCCGCTGGTGCCGGGTGTTGGTGGCGCTCCACGTGAACGCCGTGAGCGTGATGGCGAACGCGCTACTGCCGAGCGTGGCGAATACCGTGAGCGCCGGGCGCCGATGCCGCTGGGCGAAGGCCGGGCGCGTTGCCGGACCGCGCTGGGGGCACGTGATGGCATCGCTGCCAAGAATCTGCTGGGCGCCATCCTCAATGAGGGGGGGCTGGCCCGCGAGGCCATCGGCCGCATCCAGATTCGCGAGAGCTTCAGCCTGGTGGAACTGCCGGAAGATGGCCTCGAGCGCCTGCTGAGCAAGCTCAAGGACACCCGTGTCGCCGGCAAGCCTCTGAAGCTGCGCCGTTATCGCGAAGACTGATCCGCGATGCTGGATAACTCGGGGGAGCCATTGGCTCCCCCGAGTCGTTTCCAGGCCTTGAAAATACGTTCAGCCAGGCGCTGGAGGCCAGAGTCTGTTGCCGCTCCGACGCGGTCGTGCTGAAACCGCAACGGACCCTAGGACTATCCCCTCGGCGGCTCTACAATCGGCCGTCCTTGTCCGTGTGATGTATTGAATGCCTACCTGTCTCGTCCACTCCCTGCCGTATCAGGCCGACCCCGCGGTTTATTTCGAACGGGTGCGAAAGGCGCCGGGTGCAGTGCTGCTGGATGCCGGCCGGCCGTCGGCTTCGCGGGGCCGCTATGACCTGCTCAGCGCCTGGCCCCAGGCGACCCTGAGCCCAGAGGAAGGCGAGCCGGGCGTCGTCTTCTTCGCGCGCCTGCGCGAAGGGCTGGCCGCGCTGGGCAAGGCCGAATTGCCGGCCGGGCTCGAGTTGCCGTTCGCGGGTGGCCTGCTGGGGTACCTCGGCTACGATTTCGGTCGTCGCATCGAGGCGCTGCCCGAGCAGGCCAGAGATGATCTGGGGGTGGACGATGCAGCCCTCGGTCTGTATGCCTGGGCACTGATCAGCGACCACCAGGCGCAGACCAGTCAACTGGTGTTTCATCCATCGCTCTGCAGTAGCGAGCAGGCGCGTTTGCTTGCATTGTTCCGGTCTGCGCCTGCGCCTGCGGCCGCATCGGAAGAGGCGTCATTCGCCTTGCTTGGGGCCTTCCAGGCCGATATCGAAGCGGACAGGTACGCCAGTGCCATCGCCCGCATTCATGCCTATATCGCCTCCGGTGACTGCTACCAGGTCAACTTCGCCCAGCGTTTTCGTGCCAGCTACCAGGGAGAGCCCTGGCGGGCTTACTGCGCCCTGCGCGAGGCCTGCCCGACGCCGTTTTCCGGCTATCTGACGCTGGCAGATGGCGGTGCGGTGCTGAGCCTCTCGCCAGAACGCTTCATCCGGGTCAGCCAGGGACAGGTGGAAACCCGGCCGATCAAGGGGACTCAGCCCCGTGGGCGCAGCGAGCAGGAGGATACGGACAATGCCCGCGCCTTGCTCGAAAGCCCCAAGGATCGCGCCGAAAACCTGATGATCGTCGATCTGTTGCGCAACGACCTGGGGCGCAGTTGTCGTATCGGCTCGGTGCGCGTGCCCGAGCTGTTCGCGCTGGAGAGCTACCCTAACGTGCATCATCTGGTCAGTGCGGTGACCGGTGAACTGGCTGCCGACAAGGATGTACTGGACCTGTTGCTGGGCGCCTTTCCGGGCGGCTCCATCACCGGCGCCCCGAAAATCCGTGCGATGCAGGTCATCGACGAACTGGAGCCGACGCGGCGAGGCCTGTACTGCGGTTCGCTGTTGTACCTGGACGTACGTGGCGAGATGGACAGCTCCATCGCCATCCGCAGCCTGCTCGCCAAGGGCGGCACGATCAGTTGCTGGGGCGGAGGCGGCATCGTCGCCGATTCCGTTTGGCAGACCGAGTATCAGGAGTCGATCACCAAGGTGCAGGTACTGCTCAGCACGCTGGAGCAGTCTTTCCTTCAGGCGAAGCTGTAGATATCCATGCCCAGCGCGCCGAGGGTGAATCCCCGGTGTTCGGTTCGGCAGGCGCCGCCGGCACCCAGGGCGAAGAACAGCGGTAGCAGGTGTTCCTCACTGGGGTGGTTGCGACGGGCATGCGGCGCTTGCTGGCGGTAATCGAGCAATGCCTGCAGGTCATTACGCTGCAGCTTGTCGACCATCCAGTCGCGAAACGCCGCGGCCCAGGGCGTCGCCTTTTCCGGGGCGGCACGCCAGTCCAGCTCGCCGAGGTTGTGGGTGATGCTGCCGGAACCGAGCAGTAGAACGTTCTGCTCGCGCAGCCCGGCCAGCGCCTTGCCAACCTGCACCTGCAGGGCTGCGCCCTGGTGACTGGGCAGTGACACTTGCACCACGGGGATGTCCGCCTGCGGATACATCAGCGACAGCGGCACCCAACTGCCATGATCGAACGGTTGGCGCTCATCGGCGCGGGCGGGCAGGCCGGCCGTTTTCAGGCGCTGCACGATGTCCTCTGCCAGTTGCGGGTTGCCGGGCGCGGGGTACTGCACCTGATAGAGCTCCGCGGGAAAGCCGCCGAAGTCGTGCCAGGTCTGTGGTCGAGCCGCGCTCATCACCAGTAGGTCGGCGCTCTCCCAGTGCGCCGATACCACCACGATGGCGCGTGGCTTCGGCAGCTCCGCAGCAAGACGGGTGAGGGCGACGCCGCTGGCACCGGGCTGCAGGGCGAGCATGGGTGAACCATGGGAAATGAACAGGCTGGGTAACATGATGGCCTCCTGAAGGTAGAGGGATGATCCATCAGCTAGGCTGGGCTAACAACGGCTATTTGGTGGCTGTTCCTATCCATTTTATCGATTGTTTATCGGAGGAACCATGCAGGAAGCGTTCTGGCAAACGCGTTGGCAGAATAACCAGATCGGTTTCCATGCCGGTGAGGTCAACCCATTCCTGCGCAACTACTGGCCAACCCTGGCGGCAGCGGATGGCGCTCGGGTGTTGGTGCCTTTGTGCGGCAAAAGCCTGGATATGGTCTGGCTGGCCGAGCGTGGGCATCGGGTGATCGGCGTGGAACTGGCGCAGACCGCCATCGAGGCATTTTTCAGCGAGCAGGGTCTGGAACCGACGGTCACTCAGGAGGGGGCATTTCGGGTTTACCGGCACGGAAGGATCGAGTTGTACTGTGGCGATTTCTTCGCGCTCGGCAGCGAGCAACTGGCAGGTTGTACGCTGTTTTACGACCGCGCTGCGCTGATCGCCCTGCCGACGGAGATGCGCGAGCGTTATATCCGGCACCTGCAGCATGTACTGCCCGCCGGCAGCCAGGGGTTGCTGGTGGCCCTGGACTACGACCAGGCGCTGATGGACGGACCACCGTTTTCCGTCGACGATGCCGAGGTTAGGGGCTGGGACGGTCGTGCCTGGGATAGCCAATTGCTGGAAAGCCAGGACGCCATGGAAGAGCGATTCAGGGCCAGGGGGCTTGTTCGCATGGAGGAGCGCGCCTATCGGCTGAGGCTGCTCTGACACGTTGCCCTATGGCGGAGCGCGAAAACGGCTGCTAGCTAGCCCCTTGGCGAAGACGAGGGGAGGGGCGCCGCCGTAGAAAACAGACCCAAAAAAAGGCGACCTTGCGGTCGCCTTCTTCTTATGTAGCGATCAATTCAATCGACGCAGGGCCTCGATACGCTCTTCCAGCGGCGGGTGGGTCATCAACAGCCCGGCCAGGCCGTTCTTCAAGCCGCCATTGATGCCGAAGGCCGTCAGGCTGTCGGGCATCTGCACCGGTACGCCCTGTTCGGCGCGCAGCCGTTGCAGTGCCGCGATCATCGCCCCGGTGCCGGCCAGTCGTGCACCTGCTTCGTCGGCCTTGTACTCGCGTTTGCGCGAGAACCACATGACGATGATGCTGGCCAGGATACCGAGTACCAGCTCGGCGAAGATGGTCGCCACGAAGTAACCGATGCCGTGACCGCCTTCGTTCTTGAGGATCGCCTTGTCGACGAAGTTGCCGAAGATGCGCGCGAAGAACATCACGAAGGTGTTCACCACGCCCTGGATCAGTGCCAGGGTGACCATGTCGCCATTGGCCACATGGCCGATCTCGTGGGCCAGCACGGCTTTCACTTCGTCCGGCGAGAAACGCTCGAGCAGCCCCTGGCTGACGGCGACCAGCGCGTCGTTCTTGTTCCAGCCGGTGGCGAACGCGTTGGACTCGTAGGCCGGGAAGATACCCACTTCCGGCATCTTGATGCCGGCGTTGCGGGACAGTTCTTCGACGGTCTGCAACAGCCACTGTTCGTGGCGGGTACGCGGTTGAGTGATGATCTCGGTGCCGGTACTCATCTTCGCCATCCATTTGGACAGGAACAGTGAGATCAGCGAGCCGGCGAAACCGAAGACGGCGCAGAAAATCAGCAGGCTGCCGTGGTTCTGGCCGGTGAAGCGATCAACCCCCAGCAGTTTGAGGGTGATGCTGGCGATGACCAGCACCGCCAGGTTGGTAGCCAGGAACAACATAATGCGCATCATGGTGTGAAACGACTCCTCACGGGAAATACAGGCTTGATACGGCGGCTATATAAGGGCGCGCCCCTTGGCGATTCAACCAGGCGACTATTTCAAACTGTGTCGCCTGATCGCACGGGGCTCGAGGTCGCCGCTGCGGTCTGGAGGTTAGATTGGGTTTTCCCGGTTTATTTCAATCGAGGCGTAGAAAAAACGCGGTCGGTGCTTGCACCCTGATCCGTCGACGCTAGGAGTGGTGCGCACCTGCGTGCTGCTCGAACAGGTGGCGGGTCAGCCGCGCAATCCGTTCACCATGTTGCTGAGCCAGGGCGTCGCGAAGTTGAAAGGCCAGGGTGGCCATGACCCGGTGTACCGCCGGAGGAGGTGCCTCGCCATCGGGCAAGGCGTGAGGGAGGCTGCGCGACAGGCGCAGGAAACCCTTTTCCGTCAGGACAGCCTGGTCCACGGCGTCGTAGCCGATGGTCGACTCGTAACGCAGGTAACCCTCGTCGGCGAGCCATAGCAGTGCGGCGAGACAGGCCTGATAGCGTTTGCTCGGCAGGCCGAACTCGTCCGGTTCCTCGCGGCCGATCAAGTCCTCCACGTAAACCGCAGCCTTGCGTGGGAACACCTGATACAGCGCCAGCAGGCCGCCTGCGGCGTCCTTGTAGAAGTCGTCTATCTGCAGATCCATGGCTTGCGGTGCACCCGCGGTTACTGGCGGTAGGTCTTGAGGAAGCTGCCGATGCGCCCGATGGCCTGTTCCAGGTCATCGACGCGGGGCAGGGTGACGACCCGGAAGTGATCGGGCCATGGCCAGTTGAAGGCAGTGCCCTGAACCACCAGCAGCTTCTCGGAGAGCAGCAGGTCGAGCACGAATTTCTCATCGTTGTGGATCGGACAGACCTTGGGGTCGATCTTCGGAAAGGCATACAGCGCGCCCATGGGTTTGACGCAACTGACACCGGGGATGTCGTTGAGCAGTTCCCAGGTGCGGTTGCGCTGTTCGAGCAGGCGGCCGTTGGGCAACACCAGATCGTTGATGCTCTGGTAGCCGCCGAGGGCGGTCTGGATCGCATGCTGGCTCGGGACGTTGGCGCACAGGCGCATGTTGGCGAGGATATCCAGGCCTTCGATATAGCCACGTGCCCGGTGCTTGGGCCCAGAGAGAGCCACCCAGCCGGAGCGGAACCCGGCCACGCGATAGGATTTCGACAGGCCGTTGAAGGTCAGGCAGAGCACGTCCGGTGCCAGGGAGGCAGTGCAGATGTGCTGGGCGTCGTCATAGAGAATCTTGTCGTAGATCTCGTCGGAGAACACCACCAGATTGTGCTGGCGCGCCAGTTCGACGATATCCTGCAGCACTTCCCGGGAGTACACCGCGCCCGTCGGGTTGTTGGGGTTGATCAGCACCAGTGCCTTGGTGTTCGTGGTGATCTTGGCGCGCATGTCGGCGATGTCGGGGAACCAGCCGGCCTGCTCGTCGCACAGGTAATGCACCGGTTTGCCGCCGGAAAGGGCCACGGCAGCGGTCCATAGCGGGTAGTCCGGGGCTGGGATCAGGACTTCGTCGCCGTTGTTGAGCAGGGCCTGCATGGCCATGACGATCAGTTCGGACACGCCATTGCCGAGATAGATATCCTCGATGCCGATGCCTTCGACCTGCTTCTGCTGGTAATACTGCATCACCGCCTTGCGGGCGCTGAACAGGCCTTTGGAGTCGCTGTAGCCCTGGGCCGTGGGCAGATTACGAATCACGTCCTGAAGAATTTCCTCGGGTGCTTCGAAGCCGAAGGGGGCCGGGTTGCCGATGTTCAGCTTGAGGATGCGCTGGCCTTCTTCTTCCAGGCGCTTGGCGTGCTTGAGCACTGGGCCGCGAATGTCGTAGCAGACGTTGGCGAGCTTGTTGGATTTGCTGACCTGCATGGCGAAGAATCCCGAATCGAAGAGGTGCGGCCTTCAGCGGGCCGAAGCGGCGGCGAGCCGTGGCGGGTTGAGGTGTCGAATCATACGTGTCAGCCTGAGTCGGGCAAAGATACAGATAGGGCTTTTTTATTCCGAGGAGGACGGCCTGTGAGCAAGCTCGAAAAACCACTGGAAACCTGGCGCGAGGAGTTGTCGGACACGCAGTTCAACGTTTGTCGCCTTGGCGGTACGGAGCGACCGTTCACCGGTGAGTACCACGACAGCAAGGTGCCCGGTGTCTACCAGTGCGTGTGCTGTGGTACGCCACTGTTCGATTCCGATGCCAAGTTCGATTCGGGCTGTGGCTGGCCGAGTTATTTCCAGCCGCTCAGTGCCGAGGTGATCACCGAGCTGGAGGATTTCAGCCACGGCATGCACCGTATCGAAGTGCGCTGCAGCCATTGTGAGGCCCACCTCGGTCACGTGTTCCCCGATGGCCCGCGGCCGACCGGGCTGCGCTACTGCATCAATTCGGTATCGCTCAGGCACGTGCCGCGCTAGGTGCCGAGCGCCTTGGGCGCGCATGGCCGTCATTCCGCTCGCTGAACACGAGCCAGGTGCGGGCAATTGGATTGTGTGCGATTCAATCGCTGGCTATTCTTTTGCCTCCACCACTCGAGAGAACCCGCATCCATGAGCCAAGACCTGCTGGCTATACCCTGTACCACCATCGGCGGTGAGCGAAAGAAGCTGGCCGATTTTGGCGCCAAGGCGTTTCTGGTGGTCAATACCGCCAGCCAGTGCGGCTTTACCCCGCAGTATGAGGGGCTGGAAAGCCTCTGGAAGCGGTACGCCGACCAGGGCTTGGTGGTGCTGGGCTTTCCCTGTAACCAGTTCGGCAAGCAGGAGCCAGGTGATGCGAAAGCGATCTCCAGCTTTTGCGAGTTGAATTTCGGGGTCAGCTTCCCGCTGTTCCGCAAGATCGAGGTGAATGGCGACCACGCGCATCCGCTGTTTGTGCAGCTCAAGCGAGAGGCGCCCGGGTTGCTGGGCACGCAACGCATCAAGTGGAACTTCACCAAGTTCCTGGTCAGTGGCGATGGCCGCCGGGTGACGCGCTATGCGCCGACCACCAAGCCCCAGGCGCTGACTGCCGCCATCGAAGCGTTGCTCGATGGATGAACTGACACTCGATCAGCACCTGTGCTTCAAGCTGTACGCCGCCTCGCGCATGGTGGTGCGTGCCTACAAGCCGATGCTCGACCGGCTGCAACTGACCTACCCCCAGTACCTGGCCATGCTGGTGCTCTGGGAATGGGACGAAACGCCGCCAACGCAGCCGACGGTCAAGGCGCTCGGGGAGCGCCTGCTGCTCGACTCGGGCACCCTCACGCCACTGCTCAAGCGCCTGCAGCAAGCCGGCCTGGTGCAGCGCCGGCGTTGTGCCGAGGACGAGCGCGAAGTGCATCTGGGGGTCAGTACCGCGGGCCGCCAGTTGCGTGCCCAGGTGCCGGCCTTGAAGCGCGAGTTGCTGTGCGATCATGAGGTCGATAGTGCGGCGCTGGAGCCATTGCGCGTGCAGTTGGATGGGCTCCTGCAACGCATGCGCAGCCTTCAGATGCACTGAAGCGTCAGGCTGGCAACCACTTGTCGAGCAGGCCGAGCAGTTCTTCGCCGCGGAAAGGTTTGGCCAGGTAATCGCTCATGCCCGCCGCCAGGCACCGCTCGCGTTCCTCGGACAGCGCGTTGGCGGTCAGGGCGATGATCGGCAGGTGTTGCCAGGCAGGATTGTCGCGAATGCGCCGGGTGGCCTCGTAGCCGTCCATGACTGGCATGTTGCAGTCCATCAGCACCAGGTCGACCGTCTCTTCCTGCAGGCGCTGCAGCGCCTGCTCGCCATTGTTGGCCAGGGCGACGTACAGCCCCTGTTTGCTGAGCATGCCCTTGGCGACCAGTTGGTTCACTGGGTTGTCTTCGACCAGCAGCACGCGCCCCGGTTTGCGCGGCGCTGCCGGGGTTGCCTGGGCGTCGGCAGGGGGCTCCGATGGCTGTTGCAGGGCGTGACCAAGCGCCTGTAGGAGGTGCTGGCGGGTGAGAGGCCTGGCGACCTGCTCAAGCGGCGCGAGCGCGGTGGCCTGTGCGTTGTCGAGGAAACTGCCGTAGGCAGTGACCAGGATGATCGGCGCCGCCGTGTACTGGCGTAAATGCTTCATGCAGCTCGGGCAGTCGCTGATCAGCACGTCGGCATCGACCTCGCCAACCTGCTCGGCGCTGTCCAGGCGCCGGTAAGCCAGGCCCCAGCTGCCGACGAGGGCGGGCAGTAGCTCGGCCAGGCCGGTGTCGGCCGCGCAGATCGCCAGCACCCGGCCTGCCAGCCGTGGCAGCGTTGGCGCAGGCTGCAGGCTCGGTAACGGCAGGGTGGCTGTGAAGCGGCTGCCGCTGCCGGCAACGGAGTGCAGTTGCAGTTGACCTTGCATGGCCTCGCACAGGCGGCGGGTCAGTGCCAGGCCAAGGCCTGTGCCGCCGAACTGACGGGTAATGTCCGCGCCGGCTTGCCTGAAAGGCTGGAAAATGCGGGCCTGGGCATCGTCGGCGATGCCGATGCCGGTGTCGCAGACCTCGATGCGAACCTGCTCCTGTCCGGCATCCAGGCGGATGTCGACACGCCCCTGGCGGGTGAATTTCAGGGCGTTGGAGAGCAGGTTGCTGATGATCTGCCGGACCCGCGTCGGGTCGCCAAGCACTTGGGCGGGCAAGCCAGGGTTGATCAGGCAGGTCAGTTCGACCTCGGGCAGGGCATTCTGCGATAGTAGGCTGGCGGTACCCTCCACCAGCGCACCGAGGTCGAAGGCGATCTGTTCGAGCTGCAATTGCCCGGCCTCGAATTTCGACAGGTCGAGGATATCGTTGAGTAGATCGACCAGCACCTTGCCGGAGTCATGGGCGATCGACAGCTGCTGGCGTTGTTCGCTGCCCAGCGGGCCCTCGAGGGACAACGCCAGCATACCCAGCAGACCGTTCAGCGGGGTGCGAATCTCGTGGCTCATGTTGGCGAGGAAAATGGACCGCGCCTGGGCCGTGGCCAGGGCGTCATGGCGAGCCTGTTCCAGCTCCAGGTTGGAACGGCTGAGCCGACTGTTGGCGGCCTTGAGTTCGACCGTGCGCGCGGAAACGATGGCCTCCAGTTCGCCGAGGTAGTCGGTCAGGCGATCCTCGGCATTGCGCCGCTGCTCGATCTCGGTGGCGATGCTGGCGAACTGGCGGTTGGCGACGTCCACCAGTACGCCGATTTCGTCATGCTCGTGGCCCGGCGGGTAGGGCAGCCGAGTGCGGTCCGGGGTACGCAGGTCGCGATTGGAAAGTGCCTGGATCACTTGGTTCAGCGGCTTGGTCAGCATGAAGTAGAACAGCACCAGCAGAATGGCCGAGAGCAGCAGACTGCGGATGAAGCCATTGATCAGGGTCAGCAACGAACGCTTGAGGAAGTTGCTGCCGAACGCGTAGGTGTCGATATCCAGTTGCAGGGTGCCCAGTTGTTCGTCGGGCGCGTGCTCGACGGACAGGCGGGTTTCGAAATGGCGGCTGTCGCCGAACAGGAAGTCACTGAACACCCGATAGCGACTGTGGGCTGGCGCCTGGGTGGTGTCCGCCAGGGTTTCGCCATCGCCGTCGACGATACGTGCGCCGATCACCGCGGGGGAGCGTTGCAGGCCCGCGACCAGCTCCTGGGCCAGCTCGGCGTCGATGTTGTAGGCGATGCGTGCGGCGGGGTTGTGGCTGATATCCATCAGCGCGTGAATCTCGCGGTTGATGGCCGCGTCTTCGCTGGCATAATCGAGGCCTATCTGCACCAGGCTGAGCAATGTGCCGAGGATGAACGCCACCAGAACGGTAAGGCCAGCCTGTTTGAATGACAGCCGCTGTGTCAGTGGGATTTCCATATGAGCCGCTGTCTCGTTCCGATCGCTGCCCAAGCATAGTCGATATGGCCTGCTTTTCGGCACACCAGCCTGACATACCGATGATTCGAGGAGAGTCGCCCGTGGATTCCCGTTTGTTTGATTTCCTGCAGCGCGCCGACAGTGTGCTGACGCGTTTGGAGCCGCTGCTGCCTGCTACTCGCGAGTCGATCGACTGGCAGCGCAGTCTTGCTGCGCGCTGGCAGCACGAAGGGCGCGGCGGTTACCTGCAGCCGCTGAAGGTGAGCCTGGACCTGAACCTCAGCGACTTGATCGGCGTCGATACCCAGCGTGAACAGCTGGCGCGCAACACTCGTCAGTTCGTCCAGGGCCTGCCGGCCAATCATGCGCTGTTATGGGGGGCGCGCGGCACGGGCAAATCGTCGTTGGTGCGGGCACTGCTGGCCGAGCAGGCTGGCGCCGGTCTGCGCCTGATCGAGATCGAGCGTGATCATCTGGCCGATCTGCCACGTGTGGTCGAGCAACTGATGGAACTGCCGCAGCGCTTCATCCTGTTCTGCGACGACCTGTCCTTCGAGGCCGGTGAGGGCGATTACCGAGTGCTCAAGAGCGTACTCGACGGTTCGCTGGAGCGCTCGCCGGAAAACGTGCTGCTGTATGCGACCTCCAACCGTCGCCATCTGGTGCCTGAGCGCGAGAGCGACAATGCCAACACCAAGATCGTCGACGGTGAGTTGCACCCCAACGAAGCCGTCGAGGACAAGATTGCCCTGTCGGATCGCTTCGGCCTGTGGTTGTCGTTCTATCCTTTCACTCAGCAGCATTATCTGGATGTGGTGCGTCACTGGATCGATGTGCACGCGGCGCAGGCCGAATTGCACTGGCAGTGGAGCGTTGAGCTGGAGAAGCTGGCGGTGCGATGGGCGACCAGCCGGGGTAATCGCAACGGCCGCTGCGCCTATCAATTCGCCCGCCAGTGGGTGGGCCTGCAGCTTCTGGAGACTTCGCGATGATCGATTTGCGTGAAGGTGTCGCTGGCCTCGATGGCTATCCGCTATTGACTGCCCAGCTCGAAGCGCTGCTGAGTGGCGAGCGCGACTTCATCGCCAATGCCGCGCAGTTCTGTGCTTTCGTTTTTCACGAGTTGGCAGGTCTCAACTGGGCCGGGTTCTATCTGGCCAAGAACGATGAGCTGGTGCTGGGGCCCTTTCAGGGCAAGGTCGCCTGCGTGCGTATCCCGTTCGGTCGGGGCGTGTGCGGCACTGCGGCGGCGTCGCGGACGACCCAGCGGGTGGAGGATGTACACGCCTTTACCGGGCATATCGCCTGTGACAGTGCGTCGCAAAGCGAGTTGGTGATCCCGCTGATCAAGGAGGGTCGCCTGGTCGGCGTGCTGGATCTGGACAGCCCGCTGCTCGGCCGCTTCAGCGAGGCCGATCAGCGGGGTATCGAAGGCCTTGCCGCGGTGTTGGTCGCGGGCAGCGACTGTTAGCGCTGAAACGCCAACAGACCCTAGTCGTAGAGTGCTTTTTTCTTCCAGTCGACATCGTCTTCCATCGATTTCAACCCCTCGGTGAGCTCGCTGGATTCCTCGCTGACCTGCTGCCCAGGGTTTACCAGCATGGCATTGACGCGTTCGAGTTGCTTCTGGAACTGCGCCAGCTGTGCCTGATAACGGGTGGCGTCGTTCTGCTTCTGCAGGAACTGCACGCCGCGCTCCAGGGCCAGGCGGGCATGGCCGGTCTGCTGTTGCTGCAGGGCATGGCGGGCCTGGTTACCGTACAACTCTATATAGAGCTGTACGAGCATGTGGCGGGTTTCCTGCGCCCAGTGCTTGGCTTCGGCGACCGGCAACAGGCCGCCCTGCGCGGCCTTGCCGATCTGGCCATGCAGGGCCTCCAGTTGCGCACGAACGCGTTTGGCACGATCGTCATCGGTGACCGGAAAAGGCGCATTGCGGATCGCGATGGCATCGCCCTGGTCGACCAGCGTGCGCAACTCCCCAACCACGGCCGCATGGGCGGCATCGCTCTTGTCGACCTCCAGGAGGCGTTCGGCGAAATGCAGCTGAAGACGGCTGAGCAACAGCTTCAATTCCGGGCTCATCAGTTGTCCGGCGAATTGCTCGTTGAGATCGGCGATGCGCCTGTAGCGCTCAGCCAGATCCGCCTTGAGGCGCGACTTCTTGCGCTTGTTGTTTTCGGCCAGTTGATTCAGATAAGCGATGAGTACCAACAGGGTGATGCCGGCCACTATCGCCATGGTGATCATCAGCGAGGACATCGTTTTAACCTCTAGGGCACATTTGGGCACGAGTGTAGTGCTTAGTCGACTCGACTCCTAGCGACGATTTGCGCCGAGCCCGGGAGTGGGAGGCACGGCCGGGAGACGAGCGCGGGGTGCCAACTCCCGCCCATCGTCGGCCACCCGCCAGTACGGCGGCAATGAGCTTCCGGGCCATGGTGCTTGCGGGCCGTTTCAGCCAGCGCCTCCAGGGGCCTTGCCAGAGGGCCGAATTTCGGGGTGAAGTCGTTGATTTTAAAAAAAATTATTTGAGAGGTTGACGGCTGTTGAAAGGCTCCATAGAATGCGC
This sequence comes from Phytopseudomonas flavescens, assembly GCF_900100535.1. Taxonomy (GTDB): domain Bacteria; phylum Pseudomonadota; class Gammaproteobacteria; order Pseudomonadales; family Pseudomonadaceae; genus Aquipseudomonas; species Aquipseudomonas flavescens. The sequence goes on from NZ_FNDG01000004.1 coordinate 170,032, forward strand.
GCCAATTCCAAGGGAATGCCGAACGGCACACCGCGGAAGCCGGAGATCCCGGGCAACGTCCCCTTCGTCTAGTGGCCTAGGACACCGCCCTTTCACGGCGGTAACAGGGGTTCGAGTCCCCTAGGGGACGCCACTTCGAAAAGAAGTGCAGGCAATACATGCGGGAATAGCTCAGTTGGTAGAGCACGACCTTGCCAAGGTCGGGGTCGCGAGTTCGAGTCTCGTTTCCCGCTCCAGATTACAGACTCAGGCTGGCTGCCTGAGTCGTTGTGAAGAAGTTCCAGGTCCCCTTCGTCTAGTGGCCTAGGACACCGCCCTTTCACGGCGGTAACAGGGGTTCGAGTCCCCTAGGGGACGCCACTTCGAAAAGAAGTGCAGGCAATACATGCGGGAATAGCTCAGTTGGTAGAGCACGACCTTGCCAAGGTCGGGGTCGCGAGTTCGAGTCTCGTTTCCCGCTCCAAATAAACGAAAACGCCGCTCAATCGAGCGGCGTTTTCGTTTCTGCGTTTTGGTGTGTCTAAAAAACCGCCAGTACAGGCAGTATCGGCGGGCTTTTCGTCTGAACCTGCTGAAAACCTTGCGAGCTAGCGCCAGGCTTCGAATGAGGTCTCAGTGGCGGCTGCCCGGCGTCGGCATCGCCAGCAGCTGCTTTTCCTGATTCCAGTCGAACGGCTCGTCGTTTTCTGCGGCGTAGAAGCGGCGCTCGTCGAGTTGTTGATACAGCTCGATCTCTTCGTCCGGCATGAAGTGCAGGCAGTCGCCGCCGAAGAACCACAGCAGGTCGCGAGGCACCAGGTGGGCGATCTGCGGGTAGCGCTGGAAGATCTGGCTGAGTAGATCCTGGCCCAGGTACTGGCTGCGCTCCAGGTCCACGGGCAGGTCGGCCAGCAACTCGTCGTAGCGCTCGAGGAAGTTGGCATGGCTGTCATCGAGAATCTGCTCGGCTTCGCCCAGGGCGACCAGGATGGTGCGCAGGTGGTTGAGCAGGGCGATGTGATGATCGAGATGGGTGTTGGCCATGTCCGGTGATCCTGAAAGTAAAACGGGCGCCGGAGTATAGAGTCCACGGCGCCCGCTGTCGTGCCTGCAGTACGGCTACCTGACCTTGCCCTCGCTCGGCAGCAGCTCGTCCTTGCTGAAGTCATCGACATCGATCACCACGCGACGGGCGGCTTCGGCCCGCTGCAACTGCTGGCCTTCCTCGGTGCTGAGCACGCCGGCGGCGACCGCCGTTTCGATCTCGTTCTGCCCTGGCGTTTCCCGAACCTGCCCGGCCTTGACGGCCTTGTGCAGTTTCTTCTGCAGCGGCTGGGTTTCCTGCAGCAGATCGAAGGCCTGTTGCAGGGCGCCTACCGGGTCCTCGGCCGAGGTCGGGCGGAAGCAGCCTTCGAGCAGTTCTTCGAGTGCCGGATCGCCGGCGTTGCGGCCGATGATCGCAGCGACCTGTGCATCGAGGTGATCGTCCGGGCCCTGGTGACGACGGCCGAAGGGGAAAACCAGCACGCGCAGGGCGCTTCCCAGCAAGCGGTTGGGGAAGTTGCTGAGCAGGTCATCGATGGCGGTCTCGGCCTTGCCCAGGCTTTCCTCGAGCGCCCAATGCAGCAGTGGGCGGACGTGCTCCGGATAATCCTGATCGTGATAACGCTTCAGTGCTGCCGAGGCCAGGTACAGATGACTGAGCACATCGCCCAGGCGTGCCGACAGGCGCTCGCGACGCTTCAGCTCGCCGCCCAGCAGCATCATGCTGAGGTCGGCAAGCATGGCGAAGGCGGCGCTCAGGCGGTTCAGGGCGCGGAAGTAGGGGCGGGCGATGCGGTCACCCGGCACCTTCCCAAGCATGCCCAGGCTGAGGCTGAGAACCAGCGTGCTGGCGGCGTTGCTGACGGCGAAACCGATGTGCTGCATCAGCAGCTCGTCGAACTCCCGCAGCGCCTGGTCACGGTCCTCGCGGTGCGCCAGGGCCATTTCCTTGAGTACGTAAGGATGGCAGCGGATCGCCCCCTGGCCGAAGATCATCAGGTTGCGCGAGAGGATGTTGGCGCCCTCGACGGTGATGAAGATCGGCGCTCCCTGCCAGGAGCGGCCCAGGTAGTTGCTGGGGCCCATGATGATGCCCTTGCCGCCATGCACGTCCATGGCGTGGGTGATGCACTCGCGGCCACGTTCGGTGAGGTGGTACTTGAGGATCGCCGAGAGCACCGACGGCTTTTCGCCCAGATCCACGGCGTTGGCGGTAAGGATGCGCGCGCTGTCCATCAACCAGGCGTTGCCGCCGATGCGCGCCAGCGCTTCCTGAATGCCTTCGAAGGCCGACAGCGGCACGTTGAACTGCTCACGCACCTGGCTGTATTGGCCGGTGACGAGGCTGGTGTACTTGGCGGCGCCGGTACCGACCGCGGGCAGGGAAATGGAGCGACCCACCGACAGGCAGTTCATCAGCATCATCCAGCCCTTGCCGAGGTAGTCCGGCCCGCCGATCAGGTATTCCAACGGCACGAATACATCCTTGCCGGAGTTGGGGCCGTTCATGAAGGCCGCGCCCAACGGCAGGTGGCGGCGGCCGATTTCCACCCCGGGGGTGTCGGTGGGAATCAGTGCCAGGCTGATGCCCAGCTCTTCCTTGTCGCCGAGCAGGTGCTCCGGGTCATAGGCCTTGAAGGCGACACCCAGCAGCGTTGCCACCGGGCCGAGGGTGATGTAGCGTTTTTCCCAGTTCAGGCGCAGGCCGATGACGTCCTCGCCGTTCCACTGGCCTTTGCAGATCACCCCGCTATCGGGCATTGCGCCGGCATCGGAGCCCGCCAGTGGGCCGGTTAGGGCGAAGCAGGGAATGTCCTCGCCACGGGCCAGGCGGGGCAGGTAGTGGTTGCGTTGTGCTTCGGTGCCGTAGTGCAGCAGCAGTTCGGCCGGGCCGAGGGAGTTGGGCACCATCACCGTGGAGGCGAGGTCACCGCTGCGGGTGGCCAGCTTCATCGCCACCTGGGAGTGGGCGTAGGCGGAAAATCCCTTGCCGCCATATTCCTTGGGAATGATCAGGGCGAAGAAACCATGCTGCTTGATGTGCGCCCAGGCTTCGGGCGGCAGGTCCATGCGCTGGCCGATTTCCCAGTCGCTGACCATGGCGCACAGTTCTTCGGTGGGGCCGTCGATGAAGGCCTGTTCTTCGGCGCTCAGCCTGGCTTTCGGGTAGGCCAGCAGCTTGTCCCAGTCGGGGCGGCCGCTGAACAGTTCTCCATCCCACCATACCGTGCCTGCTTCGATGGCATCCTTCTCGGTGGCCGACATCGGCGGCAGCACCTTCTGGAACCAGGCGAACAGCGGCGTGGTGAAATGCTTGCGGCGCAGCTCTGGCAGGGCCAGCGGTACGGCGACCGCCAGCCAGAGCAGCCAGAGGATCACCAGTAGCCAGCCTGGGGCATGGCTGCTGGCACCCATGACCAGCAGGTAGGCAGCCACTATTGCCAGGGCGGGCAGAGGCGCCGTGCGGCGGTGGGCCAGGTAGGCCGTGCCGATGACCAGAACGAGCAACCAGACAGCGAGCATGCAGAATCCTCCGTGACGGCGATGGTAGAACGGCTACCGATGCCATAATCGTAGTCGGCGCGCGTGGAGGCTGCCGACAGGGGCGTTACAGATCGCTTCCAGATGGTCGCGACCTGCCGCGTTCACGATAGTGACCCTTGTCGCGGCTGCCTAGTTCGGCTAACAAATCGCACCCGCGGATGACCTGTCGGTCAGCTCACGAATGCCGTGCGGACCCGCCGCATGAACGAGGTCGATAGCCAACATCAGCGCGGCTGGCTTTCATCTGCCCGGCAGAGTGGTAGGGTGTCGGCGTCTCGACTGGCGCATTTCTGATAAGGACAGGTAGCGATGCTGAAAATATGGGGCCGCAAGAACTCCAGCAACGTGCGCAAGGTACTGTGGTGTGCCGAGGAAGCCGGTGTCGGCTATCAGCGGCTGGATGCCGGCGGCGCGTTCGGTGTGGTCGATCAACCCGAGTTCCTGGCACGCAATCCCAATGGGCAGGTGCCGGTGCTCGAGGACGGTGACCTGCTGCTCTGGGAGTCCAACAGCATCGTCCGTTACCTGGCGGCCGCCTATGCGCCGGGCCTGCTCTATCGCGAAGACCCGGCCACTCGTGCGCGGGGCGACAAGTGGATGGACTGGACGACGTCCAGCTTCGCCGGTGAGTTCCGCACGTTGTTCTGGGGCACCCTGCGTACCCCGCCCGAACAGCGGGACCGGGCCGCGATCGAGGCTGCCCGGCAGCGTTGCATTGCACTTCTCGCGGTACCCGAGCAGGCGCTGGGCGAGCATGACTATCTGTCCGGCGACACCTTCGGCATGGGCGACATTCCCCTCGGCAGCTTCATCTATGCCTGGTTCGAGATGCCCATCGAGCGACCGCCGCAGGCCAACCTGCAGGCCTGGTATGCGCGGCTGCTTGAACGGCCCGCGTACCGGCGCGCGGTGATGAGCGAACTGACCTGACTGCGCCATTGCGTTGCAATGTTTGCGCGCTAACCCCCCTCTAAACCCTGTCATTTTTCATGCGTGCGTATCCTTTATGAGTACTGCTCTGTCGATTCGGCAGCTGACCAAAACCTATGGCAATGGCTTCCAGGCCTTGCACGGCCTCGACCTCGATGTGGCCGAAGGGGATTTCTTCGCCTTGCTCGGCCCTAACGGTGCCGGTAAATCCACCACCATCGGCATCCTCTCGACGCTGGTGAACAAGTCCAGCGGCACGGTCAAGGTGTTCGGCCATGACCTGGACACCCAGCCCGCCGCGCTCAAGCGCTGCATCGGCGTGGTGCCCCAGGAGTTCAACTTCAACCAGTTCGAGAAGGTCTTCGACATCGTCGTGACCCAGGCCGGGTATTACGGCATCCCGGCACGCCTGGCCGGGGAGCGCGCCGAGCAATACCTCAATCAGCTTGGCCTGTGGGACAAGCGCGAGGTGGCCTCGCGGGAGCTGTCCGGCGGCATGAAGCGGCGGCTGATGATCGCCAGGGCGCTGGTGCATCAGCCACGGCTGCTGATCCTCGACGAACCGACCGCGGGGGTCGATATCGAGCTGCGCCGCTCGATGTGGAGCTTCCTCACGGATCTCAACGAGCAGGGCATCACCATCATTCTCACCACCCACTACCTGGAGGAAGCCGAACAGTTGTGTCGCAACATCGGCATCATCGACCACGGGCGGATCGTCGAGAACACCAGCATGAAATCGCTGCTGAGCAAGCTGCACGTGGAGACCTTCCTGCTCGACCTCAAGGACACCCTGGCGGTCGTCCCTGAATTGCACGGTTATCCCGCCAGGATCGTCGACCCTCACACCCTCGAGGTTCAGGTGGACAAGAGCCGCGGTGTCACCGAACTGTTCAGTCAGCTGTCGGCACACGGCATCGAGGTGTCGAGCCTGCGCAACAAGAACAACCGCCTCGAGGAACTGTTCGTGTCCCTGGTCGAGAAGAACCTGTCGAAGGTGGCCGTATGAGTCGCCAGCAATCCGAATTCAGCGCCAACCTGGTGGCATTGCGCACCATCGTCTACCGCGAAGTGCGTCGTTTCACCCGCATCTGGCCACAGACCCTGCTGCCGCCGGCGATCACCATGGTCCTGTACTTCGTGATCTTCGGGAACCTGATCGGTCGGCAGATCGGTGACATGGACGGCTTCACCTACATGGAGTACATCGTGCCGGGGCTGATCATGATGTCGGTGATCACCAACGCCTATGGCAACGTGGTGTCGAGTTTCTTCGGCAGCAAGTTCCAGCGTTCGGTGGAGGAACTGATGGTCTCGCCGGTGTCGCCGCACACCATTCTTGTCGGCTACGTCACCGGTGGCGTACTGCGCGGGCTGGCGGTGGGCGTGATCGTGACGTTGCTGTCGCTGTTCTTCACCCATCTGCAGGTGCACCACCTCGGGCTGACGGTGCTGGTGGTGCTGTTGACCGCGACGATCTTCTCGCTCGGCGGTTTCGTCAACGCGGTGTTCGCACGCAATTTCGACGACATTTCGATCATCCCGACCTTCGTGCTGACCCCGCTGACCTACCTGGGCGGCGTGTTCTATTCGATCAGCCTGCTGCCGCCGTTCTGGCAGACCGTGTCGATGGTCAACCCGGTGCTGCACATGGTCAACGCCTTCCGCTACGGCATCCTCGGCGTATCGGACATTCGCATCGGCACCGCGATCGGCTTCATGTTGGTCGCCACGACGGTGCTCTACGTGCTGTGCGTGCGCCTGCTGGTCAGTGGGCGTGGCATGCGCCAGTGAACGGCGCGCAAGGAGGCACGCTGCCCATGGACGCCCTCTGGCTGCAAGCTTGTTGTTCTTAGCCTGGCTGGCCCGCAGTAGCGGGGTTGATCAGAACGCTGCCTGGCACTCGAAGCGCAGCCGTTCGCCGCTCTGCGGGTGGGTCAGGCTGAGCATGCTGGCGTGCAGGCACAGGCGCGGGTAGGCGGCCAGGGCCTGTTGGTGGGCATACAGGCCGTCACCGAGCAGCGGGTGACCGATGGACAGCATGTGTACGCGCAACTGATGCGAGCGGCCGGTGATCGGGGTCAGTTCGACGCGGCTGTGCTCGGCATGGCGTTCGAGTACGCGCCAGAAGGTCAGGGCGTGCTTGCCCTGCTCATGGTCGACCACGTGGCGCGGCTTGGTCGGCGGATCGTAGCGCAGTGGCAGGTCGATGCTGCCGCTTTCGCCGTCCGGCGAGCCCCAGCAGAGGGCGGTGTAGGCCTTTTCCGTCTCGCGGTCGTGGAACTGTCGGGACAGCTCGCGGTGGCTGTCGACATCACGGGCGAGGACGATCAGGCCGGAGGTTTCCCAATCGAGGCGGTGCACGATGCGCGCTTCGGGGTAGCCGTTCTCCTGCAGGCGGGTGACCAGGCAGTCCTTGTTGTCTTCGGCGCGGCCGGGCACCGAGAGCAGCAGGGTGGGCTTGTTGATCACCAGCAGGGCAGCATCCTGATGGACGATTTCGATTTGGCTGAGCGGCATGGGCGTTCTTTCGGTTGGGCGGTAAAAACGAAAAGCGGCCATCGAGGCCGCCATTCGTTGAACGGATTACCGCAGAGGTCGATGTCGTCTCCGGCATCGCCTGGTGGGTTACGCAGCGCACTGAATCCGGTTGTGAAGCGAATGCCACCACCAGGCGCCGCTAACCCACCCTACGGTATGCGGATCAACGATCCGGGAGGGTGATGTTCAACTCCAGAATCGAACAGCTGCCCTGATTCTCAAGGGCGACCTGAACCTGATCGGAGTCGATGGCGACGTACTTGCGGATCACTTCGACCAGTTCCTGCTGCAGGGCAGGCAGGTAGTCCGGTTGAGTGCGCTGGCCACGTTCGTGGGCGACGATGATCTGCAGGCGCTCTTTGGCGATGGAGGCAGTGGCTTCCTTCTTGCGCGAACGCAAGAAGTCAAAAATATTCATTCGCGACCTCCAAATAGACGTTGCAGGAAGCCCTGCTTCTTCACATCAAGGAAGCGGTGCGCCACTTCCTTGCCAAGCAGGCGATCCACCGCATCGCTGTAGGCCTGGCCGGCGTCGCTCTGGTCATCGAGAATCACCGGAACGCCCTGGTTGGACGCCTTGAGCACGGCCTGGGACTCCGGGATGACGCCGAGCAGACGGATGGCGAGGATTTCCTCGACGTCTTCCACGCCGAGCATTTCCCCACGGGTCACGCGCTCCGGGTTGTAACGGGTCAGCAGCAGGTGTTCCTTGATCGGTTCGCCGCCCTGTTCGGCGCGACGGGATTTGCTGGCCAGCAGGCCGAGCATGCGGTCGGAGTCACGTACCGAGGACACTTCCGGGTTGGTCACCACGATGGCTTCGTCGGCGAAGTACATGGCCAGGTGGGCGCCTTTCTCGATACCGGCCGGCGAGTCGCAGACCACGTATTCGAAGTTTTCACGCAGTTCGTTGATGACCTTCTCGACGCCTTCCTGAGTCAGGGCGTCCTTGTCACGGGTCTGGCTGGCGGCCAGCACGTAGAGGTTCTCGAGGCGTTTGTCCTTGATCAGGGCCTGGGTCAGGGTGGCCTCACCATTGACGACGTTGACGAAGTCGTACACCACGCGGCGTTCGCAGCCCATGATCAGGTCGAGGTTACGCAGGCCGACGTCGAAGTCGACGATGACGGTCTTGTGGCCGCGCAGGGCGAGGCCGGTACCGATGGCGGCGCTGGTGGTGGTTTTACCGACGCCACCCTTGCCGGAAGTGACTACGAGGATCTTGGCCAAGGTGATTCACCCCAAAAATGAATAAAAAGCAGGAACCTGCCAGCGACTGGCGGTCTGTCGAAAAAATCGGTAGCGGGCTCTGGCATGGCTCGCGAGGCGGAAAAAGCGCTGCACTTCAGGTGCCGAGCGATGCCAGGTGGCCATGTGCCGGTGATCGTTTTGACAGTCCGCCTGAAGGCTTCCAGGTGCCTTTGTGTCCGTTGAAAGTGGCGGCAGTATCCGTTAAAGACGGGTGATGTTCAACACGTCACCCGTCAGGCCGACCTGTACCGCACGCCCCCAGTTCGGGTCGCGACGCAGGTCTTCGGCGACCTTGTACTGGCCAGCGATGGAAAGCAGTTCAGCCCCCATCTGCTGGCAGAAGATCCGCGCCTGACGATTGCCCTTGACCCCGGCCAGAGCCCGGCCGCGCATCGGGGCGTAAACATGGATGTTGCCATCTGCGAGAAGTTCCGCGCCGGCACTGACCGGGGCCAGTACCACCAGGTCACAGCCCTGGGCGTAGATCTGCTGGCCGCCGCGCACCGGCGTGGTGATCACCCGGGTCGGTTTGACTTCCGGCTCGGGCGGCTTGGCGGGTGGCTGTGGCGGCTTAGGTGCCGGGTCGATGACCCGCTCGCGGGCGCCGGAAGGCGGCAGCACCGGCAGGTCCAGCGCATTGGCGGCGGCGATGTCGTCTTCGCGGCTGGCGCGCACGGCCAGGGTGCGCAGGCCATGCTTGCGGCACAGGGTCATCAGCTCGCCGAGATCGAGGGTGCCTTCATCACTGGGCAATTTGTCGAGAGCCAGCACCAGCGGGGTATTGCTGAAGAAGTTCGGGGCCTGAGCGACTTTCTCCGCCAGTTGCAGGTCGAGGCGGGCGAGGTCGTTGTGCGCCAGTTCCATCACGGTGATGGCCAGCATGCTGCCTTTGAGCTGGAACACGGGGTCTTGGTCGAGGAGATCAGCTTGGCTCATGGTCTGCCTGATACGGCCTTGGAAAAGTAGCGGGACTTATAACGAGAACGGCTGCCGGGCTCAAGCGTAAAAAGCCTCGGGTGTCGCCACCGGTGCGGCCTGAGCCCAGGGTCGTGCAGCGCTGCTCCTGCGCTTGCAGGGTACCGCGCCAAGGGCTCGCAGGGCAGGGCGGTGCAACTGTTCTCCAACGAACAGCTGATCAGCAGCCTGCATGGCGCGGTACAGGAGCGATCGCCCGTGTATGTTTCAAGTCATTGATTGGTAAAGGGTTATCGAATGGCATGGTTTGTGATTCGGAAGTTGTAGAGGCTGCGCCGAGGCGCCGCGAATCACTGCGTACCGGAGGATCCATGCCACGCGAAATTCGTTTGAACGCGTTCGAAATGAACTGTGTCGGTCACCAGTCGCCCGGGCTGTGGGCTCACCCTCGCGATCGCGCCTGGCAGTACAAGGATCTGTCCTACTGGACCGATCTGGCCAAACTGCTGGAGCGCGGCAAATTCGATGGCATCTTCATCGCCGACGTGATCGGCATCTATGACGTACTGGGTGGCAACGGCGACGCCGCCATTCGCCAAGCCACCCAGGTGCCGGTCAACGACCCGCTGGCGCTGATCACTCCCATGGCGCTGGTCACCGAGCACCTGGGCTTCGGTCTGACCGCCTCGTTGACCTTCGAACATCCGTACCCGTTCGCCCGGCGTCTGTCGACTCTCGATCACCTGACCAAGGGGCGCATCGGCTGGAACATCGTCACGTCCTACCTGGACAGCGGGGCGCGCAATCTCGGGCAGAAGGCCCTGAGCGACCACGATGCGCGTTACGACTATGCCGAGGAGTACCTGGAGGTGCTCTACAAGCTGTTCGAAGGCAGCTGGGAGGAGGATGCCGTGGTGCGGGACCGGGTGCGCGGCATTTTCAGCGACCCGAGCAAGATTCATGAGATCGGCCACCACGGCAAGCATTTTCAGGTGCCTGGCATTCATCTGTGCGAGCCATCACCACAGCGCACGCCGCTGCTCTATCAGGCTGGCGCGTCGAACCGCGGCAAGGCGTTCGCGGCGGGCCATGCCGAGTGCGTGTTCGTCGCGGCGCCGTCCAAGGTGACGCTGAAGAAGACCGTGGCCGATATTCGTCGCCGCGCTGCGGAAGCCGGACGTGATCCGCGCAAGGTGCTGATCTTCAACCTGCAGACGGTGATCGTCGACGAGACCGACGCCAAGGCCCAAGCCAAATGGCAGGAGCTCAAGAGCTACAGCAGCTACGAGGGTGCCCTGGCGCTGATCTCGGGCTGGACCGGAATCGATTTCGCCCAGTACCGCCCCGATCAGGTGCTCAAGCATATTCATACCAATGCCATCCAGTCCGCAGTGGAGACGTTCTCCACCGCGGACCCGGGCAAGCAGTGGACGGTACAGGAACTGGCCGACTGGGTCGGAATCGGCGGTTTCGGGCCTCTCATCGTCGGCAGTGCGCAAACCGTGGCCGATGAACTGCAGGCCTGGGTCGAGGAAACCGACGTGGACGGTTTCAACTTCGCCTATGCGCTGGCCCACGAGACGTTCAGCGATGTGGTCGAGTGGCTGGTCCCTGAGCTGCAGAAGCGTGGCGTCTACAAGACCGAGTACGCACCGGGCACCCTGCGGGAAAAACTCTTCGGCGAGGGGCCGCGCCTGCCGGAAAGCCACCCGGCCGCTGCCTATCGTGACCTGCAGGCGCTGTCTGCGCGTACCGCCAAGGCGGCATCGGCGTGATCGGCGAGGAGTGCACATGAGCGTACACGAACTGAACCCCGTGCCTGTCGATCAGGTGCCCGACGAGGCCCTGGCCCAGCTGCAGCGCTGGGCGGCGCAGCAGCCGCTGGGCATCGCCCTGCGCCATCGACGCCGGGGCCAATGGAAGGCCTGGCGCTGGATCGATGTATCGCGCGAGGTGGAGCGCAAGGCGGCGCTGCTGAGCCAGCAGGGCTTCACGGCGGGATCACGGCTGGCGCTCAGCGGCGCTTATGAGCCGACCCTGCTGTTGCTGGCCCTGGCGGCGAAGAGGCTTGGTGGCCATATCCAGCTGATTTCCCGATACAGCCGCGGCGAGACGCTGCGTCGTCAGTGGCTGGTGGGCAGGGCGGCTTTCGCCTTCGTGCAACGGCGTGATCAGGCGGCCGCCTGGCTCGAAGCCCTGGCCGGCGAGAGCCGTCCGCTGATGCTGTTCTGCGCCCAGCCGGTGAGCGTCAGCAAAGGCGCCTTGCAGGTGGTGGCGCTGGCGGAACTGATCGAAGGCCAACCCTCGCAGGACCGCTTGAGCTGGCGCCAGGCAGGCCGCGAAGCGGCGCTGTGGTGTGACGAGGGCAGCGAGTGGAGCGATGGACTGCATCTGTTGCTGCTGCACTGGCTGCAAGGCGGGCAGGGGCTGGCCTTCCCGGAGAGCAGCGAGTCGGCAGCCCGGGATCGTCGCGAGATCGCCCCGCAAACCCTGTTGCTGTCGCCGCCACGTCTGCGAACCCTGGCCGCGGAGATCGAGGCTCGCCTGGCGCCCGTCGGCAGCTGGCGCCGGCGCCTGTGTGACTGGACGCTGCACGATCCACGCCGTGGTGTGCGGCGCTGGATCAAGACCCGTGTGCGCCAGTTGCTCGGCTTTCAGCGCTTGCAACGCATCGTCCAGGGTGCCCCGGGGCTGCCCAACGATGCCTCGGCTGCGCTGTGGATCCGTGAATACCTGGAGCGTGCCGCATGAGCAGCGCTTGCTCGGCCATTCTCGATGTGCGCAATGTCTCCCTGTCATTCCAGGGGGTCAAGGCGATCTCCGATCTGTCGTTCCGCGTCCGGCGTGGCGAGATCTGCGCGCTGATCGGCCCCAACGGGGCCGGCAAGAGCTCACTGCTGAACATTCTCAATGGGGTCTATCGGGCGGACGCCGGGGAGCTGCTGTTCAACGCCGAGCGCCTGGGGCGTATCCAGCCGCTCGGCGCTGCGCGACTGGGCATTGGCCGCACCTTTCAGAACAACGCGCTGTTCAAGAAGATGAGTGTGCGCGACAACCTGCTGACCGGCCTGTCGCGTTTCCAGCGCAGCTTTTTCCTCGAGCAGGCCCTGACGCTGCCCCGAGCGCGTCGCGAAGCTCGCGAGTTCGACCAACGGGCGGAAAGCATTCTCGAGTTTCTCGAGCTGCAGCCCTGGCGTGATGTCGCCGTAGGCAGCCTGGCTTACGGCTTGCAGAAGCGCGTGGAACTCGGCCGGGCGCTGATCGCCCAGCCCACCCTGTTGCTGCTCGACGAGCCCATGGCCGGGATGAATGCGCAGGAGAAACAGGAAATGAGTCGCTTCATCGCCGACATCAATCGAGACCTGGGCACCACGGTGATTCTCATCGAACACGACATCAAGGTGGTCATGGGCCTGTCCACCCATGTGGTGGTCCTGGACTACGGCCGCAAGGTCGGCGACGGCACGCCGGCCGAGGTGCAGGCCAACCCGGAGGTGATCGCGGCATACCTGGGAGTGACCCACTGATGAGCTTCTTTCTGGAAACCCTGATCGGCGGGCTGCTGGCCGGCACCATGTACTCCCTGGTGGCCATCGGCTTCGTGCTGATCTACAAGGCCAGTGGCGTGTTCAACTTCGCCCAGGGCGCCATGCTGCTGTTCGCCGCGCTGACCTTCGTCAGCCTGCACGATCAGGGCCTGCCCTTCATCGTGGCACTGGCGCTCACGGTGGTCGTGATGATCATCGCCGCGCTGCTGATCGAGCGGCTGGTGCTGCGGCCGTTGGTCAATCGCTCGCAGATCACGCTGTTCATGGCGACGCTGGGCCTGTCGTTCGTGATCGAGGGGCTGGCCCAGGGGCTGATGGGCGCCCAGGTGCGGGCGCTGGATCTGGGTATCGAGGACGTGCCGCTGTTCCTCGGCGAGATCATGATCAGTCAGTTCGACCTGATCGCTGCCGGGGTATCCGTGGCGCTGGTCGCGGTACTGGCCTTGCTGTTCAACAAGACCCGCATCGGCATCGCCCTGCGTGCGGTGGCCGATGATACCCGTGCCGCGCTGTCGGTAGGCATCAACCTGAACCGCATCTGGCAGATCGTCTGGGCCGTTGCCGGCGTGGTGGGACTGGTTGCCGGGCTGCTCTGGGGCGCTCGACAGGGCGTGCAGTTCTCGCTGTCGCTGGTGGTGCTCAAGGCACTGCCGGTGCTGATCATCGGCGGCTTCACCTCGATTGGTGGAGCCATCGTCGGCGGGCTGATCGTCGGTGCCGCGGAGAACCTCGCCGAGGCCTACATCGGCCCGTTGATCGGTGGTGGCATCACACCGTGGTTCGCCTATTTCCTCGCCCTGGTCTTCCTCTACATCCGTCCTGCGGGCCTGTTCGGCGACCGCGCCATCGAACGAGTCTGATGCCATGACCCTGACCACTTCCCCCCTGGCCGCGACCTATGACAACGCACCGCTGGCGCTGACCCGACGGCGCTGGCCGCTGGCTCTGACGGCACTGCTGGCGCTGGCCTTCATCGGCGTACCGCTGACGGGCAGCGACTACTGGCTCAACGCGATCCTGATTCCCTTCCTGGTGCTGTCACTGGCCGGGTTGGGGCTGAACCTGCTGACCGGCTATACCGGGCAGACCTCGGTAGGGGCAGCCGGCTTCATGGCCGTGGGGGCCTTCGCCACGTATGGGCTGCTGCTGCGGGTGCCGGGAATTCCGTTGCCCCTGGCGCTGATTGGCGCTGGCCTGATCGCCGGCGTGGTGGGGCTGGTGTTCGCTATCCCCAGTTCGCGGATCAAGGGTTTTTACCTCATGGTCACCACGCTGGCTGCGCAGTTCTTCATCGAGTGGGTGTTCGCCAAGTTCCCCTGGTTCTACAACTATGCCTCCTCGGGAACCATCAGCGCACCGCGCCTGGAGCTGTTCGGCTACAGCCTCGGCTCACCGGTCGGTCGCTATCTGCTGACCCTGAGTTGTGTGGTGCTGCTGACCTGGGTGGCGGTGAATCTGGTGCGCAGCCAGGTGGGACGCAACTGGATGGCCATCCGCGACATGGACACCGCCGCCTCGGTGATCGGTATTCCGGTGAATCGCTACAAGCGTCTGGCCTTCGCCGTCAGCTCCTTCTACCTGGGCATTGCCGGTGCACTCTGGGCATTCGCCTATCTGGGGACCGCGAGTGCCGGCAGTTTCGACATCAACCGCTCGTTCCAGCTGCTGTTCATCATCATCATCGGTGGCATGGGCAGCATCGCGGGCAACTTCATCGGTGCGGCGTTCATCAGCCTGACGCCGATCCTGCTCAGCCACACCGGGCAATGGTTGTTCGGCGGCCACGTCGATGCCGGGCAGTTGCAGAACCTGCAGAAGATTCTTTTCGGCGCACTGATCATCTGGTTCCTGATCAAGGAGCCTGAAGGCCTGGTGCGCCTGCTGAGCAATCTCGGCGAGCGCCTCAGGACCTGGCCGCTGCGTTTCTGAAACCGTCTTATCGCCAACACCTTGACCCGATCACGGGAGGGGCAACCGACACCACTATCGAGAAAAGAAAAGTGAGCACCATGCGCAAACCTCTGCACCGCAGGTTGCTGGGCGCTGCCTTCGCCCTGGCTGCCCAGGCCTGGCTGCCGACGCTGGCTCAGGCGGCCGCCGACGAACAGTTCATCCCCATGGCCACCTACCGGGTCGGCGCCTATGCCTCCAGCGGCATTCCCTGGTGGGCTGGCGAGATCGACTACTTCCGCTACATCAACGAGGTGGAAGGTGGCGTCAATGGCGTCAAGCTGGTCTGGCAGGAGTGCGAGACCGAGTGGAGCGTGGACCGGATCGTCGAGTGCTACGAGCGTTACAAGGGCGGCCTCGATGGTGCGCCGACGGCGTTCTTCTTCACCCACAGCACGCCTGGCTCCTATGCCCTGATGGAAAAGGCCGCGGCTGACCGCATCCCGCTCATCGACGGCGGCGGCGGGCGCACAGAGTCCACCGACGGGCGGGTGTTCCCCTATGCCTTCCCGCTGTTGCTCAACTACTACGGCCAGGCGTCGGTGGGCATCAACTACATCGCCGAGCGCGAGGGCGGACTGGACAAGCTCAAGGGCAAGAAGATCGTCACCGTCTATCACGACTCCGCCTATGGCCGGGAAACCCAGGCGCCGATGAAGCTGCTGGCCGAGAAGTATGGCTTCGAGAACATTCAGATCCCGGTCGCCGATCCTGGCAACGAGCAGTCCGCGCAATGGCGTCAGGTGAGGCAGATCAAGCCGGACTGGGTGTTCCTGCGCACCTGGGGCGTGTCTACCCCGGTAGGGATCAAGACCGCCGCGCGTTTCGGCATTCCGGTCGAGCGCATCATCGGTGACGTATGGGCCGGTTCCGAGGCCGACGTGATTCCTGCCGGGCCGGCCGCCAAGGGCTATCAGGCCCTTGCGCCATTTCCCGGCGGCGACGAGTTCGAGATCCACAAGCGCCTCAGGCAGCACATCCTCGATACCGGCAGGAGCGATCTCAAGGATCAGCGCTACTTCGGCAAGGTGTATTACAACATCGGCCTGATCAACGCGGCCATCGCCGTGGAGGCACTGCGCACCGGGCAGAAGAAGTTCGGCAACCGCCCGCTCAATGGCGAAGAGGGGCGCTGGGCCTTCGAGCACCTGGATATCGACGCGGCACGCCTGAAAGCCATCGGCTTCGAAGGGCTGCTGCCCCCCCTGAAACTGTCCTGCTCCGACCATGAAGGCGGTGGTGCGGCGCGCGTGCAGCAATGGGACGGTGACCAGTGGGTGCTGGTGACCGACTGGCTACAGGCCGATCGCGCCACCCTGCGCCCGCTGATCGAGGCCAAGTCAGCCGCGTATGCCCAGGAGAAGGGCATCACCCCGCGGGACTGCAGCAGCGAACAGTGATCCATCGACAAGCGAGTCCCTTGACCCGAAAACGGGACAGGGCGAACCCCCAAATTTCGTCCACGGAAGTGAATCCCATGCAGCATTCCTTGCAGCGTACCCTGGCCTCGGCCCTGCTGATTCTCGGCGTTCATCTGGCGGTGCCCGCGCAGGCCGCGCCCGATGAGCAGTTCTTCCCGCTGGCTACCTACCGGGTGGGTGCCTATGCCTCGAGCGGTATTCCGGTGTGGGCCGGAATGATCGATTACCTGCGCTACATCAACGAGGTGGAAGGTGGCATAAACGGCGTCAAGCTGGTCTGGCAGGAGTGCGAGACCGAGTGGACGGCGGAGAAGGGCATCGAGTGCTACGAGCGCTTCAAGAATGGTCTCAACGGTGCTCCCGTGGCGGTCTACCAGCCCAATGGTGCGCCCGCGGCCTATGCCCTGGCCGACAAGGCCGAAGCCGACAGGATTCCGCTGATCACGCTCGGCTACGGCCGTACCGAGGCCACCGATGGCCGCGTGTTCCCCTACAACTTCCCGGTGATGCTGACCTTCTACAGCGAGGCGTCGGCGTTCATCAACTACGTCGCCGAACGCGAGGGTGGGCTGGACAAGCTCAAGGGCAAGAAGATCGCGACCGTCTACCACGACTCGGCCTATGGCCGGGAGACCCAGGGGCCGCTCAAGCTGCTGGCGGAAAAGTACGGGTTCGAGAACATCCAGATTCCGGTGGCCGACCCGGGTAACGAGCAGGCTTCGCAGTGGCGGCAGGTGCGTCAGCTCAAGCCGGACTGGGTATTCCTGCGCACCTGGGGCGTATCCACACCGGTGGCGATCAAGACTGCCGCGCGCTTCGGCTTTCCGGTCGAACGCATCGTCGGTGACATCTGGGCCAGCTCCAACGAAGACGTCTTGCCTGCGGGCGAAGCCGGCAAGGGCTATCTGGCGCTGACCCCGTATCCGGGCGGTGCGACGTTCGACATCCACCAGCGTATCAAGGAGCACATCCTCGATAAGGGCAAGAGCGATCTCAAGGATCCGAAGAGCTTCGGCAGCGTGTACTACAACTCCGGTCTGGTGAATGCCGCCATCGCCGTGGAAGCGATCCGTACCGGCCAGGCCAGGTTCGGCAAGCGCCCGCTCAATGGCGAGGAGGGTCGCTGGGGGCTGGAGCACCTCGACCTCGATGATGCGCGGCTCAAGGAGATCGGCTTTCTCGGTCTGATGCAGCCGCTCAAGCTGTCGTGCAGCGACCATGAAGGGGGAGGTGCCGCCAAGGTGCAGCAGTGGGATGGCAAGCAGTGGAACCTGCTGACCGACTGGGTACAGGCAGACCGTCAGATCCTGCGCCCGCTGATCGATGCCAAGGCGGCCGAATACGCGCAGGAGAAGAAGATCACCGCACGCGACTGCACGGCGCAGCAATGAGGCTTGCGCCCGGTCAGCGAAACCTGATCACAGGGAGGCGCTGCGGCGCCTCGGGGGAATGGCAATGAACCAGGCACGTGGACCCGTCGCACAGTCGAGCGAATTGCTCGTCGTCGACGATATCGAAGTGATCTATGACGGCGCCATCCTCGCCGTCGATGGGGTGTCGCTGCGTGTCGAGCAGGGCGGTATCGTCGCCTTGCTCGGCGCCAATGGGGCCGGCAAGAGCACCACGCTCAAGGCCATCTCGGGGCTGGTCCAGGCCGACCGGGCGCGGGTCAGCCGCGGCAACATCCGTTTGCGCGGTGGCAGCACCGCCGGCATCGCGGCCAATCTGCTGGCCCGCCAAGGCGTGGTCCATGTGCTCGAAGGGCGCCATGTCTTCGCTCACCTGAGCATCGAGGACAACCTGCGTACCGGCGGCTTTTTGCGTAATCCCGGACGCAGGGAGCTGGAGGCGGAGCTGGAGCGCATCTATGCCTGGTTCCCGCGCTTGAAGACCAAGCGCAAGACCCAGGCCGGGCTCACGTCGGGGGGCGAGCAGCAGATGCTCGCCATCGGCCGGGCATTGATGACCAGACCCAGTCTGGTGCTGCTCGATGAACCTTCCATGGGGCTGGCGCCGATCATCGTCGAGGAGATCTTCGGGATCGTCAGCCAGCTCAATGCCCGCGAAGGCGTCAGCTTTCTGGTCGCCGAGCAGAACATCAACGTCGCCCTGCGCCATGCCAGCTACGGGTACATCCTGGAAAACGGTCGTGTGGTGGGTGAGGGCAGTGCCGAGCAGTTGGCCAGCCGCGATGACCTTCAGCATTTTTATCTGGGCGGCAAGGCGGGCTGACCCTGTGCAAGCCGGTGGTACAGGGTGAGCCGACCGGGATGACACTGTTGGTTGGCCAACAGTGCTTCTACAGATTGTCAGGGTGCGGCGAATCAAGAAGTCGCGGTTTTTAGCATAACCTTTTGAATTCGCTGAACATTATTTTCTGGTACGCGCTATGCAAAGCCTCCTGCAACCCGATTGCAAGAGGTGAGCAGCATGAGCCAGACCACGCTTTCTCCGTTCCCCCCGCAGGCCCGTTCGGCGCCAGAGCGGGCGGCCCACCTAATCCGCGGCGATGCCGAAGCCATCGAGGTCGCGCGGGAGCTGGCCGAGGCATTCGCCGTCGAAGCCGCAGCGCGTGACCGCGATCGGCGCCTGCCCTGGGCGGAGCTCGATCGGTTTTCCCAGAGTGGCCTGTGGGCGATCACGGTGCCCAGGGCCTACGGCGGTGCTGGCGTGTCCTACGCCACGCTGGTCGAGGTGATCGCGTTGATTTCAGCGGCTGACGCGTCCCTTGGCCAGTTGCCGCAGAACCACTTCGGGGTGATCAACAACCTGTCGCTCACCGCCAGCGAAGAACAGAAACAACGCTTCTTCGCCAAGGTCCTGCAGGGCTATCGCTTCGGTAACGCCTTCTCCGAAGCCGGGAGCAAGAACGTCACCGCGTTCGAAACCCAGGTGCGCTTCGAGGGCGACAGTGTGGTGATCGAAGGAGAAAAGGCCTACTGCACCGGTGCGCTGTTCGCCCATATCGTGCCAGCGGTCGGGGTGGATGAAGACAATCGGCCCTTCATCGCCTTCCTGCCCCGCGATGCCAAGGGGCTCAGCGTGATCGACAGTTGGGACGGCTTCGGTCAGCGCAGTACCGCCAGTGGCCAGGTGCTGCTCGACAAGGTCCGCGTGCCCCGCAGCGACGTGATCCCGGCCTGGAAGGCCTACGACCAACCGACGGCCGATGGCCCCGTGTCGCAGATCATCCAGGCTGCAGTGGACACCGGCATCGCCCGGGGCGCCTTCGCCGAACTGCTGAAGGTCGCCAGGCAGGCACGGCCCTGGGTCGACAGCGGCCTGCAACATGGCTGGCAGGACCCGCTGAGCCAGGCGCTGATCGGCGATCTGGCCTGGCGCCTGAGTGCCGCCGAGGCGATTTTGCAGAAGTCAGCCAGGGCGGTGGACCACGCCGTCGCCGAGCCCAGCGAGGACAGCGTGGCCGAGGCCTCTCTGGTGGTCGGTCAGGCCAAGGTGCTGTCCACCGAAATCGCCCTGGCAGCCTCCAGCAGGCTGTTCGAACTGGGCGGTACGCGTTCGGTTTCCTCCAGCCAGGGGCTGGATCGCTTCTGGCGCAACGCGCGAACCCACACGCTGCATGATCCGGTGCGCTGGAAGTATCACCTGGTCGGCAACCTGCGCCTCAACGGCATCAAGCCACAACGTCACGCCTGGAACTGAGGAAACGCCCATGTCCGACTCACACACCCTGGGTGATCTGGTTTTCGCCCGTAACGCACTCAGCGCACTGGTCGAACGGCTGCGCGCGGACGCTCGCACGGATGATGCTCTGGTGATCGCCAGCGTCGGCCAGGTGCAGATCCATATCGACGCCGCCGACGCGTTGCTGGCACGTGCCGGGCGCTCGGCATCAGCGCGGGTCGAGGCGCGTCTGGCGGCAGCCGAGGCGGCCCGTCTGGCCAGTGACCTGCAGGTGGAACTGAGCGGGCAGACCTTGCCACGGCCCACGGTGGCCGCCGATGAGGCGCCGCTGCACCAGCAACGTCGGCAGCTCGGCGATCACTACCTCAACGGCACTTCGTTTGAATGATCCCTTCGCGGCGGCTGCGGCCGCCGCTGGCGAACACAAGGAGCGACATGAACACGACCCTGCTGCAGCGCGCCAGACGTGCGCTGACCCTGATCCTGCCGCTGGCGGCCGTGCTGGCGCAGGCAGCCTACGCGCAAACCGCGGATGTGCCCTCGCTGGCTGGCAAACGCATCGCCATCAGCATGACCGGCACCAGTCACTATTTCGACGTCAAGGCGTTCCAGGCCCAGGTCGATGAGATCAAGCGCCTGGGGGGGACGCCGATTACCCTGGATGCAGGGCGCAACGACAAGAATCTGGTGACCCAGCTGCAGACCGTGGTCACCCAGAAGCCCGACGCGGTGATCCAGACCCTCGGTACCCTCAGCGTGATCGACCCCTGGCTCAAGCGCATCAGCAAGGCTGGCATACCGCTGTTCACCATCGATGCGCCGTCGCAGCACAGTATCAACAACACCACCTCGGACAATGTCACCAGTGGCCGGGTACTGGCCGAGCAACTGGCCAGCGACGCCGGTGGCAAGGGCAATATCCTGGTGTTCAATGGCTTCTATGGCGTCCCGGTATGCGCCATCCGTTATGACGAGCTGCAGAAGGTGCTGGCCGCCCACCCGAACCTGAAGATCCTGCAGCCCGAGTTGCGCGATGTGATCCCCAATACCGTGCAGGACGCCCGTGCGCAGATAGCCGCCTTGCTCAACAAGTACCCGAAGGGCGAGATCGCCGCGATCTGGTCGGCCTGGGATATCCCTCAGCTTGGCGCCAGCCAGGCACTGATCGACGCCGGACGCACGGAGATCAAGACCTACGGCGTCGACGGCACCCCCGAAGTGCTGGAACTGCTCGCCCGGGACGCTTCGCCGGTCGGCGCAGTGGTCGCGCAGCAGCCGGAGCTGATCGGCAGGACGGCGGTGCAGAACGTGGCGCGTTACCTGGCCGGGCAGCGTGACCTGCCCAAGGAAACCCATGTACCGACGCTGCTGACGACCCACGCCAACCTCGATCAGGTGCGGCAGCTGCGGGGCGATCAGTGAGCCGGCTCCTTTGCCGTGTGGGAGGGCTTTGATGAGCGCGCTCGAACCCCGTCCGCAGCCTGAAGGTGACATCGCCCTGGAGCTGCGTGGCATCGTCAAGCAGTTCGGCGCAACCCGCGCCCTCGATGGTGCCAGTCTGCGCGTGGCCAGTGGCACCGTGCACGGGCTGGTCGGGGAGAATGGCGCTGGCAAGTCGACCCTGATCAAGGTCCTGGCTGGCATCCATCGACCCGATGCGGGCAGCCTGCTCGTCAATGGCCAGGTTTACAGCCATTTCAGCCCTCGCCAGGTCGAGCGCCTGGGTGTGCAGTTCATCCATCAGGAACGCCTGCTACCCGCTAGCTTCACCGTCGGCGAGGCGCTGTTCTTCGGCCAGGAGCTGCGCCGCGGGCCCTTGCTCGACCGCCGCGCGCAGCAGCGTGAAGCCGAGCGTCTGCTGCGTCATCATTTCGACCTGCGCCTTGCCGGCAGCGCACTGATCGGCGAGCTGGGCAATGCCGAGCAGCAATTGGTGCAGATTACCCGGGCGCTGATCAGCAAACCCCGTGTACTGGTGTTCGACGAGCCGAGCGTCGCCTTGGTGCAGCGCGAGGTGGAACGCTTGCTGCGCATCGTCGAACGGCTGCGCCGCGAGGGGCTGACGATCATCTACATCTCTCACTATCTGCAGGAAATCGAGGCGCTGTGCGACCGGGTCACGGTGTTGCGCAATGGCCGTGACGTGGGCGAGGTCGATCCGCGCAGCGCTACGCTCGACAGCATCGCCCGGCTGATGGTCAACCGCGAGGTCGGCGAACTCTATCCCAAAGCGTCCACCACGCCGGGCGAGGCATTGCTGGAGGTACGCGGGCTTGGTCGTGGCGCTGTCTACAAGGACATCGACCTGCAGGTACGCCGCGGCGAGATCGTCGGCCTTACCGGCCTGGTCGGCTCCGGAGCCAAGGAGCTGCTCAGGGGCCTGTTCGGTCTGCTGCCCCCTGAGCACGGCGAGGTACGCATCGATGGCCGTGTGCAGCGTCTGCAGGGTACCTCCCAGGCCGTGGGCAACGGTATCGCCCTGCTGCCCGAGGAGCGTCGCAGGCAAGGCATCGCGCTGGACCTGAGCGTGCAGGAGAACATCACCCTGGCCAGCCTGGGCCGCTTCAGTTGGTTCGGGCTGCTGCGTCGGCGTGTCGAGCGTCGGACCAGCGAGGCGCTGATCGGCCGCCTGCGGATCAAGGCCGCTGGCACGCAGAGCGCGCTGCGCCAGCTCAGTGGTGGCAATCAGCAGAAGGTGGCGCTGGCCAAGTGGTTCGCACGCCAGTCCAGCCTCTATCTGCTCGACGAGCCCAGCGTGGGCATCGACATCGGTGCCAAGGTGGAGATCTACCGGCTTATCGGCGAACTGGTGAGCGAGGGCGCCGGGGTCTTGATCCTGTCGTCCGATCTTCCCGAGTTGCTGGGGCTGTGCGATCGCATTCACGTCATGCACCGCGGCACGCTCGCCGCGACCTTCGCTGCCGGTGAAGCCGACAGCGACCGCCTGCTCGCCGTGGCCACCGGCGCCGAGCGCATCACCGAGTCCGCACCGGAATTGTCGCCCCATGCCATCGCTATCTGACGTCTCGACACCCGCGCTGCCGCGACGCTTCGCGGTCAGCCTGTTGCGTAGCGGCGCATCGTTGGCGTTCGCCGCCATCCTGCTGGGGCTTGCCATCAGCGCGCCGAACTTTCTGTCGCTGGGCAACCTGCTCAACGTCCTCACCCAATCGGCGATTCTCGGCATTCTTGCCTTCGGCCTGACGGTGGTGGTCATCGGCGGTGGTTCCAACGTCGTATCCGGTGGGCTGGACCTTTCCCTGGCGGCCAACCTCGGCCTCTGCGCAGCGGTCTACGCGACCCTCAACAATGCGGGCTATGGTGCTGCGAGCGCCGTTGCGCTGACGCTGGCCTGCGGGCTCGCCATCGGCCTGCTCAACGGCGCCCTGGTGGTAGGGCTGCGCCTGCCGGCCTTGCTGGCGACGCTGGCGAGCATGAACCTGATCGCCGGGCTGGAGCTGGTGCTCACCGAAAACACCGTGTTGCCGACCGAGTCCGCGCTGCTCGACTGGTTGAGCTTTGCCGAGCCGCTGGGCGTTCCGGCGCTGGCCTGGGTGTTGACGGTGGTGGCGGCGATCCTGTTGGTGCTGGTGCAGTACACGCCCTTCGGCCTGCGGCTTTATGCGGTGGGGGAATACCCGGAGGCAGCCACCGCTGCAGGGATTGCGGTCCCCCGCTATGTGCTCGGCAGCTACCTGATCAGCGGCCTGTGCGGCAGCCTGGCGGCGTTCTGTTCCTCGGCCTGGTTCAGTGGCAGTACCACCGGCTCCGCAGACCTGCTGCTACCGGTGGTCGCCATTGCCTTTCTGGGCGTGATCTTCTCGCGCCGGCTGCAGCCGAGCATCTCCGGAACCCTGTTGGCCACGCTGTTGGTGGGCTGCCTGGTCAACGGCTTCCAGCTATTGAATATTTCCAGTTTCTGGGTCAATGGCGTGCAGGGCGTGCTGATCCTGGCGGTGGTCGCGGCATCCAGCCTGCTGCGCGGTCGGGAGGCCTGAGATGCGCGATTCGACTGTCAGCAGCGAGCGCCTGGGTCGTGGCGCTGCGTCGTTGGTCGCATTGCTGGTGCGCCTGTTGTTGCCGATAGCCTTCCTGGCGGTGCTGACGTTCTTTGCCGTGAAGGCGCCGGGCTTCCTCAGCACGGGCAATCTGACCAGCGTGCTGCTGAACAACTTCGTGTTGCTGGCCATCGTCGCGGTAGGCATGACCTATGCCATCGCGGCCGGGGGCATCGATCTGTCGGTGGGCACGGCGCTGGATTTTTCGGCGCTGGCCTTCGTGGTGCTGCTCAATGCCGGTTACGGGTTCGGCCTGGCGGCGCTGGGTGGCCTGCTGGCCGGCAGCCTCACCGGCCTGTTCAATGCCGGACTGATCGCGGGGCTGGGCATTTCCCCGTTTCTGGCCACGCTGGGCACGCTGTTCATCGGCACCAGCGTGCAGCAACTGCTGTCGGAGGGCGGGCAGCCGATCTACCTGGCGGCCGCCGTGCGACCAGGTGCCCTCGTCGACCCCTTGCTGGGGATTCCCTTGCCGCTGCTCCTGGTGGCGTTGCTGGCCCTGGCATATGGCGTGCTGCTGGCGCGCGGGCGCTTTGGTCGTGAGGTTCTGGCGTTGGGTACTCAGCCTCTGGTCGCTCGCTACTCGGGGCTGGGCCTGTCGCGCGTCGCAGCGCTGGTGTTCATCGCCAGTGCTTTCGCCTGTGCGGTGGCTGGCATCGTGCTGACGATGTCGGTGAATGCCTACGTACCGATGTCCGGCAATGCCTTTCTGATGAATGCCATTGGCGCAGTGTTCATCGGCACCACGCTGAACCGCCGGGGGCGGGCGAATATCGCTGGCACGCTGCTGGGTGTCCTGTTCCTCAACGTCACGGCCAATGGCCTGTTGCTGATTGGCTGGAATTTCTACTGGCAGCAGGTCGCGACCGGTGCGCTGATTCTGCTGGTGCTGGTGTTCAGCTTCATCAGCCGCCGCCTGGTTCAAGCGCGCTGAGGTGACCCGCGTCGGGTGAGCGTTGCGTGGTCACGCCGAGCGGGCTATGTTGCCCGCCCATTCGGGGCGGCTTTGCCGGCTGCGAAGCCGGAAGATGCTGCCTGAGCCGTTGAAGGAACCCCATGCAGGTATCACCGTTGGAGATCGCCGAAGTCGGTCCGCACGACATTGGCGCGGTAATCGATTTCGTCATGGCCGCCCGCGCGGAAATCTTTCCCATGCTCGATGCTAGGGTGCTGCCGGCAGATCTGCAGCACTTCGAGCGGGTCTACCTGAACGGCGAGGACGGTCGTTTCTGGCTGGCGCGCAGTGCGGGCGAAGTGGTCGCAGCCATTGGCTATCTGCCCTATGACCATCGTTTCGCGCAGCTCGACTACGCCGGGCGCCGGACCGTGGAGATCGTGCGTCTGTTCGTCGCCCCGCCATGGCGCCGTTGCGGGCTGGCCAAGGCGCTGTACGAGCGGCTGCGCGAGCACGCCGCTGCTGCCGGCGTGCAGGTGCTTTATCTGCATACCCATCCCTTCCTGCCGGGCGCTATCCGCTTCTGGGAGCGGCAGGGCTTCGCGGTGGTGGACGTGGAAGCCGATCCGCTCTGGCAGACGACGCATATGCAATTTCCACTGCACGACTTGAGCTAGAGTCACCGCCAGTCGGTTTCGCAAGCTTCTTCGATGGATCAGAGTCGCCGTACCGTCGCGTCACCCGCCCCTTAGTTCGCGAGGTAGCCATGCCCACATCCCCCTCCCACGCACATCACAGCCTGTCGCCCGCGCTGGTAGTGCTGTTCGCCTTCTGCTGTGGCGCCATCGTCGCCAATCTCTATTACGCCCAGCCGATCATCGAACTGATCGCTCCTGCGGTGGGGCTGTCGATGCACAAGGCCAGCCTGATCGTTTCCCTGACCCAGGTCGGTTACGCGGTAGGCCTGCTGTTTCTGGTGCCGCTGGCCGACCTGCTGGAGAACCGTCGGCTGATGCTGCTGACCACCCTGGCCGCGATGGTCTGCCTGCTGGCCGCTGGCTTCTCGTCATCGCCGGGCCTGTTTCTCGGCCTGTCGCTGCTGGTCGGCCTGAGTTCGGTGTCGGTGCAGATGCTGATTCCCCTGGCTGCCCATCTGGCGCCTGAGGCCACCCGTGGTCGCGTGGTGGGCAACATCATGGCCGGGCTGCTGCTGGGTATTCTGCTGGCGCGCCCGGTCGCCAGCCTGATCGCCGAATACTTCGGCTGGCGTGCGGTGTACTTTTGCGCGGCAGCGATGATGCTGGGCATCGTGGTGGTGATCGCCACCACCATTCCCCGTCATGCACCGGACAACCGTGGCCATTACGGTCAACTGCTGCTGTCGCTGTTCGGCCTGTTGCGGCGCTATTCGACGCTGCGCCAGCGAGCGTTGTATCAGGGCCTGATGTTCGCCTCGTTCAGCCTGTTCTGGACGCTGGCTCCCCTCGAACTGGTGCGCCATTACGGCTTCAGCCAGAGCCAGGTGGCGCTGTTCGCGCTGGTCGGCGCCATCGGGGCGATCGCAGCGCCGCTCGCGGGCCGCCTGGCCGATGCCGGCCACACCCGTCGTGCAACCCTGGTGGCGTTGACGCTCGCGCCGCTGTCTTTCGCGCTGACCCTGGCCAGCCCGCTGGCCGGGGTGATCGGCCTGGTGCTGTGTGCCGTGCTGCTGGATTTCGCCGTGCAACTGAACATGGTGCTGGGCCAGCGCGAGGTGTATGCCCTGGAGCAGAACAGCCGGGCGCGACTCAATGCGCTGTACATGACCAGCATCTTCATTGGTGGCGCCACGGGTTCGGCGATCGCCAGCCCCATCTACGAAAGCGTCGGCTGGCAGGGCGCCGCGCTGATCGGTGGGGCGTTCCCGGCCCTGGCGCTGCTGGTGGCGCTGTGCAATGGGCGCCAGGTTGAGCCGGAGCAGCGGGTGCTGTCCGGCAAGTAGCGGGATGGTCAGAGCTGCGAGGTACGTACCACGCAGTCCGCCCGCTCACGCAGGCGTGGGTTCAGCGCGGTGCCCAGGCCGGCGCCGGTCGGCGGCAGGATGAAGCCGTTCTGCACGACGGGCAGGGTGGTCACCAGGTCCTGATAGAAACCGGCCAGGTAGGCGCGCACCACTTCCTGGAAAATCGCGTTGGGGCTGGACAGCCCCAGGTGCAGCGAGGCCATCAGCACCACGGGCCCGGTGCAGTCGTGGGGGGCGATGGGTTTCTGGTAGGCCTCGGCCAGGGCGGCGACTTTCTTGGCTTCGCTGATGCCGCCGCACCAGGACAGATCCAGCATCACGTAGTCCAGCGCATCGGCGGCCAGCAGGTCGCGGAACGCACTGCGCGTGGCCAGGGTTTCGCTGCCGCACACCGGCAGGCCGCTGAGGCGACGGTAATCGGCCAGGCCCTGCACGGAGTCCATCTTGATCGGGTCTTCGCACCAGAAAATGTTGTAGTCCTTCAGTTCACGGGCGATGGCCAGCGCCGTGGTGGTGTTCCACAACGAGTGGAATTCGCACATCAGCTCGATGCGGTCACCGACTGCCTTGCGGATTTTTTCGAAGGGTTCGAGGCCCCTGCTGATATCCGCCGAGCTGATGTACTGGCCGCCGCTGGCCATGGCGAAGGCATCGAAGGGCCAGATCTTCATGGCGCTGAAACCGTCTTCGATCAGGCTCTGGGCCAGCTCGTCGGGGCACTCGATGAAGGCGACCTGGTCGTCGTAGCGTTCACTGACCCTGGCCTCGCCCTTGGCGATGGTGCGGCGCTGTTCGCCGCCGGTGTTGAAATTGCCACCGGCGCAGGTGTTGTAGGCCCGCATGCTGTCGTGGGCGAGACCGCCGAGCAACTGGTAGATGGGCTGGTCCACCGCCTGGCCGAAGATATCCCAGAGGGCGATATCCAGCGCCGAGGCCGCGCGGGTTTCCACGCCGGAACCGTTGAAACCGAGGTAGCCGCGCAGCAGGGTCTTGCTGTGCCGTTCGATCTGCAACGGGTCCTTGCCCAGCAGCATGCCGGCGGAGATCGAGTGGATGTAGGCCTCCACGGCCTCCGAGCCGCGAAAGGTCTCGCCGAGGCCGACCTGGCCGTCGTCGGTATGCACCTCGACCCAGATCAGGTTGGGCAGGCTCTTCAGGCGGGTGGTGTCGATTCTGGTAATTTTCATGAGCTGTTCTCAACCCTCGCCGTAGACGACGTTATGCAGCTTCTCGCCGCTTTTCAGACGCCTGATATTGGCGGCGATGAAGGCGTAGCGGCGTTCGAACAGGCCATGGGTCCAGCCGGAGATGTGCGGCGTGCAGAAGGCGTTGGGCAGCTCCTCGAAACGATGCCGGGCCGGCGCCACGCTGTCGCGGCTGCCTGCCGGGTAGGCGTACCAGACGTCGAGAAACGCCTTGGCGATCTGCTTGTCGACCAGGGCCTGATAGAGCGCGTCTTCGTCGACCACCGCAGCGCGAGCGATATTGATCAGCACGGCGTCGTCTTTCATGGCCTGGAACTGATCTGCGCCGAACGAGCCACGGGTTTCATCATCGAGCGGGCACGACAGCACCACGTAGTCGGCGCGGGGCAGGATTTCGTTGATCTGCGATGGCGTGTACGCCTCGTTGCACGGCCCCTTCAACTGGCCGTTGAGGGCGCGGGAGGAGAGGGCGATGATCTTCAGGCCGAAAGCCTGGGCACGTACCGCCACGGCCTGGCCGATGCGCCCGAAACCGACGATCAGGACGGTTTTGCCGTACAGCTCGCCGCGTGGCTTGCGGCCCAGGTAGGCGGATGCGAAAAGCTCGCTGTCGAAGCTGGCACGGGCGGCGGCCAGGCCCACTTCATGTTCGAGCATGCTCGCCAGGGCATATTCGGCCATGGGGATTTCGTGCTCGAACACGTTGCAGGCCACACTGCCTTCGGGCATCAGCGAAAAGTCGATGCCATCCAGGCCTGCGCCTGGGACGTGGAGCAGGCGAAAGCGCGGTACTTCGGCCTTGTTCGGGCGCTTGAAGCGCATGGCGACGAGCACATCGGCACCGTCG
Source organism: Phytopseudomonas flavescens (assembly GCF_900100535.1). Taxonomy (GTDB): domain Bacteria; phylum Pseudomonadota; class Gammaproteobacteria; order Pseudomonadales; family Pseudomonadaceae; genus Aquipseudomonas; species Aquipseudomonas flavescens. Next base: position 198,807 of record NZ_FNDG01000004.1, read on the forward strand.
ATCCGCTGGTCCCACTCCGGCGATTCGTGAGCTTCCCGGGGCAGGGCCACGTAGTCGGCCTCGAAGCCCAGTTCGGCGGCGATCTCGTCACGGTGTGTGGCGGCTTCTCCAACCATCACGATCTTCATGGGTGCGTCTCCTCTATCAACAATTCAGATGGGTTCACGTAGCAGGGCCGTTCAGCGAGGTTTTCAGCTCCAGGCGCTGGATGGTGCCTACCAGCACCAGGTAGCAGAAGATCGCGCCGACCGCGTGGGCGGCGACGAACACCAGGGCCATGGAGAAGTTACCCGCATCGCTGACCAGGTAGCCGATGATGATCGGCGTGATGATCCCGGCGACATTGCCGAAGCCGTTGAACAGCGAGCCCGCCAGGCCACTGGCCTGTTTCGGTACCACGTCCGACATCACGCCCCAGCCCTGGGCGCCGAAGCCCTTGCCGAAGAACGAAGTGGCCATCAACGCCACCACCAGCCATTCGATCTCGATGTAGTTGCACAGGATCATGCAGGTGGACAGCAGCATGCCCAGCACCAGGGGGAGCTTGCGCGCTGCGCTGAGCGAGTGGCCGCGCCTGATCAGGCCGTCGGATACCAGGCCGCCAAGCACGCCGCCGAGAAACCCGGCGATGGCGGGAATGGCCGAGATGAAGCCGGCCTTGAGGATCGACATGCCGCGATCCTGCACCAGGTAGATGGGGAACCAGGTGAGAAAGAAGTAGGTGAGGGTGGTCACGCAGTACTGGCCGAGAAAGATGCCCACCATCATGCGGTTGCTGACGATTTCGCGGATCGCCGGCCAGGTCGCGACGCTGCCCTTTTTGCTGTGCGCGGCGCCCAGGTTCTCCGGGCTGTCCATGTCGATCAGCGCGCCATTGCGGGTGATGTAGTCCAGTTCGGCCCCGTTCATCCGCGGGTGCGCCCGGGGCGGGTACATGACCTTGACCCACACCAGAGTGATGGCCACACCCATTACGCCCATCAGCATGTACACGTACTGCCAGCCGAATTCCTGGGTGATCCAGCCCATCAGCGGGGCGAAGATGATCTTGGCGAAATAGGACGAGGAGGTGAACAGGGCCGAGGTGGTGCCACGTTCCGAGTCCGGGAACCAGGTGGCGACCACGCGGCTGTTCGCCGGGAACGCCGGCGCCTCGGCCACACCGATGAGGATACGCAGGACGAACAGGGCGATGATGCCCACAGCCGCTGGCAGGCCGATGACGAAACCCATGGTGAACGTGAGGGCGGACCAGAGGAACAGGCTCACCGCGTACACGCGTTTGGAACCGTAGCGGTCCAGCAGGCGGCCACCGGGAATTTGCGCGAGCACGTAGGTCCAGGCGAACGCGGAGAACATGTAGCCCAGGGTGACCGAGGAGATCCCGAACGACTCCTGGATGGCCGCGCCGGTGATCGAGAGGGTGGAGCGATCCGCATAGTTCATGGCCGTCATGAAAAACAGCATGGCCATGACGCCGTAGCGAACCCTGGTTGCCTTTTCGCTGTGCTGGGTAGTAGTTATGGTATCGCTACCATTCTGGCTCGGAAGAACGCCGAGCGTGCTGGTTTTAGCCATGGGGGTACCTGCCGTTCGAATGTTGTAGTTATTGTCTGTCAGCGATGTCTGTAGATTGGTAGCGCTACCATTTCTGCCCTGGGAAAATAGTGCATCTGCGTGGCGTTGGCAAGAGGCCTTGCTGGTTGTCGGAAATCAGATGGGGTTGCACCGCAGCGAGGCGATCGAGAGGTGGTCGCTTGCGCGGGGCTGGCGGTGGTCGCCGTTCGCCGCCTCAGCGGGTACTCGCGCGGTCGATCAGGCGATAGCCGATATCGCGGTACAGCGCCGTGTCGCCCTTGCCGAGCAGGCGTTCGAGCAGGGCGGCGGCTGCCGCATCGCCCATGGCCTTGCCGTCGATCTTGACCGTGGACAGAGCAGGGTGGGTATGCGCGGCGAAGCCCATGTCGCCGAAGCCCATCACGGCAATCTGCTCCGGCACGCTGATACCCTGGGCCAGGGCCTCGGTGAGCACGCCGTGAGCCAGGGTGTCGGAGCTGCAGACGATCATCCGCGGCGGCCGGCTCTGCAGCAGCAGGTGACGCAGTCCGATACGGCCGTGTTCCAGCGACGGAACGCCCTGGAACCGCTCGCCCGGCACGTCGCCGATACCCTGGGCGCGCAGCTCGTCGAGGAAGGCGCTGATCCGCCGCTGGCCGCGCGGGTCGTCGACCGCCAGGGTGGCGAAGTCGGTGTAACCCTTGGCCAACAGGTGCCGGGCCACATCCCGGCCGATGGCCTCATGGGAAAAGCCTACCAGCATGTCGATGGGGTCGTTGCTCAGGTCCCAGGTTTCCACCACGGGAATGCCCACGGCGCGCAGCCGGTGGCGGCTGGCCTCGGTGTGCAGGGTGCCGGTGAGGATGATGCCGTCCGGTCGGCGGCTGAGAATCACTTCGAGCAGTTCCTGCTCGTGATCGGGCTGGTAGCCGGACATGCCGAGCAGCACCTGATAGCCGGATTTGCTCAGGCGATCGGCGATGGCCTGGAAGGTATCGGAGAAGATCGGGTTGGTGAGGATCGGCACGATCACCGCTACCAGATGGCTACGGTTGCTGGCCAGGGCACCGGCGACCAGGTTGCGCACGTAACCGGTCGCTTCGATGGCCTTGCGTACCTTGAGCAGGGTCGATTTCTTGACGTGATCGGGGTTGTTGAGGGCACGTGACACTGTCATCGGTGCCACCCCCGCTGCCTTGGCCACATCGATCAGGGTCACCCTGTTGGTCGACCGGCCACTGTTCACTGCTCCCTTGCCCGCCATAGCACGCCCACGTTGATTGACGCGGGCATCCTAACAGCGCAGGTGCACCCGGGTCATGCCGCGATTGCCTCCGGCCCCGCCCCTGCCGACCGTCAGCGCCGGGCAATGTACCGGTGGTTGAGGAACCTGCCTGGCTCGGCGCGGTCTTTCAGCAGTCGGCCAAACCGGGCGAAAGGCATGGCGTTGCGCCAGTTACACGGCCTTTCCCAGCCCCATAACAATTCGCCTGGCCGACGTTAGCGCGCTACGTCGCATTGTGTTCCACCGCCGAGTGAAGATCGTTTTTATGTCCCTAGCCCGCCCTTTTCGCCTTTCCTTTTCCCAGCCGCAGATTCGTGCGCTCGGGGCTTCACTGCTAGCCGGCCTGCTGCTGGTCGCTGCACCGGTTCATGCCCAGCAGGCCAGCGACGCTGTGCGCTGGGTCAGCGACAGCCTGACCACCTACGTGCGCAGCGGCCCGACGGATGGCTACCGGATCGTCGGGACGCTGAGTTCCGGGATGCGCGTGCAACTGCTGCGCACCCAGGGCGATTACAGCCAGGTGCGTGGCGAGAATGGCGATGCCGTGTGGATCGCCAATCGCGACTTGCAGGAAGTCCCCGGCCAGGCCGAGCGGCTGCCGCAACTGGAACAGAAGGTGACCGAACTGAGCACCGAGCTTTCGGGTATCAACGATACCTGGAAGACCCGCGTACAAGGCATGCAGGAGACCCTTGATTCACGCAAGGCGCTGATCGACGAACTCGAAGCCAGCCGCAGCGCCCTGGATATCGAATTGAATCAGGCCCGTTCGCAATTGCGCGAGGCCCAGGCCCAATTGGGCAGCGAGCAGAAGCAGGTGCTGATGCGCTACATGGTCTACGGCGGCAGCATCGCCGGTGCCGGCCTGCTGGCCGGGCTGATCCTGCCGACCATGTTCCGGATACGCCGCAAGCGCAACGATCAGTGGGTATGAACCGGTAGCTGCAGCCCGCCCCGGTATCGCGGCGCTCAAGCCCGCCTGCGGACAGGTCGCTCCGTCAGTGCAGGTCTGCCGCCACCGCCGCCCGAATGGCTTCGAGCAGCATCATGCAGGCCGGGTTGTCGTTGTTGCTGCGCCAGGTCAGGTGCAGCTCGCTCTGAATGCCGTCGCCCAGGTCGATCTCGCGAAAGGTCACGTCCTTGAACACCACATTGGTGGCGCAGCGCGGTACCAGGGCCAGGCCCATGCCGGCGTTGACCAGCGCCAGAATGGTCAGCGACGACCCCAGCCACTGCACGTATTCCGGCGCCACGCCGGCCGAGCGGAACATGCCGGTGAGCAGTTCGTTGAAGGGTGGGTAGGCGGCATGGGAATACATCAGAAAGGGGGCGCCATCGAGGTCCTCGACCCTGACGCGGCCAGCGTTGGCCAGTGGATGCTGGCTCGGGATGGCCAGCACAAAAGGCTCACGTACCAGGCACTCGTTTTCGTAACCCGCTTGCAGCAATGGCTGGCGCACGATGCCCAGGTCGATACGACGGGTGCGTAGTGCTTCGTGCTGCTGGTGGGTGTTCATCTCGCTCAGGGAGATTTTCACCTGGGGCTGATTGAGCCGCGCCTCGGCGATCACTCGGGGCAGGAATTCATACACCGCGCTGCCGACGAAGCTAACGCTCACCGAACCGATGTCGCCTGCCGCGAAGCGCCGTGCCGAGGCGGCTGCCTGATGGGCGCGTTCCAGCAAGTGCTGGGCTTCGATGAAAAACGCCCGGCCGGCAGCGGTGAGCGCGACGCTGCGCGTGCTGCGGGTGAACAGCTCGACGCCGAGGCTGTGCTCGAGCAGCTGGATCTGCCGACTCAGCGGTGGCTGGGTCATGTTCAGCCGTTCGGCAGCGCGGCGAAAGTTGAGTTCGGTGGCCACGGTGGTGAAGCAGCGCAGTTGAGCGAGTTCGAACATTGATCTAATCCGGGTATCAATCCAATACCAATCTAGATTAGACGGGATCAATACCCGCGTACATGATCGGCGTATCCCACAAAAACAATGATCGGGAGTCGCCCTACGTGAATAACGTTCAGAGTTCAGCCGACCCGCAGGTTGTCGCCCGCGCGGTCTCGAAAGTGAAACGCCATGTCCTGCCGCTGTTCGTGGTCATGTTCATCGTCAACTACATCGACCGGGTGAACATCGGCTTCGTGCGCAGCCACCTGGAAACCGATCTGGGTATCGGTGCCGCGGCCTACGGGCTGGGTGCCGGCCTGTTCTTCATCGGCTACGCATTGTTCGAGGTGCCCTCGAACATGCTCCTGCAGCGTTACGGCGCCAAGGTCTGGTTGACCCGCATCATGTTCACCTGGGGTGTCGTCGCCACCGCGATGGCCTTCGTGCCCAACGAAACCTGGTTCTACATCCTGCGTTTCCTGCTCGGCGTCGCCGAGGCCGGTTTCTTCCCCGGCGTGGTGTACTACTTCACCAAGTGGCTGCCCGCCGGTGAGCGTGGCAAGGCCATGGCCATCTTCCTCAGCGGCTCGGCCATCGCGTCGATCATCTCCGGCCCGCTGTCCGGCCTGCTCCTGCAAATCGATGGCCTGGGTATGAAAGGCTGGCAGTGGATGTTCTTCATCGAGGGCATGTTCTCGGTGCTGCTCTGCGCTGTCGTCTGGTTCTGGCTGGATTCGCTGCCCAAGGACGCCAAATGGCTGACCGGCGAGGAGAGCCAGGCGCTCACCGACTGCATCGACGAAGAACAGCGGCAACGCCAGTTGGCGGCGGGGGAGACCGGCGCGGTCAGGCACTCGGCGTTCAAGCTGCTGCGCGATCCACAGATCATGCTGTTCTGCTTCCTGTACTTCTCCATCTCGCTGACCATCTATGGCTGCACCTTCTGGCTGCCGAGCATCATCCGCTCCATGGGCGGGCTGGATGACCTGCAGGTCGGCCTGTTCAACTCGGTGCCGTGGATCATCTCGGTAGCCGCCATGTACGCCTTCGCCAGCCTGGCCGCGCGCTACAAGTGGCAACAGGCCTGGGCCTCGGCAGCCTTCGTGATCGCCGCGTTCGGGCTGTTCATGTCCACCACCGGGGGACCGATCTTCTCCTTCATCGCCATCTGCTTCGCGGCCATCGGCTTCAAGGCGGCATCCTCGCTGTTCTGGCCGATTCCCCAGGCGTACCTGGATGCGCGCATCGCCGCGGCGGTGATCGCCCTGATCAACTCGGTGGGCAGCCTGGGCGGCTTCGTGGCGCCCGCTACCTTCGGTTACCTCGAAGAGCACACCGGCTCCATCGAAGGCGGCCTGATCGGTCTGGCCGTGGTCTCGCTGATCGCCGGCATCCTGGTGTTCATGACCAAGACCAGCAAGGGCGCCAAAGGCAAGGACAATGGAGTGAGTCCCAAACCAGCTGCATCGCCAGCCTGAGAACCTACTCACGAGCTCGTGAGCAGGTTCTGAGCAACGTCCAGGCGCCGGCACCATCGGCGCAGTAATCCTGCAAGATTCAAGGAGTTCCAATCATGAGGATCAAACACGTACGGGTAACGCCGATCGCGTTCCGTGACGCGCCCCTGCTCAACGCCAGTGGCATCCACGAACCCTACGCCTTGCGTTCGATCATCGAAGTGGAAAGTGACAACGGCTACATCGGACTCGGTGAAAGCTACGGCGATGCGCCGGTGCTCAGCGTGTTGCAGGCCATGCAGGCGTCGCTGGTGGGGCTCGATCCCTTCGACCTCAATGGCTTGCGTGCCCGTGTGGTGAAGACCGTCGCTGCGCTGCAGCCTGGTACTGCCGGTGCCGAACTGGCGCCCGGTTCGCACCCGAGCAAGCAGGTGGCGAACGCCTACTCGGCCTTCGAGGTGGCCTTTCTCGATCTGCAGGCCCGTTCGCTGGGCATGCCTCTGGTCGATCTGCTGGGTGGCGCGGTGCGCGACCAGGTGCCGTTCAGCGCCTACCTGTTCCTCAAGTACGCCGAACATCTGGGCTCGCCCTACAAGCCAGATCGCTGGGGGGAGGGCATCAGCCCCGAGCAGATCGTTGCCCAGGCACGCACCATGATCGAAGAGAACGGCTTCAAGAGCATCAAGCTCAAGGCCGGTACCTTGCTCGGCCCGGAACACGAGGTCGCCTGCATCAAGGCGCTGCGGCAGGCCTTCCCCGACACGCCACTGCGCATCGACCCCAACGGCAACTGGTCGGTGGAAACCTCGCTGCGCATGGCCGAGCTGATGGGCGATGACCTGCAGTATTACGAAGACCCTTGCCCTGGACTGGAAGGCATGGCCGAGGTGCACAAGCGCACCGGCATTCCCCTGGCGACCAATATGGTGGTCACCGATTTCGACGAGTTCCGCCGCAGCGTGGCGCTCAACAGCGTGCAGATCGTGCTCGCCGATCACCACTATTGGGGCGGCCTGCGTGATACGCAGATCCTCGCCCGCATGTGCGACACCTTCGGTCTGGGCGTGTCCATGCACTCCAACTCGCACCTGGGGATCAGCCTGATGGCCATGACCCACGTGGCCGCCGCCGTACCGAACCTGTCCTACGCCTGCGATACCCATTACCCCTGGCAGGAGCGGGATGAGGAAGTGATCAAGGGCGGCAAGCTGCCGATCGTCGATGGCTGCGTGAAGGTCACCCGCTCACCCGGCCTGGGCGTCGAGCTGGATTACGATCAACTGGCCAAGCTCAATGACCAGTACCTGACCTGCGGCATTCGTTCGCGCAACGACGTGACCCAGATGCAGAAGTACGATCCCGACTGGCGAGCCCTCAAGCCACGGTTCTGAACCCTGGCGCGTCGAGACGGCCGGGCCAGGTCATCGGGTCCGGTTCATCAAGGCCGAGCCCAGGTGTGCAACAGATGCTTCGCCTCGGCGCTGCCAATCACCTGGGCGTACTCATCCTGCAGATTGGCCAATGCCATGGCATGCACCTCTTCGGCGCTGCGCATCACCCCGTTGTAATCGGCTTTTGCGAAGGCAAAGCAGGCATCCGCCACGACATGGGTGGCGAAGCCGAGATTGCCAGCCGAGCGTGCCGTGCCTTCGACCGAGTTGTTGGTACTCACTCCGACGATCACCAGTGATTCGATACCTCGGACCCGCAGCCAGCGCTCCAGACCGGAGTTGATGAAAGCATCGGGTACGTTCTTCTCGACCACGTGCTCTTCAGGCAATGGCTGCAATGGTTGTTGAAACTCGACACCGAATTGCCCGGGCGCGAATGCCGAGCCGGGCGACCTGGAGATATGACGCACGTGCACGCAAGGAGCATGGGCCTGTCGCCAGGCCTGCAGGAGCTCGGCGATTCGGCTGGGCGCGTCGGGGTTGTTGCGCTCCCCGGCAGCCGCCTCGAGCATGCCGCGTTGCATATCGATGATCAGCAAAGTCGGTAGGGGCATGGACAGGTCCTCGATGTTGAGTGGCGGATTGGCGCCGTGCGGGCAGACCTTGCATGACGGCCAGGATGGACGCCCTCAGGACATTGCATCTTGCACGACCAAATCATGGGTGCCGTGCAGGATGCATAGTTCAATTATTTTTGAAATAAAAATAATCCTTATAAATCAGTTAGTTGTTTTTTATCGGAAGCTGGCATGCACCCTGCAACATTCCCTCCGACGAAGGAACACCAAACAAGAGGGTACGAGCCATGCAATACGCCATCCAGCAGCTGATCGAAAATCTCCCGGACCATGTAGTCGATTTCAAGAAGCGCCCCGATGGGATGTTGCTGATGACGTTGCGCAAGGACGATGAGGTGGTATTCGTGAAGGCCATCGACCGCCAGACCGTGTTTTGCGAAACCCGTGTAAAGGCTCTGCTGCACGAAATCATGCGTGACAGCAAGCTGACCAGCGGTGAAATCAACTGGAAAGGCCAGGGCGCCCAGTGGATCGACCGCACGCTGCCGACCTTCACTGGTGCTCCGATCAATCCGACCGCCGCCAAGATGATGTGGGCCCGCCGCGCCCGTGACGGCGGCTATCGCGCCATCGCCTGAGAGCTGCAAGGCGCCCCGAAGAACCCCGCCTAGGCGGGGTTTTTTGTGTCTGGCGCTTGCGCACACTCTTGGCCTGGCCTGGCCTGGCCTGCGCCCAGTCCGGGCTGGGCGTCGGCGCTTTGCGTTTCAACCGGCCAATACGCTGTCCACCAGTGCCTTGGCTTCTTGCTGGATACGCTGCAGGTGCGTATCTCCCTCGAAACTCTCGGCGTAGATCTTGTACACATCCTCGGTTCCGGATGGGCGAGCGGCGAACCAGCCGCTGTCGGTGACGACCTTGAGTCCACCGATGGCCGCGCCGTTGCCTGGCGCTTCGGTGAGAATGGCGGTGATCGGCTGCCCGGCCAGCTCGCTGGCGGTCACCTGAGAGGCGGACAGCTTGCCGAGGCGGGCCTTCTGTTCGCGGTCGGCGGGGGCGTCGATACGTTGGTAGACGGGGGCGCCGAAACGCTCGGTCAACGCCTGATAGCGTTCGCCAGGGTCCTTGCCCGTCACCGCGGTGATCTCCGCCGCCAGCAGGCCGAGAATGATGCCGTCCTTGTCGGTGGACCAGGCGCTGCCGTCCTTGCGCAGGAACGAAGCGCCCGCGGACTCCTCGCCACCGAAGCCGAAGCGGCCGTCGACCAGGCCATCGACGAACCACTTGAAGCCCACGGGTACCTCGACCACCTGACGGCCGATGCCCTTGGCGACACGGTCGATCATCGACGAGGACACCAGGGTCTTGCCGATGGCGGCCTGGGCAGACCATTGCGGGCGGTGGGTGAACAGGTACTCGATGGCCACGGCCAGGTAATGGTTGGGATTGAGCAGCCCTGTCGAGCGGGCGACGATGCCGTGGCGGTCGTGGTCGGTGTCGCAGGCGAAGGACACGTCGAAGCGATCCTTGCTCTCGATCAGGCCGGCCATGGCGTGGGGCGAGCTGCAATCTATGCGGATCTTGCCGTCCCAGTCGACGCGCATGAAGCGGAAGGTCGGATCGATGCGCGTCGATAGCACCTCGAGCGGCAGGCGGAAACGCTCGGCGATGCGTGTCCAGTAATGGACGCCGGCGCCGCCCAGCGGATCGACCGCGAAGGTGAAGCCCGCGCCGCGAATCGCCTGCAGATCGAGCACCTGTTCGAGGTCGCCAACGTAATGCTCGATGAAGTCGTAACGCTGGGTGGTCGGTGCTTTCAGGGCGCTGGCGTAGTCGATGCGCTGCACGCCCTTGAGGCCAGCCACGAGCAGTTGGTTGGCGCGCTCCTGAATCCACTTGGTGACACCGGTATCGGCCGGGCCGCCGTTCGTGGCGTTGTACTTGAAGCCGCCGTCGGCGGGCGGATTGTGCGAGGGGGTGATGACGATGCCGTCGGCCAGGCCGCTGCTGCGCTCGCGGTTGTAGTCGAGGATCGCCTTGGAGATCGCCGGAGTCGGCGTGTAACCGGGCTCGCCAGCGGTTTCGCTGCAACCGGCATCGATGCGGGTTTCGACGCCGTTGGCGGCGAGCACTTCGAGGGCCGACACGAAGGCGGGCTCGGACAGCGCATGGGTGTCCATGCCGATGAACAGCGGGCCGTCGATGCCCTGGCCGCGGCGGTAGTCGCAGATCGCCTGGGTCACGGCAAGGATGTGCCATTCGTTGAAGCTGTTCTTCAACGACGAACCGCGGTGGCCCGAGGTGCCGAACGACACCTGCTGCGCCGGATCGCTCGGATCCGGCCGCTCGCTGTAATAGCGGGCAATCAGGCGCGGCAGGTTGGTCAGGCTGTGCTCGTCGGGCAGGCGTCCTGCGTTGCGGTCGATGCTCATCAGGGGTTCCTTTAAACAGAGGTAGGGCTGGCATCAGGCTCGCTGCGCGTTGGCTGTACGCCGCCGGCGAAGGGCTGAGGCGAGCAGGGTTCCGCCGTTCGACACTGCGACAGGGGGCTGGAGTTCCCCTGTTCGCGGTGGCTGATGCGATAAGGTCGTATTGCGAGGCGGCCATGGGACTACGGGCCGGTGTGCGATTGTTTTAACATTCGGTTACATTTCGTCGGAAGCTTGCTGCCGATAGATTTTGTTCATGTGCAGTTTGATATCATTTTGCTATTGTCGATTCATGGTCCTCGGTTTCATGCGCAGGGCCTGATTTGCTGGGCTGACAGGGAAGCGTTGGTGACTGCTTTTCCACTCGGTGCCGCTGCCATGTCTATGCGCAACTTCAATATCGCCCCCCGTGCTGCTTTCTGTTTCACGCTGATCACGCTGCTGGTCATCGTCCTTGGAGTCTTTTCACTCTTCAAGCTGAGTGACCTCTACAAGGCCGAGCAGGACATCGAATCGAACTGGATGGCGAGCATCCAGGCGACCGGAGAGATGCAGAAGGATCTGCTCAACATCCGCCTGGAAACCCTGCGCCTGCTCGCCGCCGGCGAGACCGCCACACAGGCTGTCGACGACAGTGCGGTGCAGAGCTATCGCGCTTCGCTGCAACGGGTGATCGATCGCTATGAAGCCGGCTTCATCTCCGCGGGGGCCGAGCGCGATATCTTCAACCATGTGCGCACCAGTGCCCAGGCCTATCTGGCGGGGCAGCAGCAGATCATGGAGCAACTGCGTCAGCACCAATTCGCGCAGGCGCTGAGCCTGGCCAACGGGCAGGTGCGTGAGGACGGTACCCAGTTGCAGCAGCATCTGGATCAGCTGATCGCCTTCAACATGGAGGGTGCCAAGCAGGCCGGCATCGCCGCCAACGACACTTACGGGCATGGCCGTACCGGGGTCGTGGTGACCATTTCGGTGGCCGTGCTGCTGACCCTGCTGCTGGCGACGCTGCTCACGCGCTCCATCGTCAGGCCGCTCAGCGAGGCGCTGCTCGGCGCTGAAACCATCGCCGCAGGCGACCTCACCCGCGCGATCCAGGTCAGCGGCAAGGACGAGGCCGGCCGCTTGCTGGCCGCCCAGGCGCTGATGCAGCGGAACCTCAACCAGGCGATCCGGCAGATCAGCGACTCCTCGACGCAACTGGCTTCGGCGGCCGAAGAGATGGCGGCGGTCACCGAGGAAAGTACCCGCGGCCTGCAGAGCCAGAATGCCGAGATCGATCAGGCCGCCACCGCCGTGACGGAGATGAGCGCGGCGGTCGAAGAGGTCTCGCGCAATGCCAGCCAGGCGTCGGACGCCGCCCGTGACTCGACCCTGTCGGCCAATGCCGGTAACCAGCACGTGTCGCGTACCGTCTCCGCCATCCGGCAACTGTCGGGCAATGTCATGGACGCCTCCGAACAGGTTCAGGGCCTGGCGACTCAGGCGCGGGACATCAGCAAGGTACTGGACGTGATCCGCAACGTGGCCGAGCAGACCAACCTGCTCGCGCTCAACGCGGCGATCGAGGCGGCCCGCGCCGGCGAGCATGGCCGGGGCTTCGCCGTGGTGGCGGACGAAGTACGCGGCCTGGCGCATCGCACATCGGCCTCTACCCGCGAAATCGAACAGATGATCGCCGCGATTCAGGACGGCACCGAGAAGGCGGTACAGGCCATGCGTAACAGCAGCAACGAGGCCACCAGCACCTTGCAGGTGGCCGACGAGGCGGGGCGTTCCCTGGAAGCGATCGTCGAGGCCATCGGCCAGATCAACGAGCGTAACCTGCAGATCGCCACCGCTTCCGAAGAACAGTCGCATGTCGCCCGTGAAGTCGATCGCAACCTGGTGAGCATCCGTGACCTGTCGATCCAGAGTGCCTCGGGTGCCAACCAGACGGCCACGGCGTGCAGCGAGCTGGCGCGCCTGGCCATGGACCTCAATGGGCTGGTGGGGCGCTTCAGGGTCTGATCGGCGGCGCGCTGTCGTAGGTGGTGATGTTCAGCATGGCCAAGTGGGCGTGCGCATCGATATGATGCCCGGCATGATTTCATCACCGCCCACCCGTCAAGCCTGTCCGCCCGGTGCCTGCGACTGCGAGCGGGAGCTGTTGCGCGAGTCCTGCGCAGCCGATCAGCGCATTCTGCTGCTGACCCGTGCGGAGGAAAGGCGCCTGCTCGAGCGCCTGGAAAACCTCGCCAGCCTGGAGGACCTGGAGCGGCTGCAGGCGCGGCTGTTCGAGCAACTGGGCATCCGTGTGCGGATTGCGCCGGGTTTCAACGAAGTGCGCAGCATGCGTGGCATCGCCATCCACATCGACGAGTTTCCCGGCCTCTGCCGCAAGACCCGCCAGGCCATTCCCGCCGCCATTCGCCGTGGCCTGGAGCGGCGCCCGGAAATCGCCTACGCACTGCTCAACGCCCACGACCTGTTTCGCGATCTGTAGGGTCTGTTGACGTTTCAGCTCGAGCCGTTACTGCGAGAAACCTCGCGAGGCCCGGCCTCGTCGGGAGGCCGAAGGTGGTAGCGACCGCCAAACAGGCGACACCCATCCCATGATCAACTCCGTGTGCTCATAGCGTTTTCCGGGATGCCGGCAACGACTGGTAGCGGTGTTCGAAGTCATTGGCGAGATCGGCCACGCTGATCGCGCCCAGGCGCTGCAGCAGCAACGCCTGGGCCTCGTCGAAGGCCTGGCTGAGGGCAGCGTTGACCGCCTGCTCGACCAGGCATTGAGGGTGGTCGGTGGCCAGGCCGATGCTGAAGATCGATTGCGCCCCCAGGGCCTGGTGGATGTCCAGCAGGGTGATCTGCTGCAGCGGCTTGGCCAGTGCCCAGCCACCGTTGTGGCCTTTGTCCGAGGTCACGTAACCCTTTTCGCGCAGCAGGCCCATGGTGCGACGTACCACCACGGGATTGGTCTCGAGCATCCTGGCGATGGTTTCCGACGTGGTGCGCTGCTGGTGGCGATCCATATGGATCAGCACGTGCAGCATGCGCGAGAGGCGGGTGTCGTTCCTCATCGGATTCTCCTGGTCGGGGCGGTGGCCCGTTACGTAATGAACCATGTTACGAGTATTGACCCGAATCCTTCATGTAACTCATGATGTTTCATGATGGCCGCGGGCGAGCCGAGGCCGATACACGGGAGTTGTTTCATGAGCCATGACGTGATCATTGTCGGAGGTAGTTACGCTGGAATGTCTGCCGGCTTGCAACTGGTCAGGGCGCGTCGCCGCGTACTGGTGATCGACGCCGGCAAGCGACGTAATCGCTTTGCCGAACATTCCCATGGCTTTCTCGGCCAGGACGGTCGGCCACCGGCGGATATCGCTGCCGATGCGCGCGCGGAGTTCATGGATTACCCGACTGCCGACTGGCTGAGCGACAGTGCCACCAGCGTGCAGCGCGAAGGCGAGGGCTTCGTGGTCGGCGTTCGAAGTGGCGTGCAGTTGCAGGCTCGCCGCCTGATTCTCGCCGGTGGTGTGCGTGATGAACTGCCGGCCATCCCGGGTCTTGCCGAGCGCTGGGGGCGCAGCATCTTTCATTGCCCGTATTGCCATGGTTACGAACTGGACCAGGGGCGCATCGGCGTGCTGGCTGCCTCCGAGCTGTCCATGCACCATGCCCTGATGCTGCCGGACTGGGGCCCTACCACGCTGTTCAGCAACGAGGCGTTCGTGCCGAGTGCCGAGCAAGTGGCCCAACTGGCCAATCGTGGCGTGGTCGTTGAGCCTGAAGCGGTGCGGGCCATCAGCGGTGAGCGGGCGAACGTGCACCTGAGGGACGGCCGCGAGATTGCGCTGGCTGGTTTGTTCGTGCTGACCCGCACGCACCTGGACAGCCCGCTGGTCGACCAGCTTGGCTGTCGGCTCATGGCCGGACACACCGGTTCTTACATACAGGTGTCGGACATCCAGGAAACCAGTGTGCCCGGCGTGTTCGCCTGCGGCGATGCGGCCCTGCCCGCAGGCTCGGTGGCCCTGGCGGTAGGCTTTGGCGCCCGAGCGGGGACGGCAGCCCACGCTTCGCTGATGTTGGGTGACAGGTGAGGCGTGATTCACCCTTGTCGCCGAGGGTCTGCAGGGTGCGAAACGATAACAGGCTGTTGAAAAACTACCTGCGTTGCCGCTGCTTCGTTAAAAACAGGCTGGATCGCCAGCCCGGTCAAATGCTCATTTACAGCACCTAAACTCCACTTTCTCGCCTGTTTTTGCGGGGCCACCACTGGCCTCGCATTGGCTGCCTCGCCTACGTTTTTCAACGGCTTGCCAACCCGTTGTCGGCCGCATGATGTGCCACCAAGCGGGCGCCTGTCGCGTGATGCATGTCCGCTGCCGGTGCTGTGGGAGCGTTACCCCCGGCGCGAATGCACGGGCGGTACCGATCATGCGGCAAGATCCGGCATCGGCGGTGCGCCGGTTTCCAACGATTGGGGCATGAGTACCCACCATGGCAGACGCGATGGCTTTGCAGGGGCTGTGCGAGCGTTCGACAACCAGGCGCAGATCAATGCAATCGGCGATTTCCCAGGGTAGAGTGGCAGCGCTCTGCTGGCGCTGCCGTGCTACCGCCAGATGTATCGTCCCATCCCATGCAGGTCATCGATGAGCCGTTTGCCGCCAACGCCGCTACCCCTTTTCCCTGATCGCCCCTGTTGCCTCGACCCTCTGCCTGCGCAGGCCGGCCGGTGATCCGCCCGCTGCTGGTGGTGCTGCTGGTTGTGGCTGCGGGCCTGGCCCATGCCGAGGTGGACGTCGCCACCGGCGAGGCGCTGTTCAAGCGCAACTGTGGCAACTGCCATAACGTCGGGCGCGGTGCGCGGGCTGCTTTCGGCCCCCAGCTCAATGGCATCGTCGGACGCACGGCCGGTTCGACCGCCGACTACCGCTATTCGCCGGCCATGAAAGGCGCCGCGTTGCAGTGGAATGCGCAAACCCTGGGTGCCTTCATCAAGGATCCCGATGCCGTGGTGCCGGGCAACAAGATGCGCTTCTGGGGGATCGGCGATCAGGACAAGATCGACAGCCTGCTGCTCTACCTGCAGGCACAACCGGCGCAGTGAGGCTGCAGCGCTCCCCGTCGGCAATGCCGGCTTGTCAGCCATCGCGGCATTCAGACTGAACGAAGCCCCGACCCTCCGGCTCTCAAACAGACGTGCAGGCCAACGGTCTGCGATCTTCTTCCCGACCCGGGTGTGCCATGGCTATGCGTGATGAAGAACAGGTGAATTGGCTGGTCGAGCAATCCATGCTCCATACCGCGAAACAACGGGCTCGCCTGTATGCCGGCCAGCCCAGGCTCTGGCAGCACCCCTATGCACTGGCGCGGCCTCGCAGCGTGACGGCGGTGGCCTCGGTGTGGATCGCTGTATACCCGGCCTCCATCATCACCGAGCCGCAGGGCTCCGTGCTCCAGGCCCTGGGCGACGAACGCCTGTGGGCCGCGCTCTCGGAACTGGGCGTGCAGGGCATCCATACCGGGCCGATGCGCCGCTCCGGCGGCCTCCAAGGGCGCACCTACACGCCCACCGTGGACGGCAATTTCGACCGTATCAGCCTGCAGGTCGACCCACGTTACGGCAGCGAGGAACAGCTCATTCACCTGAGCCGCGTGGCTGCTGCACACAATGCGGTGACCATCGACGACTCCATTCCTTCGCACACCGGCAAGGGCGCGGATTTCCGCCTGGCGGAAATGGCCTATGGCGACTATCCAGGCCTCTTCCACATGGTCGAGATCCAGGAGGCCGACTGGGCACTGCTGCCCGAGGTCCCGGCCGGCCGTGATGCGGTGAACCTGCCGCCGACCGTGGTCGATGCCCTGCGCGACAAGCACTACATCGTCGGCCAATTGCAGCGGGTGATCTTCTTCGAGCCGGGGGTCAAGGAAACCGACTGGAGCGCCACCGCCGAGGTGCAAGGAGTGGATGGCAAGGTGCGCCGTTGGGTGTACCTGCATTACTTCAAGGAAGGTCAGCCGTCGCTGAACTGGCTGGACCCCACCTTCGCCGCCCAGCAACTGGTCACTGGCGAAGCCTTGCATGCCATCGACGTGATCGGTTCACGGGTGCTGCGCCTGGATGCCAACGGCTTTCTCGGCGTCGAGCGGCGCAGTCAGGGCAATGCCTGGTCGGAGAGCCACCCATTGTCGTTGACCGGCAACCAGTTGCTTGGCGGCATGATCCGCAAGGCCGGTGCCTTCAGTTTCCAGGAGCTGAACCTGACCCTGGACGATATCGCCGCGATGTCCCAGGGGGGGGCCGACCTGTCCTACGACTTCATCACCCGGCCGGCCTATCAGCATGCCTTGCTCACCGGCGACGTGGAGTTCCTGCGGCTGATGCTGCACCAGATGCACGACTTCGGCATCGACCCCGCCTCGCTGATCCATGCCCTGCAGAACCATGACGAACTGACCCTGGAACTGGTGCATTTCTGGACCCTGCATGCCAACGACACCTACGTGTTCCGTGGGCAGAGCCTGCCGGGCAATATATTGCGCGAGCAGATCCGCGCTGAAATGTACGAGCACCTGGCAGGGGCCAACGCGCCCTACAACCTCAAGTTCGTCACCAATGGCGTGGCCTGCACCACGGTCAGCATCATTACCGCGGCCCTGGGTATCAGTGACCTGAACGCCATCAGCGAAGCGGATGTGGCGAGGATTCGCCAGGTGCACCTGTTGTTGCTGATGTACAACGCCATGCAGCCGGGCGTGGTCGCCCTGTCGGGCTGGGACCTGGTGGGGGCCTTGCCGCTGGAAGTGGATCAGGTCAGCGAACTGATCGCCGAGGGCGACACCCGCTGGATCAACCGCGGCGGCTACGACCTTGTCGATCTCGACCCGCAAGCGCTGCTGTCTGCCGAGGGCCTGCCCAAGGCGCGCAACCTCTATGGCAGCCTGAGCGAGCAACTGAAAGACCCCGAGTCGTTCGCTTCCCAGGCACGGCGCATGTTCGCAGCGCGTCGCTCCTACGGCGTGGCCTCCAGCAAGCAGGTCGCGGTGCCACTCACCAGTCATCCCGCCCTGCTGATCATGGTCCACGAACTGCCGGCCGGACGCGGCACCCAGGTCACTGCACTGAATTTCGGTGCCGAGCCACTGACCGAGGTGGTGACCCTGACCGATGTCGAGCCAGGGCCGGTGGTGGACATCATCCACGAGCGCCTGGTCGGTGACCTGAGCGCCGAGGGGGAGTTGCACATCGAGCTGGCACCCTATGAAGGTCTGGCACTGCGTGTGGTGAGCATGGCCCACGGTATGTGACGGCGCCGCTTCAGGCCTGTTTGCCGCCACCGCCAATCTGCCAGACGTAAGGCGGCTCGGTGCCGTTGATTTCCCAGTCGCCGATGATCCGCTCCTTGTAGATCAGCGGGTTGTGCGAGGCCGCGGTGCGGGCATTGCGCCAGTGGCGGTCGAGTTGCCGGGTGAGACTGGTCGCCGAGGCGCCGAGAGCGTTGAACAGCTTGCTGGTGGCGTCGAGTACCAGCTCCGCGACCACCACCTGGGCCTGGGCCGACTCCAGTTCGGCGTCGATATTGGCGTCGCGCTCCTGCTGCAGATCTCCATTCAGACGTGCCAGGTAAGCCCGTTGCGCGGCATGCGCTGCCCGCAGTGTCGCGGCTTCGGCGGTGTACACCTGGGCCGAAGCCTTGCCGACCACCTGCTGGATCTGCGGGTCCTGATCGGCCGAGGGGCCGTTGCCGTGGCTGTAGATGCGCGTGCGCTGGCCGACCTGCCTGGCGAAGTCGTCGACCGCGGCGCGCCCCGAGCCGACCAGTACCGCATTGAGTACCAACTGATAGAAGGCGGTCTGGTAGCTGAAACGGGTGGCGAAGTCGATGATGTTCTGTTCCTCGACCACGGCGTTGTCGAACACCGTGGTACCGCTGCCGGTGGTGCGTTGACCGAAGCCATCCCAGTCGTCGCTCAGGGTCACCCCGGGCTGCTGGGTGCGAATGGCTGCGATCACGTCCGCGCCGTTATCGTCACGCTGGGCGAACAGGTCGATCCAGTCTGCAAAGATGCTGCCGGTGCTGTAATACTTGGTGCCATTGACCACCCACTTGTCGCCCTGGCGGGAGACCCGTGTGAGTACTTCGCCGATCTTCACGGCACCGATTTCCGTCCACGCGCAGCCGACCAGGTCGCCTGCCACGAAGCGTTGCAACCAGACGTCCTGTGGCGAGCTGGCGTGAGCATTGAGACGGTCCTCGACGAAGGCGAAATGGCCACGCAGTGCCTGGGGGATGTTCGAGTCGGCTGCCGCCAGCTCGATCAGCAACTGGAACAGCTGTGGCAGCGAGGCACCGCCACCGCCATGCTCCTGTGCGACGCGAACGGCGCCGAAACCGGCGGCCTTGAGCCAGCGGATCTGTTCATGGGGCAGGCTGCGATTGCGCTCGCGTTCCACGGCACCTTCGGCGATGCGCGCGAAGATCGGTCGGAAGCGCTGCGCGAGTTGTTCGTAGTCGGTTTCCTGGGCGTGCGGTTCAATGGGCTGGAGGCTGGTCATGGGGTGATTCCTCGGGGTCAGGTCTGCTTGGCGAAAGGGGAAGGCTTGGTGTGATCGGTGGTGTTGGCGCCATCGCTGAATGCGCCGCGATAGCGAGCCGCCGGATGGTCCGTCGCGGCATGGGGCGAGTCGCTGTCGAGCAGGTTTTCGCGCAGGGTGCTGGCGCTGTAGGCGCTGCGCACCCGGCCGCGGCATTGCAGTTCGGGGACGATGAACTCGATGAAGTCTTCGAAGGTGCCGGGCGTGATGGCATAGGCGAGGTTGAAACCGTCGATGCCACCGACATCGACCCAGCGTTCCAGCTCATCGGCTACCCGCCCGGGGCCGCCGATCAGCACCGGGCCGAGGCCGCCGATGCTGCGGTGTTCGACGATGTCGCGTGGTGTCCATTTGCGGTTCGGATCGGCGGTGGCGAGCAATTCGAGCACCGAGCGAATGCTGTCGTTGTCGATGGCTTCCAACGGTTGGTCCGGGTCGTACTCGGAGAAGTCGACCCCGGTCCAGCCACCATAGAAGGACAGCATGCCTTCGCCATTGGCATAGCTCAGGTAGTCCTGGTACTTGGCCTCGGCAGCGGCATCGCTTTCTGCGGTGATCACCGTGAGCAGGGCGAAGATCTTCAGCGAATCCCGCGAGCGGCCCGCCTGTTCGGCGCGGTCGCGGATGTCGTCGGCCACTTCGCGGGCCTGCTCGACCGTGGCCGGGCTGATGAACACCCCTTCGGCATGCCTGGCGGCGAAGGCCCGGCCACGGCTGGAGGCGCCGGCCTGGAAGATCACCGGGGTACGCTGCGGCGAGGGTTCCGAGAGGTGGATACCCGGCACCTCGAAGTATTTGCCCTTGTGGCCGATGGGATGCACCTTGCTCGGGTCGGTGAAGATCCCTCGCTCGCGATCGCGCAGCACCGCCCCCTCATCCCAGGAGCCCTCCCAGAGCTTGTAGGTGACATCGAGGAACTCATCGGCGATGTCGTAGCGCTCGTCATGGGAGATCTGCTGCTTGAGGCCCAGGTTGACCGCCGCGCTGTTCAGGTAGGAGGTGACCACGTTCCAGGCCACCCGGCCCTTGGTCAGGTGATCGAGGGTGGAGAACTTGCGTGCCAGGGCGTAGGGCAACTCGTAGGTCAACGCCGAGGTCACGCCGAAACCGAGGTGCCGGGTCGCGGCGGCCATGGCCGGTACCTGGAAGAACGGGTCATTGACCGGTACCTGGTCGGCGTCGACCAGCGAGGTTTCCACCGAGCCCCGGTAGACGTCATAGACGCCCACCACATCGGCGATGAACAGCGAGTCGAAATAGCCACGTTCGAGCAGCTTGGCCAGGTCGACCCAGTAATCCAGGTCGTTGTAGCGCCATGCCTGGCTCTCTGGGTGTCGCCATGTGCCGGCGGCCTGGTGACTGACGCAGGTCATGTCGAATGCGTTGAGGATGATGCGCGATGGCATAGTCGTCTGGCTCCCCTGATGAATGCCGGATGGCGGGTACCAGGAGTGTCTGCAGACTTTGTGCCGGGGCGCGCCAGCCCTGCTGGCAAGGGGGGCGGGTGGGCGACGTCACCCGTGGCTGTTGCTCGTGCAACACTTTGTCTGGGTGGTGGCGCCCTGGGAACAGTGGACGGCTTTTGGCTCAACACCCGCGCTTGCACGTTGTCGTACGGCAGGGGCCGATCGCTCGTGACGGATCGTTGCGCCATCCAACTGTGCTGTCTGCTGCATATGCAAAGAACCAATGGATATTTGGACGCTGCGCTGCTGTCCCCCTATCGTCAGTATTTCACTGGCTGTTCGAGACGCAGGATGAAGCGGAATAATGCCGCTTGAATGCATAGCCGGGCGAGCGTCTGCCGAGCCCTTTGACCCGAGGAATTCCATGAACACCACGTTCGCCACCACCGCCACTGGCGCGGCCGATACACAGAGCCAGAGCCACACCACCAATTGGGAGCTGGAGCAGATCGTCGATGGCCTGCGCTCGGCTCGCGCCGAATGGCGTAATCGCGCAGGGCGCCCCCCGGAGCAGGGTGGCCGTGAGTTGCCATCGCGGCAGGCCGTGGCGGCGATTCTCAACGGGCTGTGCGGGGTGTTGTTCCCCATGCGTCTGGGGCCGGCGGATCTGCGCGAGGAGAGCGAGGATTATTACGTCGGCCATACCCTCGATCACGCCCTGAACAGCCTGCTGGCCCAGGTGCGGCTGGAGCTGCGTTATACGGCTCGTCAGCATGGCGAAGACCAGGGCAGCGTCGAATCACGGGCCTTGATTATCGTCCGTGAGTTCGCCGCGGCACTGCCGGCTCTGCGTCGCCTGCTCGACCGCGACGTGGTGGCCGCCTACAACGGCGACCCGGCGGCGCGCAGCGTCGATGAAGTGCTGCTCTGCTACCCCGGCGTGCTGGCGGTGATCTACCACAGGCTGGCTCATCACCTGTACCGCGCCGGCCTGCCGCTGCTGGCACGCATCGGGGCGGAGACGGCACATGGCGCCACGGGTATCGATATCCACCCCGGTGCGCAGATCGGACACAGCTTCTTCATCGACCACGGCACCGGTGTGGTGATCGGCGAAACGGCGATCATCGGCAACAACGTGCGCATCTACCAGGCCGTGACCCTTGGCGCCAAGCGCTTCACCAGCGACGAGAGCGGCTTGCTGCACAAGGGGCAGGCACGCCATCCGATCGTCGAGGACGACGTGGTGATCTACGCCGGTGCCACCATCCTGGGCCGCATCACCATCGGCAAGGGCTCGGTGATCGGCGGTAACGTCTGGCTGACCCGCAGCGTTGAGCCGGGAAGCAACGTATCCCAGGCCAGCGCCCAGCAACGCGGGTGCTGAACTGCCCGGGCTTGATTCGTGTCACAGGACAGTCACCGGAATTTCGTAAACTCGGTGCGAGACCAAAGAGAAAGGAGAGGAGAAGAGAGATGGATGATTATCAGGAAGAGCTGCTCGAGTCCCGCGCCCTGGAACAGGACGTGCCCGAGTTCGCTGAAGACGCGACCGAGCTGTAAGCGCCCGGTCGAGGCCAGGTGGAGTCGCGAACGGCCATCCGTTCGGCCCATTTGCCAGAATCCAAAGAAAAGGCCCGATGCATACGCATCGGGCCTTTTCTTTGCGGGGGCTGTTCGCTATCGACAGGTCGTCACTGGGTCAGCGCTTTCACCAGGCTGGCGACATTGCCTTCCAGCTCGGCCAGCGGATCATCGCTTTCGGTTTCCAGCACCAGCAGGGGAATGCCGGCGGCCTTGACCGCGTCCGCCACCGGCTGCGACGGCTTGCGATGGTGCAGTACCAGCGCCACGTCGTCTTCCTTCAAGGCGCGGGTCAACGCGCTCAGGGGTTCTGCATCCCAGTCGCGGTCGTCACGGCTGTCGCTGCTGACCAGATCCAGGTTGAGGCCACCGACCAGATAATCCAGGCGACTGCTCAGGCTGTAGACCGACAGGTTGTCGGCCTTGGCCAGTTCGGCTTCGCTGTGGGCATTGAGCTTGAGCAAGCGCTGCTTGAGGGTCGCCAGGTTCTGCTCGACCCTGGCCTTGGCATCCGGTGCCAGGCGCACCAGGTCGGCAGCCATCACGTCGGCCATGCGGCCCATGTTGTTGATCGCCAGCCAGGGATAGCTGGCCAGGTCGTTTTCACCGGCACTCTCGACCTGGGTGGCGATACCCGGCAGGGCACCGTCCACCGGCCGCGCGGCATCGATCTCGACGATGCGGATATTGCTGCGCCGGGCCATGGGGTAGAGCGGGTCTTCCGACCACAAAGAGCGCAGGGCGATGGCCGCATCGGCGTCGGCTGCTACCTTTTGCAGGCTGGTGGCGCCACGGCCGGCGAAGTACGACACCTGGCGGCTGGCCGGCAGGTTGGCCGGTGCGGCGCGTTCGATGCGCACCGCGGTGCCTTCCAGCAGATCGGTAGCGAGGCCGAAGGTGATCGGTTGCGAGACCAGAACGCTGACGTCCTTGGCCAGGGCGAGGCCGGGCAGGCTGAGGAGCAGGGCGAGGCCGAGGTGGTGAAGTCTATGGGTCATCCCAGGTTCCCTTTCAGGCTTGGTACGACGCCGCGCGCGATGGCGGCGAGGGCGAAGGTGAAACCGGCGACCAGAATGATCGCGGCACCGGAGGGGATCGGCAGATCCAGCACGATGGGCAGGAGGATGCCGACCAGGGTGCTGATGGTGGCGATCAGCACCGACAGCCAGAAGAAGCCTTTCAGCGACTGGCTGAGCAGACGTGCCGCCGCGGCAGGGATCACCAGCAGCGCACCGACCAGAATGGCGCCGATGACCTTGACCGCGGCGACGGTGATCAGCGTCACCAGGATCACGAACAGATAATCCAGGCTCTTCACCGCCACGCCGCGCACGGCCGCCAGCTGCGGGTTGAAGCTGGCGAGCATGATGCGGTTGTACAGCGGCAGGGCCAGGCCCATCACCAGCGCGCCGACCACCAGCAGCACCAGCAGGTCGGTACCGTTGACCGTCAGCACCGAGCCGAACAGTACGTTCTCGAGGATATGCACGTTGATGCGCCCGGCGAGAATCAGTAGCAGGCTGGCACCCATGGCCAGGGAGACGGAGAGGAACACGCCGATCAGCGTATCCGGGGCCAGGCCTGTGCGATTGCGCAGGTAGTTGAGCAGGATGCCGAACAGCAGGGCGTAGCCGAACAGGGCGCCGTAGGGGCCGGTGTAGGGTTCGCCGAGCAGGATGCCGATGGCCACGCCGGTGAGTGCCGCGTGGCCGACCGCTTCGGAGAAGAAGGCGAAACGCTTGACCACCACCAGGGTGCCGAGGCCGCCCAGTACCGGGCCGATCAGCAAACCGGCGAGCAGCGCGTTGATGACGAAACCGTAGGCCAGCGCTTCCGGCAGGTACCCGGAGGACGCCCAGCCCTGGATCATCAGGCGGAACTGTTCGTAGTCGATCATGGCTGGGGGCTCTCCGTGGCGCGGGCATGGGTGGAGAACAGGCCGAGCAGGCGCTCCGGGGTCAGGGCCTCGGCAGGCGGCGCATCGAACAGCACGCGACGGCTCAGGCCGGTGACGCGATCGGCCAGGCGCTTGACCGCTTCCAGGTCGTGCTCGATCCACAGCACGCTGATACCGGCGCGGCGCCAGTCACCGAGCAGGCGCTCGAAGACCTGGATGCCGGCTTCGTCCAATGCCGACATTGGCTCGTCGAGCACCAGCAACTGTGGTGCGGGAATCAGCCCCTGGGCCAGCAGCACGCGCTGGCGTTCACCGCCGGACAGCGCGCCCATGCGCCGCTTGCGCTTCTCCAGCATGCCGACGCGGGCCAGGGCGTCATCGATGGCTCCGGTGTAGTGCTTCGACAGGCCGAGGAAGGCCGGACGACGCTGGCACATGGCAGCCATGAAATCGTCCACGGTCATCGGCAGGCCACGGTCGAACTCCAAGGCCTGAGGCACGTAGCCGATGGTGCCGACGGCGTCGGGCCATTGCAGGCTGAGCTTGCCCTGGTGGGGCATCTGCCCGAGCAGGGTCTTGATCAGCGAACTCTTGCCACCGCCGTTGGGGCCGACCAGTGCGTGCACGCTGCCCGGCTGAACCTGGAAACTGACATTCTCGAGGATCTGCGTGCGGCCCAGCACCAGGCTGACCTGCTGGAAGTCGATGGTCGGGCCAATGGCCGTCACGCTCAGGTTTTCCGCCACGCTCATTTGCCGGCGTCCTGGATGGCACGTACCACGGTGTTCATGTTGTCTGTCATTTCCTTTTCGTACTTCTCGGCACTGTATTCGCCGTAGGAAATGTGCGACAGCGGGTAGAGCTTGACCCCCGACTCGCGCTGGATGGTGTCGACGTAGGTGGACGGGAAGTCCAGCTCGGAGAAGATCACCTTGACGTCCAGTTCGCGCAACTGGTCGATGGTCTTCTTCAACTGGCTGGGGCTTGGCTCGATGCCGTGGGCCGGCTCCACCACCGCGGTGACCTCCAGGCCGAACTCGCGCAACAGGTAGTCGTAGGCCGCGTGTACGGTGGCCACGCGCAGGTCGGCATTCGGCGCCTCGGTCAACTGGGCGAGGGCGTCGGCACGCAGCTTGCGCAGGCGTTTGCCGTAGGCGCGGGCGTTCTGCGTGTAGGTCTTGGCGTTGGCCGGATCGAGCTTGCCCAGCTCCCGGGCGATGTTGTTGACCTGCGCGATGGAGGCGCTGATCGACAGGAAGGTGTGCGGGTTGACCACCTTGCCTGCGCCCCGCGCCGCGATGCCGGTAGCGGCCAGCAGCGGGACATTGGCGTTGGCCTCGATGACGTCGATGTCCGGCTTTTCGCTGGCGGCGATCATGCGGTCGGCGAAGTCGTCGTGGCCGACGCCGTTGAGTACCACCACGTCCAGCGAGCCGATGCGCTTGATGTCTTCCGAGCGCGGCTCGTAGGCATGCGGGTTGAAGCCGGCCGGGATCAGCGGCACCACGTCGGCCTTGTCGCCGACGATATTGCTCACGTAGCTGTAGTAGGGGTGCAGGGTGATGCCGATACGCAAACGCTTGGCGTCGGCGGCACTGGCGGCGCCGATGAACAGCAGGGCGAACAGGCCGATGGTCAGGCGTGACAGCAGGGGACGTGCGCGGAACAGGCGGGAAATGGGCATTGGCGAGCGGTCTTCTGTCGGGTGAATCGGAGGTGATCAGTGGCGATGTTGGCGGGTCACACCTGCGTCGTACTGGGCGGCGATCTGCTGCCAGCCGGCCGCGATCAGGCTGGGCGCGTCCAGGCTGGAAGGCGCGCTGGCGCTGTTGCGGTTGAGCCAGACGTCGGCCTGTTCATGCTCGGCGCCGACCAGCATGAGCAGGGAACCGGCCACGTCCAGCGCCTGGCTGGCACCGAAATAGGCGGGTTCGTCACCACGCAGCAATTGCCATTGGTGGCGGCCACGGCTGGTCGCGCTGGCATCGGCGGCGAACGGCGGAAAGCCTTCCTCTGCCAGTTCTGCCGGGCTGAGCAGCGTCTGCTCTTCGTCACGGCGGATGCGGATCTCGTCGTAGGCGACGCGCAGGTCGGCGAAGATGCCCTGCTCGGCGGCACTGAGATCGCGACGGGCATCGATCTGATGGCTCTCGATACGGGTTTCGCTTGCCGTCTCGCCATGCCAGGCCACTACCGATCCGGCGGCCAGCAGGATGGCCAGGCACAGCAGCAACACGTAGAGGGTTTCATGACCAGCCCCGGCCGGGCGTACGACCTGAACCGTCATGGTGCCTCGATTTCCGTGTGGTCGATTTCCACGATATGGCCGGGGCCGGCATCGAACAGCACGTAGAACTCGCCTTCGGGACGCTTGAAGGTGATGGTCGAGTCTTCGGCCAGCTTGCCGGGCACCAGGATGCTTTCGTCGTAGCCGATCACGTCGAGGGTCACGCCGGCGGCACCGCTGCCGTCGGAAAAACCGCCGGTGCAACGGATGTGCTCGGCGTCGATGTCCTCGCACTGGCACATCGGGTTGTGCGCCAGGGCGGCGCCGCTGAGTACCAGCAGGGCGCTGCCCAGGGCCAGGCGCAGGCAGGTGCGGGCAGGTTTGATCATGGTTTGCCTCCTTGTTGTTTCTTCAGCCAGGCGACGGTGGACGGGGATGCCTGCTCGAGGGGCACGGCTGCCTGGTGTACGGAACCGTCCCAGCCCTCCATGGTGATCCACAGTTCGGCATCGGGCTTGGTTCGGGGCGGCAGCGGCACGGTGGCACCCATGCGGTGTGCGGTGCCGAAGAATATGCCACCGGCGGCACGCAGGCTGCGAGGCTTGCCAATGCGCAGGTAGGTGGCCTTGACCTGGCTGGCGCAGTCGGCGCACAGGGCGCCATTGAAGGCCTTCATGTAGCCTGCGGGGCCATCCAGCTCCGGAGGGCCTGCACGAAATTCGGCCAGGCGGATCGACCAGGGGCCGACCGCCACGTCACCGATCATGCGTTCGCCCAGGCCGCTGGTGCCAGTGAACAGCGCCACATCGGCGAAGTACTTGGGCATGAAGGCCAGCGGGATGAGCACCAGCAGGATGTTGACGTGGAAGCGCCACTTGTACCAGAGGCGGCTCAGCGGCGAGGCGGGGCGGGCGGCGACGGCCTTGCTCATGCCTTGGCCTCCGTGTTGTCGGCGGTGTGTTGGGCGGCGCGGGCGCGGGGCGGGCGCTTGAGCACCTTGGCGGTGGCCTGGGCGGTGCGCTTGGTCCAGATCAGCAGGCCGCTGAGCACCATCATGCTGAGCACCAGGCCGAAGAAGAACCAGATCATCTTGATCCAGAGGCCGCCGAAGTCGCCGGTATGCAGAGGGCGCATGGACTCGGTGACGAACTCCAGCTTGGAACGGTCTTCGAGCAGGCGCTGTTGTGCCACTTCGCCGGTGTAGGGGTTGATGGAGGCACTCTGGAACATCAGCGGGTACCAGCCGCGGCCGCCGACGGAAATGTGATCGTAGGCATTGCTCGGCAGGCGCGTGAAACTCACGTCCAGGCTCGGTACCTTGTCGATGGCGATGCTCGCCGCCTCGTCCACGCCGATCATCGGAATCGGCTCGCCGGGCCTGGCGATCGGCACGTCTTCACGAGCCACAACGGCGGGCACCCCTTCGGTCGAAATGGAGATCTGATTGTCGAACAGGATCGCCTGGATCAGGAACCAGATGCCGGTGACCGACACCACGGCGATGAACCAGATCGACCAGATGCCGCTCAGGCGGTGGAAGTCGCCCCAGAAGATGCGCGCACCCTGGTTGAAGCGCAGGCGCGGTTTGAAGAAGCCTTTCCAGAACTTCTTGTAGACCACCAGCCCGGTGATCAGGGACAGCAGCATGGGAATGCCCATCATCGACACCAGGTACCAGCCCCAACTGAAACCGTTGGTGAACGGCACCAGCCACCAGCCGTGCAGGGCGCGGGTGAACTGGCGGAAGTCGAACTGCGGGCTGACGCCCTGGATGTCGCCGGTGTAGGGGTTGACGTAGAGCGTTGGCATGCTGCCGTCCGGATAGGCGACCCGCACGGTGAGCGCGAAGTGGGACTCGTCCGGCCGGGTGATGGACTGCACGATGGTCTGTGGCTCGGCCTTGTTGATCGCCGCCAGTATCTGGCCGAAGGTCAGCAGCTCGGCATCGTCCGACGGTTTGCTGGCACGCACGTCCGGGTTGGCCAGCCAGACGATCTCCTGGCTGACCACGGCCAGGGTGCCGGTGACGCAGACGATCAGCACGAAGAACCAGATGGGCAGCGCGAGCCAGCTGTGGACGAGGAACCAGATCTTGGAGCGGGACTTCTTGGACATTGAGTATCAGTCTTGTTGAAAGGCCGTGGTCGCTGGGCGGCACAGCGAGAAGGGGCTCTTTATTAACGAACGAAACCCCGCCTGCCTTGCGGCCTGCGAGGGTGAAATCCGGTGGCGGGCGTCAGTATCGCGCGCTTTGGGTGTCGATTACTTATAAAGACGGATGAGAAGCGTAAAACCCGCAGCCGCAAATGAAAATAATTATTTCAGTGATTCAGGCGGAGTGGCGATGGGCGCGACGCAGCTCGCCGGGGGTCTGCTGCAGCCAGCGTTTGAAGGCGCGCTGGAAGGCCTCCGCCGAGGCGAACCCGAGCAGGTAGGCGATCTCCCCGAACGACAGTTCGGTGTCACGTACGTAAGCGGTCGCCAGGTCGCGGCGGGTTTCGTTGACGATGCTGCTGAAGCGCGTGCCTTCTTCGGCCAGGCGCCTGCGCAGGGTCCAGCTCGGCAGGTGCAGGTGGCGGGCGATTTCTTCCATGTCCGGCTCGCGGCCGTGCAGGCGCGGGCCGAGCAATTGGCTGACCCGTTCACGCAGGCTGTGGGTACGGGTCAGGCGCTGCAGCTCCTGCTCGCACAATTGCAGCAGTTCCTGCCAGGTACCGGGGCAGTGCAGCGGGTTGCCCAGGTCGAGCGTCTGCTGGTCGAGGCGCAGGCCATTGAAGTCGGCATCGAAGCTGGCCGGGCAGGCGAACTCCCGTTGATAGCGTTCGGCATAGGCCGGGGCGCAAAACTCCAGTTGCAGGGCCTCGGCTTGCAGCGGCGCCTGGGCAAGCGCGGCCAGCTGTTGCCGCCAGCCTGTCAGTACCGCGTCGACCACGAAACGGTTGTAGGCGTTGTAGGGGCCGATCGAGTGGAAACGCAGCCAGGCGCCGCTGCTGTCCTCGTGAAGCGTCGAGCGGCCCCGGTAGTTGGAGGCATACAGCGGCTCGAAACGGATCAGCGTGCGCGCCGCCTCACGCACCGTAGGCGCCTGGGCGGCGGTGATACCCGCCAGCCCGACCTGCTGCATGCGGCTGTAACGGCCCGTCAACAGGCCCAGCGCTGGCTCGCCGGTGAGCCCGATGGCGGTGTGTCCCAGGTGCATGTAGCGCGCGATCGACAGTCGGGCACGGGGCTCGGCCAGGCGAGCGGCATCGAGGCCATAGCGCTCCAGCAGGGGTTGCGGCGCATGCCCCAGGTCACGCAGGGCATCGGCCAGCGCGTAGACGAAGCCGACGGAGAGATCGCCCAGGCGGATGCGTGCGGGGTTCATGGGCTCTGTCGCTGCTCGTGGAGGAGCGTGCAGCGTATCCTGACCGACACCGCCTCGCCAGCCTGGCTGTCATCCACGATCAGTAAGTTGTCATTCATGATCATTGAGGCAGGGGCATGGCTTCACTATCGTCTGTCGCATACCGACCGCTGCCCACGAAGGCTGCGGCATTCCGTGATCACCGCCGATGGATCCATGACCATGACCGCCTACCCGCATTTGCTCGCTCCGCTGGATCTGGGTTTCGTCACCCTGAAGAATCGCACCCTGATGGGCTCCATGCACACCGGGCTGGAGGAAAAGCCAGGCGGGTTCGAGCGCATGGCAGCCTATTTCGCCGAGCGGGCTCGCGGCGGCGTCGGCCTGATGGTCACCGGTGGCATTGCACCGAACGAGGAGGGTGGGGTGTACGCGGGTGCGGCCAAGCTGAGCACTGCAGAAGAGGCCGAGAGGCATCGCATCGTCACGGCCGCTGTGCATGCCGCCGACGGCCTGATCTGCATGCAGATCCTGCACGCCGGTCGTTATGCCTACAGCCCCAAGCAGGTGGCGCCGAGCGCCATTCAGGCGCCGATCA
The DNA here is from genome assembly GCF_900100535.1 of Phytopseudomonas flavescens. Lineage (GTDB taxonomy): Bacteria > Pseudomonadota > Gammaproteobacteria > Pseudomonadales > Pseudomonadaceae > Aquipseudomonas > Aquipseudomonas flavescens. The sequence goes on from NZ_FNDG01000004.1 coordinate 229,035, forward strand.
ATCCGTTCAAGCCTCGGGAGCTGGATGAAGAGGGCATCGAAAAGCAGATCGCCGATTTCGTCCGTTGCGCCGTGCTGGCGCGCCAGGCCGGTTACGACGGTGTCGAGATCATGGGCTCCGAGGGCTACTTCATCAATCAGTTCCTCGCCGCTCACAGCAACCAGCGTACCGATCGCTGGGGCGGCAGCTATGAAAACCGCATGCGCCTGCCGGTGGAGATCGTGCGCCGGGTGCGCGAGGCGGTCGGTATCGATTTCATCATCATCTACCGGCTGTCGATGCTCGACCTGGTGGCAGGCGGCAGCGACTGGCAGGAAGTGGTGATGCTCGCCAAGGCCATCGAGGCAGCAGGGGCGACCCTGATCAACACGGGCATCGGCTGGCACGAAGCGCGCATTCCGACCATCGCCACCAAAGTACCGCGGGCGGCGTTCAGCAAGGTCACCGCCAGGTTGCGCGGCGAGGTGAAGATTCCGCTGATCGCCACCAACCGCATCAACACCCCGGAAGTGGCCGAGCAGGTGCTGGCCGAGGGCGATGCCGACATGGTGTCCATGGCCCGGCCGTTTCTCGCCGACCCGGAGTTCGTCAACAAGGCGGCAACTGGCCGTGGCGATGAAATCAACACCTGCATCGGCTGCAACCAGGCCTGCCTCGACCATACCTTCGGCGGCAAGCTGACCAGTTGTCTGGTCAACCCGCGCGCCTGCCACGAAACCGAGCTGAATTACCTGCCGAGCGCAGTGGTGAAATCGATTGCCGTGGTCGGTGCCGGCCCGGCCGGCCTGGCAGCCGCCACGGTGGCCGCCCAGCGTGGTCATCGCGTCACCCTGTTCGAGGCGGCGGACGAGATCGGTGGCCAGTTCAACGTCGCCAAGCGAGTGCCCGGCAAGGAGGAATTCTTCGAAACCCTGCGTTACTTCAAGCGCAGGCTGGAAACCACCGGCGTCGACCTGCGCCTCAATACCCGGGTCACTGCGGGCGACTTGCTGGCTGCGGGCTTCGACGAGGTCATCCTCGCCACTGGTATCGTGCCGCGTACCCCGGCGATTCCCGGGATCGAGCAGGCCAAGGTGATCAGTTACCTGGACGCCATCCTGCAACGCCGACCGGTCGGCCAGATGGTCGCGGTGATCGGCGCCGGCGGCATCGGCTTCGATGTCAGCGAATTCATCACCCACGCGGGCGCGGCCACCAGCCTGGACCCTGAGGCGTTCTGGAAGGAGTGGGGCATCGACCCGACCCTGCAGGCCCGTGGCGGTGTCGCCGGTATTCAGGCGGAGGTCGAGCCCGCCGCGCGCCAGGTGTTTCTGCTGCAGCGCAAGAAGAGCAAGGTCGGCGACGGCCTGGGCAAGACCACCGGCTGGATCCACCGTATCGGCCTGAAGAACAGGCAGGTGCAGATGCTCAATGCCGTCGAGTACCTGAAAATCGATGACGATGGCCTGCACATCCGCATCGCCGATGGCGAGCCGCAGCTGTTGGCGGTGGATACGGTGATTCTCTGCGCCGGGCAGGATCCGCTGCGTGAGCTGCAGGACGAGCTGCTGGATGCCGGGCAGGCGGTGCACCTGATCGGCGGTGCCGACGTGGCGGCCGAGCTGGATGCCAAGCGCGCCATCGATCAGGGCTCGCGTCTGGCCGCCGCGCTCTGACGCATCGCCGAGCGCAGTGCCGAGCAGGTCGCCGTGCGGGCCTTCGCGCTGCTGAATGACTGCCAACCGGGTCACACCGTCGATGAGCCGTTCTCGCCTAGACTGGGCGGGCAGCGGCGCCAGCGCTGCACGATACCGGGAGCCGTCATTCGTCTGGAGGGCATCGATGAGCAAGCCGCAACTGGTCGAGGCCGTGATGTCCTTCACCGAGGACGGCAGCATCGGCAGACAGATGTTCTACACCGAGTTCGAGGCGTTGCTCGATGGCCTGGCGAGGATGCCGGTTTTCGCCGATCAGCAGGTTCGCCTGGTCTATGTGGTGATCAATGCCCGTCTGCAGATCCGGTGCGCGGTGTTCTTCTACCTGGACTTCGACGAAAGCGGCGCGCCCGACAGTGGCTGGAACATCCCCTTGCAGCAGATCGCCGAGCGTGCCGGACGGGGTCCCGATCTCGGCGCCGGGCCCATTCGTCTGGCCTGCCGCAGCCAGTGCCCGGTGTCCTGGCACCAGATGCACCTGTGGGATCCGAACCTGGCCAGTGGCAGTAACGACCTGGCCACGCTGCGTGACGCCGTCAAGCGCAACGGCCTGGGTATCCTGCTGGGCGACGAAGACGCCGCCGGTGTCGCCCCCGAACGCCTGCAGGTGGCCAGCGAGGATCGCTGGTACGCCGTGGATAGCGCCCGGGCCCAGGAGCGCAAACTTGCCGAACGGCTGTCCCACGACTATCGGCAGAAGGCTGCGCAACTGGTCATCCGCCAGCGTGAGCGACTCGCCAGGCTGAAACAGGAGCAGCGGGTCGAGCTCGCGCGGGTCGCTGCCGAGGCTGCCAGGCAAGTCACCGACATGCAGGCGCAGATTCAGGTGTTGCGCCAGACGCTGCAGCAGCAGGAGGCCCTGGCTCTACGCTTCAGGTCGCAGCTGGCCGCACAGCAGCGCGAGCGCGACGAACTGGCGGCGCGCTCGCACGAGGCGGTCGTTGAAGAGCCGCATGTGCGCAACCTGGGTGCCGGAACGGCCCCGCACAGCGGCACGGACCGGTTGCTGCAGCGGCTGGTCGAACAGGGTGTGGTGTTCGTCGTGTTTCATCCGGGGGCCGGGCATCTCAGCGTGCCGCTGGAGGATGTCGACCGCTATCTGGCCAGCCCGGTGGCTTACGCCGCGAGCCGCTGCTCGGTGTCCGAGGCCCTTTATCGCCAATGGCTGGAGCACTACCAGTGGCCGCGCTGCGAGGCCCTGCAGGCCGATGGCGAACGCTGCCATCGTGAGTTGCAACGCATCGCAACGCCAGGACGTTTCGTGGACGGTGATTCCAACCGCTGTGCGCCACACAAGGCGGTGCTCCGGCGTACCCCGGACTGAGGCTGGGATACAATCACCGGCCATTTCACCTGTCGGGTGCTTTCGTGCCGTCACGTTCCCTCGCCGCGCTCAGCCACTGGCGTCCCCATGCGCCGCTGCAGCCCGTGGCATTCGATTGGTTGGCGGGCGTCGAGCTGGCGCTGTTGCGGCTTGATCTGGTCGATCCGCTGATCAGCGGCAACAAGGGGTTCAAGCTTGCGCCCCATCTGCGCGCCGCCGCGCAACAAGGCGCTCGCGGCATCATCAGCCTGGGCGGCGCCCATTCCAATCACCTGCATGCGCTGGCCGCCGCCGGCCAGCGTTTTTCGTTCGCCACCGTGGCGCTGCTGCGCGGCCCACCGCAAGAAACCCCGACTGTGGCGGATCTGCAGCGCTTCGGCATGCAACTGCACTGGTTGGGCTATGGCGGCTACCGTGAGCGTCATCGCACGGGTTTCTGGGCGCGCTGGCAGCAGCGCTACCCCGGCTTCCATGTGGTGCCGGAGGGGGGCGGTGGTCTGCCGGGGGCCATGGGCTGCGCGGGGTTGCCGCTACTGGTGAGCGAGCAGTTGCCGGCGCTGGGCTGGACGGATTATCACGGCTGGTGGCTGGCCGTCGGTACCGGTACCACGCTGGCGGGGCTGGTGATCGGCGAAGCAGGGCAGCGTATCGTGCATGGCGCACTGGCGGTGCCCCGCGACCACGGCGTGCCGGCGCAGGTGCGGGCCTTGCTGGCGGAGGCCGGCATGGACGATGCCGGGTATCGCTTGCTCGATGCCTGCCGGGGCGGTTTCGCGCGCCAGGATGCCGAACTGCTGGATTTCATGGCGCAGTGCGAGCTGCACAGTGGCGTTCCCCTCGAACCGCTGTACACCGCCAAGGCGCTGATGGCCTTGCGCGAGGCCATCGGCAATGGTGCGATCAGGGCCGGCACGCGGTTGATCTTCGTGCATACCGGCGGGTTACAGGGGCGCCGAGCGGCGCTCTCGGCAGGCGGGCGCCTGTGAGAATCGTCTGCTTCCTGCGCGAGCGCCGGCGGTGTGCCGTCTCGGTCATCTGTTGAGCGGCGTACCCGAGCCTGTAGCGGGCTGGCCCGTCGTTGGCCAGTGGTCAGCGACCAGGAACAGGCGCTGCCATTCACGCAGATAACCGCTGCCGTCGGGCCGCAGGTCGACCAGCAGTTGGGCGTCAGCGCTCTCGGGCAGCTCATCGAGCCAGCGTTGCAAACGGGCCGGCGACCAGTCTTCCGTCTGCGGCAGCCGTGCCGGTGCCAGCCAGGCACGGCGTGGCAGCGGTTGCCAGTGGGCCTGGGCATCTGCGGCATGGAATGCCGGCCAGTCACGCCGGTGCAGCCAGGTACCGCGCAAGTGCCGCGGGTGGGCGCCCGCTGGTGCGGCACGCTGCCGGGCATGGGGGTAGAACAGGTAGCCAGCGAGCCACATGGCTGCCTGGATCGGCTTGCCAGTCAGCGCCTCCAGTGCCGGGCGCGCTTCGGGCCGGGCCGACAACGGCAATTGGTGGCTGGCGAGGTGCTCGAGCTTGATATCCAGACGGTCCTGGCTGCCCGGGCCGATCCATTGACCGGCGCCAGGCGAGGTGTTGCCCAGGTACAGCTTGATGGCCAGCTCCAGGTGATGCACGCCACTGTCGTCGCGCAGCAGCAGATCCAGCTCGCCCAGGGTGTGCCCAGCCTCGCGGATCGGCAGGTTGGCCGCCAGTACCTCGATACCCGGTGCGGCCTGCAGGGCGAATTGCCACAGGCGCTCGTAGTAGAGGCCCAGGCGGCGCACCGAACGCTGCGCCAGCCATGCATGCAACGCCTGCGGGGCCTGGTCCTGGCGTTGCAGCCAGGCCGCCAGCCGCCCGGGCTGCCGAGCCCACGGGCTGGCGCTCAACGGGTGGCGCTGCGGGCATGGCGAGCGCGCCAGCAGGGGCGGCGACAGCAGTACCCAGGCGAGGTCGCGGGCAACCGGGTGCTGCAGGCGCTGGGGCAGGTCGGCCAATGCCTCGAAAGGGTCGTGCTGGCAGGTTTTCATCGATTTCAACCGGATGCCCCGCTGTCTGGATGGTGCGCCCCGCGAACAGGCCCTGGTAGCCGAAGTCGGGCGGCCGCGGGGGCTCGTGCCGAATGCCTGGCGCAGTGGCTGTCCTGCCGGCGCGGCTCCGGGCAGGCATCAATGTACGAACAATAATTATTCTTGATAGGATGCGCGCCCCTTTCGTATCGCCTTCGGCCGGCGGGCCAGTGTCAGAGCGTTATTACCACGAACCCATGGGCTTCATCACTCGTACCTTGAGCAAATCGGCGCGCGCAGGACAAGCGCAGTCGTGCCACCCATCCAGAGACCCGATGTCATCATGAAAACAAACCACAGACTGGCGGCCGGCAACGGTCTTCTTCAGCGCAGTGCCTGTGCCACCGGCGTGCTCGCCCTGGCACTCGCCCAGCCGATCTGGGCAGAGGACGCCGTAGTGAAGGCTGCGCAACTGGAGTTGAAACCCGTCACTATCGACGCGAGCGCCGAGCAGAGCACCACCGAGCGCAGCAAGGTCAGCTATCAGGCCACCCGTGCATCGGTGGCCACCCGCACCGAGGCCCCCCTGGTGGAAGTGGCGCAGTCGGTCAACGTGGTCACCAATCGCGTCATCGAGGACCGCGCTCCGCAGAGCCTGGATGAGGCCATCAATGCGGTCAGCGGCGTCAAGCAGGGCAATACCCTGGGCGGTACCCAGGATGCGATCCAGAAGCGCGGCTTCGGTACCAACCGCGACAATTCGATCATGCGCGATGGCATGCAGTCGGTGCAGGCCCGCAATTTCACCCCGACCACCGAGCGTATCGAAGTGCTCAAGGGGCCGGCCTCCATGCTCTACGGCGTCCAGGATCCGGGCGGGGTGATCAATGTCGTCAGCAAGAAACCGCAGCTCCAGTGGGCGCACTCCATTTCCGGCTGGGGCACCAGCTTCGGCGGTGGCGGCACGCAGATCGACAGCACCGGGCCGCTGGGTGAATCCGGCCTGGCCTACCGGATGATCGTCGATGACCAGCACTACGACTACTGGCGCAATTTCGGCGATATCGACCAGACCGTGGTGGCGCCCTCGGTTGCCTGGTACGGCGAAGACACCACGCTGACCCTGGCCTACGAGCACATGGAATATTCGGTACCCTTCGACCGCGGTACGCAGATGAACCCGCTCACCGGCAAGGTGCTGGACATCCCGCGCACGCGTCGCCTGGACGAACCGTTCAACGTCACCACGGGCCGTTCCGACGCCCTCAACATGCGCCTCGAGCGGCGCCTGAACGACGACTGGAAGCTCAACGTCGGCTACGGCTATAGCCGTAACTACTACAACGACTACCAGTCGCGCTTCCGTACCGCCGACTACACCAGCGGGCTGACCACCCGCCGTGGCGATGCGACCCGCGATGCCAGGCAGTTCGCGCATACCGCCACGGTCAGCGCGCTGGGCGACCTGATGTGGGGGGATGTCGAGCACGAGCTTCTGATCGGCGTCGACTACATGAAGAATCATCGCAAGCTCGGCGACCTGATGCGCGACACCCAGCGGGAGGACTTCAACTACAACGACCCGGTGTATGGCCAGGCGCCGCTGCCCAGCACCGTGCGTGCAGCGGACAGTGACCAGACCGACGAGCTGGATACCCATGCGCTGTTCGTTCAGGACGCCATTCACCTGAACGAGCGCTGGATCGTCCAGGCAGGGCTGCGTTACGACGCCTTCGAGGAGCTCACCGGCAAGGGCCGTCCGTTCGTCGTCGGCGCCGACGTGAAGAAGAGCAAGGTGGTACCGCGCCTGGGCCTGGTCTACATGATCCAGCCGGACTGGTCGGTGTACGGCAGCTACAGCGAGTCGTTCCGCCCCAACACCTCGATCGCCTCGCCGATCGGCGATCTGCCGCCGGAGGAGGGCCAGGCCTACGAGATCGGCAGCAAGTTCCAGAACGAGCGCGTCACCGCGACCGTGGCGGCATTCAATATCGTCAAGCAGAACGTGCAGACCAGTGAAACCTGCGGCGACACCACCTGTACCCGGGTATCCGGCAAGGTGCGCTCGCGGGGCCTGGAAGTGGACGTCACGGGGGAGCTGAACGAATTCTGGAGCCTGACCGGCAGCTACGCTTTCACCGACACGGAGGTGCTGGAAGACCCGATCCTCGAAGGTCAGCCCCTCGATGGTGTATCCAAGCACACCGCCGCACTGTACCTGACCCGCAACTTCGGACGCGTCGGTGTCGGCGAGCTGCGTGCCGGCGCCGGGGGCCGCTACATGAGCCGCTGGGGCGCCAACGATGGTGCGGCTGGCGCGGCCAACACCGAGTACTACCTGCCCTCGGCCAAGGTGGCCGATGCCTTCGTTGCCTACAAGATGACCCTCGATAATCGTGACCTGACCCTGCAGCTCAACCTGAAGAATCTCTTCGACGAGCACTACTACGTGTCCGCCAGCGGGCTCGGTTCCCCGGCCGTGGTCATCGGCGAGCCTCGCCAGTTGGTCGGCAAGGCGACCCTGGCGTTCTGACTGATGCGTCTGGCGCCGCCGCCAGGGCTGCGCCATGACCCGCGGGCAAGCACTGCTCGCTACCTGACGCAACACGGGCCATGCGCTTCGTCCACGCCAGGCACGGGCGCCTGGCCGTTGTCCTCGCGTCGGCACCTGCCTGTCCGCCGGGCAGCCGTGGCCAGGTTGCGGGTGGTGGGCGCCAGGGTTTGCCGCTGCGCCGGCCTTTCACCCATAATCGGCACACTACAGCCAGAGTGTCGCGGGAGCCCCATGGAGCATTTTCGTAATATCGGCATCATCGGTCGTCTGGGCAGTACGCAGGTGCTCGACACCGTACGCCGACTGAAAAGGTTTTTGCTCGAGCGCCAGTTGCACGTGATCCTCGAGGATTCGATTGCCGAGATGCTGCCCGGCCATGGCCTGCAGACCGCGGCGCGCAAGCACCTGGGTGAGTTCTGCGACCTGGTGATCGTGGTCGGTGGTGATGGCAGCATGCTGGGCGCCGGTCGTGCTCTGGCCCGCAACAAGGTGCCGGTGCTCGGCATCAACCGTGGCAACCTGGGATTTCTCACCGATATCCGCCCGGACGAACTGGAGTCCAAGGTCGCCGAGGTGCTGGAAGGCAACTACCTCTCCGAGAACCGTTTTCTGCTCGAGACCGAAGTGCGCCGGCATGCCGAGGCGATCGGCCAGGGCGATGCGCTCAATGATGTGGTGCTGCACCCGGGCAAGTCCAACCGGATGATCGAATTCGAGCTGTACATCGACGGCCAGTTCGTCTGCAGCCAGAAGGCCGACGGCCTGATCGTCGCCACGCCTACCGGCTCCACCGCCTATGCATTGTCGGCGGGCGGACCGATCATGCACCCCAAGCTGGATGCCATCGTCATCGTGCCGATGTACCCGCACACCCTGTCCAGCCGCCCCATCGTGGTGGATGGCAACAGTGAGCTGAAGATCGTCGTCTCCAAGGATCTGCAGCTCTATCCGCAGGTGTCCTGCGACGGCCAGAACCACTTCACCTGTGCGCCCGGCGACACCATCACGGTGCGCAAGAAATCCCAGAAGCTGTGCCTGATCCACCCGCTGGATCACAACTACTACGAGATCTGTCGCACCAAGCTGGGATGGGGTAGCCGACTCGGCGGCGGAGGCGACTGATGCGCCTCGACCCGGCTCGCGGTTACGACCTGATCGGTGATGTCCACGGCTGTGCCGATACCCTGGAACAGCTGCTCGAACGCCTGGGTTATCGTCGTCACCACGGGGTATGGCGCCACCCCCGGCGCATGGCGGTGTTTCTCGGCGACCTGATCGATCGCGGCCCGCGTATCCGCGAGGCGGTGCACCTGGTGCATGACATGGTGCGCGCCGGCGAAGCGCTGTGCATCATGGGCAACCACGAGTTCAACGCGCTCGGCTGGGCGACCCCGGCGCTGCCGGGCAGCGGCCGCCAGTACGTGCGCGAGCACAGCCCGCGGCATGCTCGCCTGATCGGCGAAACACTCCAGCAGTTCGAGGCGCACCCTGACGAGTGGCGCGAAGTGCTGGCCTGGTTCTACCAGCTGCCGCTGTTTCTCGATGCCGGGCATTTTCGCGTGGTGCACGCCTGCTGGGACGAGGGGATGATCGCGCCCTTGCGCCAGCAGTTCCCCGACGGCTGCATCGACGAGCATTTTCTGCAGGCTTCCGCCGTGCCCGGCAGCTACGCCTGCACCGTGCTCGACCGCTTGCTGCGCGGTACCGACATGCGCCTGCCGGATGGCCTGAGCATGACCAGCGGCGACGGCTTCAAGCGGTCGTTCTTCCGCACCAAGTTCTGGGAGGACGACCCGCAGACCTACGGCGATATCCAGTTCCAGCCCGATGCCTTGCCCGATCCCGTGGCCAGGCTGCCACTCAGCGAAGGGCAGAAGACCGCCCTGTTGAAGTACGGGCCCGATCAGCCGCTGCTGTTCGTCGGCCACTACTGGCGCAGTGGCACGCCTGAACCGATCCGCCCGAACCTGGCCTGCCTGGATTACAGCGCCGTGATGTGCGGCAAGCTGGTGGCCTACCGGCTCGATCAGGAAACCCGCCTGGACCCGCGCAAGTTCGTCTGGGTCGAGGTAGCGCACCCGGAGGTTCTGCCATGAGCCCGGTGATCGCCCTGCATGCGCCGCTCGATGAAGACCTGGCGCCATTCCTGCAAGTGCTGCGCACCCTGGGTGTCGCTCACCGGGTGGCGGAACGCGCCAATCAGCAGGTGCTCTGGGTGCCGGACGAACACACCGCCGGCCAGGTGCGCGCGCTGTATGCCCGCGTGCCCCGGGGCGATCCCGGTCTGCAGCCGTTGCCCGTTGCGGCCGCGGGCCAGCGCACCGGTGTGCTCGCCCGGGCCAGGCGCAGCCCCCTGACCCTGGTCGTGCTGGTGCTGACCCTGCTGGTGGCGCTGCTCACCTGGGGCGGCGAGGACTACGACAGGGTGCGCTGGCTGAGCTTCGTCGACTTCCATATCGACGGGCAGTACATCTATTTCGACTCCTTCGCCGAGGTCGTCGACAGCGGCCAGTGGTGGCGCGTGTTCACGCCGATGCTGCTGCATTTCGGCGTGTTGCACCTGGCCATGAACAGCCTCTGGTACTGGGAGCTGGGCCGGCGCATCGAGGCGCGCCAGGGGGCGCCGATGTTGCTGGCCCTGACCCTGTGGTTCGGCCTGGCAGCCAATGTTGCCCAGTACCTCTACGGCGGACCGGCACTGTTCGGTGGTCTGTCCGGTGTGCTCTACGGGCTGCTCGGGCACTGCTGGCTGTTCCAGTGGCTGGCACCGACCGATGCATACCGGCTGCCACGCGGTGTGCTGGTGAGCATGCTGGTCTGGCTGCTGATCTGCATGACCGGTGTCTTCGAGCTGCTGCAGTTCGGCGCCATCGCCAATGCTGCCCATGTCGGCGGGCTGCTCGCCGGGTGCCTGACCGGGCTGCTTGGCGGTCTGCTGGCCCGGCGCGTTCGCTGACGGCTCGTCACCAGCGGTAACTGAGCGAACCGATCAGGCTGCGCTCGTCGCCGTAGCGGCAGGTGGTGCCGCAGTAGAGGTATTTCTCGTTGCTCAGGTTCTGCGCCTTGGCCGCGACTTCCCAGTGCTCGTCGACCTCATAGCTGACCAGGGCATCGAACAGGGTGTAGGCCGGGATCTTGCCAGCGTAGGTACTCGGTGTCGTGCGCGTGGTGCCGGTGTAGCGGGCACCGCCCGCGATGCGCAGCCGCGGCAGGCCGAACACGCCGAGGCGATAGCTGGCCCACAGGCTGGCGCTGTGATACGGCACGCCCTCGATACGCTTGCCGAGGTTGCTGGCGGTCTGGTCTTGCAGCACGTGGGTATCGGTGTAGGCATAGGAGGCGGTGAGCGCGAGGTTTTCCGTGGCTTCCGTCTTGGCTTCCAGCTCGAAGCCCTTGGAGCGGGTCTTGCCGTACTGCACGTAGGTGCCGGTGGCGGCATCCAGGCTCAGCGCGTTTTCCTGGTCCAGTTGATAGACCGCGGCGCTGATCAGCGTGTCGCTGCCCGGCGGCTGGTAGCGCAGGCCGATTTCGTACTGCTCGCCTTCCAGTGGAGCGAAGGAACTGCCGAACGCCGGGTTGCTGACGTTGGCCGGCTGGAATGACTGGCTGTAGCTGACATAGGGCGCCAGGCCATTGTCGGCCAGGTACACCAGGCCAACGCGGCCGGTGGCCTTCTTGTCGTCGCGGCTGGTGCGGGCGCCATTGGAGAAGGTGGTGGTGCGGCTTTCCGCCCAGTCCTGGCGGCCACCGAGCAACAGCAACCAACGTTCGTCGAACCGGATCTGATCCTGCAGATAGAAGCCTTTCTGTGCGCTGTGCAGGTCGCTGCCGCTGTCGGCCGCGGTATTGACGCCGTAGCCGGTATGCACCGGGTTGCTCAGATCCAGCGATGGCGCCAGTTGGGCCGGGGTGGCGCTGATCTGGCGATGGGAGTCGTAGGTCTTGTGGTAGTAGTCGGCGCCGACCAGCAGGGTGTGCTGCCAGCGGCCTGCGTCGAGGGTGTATTGCAGGTTGTTGTCAGTGGTCCATCCGCTGGAGCGCTCGTCGCGCTCGCTGTAGCGGCGCAGCAGTCGAGTGCCGACGATGGCCTGGGGGATCAGGTAGTCCCAGTCGGTGTGCGCCTGGAAGTAGCGCAGGCTGTGATTGACCTTGAGGTTGTCGCTGAAGCGGTGCTCGAACAGGTAGCCGAGGGTGTCCATGCGGTTGTTGAAATGGTCGTAGCCCGGCTCGCCGGTGAAATCGTCGCGACCGATCTTGTAGCCCGGCGTGTCGCTGTAGCTGCTCAGGTTGTAGGCCATGGGCGGGGCGAAACCGGTGAAGGTTTCCTGGTGACTGGCCAGCAGCGTCAGCGAAGTGTCGTCATTCGGTCGCCAGGTGAAGGCGGGCGCGATGTAGCGGCGATCATCCTCGACATGATCGACCTGGGTGCCGCTGTCGCGCCACAGTCCGGTCAGGCGATAGCTGAACCGGCCTTGCTCGTCCAGCGGGCCGCCGAGGTCGAAGGTGTACTGACGACGGTCGTAGTTGCCCAGCTCCAGGCCAACCTCGTGCAGCGGCTCCTGGGTCGGGCGCTTGCTGATGGTGTTGATCAGGCCGCCTGGCGAGAGCTGGCCATAGAGCACCGACGATGCGCCCTTGACCACTTCGACCCGTTCCAGGCCATAGGCCTCGACGCTGCCGTCGTAGGGGTTGGCCTGCAGCTTCATGCCATCGCGCAGGATGCCGCCGGTGCCGGCACCGACGTTGAAGCCGCGCAGGGTGAAGTCATCGGCGGTGCGGCTGAAACCGGCCGGCTGGCTGCCGAAGCCGGCGGTGTACTTGAGCGCGTCGGAGAGGTTGTCGCTCTTGCGGTCGTTCATTTCGTCGCGGGTGACCACCGACACCGTTTGCGGGGTTTCCAGCAGCGAGGTGTCGGTCTTGGTTGCGCTGCCGCCGCGTTGGGCCACGTAGCCACTCAGCGGCCCGCTGATCGACTCGACGTTGCCCGAGGCGCTGATGCTGGTCGGGCTGAGCGTCAGTTGGTCACTGCTGGTGGGCTGTACGCTGAGGGCGCCGCTGGCGGTGGTGCGCAAGCTCAGGCCACTGCCCACCAGAGCCTGGCTCACCGCTTCGCTGGCGCTGAGTCGTCCCCGCACCGCGGCGGCTTGACGGCCCTCCACGTCGGCGGGAACGAACAGCACCTGCTGCCCGCTACGCTGACCGATCTCGATCAGGGTATCGACCAGCGGTGCAGCGGCAAGCGCAAAGTCGATGCGTTGCTCGGCTGCCTGCAGCGGGGCGTGGATCGCGGCCAGAATCACGCTGGCGACGAGGGGGAAAGGGGCGAGGTGACGCATGGGGCAAGGCTCCGGACCGGCAGAACGGGAGGGGTTTGCTGTTCTGTGCGTCGAGGGCCTGGTTTTTTCAGGGGGGAGCAGAAAATTTTTTATGCGTGGTCGATGCGCGTCCAGATGCCCAGGTAGCGCTCCACCTTCAACGGCAGTACATCCTGCAGGGCGCGCAAGGCGTGTTCGCTGTCGTCCAGGCTGAACACGCCGGAAATCCTCAGATCGGCGGCCCGTGCCGAGAGTTGCAGGATACCGCGGTGGTAGGGGCGCAGGCGCCCGATCACCTCGTCGAGGCGCAGGTCGCGTGCCTCCAGCAGGCCGCGGGTCCAGGCGTCGGGGCGGGCGGTCGCGGCGTGCAACAGCTGCAGGCCACCGGCATCGAGGCGCACGCCCTGGCCCTTGAGCAGGTGCCACTGCGATTCGAACGCCGAAACCCGGGCCTCGCCGTCGAGCAGCCAGAAGAGCGCGAACTCATCCTGCAGCTCGAGCAGGCAACGGCCGCTGGACAGGTGCACCTCGCCGAATGGGCAAGCCAGCTGGAACGGTTGTGCGGGCAGGGCCGCCACGTCGATCTGCAGGCCGCCGCCGAGCAACGTCAATCGCCGCTGGCCAGGCAGGTCGACGGCACTGCGGGCGTTGAGGGTGAGGGTCGAGCCATCGGGCAGGGCGAGACGCCTGCGTTCGCCGGTCGTGGTGCGCAGGTCGGCGCGCCAGTTGGCCAGCGGCAGGCCGGGCTGTTCCAGCACGTGTGCGCCCAATGCAAGCCCGCCCAGCACCAGTGCCCCGCGCAGGAAAGCGCGGCGGCCATTGCGCGGGGTGTCCAGCGCCTTGCGCGCGGCGCCACCGGCCAGGGCGGGCAGGGTCCGACCGAGGCGACCCTGCAGTTCGCGCCAGGCTTCGGCATGGCTGGGATCGGCCTGCAGCCATTGCTGGAAATACCGGCGTTGTTGCTCGTCGAAACTGCCGGAGCTCTGTCGCGCATGCCATTCGATGGCCTGTTCGATGGCGGGCGTCATGGTACTGCCTGGTAGCAGGCCTTCAGGCCCTGGACCACGTACTGATGCACGCGGGTGACCGATACGCCCAGCTCCTCGGCGATACGGACATAGGTGAGGCCGTCCAGCTGGCTGTACAGGAAGGCTGCGCGCGCCTTGCTCGACAGGCCGTCGAGCAGGCGGTCGATTTCCAGCAGCGTCTCCAGCAGCAGGTGCTGTTCTTCCGGCGAGGGCGCCAGGCGTTCGGGTTCGGCGGCCATGGCTTCGCGGTAGGCGCGCTCGAGGTCGCGGCGTCGCCAGGTGTCGAACATCAGACGCTTGGCGATGGTGGTGAGCAGCGCCCGCGGCTCGCGGATGCCCTGTGGCCGGGGCATGGCCACCAGTTGGGCGAAGGTTTCCGACGCCAGGTCCGCCGCCTCGTCCCGGCAGCCGAGACGGCTGCGCAGGCGCTCGAACAGCCAGCCGTGATGCTCGCCGAACAACGTGTGCAGGATGAGCGTTCTGGATCGCAGGTCGGTGGGTGGCATGGCGACAGGTCTGTTATTGAAAACTATTATCAATTCTTGCACTGGCCCGCCTCGCTGACAATCGTCCTCGCTGCACGAGCCGCCGCGGCCATGCGCAATGCCCGTGCGCCAACGCGTGCGGCCCGGTACTATGTCGCTTTGCTTGTCGGGAGTTACCCCATGTCCTCCTTCGTCGAACTGATCCGCAACATCACCCCGGACGTCTATGAAAGCCTCAAGCTGGCCGTGGAGATCGGCAAGTGGCCGGACGGGCGCAAGCTGACCCAGGAGCAGAAGGAACTGAGCCTGCAGGCGATGATCGCCTGGGAGGTGCAGAACCTGCCCGAAGACCAGCGCACCGGCTACATGGGCACGTCCGAGTGCGCCTCGAAGTCCGAGCCGATCCCGAACCTGCTCTACAAGTCCTCGGAAACCCTGCACTGATGGTTGAAGTAGCCCGTGGCGCCCTGAGCAAGATGGCCACCCGCCTCGATTCGCCCGTGCAGTACGCCTTTCGCCTGGGTGACGAGCAGGTCGCCGTCAACCCGATGATCGGCAAGACCGTGCGCCTGGAGTTTCTCGGCGCGATTCATTGCAGCCATTGCGGGCGCAGAACCAAGACCAGTTTCAGTCAGGGTTATTGCTACCCCTGCATGCAAAGGCTCGCCCAGTGCGACCTGTGCATCATGAGCCCGGAACGCTGCCACTACGACGCCGGTACCTGCCGCGATCCCGGTTGGGGCGAGCAGTTCTGCATGACCGATCATGTGGTCTACCTGGCCAACTCGTCGGGCATCAAGGTGGGCATCACCCGCGCCACGCAGATCCCCACGCGCTGGATCGACCAGGGTGCGACCCAGGCGCTGCCGATCCTGCGAGTCGCCACTCGCCAGCAGTCCGGTTTCGTCGAGGACCTGCTGCGCAGCCAGGTGGCCGACAAGACCAATTGGCGCGCGTTGCTCAAGGGCGATGCGGCGCCGGTCGACCTGCTCGCCGTGCGCGAACAGATCCTCCAGGCCTGTGCCGAAGGCATCGATGCGCTGCAGCAGCGTTTCGGCCTGCAGGCCGTGCAGCCGTTGAACGAACAGCCGGTGGTCGAGATCCGTTACCCGATCGAGGGCTACCCGGCCAAGATCACCAGCTTCAACCTGGACAAGAATCCCGTCGCCGAAGGCACGCTGCTCGGCATCAAGGGCCAGTACCTGATGTTCGATACCGGCGTGATCAATGTCCGCAAGTACACCGCGTACCAGATCGCAGCCAGCTGCGCCGCCTGAGCGGCAGGCGCAGCTGACGCCATTCACCTGCCTGTCGCGTCAAAGGACGTGGCATCGAAGAGGTTCCCCATGCGTACCGAGCAATCGAAGACCATCTACCTGAAGGACTATCAGGCTCCGGATTACCTGATCGACGAAACCCACCTGACCTTCGAGCTGTTCGAGGATCACACCCTGGTGCACGCCCAGTTGGTGATGCGCCGCAACCCGGCGCTGTCGGCGGAGCTGCCGGCACTGACCCTCGACGGCCAGCAACTGGAGCTGCTCGAACTGAAGCTCGATGACCGCGTGTTGAGCGCCGCCGACTACAGGCTCACCGATAGCCACCTGACCCTGCAGCCGACCCAGACCAGCTTCGTCGTCGACAGCAGCGTGCGCATCCATCCGGAAAGCAACACCGCGCTGGAGGGGCTGTACAAGTCCAGCGGCATGTTCTGCACCCAGTGCGAGGCCGAGGGCTTTCGCAAGATCACCTATTACCTCGACCGCCCGGACGTGATGAGCAGCTTCACCACCACGGTGAGCGGCGACAAGCAGAAGTACCCGATCCTGCTGTCCAACGGCAACCCGGTGGCCAGCGGCCAGGAAGACGACGGTCGGCACTGGGCGACCTGGGAAGACCCGTTCAAGAAACCGGCCTACCTGTTCGCCCTGGTCGCCGGTGATCTCTGGTGCGTGGAAGACACGTTCACCACCCTGAGCAGCCGCGAAGTGACCCTGCGCATCTACGTCGAGCCGGAAAACATCGACAAGGTGCAGCACGCCATGGACAGCCTGAAGAAGTCCATGAAGTGGGACGAAGAGGTCTACGGTCGCGAGTACGACCTGGACATCTTCATGATCGTCGCGGTCAACGACTTCAACATGGGTGCCATGGAGAACAAGGGCCTCAACATCTTCAACTCCAGCGCCGTGCTTGCCCGCGCCGAGACGGCCACCGATGCCGCGCACCAGCGGGTCGAGGCGATCGTCGCCCACGAGTACTTCCACAACTGGTCGGGCAACCGGGTGACCTGCCGCGACTGGTTCCAGCTGTCGCTCAAGGAAGGCTTCACGGTGTTCCGTGATGCAGCGTTCTCCGCCGACATGAACTCGGCGACGGTCAAGCGCATCCAGGACGTGGCCTACCTGCGTACCCACCAGTTCGCCGAGGATGCAGGCCCCATGGCCCACCCGGTGCGCCCGGATGCGTACATGGAAATCTCCAACTTCTACACCCTGACCATCTACGAGAAGGGTTCCGAAGTCCTGCGCATGATCCACACCCTGCTGGGCGAAGAAGCCTTCCGCAAGGGATCGGATCTATACTTCGAGCGCCACGATGGCCAGGCCGTGACCTGCGACGACTTCGTCAAGGCCATGGAAGATGCCGGGGGCCAGAACCTGACCCAGTTCAAGCGCTGGTACACCCAATCGGGCACCCCGCGCCTGGCCGTCGCCGAGCGTTACGACGCTGCCGCGAAAACCTATACCCTGACCTTCACCCAGAGCTGCCCGGCCACGCCAGGGCAGCGCGAGGGCGACAAATTGCCCTTCGTGATTCCGGTCGAGTTGGGGCTGCTCGATGCCCAGGGCGACGACCTGCCACTGCGCCTGCAGGGCGAGGCCGCTGCCGCTGCCGGTAGCCGCGTGCTGTCGGTGACCGAGGCGCAGCAGTCGTTCACTTTCGTCGATATCGCCGAGAAGCCCCTGCCGTCGCTGCTGCGTGGCTTCAGTGCACCGGTCAAGCTGAGCTTCCCCTACGACCGCGATCAACTGATGTTCCTGATGCAGCACGACAGCGATGGGTTCAATCGCTGGGAAGCGGGGCAGCAGCTCAGCGTGCAGGTGCTGCAGGAATTGATCGGCCAGCATCAGCGCGGCGAGACGCTGGTGCTCGATCAGCGACTGGTCAGCGCACTGCGCACCCTGTTGCAGGACGACGCGCTGGATCAGGCCATGGTCGCCGAGATGCTCTCGCTGCCGGGCGAGGCCTACCTCACCGAGATCAGCGACGTGGCCGATGTCGACGCCATCCACGGCGCGCGTGAATTCGCCCGCCAGCAGTTGGCCGAAGCCCTGTTCGAGCCGTTGTGGCAGCGTTATCAAGCCAACCGCGAGGTATCGCGCACTACGCCTTACATGGCCGAAGCCGAGCACTTCGCGCGTCGCGCCCTGCAGAACATCGCGCTGTCGTACCTGATGCTGACGGGCAAACCCGAGGTGCTGGCGGCGACGCTGGAGCAGTACGAGGCGTGCGACAACATGACCGAGCGCCTGACCGCCCTGGCCGTGCTGGTCAACTCACCGTTCGAGGCTGAGCGCAGCAAGGCCCTGGCTGCCTTCGCCGAGCACTTCAAGGACAACGCCCTGGTCATGGATCAGTGGTTCAGCGTGCAGGCGGCCAGCACCTTGCCGGGTGGCTTGGCGCGCGTGCAGGCGTTGATGGAGCACCCGGCGTTCACCCTGAAGAACCCCAACAAGGTGCGTGCGCTGATCGGCGCATTCGCCGGCCAGAACCTGGTGAACTTCCACGCCGCCGATGGCAGCGGATATCGCTTCCTGGCCGACCAGGTGATCGTGCTCAACGCCCTCAACCCGCAGATCGCCTCGCGCCTGCTGGCGCCACTGACCCGCTGGCGCAAGTACGGCAGCCAGCGCCAGGCGCTGATGAAGGCGGAGCTGGAGCGGATTCTCGCTTCCGGTGAGCTGTCGGCGGATGTCTACGAGGTGGTGAGCAAGAGCCTGGCGTGAGCCAGGCCGCATTCGGGCTGCCTGCTCGACTCGCACCGGAAGCGCTGCTGCTCCCGGTGTGACCGCCCAGTGCGGCAGGAGCCCGCTTGCGGGCGGTGCAATCGCCGCGTCATTGGCTGCGCGTCCGGGGTCCATGGGATTGCCGGCCCTGGCTCCCCCGAGTGCCTATCCCCGGCCCGCCGCGGAGCCACTTCCCAGGCCTGAAAGCTTCGTCCTAGAGCGGTTTGACTTGCTTTAACGCGCGTCATCGGGCCGAATGTTACCGTTGGTTCCCGCAGTAACGGTTTTTCGTTACCTGCCGGCATCGACTGTTATCCGGTTATACGCCGACACACTGAATACCTCGCGTGATCGATTGACGAGCGCGTGGAGCTGTGCGCGTTTGGCACGATTTCCTGGGGAGGAGCGTGCCTTGGCAGGCGATAACCGACGCAAATTGATCAGTGGCTGATCAGTCATAAAAAGACGCTACGGAGCTGCTCTGGAAAAGCGCTTTCAGCTAATACGAGCGTTTGAACTGGCACCAAGGTTGCACTGCATGGGGCAGTGACGTCAGCCAGTTCAGCGCAATGGCAGGATACCCGAACAAGGTGTCCGCCAGGCCCACCGGAAACGGGCCGGATAGAACAACGACTGTCTGTCAGCGGAGTAGCGATTCAATGCGTATCAAGTCCTTTGAGCCGGCCTTGCGCCTGTTGCCGGCGCAGGCGGGTTATGCCCTGGCCAGCGTGTTACCGCTGCTGGTCACGGTGCCCGTACAGGCGGCGGAGTTCAGCTTCGCCGACAACGAAATCAGCGGCTCGCTCGACACCACGCTGTCCTACGGGCAGCTCTGGCGTGTGCAGGGGCAGAGCAGAAGCAACGACGACGTCAACGTCAACGACGGCAATCGCAATTTCGATACCGGGCTGGTTTCCGAGGTGTTCAAGATCACCTCCGACCTGGAAATGAATTACCAGAACTACGGCCTCTTCGTGCGTGGCACGGCGTTCTATGACACCCGGATCATGGACAAGCGCAACGACTTCAACAGCGGTAACAGGCTCACTCAGCCGAGCCAGAACTTCCCCAACGATGACAGCTTCACTCGCGATACTCGGCACAAGGCCGGACGCGATGCGCAGATTCTCGATGCCTACGTGTATGGCAACTGGGATGTCGCCGAGCGTCCGGTCAGTGCGCGTCTGGGCCGGCAGGTGTTCAACTGGGGCGAGGGCGTGTTCTATCGCGGTGGCGTGAACACCAGCAACCCGGTGGACGGCGCGCGCTTCCGGCTGCCAGGTTCGGAGATCAAGGAAGTGCTGATCCCCGTCGAGGCGGTCAGTTTCAATATCGGCCTGACCGACAACCTGTCGATGGAGACTTTCTACCAGTTCAACTGGAAGGAAACCGCCATTGACCCGGTGGGCAGCTACTTCTCCGAGACCGACCTGTTCGCCGAAGGTGGCAATACCGCCTATTCGCGACAGCCCGCACTGCTCCCGCTGGCAGGCTTGTACAGCGGCCTGGGCGCCACCGGTGGCCTGCAGGGTGGCCGTGACATCGACGCCAACGGTTATATCAAAGTGGCGTCCATCGGCAAGGACATCAACGCCAGGAACGATGGCCAGTTCGGTGTAGCCTTGCGCTATATCGCCGAGCAGTTGAACTCGACCGAGTTCGGTTTCTACTTCGTCAATTACCACGCCAAGGAGCCCACCGCTGCGGCTGATCTGGGTAGCTATCCCGGGCTGAATCTCGCAGCCATCCAGGCGGCCGCCACGCCGGCCATCCAGCAGTCGGTCGCTGCCGCGGTCGGCCTGACGGTGCCCCAACTGCAGGGCGCCATCGCGGCCGATCCTACCGGTGGTCTGGCCAATGCCTACCGCAGTGCGCTGGCCAGTGCCGTGGGCGGTATCGCCACCATCGATGTCGCCAACAGCATCAACGCCCGCCGCGAGTACGTCGAAGATATCCGCATGTACGGTTTCAGCTTCAACACCACACTGGGCGATGCCTCGCTGTTCGGTGAGCTGTCCTACCGGCCGAACCTGCCGATCGGCGTCGCCGCCACCAACGACCTGCTCGGCGATCTGTTGCGTCAGGCACCGCAACTGGTGCAGGGCCAGCAGGTGAATATCGGTGGCCGCGCGCTGCAGCTCGGCGACCAGATTCACAACTACGAGCGCGTCGAGGCCTACAACGCGTCGCTGGGTACCCTCTACAACTTCGGCCCGTCGCTGGGCTTCGATGCCCTGACCGGCGTGGCCGAACTGGCCTCCGAGCACCTGCGCGGCAGCGACCTGCAGTACACCGCATACGATGGCTCGACTCGCTACTACGCCGGGCGTGGCGATTCCTCCTACGCTTTCGGTTATGGCCGCAGTTATCAGGTCAACAAGAACGCCTATGGTTACACCCTGGTGCTGTCCGGCACCTGGAACGACGTCGTGGCCGGGGTCAACCTGTCGCCCTTCGTCGTCTACAAGGATGACTTCGAGGGTAATTCCTACCAGACCGGTAACTTCGTCGAAGGCCGCAAGGCTTATACCCTCGGTATGAAGGCCAATTACATGAACAGCCTGGAAGCCGAGCTGCAGTACACCGAGTTTTCCGGTGGCGGCAACAACAATGCCGTGCGCGACCGCGACAATCTCGGCGTCAACGTCAAATACTCTTTCTGAACACGGGGAAACGGCATGTTCAACATCAAAGGCGTTGCAGTGGCGCTGGTCCTGCTGGCGGTTAACGCCCAGGCGGCTGTTTCGCCTCAGGATGCGGCCAGGCTGGGCACCAGCCTGACGCCGCTGGGCGGCGAGAAGGCCGGCAATGCCGCGGGCAGCATTCCGGCCTGGACAGGCGGTGTCACTCAGGCACCGGCTGGTTATCAAGGCTCGGGCACGCACCATGTCGATCCTTTCGCGGACGACAAACCGCTGTTCACCATCACCAAGGCCAACCTGCAGCAGTACCGGGACCACCTCACGCCCGGGCAGATCGCGCTATTCGAGGCTTACCCGGATACCTACCAGATGCCGGTGTACACCAGTCGCCGTTCCGGTTCGGCGCCGCAGTGGGTCTACGACAATACGGCGAAGAATGCGCTCAGCGCCAAGCTGCTCGACGGCGGCAACGGCTTCGCCGATGCCTACGGTGGCATTCCGTTCCCGATCCCGCAGAGCGGGGTCGAGGCGCTGTGGAACCACATCGCCCGTTACCGCGGCACCTACATCGTGCGGCGTGCCTCGGAAGTGGCGGTGCAGCGCAATGGCGCCTACTCGCTGATCACTTCGCAGCAGGAGGCTATGTTCCGGTTCTACGACCCGAAGGGCAGCTATGCCGACCTGAACAACATCCTCTTCTACTACCTGGCGTTCACCCGCAGCCCGGCGCGCCTGGCCGGTGGCGCGGTGCTGGTCCACGAGACCCTGGATCAGGTCAAGGAGCCGCGCCAGGCCTGGGCTTACAACACCGGTCAGCGTCGCGTGCGCCGTGCACCGAACCTCGCCTATGACACGCCGATCTCAGCTGCCGATGGCCTGCGTACCGCCGACGATACCGACATGTTCAACGGTGCCCCGGACCGCTACGACTGGAAGCTGGTCGGCAAGAAGGAAATCTACATCCCCTACAACAACTACAAGGTCACCAGCCCGCAGGTCACCTACAAGGATCTGCTGCAGGTCGGCCACCTCAATCCCGCCTTCACCCGCCATGAATTGCACCGGGTGTGGGTTGTGGAGGGCACGCTCAAGCCCGGCGCCCGGCACATCTATTCCAGGCGCACCCTGTACCTCGACGAAGACAGTTGGCAGGCCGCCGTGGTCGATCAGTACGATGGTCGGGGTGAATTGTGGCGCGTGTCCCTGGCGTACCTGAAGAACTACTACGAGCTGCCGACGACCTGGTCTGCGCTGGATGTATTCCACGATCTGCAGGCGCGTCGCTACCACGTGCAGAATCTGGATAACGAAGAAGCCAATACCATCGACTTCAGTCAGCCTGCCGTCGATGACGGCTACTTCACGCCGGCGGCGCTGCGCCGCCGCGGGACGCGCTGAGCGACTGACGTCAGCGGCCGTGCGGCCGTCATTCGTGCGGTCGATAAGACGGGCTTTTTCTTACAAAACAGTGGATTTTGGTGACTACCAGGATCTGCAAAGGCCGCTAGCATGAGCGTCGCTGCACAGGCGCTGGCCATAACAAGAAGAAGGGGGAGTTGTGTATGAGTGAGCCCGTTTTGCGGCGTACCAGGGGCGGGAGAACCTTGCAGCCGGCGCTGCAGGCGCTGGCGCTGTGCGCACTGCTGGTGGCCGCCGCGCCGCTCGTGCAGGCGCAAGCCCCCGACGAGGCCGTCACCTATTCGGTGCCCTCGGCAAAGGCCATATCCAGTCTGTTGCTCGATATCGCCCACGCCGGCAAACGCCTGGTCGCGGTCGGCGAGCGCGGCCACATTCTCTATTCCGATAACGAGGGCACCAGCTGGGCGCAGGCCAAGGTGCCCACCCGGCAGATGCTCACCGCGGTGTTCTTCGTCGATGATCAGCACGGCTGGGCGGTCGGTCACGATGCCCTGGTACTGGCCACAACCGATGGCGGCGCCACCTGGAATAAGCAGTTCGAGGACTTGCAGCGCGAGGCACCGTTGCTCGACGTCTGGTTCAAGGACCGGCAACACGGCTTCGCCATCGGCGCCTACGGGGCGCTGCTGCAAACCAGCGATGGTGGCGTCACCTGGGAAGATGTCAGCGACCGTCTCGACAACGAAGACGCCTATCACCTCAACGGCATCGCCGAGGTGAAGGACACCGGCCTGTTCATCGTCGGCGAGATGGGCAGCCTGTTTCGCTCCATCGATGGCGGCGAAACCTGGGAGACCCTTGAAGGGCCCTACCAGGGCTCGCTGTTCGGCGTGCTCGCCAGCGGCGAGCCGCACGGCCTGCTGGTCTATGGCCTGCGTGGGCATCTGTTCCGCTCCGCCGATGGCGGCGACAGCTGGCAGCAAATTGCACTCTCGACTGCCAGTGGCGGCACCCTGGAGTTCGGCCTGGCCAGTGCCGCCTTGCTCGACGACGGCACCATCGTGGTGGTCGGGCATGGCGGCAGCGTGCTCACCAGCAGCGATCATGGCCACAGCTTCAGCGTGTTCAATCGCCCGGATCGGGTATCGCTGGCGGGCGTGACCGCAGGTGCCGATGGCACGCTGATCCTGGTCGGGCAGGGCGGCGTACGCCTGACCTCGTCGACCGGTGCCAATCCAGGCCAACAATGACCAGCTGGGGTAGTGTTCGATGAGTAACCATCACCAAGACAAGGCCAGCCTGCTCGAGCGCCTGATCTTCAACAACCGGCCGGCGGTGATCCTGATCTGCCTGCTGGTCAGCGTGTTTCTGTTCTTCCAGGCCACCCAGGTGCGGCCGTCCACCAGCTTCGAGAAGATGATCCCGCTGAGCCATCCGTTCATCCAGAACATGATGGAGCACCGCAACGACCTGGCCAACCTGGGCAATACCGTGCGGATTTCCGTGGAGGCCAAGGAGGGCGACATCTTCAGCCAGTCGTACATGGAAACGCTGCGCCTGATCAACGACGAAGTGTTCTACATCCCGGGCGTCGACCGTTCGGGGCTGAAGTCGCTGTGGAGCCCCAGCGTGCGCTGGACCGAAGTCACCGAAGAGGGCTTCGCCGGTGGCGAGGTGATTCCGCAGACCTACGATGGCAGCCCGCAGAGCCTCGAGGAACTGCGCGGCAACGTGCTCAAGTCCGGGCAGATCGGTCGCCTGGTGGCCAACAACTTCAAGTCCAGCATCATCGACGTGCCGCTGCTCGAGTCCTACCCGGATCCCGAGGATCAGGGCCGTTTGATCAAGCTCGACTACCAGCAATTTTCCCACCAGTTGGAAGAGAAGATCCGCAGCAAGTACCAGGCGCAGAATCCCGAGGTGCAGGTGCACATCATCGGCTTCGCCAAGAAGGTCGGTGACCTGATCGATGGCCTGGTCATGGTGGCGCTGTTCTTTGGCGTGGCACTGCTGATCACCTTCGTGCTGCTGTACGGGTTCACCTGGTGCATCCGCAGCACCATCGCGGTGCTGATCACCACCCTGGTGGCGGTGGTCTGGCAACTGGGGCTGATGCACTCGGTCGGCTTCGGCCTCGATCCGTATTCCATGCTGGTGCCGTTCCTGATCTTCGCCATCGGTATTTCCCATGGCGTGCAGAAGATCAACGGCATCGCCTTGCAGTCCAGCGGCGCCGACAATGCCCTGACCGCGGCGCGGCTGACCTTCCGGCAGCTGTTCCTGCCAGGGATGATCGCCATCCTCGCCGACGCCGTGGGCTTCATCACCCTGCTGCTGATCGATATCGGGGTGATTCGCGAACTGGCCATCGGCGCCTCCATCGGTGTCGCGGTGATCGTCTTCACCAACCTGATCCTGTTGCCGGTGGCGATCTCCTACATCGGCATCAGCAAGAAGGCCGTGGAGCGCAGCAAGCGCGATGCGGTGAGCGACCATCCGTTCTGGCGGGCGCTGTCGAACTTCGCCAGCGCCAGGGTCGCGCCGCTTTCCGTGCTGCTGGCGCTGGCCGCGGCGCTTGGCGGCTTCTGGTACCAGCACCAGAATCTGCAGGTCGGCGACCTCGATCAGGGCGCGCCGGAACTGCGCCCGGACTCGCGCTACAACCTCGACAACGATTTCGTGATCCGCAACTACTCGACCAGCTCCGACGTGCTGGTGGTGATGGTCAAGACCGCGCCTGAAGGCTGTTCGAGCTACGAGGCCATGGCCGCCATGGACGAACTGATGTGGACGATGGACAACACGCCCGGCGTGCAGTCGGCGATCTCCATGGTCAGCGTGTCGCGGCAGCTGATCAAGGGCATGAACGAGGGCAACCTGAAATGGGAAACCCTGTCGCGCAACCAGGACGTGCTCAACAACTCCATCGCCCGCGCCGACGGCCTGTACAACGCCGACTGCTCCCTGGCACCGGTGCTGGTATTCCTTCAGGATCACAAGGCCGAGACGCTGAAAGGCGCGGTGGCGGCGGTCCAGGCGTTCATCGCCGAGCATCGGTCGGAGAACGTGGAGTTCCTGTTGGCGGCGGGTAACGCCGGCATCGAGGCTGCGACCAATGACGTGATCAGCACCTCGGAGCTGCTGATCCTGGTGCTGGTCTACCTGTGCGTCGGGGTGATGTGCATGATCACCTTCCGCTCCTTCGCGGCGACCCTGTGCATCGTGCTGCCGCTGATCCTCACCTCGATCCTCGGCAACGCCCTGATGGCCTTCCTGGGCATCGGCGTGAAGGTCGCCACCCTGCCGGTGATCGCGCTGGGCGTGGGTATCGGCGTGGACTACGGCATCTACATCTACAGCCGCCTGGAAACCTTCCTGCGGGCTGGCTTGCCGTTGC
Source organism: Phytopseudomonas flavescens (assembly GCF_900100535.1). Classification (GTDB taxonomy): domain Bacteria; phylum Pseudomonadota; class Gammaproteobacteria; order Pseudomonadales; family Pseudomonadaceae; genus Aquipseudomonas; species Aquipseudomonas flavescens. The sequence goes on from NZ_FNDG01000004.1 coordinate 254,837, forward strand.
AGGAAGCCTACTACCAGACCCTGCGCTCCACCGGCAAGGCGGTGCTGTTCACCGGGCTGTGCCTGGCCATCGGCGTGGCCACCTGGATGTTCTCGGCGATCAAGTTCCAGGCCGACATGGGCCTGATGCTGACCTTCATGTTCATCGTCAACATGTTCGGTGCCCTGTGGCTGCTGCCGGCCCTGGCGCACTTCCTGATCAAGCCGGAGAAGCTGGCCGGCAAGCAGGGCGGTTCGTTGCTGGCCCATTGAAACCGATGGCGACATGAAGAAACCGCGGCCTGGCCGCGGTTTTTTTTCCCGCCTTTCTCTGCAGCCACACTTCGGGCCATGCGTGTTTTCTTCAATACGCCTCGGTGGCCACCGGTTAGTTTGCCTCACTCCAAATCAGTGGTGGGCATGCGTGATGAGTCTGTTTCTGTCCATGGCGGCCTTCGCACTGGCCGCATCCATTTCTCCCGGACCGGTCAATCTGGTTTCGCTGAGCACCGGTGCGCGGCACGGATTGCGGGTTGCGTTGCGACATGTCGCTGGCGCGACGCTGGGCTTCACGTTGCTGCTGGTGCTGATCGGCATGGGGCTGCACGAACTGTTGTCACTATTACCCGGGCTGACCGTGGCGATTCAGTGGGCGGGCGTGGCATTTTTGCTGTATCTGGCGTGGCGATTGGCGGCCGACGATGGGTCGCTGCAGGCGGGCGAGGGGGCACCGGTCGCGTCGTTCATGCACGGCGCGCTCATGCAATGGCTGAATCCCAAGGCCTGGCTGGCGGCTATCGCCGGCATGGGGGCCTTCGTTGCCGATGGTGAGGCTTTGCTGGTCTGGCAGTTCGCCGCGATCTACTGTGTGGTGTGTTACCTGTCGCTGGCGTGTTGGGCCTATGCCGGAACCTGCTTGCAGCCGTACCTGCAGGCGCCGCAGCGGGTGCGGGTTTTCAATCGGGTGCTGGCGGGGTTGTTGGTGGCCAGTGCGGGGTATCTGGTGTTGGCGTAAGCCCGTTAAAGCCTATTCACGATCTTTATGCGCATGAAGCGGCAACTACAAGGCATTCCTGCACAGGGTGGACAACGCTCTTTTTGTCCACCATTACGATCGCAGAGCGATGGACGGGTCGGGCCGCGTAGGTGAAGCGTCGCCCACCCTACAAAAGGCCGCTCCCGCCACTTAGCTGCCGAAATCGATGAACCTGGGCTGAAAGATTATGAACAGGTTCTTAGAGCGCCAGAGAACCGGAACTCGGCATTGGGCCGGGTATGGCGTGGTTGTCCCTAGCCGCGATACTGGCCGGGGGTGGCAGCGAGGAACTGTTTGAAGGTGCGCTGGAAGTGCGCCTGGTCGGCGAAGCCGGCCTCCAGAGCCACGTCGGCCAGTGGCGCACCGCTCTTCAGGCGGTAGTGGGCGAACTGGATGCGGCGGTTGAGCAGGTAGGCGTGGGGCGTCATGCCGTAACGTTGCTTGAAGCCGCGAATCAGCTGCGACGGTGACAGCTGCGCGGCTTCGCACAGGGTGTCGAGCCTGAGCGGTTCGCCGCAATGCTGGTGGATCAGGCGGGCGGCCTGTTCCAGACGCGAGTTGATACGCTCGTCGCTGTCGCCTTCCAGCGCCAGGCGTTGCAGGGCAAGGCTGAAGAAAGCCGTTGCGCGGGCGGCCTTGTCGTTCGGGGCAAGGGCAGGGTCGAGCAGGGTCTCACGCAGTTGCAGCACGTTCTGATACAGCCCTGCATCGTCACTGGCGATGCAGGCGAAGCGCTGGAAGACCGGCGTATCGGTCAGCCCCTGCGCCTGCTGCAGGCGGCCCAGCCACTGTGGGTCGACATACAGCATCAGGTACGACCAGGGTTGCCCGTCGATGGGGTTGCAGGCATGCACGTCGCCGGGATTCATCAATACCACGGTGCCCTGGCTGACGTGACGGTCCACATCACGATTGCTGTAGGTGCTCTGCCCACGGGTGATTGCACCGATGGAGAAGATCTCGTGGCTGTGCCGGCCATAGCAGACCTGGCGGCCATCTTCGATCGAGCGCAGCTCGACGAAGGGCAGGGCGTCATCGCGCCAGAAGCTGGGAAGCGTGGAGACTGGCTGCTCGGTCATCGGTCTTTCCTGTTCAGCGCGGATAAAGAGGCGGCAGTTGAGTGGTTTCCTGGCCGTTTTCCTGGGCTTTTTCCGCCGCTGGCAGCTCGCCGATGGCCTGCCACAACTGGGTGCCTTGCCAGTGCTGGCCGCTTTCGCTGTACAGCGCGCCGTTGAGGCCGTCGAGGGCCTCGGACAGCGGTGCGAAACGGGCCGCCATATCGGCCAGGGTTTCCGGTTGCTGGCGCGCCCAGGCATCGAGGGCCTGGCGGGTGGCCTGGCTGTCGTTGGCCAGGCAGGCGCGCCTGAGGTCGTCGAGCAGGGTGCGTGGGCTCGGGCCACTCTGCGCCGCGCGCTGGATGGCGGGCTGGCGCCGTGCGTGCCACCACAGGCCGAAACCGAGCACGCTGGTCAGGGCGAACAGCACGCTGCTCAGCTGCCACGGCCACAGACGTGCTTCGTCGACCGCGATGCCGCGTGGCGGTGGTTCAACCGCCTGCTCCACGCTCATGGCCGGGTCCGCTGCCACTTCCAGGCTGCGTCCCGGCAGGCTGCTGCGTTCCAGGCGGTCCTCATGGGTGTTCCACCACACCACCTCGACTGCCGGCAGTTGCAGGGTGCCGGCCTTGCTGGCCACCAGGGCTTCGCGCTCCTCACGGCTGCCGATCAGGCCGCGCTCGCTGCGTTCGTTGTTGAGCTGCGGTTGGTCCGGGTAGCGGCGCAGGCCGTCCACCGTGGTCGCGGGCAGTGGTGGCAGTTGCGCACTGGACAGGCCATCGGCCTTGAGCATCAGGCTACGGGTCAGCGAGTCGCCGACCTTGAGCTGCCCCGGCTCCGGGCTCCAGCCCTCGGCCAGGCTCAGGGCACGGGCCGGCAGCCACGGTGCGTCTGCCGGGTAATCAGCAGGCTTGGCCTTGACCGTCAACGGGATTTCCGGCGATTTGACCCGCGTGACCTTGCCGGGGCGCGGCCCGAAGGGCAGGTAGTCGTTTTTGCTGGCGCGTTCGGCCAGGGTGGCGCTGAACACCTGGCCAGGGATCGTCAACTCGCCGCTCTTCTGCGGGAAGATGGCGTAGCGCAATTCGATCACACCGTGGCGGAGCCCACCGATATCCTGCTCGTAGGTGCGCGGCTCGCCCAAGGACTCGACCCGCGCATCGGCGATTTCCAGCGGCGTCAGGCTGCTGTCGTCGTACAGCGACACGGAATGGTAGATACGCAGGGTCAGCACGCTCTGCGCCTGCACGTAGACGCTTTCCTGATCCAGGCTGGCATCGATGAACACAGGCGCCATCTGCTCGTTCGCCTCCTGGGCGGTCGACTCGAGAACATGCAGGCTGATCGGCTGGCTCTGAGAATCGCCCAGGCGCAGCGGTGGCACCACCACGTAGCCGCTGTGGCGCGGTCGCAGGGTGACCATCCAGCGCGTGGTGGCGCGGGCTTCGCCACCCAGGGTGGTGAGGCGATTGACCTGGCGGGTGCCAAGCACGTCGAACAGTTCGTCGAGCGGCGTCAGGTCGGGCTTGCCGAACTGCGTGGAGTCCATGGATTCCAGGGTCAGGTCGACACTTTCACCCAGGTTCAGCCGGCTGCGGTCGACGCTGGCGACAAGGTCCTGCGCGCCGGCCTGAAACGCCAGCAGGCAAAAGAGCAGGGTGCAGAGCAGGCGGGTCATCGTGGCGGTTCCTGACGCTGTTGCTGTTCGTACCAGAATTTGCGACGCAGCAGTTCGCCCGGGTCATCGGGAATCTGCCGCAGCCATTGTTCCAGAGCCTGGCGACGCTCACCATCGAGCGGCTCATCGACTTCCGAGCTGCGCGTATCGGCGGGTGGCGAGGCCGGCCGTTCAGCGCTCTCACCTGTTTCCGAGGGCTGGCCCGGCGAGGTTTTCGCATTGCCCGGCGGCTGTTGCGCCTGCGACGTGCCGGGCTCGCCCTGGCTGGCCTCCCGCGCGTCCGGGGTGGGGGCTGCAGATTGACCGGGTTGCTGTTGTTCGTCGTTTTCCTCGCGCGTTTTACCGTCCGGCTGATCCTTCGGCTGGCTTTGCTGCTGTTCGCGCTGGCGCAGCAGTTCTTCCACCAGGGCCTTGTTCTGCTCGGCCTGGAGCAGTTGCGGGTCGATTTCCAGGGCGCGCTCGTAAGCGTCTACGGCGGCCTCCAGTTCGTTGCTGCGGGCCAGGGCGTTGCCGCGGTTGTACAGGGAGGCGGCACTGTCGTTCAGGGCGAATTGCTCGGCTGCGGCGGCGTAGTCTCCGGCTTCGTAGAGTGCCAGGCCACGCCACTGCGGGTCATCGAAACGCTCTGCGGCCTCCTTGGGGCGCTGTGCATCGAGCAGGCGCTGGCCCTGCTGATCGGCACGCAGCCAGAGGTCATCTAAGCTGAACGCCAGGCTCGTCTGCGGGGTGCCCAGCAACAGCAGCGGCAGGCACAGCAGCCAGCCGCGGCGTCCGGCACAGGCCGCCAGCAGCAACAGTGGCAGCAACAGCCAGTACCCCTGGTCGGCCCAACTGCGCAGCTGCGTCTTGTGGCCGTCGTCGCGCACCTGCTGTGGGCCATCGAGCAGGCCAAGGGCGCGCACGTCACGCTCGTCGAGGCTGATGCTACGGTACTGGGCGCCCAGGTCGCGGGCGAACCGGCTCAGCCCGGCGGCATCCAGGCGCGGCATGAGGATGGCGCCCTGATCGTCCTTCATGAAGGTGCCGTCCTCCTGGATGATCGGCGCGCCCTCGCTGCTGCCCACACCGAGAATGCGCAGGCGCTCGCCACGGCTGCCGAGCAGCTTGCCGATGGCGCTGCGTTCGCTGTCATCCAGGCTGCTGGTGATCAGCAACAGGCGGCCCTGACCCTGAGCGCCGTCCTTGAGCAATTGCAGGGCCTTGGCCACCGCCAGGTCGGCGCGCGCACCCGGCTCCGGCATGATCGACGGCTTGAGCGCCTCGAGCAGGTTGCGGCTGGTGCCCAGGTCGTCCGACAGCGGCACCAGGGTGTGGGCGCTGCCGGCATACACCACGATGGCGGTCTGCGCATCGCCGCGGGCCTGCAACAGGTCGAGCAGTTTGCGCCGCGCCTGGGCCAGGCGATTGGGCGAGGCGTCGCTGGCCAGCATCTGCGGGGTCAGCTCGAGCACCACCACCAGCGGATCCGCCGGCTTCAGGTCGTTCTGCTCCACCCGCTGCCAACTGGGCCCGAGCAGCGCCAGGATGGCCAGCAGCCAGGCCAGGCCGAGGGCGATCCACGGCAGGCGGCTGCTGCGGCCCCGGCCGCCACGCAGCAGCACGGCATGGAAGGCGGGCGGCAACAGCGCCTGCCAGCGGCCGCTGCGTTTCTCGCGATGGGTGAGCAGCCACAGCAGCCAGGCTGTCAGTGGCAGCAGCAACAGCCACCAGGGGCGCAACAGGTGGGGCCACAGGCCGTTGAGTTCGCTCATGGTGCCTTGCGCCCCAGCCGCTGCAGGAGGGTGAGCCGCTGCTGGCGCAGCTGCGGCCACAGGCCGCGAGTCACCAGCACCAGGCTGAGCAGCACGGCCGCTGCCAGGGGCCAGGCATAGAGCGCCAGGGCAGGGCGCGCCAGGGTCGGTTGTTGGGCTACCGGTTCGAGGCGATCGAGGGTCGCTTCGATGGCTTGCAGTTCGTGCTGATCGCGGGCACGGAAATAGTCGCCGCCGGTGAGCTCGGCGATCGCGCGCAGGGTCGGTTCGTCCAGGTCCAGGCTCGGGTTGAAACCGAAGGCCGCGAAGTTGCCACCTTGCTGCGGGTCGGCGCCGATGCCGATGGGGTAGATGGTCACGCCTTCTTCGGCGGCCAGGCGGGCGGCGGTCATCGGCTCGATTTCGCCGCCGTTGTTGGCACCGTCGGTGATCAGTACCAGCACGCGGCTGTGTGCCGGCCGCTGGCGCAGACGCTTCACCGCCAGGCCGATGGCATCGCCGATGGCGGTATTCTTGCCGGCGATGCCGATCACCGCTTCGTCGAGCCAGGTGCGCACGGTCTGCCGGTCGAAGGTCAGCGGCGCCTGCAGGTAGGCCTGGCTGCCGAACAGGATCAGCCCGAGTCGATCACCGCTGCGCCCCTCGATGAACTCGCCGATCAAGTGCTTGACCAGCGTCAGGCGGCTGACCTCCTCGTCGTCCCAGCGCATGTCGGCGTAATCCATGGAGCCGGATACGTCCACGGCGATCAGCAGATCGCGCCCGCTGGCCGGTAGTGGCAGAGGCTCGCCGACCCATTGCGGGCGTGCCGCGGCGCACAGCAGCAGTAACCAGAGCAGGGCGAAATGCACCTGTTTCTTCCACGGCGGAAGCTGCAGGCGGGCGCGGCGCCCGGACAGGTTTTCCAGCTCATCGAGAAAGCTCACCTGCAACGCTGCCTCGCCGCTGTCGGCTGGCGGCAGCCACAGGCGCAGCAGCCAGGGCAGCGGCGCGAGCAGGAATATCCATGGCCAGGCGAGCTCAAACATGCTTGCGGATCCAGATGGCGACGGCCCCGTTGAGGCCCTCGATGGCCTTGTCGTCCAGATTGCAGTGCGGCTTGTAGGCGCCTTCCACGAGGATCATCCAGCGGGTCAGGCCGGCGGCCGGGCAGCGGTTGTCGAGAAACGCCAGCCAGGCACGGCTGCTCAGGGTATGGCTGTGGCTGTCCGGGTAACGTTCGCGGCACAGGCGTTTGAGCAGGCCGTTGATCTGCTGCAGCCAGGGCCCGGCCGGGATGCCGTCATAGGGTTTGCCGAGGCGTTGCAGCTCCTGCAGGGCCGCTTCGCGCAGCGGGTCGAGGGGCTGTTCGGCGGCCGGCTTGCGCTGCGTTCCGGGCAACCGCCTGAACAGCCGCCAGGCCACTACGCTGAGCACCGGCAGGAGCATCGCCAGCAGCCACCAGCCCGGTGCGGGCGGCCACCAGCCAACGGCGGCCGGGGCGATCAGCGGTTGCAGTTGATCGAGCGGGTTCATGCCGATTTACCGGGGCGCAGGTTGTTCAAGTGTTCACGCAGTTGTTCGACCAGCTCCTGGGCGGTGGACAGCGACAGCAGCGGCACGCCGAGTTTCTGCGCCAGGCGTTGCCAGCGCGCCTGGCGGGCCTGCGCCTGGGCGGCGTAGCGGTGCTGCAGGCTGGCGTCCTCGGTGTCCACTTCCAGCTGGGCGCCGCCATCGGCGAAACGCAGCAGGCCGGATGCCGGCAGGGCATGATCGAGGGGGTCGGAGACCGGCAGCAGCAACAGGTCGGTGTGCCTGGCGAGCAGGATCAACTGTTGTTCGCTGCTGTCGCTCAGGGTGCGCTGGTCGCAGAGGATCACCACCAGGCTGCCGGGGCGCAGCACTTCGCGGGCGCGGCGCAGGGCCTGACCGAAGCTGTCCCGATAGACCGGAGCATCACCGTGTAGTGCCTGGTTGGCGCGGGCCAGGCGGCTGAGCAGTTGCAGCAGGCTCTGCTTGCTGCGCCGTGGTTTGATTTCGTGGTGGTCCTGGGCGCCGAATACCAGGCCACCGATACGGTCGTTATGGCCCAGTGCGGCCCAGCCGATCAGCCCGGCGGCGCGGGCGGCGAGCACCGATTTGAACATCAGGCCGGAGCCGAAGAACAGTTGTCGGCTCTGCTCCACGAGTACGTAGACCGGCCGCTCGCGTTCTTCGTGGAACAGTTTGGTATGCGGTTCCTGGGTGCGCGCGGTGACGCGCCAGTCGATGGTGCGTACATCGTCACCGGGCTGGTAGACCCGTACCTGGTCGAAGTCAACGCCGCGTCCGCGCAGCTTCGAATGGTGCAGGCCAATCAGCGGGCTGCGCCTGCCCGGCGTGGAGAACAGCGGTACTTCGCGAACGTGGTGACGCATGTCGATGAGTTGCTTGAGATCGGTACGGATGCCCGCCTGCAGCTCGGAGTCATCCGTCTGCGCTTGCATCAGGCTACCGCGACCACGTCGAGGATGCGCTGGATCACGCGATCCTGATCGATACCCGAGGCCTCCGCCTCGAACGACAGGATGATGCGGTGGCGCAGCACGTCGAACAGCACCGCCTGGATGTCTTCCGGGCTGACGAAGTCGCGGCCGGCCAGCCAGGCATGGGCACGCGCACAGCGATCCATGGCGATGGAACCGCGCGGGCTGGAGCCGTGGGCGATCCACTCGGCCAGCTCGGCATCGAACTTGCCCGGCGTGCGCGAGGCCATCACCAGTTGCACCAGGTATTCCTCCACCGCGTCGGCCATGTACAGGCCGAGGATTTCCTTGCGTGCCGCGAAGATCGCCTGCTGGCTGAGGCGGTGGTCGGGCTTGGTTTCACCGTGCAGCGCCTCGCCGCGGGCCTGGGCGAGGATCTTGCGTTCCACGTTGGCATCGGGGAAGCCGATCTTCACGTGCATCAGGAAACGGTCGAGCTGCGCCTCGGGAAGCGGGTAGGTGCCTTCCTGCTCGATGGGGTTCTGGGTGGCCATGACCAGAAACAGCGGTGACAGGTCGTAGGTGCTGCGGCCTACCGACACCTGGCGCTCGGCCATGGCTTCGAGCAGTGCCGACTGCACCTTGGCTGGCGCCCGGTTGATCTCGTCGGCGAGCACCAGGTTGTGGAAGATCGGCCCCTGCTGGAACACGAAGCTGCCGGTTTCCGGGCGATAGATCTCGGTGCCGGTGATGTCGGCGGGCAACAGATCGGGGGTGAACTGGATACGGTGGAACTCGGCCTCGATGCCTTCTGCCAGTTCCTTGATCGCCTTGGTCTTGGCCAGGCCGGGAGCCCCCTCGACCAGCATGTGGCCGTCGGCGAGGAGGGCGATCAGCAGCCGGTCGATGAGCTTTTCCTGGCCGAGGATCTGGCTGGCCAGGAAGTGGCGAAGGGCGAGCAGCGCGTCTCTGTGTTCCATAGGTTTTCCAGGCTGGAAAGCGCGAGCGACGACCCCGCTCGTCAGGGCCGACCATGATAATCGAAGGCAGGGGGGTTAGGCCATGGAGGACGATAGGGTGCAAGGGCTGTCGCCGTCCGGCGTTTCGCCACTCGACCCGGGTATCCCGGCGCTGGTCGGCGCCAGTGGCGTTCAGCGTCTAGACTCGATGGCGTGCCAGGCGCTTGAAGGAGGTATTCCTGGCCCACCGCAAGGCCGTCATCGGCATCCGCCCGCTCCGCGCGCGCCGTATCAGGATCGGCCTGACACTGTCGCAACACCGCCTATCGAGGAGGTCTCCATGGCAATGATGAGGGCAGCGGTTTTCGTGGCGCCGGGACGAATCGAACTGACCGACAAGGCCATTCCCGACGTGGGGCCCAACGATGCGCTGGTGCGCATTTCCACCACCACCATCTGTGGTACCGACGTGCACATCCTCAAGGGCGAATACCCGGTCGCGCCAGGGTTGACCGTCGGGCATGAGCCGGTGGGGATCATCGAAAAGCTCGGCAGCGCGGTCAAGGGCTACCGGGAGGGACAGCGGGTCATCGCCGGGGCCATCTGCCCCAACTTCAACTCCTATGCGGCGCAGGACGGGGTGGCCTCGCAGGATGGCAGCTACCTGATCGACAACGGCCTTTGCGGTTGCCACGGCTACAAGGCCACGGCGGGCTGGCGTTTCGGCAACCTGATCGACGGTACCCAGGCCGAGTATGTGCTGGTGCCGGATGCGGAAGGCAACCTCGCCCCCATTCCCGACGGGCTCAGCGACGAGCAGGTGCTGATGTGCCCGGACATCATGTCCACGGGGTTCAAGGGTGCCGAGAATGCCAATATTCGTATCGGTGATACCGTGGTGGTCTTCGCCCAGGGGCCGATCGGCCTGTGTGCCACTGCCGGGGCTCGCTTGCTGGGGGCATCGACCATCATCGCGGTGGACGGCAACGACCACCGCCTGGGCATCGCCCGAACGATGGGCGCGGATATCACGCTGAACGTCGGGCAATGCGATGTGGTGGAGGAGGTCATGAAGGTCACCCGTGGCCGGGGGGCCGACTCATCCATCGAGTGCCTGGGCCTGCCCAGTACCTTCGAGCAGGCCATGAAGGTGCTCAAGCCCGGTGGCACGCTTTCCAGCCTTGGCGTCTATTCCAGCGATGTGAAGATCCCGCTGTCGTCCTTCGCGGCCGGTCTCGGTGACCACCGGATCAACACAGCGCTGTGCCCCGGTGGCAAGGAACGCATGCGCCGGCTGATGAGCGTGATCGAATCCGGCCGGGCAGACTTCGGCTCGCTGGTGACCCATCACTACGCGCTGGCCGACATCGGCACGGCCTACGAGCTGTTCGCCCACCAGCGCGACGGCGTGCTCAAGGTCGCCATCAAGCCCTGAACCCCTGCGCGGGTGGTGATGAGCGCGGCAGGGTGGCCGGGTCGGCACCGAGACGATGCGGCGGGCGTGCCTGAGCGCAGGATGTTGTACGACGTCTGCCGAGGTGCTGACGGGCATGAACGAAAATGTCGCCGCACCGCAAGCGTGCATTCCGCTTGCCTCGTTAAGCTGCCCTGGCGCCTGGGACCGGGCGTCGTGGCGCATGCCGGGTAGCGCTTGCAGGCGGCCGGTCTAAGGTTGAACTACGCATGGAAACACGAATCGCACATACCAAGCCCATAGATGGAGCATACACATGGCGTTCTTCACCGCGGCCAGCAAAGCCGACTTTCAGCAGCAACTGCAAGCGGCCCTGGCGCAGCATGTCAGTGAACGGGACCTGCCAGGCGTGGCTCTGTTCGCTGAACAATTCTTCGGCATCATCGCCCTCGAGGAATTGACGCAACGGCGCCTCTCCGACCTGGTCGGTTGCACCCTTTCCGCCTGGCGCCTGCTGGCCAGCTTCGACCCTGCCCAGCCCCAGGTGCGCGTGTTCAACCCCGACTATGAAAAACATGGCTGGCAAAGCACGCACACCGGCATCGAGGTGCTGCACCCGGATATCCCGTTTCTCGTGGATTCCGTGCGTATCGAACTCAAGCGTCGTGGCTACAGCATCCACACCCTGCAGAACAGCGTGCTGAGCGTGCGCCGCGATGCCCAGGGCGCGCTCCTCGAGTTGCTGCCCAAGGGTACCACCGGCCAGGATGTCACCCGCGAGTCTCTGATGTTCCTGGAGATCAACCGCTGCGCCAGCAACGCCGAGATCAAGTCGCTGCACAAGACCCTGCTCGACGTGCTGGAAGAAGTGCGCCTGAGCGTCGCCGATTTCCAGCCCATGAAGGCCAAGGCCCAAGAGCTGCTGGCCAAGCTGGGTGAGGGCAGCCTCGGCCGCGGCCACAGCGAGGCTGCCGAGCTGGATGAGATAAAGGTATTTCTCGCCTGGCTGCAGGACGACCATTTCACCTTCCTCGGCTACGAGGAATTCACCGTTCACGACGATACCAGCGGCGGCTACCTGCAGTACGACGAAAGCTCGTTGCTGGGGCTTTCCAAGCGCCTGCGCAGCGGCCTGAGCCAGGACGACCTGCGTATCGAGCCCTATGCGCTGGCCTACCTGCGCGAGCCCAGCCTGCTGTCGTTCGCCAAGGCCGCGCAACCGAGCCGCGTGCACCGTCCGGCCTATCCGGATTTCGTTTCCATCCGGGAAATCGACGACGCAGGCAAGGTGCTCAAGGAGTACCGTTTCCTCGGCATCTACACCTCCACCGCTTACAGCGAGAGCGTGCGCGAGATTCCCTACATTCGCCGCAAGGTCGCCGACGTGGAGAAGCGCTCCGGCTTCATCTCCCAGGGCCACCTGAGCAAGGAGCTGGTCAAGGTTCTCGAAGTGCTGCCGCGCGACGACCTGTTCCAGACGCCGGTGGACGAGCTGGCCAGCACCGCGCTGTCGATCGTACAGATCCAGGAGCGCAACAAGGTGCGCCTGTTCCTGCGTTTCGACCCCTATGGCCGTTTCGTCTACGCCCTGGCCTACGTGCCGCGCGACATCTATTCCACCGAGACCCGCCTGCGCATTCAGCAGGTGCTGGTCGATCGCCTGCAGGCCAGTGATTGCGAGTTCTGGACCTACTTCTCCGAGTCGGTACTGGCCCGGGTGCAGTTCATCCTGCGCGTGGACCCGAAGACCAAGCTGGACATCGACCCGCAGCAGCTCGAGCGTGAGGTCATCCAGGCCTGCCGCTCCTGGACCGACGACTACGCGTCCCTGGTGGTGGAGAACTTCGGTGAGGCCAAGGGAACGCGGCTGCTTACCGACTTCCCCAAGCATTTCCCCGCCGGTTACCGCGAGCGCTTCCCGGCGCATTCGGCGGTGGTCGACATGCAGCACCTGCGCAGCCTCTCCGACGAGCGCCCGCTGGTCATGAGCTTCTACCAGCCGCTGGTGCCGGGCGAGCGCCAGCTGCACTGCAAGCTGTATCACGCCGATACGCCGCTGGCGCTGTCCGACGTGCTGCCGATCCTCGAGAACCTCGGCCTGCGCGTGCTCGGTGAGTTCCCCTATCGCCTGCAGCACCAGAACGGTCGCGAGTTCTGGATTCACGATTTCGCCTTCACCTATGCCGAGGGCATCAAGCTCGACATCCAGCAGCTCAACGACACCCTGCAGGATGCCTTCGTGCACATCGTGCGCGGCGACGCCGAGAACGATGCCTTCAACCGCCTGGTACTGACCGCCGGCCTGCCATGGCGCGACGTGGCGCTGCTGCGCGCCTACGCCCGGTACCTGAAGCAGATTCGTCTGGGCTTCGACCTTGGCTACATCGCCAACACCCTGCTCAACCATGCCGATATCGCCCGCGAGCTGGTGCGGCTGTTCAAGACCCGCTTCTACCTGGCCCGCAAGCTCGGCGCCGATGACCTGCAGGACAAGCAGAACAAGCTGGAACAGGCGATTCTCGGTGCCCTGGACAACGTCGCGGTGCTCAACGAAGACCGCATCCTGCGTCGCTACCTGGACCTGATCAAGGCGACCCTGCGTACCAACTTCTATCAGCCCGATGCCCAGGGCGAGGCGAAGCATTACTTCAGCTTCAAGTTCAACCCGAGCGCGATCCCCGAACTGCCGCGGCCCGTGCCGAAGTTCGAGATCTTCGTCTACTCGCCGCGGGTGGAAGGCGTGCACCTGCGCTTCGGCAACGTCGCCCGCGGCGGCCTGCGCTGGTCCGACCGTGAAGAAGACTTCCGTACCGAAGTGCTCGGCCTGGTCAAGGCGCAGCAGGTCAAGAACGCGGTGATCGTGCCGGTCGGTGCCAAGGGCGGTTTCGTGCCACGTCGCCTGCCCGTGGGCGGCGGCCGCGACGAGGTCCAGGCCGAGGCCATCGCCTGCTACCGCATCTTCATCAGCGGGCTGCTCGACATCACCGACAACCTGAAAGAAGGCGAGGTGGCACCACCGGCCAACGTGGTGCGCCACGATGCCGATGACCCCTATCTGGTCGTCGCCGCCGACAAGGGCACCGCGACCTTCTCCGACATCGCCAACGGCATTGCCGGCGAATACGGCTTCTGGCTGGGCGATGCCTTCGCCTCGGGCGGTTCTGCCGGTTACGACCACAAGGGCATGGGCATCACCGCCAAGGGCGGCTGGGTTTCCGTGCAGCGTCATTTCCGCGAACGCGGCATCGACGTGCAGAAGGACCTGACCACCGTGATCGGTATCGGCGACATGGCCGGTGACGTATTCGGCAACGGCCTGCTGCTGTCCGAATCGCTGCAGATGGTCGCAGCGTTCAACCACCTGCACATTTTCATCGACCCGAATCCGGATGCGGCGCACAGCTTCGTCGAGCGCCAGCGCCTGTTCGACCTGCCGCGCTCGAGCTGGGCCGACTACGACACCTCGCTGATTTCCCAGGGCGGCGGCATCTTCCTGCGCAGCGCCAAGAGCATCGCCATCAGCCAGGAAATGAAGGCTCGTTTCGACATCCAGGCCGACAAGCTGGCGCCTACCGAGCTGCTCAATGCACTGCTCAAGGCGCCGGTGGATCTGATCTGGAACGGTGGTATCGGCACCTACGTCAAATCCAGCCGGGAAAGCCATGCGGACGTCGGCGACAAGGCCAACGACCTGCTGCGCGTCGACGGTCGCGAGCTGCGCGCCAAGGTGGTGGGCGAGGGCGGCAACCTGGGCATGACCCAGCTCGGCCGTGTCGAATTCGGCCTCAACGGCGGCGCCAGCAACACCGACTTCATCGACAACGCCGGTGGCGTGGACTGCTCCGACCACGAGGTGAACATCAAGATCCTGCTCAACGAGATCGTCACCGCCGGCGACATGACCGGCAAGCAGCGCAACACGCTGCTCGCCGAGATGACCGAGGACGTCGGCAATCTGGTGCTGGGCAACAACTACAAGCAGACCCAGGCCCTGTCGCTCGCCGAGCGCCGTGCCCGTGAGCGCCAGGGCGAATACAAACGCCTGATGGTGGCCATGGAAGCGACCGGCAAACTCGACCGCGCCCTGGAGTTCCTGCCTACCGAAGAGGAGCTCAACGAGCGCGCCACCAATGGCCAGGGCCTGACCCGTCCGGAACTCTCGGTGCTGATTTCCTACAGCAAGATCGAGCTGCAGGAGTCGCTGATCAAGTCCGACATCGCCGACGACGATTACCTGGCTCGCGAAATGGAGACCGCCTTCCCGCCACGCCTGGCCCAGCAGTATGGCGAGGCCATGCGCCGTCACCGCCTCAAGCGCGAGATCGTCGCCACGCAGATCGCCAACGATCTGGTCAACCACATGGGCATCACCTTCGTGCAGCGCTTGAAGGAGTCCACCGGGGTGGGTTCGGCGCAGGTAGCCGCTGCCTACGTGGTGGTGCGTGACGTGTTCCACCTGCCGTTCTGGTGGCGGCAGATCGAGGCCCTGGACAACCAGGTGCCGGCCGATCTGCAACTGACCATGATGGATGAGCTGATGCGCCTCGGCCGTCGTGCCACCCGCTGGTACCTGCGCAGCCGTCGCAACGATCTGGACGCTGCCCGCGACGTCGCCCACCTCGGTCCGCGAGTCAAGGCGCTGGCCATGCGTCTGGACGAACTGCTCGAAGGGCCGGCTCGCGACCAGTGGATGGCGCGCTACCAGACCTACGTCGAAGCCGGCGTGCCGGAGCTGCTGTCCCGCGTGGTGGCGGGCACGGGCCACCTGTACACGCTGCTGCCGATCATCGAATCGGCAGACCTCACCGGCCGCGAGCCCACCGAAGTGGCCTCGGCATACTTCGCCGTCGCCGACGCGCTGGATCTGTCGTGGTACCTACAGCAGATCAGCGGCCTGAGCGTGGAAAGCAACTGGCAGGCCCTGGCCCGCGAGGCGTTCCGCGACGATCTGGATGCCCAGCAACGGGCCATCACGGTATCCGTGCTGCAACTGCCGGGCGGCTCGGAGTCGATCGAGGAGCGGGTCGAGGCCTGGCTGGAGCAGAACCGTCGCCTGGTCGACCGCTGGAAGGCCATGCTGGCCGAGCTGCGCTCTGCCTCAGGAAGCGATTACGCCATGTATGCCGTGGCCAATCGCGAACTGAGCGACCTGGCGCAAAGCCAACTGCCGCTATTGCCGGCTTGATCGACTGAGCGGCTGCAACAAACGAAAACGCCCCGACTGGTTCGGGGCGTTTTTTTATCGCTCAATAATGAAGAACCCGTCGCCCGCAAGCGGGCTCCCAGCCATCGGCAGCGAGGTATCCGTGCAGGAGTCGGCTTGCGGGCGAATTGTGGGCACCCCGCGGGCCAACGAAAAGATCGCCGTCTCAAGGCTTCTGCTGGAGGCCTTCGAGCAACGCCTTGTGGAAACGTTGCGGCTCCTGAATCTGCGGCGAGTGGCCGAGATCCGGGAAGGTCACCAGGGTCGCATCGGGAATGCGTTTCGCCGTCGCCGGGCCCAGCACCTGGTAGTCGCCCAGTTTGCCGCGCAGCGCTTCGGGGGCGGCGTCCTTGCCGATCGCGGTATTGTCCTTCTCGCCAATTAGCAGCAGCACGGGCATCGTCAGGTTGGCGAACTCATAGACCACCGGCTGGGTATAGACCATGTCGTAGGTGAGCGCCGAATTCCAGGCGACGATCTCCTTGCCATCGCCGTTGAACATACCGGCCTGCATCTCCACCCAACGGTCGAACTCGGGGCGCCACTGGCCTGCGTAATAGGTGTTCTTCTGGTAGTTGCGGCTGGCTTCGGCAGTGCTCTTCAGTTCGCGCTGGTACCACTGGTCGACGCTCAGGTAGGGCACGCCGAGGGTCTTCCAGTCTTCCAGGCCGATCGGGTTGACCATCGCCAACTGCTCGACCTGTTCGGGGTAGAGCAAGGCGTAGCGCGTGGCGAGCATGCCGCCCATGGAATGACCCAAAACCGTCACGCGCTCGATCTTCAGCTGTTCCAGCAGCGCATGGGTATTGCGGGCCAGTTGCTGAAAACTGTACTGGTAATGAGCAGGCTTGCTCGACTTGCAGAAGCCCACCTGATCCGGCACCACCACACGATAACCCGCCTCGCTCAAGGCGGCGATGCTGCCTTCCCAGGTCGCGCCGCAGAAATTCTTGCCGTGCATCAGCAGCACGGTTCGGCCATTGGCCTGTTTCGGCCGCACGTCCATGTAGGCCATCTGCAGCGAGTTGCCTTGGGAGTCGAAGGTGAAGCGCTTGATCTCGTGGGGGTAATCGAAACCTTGCAGTTCTGGGCCATAACTGGGCGTTTCGGCAGCCAGAGCTGGCAGGCTGCCAACGATCAGTAATGTGGCGAGGGCAATGCGCACGGGGGATGCTCCAAGCGTTGGGGAGGAGCAAAGACTGACAGCAACACGCGGCCGGCATTGCCGGCAAGTGTTTACAAAACCTGTCCCAGTAGTGGGTTTCAGCCCAGCTCGCGAACGTAACGCAGCATATCCGGGGCGCCGGCCTGGCACAGGCCTTCGCCCAGGGCGCATGCCTGTGGCGAGTGCTTGGGCAGCAGCAGGAACTCGGGTGAGCCCGGGGTACGCAGCAGGCTCAGGCGCGCGTAGGGCACGTCGTGATCCATCAGCAACTGCATGAAGGTGGCATCGCTCCAGGCGGCGCAGGGCATGGCCAGGGCGTGGTAACGCCGTTGCAGATCGCGCAGGCCGTTTTCGCTGATGCGGTAGTGGGTGATGTCTGCCGGCAGACCGATTTCCAGGCCACGCAGCCGCGCATAGGCCACGGCGCTGGCGAAGGCCGCTGGGTGCGATTCGCCTGCCCAGAACAGGCGCTCGCCGCGCCATTGGGCCTGCCAGAGGTCGAGGCGTTGAGCGGGAAAACCCGGCAGTGCCTGGCCCAGGGTCTTGAGAAAGTCCCGGTAACTGATGATGCGGATTTTCCGGCAGGTTGCGCTGGCGGCGTAGTCTTCGAAACTGGCGTGGCGTTCGTCGCACTGCACCAGGCTGTCGACCCGGCGCAGGTCGAGCTGGTCGATCTGCCGATGCACGACCTCGACGAGATTGGTCAGGGCGGCGTGAGCGTCGGCCTTGTCCTCCTGTACGGGACCGGAGAGCGCGTTACGGGGCAGCTTCTTGAGGCGATGCAGGGGCGGGCCGCCCAGCCAGCAAATGCTGTCGGCGAAGCCTGGAATCGCTGCAAATGGCAGGCGCAACCGACTGGCGCGCTCGAAGATCGGCTTGCCGCCACGGCCGAGCAGCCCCACGCGTTGAGCCAGTGCGGCCAGGCGTGAGGCAAGGGGGCTGGGCTGTTCAGGCAGGCTCATGACAATTCGCGGACCTCGGTATGCCCGCTGCAGTGTGGCAGAGCTGGCCGCCCGTGGCGAGAGGGGGGGAGCGAGGTGGCGCGTTGCAAGTGCCAGGCAGCCGCGAGCCACTGCCGGCGGCAGTGTGGCAGAATCCGTTCATTCGTTTGCGAGGAGCTCCCCATGCCCACTCTGGTTCTGGATATCGTGTTATCGGCAGAGCGCCTGCGGGTCATCTATCAGGGACGGGCCAATCGCATTCAGGCCGTCAGTCGCGATGGCCGGCGGGTGAGCATCCCCTCCCATCACTTCCGACCGTTTTTCGGCCATGACGGTATCCGGGGCGCCTTCGAGCTGCACTTCAGCGAGGACGGTGAGCTGCTGAGCCTGCGTCGGCTGCCGTAGGCCTCGCTAGGCGGGCTGCTGGGCGGCTATAATTCGCGCCTTTCGATTTCGCCACCGACGAGCTGAGCCTGCCCATGTACAACCTGGCCCGTGAGCTGCTGTTCAAACTGTCCCCGGAAACCTCTCACGAACTGTCCCTCGACCTGATCGGCGCGGCCGGCCGTCTCGGTCTGGCCGGGCGTCTGAGCCGGGCACCGAACAGCCTGCCGGTCACCGTGATGGGCCTGCAGTTCCCTAATCCGGTCGGCCTGGCCGCCGGTCTGGACAAGAATGGCGAGGCCATCGACGGCTTCGCCCAACTGGGCTTTGGCTTCGTCGAGATTGGCACGGTCACACCGCGTCCGCAGCCAGGCAATCCCAAACCCAGGCTGTTCCGCCTGCCCGAAGCCGAGGCGATCATCAACCGCATGGGCTTCAACAACCATGGTGTCGATCACCTGCTTGCCCGGGTGCGTGCCGCCCGGTTCCGTGGGGTGCTGGGTATCAACATCGGCAAGAATGCCGACACCCCGGTGGAACGAGCGGTCGACGATTACCTGATCTGCCTGGACAAGGTCTATGCCCACGCCAGCTACGTCACGGTCAACGTCAGTTCGCCGAACACGCCAGGGCTGCGCAGCCTGCAGTTCGGCGACTCGCTCAAGCAATTGCTCGATGCCCTGCGCAGGCGTCAGGACGAATTGGCACTGAGCCACGGCCGCCGTGTGCCGCTGGCGATCAAGATCGCCCCGGACATGACCGATGAGGAAACCGTTCAGGTTGCGGCAGCGCTGCTGGAGAGCGGCATGGATGCGGTGATCGCCACCAACACCACGTTGAGCCGCGAGGGGGTCGAGAACCTGGCGTTTGCCAACGAGGCCGGCGGCCTGTCCGGCGCGCCAGTACGCGACAAGAGTACCCATACGGTCAGCGTGCTGG
Source organism: Phytopseudomonas flavescens (assembly GCF_900100535.1). Classification (GTDB taxonomy): domain Bacteria; phylum Pseudomonadota; class Gammaproteobacteria; order Pseudomonadales; family Pseudomonadaceae; genus Aquipseudomonas; species Aquipseudomonas flavescens. Next base: position 273,784 of record NZ_FNDG01000004.1, read on the forward strand.
CGGGCGAGTTGGGCGGACGTGTGCCGATCATCGCCGCGGGGGGTATCACCGAAGGTCGTCATGCCGCGGACAAGATCGCGGCAGGGGCGAGCCTGGTGCAGATCTACTCGGGGTTCATCTACAAGGGGCCGGCGCTGATTCGCGAAGCGGTGGACGCGATTGCCGCGGTGCGCCGCTGAGAGGGAAATAAAAAGGGCCCCCTTGGGGGCCCCTGGGCTCTCGCCCGCCGCTCGGATGGAGCGTGCTTGGTGAAGTCGGTTGGTCCCTGGTTTAGCCGACAGCTCGAAGTTCGTTGAGTCGATGGATACCGGCGGTGCCGGTCAAACCGTCCCAGTTGTCACCGCGGCCTTCACGCCAGCCATTGAGCCAGGCCTGACGCACGGACGGAAGAGTGAAAGGACACAGCTCGCGGGATTTACCACTGATACCGTACTGATAGCCGCGCAAAAAAGCTTTTTCTAACGGATCACGCTTAAGTCTTCTCATAGGGTGTTGCCCTCACTTGTTGACTGTTTATGTCCCGTAGACCTCTCGGAGGTCAGGCAGAAGGTCTGCCATGGAGTCCGCTGCCGGCGTCGCGAGCCTCCTGTGCCAGCGTCATTGCGACGTTGGCCTGGGTAGATTTCTATCGAATGCATGAACCGGTGTGAATGATCGATTTGTCATAAGGACGTAACGGTTTTGCGGGTGAGGCCATAAGCTACGGGTAATTTTTACCTGGGCCTCGGCGAAAGTCGCGCTAACCGGGGCCTTACCCCTTGTCTGCTGGTGTTTTGCCATCGTGAATGGCTATCGATTACACCTGCTATTTATTCCGACGAAGGGTCGCTTTGCGACGTTTTGTCACTTATTTTTGGTTGCGCCTCGTGTGGCGCCAACCCATTACCGCCTGCGGGCACTGGATTTCTGATGTCGGACGATAACGAACTCTTCCTCACTTGCCCCAAGGGGCTCGAAGGCCTGTTGCTGGAGGAAGCCAAGGCGTTGGGCCTGGAGCAGGCTCGCGAACACACCTCGGCCATTCGTGGTGTGGCCAGCATGGAAACGGCGTATCGCCTGTGTCTGTGGTCGCGCCTGGCCAACCGGGTGCTGCTGGTGCTGGCGCGCTTTCCGGTTCGCGATGCGCAGACCCTGTACCAGGGCGTGCTCCATGTCGACTGGTTCGAACACCTGGAGCCGAGCGGCAGCCTGGCCGTCGAGTTCAGCGGCCATGGTTCGGGCATCGACAACACCCATTTCGGCGCGCTGAAGGTCAAGGACGCCATCGTCGACAAGCTGCGCCAGGCCGATGGCACCCGCCCGTCGGTGGACAAGCTCAATCCTGACCTTCGCGTGCACTTGCGTCTGGATCGTGGCGAGGCGGTGCTGTCGCTGGATCTGTCCGGTCACAGCCTGCACCAGCGCGGCTACCGCCTGCAGCAGGGCGCCGCGCCGCTGAAGGAAAACCTTGCTGCCGCCGTGCTGATCCGCGCCGGTTGGCCGCGGATCGCCGCTGAAGGTGGCGCCCTGGCCGACCCCATGTGCGGCGTGGGCACCTTTCTGGTCGAGGCCGCGATGATCGCTGCCGACATCGCGCCGAACCTGACCCGCGAACAATGGGGCTTCAGCAACTGGCTCGGCCACGTGCCGGCCACCTGGAACCGCTTGCGCGTTGAAGCCGAAGAGCGTGCCGCTGCCGGCCTGGCCAAGCCGCCGCTGTGGATCCGCGGTTACGAGGCCGATCCGCGACTGATCCAGCCTGCCCGCAACAACATCGACCGGGCTGGGCTGAGCGACTGGATCAAGGTCTACCAGGGCGAAGTGGCGACCTTCGAGCCACGCCCTGACCAGAACCAGAAAGGCCTGGTGATCAGCAACCCGCCCTACGGCGAGCGCCTGGGCGACGAGGCGAGCCTGCTGTACCTCTACCAGAACCTTGGCGAGCGCCTGCGCCAGGCCTGCATGGGCTGGGAAGCCGCGGTATTCACCGGTGCCCCGGACCTTGGCAAGCGCATGGGCATCCGCAGCCACAAACAATACGCCTTCTGGAACGGTGCCTTGCCCTGCAAGCTGCTGTTGATCAAGGTGCAGCCTGAGCAGTTCGTCACCGGCGAGCGCCGTACTCCCGAGCAGCGTGAGCGTGAACCTGAGCAGAACGAACAGCAGGTCGAAGAACCGAAACTCAACCGCAACGGCAACCCGATCAGACCTGCACCGGCTCCCGTGGAGCAAGCGCGGCTGAGCGAAGGCGGGCAGATGTTCGCCAACCGTCTGCAGAAGAATCTCAAGCAGCTCGGCAAGTGGGCGCGCCGCGAGGGCGTCGACTGCTACCGTGTCTACGATGCCGATATGCCCGAGTATGCCCTGGCTATCGACCTCTACCACGACTGGGTGCACGTGCAGGAGTACGCCGCACCACGTTCCATCGACCCGGAAAAGGCCCAGGCCCGTCTGTTCGATGCGCTGGCGGCCATTCCCCTGGCGCTGGGCGTCGACAAGAGCCGGGTGGTGATCAAGCGCCGCGAGCGGCAAAGTGGTACCAGGCAGTACGAGCGCCAGGCCGCTCAGGGCCAGTTCATGGAAGTGAAGGAGGGCGGCATCAAGCTGCTGGTCAACCTGACCGACTATCTGGATACCGGGCTGTTCCTCGACCACCGTCCGTTGCGCCTGCGCATCCAGAAGGAAGCCGCGGGCAAGCGTTTCCTCAACCTGTTCTGCTACACCGCTACGGCCAGCGTGCATGCGGCCAAGGGGGGGGCGCGCAGCACCACCAGCGTCGACCTGTCGAAGACGTATCTGGACTGGGCGCGGCGCAACCTGTCGCTCAACGGTTTTTCCGACAAGAACCGCCTCGAGCAGGGCGATGTGATGAGCTGGCTGGCCGATGATCGCGGCGAGTACGAGCTGATCTTCATCGACCCGCCGACCTTCTCGAACTCCAAGCGCATGGAAGGTGTGTTCGACGTCCAGCGTGACCACGTGCAACTGCTGGATCTGGCCATGGCACGCCTGGCGCCGGGTGGCGTGCTGTATTTTTCCAACAACTTCCGCAAGTTCCTGCTCGATGAGCAACTGCCTGCGCGTTATCAGGTGGAAGAGATCAGCGCAGCGACCCTCGATCCGGACTTCGCCCGCAACGCCAAGATCCACCGCGCGTGGAAATTGATGGCCAAATAACTGACAAACCGTAGCCTGGGTCGAGCGCAGCGATACCCAGGCTACCTCATGCTTTTATCTGGCAGCGCTCTTCGGCTGCTTGTAGAGGTCGAGCAGCACCTGATCGAGGATCGCCGAGGCGCCCCATGGCTTGGGGTCGTTGAGGATCGCCACCACGGCCCAGCTGTTGCCGTTGCTGTCGCGGCTGAAGCCGGCGATGGCGCGCACGTTGTTCAGGGTGCCGGTCTTGATGTGCGCCTGGCCGGCCATGGGTGTGTTGCGCAGGCGTTTGCGCATGGTGCCGTCCAACGCGACGATCGGCATGGAGCTGATGAACTCGGCAGCATAAGGGCTCTTCCAGGCAGCCTCCAGAATACGGCCCATTTCTCGCGCGCTCAGGCGCTCCGCCCGGGACAGCCCGGAGCCGTTCTCCATTACCAACTGCGGCGCGGTAATGCCCTTGCGGGCCAACCAGGCGCGAATCACCCGTTGCGCAGCGTGGGCGTCGTCGACATCCGCATTGGTGCGATTCTGCGCGCCGATGCTGAGGAACAGCTGCCGGGCCATGGTGTTGTTGCTGTACTTGTTGATGTCGCGGATGATTTCCACCAGATCGGGGGAAAAGGCTCGCGCCAGCAGGCTCGCGCTCTTCGGCACGTCGGCCTGGCGGTTCTTGCCCATGATGCTGCCGCCCAGCTCCTGGAAGATGGCGCGCACGGCACCCGCTGCATAGCCGGGATGGTCGAGCAGCGACAGGTAGGTCTGGGCGCTGCAGCCATCGGTCAACTGGCCGGTGACGATCACCCGGGTGCCGTCGAACTCCTTGACCGGGTTGTAGCGCACGTCCGGCCAGGCGGGGCATTTGCCAGCCTTGAGCACCTTGACCTGATTATCCAGCGTCAACCCCGCCAGCGGTGGCTCGGCAGCGACGCTGACCTTGCCACTCTCGGCGCGGGCGATGAAGCGCAGCGCCTTGAGGTTGACCAGCAGCGAGTCGGGGGTGACCAGATAGGGTTTGTTGGCATCGCCGCCGTCGTCGTCGAAGGCGGGCAGGTTCGGTTGCGAGAAATAGCTGCGATCGAGCACCAGGTCGCCAGTCACCTGACGCACGCCATTGGCCCGCAGATCGCGCAGCAGCAGCCAGAGTTTTTCCATGTTCAGCTTGGGGTCACCGCCACCCTTGAGGTACAGGTTGCCGTTGAGTACGCCGTCCTTGAGCTGGCCGTCTGTATAGAACTCGGTCTTCCACTGATAGGTCGGGCCGAGCAGTTCCAGTGCAGCGAAGGTGGTCAGCAGCTTCATGGTCGACGCCGGGTTCACCGACACATCGGCATTGAAGAGGGTGCCATTGCCCGGGCCAGTGAGCGGCAGGGTGACCACCGACAACGATTGCTGGCCGATCTTGTTGGCCTTGAGGCTCTTGACCACGCTTTCCGGGAGGTTGGCGCTGGTCGCCGCATGGGCGGGCAGGGCAGTGGGCAGTACCAGGCAGGCGAGTGCCAGAGGGCGGAGAATGCGCAGCCTCCGGACGACGGGTACAACGAAAAATCGCATTACGAGCTCCCACAGCGGTTTGGGACAATGCCGCGCATTATGCCCCATGGCTTCGCTATCAGGGCTGCAATCGCTGGGTTTTTCATCGGTTGACGGGCATCGTGGGCGCGAAGCTGGTAGAGTGCCGCGCGTTATCACTCTGAAGGATTTTTACCCATGGCTACCAATCGTTCCCGTCGTCTGCGCAAGAAACTCTGTGTCGACGAATTCCAGGAGCTGGGTTTCGAACTGAACCTGACTTTCAAGGAAGACCTGAGCGACGAAGCCGTCGACGCCTTCCTCGATGCATTCCTGAGTGATGCCATGACCGCCAATGGCCTGGGCTATGTCGGTGGTGACGACTACGGCCTGGTGTGCCTGTCCAAGCGCGGTTCGGTCAGCGAAGAGCAGCGCACCGCTGTCGAGGCGTGGCTGAAGGGCCGTTCTGAACTGGTCGACTTCAGCGTCAGCCCCCTGCTCGACGTCTGGTATCCGGAGAACGAGATCAACTCGGCTTCCTGATTCCTGCAAGGGCCTCGTTCGAGGCCCTTCTCATTTGCGCAGGACGATGACGGTTCGATGGCTGTGACGGCCTTCTAAACAACCTGAGCCGGCGCAGCAGCCTTCATCCCGCTCCGCTCTCGGGCTCTTCGGCCTGACGACTCTCCAGATGCCGCGCGGTAATCGCTGCCACGGCTTCGCTGAATGCCACGCATTGTTCATGAAGGATGCCGCAATGGCCGTCCAGCAGCTCGCCTTGAAGCAGCACGAAGAGGCCGAGCAGCTCGCCCTGTCGATCACGCAAGGCAATGGCCAGTACGTTCACGCGCGGTGTACCGAGTACGTTGAGCAGCGGCTGAAGATCGCCGGCCTTGTCGAAGCCCAGTGACAGTGCTGCGCTGCCCTTATCCAGAGCCTGGGCCAACCAGACCGCCGAATCGCCACCATCCAGCGGCTGGGTCTGCAGGTCGCTGGCGCGCAGTCTGTCGCCACTGTGTCCCAACTCCAGCGTTTGCGCGCGCAGGCGCCCATCCTCGACCAGATAGACGACGCCAGCCTGGGCATCGATGGCCTGCAGGGTCTGCCGGGTTATCCATTTCAGCAGCGCCTGAACGCTCGGCTGATGTCCCAGTTCGGCGATGATCTGCTGGTAATGGATGAGGGCCCGATTCATCCGTGCCATGGCCTGGGCCAGGCAGTCCACTTCCAGTACCGAGGAGCGTACGCCGCCGGCTGCGGCGAAGTCGAACCGTGCCATTGCTTCGGCCTGATCCTGCAATGCGGCAAGCGGCCGGGTGATGCAACGCGACAGCAGCCAGGCGATCGGTAGGCACAGTAGCAGGGTGGTCAGGGTGATCAGCGCGCCTTGCCAGCGAATCCGGTAGGCATCGGCGAGCAGTTCGTCCTCGGGCACCAGCAGTGCCAGGTACAGGCCATCGGGCCCACCTTCGCTGACGTGACTGCGTGAGACCACCCAGCGGCGCTTGTTCAGCGTCTCGATACCCTGCTGGTTGTGCCCCGGAGCCAGTTCGCGCAGCGTGCCGGCCAGCTCCGGTAGCAGTTCGGTCACTGGCCGCAGTCGTGGCTCGGGGGTGTGGCTGAGCAGGCGCTGGCTATCGGGATAGGCCACGGCCAGGCCCCGGGCATCGAACAGCACCACTTCGCTACTGGGAGTGACCTTGTGCTTGATCAGGGTGGCGGAGAGATCTTCCAGGGTCAGATCCGCGGCAATGACCGCCTCCTCACCGGCGGCATCGGCGAGGGTGGTGCCGATCGCGCCCGAGGAGAAGAATACGTAGGGCGTGGTGGTGACGCTGCCGTTCTGACTGCGGGCACGGCTGTACCACTCGCGCATGCGCGGGTCGTAATCCTGACTGCCCAGCGTGCGCCTTTCCAGCAGATTCAGCGCGTCGTCGAAGAACAGATACTCGCCGATTCTGCCAGCATCGTGCTGCTCGACCGACCAGATTTGCAGGGATGCACCGTCAGGCGCCTGGAATTGTCGCTGGATGGCTCGGTTACGCAAGGCGCGAACCATGAAAAAGTCGCCGCTGCGGTAACCGAGATACAGCGAAGCCAGCGTGGGATTGTCACGCAGCGCCTGGGCGAAGGGGGCGAGCAGTGCCAGGCGCCCTTGCAGATCGTCGCTGCGTGTCCCCTCGGCGAAGGCCAGTACGCCGAGCAGGTGATGGATCGGCCGGTAGGTGGCGCTGATACCCTGATGCACGTCTTGCTGGATGTGCTCGAACAGCGATGCGCTGCTGGAGAAAATGATCGCCGTAGTCTGGCGATAGGTGAACAGGCCCAGTGTGCCACCTGCGAGCAGCAGCATCAGCATGAACAGCACGCTGATATGGATGTGCAGGGGGAGTCTGCGGTGTGCAGATGGGAAGCTGCCGAGCATCGCGCGTCGCTCCACGGTGGCGCTGCTAAATGGCCAGCATAGTCAAGCGTTCAGGATTCTGCCGACTGGTGTGACTGCAGCGGGCCATCACCGTGCGGCAGGCGCTGTTTCGCTGCGCCACGGTTGTCCAGCCATTGCCGCAGGCCATGCATCAGCAGGGCGATGAAGAGTGTCAGCAAAATGCCCAGGGTGACGTTGAACAAGCGTACCTGTGGCAGGTGCCAGTCCCTGGCCAGGCTCTCGGCGAGGAGCACGAAACACACCGTGGTCTGCAGTACGAACAGGCCATAGTTGTGGGCTTGCAGTGCGCGGCTGAGGGTGATCAGCGGCAGCATGATGGCCACCATCATCGGTGGGCTCTGCAGGCTGTGGCCGAACAGGATCAACAGCCCGGCGGCGCTCAGGCTGGCCATGCTCGCCTGCAGGGCACGCACCAGGCTGCCCCTGAACTCCAGCTGCAGGGTGGTGACCACCGCAAGGGTCAGCCAGTAGCCGCGCTGCAGGTGCGCGAGATTGACCATCAGGCCGGCCAGGGAGACCGCCAGCATGCAGCCCGTGGCGTACAACCACCATTGCTGGCGCGACTGGCGACGTGCGTGGCGGCGCAGCACCTTGAGCAGGCTCACCAGGCGCGGCATGTACGGCCACATGCGCAGGCCGTGGACGCCGCGCAGGCCGAATGCCAGAAGCATCACCCACAGCCCGCCGAGAATGAACAGCGTGGCGATGGCGTAGGGGTTGTTCAGGGTGCTGCTGCCATATTGGCCCTGCCCCAGGCACAGACACACGGTCAGGCCGATACCCAGCTTGCCGGCTTCGGCACCGTAACGCTGCAACCAGGCCAGCAGCAGGCCGAAGCCGGCGAACAGCGACAGACTGATCAGCGGGTGCGTCGCCGACCAGAAGCCCAGCCCGGCACTGCAGGCGCCAAGGCCGGTGAGCAGCAGCATGCGCAACATGCCGAAGCGATGCAGTGGATTGGCCTGGGCAGCCTGAAAGGCGCCAACCGAGGCCCACAGGAAGCCCGGATGAGCGCTGAACAGCCCCAGCAGCAAGGGCAGTGCACAGCCCAGGCCCGCCACTATGGCCGCTCCCCAGGCAGGTGGCCCGGCGTGCCAGCTGAACAGCTGTCGCAATACCTGGCGCATGCTCAGACCGGGCTCGAGCGACCGGTCATTTCGCGCGCCATTTCGGTGGCGTAGCTATCGGTCATGCCGGCAATGAAGTCGATCATCCGCAGGAAGGAGCGGTACAGCGGCCAGTGCGGATCGGGTGCGTTATGGCCGAGCAGGTCGAGGATGCGCCGGTTCTTGAACGAGGGGGTACGCCCGCCGTGTTGTTCCAGCGCCGCGCCGCAGAAGGCATTGAGAAGAATTTCCAGGGTGGTGTAGGCGCCGATCTCGTGGAGGGTCTTGCGCTTGTCCTGAAAGATCTTTTCCCGGGCCATCGCCTTGGCAGCCTGCACGCACTCCTTGGCCGGGCCGTGCATGTGCTCGACCAGGTCGCCCTCCAGGGTACCTGCCAGCAGCGCCTGTTGCTGCGCGACGAAGGCCTGGGCCGCCGAGTTGGTCAGGTGTTCGATGGCCTTGCCACGCAGGATCGCCAGCTTGCGTCGACGTGAATCGGCGGGCCCCAGTTGGCGGTAGGTCTCCGGCAGGTCGTCGCCGACCAGGTCAAGCAGCAGCGACTCCACTTCGGTGTAGTCGAGCAGCTCCATTTCCAGGCCGTCCTCCAGGTCGATCAGGCCATAGCAGATGTCGTCTGCCGCCTCCATCAGGTAGACCAGCGGATGGCGCGCCCAACGCTGCTCCTCCAGTTGCGGCAGGCCGAGCTTGCCGGCGATCTGTTCGAGCAGCGGCAATTCGCTCTGGTAGCAGCCGAACTTGTGTTTCTTGTAACCCAGGGCTTCCGCATGGCGGGACGTCCAGGGGTATTTGAGGTAGGCGCCGAGGGTCGCGTAGGTCAGCCGCGTTCCACCATCGAACTGGTGGTACTCCAGTTGGGTGAGCACACGAAAGCCCTGGGCGTTGCCCTCGAAGCTAAGGAAGTCGCCGCGCTCGGCATCGCTCATGGCGTCCAGCCAGCCCCGCCCTGCCGCCTGCTGGAACCAGTGGCGAATGGCATCTTCCCCGGAGTGGCCAAAAGGCGGGTTGCCGATGTCGTGAGCCAGGCAGGAGGATTGCACCACCATGCCCAGGTCGCTTGGCGCGCACCAGGATGGCAGTTCGCCGCGCAATATCTCGCCGACCCGCATACCCAGGGAGCGGCCCACACAACTGACTTCCAGCGAGTGAGTCAGCCGTGTGTGGATATGATCGTTGCTCGATACCGGGTGCACCTGAGTCTTGCGGCCCAGGCGGCGGAAGGCGCCGGAGAAGATGATCCGGTCGTGATCCTTGTGAAAGGGGCTACGTCCCAGTTCATCGGCGCTGGGTGCCGGTTTGCCGAGACGTTCGCGGGTGAGCAGGGTTTGCCAGTCCAAGCGTGTTTCCTTTACCAGGGACGGCGATGCGTCTCGTCGGGCGTTGCTGCCGGCCACATTCGGCGACCTGCAGGTGTTTCCTATGGGGGTGTTGGCGTAGCCGCACCGCTGCACGGAAGGCCGCTCGCCGCCGAAGGGCCTGGGCTCCGCCAGCCGGTTGCCTGCCACACGAGCAGATACCCATGGCCTATCCCTAGCGTGGAATGCCGCCAGCGGCGAAGTTCTCGTACGGCGTGCTCTGCAACGTCAACCGGCCCTAGCTTCCCTGTTCGAGGCAGCAACTGCAAGGCTGTTCTTGCTGCAGATGCCTGAGGCGCTGTTGCAGGTGATTGAGAAAGCCGCTTTCGAAGGCCTGGCGAGGTCCGTCAGGTTCGTACATCGCCCTGGCATAGGCGAGCTGGCGCCAGAGCGGGCGCGGGTGGGGGTCGTTGTACCAGTCGCTGGCACTGCGTATGCCTGCATCGACGACCGGCTGGAGGGCCAGTGGACAGTCCACGACCATCGCCGGCTGGCTGCCGAACGCCGGAATGTTGGCCAGCAGTTGCTCGTTCACGAGCGGCCTCTGTCCAGGTGCGTCCCGAGCCGCTGCATGTCGATGAGCACATGGCCGGCGATACGTGTCACGGGCAGCAGTCCATCGTCTATCCACGTCTGCACGCGATCTTCGCCGAGGCCAATCAGTTCGGCGAAACGTCGGACGGTGACGTAGCGGGGTGAGTTGGGCAGGTGAGAGAGGTCGAGTTCTTCCACTTTGATTCTGCTTCCTGCAACATGATCGGCTCCGTAGACTCATCCACGGGATGAGTAGGGTCGTGGGTAGTGTCAATCACTAAATATTAGTATGTCAATGCGTTTGAACGCATGCCACCTGATGAGAGTTGAGTCATGTCCAACAAGCGCTTTCTGTTCACCGCTGGCGAGCGGATGCGTGCGCTGCGTGAGCTGATGGGGTTGAGTCGCAATGCCTTCGCCGAAATCGTCGGCATGACGGCCAAGCGTATCGAGAACATCGAGAACGGTTGGCAGCGCATGCATGACGAGGACCTGCAGAAGGTGTGCAGCCAATTCGAGGACTTCAGTCGCTGGATCGCCTACGAAGGCCCCCTGGATCCGCTCCCCCTGCAACTGAAGGTGGCGGACTCGGCACAGAAGGCCGCGGTCTATCTGGTGCAGCGCAACCCCGATCTTCTCCAGCGCAGTGGCCTGGATCTGCAGCAATGGCAGCAGCGTCACCGCGATGTGCTGCTGGAAATCGAGCGCCAGGCAAATGCCGAATCGCCGGTTGCCCAGGCGCCGAAGGCGCCCTCGAAGGGCGTGGATGACGGGGAGTGAAGACAGGCGCGTTGCTGTGGCTGCGAAAATCCTTTCAGGGGGCCGGCAGCAGTGCCCGTGCATCGATATCGACCAGTAACAGGCGGTCGCCGTCGTCGATGAACTGGCCGGCGGTGAGGCAGTACTGGTTGCTGGTGGCGTCGCGGTAGGTGGTGGAGAGGATGAGGCGACGTTCCTCCCGGCCTTCGGCGAGCAACTGATAGAAGTAAGGCCGCCAAGACCAGTTATGGCCGATGTAGCGATCATCGGCCAGCCAGGCGCCGTTGCGCCATTCCAGGTTGGGGGTGGTCTGCGTGCCATGGCGGTCGCACTGATACAGACGTAGCAGCCATGGGTAGGCCAGTGGTGTTGCAAGCACGGCCGGCACGCCAGCTTCGAGATCGTTCCTGAGCGCTGCGAACAACTCGGCGAGTTGCTTGCGCAGTTTTATCTGATGGGTTCGCTCGGCCAGTTTCCGCTGTACGTACTCGTCGCGTAGCCGTGCGAAGCGCTCGACGAAGGCCGCGTGGCCAAAGAACGCCGGCTCGGGCGCCGCGAACAGATAGCCCTGCACGTAACGGGCTCCGCATTCCAGGGCAAAATCCAGCTCGGCATGGGTTTCCACGCCCTCGGCGATGATCCAGCAGCCGGTTTTCTCGGCCATCATCGCCAGGGCCTTGACCACTTCGCCACTGGGGCCGCCGCGAGCGGCCTCCTGGAACAGGCGCATGTCCAGCTTGAGAATGTCGGGTTGCAGGGCCAGCACCCGGTCGAGCTGGGAATAGCCCGCACCGAAGTCGTCGATGGCGATGCGTGCACCGGCTTCCCGGTAGCGCGCCACCACGCCAGGCAGGCGCTGGCTCGCGCCGCCCAGTTCGGTGATCTCGAAAACCACACGCCTGGGATCGATACCGCTGCGCTCGAGCTGCCGCAGGCTGGGCAGCGCCTGGGTGGGGCGCAAGCGGCTGATCCAGCGTGGCGATATGTTCAGGCTCAGAAACCATTGCGAGGGCGCGTCGTGAAAACGCATCAGCGCCTGCTCGCGGATCTGCCGGTCGAAGCGACGCAGGGCGGCTGGCGGTGTCTTGGGGTCGGCGAACAGCGGCCCCGCAGAGTGCAGGCGACCCTGCGCGTCACGCAGCCGGGCGAGGGCCTCGACACCGGCGATCTCGCCGGTAGCCGTGTCGATGAAGGGTTGGAAGACGGCGAGCGGTTGACCGTCGAGCACTGAGCACATCCTTAGGGGCCATTGCCGTTTCGGGGCACGCCGCGCTGCTGCGAGAAGTCCAGGCGGCCTGGTTCATCGGGCGCGGGCGTGGCCGTGCCGAACCGGTAGCAGCCTCGAACATGGAGAAAGCTGACGCCGTGAAATATCCGGCTGATCCAGGCTCCCTCCTAGCAAGAACGTGGCCAGTATCAGTGGTTCTCAGGTGCTTTTGCTGGCTTTTTGCCTTCAGAGGGGGCAGGGCGTTTCCTCAGGCTCGGAAAGGACTCCAGTGCCAGGCGCAGCCAGCGACGCCAGGAGCCCCCGCGCATACCCAGAAAGGTCAATGCGAAGACGCCGCCAGTGATCCAGATTGGTGCGTTGCTGCCCTTGAGTTCCTGGCGCCAGTGGTTGCCGAAATCCTTGGCTTTCTGCACGGGTTCCAGGATGACCATGGCTTCATGGCGAATTTCCTGGCGATGCATTTCCAGGCGCAGGCGCAGCATGGTCTTGCGCAGTTCCTGGGTGGAGGTTTTGCCGCTGGGGCGAATCATGGCAGCAGTTGCTCCCTGTCGCGGGCCAGTTCTTCGAGGCTGGCGCTGAATGGGGCTGGAGCATTGCGCATGCGCTGGACGAGGCTCGCCGCGCACGCAAGCAGGCCCACTGCATAGAAGAGGCAGAGCAGGGCTATCACCAGCATGCGGTGGCTGTCCCAGAACGCGATCAGCAGGGCGGCGGACAGGCCGATGATCAGCAACAGCCCGAACAATATGCACAGGCCGGTCAGGATCAGCAGGGTGACGGTACGCGCCTGCTGCTCCCGAAACTCTTCACTGAACAGGGCGACATGGCCGTGAATCAGCCCGAGCAGGGCACCGGCCAGGCGCCGCGGTGAGGGGCCGCGGCTGGGAGGTGCTGTCTGGCTGTCATCCATGTGCTGTCCTGATCAACGTCGGCTAATGAGCATGCCGATCAGTATACCAATGCCGGCGGCGATGCCGATGGTCTGCCATGGGTGGGTCTGCACGTAGTCTTCGGTCGCGCCGACCGCAGCCTTGCCGCGCAGCACGACGTTCTCTTCGGTGTTCTTCAGCGTCGAACGCGCACGGCCCAGGCTGTCGCGGATCTGAGCGCGCAGCTCTTCGGCCTGATCGCCGACCAGACTGGCCGAGTGTTGCAGCAGAACCTCGGTGTCGCGCACCAGAGCCTGAAACTCTTCGAGCAGCTCTTCTTTATTGGCGGGTGCAGCAGGGCGTGAAGGAAGTGGGCGGGCCATGGATCGTTCTCCTGAAGGTGTGATGTAAGGGGTTCGAGTGGTTGCCGATTGGCGTGGTTCAGTCTATCTGCGAATCAACGGGGATGAAGCTGGATCGAGAGGCATGAGCATTGCATTGCAGACGCGCGTCCGTGCCGGGCATGCCTGTTTATGGTGCCTGTCCCGATTTTGGGGCAGCTCTCCGGCGTGTTCTTAACCTATTGATAGTCAAATGGTAAGTGCCGATGTAGCGGCACTCGCGAGCGGCAATGGTGCGCTCGCCGGCAAAAATGGCCGGCTCGAATAACGAGCTGTGCATTTTTCTGGTGCCTTCGTGTGGCGAATGTTCGTTTATGGTGCTTTTCGCTGTGGAGCCTCTGCCACGATGGAAACCCTCAACGGTGCCGTGCAAACCCTTATTCACGGCTCCAACACATTGTTCATCCTGATCGGCGCGATCATGGTGCTGGCCATACACGCGGGCTTCGCCTTTCTGTCGGCATTCGGCTCGGTCAGGAGCAGGAGTATTACGGCGCCGACCTGTCGATACACAGATTGGCGCGGTCAGCCACGACTGAGGCGCCCGAGCGCTCGGCGAATCCTCTGGTCGATTGCGTGCATGGCTGCCCTAAACTTTTATCGGGAGCTGCCGTCAACCTTGAACATGCTCCGTTTCGGTGACTTGCCATGACCATTTCCCTGCCCCTGTCGACCTCCACGACCAGCCGCTCGCCCCAGGTGGGCGGCCAGACCAGCATCCGTAGCGCAGCCGATGCCCAGGTCGCGCTGTCCAATCGGCTCGCCGAGCGCCTCGGTCTGCCCGCCGGTTCGTTGACCGCGAAACAGGACGATTTCTCGCCGGAAAAGGTAGCGGATCGGGTGCTTGGCTTCATCGAACAGCGACTCAAGCGCGAAGCGGCCTCCGGTGCAAGCCCGGAGGATCTGCAGAAACTGATGGAGCAGGCGCGCTCCGGGGTCGAGAAGGGTTTCGCCGAGGCGCGCAAGATGCTCGATGGCCTGAGCATGCTCAATGGCAAGGTCGCCACTGACATCGACGACACCGCTCAGCGCATTCAGCAGGGGCTCACGGGACTCGACAAGCAATATGGCACCGCCTCGGCCGGCAGCGGCAGCACCACTGGCGTGCTCGCTTCGAGCGACCGTTTCGCGGCGGTTGCGGAAAGCTTCGAGTTGGATATCACTACCCGCGAAGGGGATCGCCTGCGTGTCTCGATCGCCCAGGCGTCGGCCGGCTGGTCGCGCACCCAAGGTTCCAGTAGCCAGTCCGGCAGCCTGCAGATCGGCAGCTGGCAGGTGGATGTGCAGGGGGATCTGAACGACCAGGAAAAGGCGGCGCTGGAGAACCTGTTCAGCCAGGTGCAGGATCTCTCCAACGCGTTCTATTCCGGGGATGTGGCGGGCGCCTTCGATCGGGCCATGTCGCTCAACATGGATGGCTCGCAGCTGGCGTCCATGTCGCTACGCTTGACGCAGACCAGCGTGCGCCAGGCCACCGACACCTATGGCTCGGTATCCAGCGAGGGTGGCCAGCCAGCCAGTGCGGTCAATGGCGCGCTCACCGACTATGCGCAGAGCCTGCTGGATTCGCTGCGCAGCGCCAGCCAGTTGTCCAGTGACGGCAAGGGCCTGCTGCAGGATCTGCTCAAGGGTGGGTTCTCTCTGGACGAGCGTTTCGACGAAGAGCGCCTGAGCAAGGCCGAGCAACTCAACGGGCGGTTGCTCGATGGCCTGCAGGATCTGCTGGGCTCCACGCTTTTGCCGAATACGGATGAGGAGGCGACGGGCGTCTGAGTGATGGCGCCAGGGTGGTAGACTGACGCCTTTATCGCTGTGGAGGCGGACCGATGCTCGCCGAGTGCCAACTGCTGGGGACTCCCGGCTGCCACCTCTGTGAATATGCCGAGGCGATATTGATGCCGTTCGTCGAGCATGGTCTGCTGGTCGAGTTGGTGGACATCGCCGAACACGCTGACTTGCTGGAGCGCTACGCGCTACTGATACCCGTGCTGAAACGCACGGATACGGGGTCGGAGTTGCCCTGGCCATTCGACGCGCCTCAGGTAGCCGCCTTTCTCGGCTGAACCGTCTGCGTACCTGGAGCCTGATGCATCGACCTCGGGCAAGGTGTGCTTTTCCAGAATTGCAGGGGAGTGACTTCCATGAGTACGGTGCTGGGCGATGCCCTGTCGCTGCTGTTGTTCCGTTTGCACAGTGGCCGTCTGCTGGGCATCAATCTGCTCAAGGTCAATGAGATCATTCCTTGCCCGCCGTTGACCAGAATGCCCAGCCGGCACCCCCATGTGCGGGGCGTGGCCATGCTGCGCGGGTCCGCGCTGACGGTCATCGACCTGGCGCGGGCGGTCGGTGAGCGTGGCGGCGGCGACACGCAGGATGGCTGCCTGATCGTCACCGAGCTGAGCCGCTCGCGGCAGGGGCTGCACGTGCACAGTGTCGAGCGCATCGCGCAATGCTCGACCCGCGATGTACGGCCGCCACCCGCAGGCGCGGGTGCGCGTGCGTTCATCACCGGAGTAACGCAGATCGATGGCACTATCGTGCAGATTCTCGATATCGAAAAAGTGCTGCATGAAATCGCGCCGGCTCCCGTCGAGGAAGTGGCCGAGCAGTTGCTCAGTCCGAGCGAGCGGCAACTCCTGCAGGGGCGTCGCGTGCTGGTCGTCGACGACTCCCTGGTGGCCCTGCAGCAGACGCTGATCACGCTGCGCAAGCTCGACCTCGACTGCCAGGCGGTACGCAGTGCCGCCGCGGCACTGGAGTTGTTGCATGTTGCCCGGCAGCAGGGGCTGCCGATCGAGGTATTGGTCTCGGATATCGAAATGCCGGAGATGGACGGCTATGCCCTGGTCCAGCAGATTCGCAAGGATGCCGAACTCGGGGACACCTACGTGCTGCTGCACACCTCCCTGGACAGCACCATGAACACCGAAAAGGCCCGTGTCGTCGGAGCCAATGACGTGCTCACCAAGTTCTCCAGCGTAGACCTCGGCAAGGCGCTGTTGCGCGCGCTCCGGCACCTCAGCGGTTGAGGCACGGCCTGTTTCTGCGGCGGTCTATTCGAATCGCTGTTCACCGGTGAAGCGCAGGGTGATCCTGCAGCGCCGGCAGAAATAGCGGCGGCCCTTGGCGACCAGTGCGTGACGCTGCGCGGAAAACGGGAACTCCGCCTGTGGGCATTCGCAGCGATAGATAAAGCGGCTGACCTGGCGGCGTTTCACGTCATAGTTGTGGCAGCGGTGTGCGGGCAGCTCATAGACGCCACGCATGATCAGTTGCCACTCCTCGCCATGGGGCTGAATGCGCAGGCCGAAGAGTTGGTGCGCAACCAGGTGTGCGACTTCATGGGGAACCGTCTGGCGCAGGAAGTCTTCCTGGTTCTCACGGTACAACTGCGGGTTGAAGCGCAGCTTGTTTTCCGTGAGATGAGCCACCCCGGCCTTCTGGCCACGCAATTTGAAGCTCACCTCGGGGCGTTTGAAGTGCTGCTTGAAGAAAGCTTCAGCCTGCTGGTAGCAGGCTTCGACACGGGCGTGGATCTGGTCTGGCATGGGGGCATCGGGGGACAGTGGCAGCGGCGGATTATGCCGCAGATCCTTTCGCGATGCAGCGCTCGCGGGCTGAACGGTGCCTGTCGTCAGCGGTAGTAGCGCTGCAGCGTCTCCATGGCGTGATTGATGCGCTGCAGGTGCTGCGTGCAACCGCCTCGATCGGGGTGATGGAGGCTGACCAGCTGCCGGTAGCGCTGCTTGATGATCGACAGGTTCAAGTCGGTCGCGTGGCTATCCAGCTCGAGGGTGGCGAGGGCGGATTGTTTTTCCTCGCCGCCCTGCAGGCGAACCCAGAAAGCACCGAGCAACTGCTGAACGTCCTCGGCGTCCGTGCTGCGCAGGTGGTCGAGGTCTAGGTAGTAGTCGCGCAGCGGGTCTCGCTCGCTCAGGGCGCTTGCACCGGCATGATAAGGCAGCAGCCGGATGCACAGCGGGCTGACCTGCAACAGGGCGACACGCTCTGCATGCAACTGATCGCGCAATCGGTAGAGGGTATGGAACAGTAGAAAGTGCGTGCGAAACAGCTCCAGCGGGACGCTGGGTAGGCGCTCTGGGGTCCCATGCCAGCGGCTCAGGCGCAGCAGCAGCTCATACTCGGACAGGCCTTCGGGTGCCGCCTGGAGCAGTTCGAGCAGGGGTGGGCAGGGCGGGATCGCGTCGTTCATCGGCTCACCTTAGCCGAAGGGCGCGGGGCTTGCACGCCCAGGTGGCCGCGCTGATCGGCGACGGTCGGCCGTTTTGTGACTGGGGCGGGCCTCGTTTTCTGGGTAAAATGCGTGCCTTCAGTATCTCTAGCGGATTTACGCGCGCCATGGGCACCCTCTCGGTCAATCAGAACAAGCTGCAAAAACGCCTGCGTCGCCAGGCCGGCGAAGCCATCGCCGATTTCAACATGATCGAGGAGGGCGACAAGGTGATGGTCTGCCTGTCCGGTGGCAAGGACAGCTACACCATGCTGGATATCCTCCTGTACCTGCAGAGGGTCGCGCCGATTCGCTTCGAGATCGTCGCGGTGAACATGGACCAGAAGCAGCCTGGCTTTCCCGAGCACGTACTGCCGGCTTATCTGGAGTCCATCGGCGTGTCCTATCACATTGTCGAGAAGGACACCTACTCGGTGGTCAAGGAGAAGATCCCGGAGGGCAAGACCACCTGCTCGCTGTGTTCGCGGCTGCGACGCGGCACCCTGTACACCTTCGCCGACGAGATCGGTGCGACCAAGATGGCCCTCGGTCACCACCGTGACGACATCCTCGAGACCTTCTTCCTCAACATGTTCTACGGCGGCACCCTCAAGGCCATGCCGCCGAAACTGCGCGCAGACGATGGGCGCAACGTGGTGATTCGCCCGCTGGCCTATTGCAACGAGGCGGACATCGAGGCGTACAGCACGCTCAAGCAATTCCCCATCATTCCGTGCAACCTCTGTGGTTCCCAGGAGAACCTGCAGCGTCAGGTGGTCAAGGACATGCTTCAGGACTGGGAGCGAAAATCCCCGGGACGTACGGAGATCATGTTCCGTGCTTTGCAGAACGTGGTGCCGTCGCAGCTAGCCGACCGCAATCTGTTCGACTTCGGCAGCCTGAAGATCGACGAGCAGGCCACGCCGCGTTTCTTGAACGTGATGAATCTGTAGGAGAAGCGGCCATGTACAAGGCAATGCTGGCGTGGTTCTGCCTGGTACTGGGGGCCTGTGGCGGCAGTGGCGAGCAGGGCCACCTGGCGCTCGAACTGGGCGGCAAGGCCGCTCGCTTCGATGCGCAATTGCTGGCCCAGTTTGCCGAGAGCCGCGAGCACCTGGTGATTGGTGGTCGTCTGGACGATGGGGCCATGAGCGACAGTTACGATTTCGAACTGTGGGCGCTGGGCGGCGAGATCAAACCGGGTACTTACAGCTTGTCAGGCTCAAGGCTGGTCAGTCGTTATGCCATACAGCATGAGGACGGCACAGAAATCTGGTCGGCGCTCAGTGATGATGATGGCGCCGCGTTCAACCTCAGGATCGACAGCATCGACGACTGGGGCGTGCGCGGCAGCTTCGACGGTCGCCTCAAGCGCCTCGGCGGCGGAGGCTTCATCGAGGTGAGCGAGGGTCGCTTCGCTGCACCGTTCAAACTCCAGTAGATCCCAAGGCAAACGATGCACGATTATCGATGGATGCATGAATACTGCGTGAACCGCTTCGGCTCGCTGCAAGCCCTCGAGGCGCGCTTGCCACAACCGGCCTCTGACAAGAAGCTGCGGGCCCTGGGCGATGATCGCTACCTGTCGATCATGAGTCTGCGCATCTTTCGGGCGGGTCTCAAGCACAGTCTGGTGGACGCCAAGTGGCCGGCCTTCGAGGAGGTGTTCTTCGCTTTCGATCCGGAAAAGGTCGTGCTGATGGGCGGCGAACGCCTCGAGCGTCTGATGCAGGACACTCGCCTGATCCGTCACCTGGGCAAGCTCAAGAGCGTGCCGCGCAACGCGCAGTTCATTCTCGACGTGGAGCGTGGCGCGCTGAGCGGGCCGGCTGCCGCCGTGAAAGCCACCACTGCGCGACCCGGCTTTGCCTTCGGTGCGCTGATCGCCGATTGGCCGGTGACCGATATCGTCGGGCTCTGGCACTGGCTGGCGAAGCAGGGCAGTCAGCTTGGCGGTCTCTCGGCGCCACGCTTCCTGCGCATGGTCGGCAAGGACACCTTCATCCCCAGTGACGACATGGTGGCCGCCCTGAAAGCGCAGAAAATCATCGACAAGGCGCCCAACAGCCAGCGCGATCGCGCCGCCGTGCAGGCTGCCTTCAACGAGTGGCACGCGCAGAGTGGCCGACCGCTGTGCCAGCTGTCGGTGATGCTGGCCCATACGGTCAATCACTGATGCATCCGCTTGTGCCGCGAATCGCCTCGGCCATCGCCAATGCTCAGCGGATCCTGATCATTACCGGTGCTGGTCTTTCTGCCGACTCCGGCTTGCCCACCTATCGCGGCCTCGGTGGTCTGTACAACGGCCATACCGAAGAGGGCGTGCCGATCGAGGTCGCGCTGTCTGGCGAGATGCTGCGTCGTGACCCGGCGCTGTGCTGGAAATACCTGGCACAGCTCGGCAGCGCCTGCCTGGCAGCCCAGCCGAATGCCGGTCACAAGGCGATTGCCGAGTTGCAGGCCTTGAAACCCGACTGTTGGGTGCTCACCCAGAATATCGACGGTTACCATCGCCTGGCAGGCAGCCCGGCGCAGCGGCTGATCGAAATTCACGGCGAGTTGGCACCACTCCATTGCCAACAGTGCGCTGGTGTGGATGAGCGACTCGCCGAACATCTGCTGCAGCCGTTGCCACCTCTGTGCTGCAATTGCGGTGGCGTATTGCGCCCGCCGGTGACGCTGTTTGGCGAGATGCTGCCGGACGACGCCGTCGGTCGCCTTCATGCGCAGTTGGATAAAGGTTTCGAGCTGGTGATCAGCGTCGGCACCAGTGCCAGCTTTCCTTATATAGTCGAGCCGCTGCTGCGCACACGGCGATCGGGCGGGGTTACGGTGGAGGTCAATCTGTCGCAGAGCGAGGTCAGCGATCTGGTTGACTTCAGGCTGGAAGAAAGGGCCTTAGATGTTTTCCCGGAACTACTGAGTCACATCGCTGATCATAATATTTGCAAATGATCCCGTTAGTGGGCATAGTCGCGGCTGTTAATTTTTCATGCCACGGTCGTGCCCATGCGCAAACGCTTCGCACCCCTCGTGCCTTTCGCACTGATGATGGTTCTCGCCGCCTGTGCCAACCAGGCCCCACAATCCCGGATCGATGCGCCCGTTCAGGCTTCCATGCCCGCCAGGCCGGTAGTTGCCTCGCCTGTTGTGTCGCATGACGACATCGTCGCGGACGATCCAGTCGCCGAGTTTTCCGGCCACGCGCCTTATCGCCTGCCGCAACTGGCGGACAGTGTGCTCGAAAAAGGCCTTTCGTTGATCGGCACGCGCTATCGCTTCGGCGGGAGCTCGGTGAAGACCGGCTTCGACTGCAGCGGTTTCATCGGCTACCTGTTCCGCGAGGAGTTGGGCATGGAGCTGCCGCGCTCGACGCGCGAGATGATCAATATCGATGCACCGCTGGTCGAGCGCAAGGCGCTCGAGCCGGGCGATCTGGTGTTCTTCAGCACCAATGGTCGCGGGCGTGTCAGCCATGCCGGCATCTACCTGGGCGATGATCAATTCATCCACTCTTCGAGCAGTCGCAGCGGTGGCGTGCGCATCGACAGCCTGGATGACCGCTACTGGAAGCGCACGTTCATCGAAGCCAAGCGCGTGCTGGCCATGGCGCCAACCGAGCACCTGGCGTCCCAGCACTGAGTCGGTCAATGCTCGATCCCTTCTGGTCGGGCAACATCTTGATAGTTTTCAAGCGGCTGCGGTGTAAAGCTAAAGCTTGCACTGCGGTTGTGAACGGCGCAGAGTAGGGCGTATCCAGGCTCCAGGATCGCCCGTCCATGACTGCCAACGTCCGCATCGCCTTCCTCCTGCTCGCTGCATTGCTCGCTGGCTGTTCCAGCCGTGCCCCGGTTCCCGTACCCGCTCCGCAACCCGTGGCGATGGCGCCCGCGATGGGCGGTTATCAGGGGGGCGCCGACGATGTGCTGTTTCGAGCCCTGGGGTTGGTCGGTACGCCATACCGTTATGGCGGTAACACGCCGGCCAGTGGCTTCGACTGCAGTGGCCTGATCGGCTATGTCTACCGTGATGCCGCGGGCATTCAACTGCCACGTTCGACGCGTCAACTGATCAGTATGCGTGCGCCGACGGTGGGGCGTGATGCCTTGCGCAGCGGCGATCTGGTGTTCTTCGCCACCAATGGCGGGCGTCAGGTCAGCCATGCCGGCATCTATGTCGGTGAAGGACGCTTCGTGCATGCGCCTTCCTCGGGCGGTACCGTGCGGTTGGACAGCCTTGGCAACAGCTACTGGCAGCGAAACTACATCGAAGCCAAGCGTGTCTTCCCGGTCGAACTGGCCAGCCATCCCTGAGGCATTGGCCCGCGCCTGTCATGCCCCCAGCCTGTTACGCCGGCATCGGCCTGGATCGCCAGGCAGTGAACAGATTCTGAGTCTTCGATTGACGCTGGCGCGGCCAGTCCTTACCCTTTCCGGCTCGCTTCAGGTGCCCCCGGTTTACCGGGGGTGAAACTGGGAAGTCGGTGCGCCACTGCTGCAACCAGCAGGCAATGCCGACGCTGCCCCCGCAACGGTAAACGAGCCAAACCACGTTTTTCGCCACTGTATCGTCGATACGGGAAGGCCGCGTCGGTGTCTGCATTCTGATGAGTGTGGTGCTCGCAAGCCCGGAGACCGGCCTGTCGCTTTTCCAGGGTTGCGCGGTGGGCGCGGCCGGTGCGCGACCTGCCCGGTCAGCTCCTGCCCGCTCCTGTGTGATTCCGTTATCGTCTGCCAGGAACCCGGTTTCCTGCCTGACCGTTTCACTTGCGTGCGCCAAACGGCTGTGCGCTGAGGAGATCCCGTGACCCCATCCCCAAGCCGTGAGTCGGCAGAACGCGACGCGCGACACAACGCCCGCATGGCGCGCAAGAAAGCCTTGATGGACGAGAAGATCGCCCTCGCTCAGGACGAGTACGGCCTGTTGCTGGTGCACAGCGGCAATGGCAAGGGCAAGAGCAGCTCGGCCTTCGGCATGGTCGCCCGTGCGCTGGGGCATGGTCTCAAGGTCGGCGTGGTGCAGTTCATCAAGGGCGGCATGGCCACCGGCGAGGAGCATTTCTTCCGCCGCTTTCCCGATGAAGTCAGCTACCACGTGATGGGCGAGGGCTACACCTGGGATACCCAGGATCGCCAGCGGGATATCGAGAAGGCCGTTCAGGCCTGGGAGGTCGCCCGGCAACTGCTGAACGACCCGCAGATCGCCCTGGTGGTGCTGGACGAGCTGAACATCGCCCTCAAGCACGGTTACCTGGACGTGGATGTGGTGCTGCGTGACATCGAGTCGCGCCCCGAACTGCAGCACGTCGTGGCGACCGGGCGTGGCGCGCCGCCAGCGCTGCTCGAGGCGGCCGATACCGTCACCGAAATGACGCTGGTCAAGCATGCCTTCAAGTCCGGCGTCAAAGCCCAGAAAGGCGTCGAGTTTTGATCAATTCAGTGTTTGTCCCGGACGCCGATGAGCGCGCGGCGCGCCATTGTCCGGCGCTGTTGATCGCTGCCCCGGCCTCGGGACAGGGCAAGACCACCGTCACGGCGGCCCTGGCACGCCTGCACACCCGCCAGGGAAAGCGGGTGCGGGTGTTCAAGTGTGGGCCTGATTTTCTCGACCCGATGATCCTCTCCCGCGCCAGTGGCCATCCGGTCTACCAACTGGATCTGTGGATGGTTGGCGAGGCCGAGAGCCGTCGCCTGCTATGGGAGGCCGCTGGCGAGGCGGACCTGATCCTCATCGAAGGCGTGATGGGCCTGTTCGATGGTTCGCCTTGCGCCGCCGACCTGGCTCGTCGCTTCGGTGTGCCGGTACTGGGCGTGATCGATGGCTCCGCCATGGCCCAGACCTTCGGTGCGCTGGCCGTCGGCCTGGCCAGCTATCAGGCGGATCTGCCGTTCTCCGGCGTACTCGGCAACCGCGTCAGTCCCGGGCGTCATAACGACCTGATCCGCGACAGCCTGCCGGCCTCGATCCGTTGGTACGGCTCGCTGCCGCGTAGCGCTGCGATCGAATTGCCGAGCCGACACCTGGGGCTGGTGCAGGCCGCCGAACTGGCCGACCTCGATGGGCGTCTGGATACCGCTGCCGATGCCCTGGCGGAGACCGCGACGGTTACCCTGCCGGCACCGGTGACCTTCGCCGCTCCGTCGATCGCTGCGCCGTTGCCCCGGCTGGAGGGCGTACGCATCGGCGTGGCCCGCGACGCCTCCTTCGCGTTCATCTACCAGGCCAATCTCGATCTGCTGGAGCGGATGGGCGCGGCCCTGACATTCTTCAGCCCGCTGGCCGATGAATGCCTGCCCGAGGTGGACAGCCTGTATCTGCCCGGCGGTTATCCCGAACTGCACCTGCAGGGGCTGGCCGCGAACCGGCCGATGATCGCTGCCATCACCGCCCACAACCAGGCCGGCAAGCCGATCCTAGCCGAGTGCGGCGGCATGCTCTACCTGCTCGACTCGTTGAGCGATGTGGCGGGCGAGCGGGCCGAGCTGGCCGGGCTGGTGCCCGGCCACGCACAGATGCAGAAGCGCCTGGTCGCCCTGGCGCTGCAGGCGGCAACCCTGCCCGAAGGACTGCTGCGTGGGCACAGCTACCACCATTCACGCCTCGAGTCTGACCTGGAACCGCTGGCTCGCGGCGAGTGCCCCAATGACAAACCGGTCAGCGAGGCGGTGTTCCGTGTTGGTCGGCTCACCGCATCCTATATCCACTTTTATCTGCCATCCGATCCTGCGGCCGCAGCGGCATTGTTCAAGCCATGAGCGATCACGCCTTCAGCGCCGGGGAGCGTGCCGCTGTCTATCGGGCCATGGCCGAGCGTCGCGATATGCGTCATTTCAGTGGTGGCGAGGTGGCGCCTGAATTGCTCGCGAAGCTGCTCGAGGCCGCGCACCAGGCACCCAGTGTGGGCCTGATGCAGCCCTGGCGCTTCATCCGCATCACCCGGCCGGCGCTGCGTGAAGACATCTACCAACTGGTCGAAGTCGAACGCCGGTTGACCGCCGAG
This sequence comes from Phytopseudomonas flavescens, assembly GCF_900100535.1. Taxonomy (GTDB): domain Bacteria; phylum Pseudomonadota; class Gammaproteobacteria; order Pseudomonadales; family Pseudomonadaceae; genus Aquipseudomonas; species Aquipseudomonas flavescens. The sequence continues at coordinate 298,378 of NZ_FNDG01000004.1, forward strand.
GCCCTGGGCGAACGCTCCGACGCGTTCATGCGCCTCAAGGTCGAGGGCATTCGCGAGTGTGCCGAGGTCTTGGTCGCGGCGTTGATGGACGGCCGCGACGCCCATGTATTCGGGCGTCGCACTCTGCCGGAAATGGATATGGCGTCGTTGTCCTGCGCCATTCAGAATCTCTGGCTCGCCGCCCGGGCCGAAGGCCTGGGCATGGGCTGGGTGTCGCTGTTCGATCCTCTCGCACTGGCCGAACTGCTGGGCATGCCAGCGGACAGCAAGCCGGTGGCAGTGCTGTGCCTGGGCCCGGTGCAGGCCTTCTACCCGATGCCGATGCTGGCCCAGGAAGGTTGGGCCGAAGTGCGGCCATTGAGTGAGTTGCTGTTTCAGGATCGCTGGGATCACCATGAATAACGAGAGCCGTCCATGAGCTTGATACTCAGTGCGGTCGCCGGGGTGGCGCTGGATGCCGCGCTTGGCGAGCCGAGGCGTTGGCATCCGTTGGTGGGCTTCGGCAGGCTGGCCAATCGCCTGGAACAGCGTTTCAATCCATCCGGCGGCGGTTGGCGCAGCCATGGCGTGAGCGCCTGGTGCCTGGCGGTCCTGCCGCTGACCCTGCTGACCGTCCTGCTGGTGCAGGTGCCCTGGCTGGGTGGGTTGGTGCAGATCGTCGCCCTGTACGCGGCCCTAGGTCTGCGCAGTCTCGACCAGCACGCACAACCGGTGGCGCGGGCGCTGCGACTTGGCGATCTGCCGCGGGCCCGTCAGCGGGTCGGCTATATGGTCAGTCGACGTACCGAGGACCTGGACGCCACCGGCGTGGCCCGGGCTGGTACCGAGTCGGTGCTGGAGAACGGCAGCGATGCAGTATTCGCCGCGTTGTTCTGGTTTCTGGTCGCCGGTGCGCCTGGTGTGGTGCTGTATCGCCTGAGCAACACCCTGGATGCCATGTGGGGATACCGCAACCCGCGTTTCGAGCGCTTCGGCTGGGCCGCTGCGAAAATCGATGACCTGCTCAACTACCTGCCGGCGCGTCTGGTCGCGCTGACCTACGCGTTGCTCGGGCGCACCACCATGGCAATACGTTGCTGGCAGCGCCAGGCACCGCAGTGGGACAGTCCCAATGCCGGGCCGGTGATGGCCGCCGGCGCCGGCGCCCTGGGGGTCAGCCTCGGCGGTGCCGCGGTCTACCATGGCGAGGTGCACCAGCGCCCCGAGCTTGGCGAGGGGCCGTCACCCCAGGCGCGAGATATCGAGCGGGCGTTGAATCTGGTTTGGGGCGGCGTCTTGCTGTGGCTGCTGTTGATACTGATCGTGGGGGTGTGGGTTGCTTGAACATGGTGGACGATTACGGCGCGCGGCCCTGCAGCACGGCATTCCCCTGAGCGACTGGCTGGATCTTTCGACCGGCGTGGCGCCTTACGGATGGCCCTTGCCGGCGATTCCAGAACAGCTGTGGATACGCCTGCCCGAGCAGGGCGATGGTCTGGAGGACGCTGCCTGCGCTTACTATGGCGTCGAGCATCTGCTGCCGGTAGCCGGCTCCCAGGCGGCCATCCAGTGCCTGCCGCGGCTACGGCGCGAAGCACGGGTGGGCGTCGTGTCGCCCGCTTACGCCGAACATGCGGCGGCCTGGCAGCGCGAGGGGCACCGGGTGCTGGAACTCTGCGAAGCGAGCGTCAACCGGGCGTTGGAACGACTCGATGTGCTGCTGCTGGTCAACCCCAACAACCCCACCGGTCGGCGTTTTTCTCCGCAGCAGTTGCTTGCCTGGCATGCGCGCCTGGCCGAGCGCGGCGGTTGGCTGATCGTCGACGAAGCCTTTATCGACTGCACCCCGGAGCAGAGTCTGGCAGCTCACAGCCACCTGCCAGGCTTGATCGTATTGCGCTCGTTCGGCAAATTCTTCGGCATGGCCGGCGCCCGGCTGGGCTTCGTACTGGCCGAGGCCAGGCTGCTCGGTGAGCTGGAGGAGATGCTCGGCCCCTGGACGCTCAGCGGGCCGACGCGCTGGCTGGGCAGCCACCTGTTGCCGGATCGTGCCGGCCAGCAGATACAGCGGCAGCGCCTGGCCGGGGACGGCCAACGGCTGGCCGACCTGCTGTGCGCACATGGCCTGCCACCCACCGGTGGCTGCGCGCTGTTCCAGTGGATGGCCTGTGAACGGGCTGCCTTGCTGCATGAGTTTCTGGCCTGCAATGGTATTCTCACCCGCTTCTTCGAACGGCCGGCAAGCATACGTTTCGGCCTGCCACCGGACGAGCCGGGCTGGCAGCGCCTGGGGCGGGCACTGACCCTGTTCGCCGAGGAGTGTCGATGAGCCCGCCTGAATCAGGGGCAACCCTGATGGTGCAGGGCACCACATCGGATGCTGGCAAAAGCACGCTGGTGACGGCGTTGTGCCGTTGGCTGCGTCGCCAGGGCGTCAGCGTGGCGCCGTTCAAACCGCAGAACATGGCACTCAACAGTGCGGTCACCGCCGACGCAGGCGAGATCGGTCGTGCCCAGGCGGTGCAGGCCCAGGCGTGTGGCCTGCAGCCCCACACCGACATGAACCCGGTACTGCTGAAGCCGAACAGCGACACCGGCGCTCAGGTGATCATCCATGGCCAGGCAGTCGGTAACATGAATGCGGTGACCTACCATGATTACAAACAGGTCGCCCGCCAGGCGGTGCTGGCCTCCCACCAGCGCCTGCAGGCCGCTTACCGGGTGGTGATGGTGGAGGGCGCAGGCTCGCCGGCGGAAATCAACCTGCGTAGCAACGACATCGCCAACATGGGCTTTGCCGAGGCGGTCGATTGCCCGGTCATTCTGATCGCCGATATCGACAAGGGTGGCGTCTTCGCCCACCTGGTCGGCACCCTGGAGCTGCTATCGCCCAGCGAGCAGGCACGGCTCAAGGGTTTCGTGATCAATCGTTTTCGCGGCGATATCGCCTTGTTGCAACCCGGCCTGGACTGGCTCGAGCAGCGAACCGGCAAGCCGGTGCTCGGCGTGCTGCCCTACTTGATGGATTTCCACCTGGAAGCCGAGGACGCCATCGATCGTCGGCAAGTGAGCAAGGCCGCGCAGGTGCTCAGGGTGGTGGTGCCGGTGCTGCCACGGATCAGCAATCACACCGATTTCGACCCGTTGCGCCTGCACCCTCAGGTCGTGCTGACCTTCGTCGGCCCCGGCGAAGTGATCCCCCCCGCCGACCTGATCATCCTGCCCGGCTCCAAGAGCGTGCGTGCCGACCTGGCCTTCCTGCGCAGCCGGGGCTGGGCCGAGGCCATCGACCGGCATCTGCGCTACGGCGGCAGGTTGCTGGGCATCTGCGGCGGGCTGCAGATGCTCGGGCGCCGGGTCGAGGATCCCGACGGCCTCGAGGGGCCCGCCGGCGCTAGCGAGGGCCTGGGGCTTTTGCAGATCGACACCGTGCTGGAGCCCCACAAGCAGCTGCGTAATGTGAATGGGCGGTTGTGCCTGGAAGATGCCTCTATCAGCGGTTACGAGATTCATGCCGGGGTGACCACGGGCGTCGACTTGCAGCGCGCCGCGGTTCGCCTCGATGACGGCCGTGCGGACGGTGCGCTGAGCGCCGATGGCCAGGTCATGGGTACCTACCTGCATGGCCTGTTCGAGTCGTCGGAGGCCTGTTCGGCGCTGCTGCGCTGGGCAGGCCTGGGGGAGGTGCAGATGGTGGATTACCATGGCCTGCGCGAGCGTGACATCGAGCGCCTGGCGGATCTGGTCGAAGCGCATCTTGATCAGTCGGCCCTGCGCGCGCTGTGCGGTCTGATGGCCCCCACGGAGGCCGAATAAGATGCAGGCATTGATTCTGGGCGGCGCACGTTCCGGCAAGAGCCGGCTGGCCGAGCGGCTGGCCGATCAGTCGGGCCTGGAGGTGATCTATATCGCCACCAGCCAGGCAGGCGATGGCGAGATGAGCACCCGTATCCGCCGCCATCGCGACCGCCGCCCGGCGCACTGGGGGCTGGTCGAGGAGCCGCTGCGACTGGCCCGGGTGCTTGACGAGCAGGCGTCGACACAGCGCTGCCTGCTGGTCGATTGCCTGACGCTGTGGCTGACCAACCTGTTGCTGCTGGACGACGATGCACGGCTGGTGCGCGAGCGCGATGCGCTGCTGGCCTGCCTGGCGAACCTGCCGGGGCAGCTGATTATGGTCAGCAATGAAACCGGGCTTGGCGTGGTGCCGATGGGTGAGTTGACCCGTCGCTATGTCGATGAAGCCGGTCTACTGCACCAGGCCATCGCCGAACGCTGCCAGCGCGTGGTGTTCACGATCGCTGGCCTGCCCATGATTCTCAAGGGGGAACCGTTATGAATCTCGACTGGTGGCGGGGGCCTATCCAGCCTATCGACCCGGTGGCGCGCGACAAGGCTGAGGCGCGGCAGAGGCAGTTGACCAAGCCGGCCGGCTCGCTCGGCGAGCTGGAGCGCCTGGCGATTCGCCTTGCTGGCTTGCAGGGCCGTGAGTGCCCGAGTATCGAGAAGGTGTGGATCGCCATTTTCGCCGGTGACCACGGGGTGGTGGCGGAAGGGGTCTCGGCCTACCCGCAGGCGGTGACGGGTCAGATGCTGCGCAATTTCGTCGGTGGCGGAGCGGCGATCAGCGTGCTGGCCCGGCAACTCGACGCAGCGCTGGAAGTGACCGACCTGGGCACCGCGCTGCCGCTCGAGGCACTGCCAGGCGTGCGCCATCTGCAGGTCGGTGCCGGTACCGCCAACCTGATGCGCGAGGCGGCGATGACAACCGCCCAGGCGCTGACTGCCCTGCAGGCCGGGCGTGACAGCGTCGTTCGTGCTGCACTCGATGGCCGTGAGTTGTTTATCGGCGGTGAGATGGGCATTGGCAATACCACCGCGGCCACGGCGCTGGCCTGCCTGCTGCTGGATTGCCCGGTGGACGAGCTGGTGGGGCCGGGTACCGGGCTCGTCGCTGCCGGCGTGACCCACAAGGCTCGGGTGATCGAGGCGGCCCTGGCGTTGCACCGGGGGGCCGCCGACGAGCCGATGGAGGCCCTGCGTCGCCTGGGCGGTTTCGAGATCGCCGCACTCGCCGGCGCCTACCTGGCGTGCGCCCAGCAGGGTGTGGTGGCATTGGTCGACGGTTTCATCTGCAGCGTCGCTGCCTTGCTGGCGGTACGCCTGAATCCGGCGTGTCGCGATTGGCTGCTGTTCTCCCACCAGAGCGCCGAGCCGGGCCATCAGCGCCTGCTCGCCGCCTTGCAGGCCACGCCACTGGTCAGCCTGGGCCTGCGCCTGGGCGAGGGCAGCGGTGCCGCGCTGGTGGTGCCGATGCTGCGTCTGGCCTGTGCACTGCACAACCAGATGGCCACCTTTTCCGAGGCGGCGGTGGCCGATCGCGTGCCGTGATCCTGCATTTGTTGCGCCACGGCGAAACCGAGCAGGGCGGCGGCTTGCGCGGCAGCCTGGACGATGCGCTGACCGACGCCGGTTGGGCGCAACTACGGGCAGCAGTACGGGTCGATGAACACTGGGATGCGCTGATCAGCTCGCCGCTGCAACGCTGTGCGCGTTTTGCCGAGGAACTGGCCGCCGCCCGCGATCTGCCGCTGCGCGTCGAGGCTGATTTGCAGGAGCTGCATTTCGGTGACTGGGAAGGGCGCAGCGCCGCCCAACTGATGGAAACCGACGCCGAGGACCTGGGCCGCTTCTGGGCCGATCCCTATGCCTTCACGCCGCCCGGCGGCGAGCCGCTGCTCGCCTTCGAGGCGCGGGTGCTGGATGCGCTGCGGCGTCTGCAGGGTGATTACCAGGGGCAGCAAGTGCTGGTGGTTACCCATGGTGGGGTGATGCGCCTGTTGCTGGCGCGGGCGCGGGGGCTGCCCCGTGAGCAGCTGCTGCAGGTCAGCGTGGCCCACGGTCAACGGGTGCACCTGCAGCTCGATGACCAGGGCTTGCGGGAAATGCCATGACGCCTTTCTGGATCGCCCTGCAGTTTCTCACTCGCTTGCCGGTACGCCTGGCCGGCATCCCTACGGCCGAACAGACGGGGCGCTCGCTGCTCTGCTATCCCCTGGTTGGCGGGGTGATCGGTCTGCTGCTGCTCGCTGCCGCGTACCTGCTCGATACGGCAGCGGTGCCTCTGCAGGCGGCGCTGCTGCTGAGCCTGTGGGTCGGGCTGAGCGGTGCGCTGCATCTGGATGGTCTGGCCGACAGCGCGGATGCCTGGATGGGCGGTTTCGGCGATCGCGCGCGCACCCTGACGATCATGAAGGACCCGCGCAGCGGCCCTGTCGCCGTGGTGGTGCTGGTATTGCTGCTGCTGCTCAAGTTCGTCGCCCTGCTGACCCTGCTCGAAGGGCGGGGGCACCTGGCGCTGCTACTGGTTCCGGTGCTCGGACGTGGCGCGTTGCTGGCCCTGTTCCTCTGCACGCCCTATGTCCGCGCGGGCGGCCTGGGCGAGGTATTGGCCAGTCACCTGCCGAGGTCGGCCGCCATCGCCGTGCTGGCGGTGACGTCGCTGACCTGTCTGCTGTTCGGTGGTATCTGGGTGATGCTGGTGGCCATGGGGATTTTCTACGGGTTGCGGCGCATGATGCAGCAGCGCCTGGGCGGCACCACAGGCGACACTGCCGGAGCGCTGCTGGAGGTGCTCGAATGCGGAGTGCTGTTGACGATGGCTCTGCAAGTGGCCGACTGACTACCTGTCCCGTCGCCTTGGGTCGAGCGATACCCGGGTTTTCCTAACGCATGCGCTGAATGTCACCTGTTCTCCAGCCCTGGAAAAAGCGCTGAAAACTTCCAGTCAGGGTTGCCCGCTGGGAGAAGCGGGTATATACATACATCCCATGTTGCCGACCGAATGCCTCTGCACCCGTTTGCGCCGTGCCAGCCGTGGCGTCAGCAAATTCTATGACGACGCCCTGAGCGGTGTCGGGCTCAACGTCGCCCAGTATTCGCTGCTCGTGCATTTGCAGCGCCTCGGTCAGCCGAGCATCACCGACCTGGCCGATGCCATGGGGCTCGAGCGCAGTACCCTGGGGCGTAACCTGCGTGTCCTCGAGGGACGGGGCCTGGTGACGCTGCAGGGTGGCGTCGACCAGCGCAATCGCCTGGTGTCGCTGAGCGCGGCTGGCGGGCAGCTCCTCGCCGAGGCATTGGGCGCCTGGCAGACGGCGCAAGCGCAACTGCAACAACGACTGCACCCGCAACACATGGAGGCGCTGGACGAATTGCTCGCCAGCCTGGATTGACGGCAGTGGGCGTGCATCGCCTCTTCCCACTTTGCGTTTCGACCTGACCACAGAAGGGCAAGCAATGAGTTCGGTACGGCGCACGAGCTTCTGGCTGATGCTGGGAGCCTCCCTGATCCTCGCCTTGTCCCTTGGCACTCGCCATGGGTTCGGTCTGTTTTTGTCGCCGATGAGCGATGATTTTGGCTGGGGGCGTGGCGTCTTTGCCTTCGCCATCGCCTTGCAGAATCTGATCTGGGGTATGGCTCAGCCATTCACCGGTGCCCTGGCGGATCGTTTCGGCGCGCAGCGCGCGATCATCGTCGGCGGTCTGCTATACGCGGCGGGGCTCATCCTCATGGGCCTGTCGGACTCGCCGCTGTCGCTGTCATTGAGTGCCGGCCTGCTGATCGGCATCGGTCTGTCGGGCACCTCGTTCTCGGTGATCCTCGGCGTAGTCGGCCGTGCTGCGCCGGTGGAGAAACGCAGCATGGCCATGGGTATCGCGGCGGCGGCGGGCTCCTTCGGCCAGTTCGCCATGCTGCCGGGTACCCTGGGCCTGATCGGCTGGCTGGGTTGGTCGGCGGCACTGGTCGCCCTGGGGGGCATGGTGGCACTCATCGCGCCCCTGGCGGCCATGGTCAAGGATCGCCCACAGGTCTCACAGGGACCCCAGCAGACGCTGGGTGAGGCACTGCGCGAAGCGTTCAAACATTGCGGTTTCTGGCTGCTGGCGCTGGGCTTCTTCGTCTGCGGTTTCCAGGTGGTGTTCATCGGTGTTCACCTGCCGGCCTATCTGGTCGACCAGCATCTGCCGGCCTTCGTCGGTACAACCGTGCTGGCTCTGGTCGGGCTGTTCAACGTATTCGGTACCTATATCGCCGGCTGGCTCGGCGGGCGGCGCTCCAAACCACGGCTGTTGAGTGCGCTGTACCTGGCGCGTGGCGTGGTCATCACGCTGTTCATCACGGTGCCGCTGAGCGTCTGGACGGCCTATGCCTTCGGTATCGCCATGGGCCTGCTGTGGTTGTCCACGGTGCCGCTGACCAATGGTACGGTGGCGACCCTGTTCGGGGTGCGCAACCTGTCCATGCTCGGCGGCATCGTCTTCCTGTTCCATCAACTGGGTTCTTTCCTCGGCGGCTGGCTGGGCGGTTACCTCTACGACCATACGGGCAGCTATGATCTGGTATGGCAGATTTCCATCCTGCTCAGCGTTCTGGCCGCAGCGCTCAACTGGCCGGTTCGCGAACAGCCCGTCGCCCGTCTGCAAGGTGCCCAGGCATGACATTCAGACCCTGGCTTGCTGCAGCCATTGGCGCAGTTGCCTTGTCGGCACTGGCAGTGGTCTTCTGGGGCTGGCATCAGGGTGGGCTGGCGATCATGCAGTTGGGGATGAGCCTCTGCTGAGCGGATTTACCGAGAAGGAAACCACCTGATGCGCGTGCGACTGTTTGCTTTGCCGCTGGTTCTGCTGGCGTTCACTGTCTCCGCACAGGCTGCCGAGTGCCCGGCGCTGCTGCAGGGTGAGCTGCCCAAGTTGCGCTCCAAGGAGAAGATCGACCTGTGTGAGCAGTTCGCCGGCAAGCCGCTGGTGGTGGTCAATACCGCCAGTTTCTGCGGCTTCACCTCGCAGTTCGAAGGGCTGGAAGCGCTCAATCAGCGCTACCGGGGGCAGGGCCTCGCGATTCTCGGCGTACCGTCGGATTCGTTCAGGCAGGAGTCTGACGATGCCGAGGAGACCGCCAAGGTCTGCTACGTGAATTACGGCGTGACCTTCACCATGAGCGAAACCCAGCCGGTGACCGGCGACCAGGCCATTCCCTTGTTCAAGGAACTGGCTGCGCAGACGGCAGCGCCACGCTGGAATTTCTTCAAGTACGTAGTCGACCGCAAGGGTCAGGTTATCGCGCGGTTTTCCAGCATGACCCAGCCCGATGATCCCGAGCTGATCGCAGCGGTGGAGAAGGCCATCGCGTCACAGCCCTGAATCGAGTGAACCATGAAAAATCGCGGCATGAGCCGCGATTTTTTTGTTTCAGATTTGCCGTCGGTTGAGCACGCTACACCTGATGGTAGCTGGTGCTCGAGATCGGCTCAGAAACGGTAGGTCAAGGATGCACCCAGGCCGTGGGCGCTGTTCTTGTAGGTGGCGTTGTAGCTACCGCGTGCAGCGCTGCTGCGGTTGATGTCGACATCTTCCTCCTTGAGGTAGGAATAGGCCAGGTCGATGGTCATGTCATCGCTGGGACTCCAGCCCGCACCCACGCTGAAAATCGTCCTGTCGCCAGAGGGAATGCGCGGAGAGCGGTCGGTGTTGTTGATTGGTGACTGGTCGATGGCCACCCCGGTACGCAGCACCCACTGCGGATTGAGCTTGTAGGACACGCCTATGGCGTGGGCCCAGGTGTCATGCCAGTTCTGCTCTTCGACGATGGTGCCGAGGGGGCCGGCGAAGGCTCCGCCAACGCCTTCGTTTTCGATGCGCAGCTCCTTGAATCGGCTCCAGCGCGTCCAGGTACTGCCGGCATAAAGGGTCCATGCCTCGTTCAGTTCATGGGTGAACGACATGTCGACGGATTCGGGCGTGGTCACATCCAGAGACGCGTCGTACTTGCCCGCCGAGCTGCCGATGATGAAGCCCGGGCCGGATACCCGCGTATCGCCTTCCAGTTCGTACTTGACCCGTGAACGATAGGTGACGCCGGCGCGAGTCTGCGGAGTGAACTCGTACAGCACGCCGACGTTGAAGCCCACGGCCACGTCGTCGCCCTTGATCTTGACCTTGCCATCATTGCTGCCCGGCGGGCCGATCGGGTTGGTCAGCGACGACGTCAGCTCACCTTCGATATGGTTGAAGGTCGGGCCGAAACCGACCGACAGCTGATCGTTGAAGCGGTAACTCAGTGTCGGTTGCACGGTGATGACCCGCACATAGCTCTTGTCTGCGAAATAACGACCCTGAAAGCCGGTCTCGTAATCGGTCGCCAGGCCGAAGGGGACGTAAACGCCGATGCCGAAGGCGACTTTTTCATCCAGCGGCTTGACGTAGTAACCCATGGGCACGCCGGTGGTGGGCACCATGTCGCCGTCGTTGCTGCCGCCATTGGCAGTGCCGGCAGCGGTGCGGCTGCCGTTGCTGCTGATGCTGCTCTTGGCGTGGATGGCGGCGACGCCGAAGTTGATCTGCTCGCGCTTGATACGTGCCATGCCGGCCGGGTTGCCGACCACCGTGCTGGCATCCTCTGCGGAGGACGAGCGGCCTGCGAAGGACATGCCCATGCCCGAGACACTCTGCTCGTTGAGGGCAAAGCCGCTGGCCAGGGTGTAGCTGGAGGTGGATGCGATGGCGATTGCCAGACCGGTTCTTAGGATTCTTGTACTCACGGGGTGCTCCTTGGCAGGGTCGGGGAAACTCTTGCGTTGCTGTCTTTATGTCAATCTGGAAAGTTCGCCGCTGGATACCATGCCATCGGGGTGAAACTCTCCGTCAAGGCAGAATATAGAGCCTTGCGGGAGTTGGCACCTGTGACTCGATAGTCAGTTGGTTCGGTGGCAACCACTCGTCCGGGAGTGCTGCTTTGCCTGCTTGAAATGGGGGCATGCAAGGTGCTGCAGTTACTCCCGTAGGTACCTCTGCGAATGAACGAGCGGTGAGAGCCATAGCGTGCTCGACGCGCCAGGTGCGGGGAAAGCCCACAGGCCTATAATCCAATTGATGTAAGAGGTTAGCTGCTTGAATTGAATCCTAGTGGGACATCCAGGCGGTAAGGGGCTGTTTTTAAATCGATTGAGGATCTGAACCGCCTTGCATATGCCGAATTGTAAGTGTCGCAAAGCACTGTGGGGCAACTCGGCCGATCCACATTGACACCACGGCCGGGACTTCGGCAGTATCGACGCATAGTCGTCTTGACCGAGCATTCCATGTTCCCTATCTCCCAGCCCATGCTCCCTGTTCCTGGCCTAGTCGCCGGGTGGTGGCGCGTTTGCCTGGAAGCCGGCAAGTCGAAGAAACAGTCGCTCATTTGACCGGGGCGCGCTGTCCCGTCAGATGGGCTGACAGGACAGAGGCGCGAAGTCGAAGCATTCTTTCGCCACACGCCCTTGCTGCACTCCATCGACGGTGACCACACGGTCTACACCAAGGAGTTGCATGCATGTCTACATTTTCCGGAATCTGGGTCGCCCTGGTTACGCCATTTCGTGATGGGCAGGTGGATCTGCCCGCTTTACGCTCGTTGGCCGTGCACCTGCTGGAGATGGGCGCGGCCGGGCTGGTGGTCTGCGGTACCAGCGGCGAAGCGGCTGCGCTGGACGAACGCGAGCAACTGGCGGTGCTCGACGCCGCGCTCGAGGTGGTGCCTGCCAGCCGCGTGGTGATGGGGCTCAGTGGCAACAATCAGACTGCGGTACTGGCCCGCTTGCAGCGCATCCAGAGCCGCCCGCTGGCGGGTTTGCTGGTGCCGGCACCTTATTACATCAGACCGTCGCAGCAGGGGCTGTTGGCATTCTTCGAGGCCATCGCCGACGCCTCGCGGTTGCCTATCATCCTTTACGACATTCCTTACCGCAGCGCCGTCAGCATGGAGCTGGAGACCGTCCGACAGCTCGCCGGGCACCCGCGAATAACGGCGATCAAGGATTGTGGCGGCGATGCGCGCAAGACCCAGACGCTGATCGAAGATGGAGTGCTCGACGTACTCGCCGGTGAAGACGAGCAGATATTCACCACCCTGTGTCTTGGTGGCAGCGGTGCCATTTCGGCCGCAGCCCATATCCGCACCGCCGATTTCGTGCAGGTGGTGGCGTATCTGCAACGGGGCGACCTGCAGGCCGGTCGTACCCTGTTTCGCCAACTGCTGCCGTTGATCCGTCTGGCCTTCGCCGAGCCCAATCCGGCACCGATAAAAAGCCTGCTGGCCATGCGGGGATGGATTGCCGATGAGTTGCGCGAGCCCATGCTGCGCTGTTCCGACGCCTTGCGTGAGCGCCTGCGTGATGAGCGACTGTGAGCGTGCAACACGGCGGCGACTCACGGGATATACTGCGCGGCAATCTTTACGGGAGAGCCGCGTGAGCATCGAAATTGTCTGGATTCGAGACAACGCCAGCCTGGCGGAGCATTGCTCTGCCTGGCGCAAACAGCCATTTCTGGCGCTGGACACCGAGTTCATGCGCGTCGACACCTTTTACCCGATTGCCGGTCTTCTGCAGGTCAGCGAGGGCGAGCGGGCCTATCTGATCGACCCGCTGCCGATCGACGACTGGTCGCCCTTCGCCGCACTGCTCGAGGATGTACGGGTGGTCAAGGTGGTGCATGCCTGCAGTGAAGACCTGGAAGTGCTATTGCGCCTGACCGGCAGCCTGCCGGTGCCGCTGTTCGATTCGCAACTGGCGGCCGGTTATCTCAACCTTGGATTCTCCATGGGCTATTCGCGGCTGGTACAGGCGGTGCTGGGCATCGAACTGCCCAAGGGCGAGACCCGCTCGGACTGGCTGCAGCGCCCGCTTTCCGATACGCAGGTCAGCTACGCCGCCGAAGACGTGGTGCACCTGGCCGAACTCTACCGGCGTCTGCAGGACAGGCTGCCGGCCGAGAAGAATGCCTGGATACTCGAGGACGGTGCCGAGCTGGTCGCGGCCCTCGGTCGCGAGACGCCTGCCGAGGAGGCCTATCGCGAAGCCAAGCTGGCGTGGAAACTGTCACGCGCCCAACTGGCGGTGCTGCGTGTGCTGTGCATCTGGCGGGAGCGGCAGGCGCGGGCGCGCAACCAGCCACGCAACCGGATTCTACGCGAACACTCGTTGTGGCCACTGGCCCGCCAGCAACCGGGGGATCTGGTCAGTCTGGCGCGCATCGAGGAGATGCACCCGAAGACCGTGCGCCAGGACGGCGAGACCATCCTGCAGATGATCCGCGAGGCCGCCGCGCTGCCTCAGAGCGAGTGGCCGCCGGCCATGCCGGAGCCGCTGCCGCTGGAGTCCACGGCGCTGCTCAAGAAGCTGCGAGCCATTGGCCAGCGTGAAGGCGAACGTCTGGATATCGCCCCGGAACTGATGCTGCGCAAGAAGACCCTCGAGGCCCTGCTCAAGAGCGGTTACCCGGATGGTCCCTACCGCCTGCCAGAGAGCCTGCGCGGCTGGCGCCGTGAGCTGATGGGCCAGGCGTTGCTCGATTGCCTGGCCGCTCAAGGAGAGTCCGCTTGAAACGTATCTGCTCCATCTACAAGAGCCCCCGCAAGGATGGCATGTACCTCTACGTGCTGCGTGCCGATGCGCTGAAACAGGTTCCCGAGAATCTGCTGAGCGCCTTCGGGCCGCCCGTCCTTGCCTTCGACATGGTGCTGACGCCTGAGCGCACCCTGGCACGCGAAGACATCCACAAGGTGCTGGAGAACCTCGATAGCCAGGGTTATCACCTGCAGATGCCGCCACCGGAAGAGGATTACATCGAGCATCTGCCGGAAGAGCTGTTACGTCGCAACGACCCTGTCTGAGGTAGGCCGAAATGCGTGTACTGATTGCCGAGAACGATCACGTTCTGTACCGCGAATTGCTGCAGAGGGCCCAGCCGGAGCTCGAGCTGATCGCTGGCGATGGCCCCGGGCTGGCGGCGCAGGCGGGGAGTTGTCAGGTCTGGCTGGGTGAGCCGCATCTGTTCGCCGAACTGATCCGCGCCGGCCACAAGCCGGACTGGGTGCAGTCGACCTGGGCCGGTATCACGCCGCTGCTGGCGCAGGACTTGCCACGGGATTATCGATTGACTCGCGCGGTCGGGGTTTTCGGCCAGGTGATGGCCGAGTACGTGCTCTGTCACATGCTCGTTCACCAGCGCGAACTCTTCACCCGCCTGCAGGCGCAGCGCGAGCAGCGTTGGGATGGTCGCCTGCCGGGCAGCCTGGCTGGGTGCAAGGTGCTGATCGTCGGTACCGGCGAAATCGGCCTGGCGGTTGCTCGCTTCCTGCAACCGTTCAACGTCGAACTGACCGGGGTCGCCAGTAGCGCGCGGACGCTGGCGCCATTCAGTGAAGTGGCGCCTGTCGAGGCGCTGCCGCGTCTGGTCGCAGAGGCCGATTACGTGATCAACCTGCTGCCCGACACGCCGGCGACCCGGGACATTTACGATGCGGCCTTGCTGGCATGCTTCAAACCATCGGCGGTATTGATCAATGCCGGACGCGGTACGTCGGTGGTCGATGAGGATCTGGTCGCGGCGCTTGCCCGCGGGCAACTGGCTGCGGCGGTGATCGATGTCTGCCGTGAAGAGCCGTTGCCCGCCGGGCACCCGTTCTGGACGGCCGACAACCTGCTGCTGACCGGTCACAGTGCAGCCCCGACTTTGCCGCCTCTGCTGGTGGAACTGTTCGTCGGCAATCTGCAGCGTTATCGAGATGGTAGCGCTCTGCTGGGGTTGGTCGACTTCGCCCGAGGCTACTGAGCCGCGCCGTCGCGCGCGGCTTGTACTGTAAGCTCGGCAGACCTAGACTGCCGGCCTTTGACCTGCGACCTCCAGTGCTGATCATGGCCGTGCCTATCGCCCGTTTCTGGCAACACAAGACTCTCGAGCAACTCGACGTTCAGGAGTGGGAGTCGCTGTGCGATGGCTGTGGCCTATGCTGCCTGCAGAAGCTCGAAGACGAGGATGATGGAGCCGTCTATTACACGCGCATCGCCTGCAAGCTGCTCGACCTGGATACCTGCCGCTGCAGCGATTACCCGAACCGCAAGTCCTTCGTGCCGGACTGCATTCAGCTCACCCCGGCCCAGGCGGATCAGTTCCAGTGGCTGCCACCCACCTGTGGTTACCGGCTGGTCAGCGAGGGCAAGGATCTGCCGCTCTGGCATCATCTGGTCTGCGGTGACCCGGATGCGGTGCACCGTGAGAGGATCTCCCAGGCAGGGCGCATGCTCAGTGAAAACAGCGTGGCCGAAGATGACTGGGAAGAACACCTGATCTTTCGCGCGGGTTGAGGGTCTGTGATGTGCCGTTAAGGCTCGCTTAAGCGAGCCGGTGTCTCATAGCCCTGTTGCACCCCGTGTTCGTGTGCTCTGATCCCATGAAACGTTCCGATTCGTCTGTTCTGGAGTTGCCTGTATGTCGATTCGCTGCCTGCTGCTGTCCGCTGTTCTGTTGAGTACCGGTACACCGCTATGGGCGGCCGAAAAGGTCGATCTGGACTACAAGGTGAAATTCCTTCCGGAAAGCGATCAGGCCGAAGTCAGCATCAGCCTGGAGAAGGGCGAGCGCGTGCGCAGCCTCAACTTCAACCTGGGCAACGATGGCTATTACAGCGACTTCAAGGCTGACGGCGAGTGGAAGCAGGAAGACGCGCAGCGCGGTCTGTGGGTGCCGGGCAAGGGCAAGACCAGCCTGACCTACAAGGTCCGTATCAGCCACCCTCGTGGGGAGGGCCGTTTCGACGCGCGGATGACCGAGGACTGGGCGCTGTTGCGTGGCGACGACTTGATTCCCCGCGCGATACTCAACCAGGTCGACGGCACGGATCTGGTCGCGCGCCTGGCGTTCGACCTGCCCAAAGGCTGGCGCAGCGTCGAGACCGGCTGGCCGCGCGTGGGCAAGAACAAATTCCGCATCGACAACCCGCAGCGCAAGTTCGATCGCCCCACCGGCTGGATCGTCGCTGGCAAGGTCGGCACGCGGCGCGCCAAGCTCGGTGAAACCCAGGTGACCATCGCCGCGCCGGTGGGTGAGGGCATGCGGCGCATGGATGTCCTGACCCTGCTGACCTTCGTGTGGCCCGAGATGCAGGCGGTGTTCCCGCGTGACCCGGGTAAACTGTTGGTGGTCGGCGCCGGTGATCCGATGTGGCGTGGCGGTCTGTCGGCCCCCAATTCCTATTTCATGCACGCCGACC
This sequence comes from Phytopseudomonas flavescens, assembly GCF_900100535.1. Lineage (GTDB taxonomy): Bacteria > Pseudomonadota > Gammaproteobacteria > Pseudomonadales > Pseudomonadaceae > Aquipseudomonas > Aquipseudomonas flavescens. The sequence goes on from NZ_FNDG01000004.1 coordinate 314,450, forward strand.
GCCCGCTGGTCAGCGAAAACGGCACCAGCTCACTGGTACACGAACTGGTGCACGTGTTCAGCCGGATCAGCGACACCGACAAGAGCGACTGGATCAGCGAAGGCCTGGCCGAGTATTACGCCATCGAAGTGATGCGCCGCGCCGGTGGGCTCAGCGAGGATCGCTACCAGAGAGTCCGCGAGCACCTGATCAAGTGGAGCAAGCCGGTCAAGTCACTGCGCAGCGAAAACTCCACCGGGCCGATCACCGCCCGTGCGGTGCTGCTCCTGCAGGAACTCGACCGGGAAATTCGCCAGGCCACCAAGGATGGCCAGCAGCGCTCGCTGGACGACGTGGCTCGCGGCCTGATGCGCCTCGACAAGGCCAGCACCAAGGACTTCATCGAGATCACCGAGAACGTCATGGGCCGCAGCTCCAAGGTGCTGGATACCCGACTGCTGCGCTGATCTTTTACAGCGACATCATCCTCGAGAGCCCTCTTTCGAGTCACCAACGCCCAATCCGGTGCAAGCGCCCAAGCGCCAGGTTGGGCGTTTTCGCATCCAGCCCCCGGCATTGCTGGTGCTCAGCAAGCTATCAATGAAGTCGATCTTTACTATTCCCAGGAACGAGTTTTTGATCAAATTTTCTTGAGTAACATGAGCTCCATACCTACTCACGTCCTTCCAAGGAGCTCAACATGAAAACCGAATTCATTGCCAGCCTGTTCATTGCCACCCTCGCCAGCGCCGCTTTCGCACTGCCGCAAGCACCTGTCGACGCCTCTACTTCGCACTCCGTTGGTGCGCAAAAAGTCGCTGAGGATGGTTACAAGCGTACTGGCGGCAAGATCGCCGAGAGCGGCTTCGAACGCGTCGGCGGCAAGCTGGTCGCTGAAGATGGTTACAAGCGCACTGGCGGCAAGATCGCCGAGAGTGGCTTCGAACGCGTCGGCGGCAAGCTGGTCGCTGAAGATGGTTACAAGCGCACTGGCGGCAAGATCGCCGAGAGCGGCTTCGAACGCGTCGGCGGTAAACTGGTCGCTGAAGACGGTTACGAGCGTACGGGTGGAAAAGCTGCCCAGGCTTTCGAGCATATCGGTGGCGAACTGGTTGCCGAAGATGGCTACAGCCGCACGGGTGGCAAGGCCCAGCCTTGCTGATCAGTCAGCGTCGACACAAAGCCCGGCTCGCTCCGGGCTTTATTTTGTCCGCAGTTTGGCTCAGTACTTGGCGCCGGTCCGAGTGTTGTTGCCTTTGGCCAGGCGGTCATAGAGCACCACGTTGACCGTCGCCGCGAGGTTCATGCAGCCCTGGGTCGGGATGTACACCACCTCTTCGCACCAGTCGCGTACTTTCTTGTCCAGCGAGCCGTCTTCCGGGCCGAAGATATAGAAGGCGCGATCCGGGTGGGTGTAGCTCGGCAATGGCCGGGCACCGTCCACCAGTTCCACGGCTACCGGGGTACACCCCAGGGGAATGACTTTCTGCAGGTCATCGATGCCGATCAGGGGAATGTCCAGGTGCACCCGCTTGGTGTCGGTGACGAAGTCCCGGGCGCGCTCGTAGCGCTTGCCGGTATAGAACACCGAAGCCACGCCATAGCAGCCGGCGGCACGCATCACGGCGCCGACGTTCTCCGCTGACTTGGGGTTGTAGAGACCGATGCAGCTGTATCGTTTGTTGCCCACGGACAGGCCTCGCGCAAAAGGAGCGGCATTATACGGCCTGTTTGGCGCCTAGGGTCTGTTGACGTTTCAACGCGAGCCGCGTTGCCGCGAGAAATCTCGCCAGGCCGGGCGGCGATCCGCTAGGCGGAGGACGCAGGGAATGGTTGTTCCCTTGCCAAGTCCTCCAACAACGCATGGCGAGATTTCTCGCGCAACCCGCAGGGCCGGGCCCGTTTTTGCGCGATGCGGCGTTACTCGATGGCTCATTTGGCCCACCAAACTTCGCATCTCCTGCCTTGCCTCGCGCAAAAACGGGCTACGGCGCGGCCGTGCGTGAAACGTCAACAGCCCCTAGGACTTTTTCTGCAGCAGATCGGCGAGATTGGCAAACGCCTTGTGGGTGGTCTTCGGGCCGGTCTGACTGGCAGTGGAACCTTCGCTGAAATACTGCTGGTCGGTATACCGGGAGTGTTCATTGTCGTGGCAGAACAGGCACAGCAATTCCCAGTTGGAGCCGTCCTGGGGGTTGTTGTCGTGATTGTGGTCACGGTGGTGAACGGTCAGTTCACTGAGGCGCTTGCCCGAGAACTCGCGGGCGCAGCGGCCGCAGACATGCGGGTACATGCGCAGGGCCTTGTCCCGATAGCCTTCTTCGCGGCTGCGCTGGGCATCGGCGAGGATGCGGTCGAGTTTGGACGTAGGCGTGGACGGGCTGCTCATGTTCGCTCCTTGGTGGGTAGCGCTCAGTATAGGGCAGCATCAGTGACTGCCGAGAGGAATCTGTTTGCACTTTCCGGCGTCTCGCCAGCCCAATGCAGCTCGTCCCATCGAACAGTGGAGTTACCCAACATGCGCAAGTCCATCGTGATGCTGATCAGCCTGCTGTCATTCGCCGGCATCGCCCATGCCCAGCAGGAACAGCCGTCTGCCGCCCAGCCCGCGGGTACCGTGCAGAGCCCCGACGTGCCCGATCCATCGGCCGTGGATCCCGACACTCCCCCCGTGATCCGCGACGGCCGTGACAACGACGAGTCGACCGAGGCCGCTGACGACGCCGCGGAGCGTCAACACGAGCAGCAAGACCCGCACAAGAAACACTGAATGCTCAACGCTGGCTGCCGGCCAAGGCAGCCAGCCAGGTATCAGGCCTCGCAGCGCAGGCCGAGTACCTTGAAAAGGAAGGCATATTCCAGCGCGACGTCCCGTAGCGCCTGATAGCGACCGCTCATGCCGCCATGGCCGGCTTCCAGGTCGGTTTTCAGCAGTAGCAGGTTGTCATCGGTCTTCAGTTCGCGCAGGCGTGCCACCCACTTGGCTGCTTCCCAATACTGCACGCGGCTGTCGTTGTAGCCGGCCACCGCGAGAATCGCTGGATATCGCTGCGCCTGCACGTTCTCGTAGGGTGCGTAAGCCTTGATGCGTTCGTGCACCTCGGGCTGGCTGGGGTCGCCCCATTCATCGTATTCGGTGACGGTCAGTGGCAGCTCCGGGTTGAGCATGGTGTTGAGCACATCGACGAAAGGCACTTCGGCGATAGCCGCTGCGAACAGCTCTGGCCGCTGGTTGAGCGTTGCGCCGATCAGCAGGCCGCCTGCGCTGCCGCCACTGATGGCCAGCCGCGACGGGCTGGTGAACCCTTGGGCGATCAGGTGCTCGGCACAGGCGATGAAGTCGCCGAAACTGTTCTGTTTGTGCTCCAGCTTGCCGGCCCGGTACCAGGCTTCGCCCAGTTCACCGCCGCCGCGAACGTGGGCGATGGCGAACACCACGCCGCGATCGAGCAGGCTCAGGCGCGCGTGGGAAAACCACGGGTCGAGGCTTTCGCCATAGGCGCCGTAACCGTACAGGTAGAGCGGAGCGGCCTGGCCCAGGGCATCGCGGCGGGCGACCAGGCTGATCGGTACCCGGGTGCCATCTTCCGCGCTCGCCCACAGCCGCTGGCTGAGATAGGCATCGGCATCGAACTCGCCGAGGACCGGCGTTTCCTTGAGAATCTGCTGGGTGCCATCTGCCAGGTTCAACTGGCGAATCTGCGCGGGACGATTGAGTGCCTCGTAACGCAGGCGGATCACCGGGCTGGCGAATTCCAGGCTGTCCTGCACGTACAGGCTATAGGCGGCATCCGGCAGGCTGACCCGATAAGCGGCCAGCCCTTGCGGGCGTACGTCGATGATCGGCAGGCCGCCTTCGCGCAAGCTGAGTATCAGCGCCGATTCGGCCAGGCTGACACCTTCGAGCATCACCTGTTCGTTGTGCGCCACCAGCTCCTGCCAGTGTTCGCGGGTCGGTCGTTCAGGCGTGGCACTGTACAGCGCGAAATTGATGCCGGCCTGGTTGCTGCGAATCAGCCAGGCCCACTGGCCGTCGAGTTTGCCGTGGTCGGGGTAATACTCATGGCCTTCCTCACGGGGCGCCAGGCACTGGAAGGGTTGCTGCGGCGTGTTCGCGTCCAGCACCCAGCATTCGCTGGTGGTCTTGCTGCCCAGCAGCAGTACCAGCTGGTGTTCCGAGCTGCTGCGGTAGCAGGTGAGAAAGAAACGGCCATCGGGCTCGTGGAACATCTGGGTGCTCTGCGTTTCGCCAAGTCGATAGCGGTGCAGTGTGCTGGGACGGTGGGCATCGTCCAGTTCGCCATAGAACAGGGTTTGGCTGTCGTTGGCCCAAGTCATGCTGCCGTCGCAGTCGTCGAACGGCAGTTCGTCGACGGCGCCACTGCTCAGCTCCTTGACGAACAGGCGATAGATCTCGTCGCCACTGGTGTCCAGGCTATAGGCAAGTCGCTGCTGGTCGGGGCTGATGCTGAAGGCGCCCAGGGACAGAAAACCGCCGGCGGCGATTTCGTTGGGGTCGAGAAGCAGTTGTTCAGCGCTTTCGTCGAGCTGCAGGCCGCCATCCGCGGGGCGAGGGCAGCGATAGTGGCGCGGGTATTCGTCGCCGGCCGTGGTGCGCTGGTAATAGAGGTAGTCACCCCAGGGGGTTGGCAATGACAGGTCGGTCTCGCGGATGCGCGCCTTTATTTCCTGGAACAACCGTTCGCGCAATCCAACCTGATCGCTCAACTGATCTTCCAGGTAGGCGTTCTCGGCACGCAGGTGGCTGAGCACTTCGTCGCTGTCGCGGGCTTCGAGCCAGTGATAGGGATCGGAACCGGGATCCTTGCGAGCGATGGGGGCGGTGGACATGAGGGTCTCCAGGAAGCAGGGCGACGCCATGGGGCTCCTCTAAGAACTGCCTGCGTTGTCATCACTGCATTGGAAACAGGCTCAAACCGCTCGTTCACAACGGGTAAGCTTCGCTTTCACGCCTGCTTTTGCTTCGTGCTGACTGCTTCGCCTACGTTTTTAGAGGCACCCTAAAAAGGCGCCGAACCAGGGAAAAGCCGTTATCATAAGCGCCTTTGTCGCCCGGCAGTCGCCGAAAAATGCGGATTCGCCCGTTCGAGTCCAGCAAAGCAAGGGAACCGTCCCCCTCATGATCGAAAATGACTATCTTCTCGCCTGGGGTGCTTATGCCATCGCGGCACTGGGCTGCCTGCTGGTGTGGCTCCGGATCACCAGCTGGATGTGGCGCTACGTGCGCGAACCGCTGCGCGTGCTGGCGGCGATCCTGCTGTTCTGTCCGACCATCGTCGATCCGGCCAAGGAACTGTTCGCGCCTGCAGTGGCCATCGTTGCCCTCGATCTGATCTTCAAAGTCGGCAGCAACGCCTGGCGCGCCGTGGCTGATCTGGCCATGTACGGACTCATCGTGTTCGCCATCTATCTGCTGTTCGTGGCCATTCGTTGGCCGTTCCTGCGCAGCGCCAGGGCCCGCAAGGGCGCACGCGAAGAGGAGCAGGGCGACGACAGTGATCTGACCCTGCGCGAACGCCTGCAGCAGGAGCCGGAGCCGAAGTACACCGCGCCACGCAGTACCCGTAGCGCTCGTGTCGAGCCGCGGTTGTAAGCCGGATCAATCGAGAACCCGATCATGTGTGAACTGCTCGGCATGAGCGCCAACGTCCCCACCGATATCGTCTTCAGCTTTACCGGGCTGATGCAGCGTGGCGGGCGTACCGGGCCGCATCGCGATGGCTGGGGCATCGGTTTCTACGAAGGCCGGGGCCTGCGCCTTTTTCAGGACCCTCGAGCGAGCAGCGAGTCGGAAGTGGCGCAGCTGGTGCAGCGCTATCCGATCAAGAGCGAAGTGGTGATCGGCCATATTCGCCAGGCCAATGTCGGGCGCGTCTGTCTGGCCAATACCCATCCTTTCGTGCGTGAACTGTGGGGGCGCAACTGGTGCTTCGCCCATAACGGCCAATTGGCTGATTTTCGCCCGGCCCTGAGTTTCTATCGTGCCATCGGCGATACGGACAGTGAATCGGCCTTTTGCGATCTGCTCAACCGCATCCGCACGGCGTTTCCAGAGGCGGTTCCCATCGAGGTGCTGTTACCTGAACTTGTCGCTGCCTGTGCGGCCTATCGTCAGCATGGCGTGTTCAACTGCCTGCTCAGCGACGGTGACTGGTTGTTCAGCTTCTGCTCCAGCAAGCTGGCACATATCACCCGGCGTGCGCCCTTCGGGCCTGCGCACCTGCGCGATGCCGACATGAGCGTGGATTTCCATGCCGAGACCACGCCCAATGACGTGGTTTCGGTACTGGCCACCGAGCCGCTGACCGACAATGAGCAGTGGTCGCTGTACCAACCGGGCGAATGGCGCCTGTGGCGCGCGGGCGAATGCATCGCCCAGGGCCTGAGCAACTGACGAGCGTCCCGCGTGGCGGGGCTGCGGGGGATTAATGTTAAGAAGTTACCTGCGTCTGGCGTTGTTCGCCCTGGGCCTGTTGCTGGGCGTTCAGGTGCCGGGCTTCATCGATGATTATGCCAAGCGTGTCGAAGCCCACCGCCTGGAATCCGAACAGAGCCTGAGCGGTTTCCGCGATACTGCCCGGCGCTTCTTCGATGGCGATCTGCAGCGGCTGGTCGGCCATTATCGTGGCAGTAGCGACCCGGTGATGCAGAGCGACGCGCGCAGCGTGGGCCTGCTGGTCGAACGCTCCGAACTGCTGCAGCGCGAATCCCTGGCCATGCAGGGGCCCTGGTATCGCCAGGTGTGGCACCTGGCGACCGCTGCTGACGAGCAACTGCTGCAGGAAACCCACGCGGCCTATCGCTATCAGGTGCTGCTGGCGCCCGAGGCGATCGCCTGGGGTATCGCCTGCGCGCTGTTCCTCGCCTGGGTGGCGGAAAGCATCCTGCTGTTGCTGGCCCTGCCGTTCCGGCGCCGTGACCGTCGCGTGGTACCCGAGCGTCAACAACCGCGCATGCGCTAAGAGCCAATGGCGTAGGGTTGAGCGAAACGATACCCTGGCCGCTATTTTCCCGGCTGTCGCTGTGCTCGACCCGGGCTACAGGCGCCCAGCTACTTGGCCAGAACGCGCATTCCATCCTCTAACCCCTGCAGGGTCAGCGGGAACATCTGGCCGTTGATCAGCTCGCGGATGATGCCGGTCGAGGTGGTGTAATCCCAGGTCTGGCGCGGGTAGGGGTTGATCCAGATGAGCTTCTTGTAGGTTTCCATGAAGCGCTGCAGCCAGACATAGCCCGCTTCCTCGTTCCAGTGCTCGACGCTGCCGCCTGGATGGGTGATTTCATAGGGCGCCATGGCGGCGTCGCCGATGAACACTACCTTGTAGTCACCGCCGTACTTGTGCAGCAGATCATGGGTGGAAAGACGCTCGGCGTTGCGCCGCAGGTTGTTCTTCCACACCGTTTCGTACACGCAGTTATGGAAGTAGAAATACTCCATGTGCTTGAACTCGGTGCGGCAGGCCGAGAACAGCTCTTCGCAGACCTTGACGTGGGCATCCATGGAGCCGCCGATGTCGAACAGCAGGAGCAGCTTGACCGTGTTGCGACGCTCCGGGCGCATCTGGATGTTCAGCAGACCACCGTCCCGGGCCGTGTGGTCGATGGTGCCGTCGAGGTCCAGTTCGTCCTGGGCACCCTGGCGGGCGAACTTGCGCAGGCGGCGCAGGGCCACCTTGATATTGCGCGTGCCGATCTCCACCGAATCGTCGAGATTCTTGTACTCGCGCTGATCCCAGACCTTGACGGCCTTGCCCTGGCGCTCACCCGCATCACCGACGCGGATGCCTTCGGGGTGGTAGCCGCCCGAGCCGAAGGGGCTAGTGCCGCCGGTACCGATCCACTTGTTGCCGCCGGCATGGCGTTCCTTCTGTTCCTCCAGGCGTTTCTTGAATTCCTCGATCAACTTGTCGAGGCCGCCCAGGGACTGGATCTGCGCGCGTTCTTCGGCGCTCAGGGAACGTTCGAACTCCTTGCGCAGCCACTCCTCGGGGATCAGCGCCTCCAGGTGCTGATCGAGACTCTGCAGGCCGTCGAAATAGGCGGAGAAGGCACGGTCGAATTTGTCGAAATGGCGCTCGTCCTTCACCAGGATGGCGCGCGACAGGTAGTAGAATTCGTCCATGTCGGCGAACACCACCTTGTGCTTGAGTGCGTCGATCAGGTCGAGCAGTTCGCGCAGGGACACCGGCACCCTGGCGGCGCGCATTTCAGTGAACAGGTTGAGCAGCATCGGCATGCCCTCAGTGGCGGTCGTCGACGGGCAAGCCGTCGTCGATGCGGTACCAGCCCGCCTTGGAACGGACGTAGATGTGTTTCTGCTCGACATGCTCCAAGGGGGTGTCCAGGGTACCGAGGGCGACCGAGATCCAATCGCGGTCAGGCTGCTCGGCGAACCATTGCAGATTCGAACCGCAGCGCTGGCAGAAGGTCCGGCCCACGCCTGGCGATGAATTGAAGGTGCTGACCGATTGCTCTCCGTGGGTAAAGCGAAAATGCTCGCGTCGCACGGTGCCGTAAGTGGCGAACGCTGCACCATGGCCCTTGCGGCACTGGCTGCAATGACAATGGTTGGCCGATTCAATTGGCGCGTCGATCTGGTATTTGACCGTGCCACACAAGCAGCTGCCGCTATGCATCTGGTTCATCCTCGTTATTCAACGTAGCTTGGATTTCCAATGCCATTGCCCCTTTGCTTATGCCGGTTCCTCGCAGATGTCGAGACGTGCTGGTTTGTGCGCTGACGTCGAGCCAAATGACTTTTGCTGAGTCATCCAGAGCGCTGTGATCTTCGTTGGTCGACAAGTCAAACTCGATGAAGCGATGTTCTTGAGTCAACAACATTCCGCTAACCCAATAACCGCCATAGATATTGGCGTCCAGCTCCATGATGATCGATCTATCCCAGTCTATCGCTTGGCCTAATGCGTATTGCCGCAGGGCAAGCGGAATCCTGTCTGGATTGTCACGATAAAAGGTGGCCGCTCGCAGCAGTGCTTCCTGTCTCAGTAGCGTCTGTTCCTGGACGTTCTTCTGACGCTTACGACGTACTCGTTCGATATCCATTCTGATATCAGCGATTACCGCGGCGTGCCATGAAGGCCAGGCGCTCGAGCAACTGCACGTCCTGCTCGTTCTTCACCAGCGCGCCGGCCAGGGGAGGGATGGCCTTGGTCGGGTCGCGCTCGCGCAGCACCGCCTCGCCGATGTTGTCGGCCATCAGCAGCTTGAGCCAGTCCACCAGTTCGCTGGTCGAGGGCTTCTTCTTCAGCCCCGGCACTTTGCGCACGTCGAAGAACACGTCGAGGGCTTCGGCCACCAGGCTGTTGCTGATGCCGGGGTAATGCACGTCGACGATCTTCTGCAGGGTCTGACGGTCCGGAAAGGCGATGTAGTGGAAGAAGCAGCGGCGCAGGAAGGCGTCCGGCAATTCCTTTTCGTTATTCGAGGTAATGATGATGATCGGTCGTTGCCTGGCCTTGATCGTCTCGTCGGTCTCGTAAACGTAGAACTCCATCTTGTCGAGTTCCTGCAACAGGTCGTTGGGAAACTCGATGTCGGCCTTGTCGATCTCGTCGATCAGCAGCACCACGCGTTCCTCGGCCTCGAAGGCCTCCCACAGCTTGCCTTTCTTGATGTAGTGGCGAACGTCGTGAACCTTCTCGGAACTCAACTGCGAGTCGCGCAGGCGACTCACCGCATCGTATTCGTAAAGGCCTTGGTGAGCCTTGGTGGTGGACTTGATGTGCCAGGTGATCAGCCGGGTACCGAAGGACTCGGCCAGTTGCTCGGCGAGCAGGGTCTTGCCGGTGCCGGGCTCGCCTTTGACCAGCAATGGCCGTTGCAGGGTGATGGCCGCATTGACCGCCAGTTTGAGGTCGTCGGTGGCGACATAGGACGGTGTGCCTGCGAACTTCATCGGATGATCCTCGTGCGTCGACGCCGGCCAGGGGCAGGGCGTGTATCAAAGGGCAGACTATAGCGTGATGGGCTTGCCACTGTGAACGCAGCGCGTCCATTCAGTCATTGAATGGACGCGCTCATTGTTCCTTCGTGGCGCCGCGCTCGAAACCGCTGTTGAAGGCTTGGATGAAACCGTTGCGCAGGATACCGATGAATGCCTGGAAAGCGCTGATATCCTGCTGGCGCGTGCTGCCGCGAAGTTCCACGCGGGTGGCGATCTGATCCTGCCGCTGGTTTTTCAGGACTTTCTCGCCGCCGCCGACCAGCGCTTCCCAGATCGCGCGAAAGAAGCCCTTGTTCTGGTTCTCGACATCCTGTTGCCAGTCGAACACTTCGACGTTGCGCAGCAGCGGCTTGATGTAGCCGCTCAGTTGGGAGTCTTCGGCGAAGGCTTCGACCACCAGATCACCGTTGCCACTCTTGAAATCGAATTTGCCATAGGCATTGGCCAGGTCGTTGAGGCGTGGCAGTTCGATGCCGGTAGCGCGTACGCGGAACTCGAAGTCCTGGAAGTTGTGGAAGGGGTCGAATACTGCGCTGGCTTCCAGCGGGGCATGGTCGAGCAACTGCGCCTTGCCCTCGAAGCGCGCGACTCGGTCGCCTTGTTCGTCGGCCACGTTGGTGAGGTTGTACAGGCTGGCGTGGATGGCGTTCGCCTGAAGTTTCACGGGAGGCGAGGCATTGAAGTTGTAGAAGCCCAGGGTGCCATCGTTGATCCGCACCTCGTTGAGGGTGATCGGCAGCAGCTTGTTCAACTGCTCGCGCCAGTCGACGCCCTCACCGGTCTGGGCGTCGGCCCGGTTCTCGCTGTCGACGAAATTCACCTCGGGGCCGTCGAACACGACCTCGGCGACCACCGCCTGCTCGCGCCAGAGCGCATTCCAGCTCACCGAAATATGGATCCGTGGTACCGCCACGAAGGGAACCGGCACGTCGCGCTCGGCCTTGACGATACGCAGGCCGTTGATGCGGTAGCCGCCACGCCACAGGGCCAGGTCGACATCCTCCACATGGCCGCGGTAGTCGCCCATGTCGGCGAGCTTGCCGTTCAGGTAATCGCGCACCACATAGGGCAGGGCGAGGTGCGCGAGCAGCACCAGTGCGAGCAGGCCCAGGCAGATCCACAGGGGCAGGCTATAGCGGCGTTTCATCGGATGCATCCGTGTAGGCGTTGTCTGGGTGGACTGCAATCGTGTCCGCAGAGTTCGACCTTCCGGACGCTGGACGCCTGCGCGCTTCACGCATAGGCTGGTCAGCTCAGCCACGACAAGGAACCGGTACACCATGAGCCGTATATACGCAGATAACGCACAGGCTATCGGCAACACACCGCTGGTGATGATCAACCGCCTCGGGCCCAAGGGCGTGACCATCCTGGCCAAGATCGAGGGGCGCAATCCTGCCTATTCGGTGAAGTGCCGCATCGGTGCCAACATGGTCTGGGACGCCGAGTCCCGCGGCGTGCTAAAGCCGGGCATGACCCTGGTCGAGCCGACATCGGGCAACACCGGTATCGGCCTGGCTTTCGTCGCCGCTGCCCGTGGTTACAAACTGGTACTGACCATGCCGGCGTCCATGAGCCTGGAGCGTCGCAAGGTGCTCAAGGCACTGGGGGCCGAGCTGGTACTCACCGAGCCGGCCAAGGGCATGAAGGGGGCGATTGACAAGGCGGCTGAAATCGCTGCTTCCGATACCGGCAAATACTTCATGCCACAGCAGTTCGAAAACCCGGCCAACCCGGCGATCCACGAGAAAACCACCGGCCCGGAGATCTGGAACGACACCGAAGGGGCGGTGGACGTGCTGGTGTCGGGGGTGGGTACCGGAGGTACCATCACCGGTATCTCGCGCTACATCAAGCAGACCCAGGGCAAGTCGATCCTGTCCATTGCGGTGGAGCCGGTATCCTCGCCGGTGATCAGCCAGACCCTGGCCGGCGACGAGGTCAAGCCCAACCCCCACAAGATCCAGGGCATCGGTGCAGGCTTCGTGCCGAAGAACCTCGACCTGTCGCTGGTCGACCGGGTCGAGCAGGTCACCGACGAGGATGCCAAGGCCATGGCCCTGCGACTGATGCGCGACGAAGGCATTCTCTGCGGTATTTCCTGCGGTGCGGCGATGGCGGTGGCGGTGCGTCTGGCCGAGAAACCGGAGATGCAGGGCAAGACCATCGTGGTGATCCTGCCGGACTCCGGCGAGCGCTACCTGTCGAGCATGCTGTTCGCCGACCTGTTCACCGAGCAGGAATTGCAGCAGTAGGGTACGCCTGTCGCACGGCGCGAGCAGGGCGCTCCTGGCGTTTCACCTGGCAACACCTTCAGGGACGCTCTGCGTACTTGCATCGGGTGTGAAACGTACTGGCCTGGGCGCCCCGTTGGGGCCTGGGGGGCATCAACGGCCTTTCGCAGGGTGGGCGACGCTTCACCTACGCGGCCTGATCCACCCTTACGGAGTGGGCAACGGTGTCTATACCGTCATTTTTTTTGCAGGGCGAACCACCAGCCACAAGGCGATGGCGATGAGTACACCGCCGTACAGGTGGGCCCAGGATAACGGCTCGTCGAGCAGCAACGCCCCCCATAGCACGCCGAAGATGGGGATCAGAAAGGTGGTGGTCGAGGCCCTGATCGGGCCAATGTCGTTGAGCAGTCGGAAGTACAGCACATAGGCGAAGGCTGTGCAGCCCAGTCCAAGCGCCAGCAGTGACGACCACTCCAGCCAGCCTCCCCAGCTGGGCGGCGGCTGTATGGCCAATGAGCCGCCGAACAGCGGTAGCAGAAACAGGCTGGCGCCGCACAGGCTGCCAAACGCGGTGAGCCGATTGTCCAGGCCACCGGCTATCCAGCGGCGGGTGAGAAAACCGGCCAGGCCGTAACAGGCCGTCGCCACCAGGCAGGCGACGGCGCCGAGCAGCAATTGGATATCCACCTCGACCGGCCCGCTGCGGGTCAGCACGGCGACCCCAAACAGGCCAAGCGCCACACCGGCGGCGCGCGTCGCCGTCAGCGCCTCGGCGAACAGCAGGGCGCCGATCAGTACGCCCATCATCGGTGTGGTGGCGTTGATGATCGCCGAGTAGCCGGCGGGCAATACCAGAGCCGCCAGGCTGTACATGGCCGACGGCAGCCCCGCGTTGATCACCCCGAGCAGTAGGCACAGGCCCAGCTTGCCGCGAAAGTCCCACTTCACGCGCATCAACAGCAGGATCCCCAGCAGGCCGAGCACGGCGATCGCGGCGCGGAAAAAGGCTGTCGGCATGCTGCCGATCACCGGGGCCACCACACGCAGGAACAGGAAGCTCGCCCCCCAGATCGCGGCGAGCAGCAGAAGGCGCAGCATGTCGGCAGGACGCAAGGCAAACTCCAGTCTCGGGTGCAAGCCGGCAGTCTTGCTGGATGATGCCCGCAAGGCAAGCTCGGAATTGGCTCTCAAAACCGAGCCGTGTCTGTTTTCGTGCAGAGCTACCCTGTCATCGAGCAGGCGCTCTGGCTGGCGGGTCGCGCCCAAGGCCGCAAGCAACCATAATGGCGCCGCGCAGACATCGGCTATTCGCCCGGCTGCGCCGTGCTGCACGACCGCGGCTATCCGGCCGGCCGAGGCCGATACGCTATGCCGAAGAAAAGGATTACCACCATGAGCTGTAACTCGCCCCCGCGACTGTCCTGCCTGGCCAAGGCCATCCTGCTGTGCGGTTGCGCGGCTGCCGGTACCTCGCAGGCAGACCAGCCTGCCAGCGAGCTGGTGCTCGAGCCCAGTGTGGTGACCGGTTCGCGTAGCGCGATGCCTGGTTTCGACCTGCCATTCTCGGTAGACGGCATCGACCGCGAGCAGATCAGCGACGGTCAGTTGGGCATCAATGCCTCCGAAGTGCTGACGCGGGTGCCGGGCCTGGTGGTGCAGAACCGGCAGAACTACGCCCAGGACCTGCAGATATCATCCCGTGGTTTCGGCGCGCGCTCGGCTTTCGGTGTGCGCGGGCTGAAGCTGATCACCGATGGCATCCCGGCCAGCACCCCGGACGGCCAGGGGCAGGCGGCGACCTTCAATCTGGATACCGCTGAACGTATCGAAGTGCTGCGTGGCCCGGCCTCGACGCTGTATGGCAGCAATGCCGGCGGGGTGATCCAGCTGTTTTCCCGCGACGGCGTCGGCCGGCCGCGCATCGGTGCCGAGACCCTGATCGGCAGCGACGGCATGGCCCGCAACCACCTTACCGCCGAAGGCGAGGCGGATGGCGTGGGCTTCGTGCTCGATGCCTCGCGGATGGACACCGATGGTTACCGCGACCACAGTTCGGCGCGCCGTGATCAGACCTTCGCCAAGCTCAATTTCAAACCGGATGAAGACAGCAAGCTGGCGTTGATCTACAGCAGCCTGGAGCAAAATGGTACGCAGGATCCGTTGGGGCAGACATGGGAGGCTTACAAGGCCAATCCACGCTCGGTGGCGGTCAATGCGCTGAGCTTCAATACCCGCAAAAGCATCGACCACCAGCAACTGGGCGGCAACTATGAGCGCTATTTTGGTGATGCAACTTTGCAGGCCACGGCCTATGCCGGGAAACGCAGCGTCATTCAATATCTTGCAATCCCGCGTGATCCTCAGCAGAACAATGCGAGTCATAGCGGCGGGGTTGTGGATTTCGACCGTGAGTTTCATGGCGGCAGTGTTCGCTGGCTGCAACCGGTGGATGAGGTGGCGGGTGATCTGCGGCTGGTGTTCGGCCTGGATTATGATCAGAGCCGTGACGATCGTCGCGGTTACGAGAACTTCTCTGGCTCTCGGGTAGGCGTCAAAGGCGCGTTACGCCGCGACGAAGTCGACACCATCACCAGCCTGGATCCCTACGCTCAGGCGACCTGGACACTGGGCAACTGGACGCTGCAGGGCGGCCTGCGCTACAGCACCGTGGAGGTGGACGTCGATGATAAGTACATCGTTGTCGGAAACGCTGATGACAGCGGTACCAGGCGCTACGAAAAGGCCACACCCTCGGTCAGCCTGGGTTATGCCTTCACGCCAGACCTGAATGGCTATATCAGTGCGGGTAAGGGCTTTGAAACACCGACTCAAGGGGAACTGGCTTATTCCCTTAATGATGCGGGGTTTAACTTTGGATTGGAGCCTTCTGAAAGTACTCAATACGAGATTGGCATCAAGGCACGCATTGCCGAGGTAACTCGCATTAATGCTGCGATCTTTCAAATCAATACAGAGGATGAGATCACTGTCTTACAGAATCGATTTGGCCGCACCAGCTACCAGAACGCCGGCAAGACCCTGCGCCGCGGTTTCGAGCTGGGTGTTGAGAGCCAGTTCAATGAGCAGTGGTCGGCAGCACTGGCCTATACCTACCTGGCGGCGACTTATGATTCGCGCTTCGTCGCAGGCAATAACACCATCGACAAGGGCAACAACCTACCTGGCGTACCGCGTACCACACTGTTCGGCGAAGTGGCCTGGAAACCGGTCGATGGCATCAGCACCGCTCTGGAAGGCCTGTATCGCAGTAAAGTGTACGTCGAGGACACCAACAGCCAGAAGGCTGCGCCGGGTTATGCGGTCTTCAACTGGCGTACCCGCTTCGAGCAGAACCTCGGTACCTGGAAGACCCACCAGACCTTGCGCCTGGATAACCTGCTGGATAAGCAATATGTCGGCTCGGTGATCGTCGGCGATGGCAACGACCGCTATTACGAAGCGGCGCCGGGCCGTTCCTGGTACGCAGGGGCGGGCGTCGAGTATCAGTTCTGATAAAACCGAGTGGCAGCGTGGGCCCCTGTTGTCAGCAGTGGCAAAGCGACAGTCGGTAGCGCTTTGCAACGGTTGGAGGCCTGTTGCATCTCCCCGGGTGCGATGGTTTCGGCTACTCTCAAGCCAAGCGGTCACCATAACCGCGTGCAGTCGAGGATATACCTTATGAAAGCCTGGTTCGAAAAACTTGCCGCACAGCTCAATGCTCTGTTCGCGCCGCGCATGCAGCCGATTCCGATTCGCAGTGACGAGCAGCGCCGCCTGGCTGCTGAGCGCCAGCGCCGCCGCTGAGTATCGCTGCGTCATTGATCTTGAAGCGCCGCCAGCGGCGCTTCGATGTCCACGCCTGTATCCCCGCCCAGGGACTGATACAGGGTGACTGCATTCAGCAGTTGGTTCAGACGATTTTCCGCCAGGGTGATCTGCGCCGTCCTCCGCGTGTCCTGTGCGCTCAGCCAGGATTGCAGGTCCACAGACCCCGATTCATAACGAATGCGATAGATCCGCTCGGCCTCGCTGGCTGCGTCCAGGGCGCGGCGGCGCATCCCTTGCTGCTCGGCGTAATGGCGCCGACCCGCCAGCCCGTTCTCCACATCGGCCAATGCCTGATAGAGGCTCTGCCGGAAGTCGGTCACCGCCAACTCGTAATCGGTTTTCGAGACGGCGACGTTGAGCTTCATCTGATTCCACTGCAAGAACGGCAGGGTCAGACTGGCGCCCAAGGCACCGACCGGATTTTGCAGCAGATTGCCCAGCGCCGAACTGGAGTAACCCAAAGTGCCGGTCAGGCTCAGATCCGGGTAATAGCTCGCGCGGATGGCATCCACCGATTTCAGGCTACTGCGCAGGCGCAGCTCGGCGGCGCGCAGATCCGGGCGGCGAGCCAGCAGGCTGGCCGGCAAGTCGGCACCCACAGCAGGCAGTACGCTGCCTTGCAGGCTCTGCAGTTCGCTCAGGTTCGCAGGGCCGGCACTGTCGAACAAAACGGCCAGGGCGTTGCGCTGCTCGACCCGCTGCTGGCGCAGATCCACTTCACTGGCCAACTGGGTTTCCAGGCTCTGCCGCGCCTCGGCCAGTTCCAGGGCCGACGCCTGGCCGGCATCGTATTGCACCTGAACCAACTGCAGGGTCTGCCGTGCGTAATCGATGCTCGCAGCGCTGGCCGCCAGGCGCTCGTTAAGATAGCCGATCTGCCAGTACAGGCTGGCCACCGTGCCCGCCAGTGACAGGCGGATGGCGGCGTAATCCTGTTCGGTCGCCAGGGCTTCGAGCTCGGCTGCATCGGTGGCGCTGCCCAGGCGGTTCCACAGATCGGCCTCCCAGCTCGCCGATCCGGTCAGCGAATAGCTGTGAGCGGTGTTGCCCTCGCCACGCAGGGCGCGGGTACGGTCAGCGCTCAGGCCGCTGCTGAGCTGGGGAAGCTGCCCGTCGCGGGTAAGGCCGGCCTGCAGCCTTGCGCGGCCTACGTTGAGCAGGGCCGTACCGATATCGTTGTTGCGGGCCAGTGCGGTATCGATCAGCCGGTCCAGCTCGGGGTCGGAGAACGCTTTCCACCAGGCCTGGTCGCTGCTGGCCTGCTGCTCGCCGGACTGCTGCCAGCTCGCGGGAAGGTTCAGCGCCGGGCGCTGGTAGGGCGTGGAGAGCAACGAGCTGCAGCCGCCCAGAGCAAGGGCGACCAGCAGTGACAGAGGTTTCAGGTAGTGGCTGGGCATGATCTGGCCTACTCGCGGGACAGGGCGTCGACGGGGTCGAGGCGGGCGGCATTGCGGGCCGGCAGGAAACCGAACACCAGGCCGATGAGCGTGGAGCAGAGAAACGCAGCGATGATGGAGCCGCTGGAGAACACCAGGCTGAATTCACTGGTGAAATGGCCGAACAGCGCGCCGAAGGCCAGTGCCGACAGCACCCCCAGTGCACCCCCGATCAGGCACACCAGCACCGCCTCGATCAGGAACTGGCGCAGGATATCGGCCTGCCGGGCGCCCACCGCCATGCGCACGCCGATCTCGCGGGTACGCTCGGTGACCGACACCAGCATGATATTCATCACCCCGATGCCGCCGACCAGCAGGGAGATCAGGGCGATCGCCGAGATCAGCAGGGTCATGGTCTGGCTGGTCTTCTCGATGGTCTGGCGGATGGTGTCGGTGTTCATCACGAAGAAGTCCTGCACCCCGTGACGGCGGGTGAGCAAGCGGATGATGCCCTGTTCGGCGGCATCGCTGGACACGCTGTCGTCGACCCGCACGGTGATGCTTTCCAGGTATGTCTGGCCAAGCATGCGGTTCATCACGGCGGTGTACGGCAGGTAGACGCGCAGCGAATCGCTGCCCCCGAAATTGCTCTGGATGGGATCGAGTACGCCGATGACGCGCACCGGGACGTTACCCAGCAGGATCACCTGGCCGAGCGCCTGTCTGCCGAAGAACAGCTTCTTGTAGGTGTTGTTGTCGATCACCGCGCTTTGGGCGGACTCGCGCACCGCCTTGGCGTCGAAGGCGCGGCCCTGGGCAAAGGTGTAGCCCTTGGCGCGGAAGAACTGCTCGCCCACGCCATTGGTGGATACGGTCAGCGCCTGCTCGCGGTAGCGCAGGGTGCCCGAACTGGACACCGACGGCGTGACGCTGTCGACGAAGGTTTGCCCGGCCAGGGCGTCGGCGTCGGCCGGTACCAGTGTCTGGATGCGTGCCGAACGACGGTCACCGAAGCCGCTACCGGGGAATACGTCGATGGTGTTGGTACCGATCGCGCTGATGTTCTCCATGATCTTCTGCTGCGAACCCTGGCCGAGGGCCACCACCGAGACCACCGAAGCGATGCCGATGATGATGCCGAGCATGGTCAGAAAGGTACGCAGCTTGTGCGACAGCATCGCCAGCAGGGCCATGCGCAAGGCCTCGCGGAACTGCCCAAGGCTGGCCTTCAAGGCATTGGCCTCGCGTGCCGGCGCCGGTTCCTGCATGGCGCGCACGTCGTCCTCGACGGGCCGCAGGCGGCGATCGGCGATGATGCGGCCGTCGCTGATCTCGATGATGCGGTCGGCGATTTCCGCGACCTTCATGTCATGGGTGACGATGATCACCGTGTGCCCGGCGGCATGCAACTCGCGCAGCAGCTTGAGCATTTCCTCGCCGCTGTGGCTGTCCAGCGCGCCAGTGGGTTCGTCGGCGAGAATCACCTGGCCGCCGTTCATCAGCGCCCGGGCGATGGATACGCGTTGTTGCTGGCCGCCGGAGAGCTGGCTTGGCCTGTGGCCCAGGCGTTCGGCCAGGCCGAGGCGCTGCAGCAGTGCTTCGGCGCGTTCGCGACGGCTGGCGGCATCCTTGCCGGCGTAGATGGCCGGTACTTCGACGTTGCCCACGGCGTCCAGATCGCCCAGCAGGTGGTAGCGCTGGAAGATGAAGCCGAAGTATTCGCGGCGCAGCTCGGCTAGCTCGTCCGCGGACAGCCTGCCGGTTTCCCGGCCTGCGATGCGGTAGGTGCCGGCGCTGGCCCGATCCAGGCAACCGAGGATGTTCATCAGGGTCGACTTGCCCGAGCCCGAGGTGCCGATGATGGCGACCATCTCGCCTTGCTCGATGCTCAGGTCGACATCCTCGAGCACGGCAATGGTCTGATCGCCAGCGGGAAATTCGCGGCGCAGGCCGCTCAGTTCGAGGAGTGCCATGTCAGAGCCTCATCGGCCCGGGCATGCGCATCGAGGTGCTGGAACCGGCCGCAGCGTCGCCGAGCACCACCTTGTCGCCGTTCTTCAGGCCCTCCAGTACCTGAGCGTTGATCGAGTCTTCCAGGCCGGTACGGATCTGTCGCGCCTCGACCTTGCCGTCCCCGCCAAGCACCTGCACGGTGTAGCTGCCATCACGATTGGCACTGCCCAGCGCCGACACCGGCAGGCTCGCGGCACCCTTGACGCTGTCGAGGACGATGCTCACTTCGGTGGTCATGGAGATGCGCAGCTTGCCGTCGGGATTGGGCACGTCGAACACGGCGATGTAATAGACGGCGGTGTCGGTGGAGGTGGTGGTGGACGATGAACTGCTGGTCGTGCTGTCACTGGTGTTGATCGAGTCCGGTGCCGGCTCGATCATCCTCAGCGTCGCTTCATAGCGGTTGCCGGGTTCGCCGAGGATGGTGAAGTACACTGGCAGGCCGGGACGCAGGCTGACCACGTCGGCCTCGGAGATTTCCGCACGCACGGTCATCCTGTCGAGCTGAGCGACCTTGACGATGGTCGGTGCCGACTGCGCCGAGTTGACCGTCTGGCCTTCCTTGACCACCACGCCGACCACGGTGCCGTCGATGGGCGCAGTGATCTTGGTGTAGCCCAGGTCGACCTCGGCGGTGGACACCTGGATCTGCGCCTGCTGGATCTGCGCGTCCAGGGCGGCGACCTGGGCCTTGGCGGTATCCAGGTCGGCCTCGGCGGTCTCGTAGCTCTCCCGCGAGCTGGCGTTCTGCGCGAGCATGGATTTCTGCCGGGTGAACGCGAGTTGTGCCTTCTTCAAGGTGGCGGCCTGCACTGCGCGCTGGGCCTTGACGTTGGCCAGGGCGGCCTTGGCATTGGCCAGGTCGTTCTGCCGGGTCAACGAATCGATTTCGGCGATCGGCTGGCCCTGTTTGACCGGATCGCCGAAATCGACGTGCAGCCTGGTGATCTGCCCCGATACCTGGGCACCGACACTGACCTGCTTGAAGGCTTCCAGCGTGCCGGTGGCGATCACTGTCTGCTCGATGTCGGTCGGGCCTACTTCGGCTGTCAGCAAGCCGTTGCCGGGTGCCGGCGTCAACCGGCTGTAGAGTGCGTAGCCGCCCAGCGCCAGGACGACGAGGGCGGGAATCAGGAGCAGCAACTTGGTTCTTGGCATGGCTGTGGGCACACGGCGGATTCGGATTGGCGCCACTATAGAGAGGCGCTCCCCGGCGTTGGGTAAGAGCCGGGTAAGGTTCTGTCAGGAATAGGTAAAGTTCGCCGGTCCGGGCCGATGCATGCAGCCGAGGGCGAGAAAATGCCGACCGTTTCTCAAGTCGCCGGAACCCGTGCCGACACTAATGGAGGCCCTTTCAGCAAGCGAGTAACATCGGGCGCCGATCAAGACGCGGCCATTTCGCTTGCGCGTGGCGATTGGAAAAGTAAACGCGTATCTCTGCGGGTGCGACGGTTTTGCCGTGCTCGAAGTAGCGCAGTGGCGGGAATGCCCCGTCACCAATTAAAGGATTGCAAGCATGCGTCAGAACTCGGTGACTCAGCGGGAAAGGACTTTTCCTGAGCATGAACGGTTGATTTCCACCACCGATCTGAGCAGCAAGATCACCTATTGCAACGATGCATTCGTCGCCATCAGCGGTTTCACGCGTGAAGAGTTGATCGGCCAGCCACACAATCTGGTGCGTCACCCGGACATGCCGCCAGCGGTGTTCGCTCACATGTGGGACACCCTCAAGCAGGGCAAGCCCTGGATGGGAATCGTCAAGAACCGCGCGAAGAATGGCGATTACTACTGGGTCAGCGCGTACGTCACGCCGATTTACCAGAACGGCCAGGTGTCGGGTTACGAGTCAGTGCGTTCACTGCCGAGCGCAGACCAGAAGCGTCGTGCCGATGCGCTTTACGCCCGGTTGCGAGCCGGCAAGCAGCCGGTGCCGATGATCGACTACCTGACCTACGACCTGATTCGCTCCTGGCCGCTGATTCTCGCCGCGCTGTTGATCCTGGCTGCCCAATCGGTACTCGGCGGGTTGGGCTTGGCGGCGTTCATCGTGGCAGTGATGATCGTCCTCGGCTCCTACCAGTTGCACAGCAAGCGTTCGCTGATTCGCCGCACCCTGGCCAACCACCCCAAGGCCTTCACCAGCAGCCTGGTGGCGCTGACGTACAGCGAAAGCCGCGGCGCTCAGGCGTTGCTCGACATGGCCATGATCAGCGAAGAGGCACGCCTGCAGACCGCGCTGACACGCCTCGAAGATGCCGGTGTCAACGTCAAGAAGCAGGCCGCCCAATCTGCCGGCTTCTCCCGCGCCGGCGCCGAGATGCTTGACCAGCAACGTAGCGAAACCGATCAGTCGGCCACCGCGATCAACCAGATGGCGGCGACCATCCAGGAAGTCACGCAGAATGTGCAGAGCACCAGCCACGCTGCCGAAGAGGCGGATCGCCTGGCCAAGGAAGGCCGGCAACTGGCCGGCGGCAGCCTGGAATCCATGCAGCACATGGCCAAGGCGGTGGTGGACATCGGCCAGGCAGTCAATGACCTGGCCGACTCGACGCAGTCCATAGGCAGCGTGGCGGACGTGATCACCTCCATCGCCGAGCAGACCAACCTGCTGGCCCTCAATGCGGCGATCGAGGCGGCGCGAGCGGGTGAACAGGGGCGTGGATTCGCCGTGGTGGCCGATGAGGTGCGTTCGCTGGCCTCGCGTACACGTGAGTCGACCCAGCAGATTCATCAGATCATCGATTCGCTGCGCGCCGGGGCGGAGCGTGCCGTGGTCACGGCGGGGCGCGGCGAAGAAATCTCCCGGGAAAGCGTGCAGAGCGTCGAGGCGGTGCGAATCGCGCTGGATGGCATCAGCGAGTCGATCAGCCGCATCACCGGCATGAGCCAGCAGATCGCCGCCGCATCCGAACAACAGGGGCAGGTGGCTGAGGACATCAGTCGACAGATCACTCGTATCGCCCAGCTTTCCGAGCAGGGTGCCGAGCAGGCTCACCAGGGGGCCGCCATCGGCAGGGAGCTGGAAGCCATGGCCGATTACCTGCATAGCCTGGCCGAGCGTTTCAACCGCTGAACGCCCGTTGCTCGGCTGTGCTGGCGGGCTATGGCACACTGCGCGACCTTGAACCTGTTCAGGGCCTGCTGCGCGCCGGCCTTGCTGTGTTGAAAGCAGGCTGGGTCGCCAGCCCCGTCGAAACGCCATGTGCAACCCTACAGGCCAATGCGAGCCCGCTTCCTTGCCCGTTCTCGCGGGGGGCGCCTTGCCCTTGCATCGTTGTGGCTGGCGAGACGTTGAACGGGCTCCGAGGATATCCGCCTATGCCACGCCCCCGCTGCTCCCGTTGCAAGCGCCCCGAAAGCCATTGCCTGTGTGCGCTGATCCCCGATCTGGACAGCCGCACCGGGATCCTCGTACTGCAGCATCCAGATGAAGTCGATCACGCCCTCAATACTGCCAATCTGGCCGTGCTCGGTCTGCGTAATGCGAGGTTGCGTGTCGGTGAACGGTTCGATGATCTGCCTGCCTGGCTGGCGTCGCCGTATTACCGCAGCTGTCTGCTGTTCCCGGGAGACGATGCGCAGCCGCTGAGTCGCCTCGTCGAAGACGCAGACGACAGGCCGGTGAGGCTGGTGATCCCTGACGGTACCTGGCGCAAGGCGCGCAAGCTGTTGCACCTCAATCCCGCGTTGGCAGCGCTGCCGCGGGTGGGCCTGGAACATGTGCCGCCATCGCGCTATCGCCTGCGCAAGGCGCCGATGCAAGGATCGCTGTCGACTCTCGAGGCGATCGTCGCGGCGTTGAACGTACTGGAGGCTCCGGCTGATTATCGGGCGCTGCTCAAACCATTCGACGCCCTGATCGAAGGGCAGATCGCGGCCATGGGCGAGCAGACGTTCAGGCGCAATCACCTGCGTTGATTGGGCTCGAGTAGGCATTGGTGGGCTGAAGGGGGCGTGTGTGTTGGAGGGTGGGCTTCAGCCCACCAGGGGCGGCGCCCGCTTCAGGCAAAGGTGCCGTCACGGAAGTCGCGCATCGCCTGTTCGATTTCCTCCCGGCTGTTCATCACGAACGGCCCGTACTGCACGATCGGCTCGTTCAGCGGCTTGCCGGCAAGCAGCAGCACGCGGGCACCTGTGCCGCTGCTCAGATGCACTTGCCCTTGATCATCCAGGCGCACCAGCCTGCCGGCTTTCACGTCGTGGCTGCGTTGCACTTGGGCTTCACCCTGGTACACGTAGAGCAGAAGGCGATGCCCATCGGGCAGGACGGGGCTCAGGGTGCCGCCTGCCGGCAGGTGCAGGTCGAGCAGGTAAGGAGTGGTATGTGGGCGCTGCACCGCACCGTTCTGCACGATATCGCCTTCGGCGAAGGTACCGGCGATGACCACTACCTCAGCACCGTTGGCGGTACGCACGTGGGGAATCTGCGCAGCCGCGATGTCGCGATAGGCGGGATCGGCCATCTTGCTCTCGGCGGGCAGGTTGAGCCACAGCTGGAAGCCACGCATGGCCCCCTGTTCCTGCTCCGGCATTTCGCTGTGGATGATGCCGCGTGCGGCGGTCATCCACTGCACGTCACCACCCTGTAGCAGCCCGACGTTGCCCAGGTGGTCTTCATGGCGCATGCGCCCTTCGAGCATATAGGTGATGGTTTCGAAGCCCCGGTGAGGGTGTGCGGGAAACCCGGCGATGTAATCGTCGGCATTCTCGGTGCTGAATTCGTCGAGCATCAGGAAGGGGTCGAAGCGCTCGATGCCGCCACCGCCGATCACCCGGTTGAGGCGCACCCCGGCACCGTCGGAAGCGGGCTGGCCCGGCTGGATGGCGAGTACGTTACGTAGATGGGTCATGCGGTAGGCTCCTGAAACGCGATGGCCTATGTTAGGCCAGACTATCCGGGAGATGGGTGGGAAAAGGGCGTGTCATCCATCGAGAAAATCGATCTCGGATGGCGGCGCCGTCGGGCGCCGCCATGCCGGTTACTCGGCGATCTGCAGCTTGCGCGATTCGGTGTAGAAGAAACGCAGTTTCTCGTATTCGAACGGCGAGTTGATCTGGCCATAGCGGAAGCTGGTGGTCGATCGCTGATTGACACCCCTGAGCAGGGTGACTTCCGGATGGTCGCTGCTGACTTCAGCCATGTTGAGGTAGTTGATCTGCTGAGCGACGCCGTAATCCACCACCAGGCCGCCGGTATCGCGCAGGGTCGACGGGCCGAGGATCGGCAGCATCAGATAGGGGCCGGCGGGGGTGCCATAGAAGCCCAGGGTCTGGCCGAAGTCTTCATTCTGCTTGGGCAGGCCCATGTGCGTCGCCGGATCCCACAGCCCGGCCACCCCGAGCGTGGTATTGAACAGCAGCCGTGCCGTGGTGTTCAGCGCACGCTGGCCCTTGAGCTGCAGAGCGCTGTTGACCAGGTTGGGCACGTCGCCCAGGTTGCCGAAGAAGTTGCTGACGCCCTTCTGCACCAGGCCCGGTGTGATGGCGCGGTAACCGTCGACCACCGGCAGGAAAACCCATTCGTCGAACCGGTAGTTGAAGTGGTAGACGCGACGGTTCCACGACTCCAGAGGATCGAACACTTCCAGGGCGATGAGGGTCGAGCGTTCGAACTCACGTTGATCCAGGCCGGGGTTGAACTTGAGCCTGCTCAGCGGTTGCTTGAATCCGTCGTCGTCGATGGGCGTCTCGGCGACGGCGGTAGCGCAGGCCAACAGGGCAGCGAAGAACGCGAGACTAGGAAAGGACTTAACCACGGAAGAACTCCAAGATGTCTTTGCTGTTGACCCGGTAATTGAGGTTGCCGCAGTGGCCGCCGAGCGGATAAACGGTCAGTCGATCGCCCAGGGTACGGCGCAGGAAACCCAGGTCACCCGGGCCAAGGATCACGTCGTCGGCATTGTGCATCACGGCGATTTTCGGGCTGTTCTTGAGGTAATCCTCGATGCCGTACAGGCTCACCTCGTCGATCAGTTGGGCCATGCTGCCGCCGTCATAGCGAGCGCGCCACATGGGAATCAGCTGTTCGGCCATGTAGCAGTCGAAATCGCACTGCAGCGCCCGGCGGAAGAAGGGTGTCAGGCTGGTGCCCTCGCCAATCGGATAGTCCACCGGGGTGATCAACCCACGGCGGTTGATCAGGTCCGACGTGAAGGCGATGTCGGCAGCTGAGAAGCGGAACGAGGTGCCGATCAGCATGGCCATCTGTTCGTCGGAGAGGTGCTCCTTGGATTGCTGGAAATCGTACAGCAGCGCGTCGTTGATATCGACGTAGCCCTTCTCCTGGAAATAGCGGGTCAACTTGGCCAGCACCAGTTCATAGAAAGTGGTGCGGTTGTTGATGCCCTTGACCTCGGTCTGGACCAGGCGATCCAGGTTGCTGATCGAGGTGTACAGGTTGACCGGCGGGTTGAGCATCAGCACGCGCTTGAAGTTGAAGCTGCGCCGGGTCTCGTCCAGCTGGCTGACGAAGGCGGCGTGCAGGGCGCCAAGGCTGTAGCCGGTCAGGTAGAAGTCGGTGACTTCCAGATGCGGGTGCTGCGCACGCACGGCCTGCATGGCGCGATACAGGTCTTCGGCATCGTCCCGGCTGATGCCCGGCGTGGCGAAACGCGAGGCAGAGGTCATGAAATCGTAGCTGGTCGGCGACGACAGCTGCACGACGTGATAACCCGCGCCGTAGAACAGCTTCTTCAGGTACTCGGGCGTGCTGCTGGAGTAGTGCGCGCCGGTGCCAGCGATGATGAAGATCAGTGGCGCTGGGCCTTTCTGCTCGGCCAGCCGGTAGCGCATCTTGGTCACTGCCCAGAAATTGTCCGGCAGCTGGAACTCGCGCTCCGGGCGTAGGCGAACCTGGTAGTCCTTCTGGTTGATGTCGGCATCGTCCGGCAATTGCGGCCGCAATTCAGGCGGCGTGGTGGCGATGGTCGCCTCGAACGGGTTGGTGAGCGGGTAGCCGTAGGTCTGCGCATCGATGTCGGCAGCCCACAGCGTGGCACTGAGCAGCAAGCCGCTAAGCAGGGCAGCAAGGCGGGGTATGAAAGACATACAAGATCCCTTTGGAAGAGAACATTCTTTTCAGAGGTGGGCGGGGCTGCCCGTGCTTTTCGGCATCAGCCGCGAGGACTAGGACAACCGACGATGTGTCAAAGTGCCATGGGAAATCAAGGTTGCGCTGCAGCTTAGCGCAGTAGATACCGGATTTGCCGCAAAAGGTCGAGATGGCGCAGATCTGCACCCCTTCGCGGGCGCTTTATTTGTGGCTTGCATCCGTCTGGCGGAGCATTATGCTGAGCGCCGTTTTCATGCTTTGTGGAGTAGCGCATGCCCCGTCGTCTGTCTGTCGTTGTGCTGGTGATCGCCGCCGTTCTGTGCGTACTGGCCAGTTATGGCCTGCGTTACCTGCTCATGGAGGGCGATCAGTGGGTAGGCCGTTGTGTCGACGACCCGGCGAACCTGGCCTGCCAGGTGCGTGCCACCCTGGGTTGGATGATCCACCTGCGAGTCATCGCCTGGGCCGCCCTTGGTTTCGCCTTACTGGCATTCGTGCTGCCGGGTGTCTGGGGATGGCGCCTGGCGATCCCCGGCCTGCTGCTTGGTTTGCCGGCGCTTGCCCTCTACACCGCCAGCCTGGCGGTATTCGCCGTTGTACTCGCGCTATTGCGATTGGTACGCGCGCCCACTCCGACAACCGCCTGAGGCTGTCCGGCGCTGCGCAGCGCCGGATCCCTTCCTAGCCTTTCGAGAGCTTCAGGCTGCGCCACAGCGCGAGCGCCAACAACGTGCTGGTGATCGCCCAGCCGATGGCCTGCAGGTTATCCAGGGTCTCTTCGTAGAGCTGCGGCAGCACGCCTGCGCCGATCAGCACCGCCAGCAGGGCGATCTCCCGACGCGGTGCGGCCACCGGGCGCAGCAGGTAGACCAGCGCCGGCAGCAACAGGGCCGCGCTGGGGAAGCTGCGGTAGCGGGCGTCGGTCACCATGGCCAGCATCATCACCGCTCCGGCGAAGCCGGCTGCCGTCAACCACCAGCCTGCACGGCGCTCCAGCCAGGTGAAGGCCTGGGCGCGCCAGCCCTGAGCGGTGGACAGCGACAGCGCTGCATGGGCCAGGACCAGCAGATTGAGCGCGAGCAAGGCTGCGGCCCATAGCCACTCGCCGAGGTAGCGGCTGGTTACCCAGGACAATTCTGCCCATAGCCCGATGCATGCGGCACCCAGCGCGGCCAGCAGCGGCAGCAGCAGTGCATTGCGAGTGGAGCCCGGACGACCACCAACCAGCAGGCCCAATGCCAGCACGCTGCCGCTGATGGCCAGCCAGAGCGGCCAATGCGGTAGGTTGGAAACCGGTCCGGCGAGTACAGACTTGTCCTGGCGATCTGCGTCGTACAGCCCCCAGAAGCCGCCCACGGCACCTTCGCTGACGCGTTTCCACGGCTGATCGAAGGCCTCGATGAGGTTGTAGCGCCAGCCGTGTTGTTCGGCCATGGCGACGAAGCCCCGAATGAAGGTCGCCTGGTTGACGCGGCTGGGCACGGCGGTTTCACGCTGGCGGCCCTCGCTGGGCCAGCCGGTTTCGCCGATCATGATGTCCTTGGGCGCGAACTGTTTGCCGAACAGCTCGCGCACTTCGCTGACCTCGTGCAGCGCTGCATCGATACCGGCAGGGTTGTCTTCCCAGTAAGGCAGCAGGTGAATGGTGATGAAGTCCACTGCCGGCGCCACTTCAGGGTGCTTGAGCCAGAACTCCCAGACATCGGCGTAGGTAACCGGCTGGGCGATTTCGGCTTTGACCTGATTGATCAGCTCGACCAGTTGCCCGCCGGTGACTTCCTTGCGCAGCAGCGCTTCGTTGCCGACGATCACCGCTTCGATGACATCCGGGTTCTCCTTGGCCAGCTTGATCAGACCCTGGATCTCGATGGCCGTGTCGTGCGGGTTGCGACTCACCCAGGCACCGGTAATCAGTTTCAGACCATGCTTGCGCGCCAGCTCCGGCAGCGCCTCCAGGCCGGTGACCGAATAGGTGCGGATGCACTGGAAGCGCTCTGCGAGCAGTGCCAGGTCGGCATCCATACGCTCCGGGCGGATTTTCAGGGGCAGATCGAAGGGCGATTGGTCCTTGTCGAACGGGGTGTAGGACGCGCACTGCAGCTTGTGAGTCGGCGTCGCGGCATCGGCCAGGACGACCGGCTTGCCAATGGTCTGCCAGAGGCTGCCAAGCGCGAGGAACCCGATGACGCAGGCACTGATATAGGGGAGCAAGGGAAAGCGGGCGTTGGCAGGCATGATCGAGCACGCGTGGTGATGGAGAGGCGCATCTTAGCGGTGAGCAGGGGCTTTAGATAGCTGCACGGCAGGCCGTATGAAAGGGGCGCGGGCGTCGGGCCGGCCGGCTTTACAGGGGGCGTGGGGGCTGCCGACGCCTGATTTGACAACCTGCGCAGGCTGGCTAATTTGAATGTGCGGCGTTAGGGATGCCCGCGTCGCTCAATTCGAGTGAATCTATAAGGATATTGATCATGCAGAAATCCATGTTGCACGCGCTGTTTTTCGCCGCACTCGCCAGTGCGTCCTTGATGGTCAGCGCCAACGAAAGCGCGACCAAACCCACCAGCGAGCCCGTTGTCCGGCAGTTGGCCGAGCTCAACCCCGTCAACCTCAACACCGCCGATGCAGAAACGCTGCAGCGCGAGCTCAGTGGTGTCGGTCTGGTCAAGGCGCAGGCCATCGTCGCCTACCGCGAGGCCAATGGCGAGTTCGCCTCGGTCGACGAGGTGCTCGAGGTCAAAGGCATTGGCGAGGCCTTGCTGGAGCGCAATCGCGCCAAGCTGACCATCGGTCGGTAACCCGCGTCGTAGAGGCACAGAGCCGCTCGTCCCAGCCGGGGCGAGCGGCTTTTTAATAGGCGCTAGTCCACTCCTTGGATGCCTGGTCGGTGGTTGGCCCGCATCCTGCTTTCGCTGCTCTGCACAGGACCGCTGCGCCGGTAAAACGGTGTGCCGGGAAATGGACGTGCAGTTGGCACCCTTGTTGCAATTACCCCTGCAAAGCACACGCGGCGTCAAAAAACCGCGGTCAGTGGAGGAAAGGTCATGAGTCAGGGTGTCGCGTTCAATCGTCTAATGCTGGAAATGCGCTCCATGCAGGCTGAGGCCATGGCCCGCAAACCGGCAGTCGCCGAAGCACGGGAAGTCGGTGCGCCGAGCTTCTCGGACATGCTCGGGCAGGCGGTTAACAAGGTGAGCGACGTCCAGCAGGCTGCCGGTCAGTTGTCCACGGCCTTCGAGATGGGCCAGAGCGGTGTCGACATCACTGACGTGATGATCGCCTCGCAAAAGGCCAGCGTTTCCTTCCAGGCCATGACCCAGGTGCGCAACAAGCTGGTTCAGGCGTATCAAGACATCATGCAAATGCCGGTTTAAGAGGTAAATTCCGATCATGGCCGACGCACTTGCCACCACCGTACCCGCCACTTCTGCTGGCAGCGCGCCGAAAAAGCCGCTGTTCGGTCTGACCTTCCTGGAAAATCTCTCCGACATGCCGGTGTTGCGCCAGGCAGGCTTGCTGGTGGGCCTGGCTGCCAGCGTGGCGATCGGTTTCGCCGTGGTGCTGTGGTCCCAGCAGCCGGAATACAAGCCGTTGTATGGCAGCCTCGACGGTATGGACGCCCGCGGGGTGATGGAAACACTGACGACGGCCAATATCGACTACACCATCGAACCGAACTCCGGTGCGTTGCTGGTCAAGTCCGAGGACCTGGCCCGCGCGCGCATTCGTCTGGCTTCCGCTGGCGTCGCGCCGACCGACACCAGCATCGGTTTCGAGATTCTCGACAAGGAGCAAGGCCTTGGCACCAGCCAGTTCATGGAAGCCGCGCGCTACCGTCGCGGCCTGGAAGGCGAGTTGGCGCGTACCATTTCGAGCCTGAACAACGTCAAGGCCGCGCGCGTGCACCTGGCGATCCCGAAGAGTTCGGTATTCGTCCGTGACGAACGCAAGCCCAGCGCGTCGGTGCTGATCGAGCTGTATTCGGGGCGCAGCCTGGAGCCAAGCCAGGTGATGGCCATCGTCAATCTGGTGGCCAGCAGCGTGCCGGAGATGGACAAGAGCCAGGTCACCGTGGTCGACCAGAAAGGCACCCTGCTGTCCGACCAGCAGGAAATGTCCGAGTTGAGCATGGCCGGCAAACAGTTCGATTACAGCCGCCGTATGGAAAACCTGTTCACCCAGCGCGTGCACAACATCCTGCAGCCGGTGCTCGGCATGGGCCGCTACAAGGCCGAAGTTTCGGCTGACGTGGATTTCAGCGCTGTCGAGTCGACCTCGGAAACCTTCAACCCGGATCAGCCGGCGTTGCGCAGCGAGCAGCAGGTCAATGAACAACGCAGTAGTGGCAGTGGCCCGCAAGGGGTGCCAGGCGCCCTGAGCAACCAGCCGCCCGGCCCGGCTACCGCGCCGCAACAAGCCGGGGGCGCCGCCGCCGCTGGCGGGCCGATTGCCGCTGGTCAGCCGCTGCTCGACGCCAACGGCCAGCAGGTCATGGACCCGGCCACCGGTCAACCGATGCTGGCGCCTTATCCTTCCGACAAGCGCGACCAGTCGACCCGTAACTTCGAACTCGACCGTTCCGTCAGCTACACCAAGCAGCAGCAGGGTCGCCTGCGCCGGCTTTCCGTCGCCGTGGTGGTGGATGACCAGGTGCGTGTCGATCCGGCTACCGGGGAGACCAGCCATGTGCCCTGGACCAGCGATGACCTGGCACGCTTCACCCGCCTGGTGCAGGACTCGGTCGGCTTCGATGCCAGTCGCGGCGACAGTGTCAGCGTGATCAATACGGCCTTCAGCAGCGAAGTCGCCGAAGTGATCGACGTGCCGTGGTACCAGAGCGATCTGTTCCTGATGGCCATGGGCGGGCTCAAGTCACTGTTCCCCGCGCTGCTGATCTTCCTGCTGGTGTGGTTCGTGCTCCGCCCGGTGCTCAACAACATCACCGGTGGCGGCAAGGGCAAGGAACTGGCCACCGCCGGTGGTCGCGATGGCGATGTCGATCTTGGTGAAATGGGCGGGCTGGATGGCCACCTGGCATCCGACCGGGTGAGCCTCGGTGGCCCGCAAAGCATTCTTCTGCCGAGCCCGAGCGAGGGGTATGATGCACAACTCAATGCGATCAAGAGCCTGGTCGCCGAAGATCCGGGCCGCGTGGCCCAGGTAGTCAAAGACTGGATCAATGCCGATGAATGACAACCGTTCCACCGCCAAGATGAACAAGGTCGAGAAGGCTGCGATTCTGCTCCTGTCGCTCGGTGAAACCGACGCGGCTCAGGTGCTCCGTCACCTGGGCCCCAAGGAGGTGCAGCGCGTCGGTGTGGCGATGGCCGCCATGCGCAACATTCATCGCGAGCAGGTCGAGCAGGTGATGGGCGAGTTCGTCGAGACGGTGGGCGACCAGACCAGCCTCGGCGTCGGCTCCGACAGCTACATCCGCAAGATGCTCACCCAGGCGCTGGGCGAGGACAAGGCTGGCAACCTGATCGACCGCATCCTGCTCGGTGGCAGCACCAGCGGCCTGGACAGCCTGAAGTGGATGGAGCCGCGTGCCGTGGCCGATGTGATCCGCTACGAGCACCCCCAGATCCAGGCCATCGTGGTGGCTTACCTGGACCCGGATCAGGCCGGCGAGGTGCTGGGCCATTTCGATCACAAGGTTCGCCTCGACATCGTGCTGCGCGTGTCATCGCTGAACACCGTGCAACCGGCAGCGCTCAAGGAACTCAACCTGATCCTGGAGAAACAGTTCTCCGGCAGCTCCAACACCACCCGTGCCACCATGGGCGGCGTGAAACGTGCCGCGGACATCATGAACTACCTCGACAGCTCGGTAGAAGGGCAACTGATGGACTCGATTCGCGAGATCGACGAAGACCTGTCGTCGCAGATCGAAGACCTGATGTTCGTCTTCGACAACCTGGCCGATGTCGATGACCGTGGCATCCAGGCGCTGCTGCGCGAAGTGTCTTCCGATGTGCTGGTGCTGGCGCTCAAGGGCGCGGACGAGGCCATCAAGGAGAAGGTGTTCAAGAACATGTCGAAGCGCGCCGCCGAATTGTTGCGTGATGACCTGGAGGCGAAAGGGCCGGTGCGAGTCAGTGACGTCGAGACCGCCCAGAAGGAAATTCTCACCATTGCCCGGCGCATGGCCGAGGCAGGCGAAATCGTGCTCGGCGGCAAAGGTGGCGAGGAGATGGTTTGAATCGGGTCTATTCCCGTTTCGCCACGGCCGCGCCGGAGCCAGTTTTTGCGCGGGGCAAGGCATGAGGAGAGAAGTTTGGTTATTCCAAATGAACGACGGGTAACGCAGCAGCGCGGCTCGTGTCGAAGCGGGAACAGACCCTGATGGCCGGCAAGGAACCCGTCAGTGAACTGATTCGTGCCAAGGACCTGGGCAGCGTTGATCGCTGGTCGCTGCCCAGTTTCGACGAGCAGGTGGATGAGCCGCCGGAGCAGACGCGCGCCAGCGAGCCGGCCGCGGAGATTCCGCCGGCGGTGCAGGAGAGCGAAGAGGTCGCTCTGGAAGATGTCAAACCCTTGACGCTCGATGAGCTCGAGGCCATTCGTCAGGATGCTTACAACGAAGGTTTCGCCACCGGCGAAAAAGATGGATTCCGCGCCGGGCAGCTCAAGGCCAAGCAGGAAGCCGACGCGGCGCTGGCGGGCCGGGTGAGCGCGCTCGAACAGGTCATGAGCCATCTGTTCGAGCCGATCGCCGATCAGGATCAGCAGATCGAAGTGGCGCTGGTGGCTCTGGTTGGGCAGATCACCCGTGAGGTCATCCAGCGCGAGCTGAACCGTGACTCCAGCCAGATTCGCCAGGTACTGCGCGAAGCGCTCAAGCTGCTGCCCATGGGCGCGGAAAATATCCGCATTCACCTCAACCCCCAGGACTTCGAACTGGTCAAGTCACTGCGTGACCGCCACGAGGAAAAATGGCGGATTCTCGAGGACGACGCGTTGCTGCCTGGCGGTTGCCGGGTCGAGAGCGAGCACAGCCGTATCGATGCCAGTGTCGAGACGCGCCTGAGCCAAGCGCTCAAACAGCTCTTCGAGCAGCAGCGCGAACATGCCACCACGCCGCGTCCGAGCGACATGCACATCGACCTGGACGGTGCCAATGCGCCTTGAGCGCATCAGCTTCGCGCGTCGCATGGAAGGCTACGGCGACGCCGTGACGCTGCCGTCCCAGCCCATCGTCGAAGGCCGCCTGCTGCGCATGGTTGGCCTGACTCTGGAGGCCGAGGGGTTGCGCGCGGCGTTGGGCAGCCGTTGCCTGGTCATCAACGACGACAGTTATCACCCGGTGCAGGTGGAGGCCGAGGTGATGGGGTTCTCGTCCGGCAAGATCTACCTGATGCCGGTCGGCAGCCTGGCCGGCATCGCACCCGGTGCGCGGGTGGTGCCGCTGCCGGATACCGGGCGCCTGCCCATGGGCATGTCGATGCTCGGCCGGGTGCTCGACGGCGCTGGCCGCGCACTGGACGGCAAGGGCGGGATGAAGGCCGAGGACTGGGTGCCGATGGATGGCCCGACCATCAACCCCCTCAAGCGCCACCCGATCAGCGAGCCGCTGGATGTCGGCATTCGCAGCATCAATGGTCTGCTGACCGTCGGCCGCGGGCAGCGGCTCGGGCTGTTCGCCGGTACCGGCGTCGGCAAGTCGGTGTTGCTGGGCATGATGACCCGCTTCACCGAAGCCGAGATCATCGTGGTCGGTCTGATCGGCGAGCGGGGTCGCGAGGTGAAGGAATTCATCGACGAGATTCTTGGCGAGGAGGGCATCAAGCGTTCCGTGGTAGTGGCATCGCCTGCCGATGATGCGCCGCTGATGCGCCTGCGCGCCGCCATGTATTGCACGCGCATCGCCGAGTACTTCCGCGACAAGGGCAAGAACGTCCTGCTGCTGATGGATTCCCTGACCCGTTTCGCCCAGGCGCAGCGGGAAATCGCCCTGGCGATCGGCGAGCCGCCGGCGACCAAGGGGTATCCGCCCTCAGTATTCGCCAAGTTGCCGCGCCTGGTCGAACGTGCGGGTAACGCCGAGGCCGGAGGTGGCTCGATCACCGCGTTCTACACGGTGCTGTCCGAAGGCGACGACCAGCAGGATCCCATCGCCGATGCCGCCCGTGGCGTGCTCGACGGTCACTTCGTGCTGTCGCGGCGCCTGGCCGAGGAAGGGCATTACCCGGCGATCGACATCGAAGCGTCGATCAGCCGGGTCATGCCGCAGGTGGTCAGCCCCGAGCACATGCGCAATGCCCAGCGTTTCAAGCAACTGTGGTCGCGTTATCAGCAGAGTCGCGACCTGATCAGTGTCGGCGCCTACGTGCCTGGTGGCGATGCCGATACCGACCTGGCCATCGCCCGGCAGCCGGTGATGGTGCGCTACCTGCGCCAGAGCCTGGGCGAAAGCGAGAGCCTGGAGAGCAGCCGTGATTTGCTGGCTGCGGTTCTGAGCCCGGCCAAGGCACCCTGATCCATGGCAACCAGCCGCGCCGCACGCCTGGCGCCCGTGGTCGAGATGGCCGAAAAGGCCGAACGTGAGGCTGCCTTGCAGCTGGGGCGAGCGCAGGGGCTGCTGGGGCAGGCTCAAGGCAAGCTGGCGGATCTGGAAAATTACCTGCAGGGCTACCAGCAGCAGTGGATGAACGAAGGGCAGCGGGGTGTCTCTGGCCAGTGGCTGATGAACTACCAGCGCTTTCTTTCCCAGCTCGATTCGGCGATCGCTCAGCAGAACCAGGCCGTGGCATGGCACCGCAGCAACCTGGACAAGATGCGTGATGCCTGGCAACAGCGCTATGCACGCCTGGAGGGCCTGCGAAAGCTGGTGCAACGCTACATCGACGAAGCGCGTCTGGCGGAGGATAAACGCGAGCAGAAACTGCTCGATGAGCTCTCTCAGCGCCTGCCGCGACGCGATTCCCTGGAATGATGGTTGCCGCTGACGCAGGCTGGTGCTAAATCTTCATAGACTGGCATGCAGGTCGCCGAGGCGTGCGCAGGGCCGGATCAGGAAAAACAGGTGAGACACCGCGCCTCGGCTCAGGTCAACAAGCTATACCTGTTCATCAGGGCAGCGTCGGCCTGCTCGGCGCGCATACGGCGCCCAATGTGTTTCGCGGATCTCAAGGAGTGTTTCATGCCCATCACCTCGCTGCCTTCGGAAGACGGGCAAGAGTTGACCATAACCATTCAAGGTCGCTTTGATTTTGGCGTTCATCAGGAGTTTCGGCGGGCCTACGAGCGCGTCGATATTCGCCCGAAACGCTATGCGGTCGATCTCAAGGGAACGACTTACCTCGACAGTTCCGCGCTCGGTATGTTGCTGCTGCTGCGCGACCACGCCGGTGGCGATCGGGCGCAGATCCGCTTGCTGAATTGCAACGCCGACGTGCGCAAGATCCTCTCCATTTCCAATTTCGAACAGCTTTTCCAGATCGTCTGAGGCGCGATGAACGCCTCCAGACTCACCATCCTGATCGCCGAGGACAGCGCCACCGACCGCATGCTGCTGTCCACCATCGTCGGTCGCCAGGGCCACCGGGTGCTGGCTGCCAGCGATGGGGTGGAGGCGCTCGCGCTGTTCGAGTCGCAACGTCCGCAACTGGTCCTGATGGATGCATTGATGCCGGTGATGGATGGTTTCGAGGCAGCCCGGCGAATCAAGGCAATGGCCGGCGATGTCATGGTGCCGATCATCTTCCTGACGTCCCTGAGCGAAGACGAAGCGCTGGTTCGCTGCCTGGAGGCCGGTGGCGACGACTTTCTCGCCAAGCCCTACAGCCGGGTCATCCTGGAGGCCAAGATCAATGCCATGGATCGCTTGCGCCGCCTGCACCAGGAGGTGCTGCAGCAGCGTGATCTGATCGCTCGGCACAACGAGCACCTGGTCAACGAGCAGCAAGTGGCCAAGGCGGTGTTCGACAAGGTTGCCCATTCCGGTTGCCTGGCCGCCGGCAACGTCCGCTACCTGCAATCACCCTATGCGCTGTTTAACGGCGACCTGTTGCTGGCAGCGTTTCACCCCAGCGGTGATATGCATGTGTTGCTCGGCGACTTCACCGGCCACGGCCTGCCAGCGGCAATCGGCGCGATGCCGTTGGCCGATGTCTTCTACCGCATGACGGGCAAGGGGCATTCGCTGGCCGAGATCCTTCACGAAAGCAATGCCAAGCTGCGACGTATCCTGCCTCGCGGGGTGTTCTGCTGTGCCACGCTGGTGAATATCAGCTTTCGCCGCCAGGTGGTCGAGTTCTGGGGCGGCGGCCTGCCCGACGGCTACGTGCTGCGCAAGGAAGGTGGCGAACGCGTGCCTCTGGTCTCCCGGCATCTGCCTCTCGGTGTGCTGGAGCCGGATAGCTTTCGCAACGACTACGAGACTTACTCCCTTGGCCTCGGTGATCGGGTGTTCCTGCTCTCCGATGGCGTGCTCGAGGCCCATGGCGAGCATGACGAGCTGTTTGGCGAGCAGCGCCTGCTCGAGGTGCTCGACAACGGGCACCCGCCGTCCGCGTTGTTCGATGAAATCCAGCAGGCGTTGCAACGCTTTCACGGCGAGGCGCGGGACGATGTCAGCCTGGTCGAGGTGACCATGGTGGACAGCAATGTCCTGCAGCGGCCGCAACAGACCGGCGGCGAATGGCGTGCCGGGCCCGAGCAGTGGTCGGCGCGCTTCGATTTTCGTGGCCCCACCCTGCGTGATTTCTATCCGCTGCCCTATGTGTTGCAACTGCTGCTCGAAGTGCCGGGGTTGCGGGGCCATGGCGGGGATCTCTACAGCGTGCTGTGCGAGCTGTACACCAACGCGCTCGAACATGGCGTGCTGGGGCTGGATTCGGCGCTGAAATGCGATGCCGCAGGGTTCTCCGAGTATTACCGGCAGCGTGCCGAGCGTCTCGACGCGCTCCATGACGGCTGTGTCGGTATCGTCGTCGACGTGCGTCGCGAAGAGGGTGGCGGTCGTTTGACGCTCACGGTGGAAGACAGTGGCGTCGGGTTCGATGCCTCGGCCATGCTGGCGCGCCAGCATCCGGCTGGAGGGCTGAGCGGTCGTGGCATGAGCCTGGTGCGGGACCTCAGTGAGCGGAGCAGTTGGTCGCCCGATGGGCGTCAGGTCACGGTGGAGTTTTCCTGGCCCGCGCAGGCATAATCCGCCCATCGTATGGTGCTCTCGGCCTGCTGGCGCGAGGAGCGTGATCCGCAATCACCATGGCCGCCCGAAGCAGGCCTGGAGTGAAGGATGCCCGACAATCATCTAGACCGCGCCGTGCTGGTGGCCCTGCAGGACATCATGGACAGTGAGTACCCGGTGCTCCTGGATACCTTCTTGGCCGACTCCCAAGAGCGTCTGCGCCTCTTGCATGACGCGCAACGGCTGCAGGATGCCCAGGCCATCCGCCATGCGGCACACAGCTTCAAGGGCAGTTGTAGCAACATGGGGGCCAAGGTCCTGGCTGAGTCCTGCCGTGAACTCGAGGAGCAGGCGCGGCGTGGCGACCTCAGCGATTCGGCCGACCTGATCGGGCGGGTCGAGTCCGAATTCGCCATCGTTCGCTCCTTGCTCGAGTCGGAGCGCCAGCGCTTTTCTCCATGACCGAACCGGTCGTCCACGATGTTGGCCCGGCCTTTGCTTGATCTATGCTCACGACATCACTCATGCGGAGAGCATTCATGCCCGTTGCCCCTGATCTGCTGCTGACGCCTTCGGCCGTTGCCAAGCCCAAGGCCCCTGCGGCGAACACTGCGCAGAACACAGCCGAGCCGCGCAAACAAGAGGCTTCCAGCTTCTCGCAGGTATATGCCAAGGAACGTCAGGCCAAGACCGCCGATCGCCAGGACGACACCGCCAAGACCGCGCGCGATGGCAATGCCGAGGCGGAGAAAAGCGCCAGTGATCCGACGCCGTCCTCTGACCAGGCACCTGCCGTTGCCGACAGCGGCAAAGACTTGCCTGCCGATCCTCCAGCCGAAGAGGACCTGGTCGACCCGTTACTGATGTTCGGTCTGTTCGAGCCGCAGTTGGTCCCCGAGGAGGTCGTGGATCCCGCGATGCAGGCTCAGCCGGCCAGCATTTCCGTCAGCCTGGTCGGCTCCACGCCCGTGGCCGATGCCGATGCCGATGCTGGCCTGGATACCGAGCTCGACGCGCTCGACCCACTGGCTGCGATGCAACTGTCGCTGGAGCCCGGCGCTCAGCAGAAGGTGGCCGAGCAGGCCGCGGTCAGCAACGGCAGTGCGTCGACCTCGGCGTCTGCCAGTAGTGGCCAGGCCTTCGCCAGCGCCATGGCGTCGATGGGCATGAAGACCACGACAGTGGAGGGGGAGGCTGGCGAAACCATCGAGTTGCCGCAGCTGGAACTCAGTACCGAAGGCCTGGAGGCACTCAAGGAAAGTTCGGCGGATACCGCTCCCGAGCAGTTCGTCAGCAAGCTCTCCGCGCTCAGCCAGGTGATTGGCCAGCAGGCTTCGCAGGCCGGACGGGTCACCACGGTGCCTGGCCCAGCGCTGTCGATGCAGCAGACTGGCTGGAGCGAGGGCGTGGTGGACAAGGTAATGTGGATGTCCAGCCAGAACCTCAAGTCCGCCGACATTCAGCTTGACCCTGCCGAGCTCGGCCGTCTGGACGTGCGCATCAGCCTGAATCAGGACCAGACCCAGATCAGTTTCGCCAGCGCCCATCCCGGCGTGCGCGAGGCGCTGGAGGGGCAGGTCCACCGTCTGCGTGAAATGTTCACCCAGCAAGGCATGAACCTAGGCGACGTCAACGTTTCCGATCAGTCCCAGGGCCGTGCCTGGCAAGGGCAGGGGCAGGACGGCGAGAGCCGCGGGCGCAATGGCCGGCTGGCGGATGACGGGGGCGCCGGTATCGGTGAGGAGGAGCGGGTGATCGGCAGCGTGGAGTTGCGTGATCCTGTCCAGGGCGCTGGCCGCGGCATGGTCGACTACTATGCCTGACGGCGAGCGCACCAGGCGCAGGGTCGTCCGGTTACGGTTCGTGGCTGTGTGCATGGCGAACGGTTAAAACCGCTCGGCCCCGGTACTCTGTTCTAGACTTCACCCTGACCGAGTCTGTTGGTCAGGGTGATTTCGTTTATGGCCCTCTGCAGGGGCCAGCGGCCACGCTTTCGCGTACCATGGCGCGCAGCATTTGCACCAGAGCTTATGAGCTGGCATAACACTTGCTCTTAACCCTTTGATAGCGGAAGGTTCTCCATCTTGTGACGGATTTTTGGCATGGCTAAGAAGAACGCCCCACCCGCTGCTCCTGCTGCCGAAGCGGCAAGCAAGCCGCCGGGCAAGCTGAAACTGATTATCGTGATCGTGCTGGCGCTTTTGCTCGCCGTTGGCCTGTCGGTTGGCGGTACCTGGTTCTTCCTCAGCAAGGATGCGGCCAAGCAGGAGGCAGCCCATGAGCAGGCCGAGAATGCCGCCCCGGTCAAGCAGCCGGCCATCTACGAAGAGTTGACGCCGGCGTTCGTGGTCAACTTCACCCAGAACGGTCGCGCCCGCTACATGCAGGTCAGCGTCGCCCTGATGACTCGCGACCAGGCCGGCCTGGATGCACTGAAGGTGAATATGCCAGTGCTGCGCAACAATCTGGTGATGCTGTTCTCCAGCCAGGATTTCGCCACCCTGATCACCCCCGTGGGCAAGGAAATGCTGCGCCAGCAGGCCACGGCCAGCGTGCAGCAGCTGGCTGAAAAGGAGACCGGCAAGGTGACCGTCGAGCAGGTGCTGTTCACCAACCTCGTGTTGCAATAGGACGGGAGTCCGACAATGGCTGTACAAGACCTGCTATCCCAGGACGAGATCGATGCGCTGCTGCACGGTGTCGACGACGGCATGGTGGAAACCGAGGAACTCGTCGAGCCGGGTAGCGTCAAGCAGTACGACCTGACCAGTCAGGATCGCATCGTGCGCGGGCGCATGCCCACCCTGGAAATGATCAACGAGCGCTTTGCGCGCTATACCCGCATCAGCATGTTCAACCTGTTGCGCCGTTCCGCCGATGTGGCCGTGGGTGGCGTGCAGGTGATGAAGTTCGGCGAATACGTTCACTCGTTGTACGTACCGACCAGCCTCAACCTGGTGAAGATGAAACCGCTGCGCGGTACCGGCCTGTTCATCCTCGACGCCAAGCTGGTGTTCAAGCTGGTCGACAACTTCTTCGGCGGCGATGGCCGTCACGCCAAGATCGAGGGCCGCGAGTTCACGCCCACCGAGTTGCGGGTGGTGCGCATGGTTCTCGACCAGGCGTTCATCGACCTGCGCGAAGCCTGGGCCGCGGTGATGGACATCCACTTCGAATACGTCGGTTCGGAGGTCAACCCCGCGCTGGCCAACATCGTCAGCCCCAGTGAGGTCATCGTGGTATCGACCTTTCATATCGAGCTCGATGGCGGTGGCGGCGATCTGCACATCACCATGCCGTATGCCATGGTGGAGCCGATACGCGAGATGCTCGATGCCGGCTTCCAGTCAGACGTCGACGATCAGGACGAGCGCTGGATCAAGGCCCTGCGCGAGGACATTCTCGAAGTCAGCGTGCCGCTCAGCGCGACCGTGGCAAGGCGCCAGCTCAAGGTTCGCGACATCCTGCACATGCAGCCCGGCGACGTGATTCCCGTGGAGCTGCCGGAACACATGATTCTGCGGGCCAACGGCGTGCCATCCTTCAAGGTCAAGCTCGGCTCGCACAAGGGCAATCTGTCGCTGCAGGTGCTCGACCCGATCGAGCGGCAGCGCTGACGGCCTGCTGACCCTTTCGCCATACGTTCTGCGTATGACCCAATTGCTAAACGCCAGCCGAGGTTCAACGATGGCCGATGAGAATGAAAACACCACGCCAGAGGAGCAGGCGCTCGCCGACGAGTGGGCCGCGGCCCTGGCCGAGTCCGGCGATGCCGAGGGGCAGGACGACATCGATGCCATGCTGGCCGCCAGCGCAGCCAGCAAGCCGGCGGCACCGCGGGCTCCTATGGAAGAGTTCGGCAGTACGCCCAAGGCCAGCAACCCGGTCAGCCTGGACGGCCCGAACCTCGACGTGATCCTCGACATCCCCGTGTCCATCTCGATGGAAGTGGGTAATGCCGACATCACCATTCGCAACCTGTTGCAGCTCAACCAGGGGTCGGTGATCGAGCTGGATCGTCTGGCCGGCGAGCCGCTCGATGTGCTGGTGAACGGGACCCTGATCGCCCATGGCGAAGTGGTGGTGGTCAACGAGAAGTTCGGCATTCGCCTGACCGACGTGATCAGCCCCAGCGAACGCATCAAGAAACTGCGCTAGAGACCATGAATAGAATCCTGCTCGCTCTGCTCGCCCTGCCATTCTCGGCGCTGGCCGCGCAACCCGTGGCTCAGGCGCCTGCGGCCGGCAGTGGCATCGGCGGCCAACTGGTGCAGCTGGTGATCGGCCTGTTGCTGGTCATTGGCCTGATCTTCCTGCTCGCCTGGATGATGCGCCGTGTGCAACGTCTCGGGCCCAGCGGCGGCAAGGTGATCAACATCGTCGCTACGCAGGCGC
Organism: Phytopseudomonas flavescens; assembly: GCF_900100535.1. Taxonomy (GTDB): domain Bacteria; phylum Pseudomonadota; class Gammaproteobacteria; order Pseudomonadales; family Pseudomonadaceae; genus Aquipseudomonas; species Aquipseudomonas flavescens. The sequence goes on from NZ_FNDG01000004.1 coordinate 356,454, forward strand.
TGAGCCCGCGTGACCGACTGGTGCTGGTGCAGGTCGGTAACGAGCAGATACTGCTGGGCCTGACCCCCGGGCGAATCACCCCGCTGCACGTGATGGCCGAGACGGTTCAGCTTGCCGATGCCGAGCCAGCCTCGACGGAATTCGCCCAGCGCCTCATGGAGCTGCTGGGCAAGGACCAGAAGGACAAATCCTGATGCTGCGCCTGCTGCTCGTGCTGGTCTTCACCCTGGTCGCCTCGCTGGCGTTCGCCCAGGAGCCACCCGCAGGGAGTGCGCTGATCCAGCAGGGCAACAACCCGCTGTCGATTCCGGCCATCACCTTGAGTACCGATGCCGAGGGGCAGCAGGAATACTCGGTCAGCCTGCAGATCCTGCTGATCATGACGGCGCTGAGCTTCATCCCGGCGTTCCTCATGCTGATGACCAGTTTCACGCGCATCATCATCGTGTTTTCCATTCTTCGCCAGGCGCTCGGCTTGCAGCAGACGCCGTCCAACCAGATTCTCATCGGCCTGGCACTGTTCCTGACGATGTTCATCATGGCGCCGGTGTTCGACCAGATAAACCGTGATGCCTTGCAGCCATACCTGAACGAGCAGTTGCCGGCCCAGGAAGCGATCGCGCGCGCCGAGGGGCCGATCAAGAGCTTCATGCTGGCGCAGACCCGTGAAAGCGATCTGGAGCTGTTCGTGCGCCTGTCCAAACGCACGGACATCGTCACCCCGGATGCGGCACCGCTGACCATTCTGGTTCCGGCGTTCGTCACCTCGGAACTGAAGACGGCGTTTCAGATCGGCTTCATGATCTTCATCCCGTTCCTGATCATCGACATGGTGGTAGCCAGCATCCTGATGGCGATGGGCATGATGATGCTGTCACCGCTGATCATTTCCTTGCCGTTCAAGATCATGCTGTTCGTGCTGATCGATGGCTGGGCGCTGATCATGGGTACCCTGGCCAGCAGTTTCGGCACGTTATAGCGAGGCTCACATGACCCCTGAAGTCGCTGTCGACCTGTTCCGAGAAGGGCTCTGGCTGATCTGCCTGATGGTCGGTCTGCTGGTCATGCCCAGCCTGCTGGTGGGGTTGCTGGTGGCGATGTTCCAGGCGGCCACGCAGATCAACGAACAGACCCTGAGTTTCCTGCCGCGCCTGATGGTCATGCTGCTCACCCTGATCTTCGCCGGCCCCTGGATGGTGCGCGAACTGATGGAGTACACCCAGCAGCTGATCGCCAACATTCCCTACCTGATCGGTTGAGCCGATGTTCGAACTGAGCGACACGCAGATCGGTGGCTGGGTTGGCTCGTTCCTGCTGCCGTTGTTCCGTATCGCTGCGTTGCTGATGGTCATGCCGATATTCGGTACGCAACTGGTACCGACGCGGGTACGCCTGTACCTGGCGCTGGCCATCAGCCTGGTGGTGGTGCCCAGCTTGCCGCCCATGCCACAGATCGACGCGATCAGCCTGCCGGCGTTCGTGCTGATCGCCCAGGAAATTCTCGTTGGCGTGATGCTCGGTTTCATGCTGCAACTGTTCTTCCACGCGTTCGTGGTCGCCGGGCAGATCCTGGCCATGCAGATGGGCCTGGGCTTCGCCTCGATGGTGGATCCGACCAACGGTGTCTCGGTGCCGGTGATCGGGCAGTTCTTCACCATGCTGGTGACGCTGCTGTTCCTCTCCATGAATGGCCATCTGGTGGTGTTCGAGGTGCTGGCCGAGAGCTTCGTGACCCTGCCGGTCGGCTCCGGGCTGCTCACCGCGCATTACTGGGAACTCGCCACCAAGCTCGGTTGGGTGCTGGGTGCGGCGCTGATCCTGGTGCTGCCTGCGGTGACGGCATTGCTGGTGGTCAACATCGCCTTTGGGGTGATGACCCGAGCGGCGCCACAACTGAACATCTTTTCCATCGGCTTCCCGCTGACCCTGGTGCTGGGCATGGTGATCGTGTGGATTTCCCTGGCCGATATCCTCTCGCACTACCAGACCCTGGCCTCCGAGGCGTTGATCATGTTGCGTGAACTGGCGAGGGCTGGCTGATGGCTGAGTCGGAAAGCGGTGCCGACAAGAGCGAGGAACCCACGGAGAAACGCCTCCGTGAGTCACGTGAGAAAGGGCAGATCGCACGCTCGCGTGAACTGAACACCTTTGCCGTCATGCTGGCCGGTACCGGTGGTTTGCTGGCCTCCGGTGGGAGCCTGGGCAACGCGATGCTGGATATCATGCGTGGCAACTTCGTGCTCAGCCGCGAAGACCTGCTGGACGAACGCAACATGGGGCTGCTTCTGGCCAGTTCCGGTCAGATGGCCCTGGAAGCCCTGCTGCCGCTGCTGGTGACCCTGTTGATCGCCTCCATCGTCGGCCCCATCGCGTTGGGCGGCTGGCTGTTCTCGGCCAAGGCCATGGCGCCCAAGTTCAGCCGCATGAATCCGTTGGCCGGGCTCAAGCGCATGTTCTCGATGAAATCGCTGATCGAGTTGCTCAAGGCACTCGCCAAGTTCCTGCTGATCCTGATGGTGGCGCTCGTGGTGTTGTCGGCCGATCGCGAGGATCTGCTGGCGATCGCCAACGAGCCGGTCGAGTCGGCGATCATGCACGCCGCCGAGGTAGTCGGCTGGAGTTCCCTGTGGCTGTCCATGGGGCTGATTCTGATCGCTGCCGTGGATGTGCCGTTCCAGCTCTGGGACAACAAGCAGAAGCTGATGATGACCAAGCAGGAGGTCCGGGACGAGTACAAGGACAGCGAAGGCAAGCCCGAGGTCAAGCAGCGGATTCGTCAGTTGCAGCACGAAATGACGCAGCGCCGCATGATGCAGGCCGTGCCTCAGGCGGACGTGGTGATCACCAACCCGACCCACTTCGCCGTGGCCCTGAAGTACGATCCCGAGAAGGGCCAGGCGCCCATGCTGCTCGCCAAGGGCAGCGATTTCACCGCGCTGAAGATCCGCGAGATCGCCCAGGAACACCAGGTGATGCTGCTGGAGTCACCGGCGTTGGCGCGCTCGATCTACCACACCACCGAGCTGGATCAGGAAATCCCCGCCGGACTCTATCTGGCAGTGGCACAGGTGCTGGCCTACGTCTACCAGATCCGCCAGTACCAGGCAGGCAAGGGCAAGCGCCCGGTTCCCCTCAAGGACCTGCCCATCCCGCCGGATCTGCGCCGCGACGAGTGATGGCCGCCGGTCAACGGCAGCCATGCGCCTGGCGAGGTTTCAGAGCGAAACTCCAACCTGCGATGCTGTGACTCAGAGGCGGGTGTCGATCGCCCCTCTGGAGAGGTGGAGGTCGGTCGGCAGGAAGTCGCGGTCCGGGTCGTAGTCCGGCTTCAGGTAACGACCCAGAGCGTCCAGGTCTGCCGGGCTGAGGGTGCCGGCAGCCTGTTTCAGGCGCAGGTTGTTGAGGATGTAGTCGTAGCGCGCGTCGTTGTAGTTGCGCACTGCACTGTACAACTGGCGCTGGGCGTCCAGCACGTCGACGATGTTGCGCGTGCCCACCTGATAACCGATTTCCGTAGCCTCCAGCGCGCTCTGGTTGGAGATGATCGACTGGCGACGGGCCTGTACGGTTTCCACGTCGGTATTCACCGCGCGATACAGGTTGCGGGTGTTCTGCACCACCTCGCGGCGCAGCCCTTCACGTTGCTGCTCGGACTGGCTGAGGCGCTGGTAGGCCTCG
>NZ_FNDG01000044.1 GCF_900100535.1 Phytopseudomonas flavescens
CCAGCCAGGTCACTGCAGGTCGTGACCTCGACCTGGGGGCCGGGCGCGACCTTGTGCTGTCCAGTGCGGCAGACGAAAGCCACACCTATTTCAAGAGCAAGAAGGTCACCGCCAGCAACGACCGCATTACCCAGCAATCGAGCGAAATCCTGGCCGGGCGCGACATCAGCCTCGGCGCCGGCAGCGACCTGAGCCTGATCGCCAGCCGGGTGAAGGCGGGCAACGATGTCGATATCGATGCCGGGCAGGACATCAACATCCTCTCGGCCAAGGACGAAAGCGCCTCCTACTACTTCAAGAAAAGCAAAGGCTCGTTCGGCCGTAGCAAAAGCGAACAGAAGGAAAGCTACGACAGCACCAACATCGCTTCGGTGATCGAGGCGGGCAACGACCTGTCGCTCAACACCAGCACCACCGCCGACGGCGGCCTCAGCCTCGACGGTGGCCGTGACGTCACCGTGATCGGCAGCCGGCTGGTGGCGGGCAATGACCTGACCCTGGGCGCGACCGGCGATATCGCCGTGCTGTCCGGTGTCGAGGAGCATGGCTCCTACTCGAAGAAAACCAAGTCCGGTTTCCTCGGCCTGTCGAAAAGTGGCAAGAGCCAACTGCAGACCACCGCGACCCAGGTCGCCAGCGAACTGGAAGCGGGTAACGACGTGGTCGTCGCCGCAGGCAGCGATCTGCGCCTGCGGGCCAGTACTGTCGCCGCGGGCAACGATGTGGAACTGCGCGCCGGACTGATCGACGAAGACGGCGACATCAACCTGGTGGCGGCCAATGACGAGGCCTACAGCCGTAGCGAGTCGTACAAGAAGAAGGTCGGGCTATCGTTCGGCGATGCGGTTGGATTGGCGGCGGGCTCGCCCTCCTGGGGCGCTGACATTGCCATCTCCAGTGCCAAGAAGCGTGGGCAGGAGGTCATCAGTTCCACCAACGTCGGCAGCCAGGTCAACGCCGAGCGCGATGCCGCGCTGATCGCCGAACGCGACATCAACGTGGTGGGCAGCGGTGTCAGTGCGGGTCGCAACGTGCTGCTCGACGCAGGGCGTGACGTGAACGTGGTGGCGGGCAGCAGCAGCGAACAGGTCACGTCATGGAAGAACACCAAGACCGTCGGTCTTCAGCAAAGCGCGGATGGTAACGGCTTCACCACTTTCGTCGGCGCTGAGGCCCTCAAGGACAAGACCCGCACGGCCGAGCAGACAGCCGCGGCCAGCCAGATAAGCGCTGGGCTCGACCTGGACGTGCGCGCCGGGCGCGACATCCTGCAGCAGGGCTCGGACCTGCAGGCAGGCTATGACCTGAACCTGCATGCGGTGCGCGATATTCGCATCGATGCGGCCAGCGAGCAGTCGACCTACGCCAGGGAGCAGAGCCAGAAACGTACGGGTACGAGTACTACCGTCAACCACAATTTCGAGCGTACCAAGGATGCCATCAGCGGCGCCGGCGAGGGCGAGAACACGGTCAGCCAGGCATCCAGCACACTCAAGGCCGTAGATAGCATCAGCCAGTTCATGGCGGGCCCGACCTTCGATGGGCACCTGGGCAGCACCAGCCAGAGCCAGAGCGTCAGCCAGACCGTGGTCGGCAATCGGGCCTCGACGCTGGAGGCTGGTAATGACATCAACCTGGTTGCCGGCAACGACGCCCTGGTACGTGGTGGGCAATTCCAGGCCGGGCGTGACATCACCGTAACTGGCCAGGACATCGTTCTCGATGTCGCCCGTGGCGAGCAGAGCTATGACAGCCAACAGAGCCAAGGCAAAGGCGGGTTCGTCGGTGGCACCAGCGGTGGTTTCAAGATCGGCATCGGCGGCAGCAAAGGTGTGGCTGGCGAAGAGGGCAGCCAGGGAACTGCCAGTGGTTCTTGGCTCAATGCTCAACGCGACGTCAACCTCAATGCCCGCAACGATCTGAGCCTGATCGGTACCGAAGTCCAGGCGGGGCGTGATATCGACCTCAAGGCTGGTAACGACCTCAGTATTCGTGCGGCACAGAATGCAAGCGGCAGCGAAAGCAGCCGTCGCAGCGGGGGTGGAGAGGTTGGGCTCACCTTTGGCTCGGAAGGTGTTGGCGTCTACGTCAGCGTCAACGTGGGCAAGGGTGATCTGGAGCGTGAGGGCCAGCGCCAGCAGGAGGCCTACCTGTACGCGGGTGACCGCCTGAACTTCAGCAGCGGCCGAGACACCGCCGTGACCGGTGCGCAACTGCACGCCGATGAAGTGACGGGCGATGTGGGGCGGAACCTGATCGTGGCATCGCTCACGGACACGGGCGAGGTCAAAGGCAAGGAGTTCGATGTCAGCGCCACCGCCACCTTCGGGCCGGGAGCGGGCTTCAGCGGTTCGGTTGGCTACGGCGAGACCACGGGCGATACCGACTGGGTCGAGAACCAGACCCGTATCGTGGCGCGGGATCGGCTGGATATCCGTACCGAAGCGCACACACAAATCGATGGCGCCCTGATCGCCTCCGAAACCGGCAACCTCAAGCTGGATACCGATACCCTGGGTTTCAGCGATATCGCGGGTCATGACAAGGAGCGTAGCTACTACCTGAACGTCGGTGGCTCGTACGGCAAGAACGACGCGAAAGATACCCAGCAGGACAGTAGCCAGGAAGGTAAGGGCGAAAAAGGCAAGACCGGCTGGAGCGTCGAAGGCTACGAGTACGAGAAGGATCGCCAACAGATCGTACGGGCCACGGTGGGCGAGGGCGAAATTGTCGTACGTGACGATGCACAGACCGGGCAGGACTCCACAGAGGGCCTCAACCGCGATGTGAGCAAGGCGTACGAGATCACTCGGGACGACGAGGAGCGTACGGATCTGTATGTGACCAAGTCGTCTGTGGAGGCGGTGGCGAATCCGAAGAAGACGCTGGAAACGTGGAAGAAAAATGCTGCGGCCTACGGAGAGAGCAGCGAGGAAGCACTGAACGAACTCGCGAAGCTTTTCATCGCGACCAGTGCTATCGCGCAGGGTAACAGCCTCTCCGAGGTGGAACAGAAGCTTGTTAAACATGATGTTCTTAGATTCTTAGGCAACCGCAATTCAGAAAAGCGGCAGGATGCTGCGCGTCACTTTGTCGATCAGATACCGGGCCAGGCGACTGAGGCACAGAGGCAGGCGGTTGTTGATTACATAGCCACCATGGCTGCGCAAGACCCTGAAGGTGCTTATTCATTCATTTATAAGCTCAGCGTAGCAGCGCAAGGCAATCCATTGCAGAGTAACCTTGCTCAGGCGGCCGGTTTGGCGCTGGCAGGAGTAGGGGCTGTTCTTCTGGTAGCTGCTACGAACCCCGAGTCTATGGAGAATATGACCCAGTTGGGGAATACCATCATGGATTCCGCTGGGCAGGTAGGGGTCGCTGCGGAGGATCAGCTTAAGGTTTCAGCCGAGATATGGGGTCTTTTGATCGGTAAAGGAACCGTATTCCCGATACATGAACTTGATCCCAAGTACGGTACATTAATCAATCCGGCTATTGACCCGGCAACTACTGGAGATGCATCAAGTGGTGGCTATAATGCCGGTGGTTCGGTGGTTACTGTTCCGCATACAGGAGGAAACCAGCTAGACGGGCAACAGGGTAGTGATAGCTATACGACGCCGGAGCATCAGTTGAATCCGGGGAATATGTATAGTGAGTCCGTATCAAAGGATTTAGCAGATTTCCGCAAAGACCTAGGATTACCTCCTGCAGGATCATCTTTGGATAAAAGTACATTGGCGGTTTTGGAGGTGAATGGGCAAAAAATATACGGTATTAATGCGCATGGGCAGCCAGTTTCGGGTGTTAATTCTATTTCCAAAACACATGCTGAGATTGATGTTCTTAATCAAGTTAAGCAGCAGGGGATTAATGTCATAGGAGAGAGTTTGACTTTGTATGTTGATCGACAGCCATGCCGAGCATGTGATCAAAATGGCGGCATTAGATCCATGGTGCGTCAACTAGGACTTAAGGAACTTTCAGTGGTTGGGCCTGACGGAGTCGTTGTGATACGGCCTTAAGGAGGATGGATGAAGTTGTTTATTGATGATCGAGTTGCTAATCGAAGTGGTGATATTGAGCTAGAGTGCCATTGTTATGAACAAGCCATTGCTGCTTTAGGACGATTAAATGGACAAAATCATACGCTTGTAAGCATTGAGCGGGCTGATGGGTGGCAGTTGTGTGTGGGAGGAGGAGGAGCAGATTTTGTTGTTACTCTCAGCTCTCAGTGTGATGAGAATTTCACTTTATTGAATCCTAGTGGTGATGATGGCAATGTTGTGGAGCTTTGTGCTGGTGGCCAGTTTGCTGATTTTTCACGAAATGTTGTTGTTGGTGAAGTTGAGGCTTCTAAAGCTATTCATAATTTCTTTTTGGGAAAAGAAATGGAACTGAATTGGGAGCGAAATTAAACGCGGTAAGACGGATTAATATTTGCAGGATGGATTAGCGAAGCGTAATCCGTCGTTTACCGCGACGTGATCGTCTGACGCATGCATGACGTTTCACAAGCCAATTGCTCTTTAAAAAATAAATAGTTTTTTGAATCATTCGGCGAATACGCCCTACGTCTGATTGCCAGTCGGATGTGCGTGCCGGGCGCGACATCCTCATCGATGCGGCCAATGAGCAATCGAGCTACGCCAGGGAGCAGAGCCAGAAACGTACGGGTACGAGTACTACCGTCAATCACAACTTCGAGCGCACCAAGGACGCGGTAAGTGGTGCTGGCAAAGGCGAGAATACGGTTAGCCAGGCGTCGAGCATCCTCAAGGCGGTCGACAGCGTCAGCCAATTCATGTCCGGGCCGACTTTCGATGGCCATTTGGGCAGCACCAGCCAGAGCCAGAGCGTCAGCCAGACCGTGGTCGGCAATCGGGCCTCGACGCTGGAGGCTGGTAATGACATCAACCTGGTCGCAGGCAACAACGTTGTCATTGATGGCAGTCGTCTGCAGGCAGGGCGTGACATCGCCATCAAGGGTACTGACGTCACGCTGGGTGTCGCGCAGGGTGAATACGCCGTTGATGCTGAGCAACAGCAAGGAAAGGGCGGGATCAAGGGTGGCACCTCCGGTGGCTTCAAGCTCGGCGTGGGTGGCAGCACCGGTACGGCGACCCAGGCAGAGCGACAAGGCACGTCCAGCCCGAGCGAACTGCTGGCGGGCCGCGACCTCAACCTGGAAGCGAGTAACGACCTCAGTCTGGTCGGCACCCGTGCGCAGTCCGGGCGCGATATCAACCTGAACGCGGGTAACGACCTGCTGATCGGTGCGGCGCAGAACCAGAGCAGCACCGATAACGATCGGCGCAACGCCGGTGGCGAAGTCGGCGTGACCGTGGGCAGCGATGGTTTTGGCGTCTATGTCAGTGCCAGCCTGGGCAAAGGCAAGCTGGATCGCGAAGGCGAGCAGATGCAGAACGCCTACCTGTACGCCGGGCGCGACCTGAACTTCGCCAGTGGTCGTGATAC
>NZ_FNDG01000048.1 GCF_900100535.1 Phytopseudomonas flavescens
TACCGATCTGGCGCAGGCGGGCGCGGTGCTTCTGAACGGCGGATGACTCAAGGTCAAAGCGCTGACCACACTGCCAAAGCGCGACATAGCCAGCGGTCGTCATTGCCGCCTTACGATGCTCAACAATGCCTTTGGCTAGCAGCTCATCGGCCACGGTGAAAACGTCGAAATTCGTGATTTCGCACTTGTTACCAACCATGAGGAACCCCCTATGGATTTCTCTCAATTTCTGCTCATCGAACAGGCCCCAAAACTGGAGCCCTTCACGCTTCAAATACTCTGATCGACACTTGATCTCAGAGCGCACCATGCCGACCGATACACACCAGTCGCGCAGTTCCCGCACGTAGCGGAATTCGTCGGAGTCTTCGCCAAAGGTGCGTTTCACCTTTGGGAGCAAATGAGCATTCAGCTCAGCCGCTTTGTTGTAATTGCCCGGATAAACCAAGCGACCGGCCTTCTCGCCACCGGTAGGCGTCCAAACCGTGGTATTGCCATCCGGATACAGGTAGGCAATCGAGTTGCGGAATCGCTGGCTGGAAATGCCGCGCAAATACGCCCTTTCGTTGCCCTGCCCTACATAGAAATTACTGGTCAGGTCGAGGCGCTGAAAAACCGCGCCATCAGCCACGGCAGTGCCGTCGTTCAGCCGCTGGAGCGTCTTGCACGGGGTCATCGGCGGGAGCTTGAACTCAGCCAAAACCGAGTTGATAACCCGCATGCAGCCGTCCAGGGTTTCGATGCCGAAGACGTTGTCCAGGCGGTTGATGCGGGAAGGGTTGCCGTCAACGGTGATACGCCGGCCGGCGACGTGGATACGGAACGTGGTGCAGTAGCTACCCTCGGCCAGAAAGGCCGGAGTGGTCTCGGCTATCTGCTCGCCTGTCTTGGCATCGAAATGGCGGCTAAAGGTTTCCGAGACCTTAGGCAGGTCGTACGGGTAGTCCTGATATGCCTTGATCCAGTCGAAAAACATCGCGACAGGGGTGCGCTCAAACGAATCCATCCCAAAACCTGTCAACCCCAAAAAATGTGTAGTCAAGTCTGCAATAATCTTGTGGTGCAGGGCAATAGTTAATCTGTGGGTCAAGCACAAATATTCTGATGCTGTACGTAAACACAGGAGATAGCCTCAGTGACGAATCCGAACCTGGACGCCCTACCGATGAGCATTGGCGAAAACATCCGAGAGAAAAGAGAAGCGGCAGGCTATTCACAGGCGGCGCTCGCCGAGTATCTAGGGGTAACCGAGAACACTATCGCGGCATGGGAGAAGGACAAAAACAAGGAAGGCCCAGCAGGAACCAAGGTGGTGCTGATGGCACAGCTTTTTGGCTGCTCGACAGACGAAATACTTATGGAGAGGCACCAGAGGGGGATAGCGGCAGAGCTAAGGGCTATATTCAGACGATTCGAAGACCTGCCAGCAGAAATGAAGCCGATGGCGAGAGGAATGTTCAGCCACCTGATGGCCGGGCTTGAAGAAGAAGCAGCAAGGAAAACGGCGGCGTAGAGGAAAGCATGGGCACGGTAATCGGATACGGCGTAGAGAGCGAAATGGAAGGCGGCTTTCTCATTGCAGAGAAACCCAGCGTATGGGGATTCAGCCTTGAATCAGCCGCACGCTACGACACGCCAGGAGAGGCCTGGACTGCAGCGAACCGAAGGCAATCAGCGCTGGCCGTGGCCATAGAGATAATCCTGGAGGATGACGGCGAAATTTGCTGGGAGCCCCTGCCGAAGCCGGAAAAGGCCAAGGGCGGTCAATGGATTGTATGGATGGAGACGACGCCCGGAGGCCGGCGAATGTACGTCATGAAGACAGGACGAAGCATCACCCTATCCAACGCACGGTCGGATGCGAAGGGCTACAAGCTCAAGGCGGCAGCGGAAAAGCTGGCCGCGAAATTGGCCGAGGAAGGAAGCGCCACAGGCGTTCAACAGCTAACAGCCGAGATCACACCAATACGCTAAAAACCCCTCGATTGCGGGGTAAAGTGGGGGTGTTAC
>NZ_FNDG01000045.1 GCF_900100535.1 Phytopseudomonas flavescens
TTTTCCCACGCCGAAAAGACGAAACCCCAGACCTCTGTCGAGATCTGGGGTTTCTGGTAGAAGCTTGACGATGACCTACTCTCACATGGGGAGACCCCACACTACCATCGGCGATGCGTCGTTTCACTGCTGAGTTCGGGATGGGATCAGGTGGTTCCAACGCTCTATGGTCGTCAAGCAATCCGGTTGGGGAGTCGATGTTTAGGTCGCTTCCCCGAATTGGGTATGTGATATCCGTTGGTATTGCGTGTTCTTGCAAATTTTCGGCTTTACTGTCGACTTCAACCGTCTAACAGCCAAATTGTTTGGGTGTTATATGGTCAAGCCTCACGGGCAATTAGTACTGGTTAGCTCAACGCCTCACAACGCTTACACACCCAGCCTATCAACGTCGTAGTCTTCGACGGCCCTTTAGGGAACTCAAGGTTCCAGTGAGATCTCATCTTGAGGCAAGTTTCCCGCTTAGATGCTTTCAGCGGTTATCTTTCCCGAACATAGCTACCCGGCAATGCCACTGGCGTGACAACCGGAACACCAGAGGTTCGTCCACTCCGGTCCTCTCGTACTAGGAGCAGCCCCTCTCAAATCTCAAACGTCCACGGCAGATAGGGACCGAACTGTCTCACGACGTTCTAAACCCAGCTCGCGTACCACTTTAAATGGCGAACAGCCATACCCTTGGGACCGGCTTCAGCCCCAGGATGTGATGAGCCGACATCGAGGTGCCAAACACCGCCGTCGATATGAACTCTTGGGCGGTATCAGCCTGTTATCCCCGGAGTACCTTTTATCCGTTGAGCGATGGCCCTTCCATACAGAACCACCGGATCACTAAGACCTACTTTCGTACCTGCTCGACGTGTCTGTCTCGCAGTCAAGCGCGCTTTTGCCTTTATACTCTACGACCGATTTCCGACCGGTCTGAGCGCACCTTCGTACTCCTCCGTTACTCTTTAGGAGGAGACCGCCCCAGTCAAACTACCCACCATACACTGTCCTCGATCCGGATAACGGACCAGAGTTAGAACCTCAAGGTTGCCAGGGTGGTATTTCAAGGTTGGCTCCATGAGAACTGGCGTCCCCACTTCAAAGCCTCCCACCTATCCTACACAAGCAAGCTCAAAGTCCAGTGCAAAGCTATAGTAAAGGTTCACGGGGTCTTTCCGTCTAGCCGCGGATACACTGCATCTTCACAGCGATTTCAATTTCACTGAGTCTCGGGTGGAGACAGCGCCGCCATCGTTACGCCATTCGTGCAGGTCGGAACTTACCCGACAAGGAATTTCGCTACCTTAGGACCGTTATAGTTACGGCCGCCGTTTACCGGGGCTTCGATCAAGAGCTTCGCGTTAGCTAACCCCATCAATTAACCTTCCGGCACCGGGCAGGCGTCACACCCTATACGTCCACTTTCGTGTTTGCAGAGTGCTGTGTTTTTAATAAACAGTCGCAGCGGCCTGGTATCTTCGACCGGCATGTGCTTACGGGGTAAACCCTTCACACTCACCGGCGCACCTTCTCCCGAAGTTACGGTGCCATTTTGCCTAGTTCCTTCACCCGAGTTCTCTCAAGCGCCTTGGTATTCTCTACCTAACCACCTGTGTCGGTTTGGGGTACGGTTCCTAATTACCTGAAGCTTAGAAGCTTTTCCTGGAAGCATGGCATCAACCACTTCATCGTCCAAAGGACAACTCGTCATCAGCTCTCGGCCTTGAACGCCCGGATTTACCTAAGCATTCGGCCTACCACCTTAAACACGGACAACCAACGCCGTGCTGGCCTAGCCTTCTCCGTCCCTCCATCGCAGTAATTAGAAGTACGGGAATATTAACCCGTTTCCCATCGATTACGCATTTCTGCCTCACCTTAGGGGCCGACTCACCCTGCGTCGATTAACGTTGCGCAGGAAACCTTGGTCTTTCGGCGTGCGAGTTTTTCACTCGCATTGTCGTTACTCATGTCAGCATTCGCACTTCTGATACCTCCAGCAAGCTTCTCAACTCACCTTCACAGGCTTACAGAACGCTCCTCTACCGCTCATCCTAAGATGAACCCGTAGCTTCGGTGTATGGTTTGAGCCCCGTTACATCTTCCGCGCAGGCCGACTCGACTAGTGAGCTATTACGCTTTCTTTAAAGGGTGGCTGCTTCTAAGCCAACCTCCTAGCTGTCTAAGCCTTCCCACATCGTTTCCCACTTAACCATAACTTTGGGACCTTAGCTGACGGTCTGGGTTGTTTCCCTTTTCACGACGGACGTTAGCACCCGCCGTGTGTCTCCCGTGCTGACACTTGCTGGTATTCGGAGTTTGCATCGGTTTGGTAAGTCGGGATGACCCCCTAGCCGAAACAGTGCTCTACCCCCAGCAGTGATACACGAGGCGCTACCTAAATAGCTTTCGAGGAGAACCAGCTATCTCCGAGCTTGATTAGCCTTTCACTCCGATCCACAGGTCATCCGCTAACTTTTCAACGGTAGTCGGTTCGGTCCTCCAGTTAGTGTTACCCAACCTTCAACCTGCCCATGGATAGATCGCCCGGTTTCGGGTCTATACCCAGCGACTAAACGCCCTATTAAGACTCGCTTTCGCTACGCCTCCCCTATTCGGTTAAGCTCGCCACTGAATATAAGTCGCTGACCCATTATACAAAAGGTACGCAGTCACAGAACAAGTCTGCTCCCACTGCTTGTACGCATACGGTTTCAGGATCTATTTCACTCCCCTCTCCGGGGTTCTTTTCGCCTTTCCCTCACGGTACTGGTTCACTATCGGTCAGTCAGTAGTATTTAGCCTTGGAGGATGGTCCCCCCATATTCAGACAAAGTTTCTCGTGCTCCGTCCTACTCGATTTCATTGAAAAGAGATTTTCGTGTACGGGGCTATCACCCACTACGGCGGCACTTTCCAGAGCCTTCCACTAATCTCAAATCAACTTAAGGGCTAGTCCCCGTTCGCTCGCCACTACTAAGGGAATCTCGGTTGATTTCTTTTCCTCAGGGTACTTAGATGTTTCAGTTCCCCTGGTTCGCCTCATGCACCTATGTATTCAGTGCAGGATACTCAGCTTATGCT